>JBCDIL010000018.1:0-67763 GCA_038749025.1 Pseudomonadota bacterium | reverse complement strand
TTCCATGGCTAGCCCATGGAAATGACGCATGCCGGTCATCACCATGGCTAGCCCATGGTCGTTGGCGGCGTCGATAACTTCGTTGTCGCGTTTGGAGCCGCCCGGTTGTATGACCGCTCGGATGCCATGTTCTGCCGCCGCATCGATGCCGTCGCGGAACGGGAAAAACGCATCCGATGCCAGCACAGAGCCATTGAGGTCCAGCGACTCATCCGCGGCTTTGATCGCGGCTATACGAGTTGAATAGACCCGGCTCATCTGTCCGGCGCCGATACCAAGCGTCGCGTTGTCACGGCAAAACACAATGGCGTTCGATTTGACGTACTTGACGACTTTCCAGGCGAACAATAAATCGCGTAATTCGTGAGGATCTGGCGCGCGAGCGGTCACTACGGTGAGGTCGGTTTCGCCGATGACACCGTCGTCACGATCTTGGACGAGTAGTCCGCCCGAGATTTTCTTTATCTCGTAGGCGGCGTCGCGGCGCTCGTGCAGGTCACCGATTTCGAGTAAACGTAGGTTCGAGCGTTTCGCGAGAACATCGCGGGCCGCCTCGTCGACGGTCGGTGCCAATAACACCTCGACAAATTGCCGATCGATAATCGCCGTCGCTGTTGCCGCATCGAGCGCGCAATTAAACGCGATGATGCCGCCGAAGGCCGAGGTTGGATCGGTTCGGTACGCGGCCTCGTAAACGTCGAGTGCCGATTCGCCGGTCGCTACGCCGCACGGATTGGCGTGTTTGACGATGACGCAGGCCGCGCTGTCGAAATGTCGCACACACTCCAACGCGGCGTCGGCATCGGCAAGATTGTTGTAGGACAGCGGTTTGCCCTGTAGCAGTTCGGCAGCCGCCAATGTTCCGGATTGCACGCCCGGGTCGCGGTAGAGTCTGGCGGATTGGTGTGGGTTCTCGCCATAGCGAAGCGGCATCACCTCGCGGGCCGCAATCGCCAGTGCCGTGCCATCAGGCCGTGCGTCTTTTTTGTTCAGCAAGTATTCGCTGATGACGGTGTCGTAGAACGCGGTATGACGGTACGCACGCGCCGCGAGTTCGCTGCGAAGTTCCTCGCTAGGTCCGCCGCTCGTTAACGTGGCCGCGACGCGTTCGTAGTCTTTAGGGTCTACGATCACAGCGACGGACGCGTGGTTCTTGGCGGCAGCCCGTATCATCGCCGGTCCGCCAATATCGATGTTCTCGATGGCGTCAGCAAAGCTCGCTCCGTCACGGGCGATGGTTTGCTCGAACGGATATAGATTGACGACCACAATATCGATTGGCCGGATTCCATGTTCGGCCATCGTTGCTTCGTCCGTGCCACGCCGTGCCAAGATGCCGCCGTGCACCGCAGGGTGCAGCGTCTTGACCCGACCCGCCATGATCTCCGGGAAACCGGTGACGCTCGCTACGTCGGTGACGGCAATACCGGCCGCCGCTATTGCTTTCGCGCTACCACCGGTAGAGACGAGCTCATAACCGGCCCCTTCAAGAGCCGCTGCAAACTCGGTCAGCCCCGTTTTGTCGGAGACGCTCAGCAGCGCGCGCGGGGCATGGTTCATAACAGACCGTCTAACGTTGTTCGATCAGTGCGTATTGCTGCAGCTTTTTGCGCAGCGTGCCGCGATTGATGCCGAGTACCTCGGCTGCTCGACTTTGGTTACCGCCCGTGTATTGCATCACTTTGCGCAGCAATGGTTTTTCGACTTCACCCAACACCAGGTCGTACAGCCCGTTCGGGTTGTGGCCGTTCAAGGTGCTGAAGTATTGCGTTAGCGCTTCTTCGGTCAGTCGTCCCAGTGGTTTGTTTTTGTCTTTCTTCGCTTTCTTCTTTGCCACGGTGGTTACGTGCCCGGATTTTGTTTTGTCTCGTTATTCTTCCCGGTGGCATCTATTCGGTGCCAGCCCCGGCCCTCGGGGTACTGATCGACCAACTCGTTGTTGCGAGAAACGATGCGGTCATTTCAAACTGCTGTGTCGCGGCCTCTTCTCGCACGACGGCGCGACGAAATGCGTCCCCACCTGTCAGGTTCTCGCTGTAAGCGATCAGATGTTTTCTTGCCACCCGTACACCGCTTTTATCCCCATAAAAACGGTACATGTCTTCGAGGTGGCCGAGGATAATATCACGGACCTCCACGATAGAAAGTCTTGACACCGAGCCGTTTTTGTCGAGAGCAGCGTTTATGTCGCGAAAGATCCACGGCTGACCTTTTGCAGCACGACCAATCATTACGCCGGCAACGTTGCTTGCTTGATAAACTTCAAGTGCCTTCTCCGGTGTCGTGATGTCGCCGTTAGCAAAAACCGGTATGCGCACGGCAGCGGCGGCGGCGGCGATATGCGCGTATTCGGCCGTGCCACCAAAGCGACACGCGCGCGTTCGCCCGTGCACTGCTAACGCAGCGATACCACTGTCCTCAGCTAACGTCGCGATCCGCACGATATTGCGGTTGTCGGTGTCCCAACCCGTGCGCGTTTTCAGCGTGACGGGGATGGTGACCGCGTTGACGACGGCATTGAGGATAGTGGCGACTTCAGTCTCGTCGCGAAGCAGAGCCGAGCCGGCGAGTTTGCGGCAGACTTTTTTGGCTGGGCAGCCCATATTGATGTCGACGATGTCGGCGCCCATTTGCTCGAGCGCGATGGCGGCTTGCGCCATCGGCTCTGCATCGGCACCGGCGATTTGCACGACCCGCAGTCCCGCCTCGTCGTCGAAAGCGAGTCGCTGTTGAGACTTCCGACTTTGCCAGAGACTCGTGTCCGCGGTCGTCATTTCCGAGGCCGCAACGGCGGCTCCGAATCGGCGCACAATACGCCGGAACGGCGGATCGGTGATTCCGGCCATCGGCGCCATTAACGCCCGGCCGGATAGCCGATGCGGACCGATCCAGATCGCGTCATCCGTTAGGGATTTCGCCGTGGCGACCATCGCTCCTGAGCCGTTTACTAACGCGGCCCCGAAGCTTAGCAGTTTGGTGCTGCTGCCTAACAGCCGCTATTGCACGCTAACTGACCGTCATCGCGCCGAAAACAGACTTCCAGCTCATAGCCAGAGGCCTGTTCGCCAGGGTCTCGCAGTAGCGCCTCAACATCGAACGATGCGCCGGGCGCAATTCGCTCGGCGGGCGATCCACCGACGAGGTAACGATCGGCCGGCAACAGCCGATGTGCGAGCGGGGTGGTGCGGGCACCGTCATCGAAACGGCTGAGTAGCGTTACGTGTACCAACGGGTAGGGCAGTGGTTGGTCGGCGCGATTGCGGACCCGGCCGACTACTCGCATGGTCGTCTCGTTCGCTGATGCATCGCGTTGTTCGAAACATAAGTCTCGGATATCCCATGCCGGCGCCAGTCGCTCACCGTAAATGGTGCCGTAGAGCGGATTTAGCCAACCGACGGTTGCGAGATCGGACCGGTATTGATGCAGCGCCTGCGCCATCAACGCTAACGCCGCCACGGCGGCCGCCAAGCCGCCGTAGCGCGTCCAGAACGTCGGTGTCGGTGCTTCGTTGGCTAGGCCGATAGCCGTTTCGAAAATCGCTTCGTCGGAGTCGGCGTGTGGCACGCTGGCTTCAGCATGATGTTCGGGTAAGCGCGTTTCGCTGACAAAGATCCCGGACGTATCTGGGGTTTGCTCATCGGTCTGGCTATCGGTAATGGCCTCGCCGCTGGCTTCCGCATTGATTTGCTGGTTCAGCGCGCTGGCTGTGTCGACGGCGAGCGCGTCGTCGTCAGCTTCGAGAATAAAGTTATCGACCACCGCTTCAACGAAGGCGTCATCGGCCGGCAGGAAGTCAGATGCCGAGACGGTGAACTCGCGCATGATTTCCTCATCACTCGGTTCCGGTAATCCGGAGCCGGTGATCGGTTCCGGGGCGTCCTGTTCCGGCTCACTTGGTACCTCGGCCGCTGACTCGTCGCTATCGGCATCGGTGTCCGCGCCTGCCAATGGCGAATCGACATCGAGTGACAGGACAAATTCGTCGTCGCCCGTCTCGTCTTCGCGAGCGCCTGCAATGTCAACCGATGAATCGTCAGCGTCGCTTAAGACGGCCTGTCCGCTGTCGATGATGTCACTCGATTCGCCAACGCCAGCAAGTGCGTCATCGGCAGGCTCATTGGCGTCTGGCCTGCCGTGGTCATGGGCTGCCGCAAGCTCCGCATGGGCGTCGTCGCCGTCAGTCAGATCGATATCGGCCTCATCAGCCGTCGGCGCAGCGCCGCCTTGCGCGCCGTCAACGCCAGCGTCCAATTCGGTGGCCGCTTCCAAATCGGGTAGCGTATCGATTTCCGCTAGCAATGCCTGCCAATCGTCGCCGGCAGGCGGTGGTTTGTCGACGACACTCAACGGTGGCGGTGGCGGCGCTTCGAATGCCAGCGTTTCCTCGTTTTGCGGTTCGTCGTCGGCCTGCGCTGCGCCTTCGTCGTTGTCGCCCGCCGCTGCAATGCCGTCCGTATCACTGTCGAGGTCGTCACCGACCGGTCGGTCGGCAGCGCTAACCAGCGGCGGAGCGCTAGCTGATCGCGTGTTGCCCTCGGTCGCAGAATCGAGTTCGTCGGTTACCGTTGCAGCGTCGCTCTCCGAGCCACCAGCGACTGCGTCGACATCGGCGTCGTTGCCGGGTGCGCCTAGCTCGGCCCAAGACGCCGCTTCGTTCGCTGTCACGTAGCGGGCGCCGACCTCTTCGTCGTCGACATCTGCCGGTGCGTCACGCGATGAAACAACGACCCAGCCGACGCCTGTCTCAGCAAACGGCCGCTCGGCCGTCTCTTCGATCGTTTCGCTGTTGACCTCGAACACGGTCTGACATTCACCGCAGCGTACGCGCGGGTCGTCCGGCTTCAGCGTTGTTTTGTCGAGCGCGAATACGGTTCCGCACGCGGGGCATTTGACCTCGATAATCATCGGCGTACCCCGCTGACAAGCGCCCAGCCGTCGCGCCGCACGGTGGGTGCTAAGTTGAATGCGCCCGCATACGCTTGCTCGACGTTCGTGGCCTGCGCGTCGAGAATGCCGGTTAGCGCTAGAGCACCGCCCGGTGCCGTTCTTGCGGTCAGTTCGTCGGCCATATCCATCAACGTGTTCGCCAAAATGTTGGCCACCACAACCTCGTAACGGCCGCTCGGCAACTCGGCCGGTGCAAAGACGCGCAACCGCTCCGCAACGGCATTGATGGCGGCGTTGCGATGAGTGGCGGTTAGTGCCTGCGCATCAATATCCACGCCATCCGCGCGACTCGCACCTAACTTCAGAGCGGCGATCGCCAGAATACCCGAGCCGCAACCCATGTCGAGGACCGTTCGAGTGTCGACTGCCACCTGCTGTAGCCATTCGAGAACCAGTGCCGTCGTCGTGTGCGTGCCGGTGCCGAATGCTAGACCGGGGTCCAGGACGACACGAACGCGTTCATCCGGTGGTTCCACCTGGTGGCTCGCCACAATACGCAGACGCGGACCAATATCGCGGGCCTCAAAGTCACGCAGCCACTCATCGACCCAGTTCCTTTCGGCGAGCCGCTCCACCCGGACATCGTCCGGTCGAACACCATTGTCGGCGAGGGCTGCAACGATCAAGTCACTATCGGCCGCGGCGTCAAATAACGCGGTCAGCGTGATCTGGTTCCATAGTGGTGTCTCACCAGGCGCAGGTTCCAAGACGGGTTCGTCGCCGCGATCCGCGAGTGTGATCGCCACGGCGCCGAGTGCCAGACAGTGCTCTTCTAACGGGCTGGCGCCCGTGTCGTCGGTGCGAATGTGTATCTGCTGCCAGGCCACAGGAGCTCCGGCGCGCTACAAACCGAGGCGCTTTTCCAAGTAGTGGATATCTGTGCCGCCGGCGAGAAACGCACCGTGACTACAGATTTCTTGATGCAACGGGACATTGGTCTTAATGCCCTCGACGACAATCTCCGACAACGCACTGTTGATACGAGCAATCGCGCCCTCGCGAGTCTGTGCGGACACGATCAGTTTGCCGATCATAGAGTCATAGTGCGGCGGAACGACGTAGCCAGTATAGAGGTGGCTGTCGACACGCACGCCGAGCCCACCTGGCGGATGCCAAAGCCGAACGGGACCTGGACTCGGGACGAACGTCTTTGGGTCTTCCGCGTTGATTCGACATTCAATTGCGTGACCGCGAATCTGAACTTCATCTTGGGTAATAGACAGCGCCTCGCCAGAAGCGATGCGCAACTGTTCTTTGACAATATCGATGCCGGTGATCATCTCGGTCACCGGATGCTCGACCTGAACGCGCGTGTTCATTTCAATGAAGTAGAACTCGCCGTCTTCGTACAAAAACTCGAAGGTGCCGGCGCCGCGGTAGTTGATTTCTTTACAGGCTTGTACACAGCGTTGGCCAATCTTCTGCCGCACTTCGTCGCTGATGCCCGGGGCCGGTGCTTCCTCGATCACTTTCTGGTGGCGTCGTTGCATCGAGCAGTCGCGCTCACCTAAGTGAATAACGTTGCCGTGCGTATCGGCGAGGACCTGGAACTCAATATGTCGCGGCTTCTCAAGGAACTTTTCCATGTACACGACCGGGTTACCGAAAGCGGCGCCGGCTTCGGCTTGCGTAACAGCGATCGCGTTGATCAGTGACCCTTCGGTTTGGACGACACGCATACCGCGACCACCACCACCTCCGGCGGCCTTGATAATGACCGGGTAGCCGATCTCACGTGCCATCGCGAGGTTGCGCTCTTTGTCGTCTGTTAGCGGGCCGTCGGAACCGGGAACGGTCGGTACGCCCGCTTTTTTCATCGTAGCGATCGCTGCGACTTTGTCGCCCATGATGCGGATCGAATCGGCGCGTGGCCCGACAAAGGTAAAGCCGGACTGTTCGACTCGCTCCGCGAAGTCTGCGTTCTCCGACAAGAACCCGTAGCCGGGATGGATCGCCACCGCGTCGGTAATTTCAGCAGCGCTGATAATTGCCGGCATATTTAGGTAGCTTTCCGTTGACGGTGCCGGACCGATACAGACCGATTCGTCGGCCATCAGTACGTGTTTTAAGTTGCTATCGGCGGTCGAGTGCACAGCGACCGTCTTAATGCCGATCTCGCGACAGGCACGTAGGATGCGCAGGGCGATCTCGCCGCGATTGGCAATGACGACTTTGTCGAGCATGGCTTAGTCGCCGCCACGTTGGTCGATGACGAACAACGCCTGGCCAAATTCTACGGTGTCGCCGTTTTGGCAGCGGATCGACTTCACGACGCCGGCGACGTCAGCCTCGATCGGGTTCATCATTTTCATCGCCTCGATGATGCAAAGCGTGTCGCCAGCGTTGACTTTGTCACCCACCTGGACGAAGGCGGCAGCGCCTGGCGACGACGACGCGTAAAAAGTCCCCACCATGGGCGACACCACTTCATGCCCGTCCTCGGCAGGCGCCGCTGGTGCAGCCGCTTCGGCCGCGGGTGCGGGCGGTGCAGCGGTTGCAATCGGCGCTGGCGGCGCTGCGTAGACCGGCGCAGCGGCCACGCCGCCGGCATGGCGTGTGATGCGCACCGAGTCCTCGCCTTCCGAAATTTCGATTTCGGCGACCCCGGATTCTTCCAACAACTCAATCAGTTTTTTAACTTTGCGTATATCCATGGTGTGGCTCTCATGCAGGCGGCCGAAGGTGAGCGATAGCCGCTTCGAGCGCGAGCTCGTATCCGACCGGTCCGCAACCGACAATGACGCCGGTAGCGATATCGCTTAAGTAACTGAGTTCGCGAAACGTTTCGCGAGCAAAAACATTCGAAATGTGCACTTCCCAAAAGGGCAGTGCGGCGTAGGCGAGCGCGTCTCGTAACGCGACGCTGGTGTGAGTCAACGCAGCGGCGTTAATAATGATCGCATCCGTTCCGTCGTCCGCCGCCGCCTGAACCCGTTCGACGAGCAGATGTTCGGCGTTCGACTGCAGTGTTGCGACGGTCGCGTCAAGCCCAGCCGCACGGCGCGTTACCGCGTTTTCAACGTCCGCTAACGTGGCGGAACCGTAGATCTCGGGCTCGCGGCGGCCCAAGGTATTTAGGTTGGGACCGTTAAGTAGAAGGATGGACGCTTTTTCCGTCACGAACTGGGCAGGATCGGCGAAGATAGCCGCAGTTTAGCGAGGCGAGCGGAAATAGCAACCGTTGACGTTTGCGCAGCTTTTGACCGTAGCGTGGGGCGCCGTGTGGCTAACCGTCTGTGAGCTGCTCGCGAGCCTGCTCGGCATCGATGCGGCCGGCTGCCAGTGCGCGCAGTGTGGGCAGCAGCGCTTCGAGTTGGGCCTGCTTCAACTCACCGGCATGGGCGTAGACCAGCTCGCGATCGGGCGCAATCACTAGCGTTAACGGCAGGCCGATGAAATCCAAACCGTAGTCAGCCACCAACGCATTCGCGGCGGCTTCTGCTAGCACGTTCGGGTAGTTGAAGGCGATGTCGTCGGCATACGCGCTAACCGCATCCGCCTCATCGACAGCAATACCGATCACGCGGATACCGGCGCTTGCTTCGGCTTCGGCAAGCGCCTTCAGTAACGGGATTTCTCGTCGACACGGGGCGCACCATGTTGCCCAAAAATTTAAGACGCGGACATTTCCGTCGGATGCGCTTAACGTTAGCGTTTCGCCATTCGGCTGTGGCAACGAAAAATCGACGGCGTCAGCCGACGCTGCGATCTCCATCGTATGGGCCGCCGAGCCGGCACTCGCTTTTGGCTGCAACGCCTTCGAGGCAACAAAGCCGCCCGCCATGGCCAGTATGACCAATGCCGCTAATCCAAGTTTTTGCATTGTGAGGGGCGCCGTTACGACATTGAACGGCGGAGCTTAGCTGGTTGAAAAGGCCGCCGCCACGTGGCGCGAAAATTCCTCGGGTCCCATTTCACCAACGACGCGGTAACGTCGATGTTCGATTCCCTGACCGTTGAAGAACACAATTCCTGGCGGCCCAAAGAAATCGAAGCGACCTAGCAAAGCGCGATCGTCGGCACTGTTTGCGGTGACATCCGCTTTCAGCAGCAATGCCGGGCCCAGAACGTCTCGAACGGCGCTGTCGCTGAACGTGTACTTTTCCATCACTTTGCACTCAACGCACCAGTCGGCGTAGAAGTCGAGCATCACGGGCTGACCACGTTGTTCGGCCACGGCGAGTTGCGCGTCGAGTTCGGTGACGTTGCGTACCGTTACGAAATCAAGTTGTTGATCGCTGACAGCAACGCCACCGCTACTGCCAGCACCGGCGAAACTAATCGGCTTTAGCGGGTCCTCATTGCCTGCCAGTGCGCCTAGCACCAACGCAGCACCGTAGACTAAACCGACAATACCGAACGCTTTGGCAGCGCGCTGACCGGCGCCAGACTCGGCCGTTAGTGTGTCGAGACCGCCGAGGTAGATGCTGGCGACGACGGCTATCGTGCCGTATAGCGCCAATGTCAATGGCCCAGGCAGCAAGTGATCGACGATGTAGACCGCTAGCGCGAGCATGACAAAGCCGAAACCAACTTTGACAGCGACCATCCAATTACCGGTCTTCGGCATGATCTTGCCGGCGGTTGCGCCGACGATGAGCAGCGGCGTCCCCATACCGATGCTCATGACGAACAGCGCTGAGGCGCCGCGGATGACGTCGTCGCTCTGACCAATAATCGCTAGCGCGGCGACCAGCGGCGGTGCCACACAGGCGGTCACGATCAACGAGGACAACACACCCATGATAAACGCGCCGGCGAAGGTGCCCGACTCCTGCCGACCGCTGATCGCGGCAAGCCGTGTCTGAATGGACGAGGGCATTTGCAGTTCGAAGGCGCCGAACATGCTGATCGCCAGTAGGACGAACAAGCCCGAGAAGAGCGCCAGTATCCACGGTTGTTGGAACACAGCTTGTGCTTGTTGACCCGCCGCTGCCGCAACGCCGCCGGCGATCGTGTACGTCAGCGCCATGCCCATGACATAGGTGAGCGCCAACGAGAAACCGCGCGATGGCGTTAGTGTGGCTTTGTCGCCGGCGATGATGCTGGTCAGAATTGGAATCATCGGTAAAACGCAGGGTGTTAGCGACAGCAGCAAACCGGCAACGAAGAACGTGCCGAGAACCACCCAGATATTGCCTTCGCGGATGATGCGGGCGAAGCGGTCTTGCGCGGACTCGCCATCGACCGCCACGGCGCTCGTCGTGCCGGTTATAACGGCACTGGTACTGGCAACGGCGGGTGTCGCCGCGGAACTCGCGGCGGCGAACTCGGCGCCGGCGGGGAGTACGGTCGCGCCAAGCCGCGACAGGTCAATGTCGACAAGCCGTGTCGACGGTGGGTAACAAATGCCGTCTTCGGCGCAGCCTTGGTATTTCAACGCCAGCTGGAATTGATTGGTCGTCTCGTCGGTGTAGGTGAGCGGCGCTTCGTAACGAACGCCATCGTAATAAACGGCAGTGTCGCCAAAGTATTCGTCGACCTTCGATTTGGCCGCCGGCATCGCTAGCGCGTCGGGCGTATTGACCACCGCGCTTTCGGTTGTGACCGCGAAGCTGTCGCGATACAGGTAATAGCCGGGTGCAATCTGCCAGCCGACCTCGATCGTGTTGGCGTCGATGACATCAACGATCGGGTCGAAAGCTTGATCGATCGGCAAGAACTCGCCACCGCTCGCAAGCACGGCCGAACCGCCACCAACGTTCCCAAACGGCGACTCGGCCTGGCCGAGTACGGCGCTCGACGAATCGCCCAGCGCGATATCGCGCGTCCAGCGTTGCGGCGGGTAGCAGATGCCGAGGTCGGCGCAGCCTTGCGAGCGCACCTCGATCGCCGTGGCGCCATCGCCGGAGTACGGAATCCGCAGCGAAAAGCCGTCGCGGTAAATGATGCGATCGCCGAAAAACTCGTCGCTGTGCGGCAAGCCCTCCGGCAGGTCGGGCTCACCCAAGGTCACAGCGCCCGTCGCGGCGAATTGCAGCGAGTGTTGGTACAGGTAGTAGCCCGGCGCCAGCGTCCAGTCGACACGGATTGCGTCGCCGTCATCGGTCAGCGTGTACTGAAACGCCTCGTCTGGTGCCAGCGGTTGGTCAGCAGCAAAGCTTGGCGTCGCGGCAAATACCGTGGCCAGCAACGACAGAGCAGCAATGGAGAGCGATGGGCGCATGGGCTCGATTTTTGTACCGTGATTAAAAGATCAGACCGGCCATTGTGACTGAGTTCCCGGGACATGCCCGTGATCGTCCACGCAATTTGAGACCCGGCCGATTCCCGAATTATTTCAAATGTCGATCGCGAAAGCTGCCTGTAACGGTCCGTTCGCTTGCTGAATACGGGCATTTTTTGGCGCCCGATCGCTGCGGTGGCCCTTGAAATTCGATCTGGCATCCCTATGATTAGCACTCCCTCGCGGTGAGTGCTAACAACTGCACGGGCCGCGAACAAAAATTGTTAACAATTTCAGACACTCACAGGAGACAACCCGATGAAGATTCGTCCTCTTCACGATCGTGTCATCGTCAAGCGCATGGAAGAAGAGCGCACGTCACCCGGCGGCATCGTCATTCCCGATAGCGCTACCGAAAAGCCGATCAAGGGCAAAGTCGTCGCCGTCGGCAACGGCAAAATCCTCGACAGCGGCGAAGTACGCAAGCTCGACCTCAAGAAGGGCGACACCGTGTTGTTCGGCAAATACAGCGGCACCGAAGTCAAAATCGACGGCGAAGAGCTGCTGGTCATGAAAGAAGACGACGTCATGGCGGTACTGGACGGCAAATAAGCCGCCAACCCGCCCTGATCTCTCTCATTAACTCGATATAAGGAAGCTTGAAATGGCCGCTAAAGACGTGCGTTTCAGTGATGACGCCCGCCAAAAAATGTTTGCCGGCGTTAACGTTCTTGCCAATGCCGTCAAAGTCACGCTGGGTCCGAAAGGTCGCAACGTAGTCCTCGACAAAAGCTTTGGCGCTCCGACCGTCACAAAAGACGGTGTTTCTGTCGCCAAGGAAATCGAACTGGAAGACAAGTTCGAAAACATGGGTGCACAGATGGTCAAAGAAGTTGCTTCGCAAACTTCTGACGTTGCCGGTGACGGCACGACGACCGCTACCGTTCTGTCACAAGCCATCCTGCGCGAAGGCCTGAAAGCCGTTGCTGCGGGCATGAACCCGATGGACCTCAAGCGCGGCATCGACAAAGCCTCGGCGGCGATCGTCGAGCAGCTGAAGAAGCTGTCGAAGCCTTGCAAAGACGACACCGCTATCGCTCAAGTCGGCACGATCTCTGCCAACTCTGACAGCGAAATTGGCGAAATCATCGCTGAGGCGATGGACAAAGTCGGCAAAGAAGGCGTTATCACTGTTGAAGAAGGCTCAGGCCTTAACAACGAACTCGACGTCGTTGAAGGTATGCAGTTCGATCGTGGCTACCTGTCGCCGTACTTCATCAACAACCAGAACTCGCAAAGCGTTGAGCTCGACAACCCGCTGATCCTTCTGTTCGACAAAAAAATCTCGAACATCCGCGATCTGCTGCCGTTGCTTGAAGGCGTTGCGAAAGCCGGTCGTCCGCTGATCATCATCGCTGAAGATGTGGAAGGCGAAGCGCTGGCTACGCTGGTTGTTAACAACATCCGTGGCATCGTCAAAGTTGCTGCTGTCAAAGCACCGGGCTTCGGCGACCGCCGCAAAGCCATGTTGCAAGACATCGCGATCCTGACGGGCGGCCAGGTCATTTCGGAAGAAGTGGGTTTGTCGCTTGAGAAAGCGACGCTGGAAGATCTTGGTGAAGCCAATAAAATCCAAATCACCAAAGAAAACACGACCGTTATCGACGGTGCAGGTCGCGCGCAAGACATCAAAGGTCGCGTCGCGCAGATCAATGCTGAAATCGAAGAATCGTCGTCGGATTACGACCGTGAGAAGCTGCAAGAACGCGTCGCCAAACTGGCTGGCGGTGTTGCTGTCATCAAGGTCGGCGCTGCGACCGAAGTCGAAATGAAAGAGAAGAAAGCCCGCGTCGAAGACGCGCTGCACGCCACGCGTGCCGCCGTCGAAGAGGGTGTTGTTCCGGGTGGTGGTACTGCGCTGATCCGCGCCGTTAACAAGATTGCCAAGCTCGAAGGCGACAACGATGATCAGGATGTTGGTATCAACATCCTGCGTCGCGCTGTTGAAGAGCCGTTGCGGCAAATCGTGTCGAATGCTGGCGGCGATGCCTCGGTCGTTCTTAACTCGGTTGCTGCTGGCAAAACCAACACCTATGGCTACAACGCGGCGACTGGCGAATACGGTGACATGATCAAGATGGGTATTCTTGATCCGACCAAAGTCACGCGTTTCGCACTGCAAAACGCGGCGTCTGTCTCTGGCCTGCTGCTGACCACCGAAGCGATGGTTGCCGAGGCCCCGAAGGCTGACGAGCCTGCTGCTCCGCCGATGCCAGACATGGGCGGCATGGGCGGCATGATGTAAGGAGAGCGTCTAACGCTTAACTTGCGTCGCCTAGCGACAAGAGGCCCCGGTATGCAAATACCGGGGCCTTTTTTATTGCTGAGATCGCGGCGAGACGCCGCTCCCACATCGGGGTTTGGTGCCGTCGGCGAACGAAGCTATGGGAGGGCCGTCCCGGCTCGATGGCGATAGCGTCAATGCTACCCGCGGCTAAATCGCGGCGAGACGCCGCTCCCACATCGGGGTTTGGCGCTGACGGCAAAAGAAGCTGCGGGAGGGCCGTCCCGGCTCGATGGCGATAGCGTCAATGCTACCCGCGGCTAAATCGCGACGAGACGCCGCTCCCACAGCGGTGGAAGCGGCGCCTACTGAACCTATTGCTTGGAGTGTTGATACCGGCGACGAGCGATCAGGAGTGCGGTCAAGGCCAGCAAGCCAAGCCCGCCCAGGGCACCACCGCCGCCCTCGGTAACAGCGATAACCTGCCCACCGCCGACGATGATGACTTCGTCGCGCGTCTGGTCTTCCAGCGGCAAGTCGAACAGATCGAGCGAATCATTCGGCCCAAACTCCGCGACTAGGCGGCCATCGAACGTGTCGTACAGCTCGATGAGCAGGTCATACGAGCCGGTTGGATAGCCCGATATCAAATCGGTGTCGACGAAGTACTCGTCGCCAGCACCGGCGCCGAAGATCGTAAACACATCGGTCACCGTCAACTCATTCCAAGGGCCGCCTTCTAGCGATAGATAAAGCACCGCGTAGACGTCGGCGCTAGAGAAAATCGTATCGGCGTCGAAATCGAGTATCAGGCGCGTGAAAAATCCGTCCCGATCATCGTCGAACTGGATCTCGGTCAGCGCTGAGTAGATCCAAAAATCCTGATTGATCGCCTGCACTGACACCTGGTCCCGCGGGGGCGTTGTGCGCTGTCCATCCTGCCTTAGCGGCTTCGCGGATTTTTCATGCTTCGTCGCATTCTGGCTCGTGCTGCGCTGGCCTTGTTCGACGAAAATCTCACGTTCCGCTGTTTGCGCAGCAGCGAGCGTACCGAACACCGTTAGCGCGGCGCCGGCAAGCAACGACAAAGGGGTAATTTTCATAGGTCTGTCTCCACGGGGTGTCCGTGGTGACATTCAACGATAGGTCGTCTGAATCGGCCCTTAACGCACCGTTAAGCGGGCGTTCAGGCTGGCGGCGCGTCGGCAGTTTGGCGGCCTACGACCCGGTTCGCTGCGTTTGATTGAGCGCGGCGCCGGCCCAGCAGTCTGACACCGAGTAGCAGCGCCACGATGGCGGCGTAGATGGCCGGTTCCGTGACGTCCTTTTTAACCTGCCACCAAAAATGCCAGACACCGAGGATGGCGGCCGGATAAATACCGTAGTGCAGTTGCTGCCAGCGCCGCCCTAGTGCCCGTCTGGCTGCGAGCGGCGATGTCGCTGCTAACGCTAGCAAGATAAGAAGACCAGCGAAACCCACCGTGATGTACGGGCGCTCAATAATGTCTTCGACGATGTAGGTAACGTTCAGCCCTTGGTCGAGCACGGCATAGACCAGAAAATGCAGGCCGATGTAAAACGCCGCGAACAAACCGATCATGCGCCGAAACCGCACTAGCTCGTTAAGACCGGTGAGTTTTCGCAGCGGCGTTATCGCCAGCGTCAACAGTAAAATCCGTAACCCCCATTCGCCAAAAACATCGAGTAGTGCTTCGGCTGGGTTGGGCCCAAGTTCGCCGCTGACAAGCGTCAACGCGGCTAACGCGAACGGCGCGAGCGCCGCGGCGAAAATGACCGGTTTAGCGATCCAGCGAATGATCTGGTTGCGATTCATCGTCGTTAGAAATTGCGGCGCAAATCCAGCCCAGCGTACAAGCCAGCTACCTCGTCGGCATAACCATTAAACGGTAGCGTTGGAATCTTCTCGCCGAATAGGCCGCTGCCAATGCGTTGCTCGCGTGCTTGGCTCCAGCGCGGGTGGTCGACCTCTGGGTTAACGTTGGCGTAGAACCCATACTCGCGGGCGTTGGCCATTTTCCAGGACGTTCGCGGTTCGCGCTCGGTAAAGTCGATACTGACAATCGACTTGATGCTCTTAAAGCCGTACTTCCATGGGACCATCAATCGCAACGGCGCGCCGTTTTGATTAGGGAGCACTTCGCCGTAAACACCGACCACTAGCAACGACAGTGGGTGCATCGCCTCAGCGATGGTTAACCCCTCCCGATACGGCCAATCCAAGACTCGCGAACGCTGACCCGGCATGCGGTCGGGATCGAGCAGCGTTTTGAACGCAACATACTTGGCGTTGCTGCGTGGTTTGAACGCTTTGATCACGTCGGCCAGCGGAATGCCAACCCACGGAATCACCATTGACCAGGCTTCGACACACCGAAAGCGGTAGATACGTTCCTCGAGCGTGTGGGGCTTCACAAAGTCTTCGAGGTTAAACGTTCCGGTAACATCCGCTTCGCCGCCGACCGTGATCGACCACGGGTGCGGTTCAAAATCCTGCGCGTAGCGGGCCGGGTCGCGCTTCCCAGTCCCGAATTCGTAAAAGTTGTTGTAGCCCGTTACTTCTTCGTAAGTGTTCGGTTTTTCGTCCGTAGACAATGGGCTTTTGACGATACCGCGTAGGCGCGCGCCCGCCTCGGTCGGTATTTCAGCGGCGATCGCCCCGCCGACGCTTGATAGGGCCCCGGCAGCCACGGCATTGCGGACAAGGGCGCGTCGGTTGAGGTAAGTCGGCTTATCGGTTATTTCCGATGAGCGTAAATCGGGCGCACGGCGAATCAGCATTATGTCCTCCAGGCGCACCGCGGTGCGCGCGTTCAATCGGCGTTCTGTCGGATTAGACCGCTGCTGCTGCCGTCTTATTACACAACAGCGGTGAAGTAATTGTCGCGAACTTACCGTCCAGTTTGTGTTCCAACCCTCTATCGACCTGTGCCGACCCTTGAAATCGGCATCGTCGTCAGCATTTCCTGGCTATGAGCGATACATCGGGTATTTCTGGGGACAAGATTCTGACGCTCGTCGGCGAGTCGACACGGCCTGAGCAAGGCCTGGCCATCGACATCATCGCTGATGTGGTTTGCCCATGGAGCCGAATCGGTGTGCAACGTCTGCAGTCCGCGTTGCAATCGGTCCATGGCCCAGCGACGTTGCGATGGTTCCCGTTTCAGCTGAACCCGGACATCGATTCGGACGGCGAAGCCCTCGATGCGTACCTGACCAAACGGTTTGGCGATCGGCAAGCGGTGCAACCCGCATTGATCGACCTAGCCCGCATGGGCGCCGACGAAGGGGCCGCCATTCGTTTCGATCGGATCAGCCGCGTACCCAATACGTTCCTAGCGCATTGCTTGTTGCATCAAGCCGGCGAATTCGATTTGCAGACCGAACTTGCGATGACGTTTTTCGATGCCTACTTCGCCGATGGTGCCGATCTCGGTGACACCGGTGTGCTGCACGACTTGGCGCTGAAGGTGGGTCTCGATGGGCCGACTATCGACGCGGCGCTCAGCGACGACCGGGTGCACACCATCGTGCGCGCTAACGAGGCGATGGCACGTAACGCCGGCGTTGCCGGGGTACCAAATTTCCTTGTGAACCAACGCGTTTTCGTTGTCGGTGCACAGGAAACCAACCAGTTAGTGGGCGCCATCGACCGGGCGTTGTTCGGTGGCACCGACGACGACGACGCGCCGCAACAACTGCATTGACGCTCGCGCCTCGCGCACTTTACCCTCGGTGAAAACTGGCCGCTCACGATAAGCGGCGATGGGGGAAGTGCTATGACCGTCGCATCGGTTCTCGTTCTACGTTGGGTCCATATCCTAGCCATGGTGTATTGGCTGGGCGGCGAATGGGGCGTGTTTCAGTCCTCTTATAACGTCGTTAACCGGCGCTTGTCGCTCGAGGAGCGGCGCCGGCATATGGAAACGGCGTACCGCATCGATATCCTGGCACGCACCGGTATCATCTTGCTACTGCCACTCGGGCTGCACATGGGCAACATCTACGGGTTGCAGCCGTACGGTGGCGGTTGGCTAACCGTCATCTGGGTAGCGACCGCGGCGTGGTTGTCGCTCACCTGGTCTGCGTTTATTTTCCGCGAGACCGATCTCGGTATTCGATTGACCAAAATCGACGAGTGGCTGCGGTTCATTTTGATTCCCGCGTTGCTAATTTCATCGATCGCCTCGCTATTGGGCTACGGACCGTTCTTGGCCGGTCCAGGCATGTACTGGTACGCGCTGAAAATTCTAATCTACGCGTTGATGCTTTGCATCGGTTTGTATCTGCGCTTCGTTATGCGCGAGTGGACAGATCTCTTTCGCGTGTTGGCTGTGGATCCGAATGACGCGGCGGCCGAGGAAACCCTCGAGCGTTCGATTCGTCGGTCGCGCTATGTCGCCTACGTCTATTGGATCGGCATCGCGAGCGTCGCGTTCCTCGGTGCAACGAAAGCGGTGTAGTTTTTCGCTCAGTGCGCGTGAATGGACTCTGTGCGGCGAAACCTGCAGCGTCCGTTGCGGCGGGCCAGCAACTACCTACGGATTCGGTACGGTGACCTCGTGGGCAACGGTTACCGGCTAGACATCGCGAGAGGGTGATCCGGATTCAGTCTGTCGCGGTTAGCCAGCGAACGATTTTCTTGTTGACGGCGGCCGGGTGTTCTAGATGCGGCCAGTGTCCGCAGTCCGCCAGCGACCAGATATCCAAGTTGTCGATCGATCGACGCATCGCTTGCACGTGAGTCGGGTCGATCAACACATCATCGACTGCCTCGACAAACAGCGTCGGTGTCGTGATGCGTTGCGCAACGCGCTCGGTGAGCACCCAATTGCGGGTCCAGTTTCGGTACCAGTTAATAGCGGGTGTGAAGCCGGTCCGACGAAAAGCTGTGACGCGTGCCGCCAACGCCGCCTCGCTCAGTAGATCCTCGCCAGGTAGGGCGTTTTTCGCCAGTTCGTGCAGCATCGAAAACGGTGCCGGTCGCCCACCGGTTCGCGACTCGAAGTCAGCGCGCGTGATCGGTAAGCGTCGGTACATCGCTTGCAGAAAGTGTTTCGGGTCGGCGGCGAATACCGTGTCGGCCGCCGCGCTGTTGTTAAAGTCGACGACGTAATGAGTGTCGCCGAAGAAGCGGCGTAAACCTTTTAGCGGATCCGACGAGGGGCGCGGGTAGAACGGTACATTGAGCGTTACCAAACGTTCAATGCGCTCGGCTCGTTGCAGCGCGTATTGCCACAGCAGCAGCGCCCCCCAGTCATGCCCGACGAATACCGCGGTATCGGTCGACAGCGTATCGAGCAAACCGTCGAGATCGCCGATTAATCTGTCGATCGCGTAGTCGCGAACATCGCGCGGACAGTCCGAGTTGCCGTAGCCGCGAAGATCGGGTGCAGCAACCCGAAAACCAGCGGCCACCAGGGCTGGCAGTAAGCGCTGCCAGGTAAGCGCAATATCTGGAAACCCATGCAGCAGTACGACTAAGGGTCCGTCGCCGGCAATATGGGTCGATAAGGCAATGTCGCCAGCGCTAAGGCGCCGGGCTGCTGGCCAGTCGCTCGGCACGTCTACAGTATCGTTAGTTCATCGAGAATCGCGTCGGCGTCGTAGACGTAATCGAGTGCCTCAAGCATGATCGCGCTGTGAACGCTAACCGTTCGATTGCGTGTGCCGTCGTAGAAGAAGCGACCGGGAATCGAATGAATATTGCCATCGAAGGCGAGCCCGACCAGTTCACCGGCCGCGTTGGTGACGGAGCTACCCGAGTTGCCACCGATAATGTCGTTGCTCGTCGCCATATTGAAGCGCGTCTGCGGCGCGATACGGGTATCGCGCCACGCCAACGGCAGTACGAACGGTGCTTCGCCGGTCACGCGCGGGCCGAGCTCCGCAAGCGTTGTGTAAGGGCCGACTGACCGTTCGCCCTCGACCCAACCCTCGACCGCACCGAAACTCACGCGCAGGCTGAACGTTGCATCGGGGTAGGAGTCGGTACCGTACAGTTGAAAACGAATGCGTGCCAAGGCTGTCTCTGCGGCCAGCTCGGGTGCTTGCACCTCGTCGTCGAAGCGCTTTCTTAGGACTCGTGCCTCGGGGTCAACGGCCAACGCGAGCCGGATCATTGGATCGTCGCTGGCTTCAATCGCATCCAGACCGCCTGACCACAACTCGCGCCGAAACACAGGATCGGCGAGCTTGGTTCCATCGACCAATTTGTCGGCTAACGCGTTTGGTCCGGAGCGCCCGAGTACCAGCCGGACAAATTCGTTGTCCGGTCCTAAGCGCTCGAGCATTTTTTCGAAGCCAAAGCTCAGGCGCAGTTTCTCGAGGTCGGTATCGATCGGCCGCGGCGCCAATAAGCGTTTCTCAAGTTTCTGCAAGCGAGAGTCAGTGTAGGCGCGCAAACGCTTTTCTTCGGGCTTGGCGCGCTCGGCGGCGGCACGAACGAGTGCGCTGGCGTACCCGTAGAGGGTGCCATTAAAGCCGCGTTTCGCCTCGATCATCGAGTAGCGGTCGTAAATGTTTCGGAAGACGGCCGCGGCTTCGGCGGCGCGTTGCTCCGCGTCGGCCAGTGTTTCAGTAAGACCTTCAGTCGCAATCGCTGTCTCGCGAAGGGCAGCTTCCTGCGTCTTTTTGGCGTTGATATTGCGCTCGTCCGCGAGCGCGCGTAACCGTTGCCGATAGACTTTCAGCGTATTCTCGGTGCCTTGGAGTAGCGCGGTGGTCGAGCGCGCGGCTGCCGCGTCGCGCTTCGCGTATTGGCGCAGCCGGCCGCGCAACTCGGCACGGTATTCAATTTCGGCCGGCAAGACGGTATCGCGGAGCAATTGCCAATGCGCGGACGATTTTAAGCGTTCCGTAGAGCCAGGATGACCGCTCACAAACACCGCTTCGCCAGGTTGTGCACCTGCCCGGCGAATCGGTAGAAACGTCGGTGTGGACGCGGGGGCGTCGTTCTCGTAGGCCCGCAGCATCGCCATGTCGAGGCACCAACGCGGAAAATTGAAATTGTCGGGGTCGCCGCCGAATGCAGCGATCGCCTGTTCCGGTGCGAACACGAGGCGCACATCGCTGTAGCGCTTGTAGCGGTATAGAAACACCTGACCGCCGTGATAGAGCGTGACGGCCTCACAGACCAAGGCGCTTTGCGCATAACGCTCGCGACACTCGTTCTCGATCCGCGTCAGCGTCGATTTACGGACCGTATTCGCCTCATCATCGGGTAGCCCATCAATCGCATCCGTCACTGCGGCGGTGATGTCATCGGCACCCACGAGCACCGATACTTGTTCGCCATTGCAGCGCAGTTCTTCGTCGCGCCGGCCGGCCAGAAAGCCGTCGCGGCGCCGATCGGCGTCCGCATTGGTCCACTGGGTCAGGCAGCGCTGCACACAGTGGTGGTTGGTCAATACCAAGCCATTCGGCGAGACGAACGATCCCGTGCATCCCCCCTCGATTCGCACCGTCGCCAGGGACAGCCGGCCGAGTGCGGCGTTGCTCAGGGTTTCGCCGTAGCGGGCCTCGACGGCATCGCTGGGGAAGTTATCGAGCGTCCACATGCCTTCGTCCGCCTGAGCGGGGACGGTCAGCATGGCCGCGGCAATGAGCGGCGATAGTCGGTTTGGCATGGTTTTGTAGTCTCTAGCAATGGGCGCCTCCGCGAGGCGCAGAACGTCAAGGTTGCCAACTCGCCGCAGCGGTTTTCAAGCCCCCAGCATTCTGCTAGCGTCTGTCCCTTGCGTCGACCGGGACAAGTAACGCTGCCGCTGTTGTCCAGCGAGCGAGGGACGGTGTGAGCCTCGCCAACACGTAGCGTGAATATCACCCGCGAGCAGCCGACTGAAAAGCGAGACCGAGTAAGTTGGCCGGGGCCCCACGAGACGGGGTAGGGTCAGTCGACCCAACGAGGCTGCTGCCGTGAGGCGGTGGCGAGCGCCGGGTGGTACCGCGCTTGATGACGATCATCAAACGCCCCGGGCATACGTGTTGTATGCCCGGGGTTTTTTTTGGCAGAGATGAAAGACGATGTTTGACGAAGTAGCGGCTCGATACGACGGTCCGGCCATAGAAAAGGCGATTCTCGATTTCTGGCGCGAGCATGATGTGTTCGCCATGACATTGGCTGAGAGCGCCGGGCGACCGTTATGGAGTTTCAATGAAGGACCGCCGACCGCGAACGGTAAACCCGGTATTCACCATGTCTTGGCGCGGACGTTCAAGGACATTTACCCACGCTACAAAACCATGCGTGGCTTTCATGTACCGCGCAAAGCAGGCTGGGACACGCACGGCTTACCGGTTGAGCACGGTATCGAGAAAGAGCTTGGCATCTTCGACAAGAAGGAGATCGAGGCGCAGGTTGGCGTCGCCGAGTTCACACGCCGTTGTCGCGAATCGGTGATGCGTTACATCGAGGACTGGGAGGCCATGACCGAGCGCATGGGCTACTGGGTCGATCTCGAGGGCGCTTACTACACGCTCAGCAACGACTACATCGAATCGGTCTGGTCGCTTCTCAAAACCATTTGGGATCAGGGCCGCATTTACAAAGGTTACAAGGTCGTTCCTTATGACCCGCGCATTGGCGCGACATTGTCCTCACATGAGCTGGCGCAAGGCTACCGCGAAGTCGAGGACCCCTCGATCTTCGTTAAGTTTCCGTTTGCCGATGAAGACAACGTCTTTTTTCTTGTTTGGACAACCACGCCGTGGACGCTACCGTCCAACTTGGCCCTGGCCGTTCACAACGACGTCGATTACGTCCGCGTCGAGCACGGCGACGAGCAGCTCGTGTTGGCCGCGGCGCTTGTCGGTGCGGTGTTCGGTGATCAGGCGCCGATCGTCGTCTCACGCTGTAAGGGCGCTGACCTGGTCGGTACTCGCTATCAGCGCTTGTTTGACGATCTGGCGGTCGATTCGGCGGCGGCGTTCCAGGTGTTCCACGCAGACTTCGTCAGCACCGAGGACGGTACCGGCATCGTCCATACCGCGCCGGCGTATGGTGTTGACGATCTTGCATTGGGTCAGCAACACGGCCTGCCGGTTGTCCACGGTGTCGGTCTAGATGGGCATTTCAAAGCCGAGGTCGGGCTCGTCGCCGGCTTGTTTTTCAAAGAGGCTGACCCGGTCATTACGAAACATCTGACCGAGCGCGGGCTCATGTTTCGTGCCGGTAAGTACCTGCACAACTATCCCTTCGGATGGCGCACCGGCGATCCGATCATCTATTACGCTAAAAACGCGTGGTACATCCGCACGACCGACGTCAAGGATCGGATGGTCGAACTCAACCAGACCATCAATTGGGTCCCGGAGACAATCCGCGATGGCCGTTTTGGCAATTGGCTGGAAAACAACATCGACTGGGCGCTGTCGCGTGAACGGTTCTGGGGCACGCCGTTGCCGGTCTGGTCCGACGACGATGGCAACTTTCATTGCATCGGCTCGTTGGCCGAGCTTGAGGCTTTGGTCGGCCGCTCGTTGACCGAGCTTGATTTGCACCGACCCGCGGTCGACGACATCACTTTTGAGAAAGACGGCCGGACGTACCGTCGGGTCCCCGAGGTCATCGATTGCTGGTTTGATTCGGGGGCGATGAGTTACGCGCAATGGCACTACCCATTCGACAACGCTGACATCTTCGCCGACCATTTTCCGGCCGACTACATCTGCGAGGCGATCGATCAGACGCGCGGTTGGTTCTACACCTTGCACGCGATCTCGACGATGGTGTCCGATTCGGTTGCCTATAAGAACGTCGTCTGTCTGTCGCATATCGTCGATGCGGATGGCAAGAAAATGTCCAAATCGCTGGGCAATATCCTCGATCCTTACGCGGTGTTCGACACGGTCGGGGCTGATGCGCTGCGCTGGTATTTCCTCGCACGCGTCGCGCCCGATGTCCAGAAACGCATTTCGGTCGACATCGTCGCCGATGTGGCGAGCTCGTTTATCAATACCTACTGGAACACCTACGGCTTTTTCGTGTTGTACGCACGTCTCGACGACGTCGATCTCGACACCCAAGTTCCGTTAGCGGACCGTCCGGAGATCGACCGCTGGGCGTTGGCACTGCTGGAGGCGACCGTTCGCGAAGTCAGTAACGGCCTGGATCGCTTCGATGCACGGGGGGCCGGTGAGGCGATCGAGCGATTTATCGACCAGTTATCGAATTGGTACGTGCGGTTGAACCGGCGCCGCTTCTGGAAGTCGACGGACTCCGCCGACAAACGATCCGCTTATCAAACGCTGTACGAGTGCTTGGACACGATCACGCGCACGATGGCGCCCATGGTGCCGTTCCTTGCGGAGCACGTGTACCAAAATTTGGGCCGACGCAACGACGCGCCGACCAGTGTCCACATGTGCGACTGGCCGGTCGTCGACCCTGGCTACCGCAACGATGAGTTACTGCGCGCTATCGACGTGGTGCAAAAAGTGGTGGGTCTCGGTCGTGCGGCGCGCAGCCAAAGCGGCGTCAAGACCCGCCAGCCACTGAGTGAAGTTCGGGTCCGGTTGCCGAATGCCGATGACGCGCGCTACGTCGAGCAGCACCAGCAGCAAGTTCTCGACGAACTCAATATCAAGGCGATCCGTTTTATTGCCCGCGACGATCAGCTGGTCGAGTACCGGATCAAGCCGAAACTGCCGCGTCTCGGTAAGCAGTACGGCAAGCTGGTACCGGCGATCCGCGAGGCGCTAGCGGCGGCTGACGGCGCGGTTATCGCGGCCGCCTGCGAGGCCGGCGCGATGTTCGAGATTGAAATCGACGGCGAGCCGATCCGGCTTGGCGCTGATGACGTGTTGATCGAGACACAGTCCGCGGCTGGTTTTGCGTGTGCCGAGGATGCGGGCTACCTGGTCGCCCTCGACACGACGCTGACGGGTGAACTGGAGCGCGAGGGCCAGGCGCGCGAGCTGGTTCGCGCCGTCCAGGACGCCCGGAAACAAGCGGGTTTGGACGTTTCGGACCGAATCGAGCTCGGCGTCACGGGCGGCGAGCGCCTTGCGGCCGTTTTGGCGCAGTACCGGCAGCTGGTCATGGATGAAACGCTGGCGAGCGCGTGGCGTGAGACTTCTGCGGGCGACGTGCACGAGGCCAGCGTCGGCATCGACGGCGAAACCTGGACGATTCGATTGCGGCGGATTTAGCGGAGCCTTGGCGCGTTTAGCGGAATTTGCTATAAAAACGTGGTGCAAGTGGTTGCTTGCCGAACCGAACGGGCGCTGAGCGGGGAACTTAGTGCGACGGCCGGGGCGGTCTTGAGTCAATCACCACCGGATCCGTAGGGCGACGGATCAGCTCCGGGCGACGAACGCCAAAAAACAAAAACAATGGGACGGGGACAGTGGCGTACCTATCGAGCAAGTTTCGCGATGCCGTAGTGGCGTTATGTGATGCCGGATCGGTCAAAGACCGGTTGGCCGATTCATTCACGCAACATTTAGACGACATCCGCGAGGATGAGTTACCTAGCGGCCAGCGCGGTCTGTTTGCTGCGTTGCGGCAGAAGTTGCATCAAACCCCAGCCTTAGGCGATGAGAGTCCGATCGTCGCATCGGTCCGCAAGATGTCCGCGACACAAGCCGCCGAGTGCGCGCGTTGTATCGTCGATCTGTACTCGGCAACGATCGCACAAGAAAACAGTGGCCGAGCATTGCACGTTGTTGATGGCCGCGACGGTGCTGGCGCGCCGCAAGCGGCGCCCGCCGTTCCGGAATTCCTATTAAAGTCTTAGTCTTGCGGTGGTGCCACCGGCACATAGATATCGGTTACTAACTGATCTTCTGGCACCTCTGCCGGATCGCTGACATAGACCTCCCATTGATCGCCGGCAATCGCGAAACCGTGCGCCGCCGCGTAAGCCGCAAACTTTGCGTGTGTGACCGACAGACGACTGTACGGACCTGTATGGACTGTCTTCAGAGCGGGTCCGGTATACGCGTCTACCACACGAACAACGGCGCTGGTTACGTTATCGACAGGCCCGGTAACGGGAATGCCGGCATCAAACCTGGCTTGGCTGTCGAAGCCGCGCTCGATACGCAAGGCGGGGCCAGCACGCTCTAAGTCAAACTCTTGGAGCGCGTTAACGACGGCGAAAAAGGCTTGGCTCAGGGCCGCTGACTCGGCGTCCGGGTTCGGATCGGAAGCTGTGCTCGCGATCAGCCACTGCGCGGGCGGAACGTCGACCTCGGTGACCTCGAGATCAGCAAAGTCTTCAGGGGGCAGTTCCTCGGTCACCGTCTTTAACTTGGCGAGACCCCGTTCGTAGTCGGGCCCTACGAAGCGATCCAGCATCGAACCGAACAATCGGCTAGCGGGGTCGTAACCATGCTCTTGAGCCAGAAACCACGTGACTTCGGTGCCACCATCAACCGGCTTTAGGTCGAAGCCCGCCGTGTTTTCGCCGAAATCGTCGAACTCCAAGGCGGTTTCGAGGCTCTTGGGCGGTTCGCTCGCGGTAATCGTCTGCGTGCCTTTGCCGACGCTAGGGTTCGTGGACTCCCAGTGCATAACGGCGCCGACGCCGCGGCGAGGCCCCGAGAACGTGTAGCGGGTCTCATCGGGTGCTAAGTCGTACCACGGTGACCACCGGTTGAATTGGTGAAAATCGTTCAGTTGGGCGAACACGGTCGCGGCCGGGCGATCGATGACGATCGTGCGTTCTACGCGAGTTGCGGCGGGCAGCGTGTACGCGTAGATAAGCGCGACGGCGAGCAGAACTGCCAACGCGACAACGAGTCTGCGGACCCATTTCATAGGATTTTTCCCGAAAAGCCGTTTCGCCAGTATAGGCTAGACGGCCGACTGCTACACTCATGCGCAGAGTTAGGAAGGGAATTTGCGGCGATGAGTACACGGTGGCGGCGTGCGGCGGCGGTAGCCGGGTTGGTGGCGATGGCGGGTTGTGCGGGGATCGAGCAGACCGGCACGCTCGACACTCGGGCGAGTTTGACGGGCGACACAACGAGCCTACCCGAGCGCAATGCCGGGTTGCTCGATCAGTATGCGCCGTTTCGACTCAACGCCGACTTATCGGAACTCAGCGAGAACCAGCAGCGCCTGATCGTTAAGCTCATCGACGCTGCCATCATTATGGACGAGTTGTTTTGGCGACAAGCTTACGGTGACGATTGGGCAGCGTTTGTGCGCTCTCTCGATGGCTCGGTGAAAACGCTGGCGACGATCAACTACGGCCCTTGGAACCGGCTCGACGGCGATCTTCCTTTCGTGCCGGGTGTTACCGAGAAACCGCGCGGCGCCGGTTTCTACCCGACCGACATGAGTGACGCGGAGTTCGATGCCTGGGATCAGGCCGGCAAAGATGGCTTGTACTCGTTGGTTCGCCGCGATGCCGAGCGCGACCTTGTGCTGATCCCTTATCACGAGGCGTATCGCGACGCATTGGCCGTTGCTGCCGCTCGGCTGCGTGAGGCCTCCGAACTTGCCGAGAACGACGCATTTGCTGGTTACCTACGACTTCGCGCTGACGCCTTGGTCACCGACGACTACCAGCCGAGCGATCTCGCCTGGATGGACATGAAGGACAACCCACTCGACGTTGTTATCGGCGCTATCGAGACGTACGAAGATCAGCGCTACGGTTATCGCGCCGCGTACGAAGCGTACGTCCTCAAGAAAGATCTTGTTTGGAGTCGCAATCTCGCCCACTTCGCGACCTTCTTGCCAGCGCTGCAACGGGATTTACCGGTTCCCGCCCTGTACAAGCAGGAACGACCGGGCGTCAATTCCGACCTCGGTGCCTACGACGTTTTGTACTACGCTGGCCACTCCAATGCAGGTTCAAAAACCATCGCGATTAACTTACCGAACGACGAGGTTGTGCAGCTATCCAAAGGTACGCGCCGGCTCCAGCTCAAAAACGCGATGCGGGCCAAATTCGAGAAAATCCTCGAGCCGTTGGCCGATGAGCTCATTGTTCCGGAGCAACGCCAGTACGTTACGTTCGATGCGTTCTTCGCCAATACGATGTTTCATGAGGTTGCACATGGACTCGGCATAAAAAATACGGTTGACGGCAACGGTACGGTGCGCTGGGCGTTGCGGGAGGTCGCGTCAAGCCTCGAGGAAGGCAAGGCCGACGTGCTCGGCCTGTACATGGTTACCAAGCTGCACGAGGCTGGCGAACTGGGCAATGCGAGTCTGATGGACAATTACGTCACGTTCGTCGCCAGCATTTTCCGGTCGATTCGCTTTGGCGCGAGCAGCGCTCACGGCAAGGCCAATATGCTGCGGTTCAATTATTTCCTCGACCGCGGTGCGTTTCGCCGCGATCCAACGTCGGGTCAGTACGCCATTGAGTTCGAGGCAATGAAAGCGGCAATGGACGACTTATCCGCACTCATCTTAACGATTCAAGGCGACGGTGATCTTGCGCGAGCGCGAGCGCTGACCGATGAACTCGGTGTGATCCGACCAACGCTTGCCGCCGATCTTGAACGATTGACGGCCCTAGGAATCCCGGTCGATATCACGTTTGAGCAAGGCATGGCGGTATTGGGCTTGACCGACTTGCAGGCCCGCGACGGACTCGGCCGAGGCGCTTTTTAGCCGCGGTGTCGCTACGGTCGGCCGGTCGTGGCAAGCGACATCGCCGCGTTGCGGTGTAACGCGAGAGCCGCGACCATGCCGGCGCCGTGTACCACCGCCAGCGTGATCAGTAGCGGCCAAATACTGTGCGACACCGCAGCGGCGAGTGACTGCACCAGGACAGCCGAGAATAGTTGCATGAGAAAGCTCGTCAGGCTCGAGGCGGTCCCAGCGCGCTCCGGCACTTGACCGACGGCGCCGCCCTGGGCGCTTGGGTTAAAGAAACCTTGCGACAAGGTCGAAACGGCCATTGCGGCGAACAAACTGGTGGCGGTAAGGCCGATGGTCGCTTCGATGGCGAGCGCGACGCTGACGGCGAGCGTTACACCCACTGTGCCAGCGGCCACAGTTCGGGCGATACCGATTTTCGCGGCGTAGCGCGTCGCGAGGAAATTGCCGATGCCATAAGCAATAGCGAGGATGATGAAAAGTTCGCCGAATCGCTCCGTCGGCTCGCGAAAGTGGCGTTCCATAACGAACGGCACCATCGAGATGAACAGATAAAAACCGGCTGCACTCGATGTTGTTACGGCGGCATAAAGTAGAAACCGCGGTCGGCCTAGCGCCAGCGCGAAACCATCGCGCAACGACTTTGTTTGGCCGCGTTTTTCGGCCGTTAATGTCTCCGGTAATCGGGCGGTCAATAACACCAAGACCAAGGCGGAGACGATGGTAAGTAACCAGAATATACTGCGCCAGCCAAACCAAACGCCGAAGTAACCACCCGTCAGCGGACCGAGCATCGGACCGATCAGCATAATGAGGATGACGGTCGCTAGGCGCTTTGCCATCTCGGCGGGTGGGTACAAGTCGCTGAGAACGGCACGGGCGACAACCAGACCGATACCCCCGCCTGCCGCTTGAATAATGCGGCCGCCGATCAGTGCGTTCGCTGTTGGTGCCAGCGCGCAGGCAGCGCTGCCCAGCAAGAACAGCACAATGCCGGTCAACATGATCGGCCGACGGCCATAACGATCAGATAAGGTCCCGCTAACGAGTTGCGCGATTCCTGCCGCCAAGATGTATAGGCTGAACGTCAGCTGGATAACGTCCTGAGTAACGCCGAACTCCGTTTGCAACGTGGGCAGGACAGGCAGGTAGATCTGCATGGCCAGCGGACCGAGGAGGACGGCGGCCGCTAACAAGTAGGTTATTCGAAGCGTCACAATGGCGTGGCAGTGGTGCTATCGGCGCACGGTCAGCTTCGGCACCACGCCGATGTCTGAACCGTGTAACGAGGCAATGTAGATCGTCTGCTTGTCCGACACAGCGCCGGTTACCGCGATTAGGGGGCCTACCGAGGACTGCAAGTCCATAACGATTTGACCGGCTGCATCGAACTCAATCAGATGCGCGTACGGGGTCGGTCCCGGCCTAAAAGCGACTGGCAGTCGAGCCAGCATCTTGCGCAAAAACGGTTGATCGTCGAGATTATCCAGCAACGCCTTGCGCGGTGCGGTGAGCCCGACCCAAAAAGTGCCGTCACCCGTTCGAGCAAGGTTGTCCGGGAAGCCCGGCAGGTTGTCGAGCACCGTTTCCACATCACCCTGACGCCGGCCAGTCAGCCACACTTTAAGTACCCGGTACTCGCCGGTTTCAGCAAGCAGCAGAAACTCGCCGCTTGGGTCGATGACGATACCGTTCGGAAAAGCAAGGTTGTCGCGGATCAGATCGATCTCTTCGCTCTCTGGGTCGTACCGCAGGAGCCGACCGTTCGGGTCATGCTCTAATAGATCCAACACGCTAGCGGCCAGCGTGCCGCCGTGGGCGCCTGGGTGGAAGTGCGTTGACGCATCGGTGAAGTAGACACCGCCGTCCGGCGCGATCGCGACGGCATTGGCGTAAGCGATCGACGTACCGGCGAATTGTCGGGCAAGAACTTTTGAGCGCCCGTCGGGGTTCAATTGCTGCAAACCGATGCCAGCATTCGCGACATAGATGCGGCCGCTATCTGCAACGGCGATGCCCAGCGGTCGTCCTCCCAATCGCGCCACGACCTCCGGCGGCGAGTCAGGTTTGAGACGCAACACCTCGCCAGACTCGACGCCGGTCAGCAGGTGTCCAGCCGCATCTATTGCTAGCGCTTCGGGCCCGACAAACGGGGCGATTGAGCGAGTGTCGATCGAGGCGAGTCTGTCATTGGTGCTGTGCGGTCCGCTGAAGCCCGTGGATTGCGGCGCTTGCCAAGCTTTCGGATTGACGGGCGTTGGCCAAAGAAAAAAATAGCCCAGGCAAAGGGCCAAAATTATGAACAAGAGCCAGCGCATCCTAGTGACAACCACCCGTGCCGTAAGCGTCAGTGCCGCGGCGCACGACCATTGGATCCAGCCATCTTCGTGTTGGGTTCTCGCCGGTCCACTGGGGTCGGTTGGCAACGACGGTAGCCGTTCGTTGGCGACCGGGGCGCCGGGCGTTGTTCGTTGTTCGCGTCATGATGCTCTCGTCAATCGACCTCGCCATCGTAACGGATACAGCGCCGTACCGGGGCTGCGCGATTTCCGGCGCACCGGTTACGACGCAGCGCTGACGAACTCTGTGGCGAGTGGTCGGCGTTAAGCGCTATCGCCGATGCCAACAGGACAACTGACGCCGGTGCCACCGAGGCCGCAGTAGCCGTTCGGGTTACGCGCGAGATATTGCTGGTGGTAATCCTCGGCGAAGTAGAACGTGGGGGCCGCCACGATCTCTGTCGTAATCGTGCCGTGACCGGCGGTGTCTAGCGCCTGCTGGAATGCCGCTTTCGACGCTTCGGCGCTACTGTGCTGAGCGTCGTCGTAGGTGTAGATGCCTGAGCGGTATTGCGTGCCTACGTCGTTGCCTTGGCGCATGCCCTGCGTTGGGTTGTGCGACTCCCAAAACACTTTCAACAGGTCGTCGAACGCGATTTCCGTTGGGCGATAAACCACCCGTACCACTTCGTTGTGGCCCGTCTGGCCGCTGCAGACTTCTTCATACGTTGGGTTTTTCGTGTAGCCACCGGCGTAACCGACGGCCGTAACGACAACGCCCGGCGTTTGCCAGAAACGTCGTTCCGCGCCCCAAAAACAACCGAGACCAAACATCGCCAGCGCCGTATCTGACGGGTACGGTTCTGTAAGTGATGCACCGTTTACCACGTGCTTACCGGGCGCCACGATTGGCGTGTCGCGCCCGGGTAACGCATCGGCTGGGGAGGGTAGGGTCGTTTTCTTGCGTTGTCCGAACATGTTTGGCTCGCTACGATACCGACACGACTTCCGGATATAGTGGCGGAAACGGCGTTTGCAAGCGGCTACTCGGTGAGCGCTGCGCTGGCGATATTCACCCGAAACTGGTTGGCCGCTTGGAATGGGCCGAGCCCCGTTGCAATTCGACTGCTTTGACCTGGCTGCAGGACACCGCGAATCCGTCGCGTGACCCGCCGTTGCTGTCCTTTCGCATCGATGTAGTCGATCACCAGCGCGATATTGCCTAGCGGAACCCGCATTGGATTGCTGATCTCCACAAACAAGCCGCCGTTATCGTCAAGGCCGCTGCGTGTTCGCAGGTATTTGCTGGCGTTGGCGGGCAAGTCGATCTCGAGCAGCGCGGCTTCGGCCGCGATACCCAACTGGCCTTGCGAGCCGCGCGCGCGCTCGTAGTACGCCACCGCCTCTTGCGGGCGATTTTGGCGTTTTGCGATATTGCCAAGCGCCATGTAGGCGGGGCCGGTCGGCAGTAACGACACACTGCGCTCGAGATCGAGACGGGCTCTGTCGTCGTTACGGCGGTCTTCCGCGATCAGACCGCGTTGCAAATAGTAGTAGAAGAAATTGTCGTTGTGATTAATCGCTTGGCCATAGTGGCGAACCGCGTTGTCGTAGTTCTTGCGCTTTAGCTCGACGTCGCCGAGGAGCGCATGAAAATGGGCTTCGCGTGGTAAGCGGTCAATCGCTTCGCGACCGAGTGCGGCAGCACCGTTAAGGTCCCCGTCGCTGAGGGCTTTACGGCCCTTATCGTAAGCATCGTAGGCGGGTTGAGCTGCCTTCATCCTCGCCATCGCATTGGCATAGGTATCGGCACCACCGATGCCGCGGGTGCCGAGCTCGGCAGCGGTCACTTGATTGGCTGCAACGCGTTGCTGGGAGGGTGGGTGGCTTGCAAAGAGTCCAGACAGCCAATCGGATTGACGTCCGGCGCTAAGCCGAACGAAGGTCTGTTGCAGTTCGACCGCCCCTTGCGGGTCATAGCCGGCAGCCGCCATGTACTTCATGCCGTAATGATCCGATTCGAGCTCGGCGTTTCGGCTGTAGCGCTGGTTGATCAGCTGTGCGCCGATGTTCGCACCGAGCACGGCAATGTTGGCGTAGTCACTATCGTTGGCTGCGACCGCCGTCGCCAGAATACCGCCTTGCAAAATTAGCGCACGGCTTTGCGCTTGGGCGCTATGGCCGGCCGCGGCATGGACGATCTCGTGGCCGAGGACCGCGGCAAGTTCCGCTTCCGAATCGAGCTCTACGAGCAGACCGCGGTTGATCGCGATCTTGCCGCCGGGCAACGCCCACGCATTGGGCACGGAATTGTTCAGTACCGTGAATTCATACGGCAAGGCGAGATCACTAACCGCTGCCAAGCGTTGGCCGACCCCCGAGACATAGCGTTGTAGCTCTGTGTCGACCACCAGCTCTCCCCCTTGTGACTGCAGGAGTGGGGCGTAATTTTGCTCGCCCTGTTGGATTTGCTGCGCCGTGGATACCAGTCGCAGTTCCGATTTGCCGGTGACCGGATTGGTTACGCAACCGGCGCCAGCAAGGGCAGCCAAAAAAATAAAAATGCTGCGACGCCACATTGACTCGACCTCCGGACAAACCTTCTCCATCGCCCGCTCAGTGTACGCCAGACCCTGTTGCCGTGGCAGCTCGGCCCCGCTTAGCAAAAAAACCGACAAATCGGTGAGATAAATTGCGCGGCCGGCACACAGGACTTGCGGTGGGGACGGAAACGCATCGGTAAGCAGGGGCTTTCCACGCCACCCGGCGAACGAGCGTGCCCATGGAGGTGCGCGCTGGTACGCCGAGGGAACGTATCGGCAACGCCGATTCAGCGCAGGGACCCGCGCAGCTGGGGAGGCGCATGGAGTGTGCTTCCCCAGCTATTTTGAGTTTTATACGCGTACCGCCAGGGTAGGCGGTGCGTTACGTGGCGTCGGTGTCAGCGTCGTCGTCAGGTTCCGCTAGGTCTTCGGCATTACCAAAGTAGCGAAACTCGTACCGATGCTCTTCATCGACCGTGCGCACCGGCTTGCGCTCTTCAAAGCGTGGCCGAAACCGGAACTTGCGGACCCATGCTAGCGCCTCTCGGTCTTTTAGCCCTTTCGGGAACGATTCCACAACGCGCAAGTTCTCGGGGTTACCCCGGGCGTTCACATCATACGCGACGGTGACATAGCCCATTTGCGGCGAGCGGCCTAGCGATTCTCTGAGCTCGGCGCCAGCGGTTGATTTGAACTCATCGACAGGCGAGTCCACGCGGCGCAGCGGTTGCGGGTTGTCGAACCGCTTATCGCGCTCGGTCAGCAGGGTCAGATCTTCGCTGGTCATCAAGTCCCAGGCACGGACATAAGCGCGCCGAGCATTCGTTCGATCGCCGGTCAGCGTGTGAAAGTCGCCGAGTGCCAACTCGGTTTCCGCATGCAGAACCGGTGTCGCGTCGGGGTTTTTCTTGGCGATGTTAATCGACCGTTTAAGCCGCCGCTGGCCCGTAAGAATGGCGTCGGGTTCCGCCGCGAAAAGGTACGTGCGCCCGAGTCGCGTTAACGCTGGGATCAACTCCAACGAGGCGCGGCCGTCTACCCGTTCGACGATGCGGATAATCTTGTTGTAGGTCCGTTGCTCATCGAGGTACAAACCCATCTTATTGAGCCACGCAGCTCGCCGATACAGCGCGGGAATAATGCTCTTGTTGTCATCGTTCGGGTATTGGCGTTCGTAAAGCGCAACAGCGAAGCGCTGCAACGCTTTCACTTGCTTGAAGTCACCTAACTGGTAGTAGGCCTCGGTAAGGTCGTTAAGCAGGGGCAACTGTTCAAGGTTTTGTGGACCGACGTTGACTTGATTAACGTGCAGCGCACGCTCGAGTGCATCGGTGGCGAGATCGGGACGCTCTGCTTTTAACGTTGCCCGTCCAAGGCCGGTTAGCGGGTCGATAAGCTCGGCGCTGAGGTGATCTTGCAGCGTTTCAATAATCGTAATCGACGCTTCGTAGTTTTCGCGTGCCGCAATCGAATCGCCGGCCAGGGCTTGCGCGCCTGCGAGCGTGGACAACGCGCGGGCCGTTTCCAACGACTCGCGCCCGTGGGTTTCCATGTTTAGAACGACATAGCGCTTGCTGGCGTCGACCGCTGCGACATGATCGCCGGCATCGACCAGTCGCTCGATGTTCTGCGACTCGATCAGCAACTCATGATTGACGTCTTGTTCTTCAGCCGCCGCTGTTCCGGCGAGCAACGCCATCGCAACTGCGGCTCCTAGCCATCGCTGATTGTCAACTGTGTTCATGCCAAATAACGGACCGCGTGCCTTCGCTTCGCCCTTTCTTTCGACCGATGCGGCGCGACCAGGTTCCCGCTGCTACCCGTGGCTGACCACGGTACCATAATCGCTGCGAAACCGAGATTTAGAACGGCAGATGGCGCTGCGCGCCCAGCGCAGCCGGTGGGCGGAACTGATCGGTACGGAGCTTTGTTGCGGCCGCGTTGAGGCCATAACGACGGCAGGCGGTCTCGAAACGGTCACCCATTAGCGTCGCAATGGCACCATGACCGCGCTGCCGATGCCCAAAACGCGAATCGTAGGTTCGACCGCCACCGATCGAGCGGAGCAGCGAAAACACGTGGTCAGCTCGCTGTGTCAAATGTGTGTCGAGCCAATCGCGGAACAAGCCTTCGAGTTCGTGCGGCAAACGCAGCAGCGTGTAACGGGCCTGACTAGCGCCATGGGCCGCGGCCGCTTCCAAGATGCGTTCAAGTTCGGCGCAGGTGACCGCTGGGATGATCGGTGCGACCAGCACCGTCACCGGGATGCCGGCATCGGCCAAGCGCCGAATGGTCTTCAGCCGCCGTTCGCCGCTCGCCACCCGCGGCTCCAGCGTCCGTTTCAGCCCACGGTCCAAGGTTGGCAGGCTGATCGACACCTGCGTGAGCCCGCGTTCCGCGAGCCGCGTTAATCGATCAATATCGCGTTCGATGAGCGTCCCTTTGGTGACGATGCTGACCGGGTGACGGCAATCGATGAACACATCAAGGAGCGCTCTCGTTAGGCCGAAGCGCTTCTCGGCGGGCTGATACGGGTCGGTATTGGCGCCTAGCGTAATTCCCTGGCAGCGATAGCCCGGTTTCGCCAGGTGCGCCAGTAATAAATCGGCCCCGTTGGGTTTGTAGAAAATTTCTGTTTCGAAGTCGCGACCCGGTGACAGGTCAAGGTAGCTGTGTGAGGGACGAGCGAAACAGTAAACACAGCCGTGTTCACAGCCCCGGTAGCTGTTGATCGACCAATCGAACGGAACGTCCGGCGAACGATTGCCGGAGACAATGCTGCGGGCTTGCTCGCGATGAAAGTGTGTGGTGGGCGCTGAGGTCTCCAGGTCGGCACCCGGCTCGGTGACGGTTTCGGTGGCCGCGAAGCGTCCAGGGACGTTGTGGCTGTAGCCCCTGCCGGGCGTCGAATATCGCGCAGTCATGTAACTGTATATAAATACAGTAGTCGCTCAAGTCAACGCTTCTATGGCTTAGGCGTTAATGCCAGCAACCCACGAAGCAATGAGCACGACAAGGAGTACGACAATGAACCAGCGAAAAACAAACGGTCGTCCGGCCAAATTACTGCTAGCGATTGGCCTGTTGGGTCTCGCCACGACCGCGCCTGCCGATGATTCCAGCGCCTCAACCGAGTCGGTCGCCAACGCGGGTCGCGATGTTCGCACCGTGACGACGCCAGCCGGCAATGAGGCTACGATCACCCGTCGCGCAGTGACCGATGGTGAAGGCAATGCTCGGGCCGTTCGCCGCGTCAACGTGGTTGATGAGAACGGCGATACCGTGGCTCGCGGCCGGCGCGCCGCAACACGGACCGCTGATGGCAACGTTCAGCACACACGGGCGACGCAACGTGTTCGTGATGACGGCAGCCGCGTCAATCGAGCTGCCGGTACCCGCCGCAATGCAGACGGCGATCGCACCAGTGCCACCCGACGCGCTGTCAGAGATGAAAACGGCAACCTCGAGCGCAGCCGCACGCGGGTAAAAAAACGCGACAAGTAGTCGCTAGTCGCGACCGGTCGAGCCAGCCCCGGCGATCGCCGATCGCCGGGGCTGTTTCCGTTTGGGAACGTGCTAGTCGCCGACTTGGTGCACGTAGACATCTTGTTGCGGGAATGGAATGGAAATCCCCTCCGCATCGAAGCGTTTCTTGATCGTTTCAGTGATCGTGAAGTGCGCGTTCCAATAGTCGGCGGTCTTGACCCACGGGCGGACAACGAAGTTGACGCTTGAATCGGCCAGCTCACTAACAGCGATCGTTGGCGCTGGCGTATCGAGTACGTACTGAGACTCATCGATAATCTCGGTGAGGACGTTCCGCACCTTGTCGAGGTCATCGGAATACGACACGCCGGCAATGAGATCCAAACGACGCGTGTCGTTAGTCGAGTAGTTGGTGATGACACCATCGGTGACCTGTGAATTCGGCACGATGACGACTTTGTTGTCCGGTGTTTTCAGCACCGTCGTGAAAATCTGCAACGATTCGACCGAACCGGCGACACCGGCCGCTTCGATGTAGTCACCAACACGGTACGGCTTAAATAAGATGATCAATACACCGGCGGCGAAATTCGATAGCGAGCCTTGCAGTGCGAGACCGACGGCGAGACCAGCGGCGCCAAGCAACGCCACCAGGGATGTCACTTCAACGCCGAGCGTCGAAATAACACCTAACAGAACGGCTGCCATTAACACGGTGTAGACGATGTTGCCGACAAACGTTTCTAGCGTGTCCTCGACGTCGCTGCGCGCCATCGCTTTCTTAACGGCCTTGGTCACGGCTTTCGCGACCCACCGACCGATGACAAAAAAGGCGATCGCTTTCACAAGCGCTATTGCAGCGTCCACAACCATTGGTTGAAATTGCTCTATCAGAGCATTGATATCGACTTCCATAGTTTCCTCCCGTCGGTCAGGCGATTCGGTTTTTTCTAGCGAGTCCAGCGCGTTGGTTTTTGCGCTGCCGGTTAATAATTAACGTGTTGCCACCGAGTACCAGCACAACGCCGAGTGCGGACACCCACGTCCACTGGTACGACTCGAAAACCGTTGAGATCACAAGTGCAACAATAGGGACGATGATGTTCGCGTAGGCCGCCGGCCCGGAGCCGATATGCTCGATTAAAAACAGGTAGCTACCAAACGCGACGGCCGACCCAAATAACGCCAAATAGGCGAGCGAGGCCGTGTACTCGAACGTCCAGTCGATCGCAAAGCTACGCCCGAGCGCGGCGGCCACAATAAGCGATGCCAGTCCGCCCCAAAACATTCCGTGAGCATTGATGGCGACAGCCGGTAACTTCGCTTTCGTGTTCCGGACGGCGGCCATGTTGCCGAGTGAGGCCAGCCAGGCGCCCGCAACACTAAGGCCGATACCTCGCAACGCTGAATCGTCTAGTGTGGTCGACAACAGTTGCGGCGCGAAGACCAACATGATGCCGACTAAGCCGAGCGTCGCCGATAACAGCAATGGCAATGACAGAGGCGTCTTAAAAAATATCCGCTCGTGAACAATATTAAACGGAATTATCAGGCCGAAGATGACGGCGATGAGTCCCGTCGTAATCAGCGGTGTCGCGAAGTACACGCACAGGTAGTTCGCCGAGAACAACAGTAGACCTTGCACGAAAACCCATGGGTAATGCTCGCGCCCGATACCCAGACGGCGGCGCGCCAACAGGCCCCATGCGAGCAGCAGCGCGGCGGCAATCAAAAAGCGTATAGCGACCGATACCTCTTGCGCCGCCCCCGCTTGCTGGAAGCTAATAACGTACCAAGTCGATCCCCAGATCAACGTGGTCGCAAGGTAGTTAAGGATTACGGCCACGACAGGGTCCGGTTCTTAGGGAGCGCCGCAGTGTACCGCTACGGTGTAGCTAGCGCACCGTGGTTTAGAGGAGGGCTGCAAGCCACGCGATAACGAGCACAGCGCCCGCCGCGATAGCGCAGCGTCGCTGGCGTTGTACGGTTAACGAGCCGACCGGGATTCGCCCCAAGCCGAGACCAACAACCAGTCCCGCAACAAAGCCCCACCAGTGCGCCCCCACGTCGGTACGCTCCGAGCCCGTCCCGAAGAACGTTAGCAAGACGACGGCGAACACCAACGGCCCGATACGCTTGGCCCAGTTGCTACTGACCAGGCCATGCCGGCGGGTTTCGATTGCGCCGACGAGACCGACTGCCGCGAAAATGGCCGTTGACGCCCCGACGGCAAGGTGGTTCGGCCCCTGAAACAGAACATTAACCGCATTGCCAAGGGTGCCGCTGAGCAGCAACGCCACCGCCGCGACGCCACCGCCCACGAGGCGCGCGGTCAAGGCGACGGCGACGGCGCCGCTGACGACATTGGCCAGTAAATGACTTAAGTCGGCGTGCAGCGTCAGCGCCGTGATGAGGCGCCACCACTGGCCGGCGAGGACGGCAGCGCCATCGATGCGACCCGCGCGGTACCAATCCAGCCCGCCGACATGGCGCTCGGCGATCATGACGAAGGCGACGATGAGCGCGCCGTAGGCAACGACGGCCCGAACCCACGGGAATGTCGGTAGCGGTGGCGGCGCTGGTGGTGGCGGGTTGGCGTTTTCCTTCGCGTACAGGCTTAGTTGTTCGCGAGCGGCCGCAAAGTCGGGACTGGCAACGAACAGAGCGTAGCCATGCTCAGTCGGCTCGATGTAGCTGTCTATGCCAACGGCCCGCAATACCAATTGAGCGTCGACGCAGATCCGAATGTCCGCGTGGCGAAACGCACTGACACTGACGTCGCCAGACACTGGGTCGGCTCCTTATTTATTGGTTGGCGGCGATACCGTGTAGCCGCAAGAAACGGTGGACGCTACGTTCGATGTAGGCGCGTTGGTCACCGATTTCGGGCTCCACATTAAGCAGCCGCTTCATCAAGACGTCGACGATAATCGGATGCAAAAAATCGCAGGCGATTTCTTTCGTATCGAGTCCGCAGTCGTCCGGCAGCGTACGCGCGAGCAACGTCGCCAATTCCTGTTCGGCTTCATCGGGCCCGGCTTCCTTGAAATTGCGGACCAAATTCGGAAATTCCTCGGCGTGCGCAATCAAAACACGATACATCCGCGTGACGTCCGGGTCGTTCATCAGTTCGAAAAACCGTTCTCCAAAGCGTTGTAGCGCCTGATCGAGCTGATCGCCGCAATCGGCGCCGTCGAGCTCATAGGTCGACAATTTCGACCGGATACAGGCCCGGAAAAGATCTTCCTTCGAGCGAAAATGCGAATACACGGTTTGCTTGGACACACCGGCTTTCTGGGCGATTGCATCCATCGAGGCATTGGCCCAGCCGACAGCCAGGAACAACTCCGATCCCGCCTGCCGAATGGCTTCTCGTTTCTCTTCGCTTTTGGGCCGTCCCTGGCGCTTTGCGGTTGTGTCTTTATTTATCAAACTAGACAGTCTCGTTTGTTTGAATTATTATCATACCACACCGTCCAGTATATATCTTCGACATCGTGTCGGCAAAGGAACAGCAATGAGCTTGGGTGCAGCAGTTAACAGCCGTTGGTTATGGGTGTTCGCAGCGGTTTTGGCAGGTTGTAGCGGCGATGCGACTGACGCAAACCGCCGTGCCAATGAAATCCTGCCCGTGCGCGTCGAGCGCTTGGTCGAGCAGGACAGCTACGCCGCCGACACGCAGTTTGCGGGCCTGGTTGAGGCTCCGCGGCAAAGCCAACTGGGATTCGAACTCGGCGGCGAGGTCGAGCGGATAATGGTCAACGATGGCGACACCGTCGCCGCTGGTGATCGTTTGGCGATACTGGATACCGCGCGGCTTGGCACGGCACGGCGCGAAGCAGCAGCCGCTCTAGAGCAGGCCAGCGCGAGTGCTGGGCTGGCCGAGGCGACATTGCTTCGCAGCGAAGAAGCCCGCGAGTACGACGGTGTGTCGGCGCAAGCACTCGATCAGGCACGCCAAGCGGCGGCGACCGCAGTCGCTGCTCGGGAAGCCGCTGCGGCCCGCTTGGCACGCATCGACGTCGATATCCGTCGTTCAACGCTCAGAGCGCCCTACAACGCACGGGTCGTTCGTCGTGTTGTCGACGAGGGCGTGATTGTCGGTGGCGGCCAAACCGTTGTTCGGATCGAGGAAATTGCCGCGCGCGAAGCAAGAATCGGCATCAGCGCCGAAGCCGCAGCCTCGCTAACCGCCGGGTCGGCGCACACGCTGATGATCGGCGGACGGGCCGTCGAAGCGTCGCTCCGCGCGATAGTACCGAGTCGTGACCCAATCACGCGAACGCTCGATGCGATTTTCGTGCTGGAAGATACGGCAACATTGCCCGGGGATTTAGCCCGGTTCGCCTTTGAGCGGCAGATCCCGCAGCGCGGTTTTTGGTTACCGCTCGGTGCCTTGACGGAGGGCAATCGCGGCCTGTGGACCGTGTTCGTCGCTGAACCGTCATCCGCTGAAGAGGCTACACCACCCGGTGCGAGTCATCGCTTGTCACCGCGAGCTGTTGAGGTGCTGCACCAGACGGAGTCCGCGTTTTTCGCCCGTGGCGCGATTACGTCGGGTGAGCTTTATGTCGTCGACGGACTGCACCGGGTTGTGGCCGGGCAATACGTCAAGCTCGGTCAGCCGGCACGAATCGATGACACAGAAATTGCGCAGGCACCGTAACCATGAGCGCACAACACACCTCGTTTAAAACGGCACCGGCGCTCGCGTTCTTTCGCAACCCGTACTTGTTGGCATTAACCCTGCTCATTGTCTTGCTGGGTGGATTCTCGGCGCTGTCAAATATTCCGCGCATCGAGGACCCTCGAATCACGGCGCGGTACCCGCGCGTTACGACGATCTTACCGGGTGCGTCGGCCGCGCGAGTCGAAGCGTTGGTGACCGACGTCATTGAAGATTCACTGCTGGAAATCGCAGAGATCAAAAAGACCGAATCGCGGTCCATGCCCGGTATCTCGATTATCAACATCGAGCTAGCGGACGAAGTCGGCCCCGGTGAGAATCAGCAAGTATTCTCGGAGATTCAGAATCAGCTAAAAGACGTCGAGCCCGATCTGCCCGCTGACGCGTCACAACCGTATTTCAACGACAAGAATAACGCGGTCGCCTTCTCAAAAATCGTGGCCATTCGCTGGACCCAAAATACCCCCGTGCAGCTTGGCGTCATGAGCCGCTTGGCCGAGGAGCTCGCCGACTCGTTGCGGGCGATTAACGGGACCGACCTCGTGCGGATTTACGGCCAACCGGACGAAGAAATTCGTGTCGACATTGATGCAACCGAATTAGCCGCGCTTAACATGACAACGGCCGATGTCGCGCGCGCGATCGCGGCGGCGGACACCCGCTTGCCCGCTGGCACGATTCGTGGAAACGAGCGCAGTTTGTTTGTCGAAGTCGATGCCGAGATCGACTCGCTTGCCCGCATTCGCCGCATACCGTTGCGAACGACGGCGAGCGGGGCCGTCGTAACGGTTGGCGGCATTGCAACTATCACTAAAGCGACCCACGACCCACCGGCAGATCTCGCGTTTGCCAACGGTGCTCGCAGTATATTGGTTGCGGCGCAAACCAATGAAAACGTTCGTCTCGATCAGTGGGCGGGTGAAGCGCGCGACGCGGTCGAAGTATTCAAAGCCTCTAACGGTGGCGGCCTGGGCATCGAGACCGTTTTTGATCAAAACGTCTATACCGAAGAGCGTCTTTCGTCGCTAGGCAGCAACCTCTTGGCGGGCGCTGCCTTGGTGGTCCTGGTCGTGTTCTTCGCGATGGGGTTCCGTGCGGCACTTATCGTCGGCTCATCGCTACCCTTATCGGCCGCGATCAGTATCTTCGCGCTCGGTGCGGCCGGGCAGCAACTGCACCAAATGGCGATCTTCGGGATGATCATCGCCATTGGTTTGTTGATCGACAATGCCATCGTCGTCACCGACCAAGTCAAAAAACACCTCGACGACGGTGATGAGCGTTGGCAAGCGGTGCAAAAAGCGCTCGCACACTTGTTCATCCCGTTATTGGCGTCGACGTTGACGACGATTCTCGGCTTTATGCCGGTCTTCTTGTTGCCCGGTGCTTTGGGTGATTTTGTCAGCCCAATCGCAATCGCTGTTGTGTTCGCATTGCTGGCGTCGTTTTTCACGGCGGTCACGATTATTCCGTCGCTGGGCGGGATCTTTATGCGCCGCCGGGTCGCTGGCACACCGCATGTTTGGTGGCGAGATGGTGTCCGGTCGAAACGGGTGGCTGGTGCCTACCGGCGTTTGCTTGAGACCGTATTGGCGTTTCCGCGGATAGCGGTTTTGGCGGGTCTGACATTACCCGTTGCGGGATTCCTGTTGGCAAGTACCCTCGGGCAGCAGTTTTTCCCGCCGGCGGATAGGAATCAGTTCGAGATCGAGGTTCGCTTGTCGCCGTCATCGACCCTGGCGCGTACGGCCGATATCGCTCAACAGATCGAAAATAAGCTGCGCGAGTTTTCCACTGTCAACGAGGTGCATTGGCGTGTTGGTGGCAGCTACCCGACCGTGTACTACAACCGCATCATGCGCGAGCAAGCGAACGATGCGTTCGCTCACGCGATGGTGTTTGTCGATACCGTTAAAGAAGCGAACGCGTTAATACGGCAACTGCCGTTGCTATTGGGTGAGGCATTTCCTGAGGCGCAAATCGTCGTCGCACCTTTCGCGCAAGGGCCGCCCGTCGATGCACCGGTTGGCTTTGAAATCATCGGGCCGGATGTCGCGACCTTGCGAGAGCTCGGCGAGGAACTGCGCCGCATCATGCACACCATTGACGGGGTTTTGCACACCCGCGCCACGGTTGCCGGCGGAGCGCCAAAGCTCGATTTTGTAGCGGACGAGTTCGCTGCGACGGAAGCGGGTTTCACGCTGACCGAGATCGCGGCACAGATGCAAGCCGATCTCGACGGTCGCGCCGGCGGCGCATTGCTCGAAGATCTTGAGGAGTTACCGGTTGTCGTCCGTCTTGCTGACGCTGACAGACGCGCTGTCAGCGGTCTCGAGCATCTGCTGCTGACAAACCGCCAAGGCACGCAGTGGATACCGGCGAGCAGTATCGGCGAGTTAGCCTTGCGGCCGGAGTTGTCCAGTATCAGCCGGCGCAATAATCAGCGCAGCAACGATGTTCTTGGGTATATCGGTCGCGATGTCTTGGCAATCGACGTGACCAACGAGATTCTCGCCGAGCTCGAACGTGTCGACTTTACCTTGCCGCCAGGCTACCGAATGCGAGTTGCTGGCGATAGTGAGCAGAGCAGTAACGCGCTGGGTCAGTTGCTGACTTATTTGCCGATCATATTGATGCTGATGGTTGCGACGATCGTCTTATCGTTCCGCAGTGTTCGTTTAGCGAGCATTATTGGTCTGGTGGCGGTTCTCTCAATCGGCTTGGGTATGTTGTCACTCTGGATCGGCGGTTACGCGCGCGGCTTCAACGCCATTATCGGTAGTGTTGGTCTGGTCGGTGTTGCGATTAACGGGACAATCGTTGTGCTGGCAGCGATTCGTGCGCGAACCGACTCGAGCGGCGGCGACAAGGCGGCGATTGTTCGCGAGACGATGGGTGCCACGCGCCATATCGTGTCGACGACGTTAACGACCGTCGGTGGTTTCATACCGTTGTTGGTATTCTCCGGTGGCGATTTCTGGCCGCCGTTGGCTATCGTGATCGCCGGCGGCGTTGCGTTTTCGATTACGCTGTCCCTGCTCTTCACGCCGGCTTTGTACTCGTTGGTATGCGGTTGGCGGAGCTGGTCGATACCGGCTGAAGAGGAATCGGTCGTTGCGCCTGCGGAGGCTGCGTCATGAATCGCTTTGTGATCGTCGTGGCGACTCTAGTTGCCAGCGGTTGCGCGGTCGGCCCTGACTATGTCGCCCCCGATACCGATGCTGCGACAGCGTTCGTCAGCGCTGAACAAATGGCGACATCCGAGCCGGTCGCTGATTGGTGGCTTGCGTTCGACGACACCGCTTTGACGGCACTGATCGATGCGGCCTTGGCCGACAGTCCTGACTTGGACGCCGCACGCGCCCGGCTGGACCAAGCGCGGGCCGTTCGCGGCATTGCTCGCGCAGCGTTTTGGCCGACGTTGGCAGCCACCGGCACTTATACGAATTTCGAACAGAGTCTCGAGTCGCCCGGTGCGTTCGGTCAGCTGGTCCGCGCTGGGTTGGCGGAACGCGATGGCGAGTTTTACACATCGACACTGGAGACCGCGTGGGAGATCGATGTTTTCGGCAGCGTCCGCCGCCGCAACGAATCGGCAGCGGCATCGCTCGGTGTGGCGATTGCTGATTACCGCGCGGCCATTCTCGGCATTGTTGCCGAAACGGCAGCCGCCTATTTCGAATTTGGCGGTGCGGAACAGCGTATTGCCGCGCTTGAGCGCAATATCGAGTTACTTCGACAAACCGTTGAGCTCACCGAGAACAAACAGCGCAGCGGTCTCGCCGGACAAATCGATGTGGATCGGGCACGCGCTGAATTCGAGGCGGCCCGCGCTGGCTTGGCGACGCTCAAGGCTGCGCGTGATGCGAGCCGGTTTCGTCTTGGTGCGCTGACCGGCCAACGGCCTGCCGATATCGCGACAACGCTCGTTGCCAACCCGTTGCCGCAACCGTTGCCGACGCTTGCAGTCGGAACCTCGGCTGATCTGCTGACGCGCCGGCCCGATGTGCAGGCAGCCGAGCGACGTCTCGCCGCGGCTACCGCCGACGTCGGCGTTGCAACGGCGGAGTTTTTCCCGCGTCTGACACTAGCCGCTAACTACGGGTTCGAAGCCGTTAAAGCGAGCGACATGGGTTCGTCCGACGCGCGATTTACCGGTATCGTGCCCGGTCTACGGCTACCGATTTTCGAAGCCGGCCGCTTGCGACGCCAGCGTGACGGTGCGGTGGCTGGGGCGGAGCTTGCTGCCGCGGCCTATGAGTCCACTGTCTTGACGGCGCTGTCGGAGACCGAAACGGCGCTCAGTCGGTACAACGGCGCATTGCAAAGCAGCGAGTCTTTGGCCGACGCTGCGAACGCCGCGGGCCGTGCTGCCACGACTGCACGCAAACTGTACCGATCTGGGCTAATCGATTTTCTGGATGTACTTGCCGCCGAGCGTCGGCAGACCGAGCTCGACGACCAAGCCGCGGCTGCGCAGGCCAACGCACTGCGCGCAACGGTAGATCTGTATCGCTCGCTTGGCGGTGGTTGGCAGGTGGCAGCCAACTAAACCGCGGCCGCCAACAACTCCGGGAGTGGGGCGAGGACATCCTCGCAGGGTGCATCGATTTTTAGCGTCGCGAGATCATCGGCACGGTTAACCCCCAGGTTGACAAGTGCGATGGCTTGGCCGCGCTGGTGAGCCGCGCGCGCGAACCGGAACCCTGAAAACAATACCAACGACGAACCAAGGACGAGAAGCGCATCGCTCGCCGCCAATGCCGCCATCGCATCGGCAACGCGCTCGCGCGGGACGTTTTCGCCAAAGAAGACCACATCTGGCTTAACGATACCGCCACAACGCGGACACGCCGGCACAACGAAACGACTAAGATCCAGATCATCGATGGCGGCGTCACCGTCCGGTCGGGTTTGCGCGGTGACTGCCGTCGCCGCGATGTCGGGGTTGAGTTTGCTGAGACGCTGCTGCCAATCAGCCCGCGGCGCTTGCCAATCGCAGCTCAAGCAGCTAACGCTGTCGAGGCGACCGTGTAAATCGATGACATCGCGGCTACCGGCACGTTGATGCAATGTGTCGACGTTCTGGGTCACGATGCGCTCAACAAAGCCTGCGTCCTGCAGCCCGCTAACGACGGTATGGCAAACGTTCGGTGTGCTCGCTGCCATGATTGGCCAGCCGACGAGGCTGCGCGACCAGTAGCGTTGGCGCATCGCCGCTTTGCCAACAAAGTCGCGATAGTCGATCGGTGTCGCCCCTTTCCATTGACCGTTCCGGTCGCGGTAATCGGGGATGCCCGAAGGTGTGCTAATTCCAGCGCCGGTCAGGACGGTCAGTCGCGGGTACCGGCGCACGAACGACGCCAGCCGATCAGGGCCTGTCACGCTAGCGGAATAGTCGTGCCGGGCTGCGGCAGCGTCACGTCGGCACCGACGTTGCCGAGGGCCTCGGCCAACTCATACTGCGCGTCACGCTCGCCGTGAACCAGACAAACCGGCGGCTTGTTCTTAAATCCCCGGTACCAGCGGACCAAGTCGTCGCGATCGCCGTGTGCCGATAATCCCCCGACGCTATGGACACGCGCTTTGACGCGAATGGTCTGGCCGTGAATACGCACGTATGGCCGCTTGTCGACCAATTGCCGGCCGAGGCTGCCTTTCGACTGGTAGCCAACAATCATGACTTGCGATTCGCGCCGCCAGAGGTTGTGTTTCAGGTGATGCAGCACGCGCCCGCCATTGCACATGCCGGAACCAGCGATAACGATCGCGCCACTGCGTTTGCGGTTGATCAATTTCGACTCGCGTGCCGTTGTCGTTAGGTGCAGGTTAGGTAGTGGTGGCATTTCGTCGTGTTTACGGCGTAGCTTGGTCGCTTCCTCATCGTACAAATGCGGATAGTCCCAGTAGATATGGCTCGCCTTAATCGCCATCGGGCTATCGAGGAAGATGCGAAAGCGTTGCATATCCCAGTCGCGGTAATGCTTGCCAAACAAATACAACAGCTCTTGGCTGCGGCCGACGGCAAACGCAGGAATGATGATATTGCCTTTGTCGCTATCGCGGACGATTGCTCCGATTTCGTCGAAGGTCGCGCTCCTATCGCGATGGCGCCGATTCCCGTAGGTGCTCTCCATCAAGACGAGATCGGCATGTCGCAATGCGACTGGGTCGCGCAGTACTGGCGTATCGTATTGGCCGAGATCGCCGCTGAAAACGACGTGCCGCGAGTGATCGCCCTCGGTGAGACTCAGCTCGACGATGGCGGAACCAAGAATGTGGCCAGCATCGTAGAACTGGACGGTAACGCCGGGGATAACCTCGGCCGACTCGCGGTACTTCAGGCCGCGCATCTGACGTATCACTTGTTGCGCGTCGCTGTCGACGAACAAGGGCTTGACCGGCTCTTTACCGGCGCGTTGCCGGCGCCGATTGGTCGATTCGGCATCACGCTCCGCCAGTGCGGCGGCGTCGCGCAGTAGAACGTTAGCGAGATCTAACGAGGCGTTATGCACATAAATAGGTCCCTTGAACCCGCGCCGGACCAGCAGCGGTAAGCGGCCCGCATGGTCTAGATGCGCGTGACTAAGCACGACGGCGTCGATATCGCCAGGCTCGAACGGAAACGGGTCCGCGTTGCGCGCTTCTGCGCGCCGTCCCCCTTGGATGAGACCGCAGTCGAGCAGTACTCGACGACCCCCAATATGCAAAATGTGGCACGAACCGGTGACTTCCCCGGCTGCGCCGTAAAACTCTATGTGCATCCTAATGCTGTTCTTGTGGCACTTACCGTGCAGAGCACGTTAGATAGCGCTACGCTCATAGCCGCGCCCGGTGCGACGGTCATCGTAGCAGTGCCACGGCGTGGTGCGTACCGAAACCGTTGTAACACCGCGAAAAATGTCAATAATTTGACATCGAGGTCAGCTATGGTTACTTGTAGTGGCCATCTGGCGCGGTGGGACGCGTTAGAAAAGCTATTGAAATATAAGACATTTTGAAAATGTCTCCGGCTGTGAACACGATCACGGCATCAACCTGATAGATCCGATATTTTGTTTGGGCTTATGTCACCAGAGAGCGTTTAATGCTCAGGAACATCTTTCTCGGGATCGCGGGGATCCTGCTGGCTGGCCTGCTGGTTTTTTTGCTGGTCCAGTCAAGTGCGGTCGATTCCGAGTACTACGTTGACTACGGCACTCGCGTGAATCTGTTGCGCCAAGGCGAAACCGACTACCAGTCGTTAGCTGAGTCGTTGCAGAGCGCCTACCGCGAGGGTCGTGCTGTGCCGAATAGCGCAGTCGTGTTAATGCGCAGGATTCAAGGGGGGCGCGACGAGCTGCGCGCGCAGTTCGGTAGCGACGAAGATCCCGCCTTGTTGCGTGCGTTCGAAGAGTTCGCAGCGGCACTTGAAGCGACCAGCGCCGACTTTAACGTCTTTGTCGAGCGGCAAGGTCAGCTCGCGAGCAGCGTTACAACCGTTCGCAACGAATCGCCTTCCATCGTTCGCGATTTGCGTCGCTTCCAAATGCAGAACCTTGCGCAGAACGTCTTCGCGTTGGCTGTCGAGATTATGGACTACGCGAGCGGCAGTGGTTCGCGCTCGCGAGAAGCACTACTCGAGCAGATTGCCGCACTTGAGAATGACCCGCAGGTGACCGGTCGTTTGCCAGGCAAGCTTGACGGACTCATTGCGGCCGGTCGAACCGTCATCGAACAGCGCGGTGCGGCAGCAGACTCTCTGGCGCGCTTGGAAGCCTCATTGCTACCCGGTGCCTCCCGAACGCTGCAAGCCACGTTGCGATCAATCAACCGCAGTGTCGTTGGCCGCGCCGAGCGCGCCCGGACTCTGCTCGGCGTATTCTCGGTCTTGTTCCTGCTCGGGATCGGCTACACCGCTGTCATGTTGCGACGCAGCTACGGCGAGCTCAGTGATTCGAAGGCGGCGCTCGAGGTACTTAACCACTCGCTGGAAGAGCGCGTCGATGCGCGTACAGAGCAGCTATCGACGGCGTACGACGAGCTCAAAGAGTCGCAGACGCAGCTGGTACACGCCGAAAAAATGTCATCGCTCGGTGAGCTGGTCGCCGGTATCTCGCACGAGATCAATACACCGCTGTGGTACCTCTTGAGCAATGCGACACTGCTGCAAGAGCGCATGACGTCGTTTGAGAATTTCGTCTCGGTCACGGAAAGCCTGCTCGACCAGCTGCGCGAAGGCGACAAAGACAAAGCCAAGTTTGTCCGGCGCCTGCAAGAGCTGGACGACATGTTGCTTAACGAAACGATGCGCGATGATATCGAAGAGTCGACAGATCTGATCCGCGACAGTATTGAAGGCTTAGAGCAACTGGCCGAGATGGCGCAAAGCTTGAAAGACTTCAGCCGCCTCGATCGGGCGGCGGTCGACATGTTCAACGTCAATGACGGGCTTGAGAAGTCGTTGCTGATCGCCAAGAACTTCTTGAAGAATCGCATCACGGTTCACAAGCAATATGGCGAAGTGCCAGACATTCGTTGCGCCCCGGGTCAGATCAACCAAATTTTCTTGAATCTGATCAAGAACGCATCCGATGCGATGGACGACGGTGGCGAACTAACACTGACGACGCGGGTCGACGGCGACAATGTCGCGATTGAAGTACGCGATACCGGCACCGGCATTCCGCCGGAGGTCCTGGAGAAAATTCGCGATCCGTTCTTTACCACCAAGGAGGTTGGGAAAGGCACGGGTCTTGGCTTGTCGATTAGCGACAAGATTATTTCCGCTCATGCCGGATCGTTGGAGATCGATTCGGTTGCGGGCGAAGGGGCGACGTTCACAGTGCGGTTACCGATCGCGCAAGCCGATGGGGATTCGGCGGCTGCGGAATTGGAAGCTGAACTCGATGCTCTAGACGGGCAGTTGGACCAAGCCGTTGCAGCAGGCTAAACAGGAAAATCACAACAACATGAGCGAAGCAGCCAGCACAGCACAACGCCGACCAGTCAGGGGCAAAAAGCCAAAGCCGAGCGTCTTGTTCGTCGACGACGAACAGCGTGTGCTGAATTCTATGCGGGCTTTGTTCCGCCGCGACTACGATGTCTATTTGACAACGCGCGGCTCGGAGGCCGTGCAATGGCTTAAGGAAAAAAATATCGATGTCATCGTCGCCGACCAACGAATGCCAGAGATGACGGGCGTGGAAGTGTTGGGCGCTGGTAAGGAAGTATCGCCACGGACAGTGCGGATCCTCTTGACCGGCTACGCGGATCTCGATGCGATTGAGGGCTCGATTAACGTTGGCGAGGTGTTCCGTTTCCTATCGAAACCATGCCCGCCGAATCATCTGCGCGACACGCTGAAACTTGCCGTCGATATCGCCCGCAACTCGGCAAGCGAGGCGAATCCTGCACCGGCGCCGAAAGCCGCTCCGCCGCCACCGGCCGACAAGCCGTTGGTGATGCAAGCCGCTACACCGGAGGGGACGGCTGCGGCTGAGCGGGTCGAGCCGACACCGCAACCAGAGGTCGGCGAAGAGATCATTCTAGAGGCTGCCAACGATGGGCCTGCCACGGAGCCGCTCGAGCCGACCTACGATACGTCGTCAACGTCGGAGTCTGTTGCCTTACCCGTAGCAATGCCCGAGACCGGTGAGGAGATCGTCCTTGAAGCTGAATTTGACGGCGGATCAACCGTTGCGGGCGGTCTCGAATCGTCGATTGGTGCCGTCGGCGTTGTTGTGTTCTCGTCGAGCGAAGCGTTTGCCAGTTCGGCGACCGGCATGTTGTCGGCTGACCACCCGGTCCACTGGGCGAAAACGCTCGTCGAAGTGACCGAGATTCTCAGTGAGGGCAAAGCCGGCGTGCTCGTTACTGATTTCGTCTCTGAGGGTCGTGTGCTCCGCAAGATGATTGCGACGTTGAAGCGCTACCTGCCTGAGCTCATTACGATCGTCATCAGCGACGACCGCGATGCCAGTGAAATGATCTCATTGATCAATCATGGCCAGGTCTTCCGGTACATGTCGAAACCCGCGCAACGCGATCGATTTACTCAAAACGTTAACGCTGCCGTATTGAAACACCTGCAATTACGCGAGAATCCGGAGTTGGTGAAACGCTACCAGGTCGAAGATGACCGCAGCGCCGCTGTCCCACAGATCCTGATGCAATTCCTCGGGCGCATTAAGACAGTGCGGCGCTTACTGGTGCGCGAACGTTACTAGGCGAATCGATGGACGACACCCCAGCCAAGCCGGGCCTGCGCGCCGATATCATTTTAGCGAGCGTTGCGATCGTACTCGTTGCCGGTGCGGGTGCTTGGTTTTTGCTAGGTGACGCCGGCGCGCCGGAACTCGACATACCTATACCGGCTGCCGTGACCACAGAGCCCGCAGCCGACGAGCTCAACGTGACGGCCACGGCCGGCGATAGCGCTCAAACGCTGGCTGGCAAGGCGCGGATGGCACTGAATGCCGATATGGTGGCCGAGCCGCCAGGCCAAAATGCGCTGTACTATTACTCACTGGCGGTTGAAGCTGATCCCGATAACACCGAGTTTCGTGATGAGCTTAATGCGGTGTCGGATCAAGTGTCGACGATGATTCGTGGCTATCTGGGCGCTGGCGACTTCAACACCGCCGAGCAGCTCGCGTCCCGACTGCAATTGGCCGTGCCATCGGCTGCGGTACTGCGTGAATACGAACTTGCTGTCGGCAATCGCCGGCAACAGCTCCTTGACCAAGCCGTGGCCGCGGCCACCGCCGGCAATCAGCGTGAAGCGAACCGTTTGATGGCAGTGGCACGCGAGTTACCGGGCAACGCCGATGCCAGTATCCGTCAGGCTCAACAGCGCTTAGCAACGATCGCAACTGAACGCCAAGCGGCGGAGGCACAGCGCGTCGCTGCTCGCGAAGCGGCGCGACAAGAACGCCAAGCCACTGCCGCGCAACAAGCGGCCGCGACGGCACCGGCAGCCGCTACACCGCAACCAACCGAAACTCGGCCGGCTGTGGCGGCCGCGCAAGTGGCCGATGAACCTGCCGCCGATGAGGTGACCGCAGGCTCGATTCGCGAAAAAATTACCCGTGGCACACTGGACGGTGATACCGGCGCGATTGCGCAATTGCGCGCTGCGCTAGGCGATTACCCAGAAAGCGAAGCGGTGATCGAGAGCCGAACGTTGTTGCTGAGTGCGGTCGAAGCCCGCGTCGAGCAGCAATTGGCGGCTGACGACACGACAGGGGCCGCTGGGAGCATAGCGGCGATTGAATCGCTCCCGGGCGCCGACGCCGTCGTACCCGCCATGAGATCCGCATTAGGGGACGCGGAAAAGCGCCTCGCTGGGTCCACCGTATTGCCGGCGAGCCAACTACAGATCGTCGAGGTCGTGCAACCGCAATACCCGTTAAAGGCACGTCGACGCGATATCGAAGGCTGGGTCGATCTTGAGTTCACCGTAAAAGCAGACGGACGAACCGGTGACATCGTTGTTGTGCAAACCGACAAAAACGACATTTTTAACCGCTCCGCCATCCAAGCGGTTTCACAATGGCAATTCAAGCCGCGTATGTTCCGCGGTGAAGCGATAGATCAGCGCGTCTTCACACGCATCGGTTATCGACTGCAGTAGTTGACCGCTCCCGTCAGACTGTCACGGCAATAGGGCGTTCGGTACACTGCTACGCATGCTTCGCCGCGTTCTGATCGTGTGAATGATCTCGCCGCACTCGATGCGGTCCAGCTAAACTTCAGTCCAGCCACGCTCACGGCGCTTAACGTCGTGCTCGCCGTCATAATGTTTGGCGTTGCGCTCGATTTAACGACGCGTGATTTTCGCCGCGTACTGACGATGCCCCGCGCATTCGTTGTCGGGTTGACCGCACAGTTTCTTTTGCTGCCGGCCGCGACGACTTTGTTAGTGTTTGCGTTGCGGCCCCCACCCAGCATCGCTTTAGGCATGTTCCTTGTGGCGTCGTGCCCGGGCGGAACGATCTCGAACTTCTTGACGTCGTACGCACGCGGTAATACCGCCTTGTCGGTATCGATGTCAGCGGTATCGTCACTTGCGGCGATCGTAATGACGCCGTTGAGCCTTACTTTTTGGTCGAGTCTGTACCCGCCGAGTGCGGCTTTATTAACCGATATCGCGCTCGATCCACTAGGTGTTGTTGTCGTTGTTTTGCTGGTCCTCGCCGTACCGTTGCTCGTCGGGCTCGCGACGCGTTCACGCTTGCCGCGCTTAGCGCAGCGCTTGTACAGCCCGTTTCGCCTCGCATCGGCTATATTCTTCTTTGGGTTTGTCGGTCTCGCTTTGCACGCAAATTGGACGACTTTCGTCGCACATGTCACCGATATCGCAATTCTCGTCATCGCTCATAACGTCGTTGCGTTCTGTAGCGGTTACGGCTTGGCGTCGCTCGCCCGTCTCGCACCGTACGATCGGCGCGCGGTGACGATGGAGGTGGGTATCCAGAACTCGGGACTCGGTTTGGTACTGATCTTTGATTTTTTCGATGGCTTAGGCGGGACGGCGATCATCGCGGCGATGTGGGGTATCTGGCACATAGTTGCCGGCTTCACGGTTGCCCAGTGGTGGCGCGGTCGGGCCTTGCCCGCAACCACTGCGCCAGCTTAGTCTGCACGTTGACGCGTACCAGTTAGGGGGCATCAATGATTCGTGTGGGCGTTTTAGTGCTGGCTGCAACCGTCGCCTGGCCCAGTGCCGACGCAGCGGTGACCGATTCAGCGGCCAATGGCTTTACCGTCGAACATTCAGTGACAGCGGCGGCTAGCGCCGAGACGGTCTGGGCCGCGCTCATTAACGACGTTGGGAAGTGGTGGCACCCCGATCATTCGTTTTCGCAAAATGCGGCGAACCTGTCGATCAACGCCGTACCGCTCGGCTGCTTTTGCGAGCGTCTACCGAACGGAGGCAGCGTTGTGCATATGACGGTTACCTTCGTTCAGCCAAAGGAAATGCTCCGACTAACGGGCGGACTCGGGCCGCTGGGCTTGATGGGCGTCGACGGCAACATGACCATCAGCGTGATCGCGACCACGGCCGGTACGAGGCTGCAACTGGTTTACAGCGTCGGCGGTTACAGCGCCGATGGACTCGACCAGATCGCCGCCGCTGTTGACGGTGTGCTCGGCGAACAAATGACGCGACTAGCCACGTTCGCTGAGAGCGGTCGGCCGACTCGCTAGCGCCTTCGCTAAGGCCTCAGGCCGTTGGCCGTGCAGTAGCGAATCGCGAACTCAGCAAGCTCGGGACCAGACTCTTCCTGTAAAAAGTGGCCTGCACCATGAATAACGGTGTGCTGGTCGTGGCGCGCCCCCGGTACATGCTTGTGGAAGATCCGATCGAGACCGCGGGTGATCGGGTCTTTGTCGCTGAACGCCGTTGCAAACGGCTTCGTCCACTCGCCTAGCGCTTGCCAAGCGGCTCGGTTGGCCGGTGCCGCGGGGTCGTCGGGGCGCGTCGGTACTAACCGCGGAAACGCACGCGCGCCCGCCTTGTAGCGCCCGTTGGGAAATGGTGCATCGTACGCCGCGATGACAGCCGCCGGCAGCGTCATCACGGTGCCGCGATCGATGATACGGCCGATTGGGAACAGCGGCGAGAAGCGCGCAAAGCGTTGCCATGCTTTGAATGCACCGGAGGCTGGTCGATCACCGGTGGGCAGAAAGCCATTGGCCAATACAATGCCGGCGAAATGCGCCGATTGCTCAGCCGCCAGTCGCAGCCCCAATAACGAACCCCAATCCTGACAGAGCAAGACAGCGTCTTGCAGGCCGATGGTCTCGACGAAGCCGCTTAGCCAGTCCATGTGCCGCTGGTAACTGTAGTCACCGACCCGCGTCGGCTTCGCCGATTTACCAAACCCTATAAGGTCCGGAGCGATCACGCGGTAACCGGCCGCGACGACCGGTGGGATCATATGCCGGTACAGGTACGACCAGCTCGGTTCGCCGTGCAGCATTAAGACGACACGTGCGTCGCGTGGGCCCTCATCGACGTAGTGCATGGTTAGTGAATCAACGTCAACGAAATGCTCGTTGAACGGGTAGTCCGGCAGGTCGACGAATCGTTGCGGGTCGGTCATTACGGTTTGCATAGAATCGAACAGCCCAGCGTCGCCTTTGTTAACTCAAACCCGATACTACCGGCAAAAATCATGCAGTGCGTTGGTGCCTTCTCGTGGGCGTGCACGCCGAGTAGGTCAGAACCCGGCGTAGCGACGGGCGTCGTCGTACATCTTGATCAGAAAACCGCGAATGGCTTCTTCAGCATCGGCGGCCGGCATCAGCTGGCGTTGTTCCATGATCGATGCCATCTCTTTGAGGGACCGACGACCATCGATCAATGCCATGATAAAGGCGTGAATCCGGGTGGCCGCCGCTTGTTGCAGGAATTCATCGCTCGCCGGCACCGGCGATTTGCCAATTACAATCCAGTCGGGCAAGGCGCGCCAGCGCGGTACTACTTGGACCGGCGCCGTTTTCGAAAAACGCAGTGCTGCAACGGTTTCTGTGCGTCGATGACGGCTTGCCGGTGACGCGAGGTACGGCAGGTCGCGCTCAAGGTCACCGTCTAGCCGAAACCCGGCGGACTCGATCTGCTCGGACAGCTCTTCTCGGCCGATCGCCAGTGTGGGGTCGGGATCGCGAAACGCGATCGATCCAAAGTTCACCCATCGACCGCCGTCGGTCAGCAAGCGATTGATACGCGGCGCGAACGCCGCCGGTGGTTCGGCGATGATATCGGTGAGCCACGGGGTGACGACGAGATCGAAAGTACCCGCCTGAAACGGCGCGCGCAGTGCATCGCCGAGCACCCAGTAAGTCGGTGTCGCCGGCGTCGTCGGCGCTTTCAGTTCATGTGTGATCGCGTGGTCAGCCAAGGTTTTTGGGGCCAGCGGAAACTCGACAAAGGTTTGGCTGGCGCCAGACCCGAGTCGCGCGGCCAGCAGCATCAGTAGCGGATTGAAGTCAAGTGCCACACAGAGCGTCGGTGCGAGTGCAACGTTGATGTCGTGAGCCAGGCGCCCGGCGCCGGCCCCCAAGACCAACACCTTCGCGGGGCTCACGCCGTCGAGGACATCGGTGATCATTTGCAATGACGCAGCGTTCTCGGCACTGCCCCAGTCGGCCCAGTCACGGACGATGTTTGGCGTGTAGGTATTCAGTCCTTGGTCTGGTGGTAGCCGTGTGCGGAGCGCTAGGTAAGTGGCGCGCAGGTCGGCCGATGCGCCGGTCGCTAAGGGCGCGAGTATGTCGGCGATCGAGGCGCGCTGCATTGCTTTGCCGGCCCGCAACGCATCGAGTCGCTGCGTGGTCAGTGCGCTGATCCCGTCGTTATCGCGCGCGCTAGTGAGCGCGCTGATTTCACTGGCGAGCATCGCATCTGCGTGGCGAAAACGATGTCGCCATTCGGCCAGTGCGATGTCCGGCTCTGCGAACAACCATGGCACGCCGTCAATTATCGGGTAACGGGTGTTCGAAGCCGCGCAAAATAGCGCGCCGTCGCTAACCTCAACAGTGCCATCGCTACGCGGGCAGGCGAGGATGGCGGTCAATGCCTCGGCAAGCGGATCCATGGCGGGAGCTTACCGATTCTGTCTCGTGGTGGCGATGTACGAGGGTGTCGGCGGCGACGGCGAGTGGTCAAAAAAAGGCCCGCACGAGGCGGGCCATCAACAAAGGACCAGGAAAAGTTGTATTAGGTCGGGTTCGTAATCGTGCCGTTCACGATGGGGTCGAACGCCGTCAAGCTGTCTTTTAGCGCGGTACCGTTAAGACCGTTGCCCGGGAAGATTGCGTCGAACTGACCTTGTTCACCGTGCAGTGCCATGTAGTTCAGCGCGACCGTTTCGACCAGAAGGTTGACGTTGTTCGCCGCTGGCGTCGAACCGGTTTCCACCGAGCCGTTGTCACGCATATAGCCAATCTGTTGGTGACGCTCTGGCGGCAGCGAATCGCCGGAGAACAACGTCGGTCTTCGGGTCGGGTTATAGACCATGAAGAACGAACCCGCCGTCGACTGGTTGTCGCTCGACCATTCACCCTTACCACGGCCTTCGACGGAGTTGTCGATGGTGCCATTCGATGACAACGAGCCGTCTGAGAAGACGTACATCATCAACGGCACACCGCGGTTGGCGGCATATTGTAAGCAAGCGCCCATGCAGCGACCGGCGCGTTCGTCTTTCACTTCGCCTTCAGCGCGTGCGCCGCCGTGGTAATCGTAACCGCCCATCTCGACACAACCCGCGCCGGCATAACCGTCGATAACGAGCTTCATAACCGATGCGGTCTTGCGGAACTCGCGAGCGTCGCGGCCGTTGCCTTCCACTTCCGCGGCCGTGAACGGCGCATTCGGTCCACCGACGATTAGCGGGTCGAGTAGCGGATCCAACGGTACGCCGCCGAAGCGATCAGCGACATCAGCCGCTTTCAGGTAACCGCACTTAACGAGATCTTTGACGATCGCGTCGTTGGTGAGCTGCGTATTGACGTTATCCATCTTCGCGTCACTGAGTCGGTAGATTGACTCCATGACCGCGGTTGCGTCGTCTGGACCCAGGATGCCCACAAGCTGGCCGGTATCGACGAGACCGGTTACGTCACTAGGACGGTCGATTTTCGTCGGCCGGAATTCTGGGTTGATCAGCATCGCGGGCGCCATCGAGTTGCCGCCCGAGTCCGAGTTTTCCGTACCGATCAGACCGAGAATCTCGCCATCAGCACCGGTACGTTGAATAGCGTACATCGGGTTATGCGGGTTATTGCTCGTGTCGTTTTCAGACCGCGCTGGGATAACGGCTCCGTTGATGTTCGCCTCAATGCCCGGCGTCCGGATCGAACCACGCATACCGCGCTGGAAGGGGCTGTCCGTGTGATACGCCAGGCCCATGCCAATGTCGACGTGATCGGCGTTGGTCAGTGGGTCGATTGCGCCCGGTACCATGTCACCGGGTAAGCCCTGCCGGCTGTAGCCTTCGGTCGACAGGAAATCGAGCTGACCGCCTTCCTTACCGATCAAAACGTTTGACCCGGCGATGTTGGCGCCACCGGCCAAATCGAAGCAGATGAACGGGATCTTGCCAGCGCCCGGCGCAATGCCGCAGGCATTTTGCAAGGCTGGATCTGCGAGATCGTTCGACAGCGCAGCTAGCGCGTCGCGCGGGCTGGTGAACAGACTGAGAACCCCACCGGATAGTGCCGTGACAGTACCGGTCATAAACCCTTGTGCAACTAGGGCACGACGGGTAATCGGTACTGGGTGATCCGCGTGGTATTGCGGGTCGTCAAAGTTGCGACGTTTCTTTGCCATGATGATGCCTCTTACTGAACCAGCGTCGCTGCACTGCCAACTACCGCAGCACAAACGCCTTTGACGATGCCCGGCGTATCGGCGTTACCGCCATTGATTAACCGGTCGATCAAGTTATTGGGACGGTTGCCATTGTCGGTGGCATAACCGAGTTCGTTCGATAACGTTACGTAGTCCGGTTGTGTACCGATGCCGTTGCCGACTGCATTGCCGACCAACGAATCGATAACAATGTCGCGACCGCCGCCGGAAAAGGCCACTGCTGGCGAAGCACCGAAGTTGAAGCCCGCGAAATACGTCGCCCGCAGACCCGTATCTTCGACCAACGCATCGCAGTACGTGATCGCTAAGGACGCGATAACAACCTGATGCGACGATAGGAATGCGTTCAGACCATCGACGGCCGGTAAGGATTCACGAACGCCTTGGTAAGTCGCCAGAATGTTGGCGTCTTGCGGATCGGTACCCGTCACGACTGACATCGTTGCTGCGATCTCATCGAACGTCCGCACGCCGATGTCAGCAGTCGGTACGCCATCGCTAGCGGCAACCACGACCGGTGGGTCGATCGTGCGAACGAAGCTGTTGTTACCGAGCTGATCGAACGTTAGGAAGAACTCATCCGCGTCCGGCCCTTTCTGCAGACCGATGGTCGTGCCGACGGTCGACAGGCTCTGTCCAGACGCCGGGTTATAGGTGGCGTCGGTCAGGGTCGTCGACAGATTCGCCCACGCTTGCCCAACCTTGGCTTCCGAGCCGTTGATACCGATTCGCATGCCCTGCAGCGGGATGTTGCCCACCGTGATGTTGTCTTGCAGCGAGATAAAGAACGGCTTGTTGAACAGGTACGCATAGCTGTCGAACTGGCTCACCTCAATGACGATATACGCCTGCGGCACGTCCACAAGGTGGCTGATGCCAAACAACAAGAAGAACTTCTCGCCGACACCGACTTCGAGATTCTGGCGAATTTGCGATTCGGTCAATGCACGGTTGTGGACCGCCACCATCCGCAGTACGCCTTGGAACAAGCCGTCGCTCGACACTTCGTTGCCGACAACAAACGCAAACGTGTTGTCCCAGTCGGCGATACTGCCGGCGTTGGCCTCATCCGCACCCGCACGCAACTCACCGTTCACGTAAATACGCCGGCCGTTGACCGGGTCGTACGTGGCGACAACGTGTTGCAGTGTGGCCTGCAGAACTTCCTCTGCCGACGGTGTCGATAGCGCGGGATCGCCATTGCCATCGGTATTCTCGCTACGGTTAAAGAAGTCGTAGTCGTACATCGTCTGACCGAGCGTGAAGTTGCGCGAGAACGGGCCGGCTGAGTAGCTGACGATCCGTGCATTTTCTTGCACGACGTTAGCCGGTGCGACCCACGCTTCGACCGAGTACTCGCCGGTGGCCGTGATCAATTGGTGCAGCTTCGCGCTATCGGCGGTGGAGCCTTGCGCCTTGCCGTTATTGATCTGGATACCCCAGCCACCGACCCAGACCACATCACCTGACAAGGTTAGGTCCAGCGCCGGCGTAACACCGCTTGTGTCGAATGCTGTCGTGCCGGAGCCCTCTTTAAACTCATACAGCGCGATTTGGTCGGTCTCGTGACGGTTGCCACCCGAGGCGATTGTGCCATCGAAAATAGTGAGCGCATCTGAGAAGACCAACGCAGGGTTAACCTGATCCGGTTGGATGGGGTTAGCGAACGCGTTAATGGCACTCAGCATTTGCGCCGCATCGCTTTGGCAGTCGCTCCAGCAGTTGTGGAACTCTTCGCTCAAGCGAATGACCAGGCGCGACAATTCTGGCGCATCTAGGTTTATCTTCGTCTTGACCGCGTCGTAGGCGACGGCAACGCTGCCCATGTCGTCGGGCGGTTCTGCCATGAACGGCGATTGCTGAACCTGCGAACCGGATGAGTGGCATTCTTGGCAATACTGCTCTAGCAAGGGATAAACCGTTGCCTGGAATGTTGCCGAATCGGCCGGGAAGTTTTTGCTCGAGCCCGGTGTCATCGCAGTCGGCGCTTCGAGAACGATGTCCCGGCCGCCCGCGGCTGCATTACCGCCTGCCCAGTTCTCGATCCAGGTTTGCATGATGTCCGCGCAAGCCTGATCGCTGCTGAGCCAGCAATTGTGACCGCTGCCGACTTTCGTCACGAGTCGTGAGTTTTGCGGCGACAGAAGATCGACCAACGGGTTTGAGTCGGCATACGCCATGTTGATGTCATCACCGCGGGCGAACGTTGGTGCTTGCTGCCCTTCGATATGGCAGTTTCCGCAGGTCGCTTCCAAGATGATGTTGTCCCAGACTTCGTTCTTGAAGTTCTGAACATCGGCGGTTTGCGGTGCCGGTCCGTTGTAGGCAACACCCTGGTTGCCGCCTTGGTTATTGGCTGGGTTGTTGTTTGCAACGACGTCCGCGCCAGAGCCAGAGCCGCAACCGGCCAGCACGGCGGCTGACAGTGCCGTTAGAAGGAGTGCCTTGGTCTGGGCGCCAAGAGGTTTAAATGTAATCGTCATTGTTCCGCCCCTCACTGGCCCATGCAGTGCGCAGCCGACGAGGCAAATACCGGTTTCATCAGGTAGTTGCCTTGGAAGGTTGCGACCATTGAATCGATCTGTGCGCGATCGGCCGCATCGACCGGATCACGTAAGCAGACGTTTCGGAAAACTTTGGTGACCTGGCATTGCGCAAACGCATCGCTGTTTGCCAGTTCTTGGCCCATCGACTTCGCGCCCGTGCCCGAGCCGGGCAGTGCTTGATCCCAGCCGAGGATGGCGTTTTGGCCTTGGCGCCAGTAGTTTGTCCACTCATCGTTGGGTGTGACGAAGCCGAACTCAAAGTTCGCGTCGTTGTTGAAATACTTCGGGTGCGGTGCCGAGCTGTCGTAGACGATTCGGCCGGCATCCATGTCGAAGTTGTAATACGCATAGGCTTGCGCTAACGGGTCCATACCGCTGTGGCAGCCAACGCAGTTGTTCAGGAATACGCGTGAGTCACCACCGGGGCTCCGCGATACATCTTGGCGAATCCGATCCGGTGGGTAAGAGTTGTTCTGCACCTGCTCCATGTCGTTGCACAGGTGATTGAGCATCGTGAAACGGAACATCGCGCGGTTAGTGCCGGCGATGAAAAACGCTTCTGCTGCCGCTCGCGTTGTGACGACACCTGCCGTCGCATTAGCCGGTAAATCGGTGACGGCCGACTGCGTTGTTTGCACCAGTGCCGCTTGCAGATCCATGTTCTGCGCTTCCATCTGCGCGTAGTGATCGTTGCTCGTCATCGAGTATGGCGGTAGGCCGAGGTTGCCAGCGCCGGTGTACACGATGTCAGCCGATAACAGCTGATTGAACGGAACGTCATCCCGAATCATGCCGATCACGGTAGCCGTGTAGTCGTTCAACGGAACGAATACGTTGCGATCGCGATTTGTCCAAGGCGATGCAAAGTTCTTTAGCGTAACGCTGTAGAACGCTGGGTTGTTCATCGCAATGTCTGCCGCGGCGTCGGGATTGCCCGGCAAAAGAGCCGCCATTTGGTCGAGAATGGCTGGCGTCGGTGGAACGCCGGCTAAGCGATCGTGCATGCGGCGGGCTTGTTCGCGTGGTCCAGCGCTTGCGGTGCTAAGTACCAGGCTAATCCCGAGCAACAACGTCGCTAATCGGTGCAGATGGTTAAAACGGGTCATCGTCAAATTCCCACTGTATTAGTCGTGCATTGAGTGTCGTCGTATCACCGCCGGAGTCGGCCCCTCCGCGGCTTTCGGTGTGTCAGGCTGACAGCCTTAATTGCTTCACTCAGTATTGACCAAGCTCACAGTGCCTGCAGTGAATGTCATCACAAACGCTGCGGCGAACGGTCAATAAACCGACAGTCGCAATCTGACTTCTGCCAAACCGGACGATCACCGCAAGGGACGATGCAATCGCCGTGCCACCGTTGTCCAAAAACCACGGTATCATTGGAAATATCATTAAAAACAATGAGATAAGTCCGTTTCTTTGGTGCTTTTTGGCAACATATTTTGTCAAGCCAATGTCGGTGTATTTACGACAATCGCTGTACGGGTTATCTAAGTAGCTGTTTTTAATAGGATTGCGCCTGTCGCCAAATCCCGACAATGCGACAATGTCAGGGTCCATCAACTGTGACCTGGTTACCGGTTCCAAAAACCGCCAACGTCTGTGTGCATCAAGGACCACGTTGAATGACCCGGTCGGATTGAATCTTGAGCGCACCAAACGCCCGTATTTATAGGGTGGTCGCGGAACAAGTGGCTAGCGTTGCCGAAAGAAGACGCGAAAACCTTAGGTTTGTCGGGCTCTTGAGACATTACGTGTTGCGCTAAGCGTTCCTATACTTTGCTCTGTCGACAACCCATCGGACCAAGCGGCGACGGCCTGCGTTGTGCGCTTTGTGATCGCGTTAACAGACTCCCGCGGGGTCGGTAGCGACTATCGCATCACGACTATCGCATTACGTTGAATGGCGAGCGACGCACACAGCACTTGAACCGCTGTGTGCTTCCGGCTTGCTGGCGCCTTGAGCGTTTCGGTCCGAACGAGACTGCGTCACGCAAGACGGAGGATGAAACAGATGAATACACCCCGACTATTCCGAAAGGCTCGTTGGAGCCTTGTTATCGCCGCTGCGCTTTCGGCCGTAGCGTGTGGCGGTGGCCAGGATGGCGTCGGACTTGGCGATGGACAGACGGAAGACCCAGTCGTTATAGACTTCCCGATCGCCTATGTTCGCCGGCCGATTCCTGTTGATGACAATGGCGATGCGCTACAAGTCGATGTGCGCAACGTTCTGCGCTTTAACGTTGGCGCTGAGTTGTTTGTGCGCGATCGTGCGTCGCCGAGTACACCCGATACCAATATCACCGAAGCCGTAACCCAAGGGCTTGGTGACATTCGTGACGTCGATATTTCGAACGACGGGACTAAAGTTCTATTTGCGATGCGGGCGCAGTTCATAGAAGGTGCCGATGAGGAAGATCAGCCGACGTGGAACATTTGGGAGTACGACATTCCCACGGACACGTTGCGGCGAATTATCACGTCCAATATCACCGCAGAAGCCGGCCACGATATCGCGCCGCATTTCTTGCCGGACGGGCGGATTGTTTTTTCATCGACACGGCAACGCCGCTCCGTCGCCATCTTGCTTGATGAGGGCAAGCCACAATACCCGGCGCTCGATGAAGACCGCAACGAGCCGGCATTCGTCCTACACCGCATGGACGCTGACGGTCTAAATATCGAACAGCTGTCTTACAACCAAAGTCACGACTACGACCCAGTTGTTGTCTCGGATGGTCGCATCGTTTACAGCCGTTGGGATCATGCGGGACCCAACAATGCCATCCATTTGTACCGGATGAATCCCGATGGCTCCGGCGTTGAATTGCTGTACGGCTCGGAAAGCCACGATACCGGCACCGGCGCTGCCGAAGTGCATTTCCTCGGACCGCGCGAGCTCCCAGAGGGCGGCGTCGCGGCATTGCTACGACCGTTCGCCGGTACGGGCGAGGGCGGTAACGTTGTTTCAATCGATACCGACAATTACATCAATAACACGCAACCGAATGTAGCGAACATCGGCGTGCTCAGCGGGCCGGCCCAAACACCGACTACCGTCAACGACGTTCTGACGGCCGACGACGAACCGTCGCCGGGTGGTCGGTTCTCCGCTGTGTATCCGCTGCAAGACGGCACCAATCGGATCATGGTCTCATGGAGTCCGTGTCGCTTAACTGACGGTATGTCCATCCTTGCTTGCACGGACGAACGCTTGGCGGATCCGAATTTGGTTGAAGCGGCGCCTTTATTCGGGATCTGGATTTACGACCGAGACCAAAACACGCAGCTACCGATCGTTGTCCCCGAGGAGGGTTTTCAATTCTCGGAGATTGTTGCAGCGGAGGAGCGCACAAACCCGCCACTGATACTGGATGGCACTAACGACTTTACGCTCGATGCTGACCTGCGTGACGAAGGCGCGGGTGTTATCCACATTCGTAGCGTCTATGACGTTAATGGCGTCGACGTTAGCGCGGCAGGTATTGCGACGCTGTCCGACCCAATGCAGGTGACGGCAGCAGAGCGACCCGCTCGATTCGTGCGGTTCTGGAAGCCGGTGAGCATGCCGGACGAAGAGATTCTCGACATTGAAGGTTTCGCGTTTGGCGTGACGCAAGCGTTCGGAATGCGTGAGATTGTTGGGTACGCCGACGTTGAACCTGATGGTTCGGTCATGGCGAAAGTACCGGCTAACGTCGCGTTGTCATTCCAGATCCTCGACGCGAACGGTCGCGCGATCTCGGGTTCGCATAATAACTGGCTGCAGGTGGTTCCGGGTGAATACCGCGAGTGCGGCGGTTGCCACAACGCTAACTCGGGTCAGTCGCACGGTCGCAGCGATGCGTTCAACGCCATTAACGCTGGCGCGACGGCTGACGGCCAACCGTTCCCTAATACGAACCCCGCCATCTTTGCTGATTTTGGTGAAACGATGGCCGAGGCGCGCATTCGCGTTTCGTGTTCAACTAACAATTGTGCGGCTTTGGATCCCAGTCTCGATATTATCTTCGATGATGTATGGACCGATCCGGCCCAGCGCGCTGTCGATGCCTCGTTCGCGTATCGCTATCAAGACCTGTCGGTACCGTTGCCTGTCGATGCCGCCTGCGTAACAAACTGGACGTCGCTGTGCCGCAGTGTCGTTCAGTATGAAGAGAGCATGCACCCGCTGTGGGCGCTTAGCCGCACCGCCATTTCAGATCAGAACATTTTGGATGTGGCGGGTAATGTGATCGATAGCTGTATCGGTTGCCACGCGCCGGTCGATGCGGCCGGTATGGCGATGGTTCCCGCGTCGCAACTCGATCTCACCGACGGTGTGTCGGATATCGACCCCGATCATTTCAAGGCGTATCGCGAGTTGCTGTCGGGCGACAACGAACAGGAGGTCAACGCCAATGGCATTTTGGTTGACCGCCAAATCGAGGTTGGTCTCGACCCGAACGGAATTCCTATCTTAGAGACCGTACCGGTCGGAGCGAGTATGAACGCCGGCACGGCCAACGGTTCGGGGCAATTCTTTAACCGGTTTGACGTCGGTGGTACCCATGCCGGTTACCTGACGCCCGCTGAGTTGAAGCTCGTCTCCGAGTGGCTCGACGGCGGCGCGCAATATTACAATAATCCGTTTGAGGCCCCGCAGGATTAGTCATCGGTGAAGATCGTTGCCACACACGTAGCCGCGGGCTGCGACGTCACGGTTGCATGCGTAGCATCGCTGACCCAGGGCGCAGCGCTCTCATGATACGACGCTTGCTCATCGCAGCGCTGCTGGCATTGGCGCCGTTGGCGACACCGGCGTTCGCCGATGAACCGATTCAGGTAACGGTGGCCGACGCCTTCTTGGAGTTACACACAGGGCCGGGTAAGGGCTACCCGATCGACTATGTCGTCGAACGGGATGAGTCGGTCGTGATTCTGATGCGGCGAACCAACTGGTTCAAAGTTCGCACGGAAAACGGTCGCGAAGGCTGGGTGCGCGAGCGTGACATGGAACTCACGCTCGACGCCTACGGCGAGCCGGTACGATTTCGTAGCGTTAGCCGCACAGAGTTCATGACCAGCCGTTGGGAAGTCGGTGCACTCACCGGCGATTTCGGCGGTGCCAACATCGTTAACGCTTACGCTGGCTACTCAATGAGCGGCAATCTGTCGGTTGAGCTCGCCTTTTCGCAGGTACTGGGTAATTTTTCTAACGGCTATATCGGTTCGGCGAATCTCGTCCATCAAACCTGGCCAGAGTGGCGCGTTTCGCCGTTCTTTACGCTAGGCACCGGCGTGATTCGCACCGAGCCGAAGTCGACATTGGTTGCCGCCGACGACCGAACTGATCAGTTCGCTCAGGTCGGCGGTGGCTTTCGCGCTTGGCTGACTCGACGCCTTATTTTTCGCGCCGAATACAAAAGTTATGTCATCTTCACGAGCCAAGATGAGAACGAGGAAATAGAAGAATGGAAGATCGGCTTCGGGTTCTTTTTCTAATCGGCCTTGCGGTTGGCGCGTCCGGCTGCAGCTGGATGCCGTTCGTTGGTGGCGGTCAGCCGGCACCGGCTGGCGAGCCCGTCGACGGCGACGATCGCCCCGTTCAGGTTATTGAGCCTGAGGTTGAGCGGCGCGACATTAAAACCGCGCGTATCGATACCGAAGATTTCGAGGTCGGCATCTACGGCGGCATCATGAGTGTCGAGGATTTTGGTTCCAACCCTTCGTACGGCGCGCGCCTCGCTTATCACGTCAACGAATTGTTGTTCGTCGAGGCGGCTGTCGGACGCACCGATACCGAGGAAACCAGTTTTGAGCGCCTGTCAGGGGCCGCCGAACTGCTCACCGACGAAGAGCGCGAGTTTATTTACTACAACATGTCGCTCGGCCTGAATATCTTTCCGGGCGAGGCATTCCTTGGCGCCAATCGTGCGTACACGCAGTCGCTGTACGTCATTGGTGGCCTCGGCAGTACACGATTTGCCGACGATGACCGATTCACGATCAATTTGGGCTTCGGATATCGCTTTCTTGTGACGGATTCCATCGCACTGCATGTCGACTTCCGCGACCATCTGTTCGATATCGACATTCTTGGCGAAGAGAAAACCGTCAATAACCTTGAAGGCCATCTCGGCTTCACGGTGTTTTTCTGAGGACTTTGTACATGCTGAAACCGCTACTACGACTGTCTGCATTGCTGGTATTCGCTGCCGGATTGGGCGCATGCGGCTCGATCGAGCCCTGGGTTAAGCCCTATGAACGCGACCTGCTGGCCGACCCCATCATGGCGCTAGACGCTGACCCCGTATCCAGTGCTTACATCCACCACGTTCACGAGTCGCGCGAAGGGGCTCGCGGTGCGCAAGGCAGCGCCGGCGGTGGTTGCGGCTGCAACTAGACACACATTCCAAGATCACCTCGTCAGCGATGATTAACCAGACACAAATTCTGAAACCACAAGTGCGCCGGGAGCGCCGCGAGCTCGCTGGTGGCTTCGTCTGGTTGGCCATTTTGTTGAGCGCCATCTTCGCAGCGTTCGCCGCACCGGCGGCGGAAGCTGCTACGTTGCCAGAGGACCGCGTCGACGTGATGTATCACCGCTACGAAGGCGATGAGATCACTATCGAAGGCCCATCGGTGTTGGTGCGCAAAAAGGTCGGCAAGAACTTTTCGTTCGATGCGAACTACTACGTCGACACAATCTCGAGCGCCTCGATCGACGTCCGTGTTGCCGCGAGCCGTTACGAAGAAGAGCGCACGCAGTACTCGGCGGGCGCAACGTACTTGCACAACAAGACGATCATGAATGCCGGCATCGTCAGGAGTGACGAGAACGACTTCGAGGCCGAAACGTGGTTCGTCGGGATTAGCCAGGATATGTTTGGCGACTTGAC
>JBCDIL010000017.1:0-73953 GCA_038749025.1 Pseudomonadota bacterium | reverse complement strand
TTCGGGTTTGCTCATTCAAAACTCACTCGTACTGGTCGACTCAACCGATGAATTGATCGCCGATGGCATGCCACGCTTTGATGCGTTGGTCGAATCGGCTGCCAGTCGGCTACGTCCGGTCATGATGGGAGCGTTCACGACGGTCCTTGGCGTACTACCGTTGTATTGGGATGCGTTTTTCCAATCGATGACCGTCGTTATCGCTGGCGGCTTATCGTTCGCGACGCTGATTACGTTGTTAGTGACCCCGGTACTCTACGCCTTGCTTTTCCGAATTCGATCGAACGAAACCGCCGCCGCTAATGAGGCCGCTGCATGAAACGCATAGCGCTGATTGGTCTTGCCACCGCCGTGTGCGGCTGTGCGCAGTACGCCCGCCCGCCCGATTTACCCGCGCTGACCGAGCCAGCGTTACCCGATGTGCCACCCGCTTGGCAGGTCGCCCAAGAATCGGTGGGCGCGGTCGCTGTCGGTTGGATCGCTAGGCTCGAGGACTCGCTGCTAGTGACCTTGGTCGACGAGGCACAAGCCAACAACCGCGATTTGCAAGCGGCACTGGCAGCATTGGAGCAGTCACGCGCGATCGTTCGCCAAGCCCGCGCCGCACTGCTACCGGCCATCGACTACTCGTTCGCAGGTGCTCGCGGCGGGCGAATCGCCGACGACAGTTCCAATGCGTTTAGCGCGGGGCTCAGTCTTGGCTGGGAGCTCGACGTCTGGGGGCGGGTGCGGGCATCGCGGAATGCCGCAGCTTACGCCGCTGCATCGGCCGAAGCTGATTACGTATTCTCCCAGTATTCGTTGGCCGCTGCTGTTGCGCAAACGTACTTCCTTGTTATCGAATCCGCGCTACAAGAGGAGGTCGCGCAAAAGAACCTCGATGCGTTAACGGAAACCGCCCGAATCGTAGGTGCCCAACGCGAGCTCGGTGCCGCAGACGCGTACGATGAATCGCTGGCTCGGTCGAACCTCGCCTCGGCGCGCGCAACGCTTGTTCAGGCTGCCGGGGCGAAGCGCTTGGCGCAGCGGGCGCTTGAAGTGCTCGTCGGTCGGTATCCCGCCGATGCGATGGCCACACGGCCCGATTTACCAAACCGGCCGCCGGTACCGACGGCGGGCGTCCCGAGTGAGCTGCTTGAGCGACGACCCGACCTCATCGCGGCCGAGATGACCGTGGCCAGCGCGTTCAGTACAGTCGGCGCGACGAAAGCGACACGCTTACCCACGTTCAGTCTGTCGGGTAGTTTGACGGGCGGCGGCACACAGTTCGGTATCCCGGGTGGTACGGCAAGCACGATCGGTGATGCCTTCGACTCGGACAACAGCATCTGGTCGTTAGCCGTAAACTTACTTGGGCCCTTGTTCGATGCGGGCTTACGGCGTGCGCAGATCGACGAGGCGACCGAGGCCCAACGCCAGGCGATTGCCAGCTATGCCAGTACCGCGCTCAATGCATTCCAAGAAGTCGAAAACAGCCTCGATCAGAACACCGTTATCGCCGAACGGGTTATCGCGCTGCGCGAGGCGGCCGAAGCGCAGAATCGGGCGTTAGAACTCGCGCAGTTGCGCTACCAAGAAGGTGAGACGAATCTTCTGGACGTGTTGCAGGTGCAATCAACAACACTGTCGGCGGACAGCGCCCTAGTGACGGCGCGTCGCGAACAACTCGACGAATGGATCGAGCTTAATCTCGCGTTGGGCGGGAGCTGGCAATTGCCATAGCGGCGCGCGGCCTAGTCAGCATCAGCAACGAGATACGTAAAACCAGCGGTTTTTACGTAGACCGTACACCCTGTGACTGTCCGCGGCCGGTGGGAGCTACCGGGCGGCAGTCGTAACCAGCTATGTAGGTTGTAGTCGCCGTGCTCGTCTGCAAAGCTACCGGCAACCACAAAGTATTCAACACCGTTGTCATACCTCAGCACCGGCAGCTCGCTGTCCGGTGCCCACCGCTTGAGCTGCATCGTGTCGGTAAAGCCCGATTGGGTGTACAAGTTCATTTGTTCAACGCCGTCGGTATCGGTGCGTTGCCAGCGCTGGTTTTGCGTCTGGGTTACGTGATGTTCGCGGTCCTGCCCCGGGAACTGGCGAAGTTTGACAAACAGAAGGCACCCGGCTGCCGAAAATGGTGCATGCCGAAAACCCTCGGGGTTTAACAAATACGTGCCCGCCGGCCAGTCGCCATGCTCGTCCGAGAACACTCCGTCGAGCACGAGTATCTCCTCGCCCTCGGGGTGGTCATGGGCTGGGAAACTCGCCTCCGGTGCGTAGCGTACGAGCGACGTAACTTGCCCCGCCTCGGGTGGGCCTACTAAATGCACACGCTTACGAAACACGGTACCGCTCGGGCTTGATGCCCAATCCATATCGCTCGTACGCGCACTAGCGCGTAGGGAAAGGTCGCCGTTCAAAGTCACTGTACGTCTGCCAGCGAGTCGGGAATAACGATTCCGAACTCGCCGTCGAAGGTCGCGACGGATTGACCAGCACTGCTCAGCTCGCTCGACAGCTCGAGTCGGCTGCGACCTCGTCGATTCAGCAGCCGGCGGCACTTCGACCATGCCGCTTCGTTGGCAAATACGCAGCGCGCTTGACAGGCGCTTTGTACGGGGGCCGTGTAGGACATTGTTGAGCGCGATACAACCAGGTCGCCGGCGAGGTTGTCGTTGCGCATCCGAACGTGAATCAGCGACCAACAGGCGAGCGTCGCTAGCGAGGCTAACGATCCGCCAAACATAGTACCTTTATGATTCCGATTGGGGTTTAGCGGTAAATCCAAGACGATACGGTTAGGCTCCGCCGCGCTCGCCTTGAGTTCCATCGTCTTGGTCAGCGGGATATGTTCGTGCAGGTAAGTGGTGAGCTCAGTCGGGCTCATTAGGCCGCCAATTGCGGGGCACTGGCTGTAACGACATCGGCGAATCGATTCAGCGCTTCGCCGCGACCGTCGGCTTTGCGCCAAACGGCGGCGATGCGTCGGGTGGGGGCGGGATCGACGAAGCGTAAGTCGACCACGCTCTCGAAACGGCTCGCCGGTGGCTCTAGCGCTAAGGCTGGCAGCAACGTGATGCCGGCTTCGGCGGCCACCATGTGGCGCAGCGTTTCGAGACTGGTTGCGCGAAAGTCGCCATCCTCTTCAACGCTCGACATCGCACAGACTTCCAGCGCTTGATCGCGCAGGCAGTGGCCATCTTCTAAGAGCAGCAGCGATTGCCCGTCGAGGTCACCGACTTCGACCGCATCACGGTCGGCAAAATCGTGACTCGCCGGTACCGCTAACCGAAACGGTTCGGCGAATAGCTCCCGTACGATTAGGCCGTCGTCATCGATCGGTAGCGCGAGCAAGACGACGTCGATGTCGCCGTCGCGCAGGCGCTTTAAAACAGGGTCTGTCTGGTATTCCAGGAAGCGACATTCGAGATGCGGCAGCTCGTGACGCAGCGCTGCCACGATGTGCGGCAGCAAATACGGACCCAAGGTTGGAATCAGCCCTATACGCAGTTGCCCGCTAAAGGGGTCGCGACTGGTTTGCGCGATGTCATCGATTTCGCCAGCGGTGCGCAACATCGCACGCGCTTTGACAACCACCTTCTCGCCGACGCTTGTCAACATGATGTTGCCGGGTTGGCGCTCGATGAGCGCGACACCCAGTAGGTCTTCTAGTTTTTTTAGCTGTGCAGATAACGTTGGCTGGCTGACGAAACAGGCTTCGGCGGCTTTGCCGAAGTGTCGCGTCTCATCCAGCGCGACGAGGTAGCTCAACATGCGCAGATTAACGTTGCCTGGGACTTTCACAGTCGGTCTCGTACGGTGTGATAGCGCAAATGCTATCAGGTCTTCGCACTTTGCTTGCTGGGATCTAGTGCAGCGAGGGCGGCCAACGCCTCTTCCCGACTGGTTTTCAGGTCTACGATCGGCAGCGGATAGTCTTTGCCTGGCGAAAAACCCGCACCGCTGTGCAGCCAAGGCTCATGGATCGCTTTGCTATCGAGCTGGCTAAGTTCGGGGACGAACCGGCGAATGTAGTCGCCGGCTTTGTCGAATTTCTTGCTTTGGAGCACCGGGTTAAAAACGCGGAAATACGGCGCCGCATCGGCACCACAGCCAGCTGCCCACTGCCACCCCAGTGTATTGCTGGCGAGATCCCCATCGACCAGGGTATCCCAAAACCACCGTGCCCCATCGAGCCATGGCGCGCGGATATTCTTCACCAAGAACGAGGCGACGACCATCCTCACGCGGTTATGCATCCAGCCGGTTTGCCACAGCTGGCGCATCCCGGCATCGACCAATGGGATACCGGTCTGGCCGCGCTGCCACGCCGCCAGCAGCGGCTCGTGGCCGTCTCGCCATGGAAAGTTGCGATACTTCGCATTCAGCGGCTCTGTCGGTGTGCGGTCGAAGTGGTACAGCACGTGATGGGCGAATTCGCGCCACCCTAGCTCGCGCTGAAAATGCTCGACATCGACCGGCGGCGCACCCGGCGCACTGCCAGCACCGTTCCAAACCGCCAACGGTGATATCTCACCGAAGTGTAAATGGGCCGATAGCTGTGAGACGCCATCGTCGGCTGGAACGTCACGCATCTCGTGATAGCCGGTGATCGCGCCCCGGCGAAAACGCCGTAAGGCCGCATGAGCGCCCTCTTCGCCCGGTGTGAACACCTCCCAAAATCCATCGTCCCAGCGAATGCGCGGCGCCAACGCTAGCGCCTCGATCGGCAGTGTCTCCGGCCATTTCGTCGGTGGCTTTAGGTTTCGCGGTTTGGTGTAGGGTTCGCGGCCTGGAATGCGCTGGCTGGCGTTGCGCCAAAACGGCGTGAACACTTTGTAAGGATTGCCGGTCCCGGTTTCTACTTCCCATGGCTCGATCAGCAAATTGCCGTTAAAGCTGCGGGCATCCAGCCCGCGTTCCCGCCAGCGCCGCTTAAGCGTTTCGTCACGTCGCCGGGTATGCGGGTCGTACAAACGGTTCCAGTAGACGGCATCGGCACCGGTCTCAGCGATCATCGCATCGAGGGCATTGTCGGCCGGACCGTCACGAACGATGAGTCGGCTGCCGAGGCGAGACAACGCGGCATTGAGGGCAATCAGGCTACGGTGTAGCCACGCCATCGAGGCACCTCCCGGAGCCCACGGGTCGTCAGCATCGTCCGCCATGAACACCGGGATAACGCTGGTATGTGCCTTCAGCGCGGCGCTCAGCGCCGGGTTATCCGCCAAGCGAAGGTCGCGGCGAAACCAAACGATAGCGGTAGAACTCATAAGCCTTGCGCTGCGTGAGAAAAACGGCCAAAAGTATGGCACGGTGCGATCGGCGACGGTCGATCCGTTACCGGGCATTCGCCAAGGAATCATCGACACGTGGCAGACACTAAGTTCTGGGAAACGAAATCGCTGGACCAATTGAGCGAGCAAGAATGGGAATCGCTGTGCGATGGCTGCGGTTTGTGTTGCTTGCACAAACTCGAAGACGACGCTAGCGGCGATATCGTTTACACCGCTATTGCATGCCGCTTACTCGATACGATGACTTGCCGCTGTCAGTACTACGCCCATCGGCGCCGGTACGTGCCTGGCTGCATTCAGGTTCGCGGCGCCAGTGAGCGAGACTACGCGAGCTTGCCGCCCACCTGTGCTTACCGCCTTCGCTGGCTCGACGAGCCGTTACCGGATTGGCATCCACTGGTCAGCGGCGACCCGGCGACGGTTCATACCGCTGGTATATCGGTGCGCGACCGCGCGCTTTCCGAACGCGACTACGCCCGCGAGATCGATGTCGATGCGCCGCTGCTCGACTAGCGACGCTTAAGCGAGTTTAACGGCCGTCCCGTAGGCGAGCAGCTCGGCTGCGCCTTGCATAACCGGTGCCGTTTCGAATCTTAACGCCACAACGCCGTCGGCCCCCAAGCGTTTCGCGTCTGCCAGCAACCGGTCTAGCGCTTGTTCGCGCGACTCAGCCAACATCTTTGTGTATTCACCGATTTCGCCGCCGACGATACTGCGCAGACCAGCGAGGATGTCCTTACCGACATGTCTGGCGCGAATGGTATTGCCGCGGACGAGGCCGAGCGTCGCGGTAATCTCGCGGTCTTCGAACCGATCTTGAGTCGTCATTAACATCGTTAGCGCTCCACGTTCTTCGAATAGTGATCGTCTTCTTTATTGGCGATTCGTTCGGCGAGCACCTTAACGAACAACGCGCCGATGCCAATCGCGAGCAACAGTCCGATCCAACTGAACGCACCCATCGCAACGATGCCGGTCAGCATCAGCACGACATAAACGGCTGCGACGATACCCAAACAAACGTAGCCAATCGTTTCTAACACGTGTGGTGCCTCCTTCGATGTCTTAGCCGGTGGCTTGAAGGCCTTGCACGATACCGTTTACCGTTTCGAACAAGGCGTTCTTGATGCCCTCGTCCTGGCGATCACCGGCGCGCCAGCGCTTTAGCAAGTCGATCTGTAGAACGTTCATCGGATCCAGGTACGGATTACGAAGCCGGATCGCTCGGCGCAACACGCGATCTTCTTCGAGCAGTACAGCGTGTTCGGTGAGCGCCAACAGTTGTGTCCGGGTGTTGTCATATTCCGCCGCGATACGCGGGAAGATCCGCTCGTGCAGGTCTTCGGCGAGCTGTGAGTATTCGACGGCTGTCGCCAAGTCCGTCTTGCCCATCACGATCTCGACGTCGTGCAGCATGATGCCGAAAAACGGCCATTCGTGGGCCATCTCGAGTAGGCGTTCTTCGCCGTATTGTTCGAGTGCTTTGCCGATACCAGTGCCGACGCCATACCACCCAGGCAACATGTGCCGACTCTGCGTCCACGCGAACACCCACGGTATCGCGCGCAAGTTGTCGATACCGCGTCCGTTTGCTTGGTCGGTCGGGCGCGTGCCGACTTGCATACTCTCGATAACATCGATCGGGGTGGCTGCGCGAAAATAATCGACGAACCGAGGGGTATCGACGACCAACTCCCGGTAAGCGCGCCGGCTCTCGGTGGCGATGGTGTTCATCGTATCGACCCAGTCTTTTCGTAGCCCGACGTTGCGAAGCGGCTCCCTACTGGCCCACGCCACCGAGCTGATCGATTGTTCAAGATTACGCAAAGCGATATTGCGAAGTCCGTACTTCTCGTTAATCGTTTCGCCTTGTTCGGTGACGCGCAAGTGGCCACCGATCGTGCCGGGTGGTGCGCTCCGAACCGCACTGCGTGTATTCGAGCCACCACGGCTTATGCTGCCGCCGCGCCCGTGGAACAACACAATTTCAATGTCGGTGTCATCGAAATCATGGACGAGGGTTTGCTGCGCTTGATAGAGCGCCCACCGAGATGATGCGATGCCACCGTCTTTGTTGGAATGCGAGTAGCCGAGCATGACGACTTGCCGATGCTTACGGCGCTCAAGATGTTGCCGGTATTGTGGGATTGCCAGGAGACGATGGATCATCGCGTTACCGCCGATGAGGTCGGTATCGGTCTCAAACATCGGCGCCACATCGAGGGCCACTTCACCGCGCCGGTTCGACATCTCGCCCCACTGTGCCAGCAACAAGACCGCCAAGACATCGTCCGGTCCTTCGCATTGACTGATGATGAACGGCCCTATTGCACCGGCACCGTAGCGTCGATGGGCATAAGCAATCGCTTGGAAGACAGCGAGCGTCTTGCGCGTTAGTGTGTCGCTTTCTTCATCGGGGGGTTCCCGTGAATCGAGCGCGGCACAGATGGCGGCTACCCGCTCATCCGGTGTGCGCTGCAGCCACTCGCTATCGCCGAGACCTGCGCCGACGACCTGGCGATGAATCTTTGCGTTCTGGCGGATATCCAGACTGAGTAGGTGAAAGCCGAAGGTTTGGATGCGCCGCAGAAAACGCCGTACCGGATGGTAGCCGGCGTTACGGCCGCGGTTGTCGGCGAGACTGACCTCCAGTCGGCGAATGTCCGCCTCGAACTCGGCCGCGTCCGTATAGGGAAACACGCTGTCGTCGAACGTCGATTTGATGCGGGCTTGTACCAAACGCAGATAAACCCGATACGGCATCTCGCGATGGCGCGCCGGAACGGCGTGCATCGCATCGGGAAAATGCTCACGGTATTCCGAGATTCGCTCCAATATTCCCTCGGTGACGCTGGTCCGGCTGAGAGTCTGACTCAACTGCGTTGCAAGACGGCCGCATTCCTCGAAATACAGATTGAGGATTAACGAGCGCTGCCGAGTGAGCGTTTTGCGAATTGTCTTGGCGTTAATGTTGGGGTTGCCATCAAGATCGGCGCCCACCCACGAAGCGAACCGGAACAGTGTCGGTAGCCTGATCGCCCGACCCTCGTCGCCGTAGGCGCGAACCAGCGCTTCACGCATATTCTCGTAGACCGGTGGTACGACCCGGTACAGAACATCGGTCAGAAAAAACAGGACATGTTCCAATTCATCCGCCACCGTCATCGCTTCGGAGGGGTTTTCGTCCGTTTGCCAGATCGTTGTGACCTCGGTGCGGATCTTGGCCTCGTAAGCCCGTCGTTCTTGTGGCGGCAACGTTGGATCGAGCATCGCGACCAGCATGCGGACGATGTTCTGCTCTTTGCGCAGGATGGTACGCCGCGTCGGCTCGGTCGGTTGCCCGGTGAATACCGGTTCAATATCGAGTTGATCGAGCAAGGTCTGCAGCTCATCGATGCCGAAGCCTTGCTCACGCAGCAAGACGAAGGTTCGATCGAGACCCCGCGGCATCGGTCGGCTCTCGTCAGTCAGGTATTCGCGCCGCCGCCGAATTCGGTGCACTTTCTCGGCAGCATTCACCAAATGGAAATAGGTTGAAAAAGCCCGCGCTATATCGTCTGCCGTGGCGGCGTTGAGGCCGGATAGCAGCTCGTGCAGTGCTCGGCCGACGCTAAGATCGCCCTCGCGGCGGCGGATTGCTAGTTGCCGCGCGGTCTCGACGAGCTCGTAGAGATGTTCACCGCCTTGCTCGCGCAACAGCTCGCCGGTCATTTCACCGAGCCGCCGAACCTCCGCACGCAGTGCACGCGTGTGCTCGGTAAAGTCTAAATCGCCTTGGCGAAGGCTTTGTTTGGAGGCAGCCACGAGTTGCCGAGTCGGCGTTTAGTCCCGGAAATTCTCAAACTGCAGCGGCAGACCGAGGTCTGCGTCTCGCAGTAAGGCGATGCATTGCTGTAGATCGTCGCGCTTTTTGCCGGTGACTCGCACCTTATCGCCTTGAATGGCGCATTGGACTTTTAGTTTCGACGCTTTGACATCTTTGACGATGCGTTTAGCAAAGTCGCTGTCTAGGCCTTGCCGGATTGTAATGGTCTGCTTGGCGCGTTGGCCGCTGGTGATCGGTGTGCCGGTATCGAGGCAGCCGACATCGATGCCCCGGCGTGACATTTTTTCGGTCAGAATGCCGCGCATCTGGTCCAGTTGAAACGATACCTCGCCGTCGAGTTCAATCGCCGACTCCTGCAGCGAAAAACTCGAATTCGTTCCTTTGAAGTCGAACCGCGTGCTGACTTCCTTGTTGGCCTGGTCAACCGCATTTTGCGCTTCGTGCATGTCCACCTCGGACACGATATCGAACGATGGCATCGTTAACCCTCTGTCTCGGGCGTTGCGACAGCCTCGTCAGCGGGCGCCGCACCCTCTTCCACTGCTTCGGCCGCTGCGTCGGTGGCATTAGCTTCGGCGAGCAGCGTTTCGATAAAGGCCGTAAATTCGCTCGTGAGTTCTGTGTAGTGTTCGCCGGTGCCGGGGCCCGAGAAACCGGTATGTATGCGCCGGACGCCGCCGTTGCTATCGATGAATACTGTTGTCGGAAACGCCATTACTGCGTTCAATGACGGCAGCAATTCACTGGCTTGGTCCTTGTCTGATGTTCCAGCGATCAGCGTTTCGTAGTTAATTGCGAACTTGTCGCGGAACGCGCCGACCTGACGACGGGCTGCCTCTTTATCCGAACCCACGTGTTCGAACATCAAGGCGACGATCTCGAGACCCTGGTCGCGGTATTTGTCATACAGTGGGGCCATAAACGCTGCCTCATCATGACAGTTCGGGCACCAGCTCCCGGCTAAGGTCACAATAACCACCTTGCCGTCGAAACGCGGGTCATCGAAGCGCACGACATTGCCGTTAACGTCTTCGAATTCGAATTCAAAACGCTCGTAACCCGGGTTCAAATAGGTCAGCTGGTTGGCGTCTGGCAGCCGGGCGTCTTTGTTGCGTATTGCGACGAAGGTTTCGTATGACGCGAGGCCAGACCAAAACTCACCGGTCAAATTACCGTTAGGGCGAACCTCACCACGAAACAGAAAGGCGTGTGCGCCATCGAAGGTGGATAACGTCATTGTGTTGCCATCGACGCGACCACCGAGGTAGCGGTAATCGGCTGTCGTCGTCAGAAACGTGCCGAACAGCCGGTCACCGCGCTGCGCAAATTCACCGACGGCGGGATAGGTACTGCCATCGTCTTCGGTAAACGTGACCTCCCAACGCCCCGATAGGTCAACCTGCGATAGCGCGGTGGCGTCCGCTACGGTGCCTGGCTTGGCGGAGAACGGAATAACCTGAATCTCAGTCCGTTGCAGTTTGCGCAAGTTTCCGACTAACACGCCGTCTTGCAGGGTGGCATCGATACGATTGCCGAACGCTGGGAAAACCAACGACAGGTCACCCGTTTCGCTATCGAACGTGACATTCGGGACCGTCACGCGTTCGTGGCCATTGAGCAGGGTCGCGCGATAGCCGCTGTCGCCCTCCCGACCGAACTCTAAACCGAACGGCGTCTTGCCGCCGGGCAGCTCCAGGGCGGCTTGCCAGACACCCATGGGCAGTTGCGGCGGCTCGTCCGCCGGCGGTTCGCAACCGATCAGCCCCAGGCCTACGAAAATTGCCGTTATACCGTGCCTCAAGCGCACCGTTGTCTCCTTCAGTTTGCGAGCCGCCGTCAGCGGTAGCCTGCGGCCTGTAGCCGGAAGAGTGTAGCGTAGTGGCCGTTGGCTGACATGAGTTCATCATGGTCACCTTGCTCGATGATCTGACCATCGGCCACAACAACAATCTGATCGGCACGACGGACGGTGGAAAATCGGTGCGAGATTAGGATCGTGATCTTGTCGCGGCTCATCTCATGGAAATGCTCAAACATGGCTGCCTCGGCCGCTGCGTCGACGGCGGCGGTCGGTTCATCCAGAATCAAAATGTCGGCCGAGCGATCCATAAACGCCCGCGCCAAAGCAATTTTTTGCCATTGCCCGCTCGATAGCTCCTGACCGCCGGCGAACCAACGGCCGAGCAGGGTCGCGTATTGATCGGGCAATTGTTCAATAAACGGGTGGGCAAGCCCTCTCGTTGCGGCTTCATGCCAGCGTACCGTATCGTCGAAATTGTCGACATCGCCCGCGCCAACATTTTCGCCGACGGTCATCTGGTAGCGGGCGAAATCTTGGAAAATCACGCCGAAGCGGCGGTCGAGAACATCTCGATCCCATTCTTTGAGCGGCGTGCCGTCGAGTAGCACCGCACCTTGCTGCGGTGTGTACAAGCCGGTCATTAGTTTTATCAACGTCGTTTTACCGGCGCCGTTTTCACCGACCAACGCCAGGCTCTTGCCGGGTGCGATGTGCAAGGTCACGTTGTTCAGCGCGGCTCGCTCGGCTCCCGGGTATGTGAAGCTAACGCTGGCGAAACGCACGCCATCGCCGGGAGTTCGCCCAACCGTCGCGCTACCGGTATGGCGTTCGGCCGGCTGTTCCAAATACTCGTACAGGTTCGACAGGTACAAATTGTCCTCGTACATGCCGCTGATTGCGGACAAGTTAGAACCAACGGCAGACTGTCCTTGCTTAAAGACCAGCAGGTACATCGTCATCTCGCCGAGCGTAATTGCCCCGCTGACGGCCGCGATGGCTATCCAGGCATAGGTGCCGTAGAACGCGATCGTGCCTAGGATGCCGAGAACCAGCCCCCACAATTCACGCCGTAGTGTCAGCGCGCGGGTATCGGTGTGTAAGCGCTGAAAGATCGTTTGGTAGCGACTCAGCAACTTCTCGCCCAAGCGAAACAGTTTGACCTCCTTGGCGTGGTCTTCGCGCGCCAGCACCGTTTCGAGGTACCACTGTTTGCGAAGCTCAGGCGACCGACGCCGACTCAATGCAAAAGCCTGATCGGAAAAGCGGGTTTCGGCGATAAAAGCCGGAATACCTGCCGCTGTCAGAATCAGTACGGCCAGCGGCGAGAACTGCAGCAACAAGCCGGCAAAACCGAGCAGCGCAATACCGTTTTGCGCTAATGCAAAGGTGCGGTTGACTAGGCTAAGGGGTCGCGATGACGCATCGCGCCGCGCGCGGTTTAGTTTGTCGTAAAACTCCGAGTCCTCGAATTGCGTGAGTGACAGCGTTAACGCCTTTTCAAGGATCAGCACATTGACACGGTTAGCTAGCAGTGAGCGCAGTAGCGCTTGGCAGATGGCGATGCCGCGTTGCGCCCCGGCGAGCAGCGTTACCAGCACGCCTTCTACCGCGACGTAGACGAGCGCATCGCGCGCGCTGCCAGTGGAGGAGGCCGCTGCGACCACGGCGTCGACGATCAGTTTACCGACCCAGGCGATCCCGGCCGGCGCGAGGCCAGCCATGATGGTGAGCGCAGCGAGCGTTATCGTTAGCGGTTTGCTGGTTTGCCAAACGAGCTCAATAGCCCGGCGCGTGTAGCGTAAAACCCCTAAGCCAGCTGGGTCAGTCGCTTGCCGATTCACTCAAACGCTGTTCGTGTTGGCGGCGCAGTTGCTCAAACTGCGGCGTTGGACCGGCGTCTTCGTAAACGGGATCGCCGAAGTCATCTTCGCTGATCACGCGCTCACCCGGGACGTACGGCAGTGCCGTCGCTACCTCATTGAGCGCCATTTCCATCAGGTCGGTGATTATTTGCTCGACGCCGGCGCCCGGGTATAAATCGGCCAACGCATGCAGTTTGGCGGCAGCACCGATCGGTAAACGAACGGCGTAATCGGTATCGGTCTTGCGTACCTCGGGAGTCGATTCCCAAGTGCTTATTAGATCGCGAAAACTCAACGATTGGCTCCGATCAGTTGACGCGCGCGACGATAGCAGATTGGCCGCCACCGCCCAAACCACTCGATTGGACGATTTATGTGGGCAACTCTATTCGCGTACCTCGGTCAGGCTTACGCGCATGCTTGTCCGGTCTGTTTCTGAGGTTGACTCCTTCGCGGCGACAACCCGTGTCCAGCGCCGCCTAATGGCATTGCGCCGTTGTCGTGCGGTCGCACACATTGTCGAGGACAGCGGCCAGTGGATCGTTGCCGAACGATCGATATCCGGACATGCCGCCCGCGATTGGCTATCTGGCGGTACGGCAATCGCGAGCATATTGGCCGCTGAGCGCGGCGCTTATAGCGTCGACCTGTCGCTGGCCAGTTGCGACGATATCGATCGCTTTCTCGGTCTGGGTTGCGCACGCGTGACGTCTCGCGAACGGGTCGTATTGCAGGTGACCTTCGAGCAGGCGGCGGCGCTTTGCGAGGAGCGCAGCATTAGCGCGTGGCCTTGTCATGTCATTGTGCAGCGCGCCGAGTTGCCGCAGCTACCGCGTGAAAGACGGCGCTGGCCAACGCGTTGGATACCTGTGTTCCCGCGGTGGCTTCGATCGACGACGCCGGTGCTCGGCGATGAGCCGTTCGCTACCGTGTCGCCAACGTTGCGGCTTTGCTTGCCGTCGAATGCCGTCACATTACCGGTCAGTGTTTCGTTGCTGCCTTACTGGTCGCGCCGCGGTCTCGCCGGCGATGAGCTGAGCAGCGCACTAGCGCAGATCATCGATGCGGCGGATGCCTTGATCGACGAAGTGCGGTGGCCGCTCGCGGCCGATGTTTGGGACACCTATCGGCACCGACGGCTGGCCTTGTTGCCGCGCGACCTAGGCGAGCTCGTGCAGCTGGCCGGTCTCGGTAACCACACCGAGCGCGCTGTGGCGTTTCTGACTCGCGTGTTGCGTCAATTTAACGATTCCGCACAGGACCACTCGGCCGCGTTGGCGCGCCGTGACGGTGGCTACGCCGCGCTAGCACCAGAACAAGCGCTCGGCCACCTGATCGGGAGAGCGGACTACGACGTGTGGTGCGAGCGCTGGCGCATAGCCACCCGCGGATATGTTTATCGACACCGTAATCTGACGATGGCCTGCCTGTCCGACTTGTGGGCCGGACAATCGTCTAACCGGCGTCCAGCCGCATGGTGTCAGGCCCTGAACGTCGTCGATGGTGTTGGTTTTGGCGAGCGTTGGCCTGCGATCGTCACGAAAATGGGCGATACACCGGCGTTTGGTCACCTCGCTGCCACCCTGACTCGCCCAAGCGGTACATGACGCCCGGGTCAGCCCTGCGTTAGCATAATGGCTGCGGCGAGTGTTGCGTCGCAGCAACGATGGCCGCGAGGCCGTTACACGCCAGCGCCAACTGCGAGAGAAGCGTGCCGCAAGCCACCCCTGACATCCACGGCATCGTCGTGCTGCTGCTGACGGCGCTCGCGTTGTACCTGTTTACACGCGATCACATTCCGCTGGAGAGCTCTGCGCTCGCGATCTTGGTGACCGTGCTGCTGCTGTTTGAGATTTTCCCGTATGACGGGCTGGACGGGCAGATTGGCGCGGCCGACTTCTTTGTTGCGTTCGGCAACGAGGCGCTCGTCGCTGTTTGTGCCCTGATGATCGTTGGCCGCGGGCTGGAGGCGACCGGTGCGTTGCAGCCGCTAGCGGGTTTCGTGGCGAGGGCGTGGCGAGTGAAGCCGGTGTTGGCGTTTTTGTCGACGCTGATCGCCGGCGCGGTGTTAAGCGCGTTCATGAATAACACGCCAATCGTCGTGTTGTTGCTGCCTATTCTTGTCGCTGTGTCGCTCGATACCAAAACACCACCGTCAGGCGTTCTCATGCCGATGGGTCTTGCGACGATCATCGGCGGTATGTCGACGACGATTGGTACGTCGACAAACCTATTGGTGGTTGGTCTTGCCCGCGAGCAAGGCATGACGCAATTCTCGATGTTCGATTTCACGCTGCCAGTCGCAATCGTCGGCGGTGTCGGTATCTTGTTCTTGTGGCTGATCGCGCCACGTTTACTGCCGCAACGCTTACCCCCGTTAAACGACACATCCCCTCGTGTATTCAGCGCGCAGCTGTCCATTCGCGACGATGGCTTTGCGACGGGCAAGACGCTGTCCGAGATACTGGCGAAGACGCAAGGTCGTATGCGCGTCGATCGTATTCAACGTACCGAATCACTGTTTCTCGCGAAGCTACCGTCGGTTGTTTTGCAAGCGGGCGATCGCTTGTACGTGAAAGACACGCCAGACAATCTCAAGACTTACGAGCGTGAGATCGGCGCGGAGCTGTTTACCCCGAATGACGATAGCGACACGCCATTGAGCGCACCGGGTCAACAGTTGGCGGAAGTCGTTGTAACGCGTGGTTCGCCACTGCATCGTCGAACGCTGACCGATACCAATTTCTCAACCAACACCAAATTGCTGCCACTCGCCGTTCATCGGGCCCGAACGCCGTCGTCGCGGATCACCAGCGATCTTGGCAATGTTCGTCTGCGCGCCGGTGACGTCTTGCTGGTACAAGGCAAACGCGGCGCCATCGAGAGCTTAAAGTCCAGCGGCACAATGTTGGTGCTTGACGGTACAACCGACTTACCCCATACCCATCGCGCCAATCGGGCGCTGGCGATCATGGCTGCGGTGATCGGCTTTGCGGCGATCGGACTCATCCCTATTTCGACGGGTGCCGTTGCCGGCGTGGGTCTGATGCTGGTGACCGGTTGTCTGCGTTGGCGTGACATCACCGATGCGCTGTCGGCCCCGATCATCATGATCGTTGTTACCTCCTTAGCGCTGGGTTTTGCCTTGATGCAAACCGGCATGGCCGAGTTTATCGCGCAACGCTTCGTCGCGCTGACCGCGGAGCTCGAAGTACCGTACGTTCTGGCCGCTTTCATGTTGATCATGACGATACTCACCAACATCGTCTCGAATAACGCGGCTGCGGTCATTGGCACGCCGATCGCGATATCGATTGCGACGCAACTAGGCGCCGACCCAGAACCGTTTGTGCTGGCGGTCTTGTTCGGTGCGAACATGAGTTATGCGACGCCAATTGGCTATCAAACCAACCTCTTGATTTTCAGTGCCGGCGGCTACAAGTTCTCCGATTTCTTGCGTGTTGGTATACCGCTAACGCTCATTATGTGGCTCGGGTTTTCGTTGGTTTTGCCAGCCATCTACGGTCTGTAGGGACATCGCGATGCGATGGGTGTTACCCACTGTCGCGCTCGTCGCATTGGCCGCTTGCCAAACGGTGACCAACAGCGATTTGGCGACCAGCGGCACAACGGCAAGCGCCGAGCTGAATACGTTTTTCGAAGCCGTGTTTGCGGCCCGGCTTGCCCGCAACCCAGAGCAGCTAACTCGCGTTGGGGAGCGAACCCGCGACGCCGAGTGGCGCGATCGCAGCGTCGAGTCTGCCGCTGAGTCCCACGAAATTACCAAGAACGATCTCGCCGCTGCCGCGATACGATTCGATGAGCGGGTGTTTAGTGGGCAGGACGAACTAAGTCTGCGTCTGCTAAAGCGCGATTTGCGGGAGCGAGTCGCCGAGTATCGTTGGCGCGATCACGACTATCCCATCGACCATCGCTCAGGAATTCACACCTACGTACCGGCTTTCTTGATCAATAACCATAGCGTTCGAACGCCGGTCGATGCCGAGACCTATATCGCCCGATTGCGTGGTGTTGGTCCGCTGTTCGATGAGGTTATCGCGCAGCTTGAGCGCTCCGCCGCTAAAGGGATCGTCGCACCGGCCTTGGTGTTTCCGCAGGCGCTAGAAGCGGCGGGCAATGTGACTCGCGGTACGCCGTTCGATGATTCCGGAAACGACTCAACCCTGCGTGCTGATTTTCGGGCCAAGGTAGCGGCCCTGAACCTTGACCGCGACGATGCGAATCGACTGCTGGCCGCCGCTGATGCTGCGCTCGTCGATGTCGTCGGCCCAGCTTACGGCCGCTTGGTCGAGGCGCTCCGTGCCAACCAACGATTAGCCGTTGGCAACAACGGCGTCTGGGCCTTGCCCGATGGTGATGCGTACTACGCGGCGATGCTGCGCCGCTACACGACGACCACGCTGACGGCTGACGAGCTGCACCAGATCGGTCTCGACGAGGTTGCACGGATCCATACTGAGATGCGCGCGATCATGGTCGCCGTCAATTTTGACGGTACGCTGCCGGAGTTTTTCGAATTCACGCGCACGGATGCGCAGTTCTACTACCCGAATACCGACGCGGGCCGACAACGTTACTTGGAAGAGGCGACGGCGATTATCGACGCGATGCGCTTGCGACTCGACGAGTTATTCACCCGCAAACCGGCCGCCAATATGGTTGTCCGTCGGGTCGAGCCGTTCCGCGAAAAATCAGCAGGCAAAGCGTTTTATAGCCGACCATCCGCGGACGGCAGCCGTCCTGGCGTCTACTACGCGAACCTTTACCGCATGGAGCGCATGCCGACCTACCAGATGCGCGCGCTCGCCTACCACGAGGGTATTCCGGGCCATCATATGCAAATCGCGATTCAACAAGAGCTCGGTGAGTTACCGCGGTTTCGCCGATTCGGACGCGTTACAGCGTTCTCGGAGGGTTGGGGGCTTTATTCGGAGTGGCTGCCTACCGAGATTGATGCCTACCCCGACCCGTACAGTGATTTTGGTCGGCTCGCTATGGAGTTGTGGCGCGCCTGTCGGTTGGTCGTTGATACCGGGCTGCATGCGAAGCGTTGGAGTCGTGAGCAGGCGATCGACTACTTGCTGGAGACAACGCCCAATCCGCAAGGCGACGTCGTCAACGCGATCGAACGCTACCTGGTCTATCCCGGCCAGGCGACGGCCTATAAGGTTGGCATGATTCGCATTATGCAACTGCGGCGTGAAGCGCAAAGCGCGCTCGGGGAGCAGTTTGATGTGCGACGATTCCACGATGCGGTTTTGGCCAACGGGCCGATCCCAATGACCGTGCTCGATGAGGAGATTCGTCGCTTTATCGCCGCAGAGCAGCGCCGACTCGGTCTCGAAGAGTCTTGACCGCACCATCCGCACGCGGTAACAATCCAACCATGAAGACGAGTATCGCTCTGCACACAGCCTGGTGGTGGCCTTCCAACGAGAGGGTGATCCGCTAGCGCACGACTGTAGAGTCCGACACAGGAAGCCCATCTCGACAACACCGAGGTGGGTTTTTTTTTGGCATGGAAAAAAGCAATGAACACAGTTTCGGGATGTCGCTATGACTGACCGCGAGCAACTGCCCGGCTACTTCGATATCGCTGCCGATCTCGATACGCCGGTTTCGGCGTATCTAAAGCTGCAGTCGCTGCAGCCGCGTTACCTCCTGGAAAGCGTCGAGGGCGGCACGCGTTTGGCACGCTACTCGTTTCTGGGTTTCGGAACCGCTACCGAAGTCATCGTCAGCCGCAATGGTGTACGCATCGATAACGCGACACGAGCGTTGCCGAGCGATGCCGAAGGTCTCAAAGCATTGCTGCGCGAGGCGCTGGCTGCGACCCCCGCGTTGTCACCGGCCATCGACGACTTACCGTTCGATGGGGGGCTGGTCGGGTATGCCGCTTACGACATTGTCCGCTTCTTCGAGCGCCTAGCGACGGAACGTCCTTCCGAGCATGGTGTCATCGCAGCCTACGCCGGCTGCGAGTCGGTGTTGGTCTTCGACCACCTTACCCGCCGTATGGCGTTGTTGCATGCCGGCAGTGACGAGGAGCGCCGTCGATTGAAACAACGCGTTATCGAGTTACTGCGTGGTCCGCTGCCCGTCATGGCGAGCGCCGCGAAGCCGTCACCACCCACGGCGAGCCTTGATCAACAAACGTTTGAGGACTTGGTGCGGCGTTGTCAGCAGTACATTCGCGCGGGCGACATCTACCAGATTGTCTTATCCGTGCGGTTTGCCGGCACTGGCCGACCGCCACCGTTCGATGTGTATCGGGCGCTACGCCTGCTGAACCCGTCGCCGTACATGTTCTATCTCGATATCGGCGGTCTGCAGGTGGCTGGATCGTCACCGGAGGCGCTCGTCCGCTGTGGTGATCGCCAAGCGTCATTGCGACCGATCGCCGGTACCCGCCCACGCGGCGAATCCGTCGATGCCGACCGACGGCTGGAGCAAGAGTTGCTCGCTGACCCGAAAGAATGTGCCGAGCACGTGATGTTGGTCGATTTAGCCCGCAATGATCTTGGCCGGGTAGCTGAAGTGGGTACTGTCGCCGTTGATCCGTACATGACCATAGAGCGCTACAGTCACGTTATGCATATTGTCTCTGGTGTTACTGGAACACTGGCCGACAACGCTGACGCGTTTGATCTATTTGCAGCAGCGTTTCCCGCCGGTACCTTGGTCGGAGCGCCGAAGGTGCGGGCCATGCAGATCATCGACGAACTCGAACCCGTCAACCGTGAGTTGTACGCCGGGACCGTGGGCTATTTCGGCAAGAGCGGGGACATGGATCAAGCGATAACCATACGGACACTGGTCTTCGACGGTGACCAATACAGTTTTCAGGCGGGCGCCGGCATCGTCGCTGACAGCGACCCGACGGCTGAGTATCACGAGGTCTTACACAAGAGTGCGATTTTGCGCTCGGCCTTAGCGATTGCCGCGGAGGGATTGTGATGCAGCACTTTGCCGCCGCGACCGGTGCGCCGCGTTTATTGATGATCGATAACTACGATTCGTTCACGTTTAACCTTGTCCAGGCGTTTGCCGCGCTCGGTGCCGAAGTGTGGGTGTATCGAAACGACGAGATCGATACTGAGACCGCTCACGAGCTGGGCCCGACCCATCTTGTCGTTTCACCTGGCCCCGGACGCCCCGAAGACGCTGGTGTATCGCTGGCCATGATCGGCGCGTTTGCTGACAAAATTCCTCTGCTTGGCGTATGCCTTGGTCACCAATGTATCGTGCAACACTTTGGTGGTGAGATCGTGCAGGCGCCGCGCTTGATGCACGGCAAGACATCGCTCGCGTCACACGATGAGCAACAGCTGTTCGCAGGCATTCAAAATCCGATGCAAGTGGGTCGCTACCACAGTCTGTGTGCAGAGGCGGATGCCTTGCCAACCGAGCTCATCAGTACGGCGACGACCGATGCTGGTGAGTTAATGGCGGTACGGCATCGAGATCTGCCGCTTGCCGGTGTGCAGTTTCATCCGGAGAGCGTCCTGACCCCGGAAGGCGATACATTGATGGGCAACTTCCTCACTGGAGCGATGCGATGAGCGAGCCGACCCGCGATTGGCTAGAGGCGCTGCTGAATGGGCAGTCGCTATCGGAAACGGCGGCCCGTGAGCTGATGCACAGTCTCACCGACGAATCGCTGCCGGCACCGCGAGCAGGCGCTCTGCTGGCGGCACTTCGCAGCAAGGGCGAAACGGCCGACGAGATTCGCGGCTTTGCCCAAGCGATGCGCGCCTTGGCTCGCGTGCCCGAGTTGCCCGACGGGCTTGATTGTATCGATATCGTAGGTACCGGCGGCGACGGCTCTGGCACGTACAATCTGTCGACCGGTGCGGCCCTACTAACCGCGGCGGCGGGCTTACCGGTGGCAAAACACGGTAACCGATCGGTATCCAGCCAGTCGGGCAGCGCCGATGTACTAGAAGCACTGGGGCTCACGTTGCCACTACCGCCGGCCGACGCCGCTCGTTGTCTGACTGAGACTGGCTTTACGTTCTTTTTCGCGCCGGCGTTTCATCCGGCCATGAAAGCCATCGCTCCGATCCGCGCAGCCATGGGTGTACGGACGGTCTTCAATCTACTCGGTCCGCTGACCAATCCGGCGACGCCTCCGTACAACGTCATCGGTGCTTTTTCGGCCGACGTGGCGCGATTACTGGCTGCCACGCTCGCCGGCTTGCCGGCGAAGCGCTCGTTCGTTATTCACGGGGAACCCGGTTGGGATGAGGCGACGCCGGTCGGCAGTTTCCTGTTACTCGACGTTGCCGACGGTGAGGTTCGCGAAAGCGAAAGAACGCCCGAAGACTACGGCCTTGGCCGCTGCTCCGCCGAGCACCTGGCCGGTGGTGATGCCGCCCAGAACGCGGCCGCGCTGCAGCGTGTCTTGAACGGTGAGGATTACGGCCCGCATCGCGATGCCTTGTTAATGGCGACATCCTTGGCGCTGGAAGTGGCAGGCCTGGTTGATTCGCCACGCGAGGGCGTGACGCGAGCGGCTAGCGCTATCGATAACGGCGATGCGGCGCGGCTGTTAGCGAAATTGGCCGACTTCGACGCGAATCGCGAATGAGCGATTTTCTTGTAAACATGGCGCAGGCAAGTCGAGCGCGCGCGGCCGAGTTACCGGAGCGTGTCAAGGCGCCGGCCCACACGCCGATCGCGTTTCCCGACGACCCATTCGCTGTGATCGCCGAGATCAAGCGCGTGTCGCCGGCTGAGGGCGAGCTCGGCAGCCGTGACGATATCGCGGTACGCGCGCAACGCTACGTCGACGGTGGCGCGGCAGCTATCTCCGTATTGACGGAGCCAAGCCGCTTTGGCGGCTCGCTAGCTGACCTTGAGGCGATCGCGACCGCGCTGCCGACGACGCCGGTTATGCGCAAGGACTTTTTGACCGACGCTCGCCAGCTGGACGAAGCGTGCTCAGCCCGTGCCAGCGGCGTTTTGCTGATCGCTGCTATGCTCGATGACGAGACTTTGCGCGCGTTAACGCTCGGCGCGATCGAGCGTTCGTTGTTTGTGTTGCTTGAGGCCTTCGATGCTGACGACATCGCGCGGCTTATCACGCTTCGGAACGTGCCTACAATTGAGGCGGCGATTAGCAACCGCCAAGTGCTTTACGGGGTCAACAGTCGCGACTTACGAACGTTGGCGGTCGACCCGACTCGTCTAAACACGCTCGCGGCGTTACTGCCGACCGATGTGGTCACCATCGCTGAAAGCGGCATTAAAACGCCAGACGACGCCATCGATGCGAAAGCCGCCGGCTACCAGGGAGCCTTGATCGGTACCGCCTTAATGCGCGCCGCAGACCCGACCCAGCTGCTGCAGGCGCTGCGCAGCGCCGCTCTTGAGACTGGCCCGTGAAACGGTGGGTCAAGATCTGCGGCATGACCGGACCAGCCGATGTGGCGGCGGCGTTGGCGGCGGGTGCTGATGCGATCGGTTTCGTGTTCGCGCCCTCGGTCAGAGAAGTCGGCGTTGCCCAAGCTAAGGCGCTAGCGAAGCCAGCCCGCGGTAGTGTCGACATCGTCGCGGTGATGCGCCATCCAACCGCCGCCGCCGCGCGCGCGGTTATCGACGGTTTCGAACCGGATATCGTGCAGACCGATGCCCTTGATTTTGCCGCAATGGATGTACCGGTGGCTGTTCGCCGATTGCCGGTCTACCGTGATTCTGCCCCGCCCGATGCGGCTGAATTACCGGCCGCGCTGCTCTACGAGAGCGACGCTAGTGGCAGCGGTGGGAGAGCCGATTGGCACGCCGCCAGCAAGCTCGCCGCCGATACGGCCGTGGTACTCGCGGGTGGCCTCGATCCGGACAATGTGGCGGCCGCCATCGATGCGGTGCAGCCAGCGGGGGTCGATGTATCCAGTGGTGTCGAAGCTCTGCCGGGTGTCAAAGACCCGCAACGCATTCATGCTTTTGTAGCGGCAGCGCGCCGCGAATTTGGAGGATAGGTCTGGTGTTGGCCGACGACGTAAACTACGACACGGCATTCGCTCAGTTGCTTGCGGGCGAGCTACCCGATGCGCGCGGCCGGTTTGGCCCGTTTGGGGGTCGCTACGTTCCCGAGACACTCGTACCGGCGCTCGAGCGTCTCGATCATGGGGTGCGGACCTATTTACCGGATCCTAGCTTTCAGGCCGCGTACCGCGCAGAGCTGAAGGATTGGGTTGGCCGACCGACGGCCCTTAGTTATGCGGCGCGTCTCAGTGAGCGATGGGGTGCCGAGGTCTTTCTAAAACGTGAAGATTTGGCGCACACGGGCGCCCACAAGATCAACAACGCCGTGGGCCAGGCGCTGCTCGCGAAGCGCCTCGGCGCTAAGCGTGTTATCGCCGAGACTGGCGCGGGCCAACACGGTGTTGCATCGGCGGCCGCGTGTGCCCGGATCGGTTTGCCGTGTCGCGTCTATATGGGTGCCGAGGATATAGTTCGGCAATCACCCAATGTTGACCGCATGCGCCGACTCGGCGCTGAGGTGATGGCGGTTGAGACCGGCGATCGCACCTTACGAGCGGCGATCGATGAGGCCCTTCGCGACTGGGTATCCGACCCGGAGGGCACCTATTACTTACTCGGCTCCGCGGTCGGGCCAAGCCCATACCCCTACCTCGTTCGCGAGTTGCAACGGGTGATCGGCGAGGAGGCGCGGGAACAAATGGTGGCGGTTGGCGGCTTGCCGGATGCGGTCTTCGCCTGTGTCGGCGGCGGTTCGAACGCGATCGGTCTGTTTCACCCGTTCCTCGGTGATCGGGATGTTCAAATCGTCGGTGTGGAGGCCGGCGGTCGTGGCCCTGGCCTAGGCGACAACTCGGCCACCCTTGCGACCGGCCGCCCCGGCGTTCTGCAGGGTTGCTACACGATCATCCTGCAAGACGGTGACGGCCAAGTGCAGGAAACCCACTCGATATCGGCGGGACTCGACTATTCTGGTGTTGGGCCTGAACATGCGTTTTTACAAGCCTGCGGCCGGGTACGTTATGTGTCCGCCGAGGACGGACCAGCCTTGGCGGCACTTGAGGAATTGTGCCGGACCGAGGGTATCTTGACAGCGCTCGAGACGGCGCACGCCTTCTCGGCGGCTGGCGAGTTTGCTAAAGCCAACCGTGGCGCGCGAATTTTGATCGGTAATTCGGGTCGCGGTGACAAAGACATGCCGACACTCACCCAATATCCGGCGACGACAATCGGAGACATCGCGTGACTGGGGCGGAACGAATCAGCGCCGCGATCAACGCGGCGAACGAACGGGGTGAAACGGCGTTGGTCCCGTTCTTCACGGCCGGCTACCCGTCCTGCGAGGCGTTCGCAGAGACGTTGCTTACCATCACTGAGCGTGCCGATGTGGTTGAGATCGGTGTGCCGTTCAGCGACCCGATGGCCGACGGACCGACGATTCAGCGCTCGAGCCATCATGCGATCGCGAACGGTGCGAGCCTGACGTGGATATTGGCGTCGCTCGGCGAACTCGGTGACCGAGTCACGGCGCCGATCGTGTTGATGTCCTACCTGAACCCGCTGCTAGCGTACGGGCTTGAGCCGTTGGGCGAGGTAGCCGCGGCAGCGGGTGTCGCCGGGTTCATCGTCCCGGATCTGCCGCTGGAAGAATCGGCCCCAGTGCACGCGGCGTTTCGTGATGCAGGCCTCGCGTTGATCCAACTGGTGACTCCCGCAACCCCGGAGCAGCGGCAACATGAATTGGTCGCCGCGAGCGACGGTTTCGTTTACGCCGTGACTGTGCGTGGTATTACCGGTGGCGCCAACGGTCTACCGGCTGAGACCACCGATTACCTCGCCCGACTGATGCGCGTTGCGGGCGAGAAGCCGGTATGCGCCGGTTTTGGGATTCGCGCATCGACCGACGTCGCGGCCGTCGGACAGCACGTCAACGGTGCCGTCGTTGGTTCAGCGCTCATCGAGGCGCAGGAGCGCGGCGACGATATCGGTGCGTTTCTCGCGGGTTTACGCGCCACCCGTGTTTAACGACCGAGAGCAACCGCTGCGCGTTTACTCGGCAGAGACGCTGACTCAGGTTGCACTGGTAAGAAACGTATTGGCAGCGGCAGGGATAGAAACGGAACTGCGTAACGAGCACCTTGGCTCAATCGCCGGTGAGCTGCCGCCTATTTCGGCGTGGCCAGAGCTTTGGTTGATCAACGTGGCTGACGTTACAAAGGCAACACAACTCGTCGCCGATTACATTGCTGGCGGCACGCCTAGCGGCCCCGCGTGGCGATGTGAGCATTGCGGCAGCGACAACGAAGCGCAGTTTCACCTCTGCTGGAACTGCGGGGCCAGCGCACCGGCGTGAACTTGCCGCCGCGCCGGCGGTCGACTTCGAGGTACAATTGATGACTTACCTCGGCGGCAGCCCAGTCTTATGTTCGACCCGAATTTCCGTTTTGCATTTGTCCTTGGCGCCGCAGCACTTGTCGGTGCCTGCACCGGCAATACGCCTGAAGATCCACCCGATGGCGCTATTCGTTTTATCCACGCAGCGCCCTCCGTTGGTTCCGTTGACTTTCTGACGGTCGAGTTCACCCAAGGTGCTTTTGGATACGGTGGGTCGAGTGCCACCTTCGTTGCCGATGAAGGCCCGTACACGATCAATGCCGAGATCGCGAACCCCGATACACCGACCGGCTTGATCCGCATCATCTCCGAAGAGCGCCGAGTGACGGCCCCCAATGAGTTGTTATTGGTGCTCTTTGACGATGGCCCGGAACCCGCGTTCACTCAGTACGAGTTACCGCTAACCGAAGTCGAGACAGGCAATACCGAGATCGTGCTGTTGCACGCGGCTCGAGGGGCAGCGCCGGTCGATATCTATATCGAAGCGGACGGTGCGGACCTGATGGCCGCGACCCCTCGCGAGACGCTGGCGTTTAAAGAGATCGGCACACCGTTTTTGCTGGCCGCTGGTCAGTATCGCGTGACGGCTACTCCGGTGGGTGACCCGATAACCGTGTTGTATCAGACGCCGGTGTTTTCGCCGACCGACGCGGAGAGTTCGGTGATCGCTATCTTGGCGGGTGCCGGCACGACTCGCTCCCCGTTGCGGGCCAACGCGTTAAACCGCACCAGTGCGACGCCGGTGCTATTTGAAGATTCCAGCGCGACATCGTCGCTGCGCCTCGTCAATGGCGCGGTAACGATCGGGCCGGTCGACGTCTATGCAAACGCTGATTTTGGCGCGCCCGTGCACGGTAACGTGGCGGCGCGAGGCATTACCGATTACGTCGATGTAGCGGGCGGGCAAACGCAGTTGCAGGTGACGCCCGCGGGTAATACCGGCGTTATCGAGTCTGACGTAACGCCGGCCCTGGTGAACGGTGCCTTCCAGACCCAAGTCATCGCTGGGCCAACCGGGTCGGTAACGACGGCGGTCTACGCCGAGGATAATCGGGGCATTTCATCCCGTGCGCGTTTTCGTATTCGCAACGCGGCGGCCACGTTCCCACTGCTCGATGTTTACCTGACGGCTCCGGGCACTGACATCACTGACGATGACATCAACCCGTTGCAGTCGCAGCTGCCGGTTTCCGGCTTCGAGTTGACCTCGTTGCTGCAGGAAGGCGACTTCGAGCTGACGTTTGTGGAGAACGACAACGACGCCGATACGATCGATACAACGATCGTTGGTGGACCTATCCCGGTAACCTGGCTACGCGGTCGTGTTTACGAAGTCTACGTTTTCGACAGCGATACGGCGGGACAAGTTGACGTGCAAATTGGCGATGTCACGGCACCGTTACCCTAAAAAACAGTGACTTAGGCATTCAGAGACAGGTTATTTCCTGATTAAGTTGACAAAAATGTAAAGAATGAGACAAAATAGTCTCATGACTACATCATCGCAAACGACCGTCGATGCGCTTTTGGACGCTGGCTTTCAGGTCTTCAGTCGCAATCCCGGTGCCAATCTCGCCGACGTAGCCGCAGCCGCTGGCGTTACTCGCGCGACCTTACATCGCTACTTTCCATCGCGGGAACTACTCGTCCAGAGGCTCGCAACACAAGCCATTGCAGAAATGGATGCTGCCGTTGACGTCGCTTGTCAGCATTCGGTATCGGCCTTCGCGACGCTCAAAGATTGCTTACTGGCGTTGATCCCACTCGGCGACCGACACGGTTTTCTTGCCCACGAAGCGGTGATTACCGACGCGACTGTGCAGGCCGAGTTCGAGCGCCAACAGCGGGAGATGGTCGATTTGGTCGACGCGGCCAAAAGTGACGGCCATATCGCCCCCTCGCTGCCCACCGTTTGGGTTATTCGTGCCTACGATTACTTGTTGTACGCCGCTTGGGAAGCCGTTCGTGAGCAAGAGCTGGTACCGACGCAAGCGGCCGATGCGGCTTGGCAAACATTCGCCCACGGCGTCGGAGCGTCACAATGACCGCTGTTGTCCTCGAAGCGCTACAAAGCGCTATCGATAACACGTTTTTCTTGATCGGATTGTTGATTCTGGCGGTCGAGATCCTCGCTGCGCTCTGGTCCCGCCGCCTCAGTAAAGGCCCAGTTCTCGATGCGATTGCCAGTGTTTCGACTCAAGTGCCGTATCTCGTTGTCGAGATTCTCGTCCTTGGGTTGGCCTACGTCGGCTATGTTGTTGTCGCCGACACGGTGGTCAGCTGGACATTCGACATCAACGTCTTCACGGTCATCGCCGCCGTTATCGCCTGCGACTTTCTGTACTACTGGGAGCACCGCTTCGCCCACGAGATACGCCTGCTGTGGACGCAGCACGCCGTGCATCACTCGTCGCGATATATGAACATCGCCGTCGGCGTTCGGTTCGGACCGTTCGAAGGCGTTGTATCCGCGTTGGTTCACCTGCCGCTCGTCTTCGTCGGCTTTCCTGCCGAGCTGGTGTTCTTCGGTATCGTCGTGGTGCTGGCTTATCAGACATGGATTCATACTGAGCTTATCGGTCGCCTTGGTGTTCTCGATGGAGTCTTTAATACGCCATCGAACCACCGGGTCCACCATGGCTGTGACGATAAATACCTCGATAAAAACTACGGTGGCATTCTCATCATTTGGGACCGACTCTTCGGTACGTACCAAGCCGAGGAAGAGACGCCGCGCTTCGGCCTGAAGCGCTCATTCGACAGCGTTAATCCGTTGATCGTTTGGTTTTCCGAGGTACCCGGCCTAGTTCGCGACATTCGACGGGCGAGCTCATTCAACGAGTTGTGGAAAACACTGTTTGCTCACCCGAGCTGGGCGGAAAGTCGCGCCAAGGCGGCAAACGCGCTGCCCGCGAACACCGCCGACCCCCAGTCCGCCAGCTAACTTCGCGGCTACCGTTCTGTGACAGGCTGGGCGAGTGTGAACCAGTCCACAGTTTTGCCGAATTCGCCACGCTACGCTTCCCACTAAGGGAGAGCGATATGCGTTCGTTGCAGATTACGACGGTACTGGCACCGGTCGTCTGGTTGGGTGCTTGTGCTGCCAATTCGCCTTGCGAGCGAGGGGACTGGTACGGCCTCGGCGAGGATGACGGTCGGCGCGGAACACTGGTGGCGGTCGACCATCATGCCGCCACCTGCGATCTTGACCCTAATCCCACCGCTGAGAAGCACTACGCCGCCGGACTGGCGGCAGGCTTAGAACGGTATTGCAATCCGCGCAATGCTTTCGAACGAGGTGTCGACGGCGAAGACATCGGCGACTATTGCGTCGGTCGGCCCTCACCGGCGGCACAAAAAGCCCATGCCATCGGCCTGGAACAACGCGCGTTGCGCGTGGATCTGGCACGCATCGCAGCGGAACAAGCCGTCCAGCAAAAATTGCGTAAGTCGGTGAACGGTTCGCTGCTGGCGGCGCAACAAACGCTGACCACTAGCGCTTCCGGAAGCATGGCCTACACCGCCAGTCTCGGCGATGTTCGTCGTTTGGAGTCAGAGCTCGGCCGTGTCGATCAGCGTCTTGCAACGCTCGCCGCGAAGCGCGAAGCGGCCGAGGCGTTATTACGCCGGCATCGCCGTGATGCCGACCGGGCTATTGCACAATTACACTAACTAAAGTCGGCTCAGCGGCTAGACCACAGCATGGCGACGACCCCGGCGGCAACGACTGCACCGCCTACCCAAGCGAAGCTGGTTAACGCCAGCAGCGCAACACCGCCACCCGCGCTCATCATGCCTAGGTTGAATTGCCGTTGGCGACGGGCGCTTTCGTTCCATTCACGGCGCAACGCCGTCAACTCATCCGATTCCATGGTCAATTTCAGGCGGCCGCTCTCGCTCGAATCGGCGAGGCGCTTGACGACGCCGGGCATTTCGCGCAGTGCCTCCTGAAGATCGGGCCATTGACTGCGCAGCTCTCGCAATGCGGCGCGGCCGCCAAGGCGCTCGGTCATCCACTCGCGCAGAATCGGCTGCGCGGTCTCCCACAAATCGAGCTCCGGGTACAGATCGCGCCCCAGTCCCTCGATGTTGAGCAAAGTCTTCTGCAGCAGAATCAATTGCGGCTGGACGTTCATGTTGAAGCGCCGCGCCGTTTCGAAGAGTCGCAGCAACACCTGACCGAAACTGATTTCTGATAGCGGCTTGTTGAAGATCGGTTCGCAAACCGTGCGCACGGCACCTTCCAGCTCGTCAACACGGGTATCGCGCGGAACCCAACCGGAGTCGACGTGCAGTTTGGCGACCCGGTAATAGTCGCGATCAAAAAAAGCGAGGAAGTTGCCGGCCAGATAGTTCTGATCGATTGGATCGAGTGTGCCTACAATCCCAAAGTCGACGGCGGCGTAGCGCGGAAACTCCGGGTTATCGATTTGCACAAAAATATTGCCCGGGTGCATATCGGCGTGGAAGAAGTTGTGCCGGAAAACCTGGGTGAAAAAGATCTCAACCCCGTTGGCGGCTAAGCGCCGAAAGTTCGTTCCGGCCTGTTTCAGTGTTTCGATATCGCTAATCGGTACACCGTAGATACGTTCCATGACCATGACATTGCGACGGCAATGGTCAAAGTAGACCTCGGGCACGTACAGCAGATCGGAGCCATCAAAGTTACGCTTGAGCTGCGCGGCGTTCGCCGCTTCGCGCATCAAATCCAACTCATCGAGGATCGTTTTCTCGTATTCCTCGACGATCTCAATGGGACGCACGCGCGGAGCTTCACGCCAATAGCGTTGCGCGAGTGACGCCATGCCGTGCAGCAAGTCGACATCGCGTTCGATCATCGCGCGCATGTTCGGCCGTAACAGCTTGACGACAACATCACGGCCGTCGCCGAGCTTGCCAGCGTGTACTTGGGCGATTGACGCGGCCGCCAGCGGTTGTGGGTCGAATTCGGCCAGGACATCGGTCGGTTCCGCCCCCCAGGCTTCGCGCAGAATATTGACCGCCGTTGCCGAATCGAAGGCCGGCACCTGATCTTGCAACAACGCGAGTTCGGCGGAAATATCGGGCGGCAACAAATCGCGACGGGTCGACAGGGCCTGCCCAAACTTAACGAATATCGGACCAAGCTCTTCCAGTGCTAATCGCAGACGCTCACCGCGCGGCGCATCCGATTGGCGCTTACCCGGCAGTAAGTAGAAGGCAAACCGCAACGGTCGTAAGAAACGAGCGGTTGGGATGAACTCGTCGAGACCGTAGCGAACCAGCGTTCGTTGAATGCTGAGCAGCCGCAGGAATTGGCGCAAACTGAGCATGACTTAGCGCTCGCGGCGTTTTTGCAGCTGTTCGATCGAAGCCGCCAGCCGCGCTGTGCGATCGCGCAACGCGCGGACGTCGCCAACGAAATCGGCCATCTCGTCGCTGCGCGGCAGGTCTTGGCGTTCAGCGACCCGCTCGGCGAGTTGCTCGCCGACGTTTTTTAACCGCTCCCGGCCGAATTCGCGGAGCCTTGTTACCGCATCGACAATGCCACTCGCGGCATCATCGCCGACCAGCCGGCTTAGTTCGTCGCCGACGTCGGGCCGACCCAATGCGAGTAGGTCCTGGATTTGACCGGCCACTTCAACGTCGCCGATCACCGTTACGCTGCCGTCACGAATCGCCGCACGCGAATCGGGCCCCAGCAAGCGCAACAGCCCGGGAATCGACCCCTCAATAATGAGATCCGGTTCACTGACGTCACTGAGCCGCAGGCCGTCTGGGTCGATGGCCAGTCCCACCGCTAGCGCGCTATCGCGCAAGCGCACAGCGAGTTGCTGACCTGCCAACTGGTTGGCCAAGTCGAGTGCAGCATCGCTTTGGCGTAGTTGCCGATTCAGCGGCGCCAATGCCGGCGACAGCAATGTCTCTAGTAATGCCATTGACGTCGCTGGCTAAACCGCGCAGCGGAAACCGACGTGCAACGCCGCGATGCCACCGGTTAGGTTGTGATAGCGGCTGTGCTCAAAGCCCGCATCGCCGAGCATCTGCAGCAGCGTTTCTTGATCGGGGTGCATGCGGATGGATTCGGCGAGATAGCGATAGCTGTCCGGGTCGCCGGCGATCCGTTGGCCGAGCCAGGGCAAAACGTTAAACGAGTACAGATCGTACGCTGGGCGCAGCGCGTCGTGCGGCTGCGAGAATTCCAATATCAAACACTTGCCGCCAGGCTTGAGGACGCGATGCATCTCGGCAAGCGCCGCCGCTTTGTTGGTTACGTTCCGCAAACCAAACGCGATCGTAACGACATCGAAACGCTTATCGGCGAAGGGCAGGTGTTCGGCATCGGCTTGAACGATCGACAGGTTTGCCATATGACCGGCGTCTAGCAACCGATCGCGCCCGACTGCAAGCATCGCATGGTTGATGTCAGCTAAAACTATGTGGCCTGATTTGCCACAGCGCTTGGCAAAGCTTGCTGCTAGATCGCCGGTACCGCCAGCGAGATCGAGCACGCGGTAGCCCTCACGAACCGCCGCCTCGCCGATCGTGAAACGTTTCCACAATCGATGAATACCGCCCGACATCAGGTCGTTCATAACATCGTAGCGATCGGCCACTGAATCGAAAACGCCGCGGACCAAATTGGCTTTTTCGCCGGTTGGAACCGTTTGGTAGCCGAAATGTGTGTTCGCCTTGTCTTTGTCGGTGCGGGACTCGCTCACTCGCTGCTCTCACTAGCGTCGCTAATTGAGGGCTTGCGAGCATACCCTTCCGCACCTAAGCGGTCGAGGTAGGCTTGCCACTTCTCAGCCTTTGTCGCACCTAGTTCCGCAAGATAGGCCCATGTGTACAAGCCTGTGTTGTGACCGTCGTCGAATACCAGTCGAACTGCATAGTGGCCGACCGGTTCAATACGAACGATGCTGACGTCTTCCTTACCGACCGGCAACGTTTCCTGGCCGGGGCCATGACCGCGCACCTCGGCTGACGGTGACAGCACACGCAGCAGCTCGAAAGGCAATTCGTAGCGGCGCTCGGCACCGAAATCGACCACCAGAACACGCGAGCCACGCTTTAGTGTCAGGCTCTGCGGCGGGTCGGCCATGTCCGGCGAGCGATTCAAGGCCTCAATAATGCGGTGGGCGTTCGTCGCCGTTCGGGTCGGTACCGGCACCGGCGGCATCGAGGCGATCACTTAACTCCGTGAGCTGGCGCAGTAGCGAGTCGAGCATCTCGCGTTGCTTGATCACGACATCGCTCAACGTATCGACAGCGTCTTCGAGGTACGCCAGTTTGGTTTCGGTGGCGGTCAGACGGTCGACGTCGTTCACAGGATGTACCGACTGAGGTCCTCGTTACTGACCAACTCGCCCAAGTGGTCATCGACGTAGTTCTTGTCGACCGTCACCGCTGCTCCACTTTTATCGGCGGCTTCGAACGAGACGGTATCGAGCAAGCGTTCCATGACCGTATGCAGGCGACGTGCGCCGATGTTTTCGGTGTTTTCGTTTACGTCGGCAGCGACATCGGCTATCCGCTTCACCCCATCGTCGGTGAACTCGACGGTGACGCCTTCCGTTGCGAGCAGTGCGGCGTATTGGCGAGTCAGCGATGCGTCAGGCTCGGTCAAGATTCGGACAAAATCGGCACTCTCCAACGAGTCCAGTTCAACCCGGATTGGAAAGCGACCTTGCAGCTCTGGGATCAGGTCTGATGGCTTGGCGACATGGAAGGCTCCTGACGCGATAAAGAGAATGTGGTCGGTTTTCACCATCCCGTACTTGGTGCTGATCGTGCTGCCTTCGACAAGCGGTAGCAGGTCGCGCTGGACACCCTCGCGTGACACATCGGCGCCCATCTTGTCGCTGCGTCGCGCAACTTTGTCGATTTCATCGATAAAGACGATGCCGTGTTGTTCGACGGCCTCCAGCGCTTGTGCTTTTAGTTCCTCTTCATCGACGAGGTTGGCGGCTTCTTCGTCAGTCAGCAGTTTGAGCGCGTCGGCGACTTTTAACTTGCGTTGTCGCGTCCGTCCACCACCCAAGTTTTGGAACATACTTTTTAGTTGACTCGTCATCTCCTCGAGTCCGGGCGGGGCCATTATCTCAACACCGACCGGCAGGTTCTGCACCTCGACATCGATCTCTTTGTTGTCGAGTTTGCCTTCGCGAAGCATTTTGCGAAATTTCTGGCGTGTGTCGTTGCCGGTGTCCGGGGCATCGCTCGAGAAACCAACCTGTCGGCTTGATCCAGGTAGCAACGCATCGAGAACCCGTTCTTCCGCTGCATCCTCGGCACGGTGGCGAACCTTCGCCATCTCGAATTCTCGCGTTTCTTTTATCGCGACATCGGTCAGGTCGCGAATGATCGAGTCGACTTCTCGGCCAACGTAACCGACCTCGGTGAACTTGGTGGCTTCAATCTTGATAAACGGAGCACGCGCAAGTCGAGCCAAGCGTCGAGCGATCTCGGTCTTGCCAACACCGGTCGGCCCGATCATCAGAATGTTCTTCGGGGTTATCTCGCTGCGCATCGGTTCATCGATTTGTACGCGCCGCCAGCGGTTGCGTAGCGCGATAGCCACTGAGCGCTTGGCCGAAGTCTGGCCAACGATGTGTTTGTCCAATTCTTGGACGATTTCACGGGGAGTCATTTGCGACATGGTCGTCTCAATCAATGCAGCGGTAGCGTCACGTGCTACCGGAGTCTTAGTTAGTTAGCGTTTCGACGATGATGTTGCGGTTCGTGAAAACGCAAATATCGGCGGCGATAGTGAGCGATTTCTCGACGATCTCGCTGGCACTAAGCGCCGTATTGTCCGCTAGCGCCCGCGCCGCCGCTTGGGCGTAGGAGCCGCCTGAGCCGATGGCCATTAGGTTGTCTTCGGGCTCGATCACGTCACCGTTGCCTGAGATGATCAACGAGCTTTCGTGGTCGGCGACCGCCAGCAATGCTTCGAGCCGACGCAGGACTCGGTCGGTGCGCCAATCCTTGGCGAGTTCGATCGCCGCGCGGGTGAGATTGCCGTATTGCTCAAGCTTGCGCTCGAAATACTCGAACAAGGTGAAAGCATCCGCCGTGCCACCGGCGAAACCGGCGAGCACGCGGCCCTCGTGCAAGCGCCGCACTTTGCGGGCATTGCCTTTCATGACGGTGTTGCCGAGCGACACTTGGCCATCGCCGCCAATGGCGACGGTACCGTCACGTCGGTACGACACGATCGTGGTGCCGTGAAACTGATCCATCCAAACGCCTCGATTTATTGCCGCTTGCGGGTCTTCGCACGCGGGTGCGTAGCGTCGTATATCTGGGCCAAATGCTGGAAATCAAGGTGTGTGTAGACCTGCGTAGTCCCGATATCGGCGTGCCCCAGGAGTTCCTGAACGCCGCGCAGATCATGGCTAGACTCGAGAACGTGAGTGGCGAACGAGTGGCGTAACAAGTGCGGATGGACCCGTTGTTCGATCCCCTGTCGGCGCGCCCAGTAGTCGAGCCGAGCTTGGACACTGCGGTGGCTAATGCGCCGGCCCCGCTGACTGACAAAGACCGCTGGCGTCTCGCGATCAGCGAGTTCGCCGCGCACCGCCAGCCAATCACCGTAAGCGGCCAGTGCAAATCGACCGACCGGCACGATTCGCTCTTTACTGCCTTTACCTAGGACCTGAACTGTCGCGTCGCTGATGTCGAGGTCCCCAAGATCGAGTGTGACCAGTTCGTCGAGACGCAGGCCAGATGAGTAGAGAAGCTCAAACATGGCCCGATCACGGCGTACCAGCGGGCTGTCGCCCGGTAGTTGCAGTAACCGTGTCAGTTGGTCCGCATCGAGTGTTGCCGGCAAGCGCTTCGCCGCTTTGGGTGCTTGGATGCTGCTCGCGGGGTTGGCATCGACCTGTTGCTCGCGACCGAGGAACCGATACAAGGCACGGACAGCCGATAGCCGGCGCTGAATGGATCGGGGTGCCAGCCCGCGGCGATGCTCGGCCGCGGCAAACCGACGTACGGCGGTTTCATCGACGCCGTGCAATAAGTGCAACGATTCGGCGTCGACCCAACGGCAAAACCGCTGCAGGTCGAGTTCGTAGTTACGCAGTGTGTGCGCGGCGCAGCGCCGCTCACTGCGAAGATGCTCGAGAAACGCGCTAACCGGGTCGGGCAGCGGCGTCTTGGCCACGATTAGCCGGCCGAGCGATGCAGTGTGGCGCTCAGTATCTGGCCGAGGCGGGTTAAAAACTCGGTGCTGATGGCCGGGTTGAAATGATTGCGATCGCGGTTGCCGATCGCCAGGAACCCGAGCAATGGGTCGGTACCGAGCGGTACCAAGGCCGCCGAGCCAATATCGTCGCCATCTTCGCCGAACAACGCGGTGCACTGCGCGTCGCGAATCTGTCCGCAGCGGGTCCGTTTGCTGTCTAGGAATGTCCGAAACGGCGCCAGCGTCTCGCCATCTGATGGCAGTGGGCGTACAAAGCGGCGTTTGCTGAGGCCCACATCGGCCAGTGGCCCGTCGGCAAAGACGACCAAGACAGCATATTCAGCAGCAAACGCGGTCCGTAAATGCTCTTCCAACCGAGCGACGATCGCATCAGCGCCGTTACTGGCCACCAGATCAACCGTTAGCGCATGGATCTTGACCGACAATTTGTCGTTTTGCTGGGCGATCCCAACCAGTTCGCGCAGGCGCTGATCCAACTTCAGGTTTTTTTGCCGGAGCGTAGCGACCTGTCGCTCGACCAATGAAACGGTACCGCCGCCACCGCCGTGCGGCAGGGTCAGCGAATTCAACAACGACCGGTTTTGTTCGAAAAAGTCGGGATGCTGGCGCAGATACTCGGCAACGCTAGTGGCATCCACGGCATTTTCGTTCGCGACGCTTTGCCGTTGAGTGCTGCTCATAAGTCGAGGGTTCCGTGATAAGCGTAATCGGCCGGTCCGCGAAGCCAGACCGGGTCGTTCAGACCGCGCCAGCTTACCACGAGATCCCCGCCTGGCAGTGTCAGCGTTACGCGCTCGTCCAGATGCCCGGCTAAGCGTCCCGCGACAGCCGCCGCGCACGCGCCGCTGCCGCAGGCCAGTGTTTCGCCGCTGCCACGTTCATAGACGCGCAGCATCGCCTTATTGCGGGCGGTCACCGCAAGAAAACCGACATTGACGGCGGCTGGAAACGCCGGGTGTTGTTGCAGCGCCGGACCGAGTGCTGCGACCGGCGCCGTCCTGACATCGTCAACCAATAAGACCGCGTGCGGATTGCCCATGGATACCAGCCACAATGGCCAGGCTTGGCCGAGCGCCTCAATCGAGGCTAACGGTGACGGGTCGTTCGCGGCGCTGGGTAGATCAGCCGCCGGCCGCCGCGGCGGCCCCATGTTGAGCGCCACCTCATTACCGGTGATTTCTGCCTCAATCGGTCCGGCCGGACTCGAGAAGGTCAGCTGCGGGCCGGCACCGGTATGGTCGTGCCAAGCGCGAGCAAGGCAACGCGCTCCATTGCCGCATTGCTCAACCTCGCTGCCATCGGCGTTATAGATACGGTAGTGCGCATCAATACCCGGTGTCGCCTCCGGCGTGACCCAAATGAGTTGATCGAAGCCGATGCCGGTCCGCCGGTGAGCTAGTTCACGAACGCGCGTTGTCGCCGGTAATGGGTCATCGCTGTTCGCCATGATGACAACGACGTCGTTGCCTGCACCGTGCATCTTTAAAAAGTTGGTTGCCATTCACTCTCGCGATTCACGCACCGTTAGTTTGTCGGCAATTGCATTCACTGTTCGCACTACCGTAGACATTTCTGTCCGCCGACGGTACTTTACATAAACAACAGACACATCGACTCAACAAATAGAACAGGAAAGATCGATGCGGCACATCATGGTTATGAATGCCAAGGGGGGAAGCGGCAAGAGTACCATCGCGACCAACATCGCTGCGTACTACGCCCGTGAAGGCAAAAAAGTCGCCTTGGCTGACTACGATCCCCAACACTCCAGCCTCAACTGGCTATCGCGACGGCCTGATAACCGGCCGACGATCGCCGGTATTGATGCCGTCAAAGACGGGTTGAAGCATCTATCGCGCAGCATTGAGTTGTGTGTCATGGATGCGCCAGCACGCACTGTCGGCAGCGAGCTCACGCAGCTCGTCAATCACGCCGATACGATATTGGTGCCGGTTTTGCCCTCGCCCATCGACATGGATGCCACGTCGAAATTCATCGATGTGCTGAAGTCGACTCACCGCGTGCAAACCAAGAAATGCAAAGTGGCGGTCATGGCGAATCGGGTCCGCGATAACACCAAGATCGCCGATGATCTCGACGAATACATGCAGAAGCTGAAAGTGCCGTATGTATCGTGGTTACGCGAAGCGCAGAATTACGTGCGTGCCTACAGCCGCGGCCTTGGCATTCATGAGCTTCCCGAGTACCTCGCTTGGCCCGACTGGCAGCAGTGGGAACAGCTGATCGATTTCTTGGAGTCGAAGCGCTCTCAGCCTTGAGCGGCGAGCGCGGCGCGAATGCCGGCATCAAGATCGGCGTAGCGTAGCGTTACGCCCAGCTGATCGTGTAACCGGCTTACGTCAAGACGACGCGATTCGGCGAGGAACGAGTATCGCTGGGCGGAAAACGTTCGCTTCGCTTCGGCGCGGCTGATTTCCTTCGGTGGCTCTACCCCGGCCAGCTGCGCAACCCGTCGGTAGTAAACGGTACCCGAGATAGGCTGACCGTCTGCGACGTTGAACACACCGCTGGCCGTCGGGTGATCGATCGCGGCGATCAAGACCGTGACGAGGTCATCGACGTGGATACGGTTGCCCGGGTAGGCCTCGGTGCGCGCGATCACCGGTTCTCCTGCGGCGATGCGCTCTAGCGGTAATCGCCCGGGCCCATAGATGCCGGCGATGCGTAGGATCAGTGCCCGCACGCCCGCTTGCGTGGCCCACGTCGCTAGCGTCTGCTCTTGTTCGACGCGCCGCCGAGCTCGCTCTGAACCCGGTTGCGGCGGTTGCGATTCATCGATCAACGCCCCGCCGCAATCGCCGTAGACGCCGGACGTGGAGGCCAAGACAACCCGCTCCGGTGGCTTGTTCAGCGCCGCCAGCAATCGGGCTAACCGTGGTTCCGGCCGGCCGGCGGCCGGTGGTACCAGGTAAACGACGCGCAAAGGTCCGGTGGGCAACGCCAACGGCGCTTCGCTATCGGCTTGCCAGACGTAATGATCGCTGCCCTCGCGCGGGCTCCGGGACACTGTGAGCACGGCGCGAGCTGCATTACGCAGGCGCTCGGTTAGGCGGTTCCCGGTATAGCCGGCGCCGACGATCAGTATCGGCGTATCTGGCGCACTCACGATTCGGTGGCTGACTCGTCTTCCGCTGCGGGGTCCGGTGCTGGCAATGTCAGCGGCGCCCGACCCGCCGCCATCCCCAAACCTTGCCGGAACGCAGCGCTTGCCGGATCGGCCTCACCGAGAGCGGTTAAGAGTTCGCCATAGGCTTGATACATCGCCGGTGTTGGGGCGATGGCAATGGCCGACTCCAAGTAGCTACGGGCCTTGCCCCAGAGCGCACCGCGTATGCAGATGCGGCCAGCGGCGTACAGCAAGGCCGCGTTGTCACCGCGATCGCGGAGCCACCCTTCGACGACTTTGAGCTGTGATGCCGGCGCCGCGTCGGTCAATTCGCCGTAACCCGTCACCAAGGTATCGTCCCAGCTCTTGGAGAGCGCTTTACGCAACAACGTCTCACTCTCTTTACTGGCGCCGACATCGATCAGGCGTTCGACATAGACCAGCAGGAGTTCTGGATCGGCTTGTTGCGTTTTGTCCAACGCGCGCCATGCGCTGGTCAGAGCCGCCTTGTCGCCCGCCGAATTCTCGAACCGGGTTAGTGCGGCCCGGCGGGACCAGTCGCTAAGCGTTGCCTCGTCGAAGCGGCCGAGCTTGGACAGCGTAGGCAGGTATTGGCCTAGCGCTGCCCAGTCGCCAAGCGCCGCGTAGGTTCGCGCGAGCAAAGTCAGGGCTTGCGGGTGGTTCGGTACCGCCTGGCGCACGCGTGCCAGCGTCGCGAGGGCTTGTTCGTATTGCCCTTGCGCCAGCTGCAGCTCCGCCTGCGTTAGCAGGACAGCATTGCCGGCATCGGGGGTTTGTTCGTAGGCCAGCGTAAGCCAGTTATCGCGCCGTTCAATGGCCCCTTGTTGGTGGGCGACGCGAGCCGCGGCCAAGTAATTGAGCATCGGCGTTTCGGCGTCACCGGCTCCACGCGTCAGTAGCCGTTCGCCCTTGGCGAAGCGGCCCTCCGCTGCGGCGATGAGGCCGCGCGTAAATTGCTTAGTCTGGCGCTCACGGCGCATGGCGCCGTACGCTTCGCCCAGACGACGCGGCGTGCGAAATAGCCAGACGATCGACCAGACGGCGATACCGATGGCGGCCACCAGCGCGATCAGGACTGGCACCGACGTCTCGATTAAATAGCCACTGAACTCGATGACAACATAGCCAGGGTCGGACGCGACGAAGTGGGCGAAAAAGCCGCCGCCGATAACCGCGAGTATGACGAACAGCCCGAATTTCATGGTTCGTCGGTAGCCGCGACTCCGCTCGCCAGCGAGCGCGTTCGCCGCAGTAGCGTCAGCGAACCGGAGATATCCGGGTACGTCGTCGATAGCGTTGCGTCACTAAGGTCCGCGAGGGTCGTCAGCGCATTGGCGACGGCAGCACTGTCGGTGTCGAAGTAATCCTGCAGCCACGCGTTGGCATCGGTGAGGCTGCGCTCGAAGGCCTCTTGCTCGTTACGGAGCAGCGCCAGCCGTGCCGTGTCGAATTTCAGCGCGAGATTGGTGCGCAAGAAGTAGCTCGCCTCCGGCGACATAAGAGGCTTCAGTGATTCGTCGAGCTTGCGCACCCGAAAACCTTTACCGAGTTGTTCGCCAGCGGCCCGCCACAGTCGACCGAGCGAGCCTTCTTCATCGTCACCGGTCGTTTCGGCAACCTCGTCGGGTAACTGGGCTCGCTGCGCGGCCACTTCATCGCGTAACGGTAGTGTCGCCACACTGTCGGCCAAGCTGGCGAGCTCTAAAGCAACGCCTTCGAGATCGTCTTGCTCGACGCTCGCGAGTGCCCGCATCTCATCGGCGAGCGCTCGGCGAACCGGTGTGTAGGCGGGGTCGGATAGTTCACGCACCCGTTGGTCGGCAAGTTCTAAGCCGTACGCGGCCAAGGTCGGATTGCGCGCCAGCTGCAACTGCGCGTTCGCGAGCTGCAAATAGTATTCCGCCTCGGCGAGCAGCCATTCGGTCCGCGTACCGGCCGCGATACCTTGAATGCCGGCGACGGATTGTTCGACGTTCTCGACGCGTCCGGGGAGCGACTCCAACAAGTCTTGGCGCTGGCCAATCTGCCGATCGAACTCGGCCAAGCGGCGTTGCAAGGCCGCTTGTGCCGTCTCGAGTTCGGCGATGGCGGTCTGGTTGGCCGAACTGGTGTCGCCGGCGGCGGTAACCGTGCGGCGCAGCGCATCGAGTGCTGCGCTGGCCTCGGCAGCATCAACCGTTGTCGTCGTCGCCGCTGGTGTTGTCGTCTCGGCGGCAGCGACCGGTTCTGGCGCGGCTGGCGAACGTGTCGTCTGGTACAACGCGACCGCGCTCATGGCCAGTGCCGCGATACTGAGAATCAACGCCAGGCCGCCGCCTTTGCGTTCGACCGGCGGTGGCGCAGGCGGTGTGGGAGGCGGCGTGTCGGCAGGCGGCGCCGCTGTAGTGCTATCGCTAGCCGGTGTCGGCGCCTCCGTCGGGATCGCCGCCACGATCGCGGCTGGATCGGCGCTGTCGGTCAGAATCGTCGCGCCGGAAGCGCCGGCCTGTTCACGCTGCTCAACAACGCCACGGCTTGGTGTAACAACGGTGGCGCGGGCCATTCGGCCCGTGCCAAGGATCGTCTCGAGGTTCGTCATCGTGGCCAGCGACATCACGGCGACCGCGTTGTAGTGGTCGTCGTCTAGGGCGGTACAGACGCGCTCAACCTCGCTGGGATCGGGCTCCGGCAAGACCCGTTTGTAGACGTCCACGACATCGACGCTGGCACCGCGCTCAAGCAACGTATCGCGCAAGACTTCGCGGCCGTCGTCGCCACGCACAATGACGATTCGCTGGCCGCTGAGATCCCCTTGCCACGCGTCGAGCGTCAGTAAATCTTCGCTGCGTACACCGGGGTTGACGATGACATCACCAACACCGGCCGCTGTTAGCGCATCGGCGGTCGCAGCGCCGATCGCAACGATCCGGGTTTTGGTCGTGTCGAACGCGAGCGCGCCAAACCCGTGGTCGACCGCATTGCGACTGACGAAGACGGCAAAATCGGCCGGCAGCTCGGCCGTGTAAGCGGACGTGATGGCGGCCGCATCGATCGGTTCGATGGCGAGCGCGGGTAGGTGGTCAACGGCGAAGCCGGCGTCGGCTAATGCCGCGTCTAGCGTTTCGGTCTGGCCGACAGGCCGCGTGTTGAGGACGCGCCGTTCGTCGCCAGCGCTCACGTCGACTCTCCGAGCCACCGGGCGGCGCCTTTAGCCAACAAGGCATCGGCGATCTCGCGGCCGAGTGCTGCCGGGTCGCCCGTGCTGCGCCCTTCTGCGTCAATGATTTCGCTGCCGTCAGGCGCTGCGACACGACCACGCAGCCATAATGCGTCGCCATTGACGATTGCATGCGCACCGAGTGGCGCATGGCAGTCGGCCTCAAGACCTGCGGCGACGGCACGCTCCGCGGTTAGTACGCGGCGCGAGATCGGATCGTCCAATTTGGCCAGCACATCGCAAACAGCGCTGGCATCGGCGCGGCACTCGATGCCGACGATGCCTTGGCCGCAAGCCGGCAGCATCGTCTCGACCGCGAAACGGTCTGCGATTCGGTGCTCGAGCTCGAGCCGTTTAAGGCCTGCGGTCGCGAGCAGTATCGAGTCGAACTCGCCGCTGTCGAGTTTGCCGAGCCGCGTACCCACGTTGCCGCGCACCGGTTCGATCGTGAGGTCCGGCCGATGCGCCGCGAGTTGCGCTTGCCGGCGCAGGCTCGATGTTCCGACCCGAGCGCCGGTGGGCAGCTCGGCAACCGGCTTGCCGACGATGGCATCGCGCGGGTCTTCGCGCGGTAAGAACGCCGGGAAGGCAAAACCGGGCGGCGGCGTCGCCGGTACGTCCTTCATCGAATGGACAGCAAGATCTGCCCGACCGTCGAGCATCGCTTGTTCCAGCTCTTTGATGAACAGGCCCTTACCGCCCACTTTCGCCAAGGACCGGTCCAAAATCCGGTCGCCCTCGGTCACGCACTCGAGCAACTCGACGCCGGTGACGTCGTCGAGGTTGGTCAATGCGTCTGCAACGTGCCGCGCTTGCCACAACGCCAGCGGACTGCGGCGCGTAGCGATCACCAATTTCATAGTCTGTCGTTTACTTCAGTCGCTCTCGGAGCCGCGCCACATGCCGCCGACTAACCGGCAGCGGTGTTTCGCGGTTCCGTAAGTGTACCTCTGTCCCGCCGCCACGGCTTTTTTCGACGCGAGTAATGTGGGTGACCGAGACCAGCAATTTGCGATGAATCCGGACAAAATCGCGCTCCAAGTCCGATTCGAGCGTTTTTAGCGAGTCATCGATCAGGTCATCGCCGCGCGAATGCCAGGCTCGAACGTACTTGTGATCGGCTTCGAAGTAGGCAATATCGCGCGTTGCGATAAGCCGCACCTCATCGCCGCGCCGCGCGGTGACGAACCGGCGCGGTTCGTTAGGCCGCGTCGCGAGCGGCGCGAGGCGTTTCTCGCTCAGGCGGGCAGCCTTGTCGATGGCACGAGCGAGGCGTTCGCGCCGCACCGGTTTCAATAAATAGCCGACCGCTTCGGTTTCGAAGGCCTCAATCGCGTATTGGTCATAAGCGGTCGTGAAAACGACAGTCGGCGGTTCGTCAAGGCGGGCGAGCTCGACCGCCGTTTCTATCCCATCCATGCCCGGCATCCGAATATCGAGCAAGACGCAGTCGGTCGGCGTCGTGCGGCAATGCGCGAGCGCTTGCTCGCCGCTGGCGAGACTCGCCACCAGCGTGCAATCGTCGAGTGCAGTCAATAACTGACCGAGACGTTCGCGGGCCGGTGCTTCGTCGTCGACAATGGCAACCCGCAGCGTCACCCAGTCACCTCCGGGAAGCGCAGCTGGACCTCGTAGCGATCCGCGCTTTGCTCAATCGTTACCGTTGCCGAATCGTCGAACGCCAGGGCAAAGCGGCGGCGGATGTTATCGAGTGCCATCTGATTGCCACGCCGCTCACTGGGGACTTTGCGCTGCGCAACAGGGTTCGTGACGGTAAGTTCGATGAGCCCGCTGTCGGTCCGAGCCCCGCGTACGACGACGGTGCCGCCGTCTGCTAGCGGCTCGATGCCATGGTAAATCGCGTTTTCCAACAGCGGCTGTACGGTAAGACCGGGGATTAAGGCCCGCATCGGTAAATCGCTGACCTGCCAGTCCACGCGAAGGCGCTCGCCGAGGCGCAGCTGCTCCATCCGTTGGTAGATGCGGGCGACTTCCAGCTCTTCTTTCAGCGCGATGCGGTGCTCGGACTCGGCTAACGTGGCTCGAAACAAGTCGGCGAGATCTTCAATCGCCTCTTCGGCGCGAGCGGGTTCCGACCGCGTCAGTGCGGCGATCGTGTTCATGCTGTTAAACAAAAAGTGCGGCCGTATCCGCGCCTGCAATGCGCGAATGCGTGCTTTGGCTTCTAGCGTTACATTGCGGCGCCATTCGCCGGCGACGAACAAATAACGCAGTGCCATGGCCGACACGATGGCGAAAATTAAGCTGTTGCGAATGACGAAATCGCCGTGATCGAGTGCCGTTAGCTGGCCGCTGCCAAGACGCGTATTAAGCCACCAGCCCGCCTCGCTGATCGCCACGTTGATGCCTTGCAGCAGGGCGAAGACGATGAGCAACGCCGTTAACCGCGGCATGCCAGTCAGATAAGGACGAATGGCGCAAGTGACGGCTGCGCAGACCAAGGCGAGCCAAAGGATGTAGAGCGATGTTGTCGATAGCGCTAGCAGAAAGCCGGGCTGCGGGCCGTGGCTCGCGAGCGTCAATACGATCGCGATTAATTCAGCGATCAGAATGACGGCCAACACCGCTTTGGCCGAACATAGGTCCGGCAAATCGGCTTGGTCGGTGTGATCAGCGCTGTCGGTGGGCACCGTGCGTCTCCGCGTGTACCGGCCAGACTAGTGTAGCGGAGTCGACCGGTAGGCCGTTCCGCACGGCCGACCGTCTAACTACCGCGGCACTTATCGGCGACGTCGGCTTCGGCGTTGGCTCGCGCCGACGTGATTTCCGCCGAATCGAGGTACTCGCGTTCCCCGGCTTCGTTGGTGCGGTACAGGCGGCGGGCGTTGATGTAGTTGCGCAGACGTTCGCGCGCAGCCGTGCAAGCCGCTTCGCGTTCATCGGCCGCTAACGTGGCGGCGGCGCGTTCGGCCGCTTGCGCACTCTCAGCGTTCTCGATGGCCTCGCTAGTGGCTGTCCGCGCCTCGCGCTGTGCATTCGCCCGGGCGGTTACGGCCGCATTGTCGGTGCGCCGGGTTTGGAGCGGTACGATCGTCGCTTCACCGTTCTCTGGCGGCATATCGCCATAATGAAGAACGCCGTTTTCGTCGCGCCACGTGTAAACGTCGCCCAGCGCCGGAACGGCGATAAGAACAGCAGCGATAATTGCGATGGTTTGCTTCATGTCACGGTCGCCCGTCATGGGCTGACGCCTCTATCCGGCACTTACGTTAAGCGTAGACCGATAGAAACTCCGTGACGTCCATCGCACAAAGCCCCTTTCGGCTCCCGAACCTGTGCATTATGTATAACAGATGGGCAGCCAATGGGGCCAGCGGCGCCGCGCGCTAGCAGCGCCGCTGACAACGGTGCTTAATCGGCTTTGGCGAACTCGGGGTAGGCCTCCATCCCGCATTCACCGACATCAACGCCCGCGTACTCTTCTTCCTCGGAGACCCGGATACCGACGGTCGATTTCAGAATGACCCAGACGATCGAGCTTGCGATGAATACCCAAACGAAGATAGCGCCGAGGCCCGTGAACTGAGCGATGTACTGGTCGAGCATCGTCCACGTCGTTTCGTAGTCTTCACTAAGCGCCGCATAATCTTGGTTAAGCGGAACGGCGAGTAGGCCCCAGATGCCGACTGCGCCATGTACCGAAATGGCCCCCACCGGGTCGTCGATTTTCAGTTTGTCGAGCAAGACAATAGAGCCGACCACCAGTAAGCCACCGACAATCCCGATACCGGTAGCGGCCATCGGGCTCGGCGCCAGCGGTTCGGCAGTGATCGCCACTAGGCCGGCGAGCGCGCCGTTCAGAGCCATCGTTAGGTCGGCTTTACCAAACCAGCCACGAGCCAGTAGCAGCGCCGCAAGCATGCCGCCAGCGGCGGCCATGTTCGTATTGACGAACACTTTGGCGACTGAATTTGCTTCGCCGACATTCGACACAACCAATTCGGAGCCGCCGTTAAAGCCGAACCAGCCGAGCCAGAGGATCATTGTGCCAAGCGTTGCCAGCGGCAAGTTGGCGCCCGGAATCGCATTGACCTGGCCGCGAGGGCCATATTTGCCCTTGCGGGGGCCGAGAAATAAGACGCCCGCGAGCGCGGCCGCGGCGCCGCAAAGGTGGACGACGCCGGAGCCTGCGAAATCGAGAAAGTGCGCGGACTCAAGCCAGCCACCGCCCCATTTCCAATAGCCTTGCAGCGGGTAGATAAAGCCCGTTAGCACGGTCGCGAAGAGGAAGAACGACCACAGTTTCATCCGCTCAGCGACCGCGCCGGAGACGATCGACATCGCTGTCGCGACAAAAACGACCTGGAAGAAGAAATCGGCAAGGTCAGAGTAATAGTCCGATTCGCCGGCGCCACCACCGGCCAACATGTCATCAACGGTGTTGTCCGCGCCTGTTAACCAACCGGTACCGAGCTGCAAGAAGCCGCCCTCGAAGGCATCGCCGGGGTACATGATCGTGTACCCACAGAGCATGTACATGATGCAAGCGATCGAATACAGGCCAACGTTTTTCGTCAGGATTTCAGCGGTGTTTTTCGCGCGTACGAGGCCGGCTTCGAGCATCGTAAAGCCCGCAGCCATCCACATGACCAGCGCCCCGCAAACCAAAAAGTAAAACGTGTCCAGCGCATAGGCCAGTTCGCTAACCTTAATGCCCAGTTCGTTGAGTTCTTCCACGAAGGTGCTCCTTTCTCGTTATTTTGGCGTTGCGCTTAAACAGCGTCCGCACCGGTCTCGCCGGTGCGAATCCGGATCGCTTCGTGCAGCTCGGATACGAAAATCTTGCCGTCGCCAATTTTGCCGGTACGCGCCGTGGTCGTGATCGCTTCGATCGCTTGCTCAACCAGGTCGTCTGTCACGGCGAGTTCGAGCTTAGCCTTCGGTAGGAAATCAACGACGTACTCGGCGCCGCGATAGAGTTCGGTGTGACCACGTTGGCGACCGAACCCTTTGACTTCGGTCACGGTGAGCCCTTGGATGCCGACGTCGGCCAACGCTTGGCGTACATCGTCCAGCTTGAACGGCTTGATAATGGCGGTGATCAGTTTCATCGGTACCTCGGCGATGCGGGTCGCGTCCCAACGGTTTCCGGCGAGGGGTCGCGTTAGCCGAAGCTCGCTTAGCCGGAGACGGATTGGTGCATTTTTATCGTTAGTGTTCAGCGCTCGGGCGTACGAGCGCTGCCCCAACAGGCAGGAGCAGGTTTTGTGCCAGCTAATGAATATTGATTTAAAACAAGCAGTTGATGATTTCGCTGTCATGCGAATGCACCACAGTGGTGCGACTGTTTCGTTGTGGTGCGCCAATTCGGCAGCCATTAGCACCAACTTTGTCCCCGTTATGGCCAGTTTCGGCGCTGGCGTCTGGCGGCGCGCTCCATTACAAACACCCTATGAACCAAAACACGATTGAAACACTCGCCGCACGGTTAGCCGCTGCTGTCCCCGACGGTGTTCGCGCGCTGGGCGACGACCTCGAACAAAATTTCCAATCCGTCTTGCGTTCGGCACTCAGTCAGCTCGATCTCGTCACGCGGGAAGAGTTTGAGGTCAGCCGCACCGTACTGGCGCGAGCCGAGGCGCGCTTGGAAGACCTGGAACGTCAGCTCGCTGAACTAAGTCCAGACGACTAGTACAGCGCTGAGCTGAAGCCGGCCACCGGCCGTACCGATGCCGCTGGCCCAAACGCTGTCACGTGCGCCGGTCGGACTGGAGGCGCCGATGGTCACAATCGAGGTGCATCTGGCACCCGGTTTGCCGCGCTTCTCCGTCGTGGGTATGGCCGAGACGTCCGTTCGTGAGGCGCGCGATCGCGTTCGTGCGGCCATCGTTCAAGCGGGGTTCTCGTTTCCGCAGCATGCGATCACCGTGCACTTGGGCCCGGCCGACTTGCCAAAGCACGGCGGTCGCTACGATTTGGCGATCGCCATTGGCATCCTGATTGCTAGCGGTCAGTTGCCGCCAGACGCCGCTGCGAATGTCGAGTTGTACGGCGAGCTGTCATTAAGCGGCGAAGTGAAACCGGTACCGGCTTTGCTGACAGCCGGATTGAGAGCGCAAGCGATGGGTTGTAGCGTTATTGTGCCGGCGGCCAATGGCGCTGAGTTGGCGCAGGTTCCCACACTCGCTGTCTTCGCGATCGGGTCGTTGCAAGCCGTTGCCGCCCATCTCAACGGGCTCACACCGCAACCGCGTTGCCAGCCGACCAACGGGTGTTCAGAGCACCGCGAGCCGATGCCGGACCTTGCCGATGTGCGGGGTCACGATTCGGCGCGCCGCGCGCTTGAGATCGTCGCAGCCGGTGGCCACCACCTGCTGCTAGTGGGACCGCCCGGTAGTGGCAAAAGCATGCTGGCGCGCCGCCTCCCGTCGCTGTTGCCGCCATTGTCGCTCGACGAGGCGCTGGAAGCGGCGGCGATCGCTTCATTGGTCGGAGCGGCAGCGTCGTCTGCCGTGCCGTTTCGCGCACCACACCACACGGCATCGGCCGCGGCACTTGTCGGTGGCGGGCGCGACCCTAGGCCAGGGGAAATTACCCGCGCGCACCGTGGCGTTTTATTCTTGGACGAGGTGGCTGAATTTCCACGCTCCGTGCTCGATGCGCTGCGTGAGCCGCTTGAGCTCGGCCGCATTGTTATTTCGCGGGCGCAACGGCAAACCGAGTTCCCGGCCCGATTCCAATTCGTCGCCGCTATGAACCCTTGCCCGTGCGGGTACTGCGGTGATCCCGACGTTGCCTGCCGCTGCACGCCGGACCAAACGTCCCGTTACCAGCAGCGCTTGTCGGGGCCACTGCTCGATCGCATCGACGTCCGGCTAACGGTGCCACGACTCGATTTTAATACCTTGTCGACGACACGGCCTGGCGAGCCGAGTTGCGTTGTCGCCGCCCGCGTCGCGGTCGCCCGCCAACGCCAGCTCGACCGGGCCGGAACGCTGAACGCGAGGCTCGAACGCGTGCTGGAGCAACCCGAGTGTCAGCTCGACGGTGACGGCGAGGCATTACTAGCGCGGGCGGCGAGTCAGTACCACCTCTCAGCTCGGGCCATTGAGCGGACATTGCGGATCGCCCGAACCATCACCGATTTGGCTGCGCGCTCTACCATCGCGCCAGCCGCTGTTGCTGAGGCGTTGCAGCTTCGAGGTACGGTTGGAAATATCTAGCGCTGTCTCGGTCAACAGTCGCGCCAGCCCGCACTGGCCATCGGACTACGGTCGGCGATAAATGGCTGCTATTGTCTTTGCCGTGGAATCGAAAATGCGGGAGCTGCAGCGTGCTCAAAAAAGCCTTAGTAACGATGGTGATCGTCGGATGTGGTCTAAGCTCGCTGGTGGTGGCTGACGAGCGTCTTGTCGCGAAGTCTTCCTTGCTCGATGTACTTGATGCGTACGAGCCGGGTGCGCCAGTAACCGAGGCTGTTTTAGGGGCTATCGATGCGGCAGCCGCAGCGCTCGAAGCGACGGCGGCGCTTCCTGATTTAGCGGCCAATCCCGGTGCGGCCAAAGGTATTTGGATCAACCGGTTTAGCAGCCAAGGCGTCGTCGGCGAGATCGATTTGATGTTCATGACCCGAGCACTGCCGGGTGGCGGCAAGCCCGGCCGCAAAGCGACCAGCCTGACGGTGTTGCAGGAGCTCGATCCCGAGAAGCGTTTCTACCGCAACATGATGACGATGACCGCTGGCGATCCCGACGTACCGTTTCTCTACATCGCTACCGCCGATCTCGGTGTCGCCAAACAAGCACCGAACGTTCTTGAAGTCGCGTTCCATACCATCGCGTTCGTGCCCACACGTGCAGACGTAACACCGAACGACGTTCGTTCTGCGTTGGGCGTCGCCGACAATGCGCCGCTGTCGATCAACGTGCCGCAAGATCCATCGCGACCCCCATCGACGTCGACCGTGACTTACCTCGACGACGATTTACGTATCAACCGCGGTAAGGATTACATCGCCATACTGCAACGGGTTCAATAGCTGCTCCGCGAAGGCTTACGTCCGATGAGTCAGAGTTTATTGCAACGGACTTGCGTTGCCGTATTTTTCGCTACGCTAGTCACTGGCTGCGTCGTGTCCGGTCCATCCGCTGATTTTCGCGCCGATTGCGGACCAAAAGATGGCGCAGATTGGCTTGTCTTGCCGGACGCTCCGGTTAATGCCAACGAACTCAGATCGCTTGCCAACCAGAACCCTAACTTCAAAATACCGGCCGACCGCTACTCCGATGAGTTCTGGTTTGTGTCGCCAGATGGCGCGCTAGTGTTGTGTCGATCCGACGGCGTACCGGCGCAGTCTTGCACCGGCGAATGGTGGTTGTTTACCCGACCAGAAGACGGTGCACTGTTGTTGGACCAGAGCGCGTGGATTTGTGTGGCTTGACTAAGTCTGGCGCTTTCGCGCCTAGGACGAGCTGGAATTAATTGACAGGCGGTACAGTAAAGCTTGGTGAAATTTACAGCGGCATTGTGACCTCCGTTGCGCACTATGGGCTGTGGGTCGATGTACGAGGAGTGCCAGGCCTTACACGAATCACCGAGCTGTCGGTGTCGGTCGTTCGGCATCCGTCGGATGCTTGCTAGCGTGGGTGATCAGGTGCAGTTCAAGGTAATCCACCTTCATGAATCGACGGTTCATCCCAATGAGCACTTCAACGGATCAATCAAAGCAGTTCATTAAGGGTCAGGTGTTTCGCTGTGACTTTGTTGTTAATCACATTGCAAGTCTGTTTCTTCACCGATTATTGCGGGCAGCAACGTCCGATTCTCAATGAAGAACTCGGCACTCAGGTCCAGATCGGTACCAATAGCTATTGGGCCGAGGGTCAAGAGTTAGAAAACACCGATGACCTCGTTGCGTTTGTTGCGGCGCGACAGCTCGGCGAGGTGACTATAAGTGTCTGTCCCAACTTAATGTACGACAGGCTTCGCGCTGCTGTTTCTGCACTACAAGCCGACAATCCGGACTACACAATTGATATAAAAGTGCTTAAAGACTCCGCATTCGTAAGCTGTGATCCCTGGTACTGACTTTAAGCACCGCAACATGATCGAGTCGTCATCTCAGACACGAGCTGCACCAGCGAGCTGGTTTCGGTGCCTAGCCACCTTGCTGTTGGCGACCATCACCGCTGAAGCACTCGGCGATACATTCCTGAAAGTTGATTTCGCAGACCTCAAAGAAGGCGTCTGTAAGCGCATGGTGTGGGATGAGAAGCCCATACTGATTTGTCGGCGTACTTCGCAACAAATCTCGCGGTTGCTTGAGCCTCGAGAAATGCTACCCGCAGCGGCCAATGACTCGGGTTTGATAAAGTCACTGGAGGGCGCGCAATTGGCTTATGGCCGGTCATTTGCCAACGAGCTTCTCGCGATGCACAGCGCCCTGCCAAACTCCGGGTTACGGTCGTTGCGCGACGACGTTTTCGTCGTTATTCCGTCCGATCCGTATACCGGTTGCGCCATCCTTACGAGGGCGGACAAGCGGCAACGATCCACTGTCGTGCCTATGGAGGGGGTTGGTGGTTTCTATAACCCTTGCGGCGGGGAGTCCTACGATTTGGCGGGGCGTATTGTTGCTGGACACCAGCACGGCAATGACTGGAACCTGCATGTCCCACCGTATCGTCACGATGACGCAGACACCCTAACGCTCGGTATGCTGCCCGATGGAGTCCGCGTACCGGATTTTGATTTTAGCCCTAACCTATACGATCCTCGCTTGTCTGCTGTCGCCAGACTACTGCTCGCAACTGAATGGGGTAGCGAAGCGCTCGTTAGGCGGCTCGTAAATAACGGACTATCCGTTAATGTGACGAACGAGTTCAATGTCACCCCGCTAATGGTCGCTAGCGGGCGCGGAAATTCTTCCCTTGTGCAGTTTTTCATCGAGCGCGGTGCTGATCCGGATGCCGCAAACGCTAAGGGTGTTACTCCGCTATCATCCGCGCTCATGGTTGGCAATGAACACATCGTCTCGTTACTACTCCAAGCGAACGCGTCAGTTGTGCGCCGGTGTCATCAATCAGAGTGCCCACCGCCGTATTTGATTCAGGTCTTAGAGACGAACCCCGATAAAGCCGAAAGAGTGGCGCTCGTTCGCTTGTTGCTAGAGTACGGCGCGAATCCGCATGAAGTCTACGCTGGGAAAACGGTGCTGGAGGCTGCCGAAGCACTGGCGGATGCTGATATGGTGCACTTGATTCAGTTGTACGCTACCGACCAGTAATTGCGTTGCAAGACACGCGCGGATTGTTGGGTTCGAAGCGTTGCCCGAATTTGGCCACTGTTCGCAGACGGCTTGCTCACGGAGCGCGATGGCGAACGCCGCAACACGGCAGGGCGTGCAGTAAATCGCCCGGCTAACTCTTACGAGCTCGGCTCACATGTTTGCTGGTTCATATCGCTTAACTCGCGTCACTAACTTTCGCTCCGATGTGATCATTCGTATCGAAGCCCATGTGGCTGACAAGTTTTGCGTCGAGGTTCTTGGGGCGAGGACTAAGCTCTTTCGCCCTTTTATTGAGCGTGGAGTCTGCGATGCGTTGAGCATCGACCCAAGCCTGGGTACCGTCCACGTTGTTGTTCGGGCCGAAGACTTATCGGGCGAGACGCCTGGGATCATGTATGAGATTTGTGCATGCAAAGCCATGCTTACTACGATCTCAGCTGCCAAGAGCCACTAGTCCGACAGTGTCGTTAAAACCCAAAGCACCGATGCTGGTAGCGCCGTTATGCTGACAACCTCATGACCAACGAAACCTGTCCCGGCTGTGGTGTGGTACTACCGCGAGTCGACGGTCCGGTGCACAAGTACATGGAATCGACGCCGAGTTGCTGGGCGGCTTTCGGCGAGGTTCTTACGCGCGAGTACAGCGATGCGACGTACATGAGCGTCCATCGACTCACCGTTGATGCCTACGCCGTGCAGCATCCCGGCAAGCCGTCGCCGCAGTCGATTCAGTCCGTTGCTGTACACCTGATTTCGCTGCACAGCGTGCTTGAACAAGGTCTATCGACAAATGCTGCGATGAGTCTGATGCAACGCTGCGCCGATGCAATGAGCTTCACGTGGTTGGAGCCGCCGGCTAGCTTCGGTGGTCTGACAGTCGTTGACGTACTAAAAGCAGACACCGCGACGGAGCACCACGCGGCGGTCAAACGCTGGGCGGAATCGACGTGGCAGGCTTGGTCGCCTCATCATGAGCAGATCGCTCTGTGGGCGAAACAGGCACGGACGCTAGCGGCAACTAATCCCGCCGACAGTTAATCAATGCATCAACGAAGCGCTGCCGCCACGCGGTGATGTCATTCTTGCGCAGAACCTCGATCATCGACTGATAGCGTTCGCGGCGCTCACCGACATCCATCGTGATGACGCTAGCGATACCGTCGGCCACGTTGTCTTTGTCGTACGGGTTGACGACAACTGCGTCGGTCAGCTCCCGGGACGCGCCGGCCAGCGACGAGACGACCGGAATGCCGGGGTCGGCGGGGTCTTGCGCCGCGACAAATTCTTTCGCGACGAGGTTCATCCCGTCGCGGACAGGTGTGACGAGCGCAGAGATCGCAACGCGTAAAAAGCCCATCAGCTGATTACGCTCGATACCCTTGTTTAAGTAACGAATCGGCACCCAATCGGCCTCAGCGAAGCGGCCATTGATGCGGCCGGCTTGCTGTTCGAGTTCGGTGCGAATCTCGTCGTAGGCGCGTACACCGGTGCGGGTCGGCGGTGCGACCTGCATATAGACGAGGCTGCTCTGCGTGTTTGGGTACTTCTGCAGCAAACGCTCGTACGACAAAAACCGTTGTGTCAGCGCTTTGGAGTAGTCGAGCCGATCCACGCCAATGACAAGATCGCGCCCGCTCAAGCTTCGGTACATGCGCCGCACCGCTTCGGTATCGACGGCTTGTTCGGCGGCGGCTTGCAGGCCATCGACGTCGATGCCGATCGGAAACGCATCCACCGTCATGGTGCCACCGGCGACACGAATCTGTGTATCCGAGATAACCTCGCCGCCGATTTCTGGCTGGCGCATGCACGTACGGAAGGCCGCTAAGTCGCGTGCGGTTTGGAAGCCAACGACGTCATAGGCGCACAAGGCCCGCAACAAATAGTCGTGGCCGGGAATCGCGCGAAACGCCTCGTAGCTCGGGAACGGAACGTGTAAGAAAAATCCGATCGGGTTCTTAAGACCCGCAGCGCGAAGTTCAGCTGCCAGCGGAATCAAGTGGTAGTCGTGCACCCAAATCATGTCGTCGGGTTTGATGAGCGGCGCGAGCTTGCGAGCAAACACGCTGTTTACGCGCAGGTAGCCTTCGAAGTCATCGGCTTCATAGAGTATGAAGTTGTTGAGGTAATGGCAGATCGGCCACAACACGCGGTTGCTGTAGCCGTTGTAGTACTGCTCGAAATCGCGCTCGTTCAGCGAGATCGTCGCGTAGTCAACGCCGTCTTGCGACGTGGTCGTTGCGTCGCTCGCTTCGGTGCGAACAAGCTTCCCGTTCCAGCCAAACCAAATACCACCTTGATCTGCTAGCGCTGCTTGTATGCCGACCGCGAGACCCCCGGCTGCCGCCTGCCCCTTGCGGGGCATGGCAACGCGGTTCGACACGGCGATGAGACGTCCTTGCTGAGCCATCGGTGCTCGCTCCGTCAGATCGCGTCTTCCCAAGACCGGCTTAATCGTACCGCAGCGGTAATGATGCCGGCCATGCTGTAGGTCTGCGGGAAGTTGCCCCACAGGTCACCATTGCGTGGGTCGATGTCTTCCGACAGGAGCCCCAAATGGTTCCGCGACGCTAGCATGTTTTCGAACAGCTCACGCGCCTCATCGCGCCGACCGATCGCGGCTAACGCGTCGATAAACCAGAACGTGCAAATATTGAACGCGTTTTCCGGCACGCCAAAATCGTCGGCCGCGTTGTAGCGGAACATGTGCTTGCCGCGGCGCAGGTGTTTTTCAATGCACTCAACCGTGCCGATAAAGCGCGGGTCAGTGGCCTCGATAAAGCCGAGGTCGTGCATCGTCAACAAGCTCGCGTCCATCTCCGGTCGACCGAAGCTTTCAGTGAATGCTTGTTGTTCGTCGTCCCAGGCTTTCTCGTGAATCACGGCGCGAATGGTCTCGGCCGATTCCGCCCAATAGGCGGCACGTTTTTCGCGGCCGAGATGCGCGGCAATTCTTGCGAGGCGGTCGCAAGCGGCCCAACACATCAAACTCGAGAAGGTATGGACACGTTGGCGGCCGCGGTACTCCCACAAACCCGCATCCGGCTGTTCGTAGTTCGCGCGCGCCCACTCGCCGATCACTTCAAGTCGGGTGAATTCGGCGTCCAAGTCGACGCGCAGTAAGCGGCTGTCGACGAAACTGTGTGCTGTCGACAGCACGACCGCGCCGTAGACATCGTGTTGAATCTGCTCGTAGGCTTGATTGCCAATCCGCACCGGGCCCATGCCTCGGTAGCCGGACAAGCTGTCGACGATGGTCTCCTCAATCCGCGAGCGCCCGCTAATGCCGTACAGCGGCTTTAAGCCGTCGGCGTCGGTTTCAGCGACGATGTTGGCCAAGTAGTTGAGGTAGCCCTCCATCGTCCGTGTCGCGCCCAGTCGGTTCAGCGCCTTCACGACGAAGTAACTGTCGCGCAACCAGCAAAACCGGTAGTCCCAATTACGCTCGGTTCCGGCCGCCTCCGGTACCGATGTGGTCATCGCAGCGATGACGGCACCGGTGTCCTCAAAGGTGCAGAGCTTCAGCGTGATCGCGGCGCGAATAACGGCTTGCTGCCATTCAAATGGGATCGACAGACCGCGCGACCAGGCCTGCCAATAATCGCGTGTACCGCGATAGTGCGTGTGAAATGCATCGCCCGGGCCTTCGCGCATCGATTCGTCTGGACCCAATACCAAGTAGCGCGGTCGATCTAGAACGAAGCTCGCTTCTTCCAAAACGTGGGTAACCGCGACGTCGGTGGTCAGTCTCAAAACAACACGGTCACCCACATAGCGGATATGGTTGCTTCCGTTCGTCGTCGTGCACGCAGCCGCACCGTAGTTGCTCGCCGGGCGCAAACGAATTCGAACACGTGGCCGTCCGTTAATCGGCTCCAGTCCGCGCATCAGCATCATGGGCCGAAACGAGCGCTCGAGATGAATGTAGCGCGGCATGAAGTCGGTAATTCGAACGCTCGCGCCGTGTTTGTCGGTGAGGTCGGTTTGTAGAATGCAGGTGTTTTGGATGTATCGCTGTTCGCTTTTCTCAAAGTCGAGTAGTTCGATCTCGTAAAAGCCGGGGAGCGTCGTTTCCGCGTCGTCCCGCAGCAGCCGGCAAAAGATCGGGTCACTGTCGAACTGCGGCAAGCAACACCAGACAACGGTGGCTTTCTCATCTACGAGCGCTGCGCTCTGGCAGTTTCCGATTACACCAAGGTTGAGACTGCTCATTATCGATGCGTCACCGAACACGGCCGGCAGTTAGCAAACACGAGCGTCAGTGTACCCGGCCGGTGCATGATGTGCGCTACTCGCGCTTGGCGATCAAGTTGCTAAGCCAGCCATGCACAGCGGCGACGCCTTCAAGCCGGTGGGTCGCCGCGGTTGTGTCGCGCTCTCCGACCAGCACGGATAAGCCACCGGCATCGTTCACGACGGTGAAGCCAGCCTCATCGGTCGTGTCGTCACCCAGGAAAACGGGCTGGCGTCCGCGAAACGGTGGCTCGCCCAGCAAGCGTTGGATGGCGGCGCCTTTGTTGGCGGCGATTGGGGTCAGTTCGAACACCATCTTGCCGGCGATCACCTGCATACCCTCTGGATGGCGTTCGTAAAGCGCGTCAATCATCGCGCGGCAATCGGCTTCGAGATCGGGGCGCTCACGGAAATGCAAGGTGACACTGACGCCCTTGTTCTCGAGTAACAAGCCGCGGTTCGCGGCGACAAAATCGGCAATCGGCTTCAGCGCCATTTCGTCTAACGCGCTAAGCCCCGGCGGGCTCAGGTCCGCACCGCGATGGCGAATTTCGCCGCCGTGGGTACCAGCGGCGCTAAAGGCGAGTGGCGCGAAGATGCGATCTATATCAGCCAACGTGCGCCCGCTAACGAGTGCGAGCGCGCCGTCTGTTCGGGTGACGAGTTCGGTAAGTTTTTGCCGAAGTACGGGGTCACTCGCAACGCCAGCAGGATCCGACTGTAATGGCAGCAGCGTTCCGTCGATATCCAGGAACAGCGCCGTGTCCGATAACGCCGGTGTGGGTGGCGAATAGGTCGCCATCGCTAGAACGCGCGGTTCGAAACGCTTACTGCGAGCCTTCGATCATGTAGTCGACCGCGGCCCGAATCTCGTCGTCGGACAGGTCGGTCCGGCCACCCTTCGGCGGCATGTAACCCGCTTCGCCCGAAAACCCGTTGATTGAGTGGCCGTAAAGCGTGTCGATACCTTTCGCGATCCGTGGCGCCCACACGTCAGCACTACCGTAAGTGGGTGCGCCGCCGATTCCGGCACCGTGGCAGGCGATACAAGCCGCGTTGTAGACCTGCGGGCCCGACAAGACGGTTTTCACCGGTTCCGCACTGGCCACCACTTGGGCGGCGAAACTTGCTTCGTCACCAGGCATCAATACCTGACCGACCGGCGTAATCGCCGAGCTCACCTGATCCTGGTAAGTCGCATCGGCTTGGATGTACTGACCTTGGGTCGCGTTACCGATACGCGCTGACAGCGCGTAGATGCCGAACGCGACAACCACGAGGATGCCCAAGACGAGCGAGAAGATATCGAAAAACTTTTGGTCTTGACTCACAGACTGGTGCTCCCGTCGGCACTACATATGTGCCCATCCATGCCGCGCCGGATTATAGCGTGGTGCCCAACCCGCGTCGCCAGTTGTGAGCGGTTGGAATGCGGCCTCCGTCACGCTAAGCGTCCTCAGCTCGTCGCTCTGGCCCCACCGGTGGTCGCACCGAATCAAACCATTGGCGACCAAACGGTGTCTAATTTGTAGGATAGGTCTGGCTTGTTTATCGGCAAATGAGCGCCATTCCGTAGGGGTTTCGACCGTGAAGTTGACAGAATTAAGTACCCGCCAATGGCCGGCCGTCGCCGCCATCGTCGCCTTATTGGTCCTTTTTGGCGTGCTTGCCGCCACGCGCTTACCGATCCAGCTGCTGCCCAATATCGAGCAACCGCAGGTCTCGATCGGCAATTTTTGGCGGGCTGCGGCTCCCGAGGAGATGGAAGCGGAGATCGTCGAGCCGCAAGAAGACGTGCTTGCCAACCTGCCGGGGCTGACCGATATATCGTCGTGGATTTCCCGCGGCAACGGCTGGGTCAACCTGACCTTCGATACCGGCGTCGATATTCAAGAAGCAAAAGTCGATGTCATCAATCGCCTGAGCCAAGTTACGGGCCGCCCGCCTGATGCGATTGAGCCGCAAGTTAACGCCGGTGGCGGTGGCTTTGGTCCGGGCGACGCGTCGTTGCTCGTCCGCTTGCGTCCCGGTGAGCCACGCCGCGATCCAGCCACGTTTCAAGCTGTCATTGAGAAACATGTCGAACCGCGCCTGGCCCGAATACCGGGCGTCGGGCGAGTGTCGCTGCAAGGTGAACAGCCGCGCGAGCTACAGATCAATGTCGACACGTACCGAGCCGCTGCACTCGACATTAGTTTCAACGACATCGCGAGCGTTATCGGACGGGCGACCGATGTTTCCGGTGGTTCGGCCGATGTCGGTCGGCGGCGCTACACCGTGCGCTTCGTCGGTCAGTTTGATCCCGATAGCTTGAACCAGCTGGTCGTCGGCCAGAGTGGCGATCGGCCGGTTTATTTATCCGAGGTCGCCAGTATTGAAGTCGTGCCCCGCGACCGGGATGGATTTTCGCTGCGTAACGGCTACCCGGCCTACTACATCACCGTCGATCGCGAGTTTGGCGCGAACACCGTCGATATGATCGATGGGATCAACGCTGCGGTCGACGATCTCAATACCGGGGCGCTCGCCGACGCCGGCCTCGCGATTGATTTGAGCTTCGATTCGTCGGTGCATATCCGCCGTGCGATTCGCTTGGTCCGCGACAACCTCGGCCTTGGCTTAGTCCTCGCGGTCGCTGTGCTGTACGCGCTGATGCGCAGTCGCCGCGGCATCATACTGATTGCGGCGAGCGTGCCGCTGTCGTTGCTCGTCTCGTTCGTTGCGCTCGATCTTTCTGGCCGCTCACTCAATGTCATATCGCTAGCCGGTCTGGCGTTTGCGGTGGGTCTCGTGATGGACGCGGCCATCATTACGCTCGAGAACATCGTGCGCTTACGCGAGTCCGGCGTCAGCGAAGACGAGGCCGTACAACAGGGGGCGCGGCAGATCAGCGGTGCGTTATTCGCCTCGACGGTCACCAGTGTTGCGATTTTCTTGCCTGTCTTATTTATCGGCGGTATCGAAGGCCAATTGTTTCGTGACTTGGCGCTAACACTGTCCGTCGCTGTTGCGGCCTCATTCTTGGTCGCGATGACGGCCTTGCCAGTCGCGGCGCGCGGCTGGCTTGGCAAGATGTCAGACCGCGATCCGTGGACAGCGCTTTGGGACAAGCTAGCCGGATGGGTCGATCACCTGACAGCGACCCGCATTCGCTCTGCCCTGTGGGTCGGTTCGTTACTAACGGCATCGGCGGCTGTGTTGGTGCTGATGGTGCCGAAGGCCAACCTCCTACCTCACGCCCCAGCCGACTCGATCAATGCCGGCTTCATGCTGCCGCCGGGTGGCACTATCACGATGCTGGAGGAAGAGATCGCAAGCACGATTGTCGAGCGCTTGAGCCCGTACATGGCACACGAGCAAGAGCCGCATATCCGCGGCTATAACCTGTCGGCCTTTGGGTCCTTTAATGCACTGTTTCTGTACACCGATGATCCGACACGGATCGAAGAGATGATGACTATCTTGCGCACCGAGGTGTTGGTCGACCTGCCGGACACACAAGCGTTTGTGCGGCGGACGACGCTGTTGGATTTTGGCTTCGACGGCGGACGTTCGATCAATGTCGACTTCCAAGGGGCGGACATCGGTACGCTAACGGAGGTCGCAGCATCGGCCATGGGTCAGGTCAATGCCGCTTTGCCGGGCGCGGTTGTTCGACCGGTGCCTGGGCTCGCTATTTCAGAACCGGAGTTGCAGTTGGTACCGGACGACCGGCGCATCAATGCGGCGGGTCTCGACCGTGCGACGGTTGCGAACACGGTCCGTACTGTGACGAGTGGCTCATTCGTCGGCGAGTACTTTGATGGTAGTCAGCGAATGGACATCATCATGCGCGGCAGTCGTTGGGACACGCCCGAAGCGCTGGCCGCGATGCCGATTACGACACCGCTTGCCGGTATTCAAACCCTCGGAGAGTTGACCCGGATTGAACGAACGGTAGGACCGACCCAATTGCTGCGCGTCGACGGTGATCGGACCATTACCTTGTCCGTCCTGCCGCCCACCGAGATGACCGTGGAAGAAGCGCTCGACATTTTACGTGATGAGGTGGGGCCCAGTATCGCGGCGCAGCTGCCGGCGGGTGTCTCGATTAACTACCGCGGCACCGCCGATAAGCTCGATGCGGCAATAATGCAAATGGGCAGCAACATCGCGCTAGCCGTCGTTATCCTGTTCTTTATTATGGCCGCGATGTTCCGATCGCTACGCGACAGCGCGCTCGTCATCGCGGCGATGCCGGTGGCGCTGTCCGGCGGCATCTTAGCGCTGAATGGACTTAACCTAGTCACCGTCCAGTCGCTCGATCTGTTGACGATGATTGGTTTCATTATTTTGATGGGGCTCGTTGTCAACAACGCCATATTGTTGGTGCTGCAAACCCGTGAGGGCTTAGCGAGCGGCTTAAACGTTCGTGAAGCGGCGCGCCAAGCGGTGCGGCTCCGTGCCCGTCCGATCGCCATGAGCACGCTGACCAGTATTTTCGGCATGTTGCCGCTTGCACTGATCCCGGGTGTTGGTTCCGAGATTTACCGCGGCCTCGCCGTCGTCATTATCGGCGGCATGATCTTTAGCGGCTTGTTTACGCTCGTATTCATACCGGCGTTACTCAAACTCACTACGCGCAACGCGGCGGAACAGACGCCGTCCGCGACCAACCCCAAAGCGCTCGGAGCACACGGATGACTTTTTCACGCTATGCCCTGACGGCGTTGATCGCCATCGCAACCGTCTTAGCGGCACCGGCCAACGCACAACGAACACCACCGATTGTCGCCGTGGCCGTCGTGCAACGCGCTGAGATTGCACCGACCCTGGCTGTTCCGGGTACGGTCTATAGCCGTAACGAGGCCGAGTTGATGGCGGCCGTGGCGGGGCGTCTGGAGTTTGTTGCGGAGCCGGGCACCGAGCTCGCAGCGGGCGAGCCGATCGCCCGCATCGACACGACCTTGCTGCGCCTTGAGCGAGCGGAACAGGAGGCGTTGCTCAGCCGTGCGCGCATCCAGACACGCCAGCTCGAAAGCGAGTATCGACGCCAGGCGGAGCTATCGACGACCAGCGTTGTCTCCGAGTTCCAACTCGAGCAAACCATGGCGAACCGCGATCTTGCACGGGCCGATGCGAAGATCATTGCCGTGCGTATTCGTCAAATCGATGAGCGGATTCGCCGCGCAGCGGTGCGCGCACCGTTCGCTGGCGTCGTTACTGAGCGGATGCGCCGGGTTGGCGAAGAGGTAGCACCCGGGGCGCCATTGGCGGCGATGACCGATCTCGCCCAGCTCGAGGTGCGCGCCTTTGTTCCGCTGAAACACATCAACCGAATTCACGTCGGCGATTCACTCGACATCTTCAATGCCGATAACCGCCTTGCCGGCACGATCCGTGCGTTGGTGCCGACCGGCGATATCCGCTCGCAAACGTTCGAGGCCAGAGTCGATATTGACGCAGCAGCCGGATTGAACGTTGGCGAGCTGGTCAGTGTCGGCGTCCCGATTCGGGCGGCCGAGTCAACATTAGCTGTTCCGCGAGACGCCTTGGTGCTGCGCACCGACGGTAGTTTCGTGTTCAGGATCTCTGCGGACAATGTAGCCGAACGCGTTGCGGTTGAACTCGGCGACAGCGTCGGTGACTTGATCGCCGTTCGAGGTTCGCTCGCAGCGGGCGACCGCGTTGCGATTCGCGGTGGTGAGACCTTGGCCGATGGTGCCAACGTGCGTATCGCCGAAAGCTAGCGCTATCGCGGCACCACGCGCTTACCGGTAAACTCGCGCCACGCGGCATACTGCCCCGTGATGCAACGAGTAACCGTGACCGATGCTTGAATGGATTGCCGAACTGACGGCCACTTATGAGCGCCTAACGGCCGGTTGGCCAGAGTGGGCGGTTACGGCCGGTGGCTTATCACTGTTGTGTGTAGCGGCCTGGATCGGCGATACCGTCGTTCGCCGCCAGCTCGTTCGTAGCCTTCGTTTGGCGGTTGGACGAACACCCGGCCGTTGGGACGATGCGCTGATCGATCACGGTGTCATCAGTCGGCTATCGCATGTTATTCCAGCGATCGTCGTCTATTTCGGTGTCGGGCTCATTCCGGGTATCGGAGAGGCGTGGCGCGACGGTATCCGCAACGTCGCGCTAGCGTATGCCGCCTTCATTGCGGTGCGCGCTGTTGCCGCCGCACTAACCACCATCAATACAATGTACGAACGTCGCCCGGAAGCTCGGCGCCGACCGATCAAGGGTTACGTTCAGCTGGCGACATTGTTCGCCTATTGCTGCGGCGCGATTCTTATTGTTTCGGCGCTGCTTGGCGAGTCGCCGTTCGTCTTACTGACCGGTTTCGGTGCACTAACGGCTGTGTTGTTATTGGTTTTTCGCGACACGATCTTATCGCTTGTCGCCAGCGTGCAATTATCCAGTCTCGATATGGTCCGTGTCGGCGATTGGATCGAGATGCCGCAATTGAACGCGGATGGCGATGTTATCGATATCGCGTTGCACACGGTACGCATCCAAAACTGGGACAAAACGATTACCACGATTCCTACGCATCGGTTGATATCCGAATCGTTCCAGAACTGGCGGGGGATGAGTGAGTCGGGCGGTCGGCGCATTAAGCGTTCGCTTGTCATCGACATCGCCAGCATTCGTTTCCTCGAGAAAGAGGAGATCGAGCACTTTCGACGGATGGTGTTGCTGGCCGACTACCTCGCAGACAAAGAACAGGAGCTCGCCGACTACAACGCGGCGATCGATGCCGATCTCGACGAAGCCGTCAATCTACGACGGTTGACCAATATTGGGACATTCCGTGCCTATGCGCTCAATTACTTGCGCCAGCACCCGCACATCCATAAGTCGATGACGCTGCTGGTCCGCCAGTTACAGCCGACGGCCGAAGGGCTTCCGATCGAGATTTACTGCTTCACGTCGACGACGGCCTGGGGCGACTACGAAGCGATTCAATCGGATATTTTCGATCACCTGTTGGCCGTACTGAACCGTTTTGGTTTGAAGGCCTATCAATTACCGTCCAACGAAGTGGTCGAAGCGCTCGTACCCGCTGCGTCGAGAGAGTCCAGAGGGCTGTCGTAGAGTCGCGCATAAACGGTGAGCATTTGGGTTTCCAGCTCATCGAGAAACACGTCGGTATTCGGCAACGCGCGAAACACGCGAAAGCCCTCGGCTAAAAACCGGTGCAAGGCTTGAAACCCCATCAAACGGGCCGGTAGACCCATGCTGGTGAGGGTCGAGCTGATCATCGGTATCTGTACGATCCGGTCGAGCTCGCGACCGATATCTTTGATAGCGAGCACCATCGACAGCGCCGCTTCGCGATCGGTAACGGCTCGAAGTGCGGCGGCGTAGCGCTGTTCTGTCAGCCGCTCAATCGCGCCGGTGGCCTCAATCTCCCGACAAATTTTCAAGTTCATTGCGAGCGCCCCGGCGTTGAGCTCGAGTGCACGGGCCAGTGTCGCCAGTACCGAATCGGGCAAGACGCGGCTCATCAGCGGGATGATTCTGGCGAGGTCCTGGTCGCGCTTGCTGACCTCGAAACCGGTGAGGTCGTTGACGACGAAGGCGGTCGCATCGCGGTACTCGTCGCGTTCGGCGAATGCGGCGTGTTGCGCCAACAAATAGCGGCTCTGCCATTCAAGGAATTGCCGGAAGGCAGCCGCTAACGCGTCGTCGTCGAGGTACTCACGATGCAGTGTATTAACGTCGCGAGCCACTCGGCGGACTGTCTCGGAAATTTTCGCCACAAGAGCCGTCAAACGATAAACCGAGTCCCCATTGTCGCGAACAGATTGGGGCGCTCGCAAACACTGTGTCGCGGCAAAACAGTGACAACGATGAGCTACACTTAACGGATGATCGTGAATTTTCTGCGCAAGATTGTTATCGCAGCGGCCGTTGGCGGGCTTATTGGCGCTGTCGCTGAACCGGAGCGACTCGGCAAGCTGGCGCATCCAAGCATCGATGAGGCGAGTGGTTTGGCGCGTTCACGCGTCGCGGATGACCGCTACTGGGTGATCAACGATAGCGGCAACGCGGCCATTCTCTATGCGATGGACAGCCGCGGCGAACGCCTCGGAGCGTTGGTACCACGTGGCATCGGTAACGTCGACTGGGAGGATCTCGATAGTTTCGAACTCGACGGCGTGCCGTATCTCATTATTGCTGACATTGGCGACAATAACGGGGTGCGCTCGGAGCTGCGCGTTCACATAGTGAAGGAGCCGACGACGCTGCCCGGCCGAGGTCGCATGGCGTCTTTAAAGGTCGATCGGACTATTCGCTTGGCGTACCCCGGTGGCGGTCGCGATGCGGAGTCCATCGCCGTACATGGCGATTGGCTCTACGTTATGACGAAACGGACATTACCGCCCGAGCTGTATCGAGCCCGTATCGACGCAAGCGGCGACGACATCGTTGAAGTGGAGTACTTGGGCAAAGTCACGTCACTACCACCGCCGACTGTGCGTGAGCTAGCCGATGCGCCGCGGCGCGGCCAGTTCGGTTGGCAACCGACGGCGATGAGTTTCAGCAGCGGTGGCGACCGGGCGGTCGTCGTCACCAACTGGCGGGCGTTCGTTTTCTCACGGCAACCGCAACAGTCATGGCTTGAGGCGCTGAACGGATCGCCGACCAGCGTACCGATGCCGCCCGTTAAGCGGGCCGAGTCGGTATGTTTCGACTCGCCGGAGACCGCGTTGATCACTACCTTCGAGGGTCGCCATGCCCCAGTCTTTCGTATCCCGCTGCCTTAGCGTCGCACTCGTTGTTTGTGCCGGTGCGTGCGCGCGTACACCTGCACCTGCGACCGACGCGTTCACGGTCATGACGTTTAATGTCGAGAACCTTTTTGACACCGTCGACGACCTTGACCGGCGCGATGAAACCTATCTGCCGCTCAGCGCGAAGCAAACTGCCGCCCACCGGGCATTGTGCGCGGACATTCCTGTCGACGTCTGGCGGCGGGAGTGCTTAGAGTGGGATTGGAACGACGCGGTGTACACGACCAAGTTGCAACGCGTCGCGGCCGCGATTTTGCAGGAGAACGATGGCCTCGGGCCCGATATAGTCATCTTCCAAGAGGTCGAGAATCGGGGCGTCGTGGCGACGCTCCGGGACCGGTTTCTCAGTGACGCTGACTACGGCACGCTGGTCTTGATCGAAGGGCAAGACACGCGGGGAATCGACGTCGCCATTCTGAGCCGCTTCCCGCTCGACGGTTCGCCGACGCTGCATCCCGGTTATTTCGACGACTACCCCGACGAGCCGCGCAACGATACACGCGGCATTCTCGAAGCGAGCTTGCGCTTACCGAACGGTGTCGTGGCCACGGTTTTCGCCGTGCACTTTCCCGCGCCGTTTCATCCACTGGTGATGCGCGAGCAAGCCTACGAGCACCTCAATCGGCTCGCAGACAACGTCGATGGCGAGCGCTTCGTTATTGCCGCAGGCGATTTCAACACGACCGAGCAAGAGAACAACGAGCATGCGTTATTCGATCGATTTGTTTATCCGGCGTGGGAGCTAGCCCACGAAAACGGCTGCGAGGGCTGTCCAGGCACGTTCTATTACCGGCGTGATCAAGTCTGGAATCACCTTGATCTGATCATGTGGCGACGCCCAAGCGATGCTGGCCCCGCCGTTCGCATAGTCGATGTTCGACTGTCGAACGAAGCGCCGTACCAGACATCACCCGACGGCAGACCGCAGTCGTTCGACCTACCCGCGGCACTAGGCGTTTCGGATCACTGGCCTGTGACCGCCGAGCTTGCCGTTAACCCGCGTTAGCTGCTTAGGATCATACCGGCCAGCGCTGCACTCATTAGGTTTGAGAGCGATGCGGCCAGCAATGCGCGCAAGCCAAAGCGACCGATTAGCTCGCGTTTTTCTGGGATCAATATCCCCAAACCACCGAGCATGATCGCGATCGATGACAGATTGGCGAAGCCGCATAATGAGAATGTGACGATCGCTTGCGTCCGCGGGCTAAGGTCCGCGGCTATTTGCCCGAAGTGAAAGAACGCGACGAATTCGTTCAAGATCAGTTTCTCGCCGAACAGTGCGCCGGCCTGCTGCGCTTCTTCCCATGGCACGCTCAATAGGAACATCAACGGCGAGAACACCCAGCCAAGGATTTTCTCAAGCGTCAGGTCGGCAACACCGATCAGCGAGCCGACGCCGCCGATCAAGCCATTCAGCAGTGCGATGAGCGCAACAAAGGCGATCAGCATCGCACCGATATTGGCCGCAAGTTTCAGACCTTCGGCCGCGCCGTTGGCCGCAGCCAAGATGACGTTGGCTTCGCGTTCATCGTCTAGCGTTAGTCGGTCGTCCGCCGCGTCGCGGGTTGCCTCGGTTGGGTCCGGCATCATCAATTTCGCCATCAACAGACCACCGGGGGCGGCCATGAAGCTTGCGGCCAAGAGGTACTCGAGCTTTGCTCCCATGCCGGCGTAGGCGGCCAATACCGTTCCAGCAATCGATGCCATGCCAGAGACCATCACGGTAAAAATCTGCGCATCGGACAGTCGCGCGAGATAGGGCTTTACGATCAATGGCGACTCGGTCATCCCAATAAAAATATTGCCGGCCGCGTTTAGCGACTCGATCGATCGGGTACCGACGATGGCGCGTATGGCAGCGCCGAATACGCGGACGAAAAACTGCGCAATGCCTAGGTAATAGAGCACACCCATTAACGAGGCGAAGAAAATAACGACGGGTAAAACCGTGACGGCAAAGCTACCGATGCTGTCGGCCGGCGGTACGAGCGCACCAAACACCATATCGATGCCGGCTCTAGAGTAGCCGATAACGGCACGAACGCCGCGCGACATCCCCTCGATGGTGCGAACGCCGATCGGCAAATACAGCGTGCAAACAGCAACGAGCGCCTGCAATAAGAACGCGCTGACAACGATACGCAGGTTGATATGCCGACGTGACGTTGAAAAGGCGACCGCGATGGCAAGCAGCGCCACGATACCGACGATACTGATGAGATTATTGTTCACTGCGTCTCTCCCACTGCACTGCTGACCGTCTAGCGAGCCAGCAGCGCCCCGCCGTTGAGACTACCACTCGATGAGCCGATGCGTTGCTAAGGAACAAAAAAACCCGCGCTGCCGGCAGCAGCGCGGGTTTTGTTGAGCTGAATTGCTGTCGAGCTATTCGTCGGCCATACCGAAAATATGCATCAGGCTCGAGAACAGGTTGTAGATCGACACGAACAACGTCACCGTCGCCAAGACGTAGTTGGTCTCGCCACCGTTCACGATGCGGCTTGTCTCGAACAAGATGAGACCGACCATCAACATAACGAACGCGTACGACACGGCCATCGCGAGTCCCGGCATGTTGAAGAAGTAGGCGATCAAGCCGGCAACGAAGGCTGCCAAAATCCCAGCGAACAAAAAGCCGCCCAGGAAATTGAAGTCCTTCTTCGTCATGATGACGAAAGCCGACAGACCGATAAACGTTACCGCTGTCATCGTGAATGCGTTAACGACGACGTTCGGGTTGACGGCGAGGTAGTAGCCGACGATCGGTCCGATCGTATAACCGAGGAAGCCGGTTAACGCGAAGACCAGCAGGATCGCGAAATCAGCGTCTTGGAACTTGTGGATCGCGAACAGCAAGCCGAAGTAAACCCCGAGCGTTATCAGCAGTCCCGGATGCGGCAAGCCAAAGCTCATCGATACATAGGCCATGACGGCGCTGACGACGAGGCTGATGCCAAGTAGCGCGTAGGTATTACGCAGGACCCGGTTGCGGGTCTCGGTCGCCGCGGCGGCGCCGTAGTCAATTCGTTGGTTGTCAGGTTGCACGGTGGGTCTCCTTATCAACGGTTAGCCCATGTTCCTATTTTACTATGACGCGCGCATTAAGCGATGGTTCGGCGGCATTTATCCCCGCCAGCACCGCATTCGTCGCAGCTATGTTCCAACATACATGTTTGTATGTATACTCGCCGAGCTACCGATACACCCGAAAGTCCCTGCTTACTTAGACACATGTTAATACTGACCAGGAAAGTCGGTGAATCCATCCATATTGGCGATGAGGTCGAGATAACGACCCTCGGCATTAAAGGAAACCAAGTACGTCTCGGCATTACGGCGCCGAAGACCGTCAGCATTCACCGCAAAGAGATCTACGACCGTATTCACGGAGATGACGCCGACGGCGGCGACCCATCACCACCTGATTCTGACGACAGTATCGAATAAAAAGAGTACTCAGGAGAGGCACCAGCCGTCGATGACGACAGCGCTGGAGGGACGTTATGGATAACGCATCGCGGAGCGATCGGACCCGATCGCGACTGATCAATGCCGCTATTGAGCTGTTGGCGGAACGTGGTTACCGCAGTTTGTCGTTGGTAGAAGTGGCTCGCCGCGCCGGCTTGTCGCGCGGCGCTGTGCATCATCATTTCGATAGCTTGACCGATGTCGTTATCGGGGTGGTGCGCGAGGTCGGTGCGCGGATCAGCACCAGTATTCGCGCCATCGAATATGAAGGCATGCCACGCGAGGCCGTTGTCAGCGCCGGCATCGACAACGCGTACGAGCAGCTCATGACGGCGGAATTTGCCGCGTTGATGCAAATCCGTTCCGCGGTAAGGACATCGCCGGAGCTGCACGGTGCCGTGCAAGATGAGTTACGTCAGGTCATCTACGACTGGTACGCCCAGGCCGAGGTGATCGCCAACGCGGCCATGACCAAAGCCGGTTCCGAGCTGCTGATCGTCGTCATGGCGGCCGTTAACGGTGTCGCGCTGCTCGATGAGGCGATCGGAACACCGGCCGAGGACCCTGACCGGCGCGCGTTTCGCGCCACGTTGGCGGCGATGGTGCTAGGCGCCGATGCGTAAGATAAGGTAGGCCGGCTCGAACCGGACCCGCGGAGACGTTATGCAAGACCTGTTGTCGACCCTGGACGCGATTATTTGGAGTCCAGCGTTAATCTATCTGTGCCTGGCGGCCGGCTTATTTTTCTCGGTTCTGACACGATTCGCGCAGGTGCGCCTGTTCCGCGAAATGTGGCGTCTGCTGTTTGCTAACCGCAGCTCCGATCACGGCATCTCATCGTTTCAGGCATTGGCCGTTTCCCTGTCGGGCCGTGTCGGCACCGGCAACATCGCCGGTGTCGCTGCTGCGATCGGATTCGGTGGTCCCGGTGCCGTCTTCTGGATGTGGGTCGTTGCTTTCCTTGGTGCCTCAACCGCGTTCGTCGAGTCGACACTTGGTCAGCTGTACAAGCAACTCGACGACGGCGAGTACCGCGGTGGTCCGGCTTTTTATTTTGAGAAAGCGCTCGGCCAACGTTGGTATGGCGTCTTATTCGCGATAACGACGGTGATTGCGACCGGCCTGCTGTTGCCCGGCGTGCAATCGAACAGCCTCAGTAACGCGGCCGAGGTCGCGTTCGGTGTGGGCGAGATCGTCTCGACCGGCATGGGCGATATCGGCTTTACCAAAATTGCGACGGCCGTTGGCGTCTTGCTGGTGCTCGGCTTCATCATCTTCGGGGGCGTTAAGCGAATCGCGGCCTTCACCCAAGTCGTTGTGCCGTTTATGGCGCTGGCTTACATCATTATCGCGTGTGCGATTGTCGCGCTGAATATCGAGCAAGTGCCGGGCATCATTGGCCAGATCGTCGGCGATGCGTTTACGCCGATGGCCGGTTTCGGTGCTGCCATTGGTTGGGGTGTGAAGCGCGGCGTCTACTCGAACGAGGCAGGCCAGGGTACCGGGCCGCACGCGGCGGCCGCGGCAGAAGTCGACCACCCAGCGCAGCAGGGTTTGGTGCAAGCTTTCTCGGTCTATGTCGATACGTTGTTTGTCTGCACCGCGACCGCCTTGATGATCTTGATCACCGGCGCATACAACATTATTGGTCCCGGTGAGACTTTCCTCGTGCAGAACTTAGCGGCCGATGTCGTCATCAATAGTCCGGCCTTCACCCAAGAGGCCGTGCAACGCGTTCTGCCGGGATTCGGTGAGCCGTTCGTTGCCTTTGCGTTGTTCTTTTTCGCGTTTACGACCGTGCTCGCGTACTACTACATCGCCGAGACAAACATTGCGTACTTGAGTCGCGTGGTCCCACTGCCCGGCGCCGTGTTCTTGTTGAAAATCGGCCTGATGGCGTCCGTCTTCTACGGGGCGGTCCGTTCAGCCGATGTCGCGTGGAAGCTCGGCGATCTCGGCGTTGGCATGATGGCTTGGCTTAATATCGTCGGCATTATCGCTATCTTCTTCATGGCCCGTCCGGCAATCAAAGCGCTACGTGACTACGAAGAACAACGTCGTGCTGGCGTTAACCAATACCGGTTCGACCCCAATGCCGTTGGGATTCGCGGGGCGACGTTTTGGGAGGAGCGGCTAAAACGCTAGTGCTGGCAAAGCGCCGCTAGCGCACTTTGCCAATCGCCGCCCGTCGGTGCAGCGAACGCAGGCGCTAGCTGCAAACCGATCGAGAACGCGGCGACAGCCACCAGCATCTGTCCAACCAGACGGCGTTGGCGCGGCTCCGACGGTTGCCAGCCCGCACCCGCACCAATCGCTACGGTGACTGGCAAGGTTCCTAGCCCAAACGCGAGCATGACGGCCGCGCCGTTAGCGGCTGAACCCGATGCCGCAGCCATTGCCAGCGCGGCGTAAACCATTCCGCACGGTAGCAGGCCCCAAAGTGCACCGGCAGCAAGGGCTCGCTCGGGTGACGACAGCGGCAGCACATGGCGAGCGACCGGTGCGACGCGTTGCCAGGCCCATCGTCCAGGGCCCTCTAGAGCCGCCAGTGGGGCTGGTACGCCGGCCAGTGCGAGTCCGGCGATCAGCACGGCGAGGGCGGCGGCGAGGCGTAGCGCAACGGTCGCGAGCGTGGCTTCGACCGCGATGCTGATGGCATGACCGAGGGCGCCGATCGTTACGCCGAGCGCGGCGTAGGTCAGTAAGCGCCCCGCTTGATAGCCGCTACGGCGCCACCACGGATTGTTCATGCCCCGCGGTCCCCCGGTTTCGAACAGCGTTACTAGCGGCCCGCACATTGCCGCGCAATGCGCTTGGCCAAAGAAACCCGCAGCGAGTGCGGCGACAAGCAATACCCCGTCCATTAGCGCTCCTTGGGCTGATCGTCGTCGAGCAGAATTCTGAGCCCTTCGGCTTCTAGATTATCGAACTGCCCACTGCCGGCCGCCCAACAAAATGCCACGACCGCGCCAACGAGTAACACGAGTGCGAGCGGGATGAGTAACGTCAGAATCGTCATGCAGGTCTCTCCGTCAGGGGCTGTTTGCGCGACGTCGAACGATGCCCGACGCGCTGCAGGCGCAGTGCGTTGCCAACGACCAGCAGTGAGCTTGCCGACATGCCGATAGCCGCCATCCACGGCGTTACCCAGCCGAGCGAGGCGGCGGCGACGGCCGTCAAGTTGTAGCCGATGGCCCAGGCAGCACTTTGTGTAATGAGGGTGCGCGTTGTCGCCGCCAGCGCTACTAACTCGACCAACGGCTGTAACCGCTCATCGACTAGAACCGCGTCGGCGTTCGATTGCGCGAGAGCGGTGCCGCCACCCATTGCGATCGCCGCATCGGCTGCCGCCAGCACCGGCGCATCGTTGACGCCATCGCCGACCATAATGACGGCGCGATCGTCGCGGCGCAGTTGCGCCAATAACTCGAGTTTATCGCTTGGGCTAAGTTCGGCGTGCCAGCCGTCGATACCGAGCTCTGCGGCGACCTGGCTGACAACGCCACTGTGATCGCCGCTGGCGATGGCAATAGCGAAGCCTGCCGCTTGCAGTTGTTGCACCGTTGCGGCGGCATCGGGCCGCAGCTCATCGGTGATATCGAAAGCGGCATCCCATACGCCGACATGGCCAAGATAAACTCGGGTTTTATCGAGCGGCGCCGCGAACGGTAGCTCAGTACCGACCAGCTCGCTAACGTAGGTCGCGTTGCCAACGCGATAGCGGATACCGGCGATCGTTCCTTCGACGCCCGCACCGGCCACGATGTCGACCGACTCGGCCAGCACGGCATCGGTTCGGCAAGCGGCGAACGCCCCGCTGAGCGGGTGTTCCGAATGGGCCTCGAGAGCGGCCGCCAGTTGCCTAACGTCGCCGTCGTCGGCTGGGCCTGGGCGATGGGTCGCGGCCAAGCTTGGCCGACCGAGCGTTAACGTGCCGGTCTTGTCGAACAGGATCAGCGCGCGGCGACCTAACGTATGGATAAGGCGGCTGTTGACCAACAAGACGCCGGCTTGACTGAGTACCGTGGCGGCAGAGGCCAACGCGGTCGGTGTCGCCAGCGCCAATGCGCACGGGCAGGCAACGATGAGAACCGCCAGCGTAATCGGGATGACTCGGCCTGGGTCGACAAGGCTCCAGACGGCTGCTGCAAGCGCGGCCGTGGCCAGTACGCCAACGACAAAATTCGTCGCTAGCTTGTCGGCAACGCCATGGCGGTGTACGCCGCTGCGCGCGCGTTCAATGAGCCTGCCGATCCCCGCGAGTTCGGTGGAGGCGCCGGTGCGCTCGACCAGTAGTTGTCCAGTACCGCCAACAATCCCGGCACCGGCCGTTAATCGGTCCCCTACCTCACGGGCAATCGGTCGCGCCTCGCCAGACAGGATAGCCTCGTCGACGGTTAGGCTGCCGGCCGCTAAGACCCCGTCTGCTGGCACGGTATCGCCGGCGCGAACGACAACGCGGTCGCGCGGGCTGAGTTCTGAGCGCGCGATTCGCTCGGTGCCGTTAGTGTCGGTGATGCGATCAACGGCGTCCGGTAACAAGCGCGCTAACGATACAGCGCTGTCCTCGGCGCGGTGCCGCGCCGATTGTTCGAGGTAGCGGCTCGCTGACAAGAATAGAACGAACATGGCTACTGAGTCGTAGTAGACCGTTGTTGTGACACCCATCGTTGCGAGCAACGATGCGCCGAACGCGATCGTCAGTGCGAGTGCCACCGGCACGTCCATACCCGGACGCCGTTCGGCGAGGCCGCGCCAGGCACCGGCGTAGAACGGCCGTGCGGCGTACAGCAAAATCGGTAGCGTTAACGCGAGACTGGCGAGCTCCAGTAGTTCTGTCGTTGAGGGGGACATGCCGTGGAACTCGCCGAGATACAGACCAATCGCCAACATCATCGTCTGCATACCGAACAAGGCGGCAACGGCGAGCCGCTTCAGAGACCGGCGCCGCTCGTCCACTTGCCGCTCAGAGGTCTCGCCAGCGATGACCGGTTGCGGGGCGAAACCCGGTTTCGCTAACGCGGCAACGATTTCGCCAAGGTTGGTGCGCTGCGGATCAAACCGTACGACAGCGCGATGGCTCGACAAGCTCACATCGCAACGGACGATCCCATCGCAACGCGCGGCCACGGCTTCGATCAACCAAGCGCAGGCGGCACAGTGCATGCCGCCAATATCCAGAGTGACTTCGGCTTGCCCGTCGATGTGCGCGACATAGTGAGCGGCCACCGCCGCCAATGCGTAGTCGTCACCTCGGGTTACCGCGTTGACGGCGTTACCGGGCTGGCGATGGTCGTAAAAGCGTCCGAGCCCAGATGAGTTGATCCATTGCCAGGCCGCCTCACAACCGTGACAGCAAAAGACCTTCGGTCCGCTGTCGGTCGTGATTTCGACCGCTGTTGCCGTCGCTGCGCTTTGGCCGCAATGTTCGCACGTCGCGCTCATCGGTCGGCGTCGGTGACCTCGACCGGCGTCCGCTCAAGCACGATATCTGGATGG
>JBCDIL010000016.1:0-87727 GCA_038749025.1 Pseudomonadota bacterium | reverse complement strand
GCCGGTCGACTGTGGCAACAAGCGGCCGCGCCTGGCTCGGCCCGCTGGATCGAAGTGCGCGATACGCTGCTCGAACGCGACTTTACGCTCGATCCAACACTGACGATCTACGAAGCCAGTCGCGACCTGATGAATGCGCGGCGCGCGGAGTGGCACGACGACTACACACTGCCGTCGCTGTGGAGTTTCTTTGCACCGAACCGTAACGCGCATGGGTCGTATTGGTTTAACTGGCGAACCGCCGATGAGATTGCCTGGCGAGAGAATTACCGGCTATGGATGATGTTTCTGAACGACTACAAAAACCATGGCGGTCGAGTGACCACCGGCTCTGACTCTGGCTATATCTATAAAGTGTATGGCTTCGGCTACATCGAGGAACTAGAGCTGCTTCAAGAAGCAGGCTTTAACCCGCTAGAAGTACTGAAGGCAGCCACACTAAACGGCGCAGAAGCGCTCGGCTTGGACAAAGACATCGGGTCGGTCGAGGTCGGCAAACTCGCCGACCTCGTGGTCATCGACGAAAACCCGCTCGACAATTTCAAAGTGTTGTACGGCACGGGTGCTATTCAAGTGAACGCCGATAACGAGCCCGTGCGCGTCGGCGGGGTTAAATACACGATCAAAGACGGTGTGATCTACGACGCCAAGGCACTGCTGGCGGATGTTCGTGCCATCGTCGCCAAGGCTCGCGATGGTAAGCCCCTAAAGCAACCGGGGCGGTAAAGTTGTGATAACCAAATTTGGATCAAACACATGACCCGGCGTATGCCTTTGCAGCCGCCAGACCAGTCAAGACGTCATTAGATTGACCCGCGTACGCCTATAGAGGCTAACTGACGATCCACGTCGCAACAGATCGTCACCTATCAAACGACAGATCAACGCTCAAATGCCATCGCAAGTCGGCCCGAACTACAGCCCAACCCACTCACGTGACCGCATAGCTTTCGTTGATCTGCTGCGCGGCTTCGCCGTCATGGCGATCTTTGTCGTCAACATCAAGGCGATGGTCATGCCGTATGCGTTCTACCTTAATCCATCTCTGTGGACCACTGACACCGATCAGTTCATCGCCCTGCTGCACAAGTACCTAGTCGACGACAAGTGGCGAACGATTTTCACCGCACTGTACGGCGCCGGCCTGATGATGATGTGGGACAGACTAGCGTCGCGCGGCGCCAACCGTAGCGTTTTGGTTCGCCGAACGGCGTGGCTGGCGTTGTTCGGCGCGCTGCACCTATTCGGCCTATGGATGGGTGACATCTTGTTCATGTACGGGACAGTCGGTTTTCTGGCCATCCTGTTCCTCACGTTACGCACGCGAACGCTGCTAATAACTGGCGTAGTCATCCTATTGCTTGGTACGGCATGGGTTAGTGTGTTTGCAGCAGGGCCGGTCTTTGAACCCGAGCTTCGGGCAGAACTCAAACCTCTATTTTGGGCCCCAACGACCGAGCAGATAGCCGAGGAAGTAGCTCGCCAAAACGGTCCCTGGTGGCCGCGCCTCACCAATCGAGTCGTCGAGGCAGTCGACTACCTACTGTTCTACTTTTTGCTCGGTGGCTTCTGGCTCGTAACACTCGGGATCATGCTGATGGGCATGGTGCTATACCGAACGGGACTTTTTCGCGGGCAATGGTCGGCACGAGTGACTTTGTTACTGTCGTTCCTTTTCCTCGGCGCTGCGTGGACACTAGATGGTCTGCAAATAAGCGATTTGACGTCTAGCAACTATGATTTTGATCGCTACAGCCTTAACCAGTGGAAGGCGTCGCTGGACGGATACCTCGGTGGATTCGGTTTCTGTTGCCTTATTTCGACCCTCGCGAATTCCGGGATCCGTATTCGGGCCGTGCAAGCCGTTGGCCGGATGGCGTTTAGCAATTACATCGTCTGCACCTTGATCGGCACTACGCTCGGCGTCGGGCACGGCTTTGGTCTTTACGGAGACATACAATTAGCGTCGCTGATGCTGATCGTGCTGGTTTCGTTGACTGCCATGCTTGTCTGGTCCAGCGCGTGGTTACAACGGTTTCGTTTCGGGCCACTCGAATGGCTTTGGCGGTCACTGGTGTACGGCGAGCGTCAACCAATGCATCGTGTGACCAATCACGATGATTGAGCATATCGAAACTGAATTTCCTGGTGCACGTGGTTACTTAAATACGGCATCGATAGGCTTACCGCCGCGCGGCGCAGCCGACGAATTGCGAGCGGCGATCGATGTTTGGCAGCGCGGCTCGGCAACGGCGCCCGGTTATGACGCCTACGTTGACGAAGCGCGAACCCTGTTCGCCGAGCTAGCAAAAGTTTCGCCCGCTACGGTCGCTATCGGCAGCCAAGTGTCAGGCTTGGTCGGCATGGTCGCCGCTGGCTTGCCGTCCAATGCAACGGTGGTGTGTCCCGAGGGCGAATTCACATCGGTGATTTTCCCGTTCATGGCGCGCGACGATCTCAATGTCACGCTGGTTCCCCTTGACGAACTTGAGAACAGCATTGGCCCGAGCACCGACCTCGTCGCGTTCAGCCTGGTCCAGTCGGCCGATGGCAAGGTGACCGATGGCCAGCGTATAGCGCGGGCGGCCGACCGATTCGGCGTAAAGACTTTGGTCGACACAACACAGGCCGCCGGGTGGCTGCCGTTTGATGCGAGTGATTTCGATGTCACGGTAACTGGCGCTTACAAATGGCTGGCGAGTCCGCGGGGTACGGCTTTTATGACGGTTCGTAAGGCGTCAATGGACTTGCCGGCTCCCGTTCACGCGGGCTGGTACGCCGGCGAATCGCCATGGGATTCCATCTACGGGCCGCCACTTCGACTGGCCGGCAATGCCCGCCGATTCGATTTATCGCCTGCTTGGCTGGCGTGGGTAGGTACCGCTGCCGCGTTACGATTTGTTCGTGACCTCGGCATTGCAACAATTCATCGGCACAACGTTGCGCTGGCCAACGAACTGCGTAGCCAGCTTGGTCTTGCCGCCAGCGACTCGGCCATCGTGTCACTGCCATTACCCGCTACAACAAACCATGACCGTCTCGGCAAGCTAAGCACGGCGGAGCGCGCCGGCCGCCTCAGAGTGGCCTTTCATTTTTACAATGATCGCCACGACGTCGATCTACTGGCTGCCGCGCTGGGAGCTTCGAGGTAGCCCTGCACTAACAACCGCGAATCGCCGGCTGCGCTGCGTCAATCGATCCAGTCGAACATCCGAAGGGGTAGGCGTCGTGCTGAAGGTTTTTACCGACCAATTCGCTCGCGCGCTAGGTTATCGGCAACCGTGTTCGTCGGTAGCTTCGCGCTCGTGGCACTGGAAAAGATTTCCTTGAGCCGTTCGCCGATCGCGACAACGCGCTTGTCCACGGTCGCATCATCGCCGGTGCCCGAGTACTCGCAGGCGACATTGATAATGCCGCCGGCATTGATGACGTAATCGGGGCAATACAAAATTCCGCGTTCGAACAAACGCTGCCCATCGGCGTCGGTGGCAAGTTGGTTATTTGCAGCACCGGCAACAACCGTCGCTTTGAGACGATCGATACTCTGCTCGTTCAATATCCCACCAAGCGCACAAGGCGCAATGACATCAACATCTTCTTCGAGGATCGATTCTAGCGACGCTACCCGCGCGCCGAATCTCTCCGCCGCCTCGGCCACTCGCTGTTCAGCGATATCGGCCACAACAAGCTGGACACCGACGTCTGCCAGATAGTCGCACAAAGCCATACCGACACTGCCGACACCCTGCACCGCTACGCGCAAGCCCCGTAATGAGGTCCGCGACAAGCGGGTTTCGACGGCTGCTACGATACCGTGGAAGACGCCAAGCGCCGTCTTCGGTGACGGGTCTCCGCCGGCGGCATCGCCTTTCGGCGGTAAGCCCGCAACGTACTGTGTCGCACTGGCGACCAGCGCAATACGCTCATCACTCATCCCGACATCGGCAGCGGTGATGTACTGGCCTCCCAACGATTGCACGAACTCGCCGAACTTCACCATTTGCTCGCCACTGACTTGGGCGTCGGCAGGTTGCAGGACAACGGCCTTTCCGCCGCCGAGGTCGAGGTCGGCCATCGCGTTCTTGTAAGACATACCACGCGATAACCTCAGCACGTCCGTCAGCGCTGCATCGTCATCGGCGTAATGCCAAATACGGCAACCACCGGCAGCCGGGCCGCGCGCGCTCGAATGAATAGCGACAATGGCGCGTAGACCGGTTTGATGGTCATGAAAATAATGAACGCCTTCGTGCTGATCGAAGGCTGCGGCAGAAAATACGCTCATCGTGGTCTCGTTAGCGGGCTTCGGCACCGCTGCTCAGTAGTGCAAATCGTTCGCTTCGCATAAGAAGCGCATGAAAGACTGGCCGCAGCGAAAGCGCTCGACGACTTGGTCAAAAAAATCGCTGCCGATGACATCGGTCGGCGCGAAATCGGCAACCGCAATGAAGTCTTTGCGGCGTAGGTCGACAATCGCCGGGTGTTCAGCATCGAAACCGCGCGGCGCCCGCTTCAGACTTTCCCCAGCGAGTTCAAACGTTGCAGCGAAAGTAGGCTCCGTGACGATCGAGCGCCATTCGTCGGTACGCTCGGCGATCGCTGTTCGAATCGCCGCCAACATGGGCGCCGCCGGGTGCCACGCGCCACAGCCTACGAACACCGAATCCGGTTCGATGTGCAAGTAAAACCCAGGCGCATGCACATCCTTACCGCCTTTGTGGCGAAACTGAATGCCGATGTTGGTTTTGTACGGCGACTTGTTGCGCGAGAAGCGTGTGTCACGGTAAACACGCATCAATGACCCACCAGCCCGCTTCGGCAGCGCTTGAAACATGGGCGCATACTCAGCCAAGGGCGCCTGCATAGCCGTGATAAATGCCAGCGCGGGCTCAAGGACTTCGCGGTCGTAGCGCGGCTTATTGGCAGCGAACCAATCACGCTCGTTGTTGCGCGCCAGATCACGCAAGAACGTGATCGTTGCGCTACTAAAGTAAGCCTCGCTCATGCGTCGCAACGGCTATCGCTGGGGTGGGTCAACCTTCGGTGCGCGGATTATGCGGCTCGGCTCGCGCGTTGTCTAACCCGCGTTTAACGTCGCTTAGTTATCCCGGTTCATACGGTTTTCGATCAGGCTATCAACGACACTGGGATCGGCCAGCGTCGATGTATCGCCCAGGCTGCCGTAGTCGTTTTCGGCGATTTTGCGCAAGATACGGCGCATAATCTTGCCGGACCGTGTTTTCGGTAGCCCCGGCGCCCATTGGATCAGATCCGGTGTCGCTATCGGTCCGATCTGTTTACGAACCCACTGGCGCAAGTCGGCCGCGAGTTCGTCGTTCGGTTGCTGGCCCTCCATCAACGTGACGTAGACGTAAATTCCCTGCCCCTTGATCTCGTGGGGATAGCCAACGACGGCCGCTTCAGCAACGGCGTCATGGGCGACGAGCGCACTTTCCACTTCAGCAGTGCCCATACGGTGCCCAGAGACATTAAGGACGTCGTCGACCCGGCCAGTAATCCAGTAATACCCGTCCTCGTCTCGGCGTGCCCCGTCACCGGTGAAGTAACGTCCCTCGAACGTCGAGAAGTACGTATCGATAAATCGCTGATGATCGCCGTAGACCGTACGCATTTGCCCCGGCCAACTATCGAGCAAGACCAAGTTTCCAGCCGCCGCACCGTGCTGAATCTTACCGTCAGCGTCAACGATGGCCGGCATGATTCCAGGCAATGGCTGCGTTGCGGAGCCTGGCTTTAACTCCGTGCAACCCGGGAGCGGGCTAATCAAGATGCCACCGGTCTCGGTCTGCCACCACGTATCGACGATCGGGCAACGCTCTTCGCCAACAACGCGGTAATACCAATCCCAGGCCTCTGGGTTGATCGGCTCGCCCACCGAGCCCAGCAATCGCAGCTCTTTGCGAGCGGTTCGCTGAACAGGCTCGTCGCCCTCGCGCATCAACGCGCGTATCGCCGTGGGTGCCGTGTAGCAAGTGTTAACGCCGTGCTTATCGCAGACCTGCCACAACCGACTCGCATCGGGGTAATTTGGCACGCCTTCGAACATCAACGTCGTCGCCGCGTTCGCTAAAGGACCGTAGACAATGTAGCTGTGTCCAGTGACCCACCCGACGTCGGCGGTACACCAATAGATATCGCCCGGCTGGTAGTTAAAGACCCACTCAAAGCTCATCGCCGCGTAAACGAGATAACCACCCGTCGTGTGGAGAACGCCTTTCGGTTTGCCGGTAGAGCCTGACGTGTACAGGATGAATAGCGGGTCCTCGGCGTTCATCGTCTCAGGCTCACAGTCGGCTGCTACACTAGCTTCTGCCTCGTGCAACCAAACATCGCGATCGGCGTGCCAATCAATGTCGGTAGCGGTGTGACGTACGACCAGCACCTTTTCGACACCTTTAACCAAACTGTTCGCCAGCGCTTTGTCGACATTCGCCTTCAGTGGAATCGACTTGCCACCGCGAACACCCGCATCGGCGGTGATGACGAAAGCTGACTCGCAGTCGGCGATGCGCCCAGCCAGTGCGTCAGGCGAAAACCCCCCAAAGACCACCGAATGAACCGCACCGATTCGGGCGCAAGCCAGCATTGCAACCGCAGCTTCCGGAATCATCGGCAGATAAATCGTAACGCGGTCGCCTTTTTTTACACCAAGCTCACGAAGTACGTTTGCCATTCGGCAAACCCGCTCGTACAGCTCGCGATAACTGATAGAAAGGTCGGTCTGCGGGTCGTCGGCTTCCCAGATAATCGCCGACTGATCAGCACGTTCTTGCAGATGACGATCGACACAGTTGTAACAGACGTTTAACTCACCGTCCTCAAACCAACGAACGTGCAGATCTTCTCTTGCAAAAGAAACATCTTTCGTTTTCGTGAAGGGCTTTGACCAAGTAACACGCTGACGCGCTTGGTCTGCCCAGTACGCTTCGTTGTCGCGCAGAGAAGCTTGGCGCAACCGCTCATACTCAGCGGCGTCGACGATACCGTGTTCTTGGAAGTACTGATTTATTGGATAGCGCTCGCGCATAGTGCGCACCCCCATCGCTTTTTTCGCAGCGTAGCAAGGTTGCTGCGATCGCAAAAGCGATCATGTACGGACGTTATGCCAAAGCGGTGTCTGCATGGACAGTCGGATGCAAGGTACGGGCCAAAAACTCAAGTCCATCAATGACCCGCGGCCCCGGCCGAGCAAAGTAAGCATCGCCGTTAGCGACGTAGACTCGGCCTGCACGCACCGCTTGCAATGACGCCCACGGTTCGGTCGTTGCCAACGCATCAACGTCGGCTTGTGCGCGGTGTTCGTCGTAGCCACACACCGCAACAAACAATACGTGTGGGTCAGCAGCTGCCACGTCTTCCCAGGTTAGCGTTCGCGAGGCTTCACCCGCTTGCCCCAGAACCGAGCGACCGCCTGCCAGCTCGATCAGCTCGGGGTTCCAGTGACCGCCACTGAACGGCGGATCGAGCCACTCAAGAAAACCGACCGACGGTCGCATGCTGGCCGCTACTGTCTCAGTTCTAACCGCGACACTCAGAAGTCGCTGCTCCATTGACGAAGACAATGCGGCTGCCTCCTCTTCGCGGCCGATTGCTCGACCTACGGCATGAATGTCGGTAAAGATATCTTGAAGACGCATGGGCGACAGATCGACAAGCATCGGCTGGGTCGGCAATTCAGCGAGTGCTTTGACGACGTCACCGGTCGCGACCGCGCACACATCGCATAAGCGCTGCGAAACGATAACGTCCGGACGTAGACTGGCGAGCAAAGGCACATCAAGCTGGTACAACGATGCGCCGGCATTTAGCTCAGCCCGCACAGCGGCGTCGATGATCGTACTGGCAACGTCAGTCGGCAGCGACGTCGAGGTCACGCTTGGTAAATCGGTTACCGTCGTTGGGTAATCGCACGAATGCGATACGCCCACCAAATCGGCTTCGGCACCTAGAGCGGCAACGATCTCGGTAGCGCTGGGCAGCAGCGTAACAACCCTCACCGAATGACACCGTGACTGTGAACTGTGGTGATTGGACTCCCCGTACTGAACCGACCAACGTCAAGACAACGCTGTTTGTAATGAACCGCTGCACGGATACACAGGAATGTCTTCGACACCGAATCACGATAGCGTACGTCCACCCGCGGGACAACTGGCGCAGCTTTGCGTTCATACGGCGTTCAGTGGCCACTGACTAAAGTGGCACCGTGTTAGAAAACTTGGAGCCAACTTATGCGTCTTCGTCAACTAGCAATCGGCTCTGCTCTCGTAGCAGCTCTCGCTGCGTTTGCATTGCCATCCACAGCCGCTGCACGCGACGGGCATGGCCATAAGCGAGCGTCCGTCAGCTACTACGCGCCCGGCGTTCGCCATAACGGTCCCGTACGTCGAGCCGTTATCAATACACGTCGCGGACGCGACGTCGTTTTCGTACCGGTCGGCTACCGCTTGGTACCAGGCCACGGGCACTCGCGGCGATTGGTCAATGGGCGCGGCATCCGTAGCGGCTGGTGGTGCCCCGATCGTAGGGCGTGGGTCCGCCCGAGAAACGGTCGCTACGTCTATATCGACTAACAGAGTGGCAACGGCGCGATGGCTGCGCGACGATAGCGACACGTATCGTTGCAAAGTCATCGCGCTGTGAGTCATTCCGACTTCAATTGGTCTCGTATCCGTTTACTGTCGTTCGATACGTTTGGCACGCTGATCGATTGGGAAGCCGGCATACTCGCCGCCGCGCCGGACTTAGCGGATGCCGCCGGCAACGAGACGTTGCTGGCGGCGTTTGGCGAAACGGAACTCGCTGTGCAACGCCGGCATCCGAGCAAACGCTATCGCGACGTGCTTATGCTTGTCTACGCCGAGTTATGCGATCGGTTCAACCTGCCTTGCAACACGGTCCGGCAGCGCCGTTTCGGTCTATCAGTTCCGGATTGGCCGGCGTTTGGCGACACTCGTAGCGCACTTGAATACTTGCGCCAACACTTTCTCGTCGTAACGCTCACCAATTGTGACCGGCTTAGCTATGCCGGAACCGTCACTACGCTGGGTTTCGAATGGGACGCAATCTACACGGCGGAAGACATTGGGAGCTACAAGCCGGATCTTCGCAATTTCGACTACTTGCTGGCCGCCGTTCACCGAGACTTTCGGGTACTCCCGGGAGAGCTACTGCACGTGGCACAAAGCCTTACGCACGATCATGTTCCGGCGACCCAGCGCGGTCTCGCAAACTGCTGGATAAACCGTCGAGGTAGTCGACAAGGCGGCGCGACGGCACCGCCCGATCAGCCGTACACACTGGCGCTTACATTTCCGACGTTAAATGCGCTTGTCCAAGCCCACCGGACTGGGCAAGGCGCCTGACGCGGCGAGCACATACACCACAAAAAAAGCGGCTCCCGAAGGAGCCGCCTGATGGTCGTGCGTGACCTGACGCTAGTTAGTTGAAGTTCTTGCGGAACATCAAACCGTAGCTGCGTGGTTCGTGTGGGTAAGCATTGAGCTTGCCGTCTTGAACCGGGACGTCGAAGACCGTTTCGTAGAAACGCTCGTCGGTGATGTTCCGACCCCACAGCGTTAGCTCGGCGTCCCACGCATCGAACAACCAACCTACGCGGAAGTTGAAATGTGTAAACGACGGACGGAGTTTCAACGGCTCGTTGTTGCCGTCTGTCATCGTATCCGACTGGTACGTCATTTCACCGCGAACGTACATGCTGGTATCGCCGCCGAGTGACCACTCGTGACGACCCATCAAGAACGCCGTCTGCTCCGGGTTACTCGGAACACGGTCGCCTGAACGATCGCAAACCGGCAAGTTCGGGTCGTTCTGGCCCGGGTCCGGAATATTGAAGTGGAACGGGGTTGCCACCCAGCAAGTACCGAAAATGAACTCGTCGAAGTCGGCGATGTTATGGACCAAGGCGAGCTGGATATCGGTCGCCTGGGTCGGCTTCCAGAACAGTTCGAGTTCAGCGCCATAGGTTTCAGCCGTACCCGCGTTTTGCAGATTGAAGCCTGCACCGGTGAACGAGTTCGCCTGCAGATCATCGATCGTCGTCAAGTGTGCAGCGAAGTTAACACGCAGGTTTTGCTCTTCGAAATCGATTTTTGTCCCGATCTCTATCGCTTCCGACGTTTCCGCACCGAATACTACAGGGAAGATCGGGTCGATACGGTCGGTGTTGGTACCACCGGACTTAAAGCCGGTGCCGTACGAGGCATACACCATCGCCGAATCACTGGGGAAATACGTTAGCTTCAAGGTACCGGTGATCTGGTCGTCTTCGAGCGTCTCGTTGACATCGGCTCGCGGTGACAGTGCCGCCAAGGTATACAGGCCCCAGCCATCGACGGTGAGCGGGATCAAGGCGGCGGGGTCGAACGGCTGACCCGCGCCAGCCGCGCCGAGAGCGGCAACAGCGGCGGCCAGGTCCGGCGGCGGTCCAATCGTATCGTTGCTAAACGTCCCGATAATGTCTTTTGTCTCGTCGGTGTAGCGAAGACCGGTCGTCAGTACCCAGCTGTCTGACAAATCCCAGTCGGCTTGCGCGAAGATCGCGAAGCTCTCATGGTCTTGGCGCATGTCGTCCCGTGCGAACTGCGTTGCCGGGAACGGTGTACCGGCCAGCGGAACCAAACCACCGGTGGCTGCCGACACCGCGTTTACACCGTTGATCAGTCCCGCGATGTTTGGATCGAGCTCCAATAAGGGGCTTGAGAACGAACCGAGGTCCAGCGTCGAGACGTTATCGAGATCCTGCGAGAAGTAGTAAACGCCGGCGACGATGTTGCCACGCTCACCGATCGGCCGAGACAGGCGGAATTCTTGCGAGAAAGAACTCTGTTCAGCGTCGTTGGTGTCGTCCAGGATCGCCGCTTGGCTAAAGTCTGCATCAATAAAATCGAAGCTCGAGAAGTCACGGATCGCGCTGATCGATGTGAACGTCGATTCGCCAAAGTCGTAGTTGATCTCAACCGACAGACCAGCATCTTCGTTGGACGAACGCGGCAGGAAGTTGGTCGCCTGAACGTAGTCATCGAAACTCTCGCCCGGAACGAGTGTAAACCCGGCACCGAGTAACGCGGCATCCGAACCGAGCCGAGTCGGATCGCCAATCGCTGTTACGTTGCTAACACGCGTCAGCGTCGCACAGCAGATCTCGTCGATCTCTGCATAGTCCGCGATGACACGAATTTCCAATTCATCGCTAGGCGTGTAAAGGAACTGCAGCCGACCGCCGTAGCGATCCTGGTCATTGACAACATCACTACCAAAGACGACGTCATCTACGTAGCCGTCGCGCTGCGCGCCGAACACCGTAATACGCGCCGCCAGCACATCTTCCACCAGCGATATGTTCGTTGCACCGCTTAAGTTGTAGTAGCCGAAGTTGGCTGCTTGCAACTCTACGAACGCATTCGCGTCGTGGTCCGGCTTGACGGTCCGAATGCTGATCGCGCCAGACGGCGTGTTCTTGCCGAACAGAGTACCTTGCGGACCGCGTAAGACTTCAACGGCCTCAATATCGACCAAGTTGTTGATGATCGAGTTTTGGCGAGAACGGAAAGCACCGTCGATGTACAAACCGACTGACGATTCGAGACCGAAGTTCTGCGAGCTTGTACCGATACCACGAATCGAGAAACTGGCGTTGGTCGATGTTTGGCTGCGGTTGGCGATGAGCGATGGCGCAATCGCAGATAATTCGCGTATGTCGCGAATACCGGACTCCGTCAACAGCGCACCGTTGAACGCACTAACAGCCACTGGAATATCTTGAACGTTACGTTCGACCTTGGTCGCCGTTACGATGATCTCTTCGAGAAAGAATCCGTCGTCATCCTGAGCGGCGGCGCCAGCGCTAAATCCAACAGCGGCAACGGCGAGTAAAGTGCGGGCACCGGTCAGTCGTAGTGACCGCCGGTCGCTTGAACGAGATTGCATGAGACCCCCTAAGATCCAATACCACAAAGGGAGGCCCACCAAGCGAATGGTTAAGCTGTCACTGACCCCCCAGATGGCGAGAGCTTAGCATAGAAAATTTCTAGACAAACGCGAGTTTGCTGCTGAATTTGCACGCTTTTGGGGCGTCGACCGTCTGTCAGCTTGCGAATTCGACAAGGAGATCCTTGGCCTCAACCTGCATACCGACCGATGCGACGACACGGCCGACGTTACCATCGCGTTCTGCCGTGATTGCCGTTTCCATTTTCATGGCTTCCAGCGTCAGCAAGGTATCGCCGCGTTGCACGGCCTGGCCAGGCTCTACAGCGACCGTGACGACCAAGCCAGGCATCGGTGCGGCAACGTGATCGGCATTCGCTGGATCGGCACGTTCGTGGGATTTTTCGGCAGGCGCAAGATGTCGATCTTGGACACGGACGGAGCTTGGCTGGCCATTGACTTCAAAGAACGCGCGACGGAAACCCTGCTCATCGGGGTCGGTTATTGTTAAGTAAGTGATCACTACGGGGCGTCCATCCGCCATCGTTAGCGTCAACTCCTCACCAGCCGTCATGCCATAAAAGTACACATGCGTCGGTAACAAACTGACATCACCAAAGCGTTCGCGCTGACGAGAAAACTCCGCATGAACCTTTGGGTACATCAGATGGGAAGCGAGCGTCGTGTCGCTCACCGGCTGACCGCGTTGCGAGAGCGACTCACGGGTCGCTTCCAAATCAACGGCCGCAAGGTGCTGACCGGGCCGGTCGGTGCGTGGCTGACGGTCGCCTAGGACCTTACGAGACAACGCGGGCGGAAACCCGCCGGGTGGTTGCCCAAGTTCGCCGGCAAACAACGACACAACCGATTGCGGCCACGCGATATCCGTGTCCGGATCGGTAACGGCATCGATATCGATCCCCGACGTCACCATCATCAGCGCCATGTCACCGACCACCTTCGATGAGGGTGTGACTTTAACGATATCGCCGAAGGCCATGTTGACGTCGGCGTAGGCGCGAGCCACTTCGTGCCAGCGCCGGCCGATACCGAGCGACGCCGCTTGCTCGCGCAGGTTGGTGAACTGCCCGCCTGGCATCTCATGCAAGTACACTTCGGATGCCCCTGAGCGAAGATCCGATTCAAATGCCGCGTACTGGCTGCGCACGGATTCCCAATAGTCACTGATCGTTCGAATGGCATCGATATCAAGACCGGTCGAGCGCTCGGTATTGGCCAACGCGGCGACAATGGAACCTAGGTTTGGTTGCGACGTCAGTCCGCTCATCGAGTCCATCGCTGCATCGAAAGCGTCGACCCCGGATTCAACCGCCGCCAGCACGGTCGCGGCGGCGACCCCGCTGGTGTCGTGCGTATGAAAATGAATCGGCAGATCGGTCGCGTCGCGTAACGCGCGAACAAGAACTCGCGCTGCTTCGGGCTTAAGCAGCCCCGCCATATCCTTAATGCCTAAGACGTGCGCCCCCGCCCTGTCCAGCGCCTGCGCCATCGTGACGTAGTAGTTAAGGTCGTACTTGCTGCGCGATGGGTCGAGGATATCGCCGGTATAGCAGATGGCCGCCTCCGCGATTTTGCCGCAACTCGCGACTTCGTCGATGGCGAGGCGCATGTTGTCGACCCAATTTAGGCAGTCGAAGATTCGAAAGACATCGACGCCACCCACCGCCGCCTGTTGAATAAAGTAACGGACAACGTTGTCGGGATAGTTGGTGTAGCCGACGCCGTTCGACGAACGGAGCAACATTTGCTGCATGAGGTTTGGCATCGCCTCGCCAAGCAAACTAAGGCGCTCCCATGGGTCCTCTAGCAAGAACCGCATCGCAACATCGAACGTCGCCCCGCCCCACGTTTCGACCGAGAACAGTCCCGGTAATTGCCGTGCGTAATGCGGTGCGATACGCGTCATGTCGACGGTACGCATCCGCGTTGCTAACAACGATTGGTGCGCGTCGCGAAAGGTCGTATCGGTGACTAGCGGTTGCGATTGCGCTTTCAACCACCGTGCAACGGCTTCAGGGCCATCGCTGAGCAATAAGCCGCGAAGGCCGTTGGGGACATCGTTATCTAATGGCAACGCGGGTGCATCGGGTTCAGCAAGCACCGTGGGCTCGGCGCGACCCGCCACGAGCGGATTACCATTAACAATGACATCGGCAATGTATTCCAGGAGCTGCGCCCCACTGGTATCGGAGGTTGTGTAGTCGAAAAGCTCTGGCGTGTTATCGATAAACCGGGTCGTGTAATCGGCGTCGACGAACGCGTCATGGCTAACGAGCCGTTGCAAAAATTCGAGATTGGTCTCAACCCCACGAACTTTAAATTCGGCCAACGCTCGCAGCATACGGTCACGCGCTTCGATGTCATGCTGCCCTAAGGCCGTCACCTTGACGAGTAAGCTGTCGTAGTGCCGCGTGATATGGGCACCCGAATAGGCCGTACCGGCATCCAGTCGAATACCCGGGCCGGACGGGCTGCGGTAGGCCACGATGTGGCCATAGTCTGGAATGAAGTTGTTATGCGGGTCTTCTGTGGTCACCCGGCACTGCATGGCGGAGCCGCGCATAGCGATTGCCTCTTGCGCTGGAATACCGCTTTCGCCTGAGTCACCGATGCGCGCTCCGCAGGCAATACGGATCTGCGCCTTGACGATATCGAGCCCGGTCACCTGCTCGGTGACCGTATGTTCGACCTGCACCCGCGGATTAACTTCAATAAAGTAGAACTCGCCCGTATCGATGTCTTGCAAGAACTCGACCGTGCCGGCATGTGTGTAATCCACCGATTCCGCGAGTCGGACCGCGGCGCCGCAAATCTCGGCGCGCATCGCATCGTCCAAATAAGGAGCTGGCGCACGCTCAACGACTTTTTGGTGGCGCCGCTGAACGGTGCAGTCGCGTTCAAACAGATGCACGACGTTGCCGTGCTTATCGCCAATCACCTGCACTTCGACATGGCGGGCGCGGCGGACGAGTTTCTCGAGATAGACCTCATCGCGCCCGAAGGCATTCGCCGCCTCACGGCGTGCGATCGGCAGCTCCTGTTCCAGCTGCTCTTGCGACTCGATGACTCGCATGCCGCGACCACCGCCGCCCCAACTCGCTTTCAGCATGACGGGGTAACCAATCGTCTCGGCTTGTTTGATGCACCCGCCGATATCCGCCGGTAATGGGTCGGTCGCCGGCATCACCGGTACGTTTGCGGCAACCGCGATCGCGCGTGCCGCAACTTTATTGCCAAGCTTGCGCATGACCTCCGGCTCGGGCCCAACGAAGATAATGCCAGCCTGTTGGCAGCGCTCCGCAAAATCGGGGTTCTCTGATAAAAACCCGTAGCCCGGATGCACGGCATCGCAACCCGACTCACGGGCAATCCGAAGCACATCGTCGATATCGAGATAGGCATCAACCGGCTTTTTACCGTGTCCGACCCGATACGCCTCACGCGCCGCAAAGCGGTGCAAAGTCAGCCGATCCTCTTCCGAATAAATCGCGACCGGCACAATGCCGAGCTCGGATGCTGCCCGCGTGATACGTATGGCGATCTCGCTCCGGTTGACGACAAGCAGTTTATTGATGGTTTTTGTAACGTCGAAAGTCATCGGTGCACTCGCCATGGCCAGCAGTCAATACACCGTCGAGTATATAGTGTTGTTGTGAAGCGTCCTCGCCTGGTTATAGCTATCGTCACCGTTACGGTGCTGCTCGTTGTGTTCGCGACAATGCGTAAGAGCGACGATGATTCGCTTACGGTTGCGCAGGTAACTGATCATTCGGCAACAGCACAGCCGCAACCGGGAACGTTGGCGACAGCACCACCAACCGACTTAGCCGAAACTGCACCCGAGCAAGGATCGACGGCGCTGATTACCCGGTGCAATTTTGTGGCACTTGATGCCTTGTCGACGCCAGACGCGCAAGCAGCGCTGCGCGAATCGGTTACCGCCGTGCTCACCAAATCTGGCGACCCCTACGCGCTGGCAACCGCGTCGATGATCTGGATGGGTGTGGGTGTTGACCCCGCCGAACGGCTCGTAAGACTCGAGTCAGCGATTGACTCAGCGCCAAACGACCCCATGTTACGGTTTCTGGCCTACGATTTATGTCGCAGCAGATCGGAAGCAGGCGCAAACCGAGCTTGTGACGACTCGAGAAGCCGGCGAAAGCTGTTGGACTGGCTCGAACGCGATGCCGGTAACGCGTCGGCGTGGGCGACCCTGGCCATCCGCGAATTTGAGGTTGACGCACAAGCGGCTGGAATCGCGGCGTTATCCAAGGCGGCATCGAGTGCGAGCGCAACCCACTACTTACTGGACACGGTAGAGCGCCTAGAAACGGCTCTATTTGATGCGGGTGCACCGTATCCAACCAGTGCGGTCTGGGCATTCGGAATTGCGGCGGCAACGCAAGGAAGCGCGGGGCTGTACCAATATTGTCGCGACAACGCGCCAACCAATGCTGTTTTGCGACAGCACTGTTTCGGCTACTACGAGGTGTTAGCAAACAATTCAAACACGATGCTGGGCCAAGCTGTTGGCCTTAGACTGCAAATAGAGCTCATCGGCGATGATCCATTGCGCAGCAAACAGCGAGCCGACCTTATTGAGCTTCGCAGCAGCATTGATGAACGCAACAAAGTACTGAATGCCGAGATTAGCGAGCAAGAAAGATGGATAAGCGGTGATCGATCGCGCTTTTACGCGTACATCAACAAATGGCGTGCAACCGATGAACTCACGGCGGCCGAGTTCTCGCGCAGGGAAAGACAACGCCACGAAGCGAATTTCAATTGCACATTCGTTGACTGATTGCGGTGTGAGCTTTGCGACGGTCGACGAATACGCATAGCGTTGTTGTGAAGCATCCTCGCCTGGTTATCGCCCTCGTCACCGTTACCGTGCTGCTCATTTCACTCCCGACAATGCGTGAGGGCGCCGACGAAGCAAATACATTTGCGCAGGCAACCGATTCACCTCTTGACGCACTGCCGCAGCAAGCCATGCGATCTACGTTACTACCAGCGGACGCGACTCAGACGGCGCACGAACATGAATTGCCGCGAGTCGTTGCTCGATGTGACTACCCGATACTGGAAGACTGGTCCTCGCCGGAAGAACAAGAGAGTCTTCGCCGCGCAGCCACCACCATACTTCGCGCATCCGACGATCCAGACGCACTCGCGGCCGCCGCCTTGTTGGTGAAGTCGCTCGGAACCAATCAGCGCACGCTGTTGAACGCCATTGACCAAGCGATCGCTGAATCGCCCGACGATCCAGTTTTGCGGTTACTTTCTTATGATCTGTGCATCCAGCGGCAACCGGAAGGGACCTCTGGCGTATGCAGCGAAACCGAACGACAACAGCGCCTGAAGGATTGGATAGACCGCGACGCTGGTAATGGCACGGCATGGGCAACGCTGGCGTTAGCCAGTTTTCTTGCCGATAACCGAACGACTGGGCTGACCGCGCTCGCGAACGCCGCATCCGGTTCCACGGCCACGATGTACTTTGTTGATCTAGTCGAACGGATGGAAACGGCGCTGTATGGCGCCGGCATGCCCTTTCCCGACAGCGCAGGCTACGGATTAGCCATCGCCGCTACCATCCACAGGCCGATTGGACTGGCTCAATACTGCCGCAACAACGCACCAACGGATGCCGTCTTGCGCCAACACTGCTTCGGCTACTACGAACTGTTGGCGGAAACGTCGAATACCCTAATAGGGCAAAGCATCGGGCTCACACTGCAGGTGCAGCTGTCAGCGAATGATCCGTCTCGCGACGAGCAGCGCCGGCAACTGAAGATCGAAAAAGACGCTGTTGATCGACGTAAACAAGCTATATTCGACCAAATTCATATCCACAACAACTGGATGTTCAGTGATCGTTCGCGCTTCTATGCGTATATCAATGGATGGCGCGCCATTGACGAACTCACTTCAGTCGAGTTGTCGCATGAAGCTCGCCGTCGCCACGAAGCGCGCTTCAACTGCTCGTTTGCACGGTAGTTGTGATTGGAGCCGTCTTGTCGCCGCTTCATATTTTGTCGGCAGCCCGGCCGGAGTGAACGGTACACGGCCAATCACGGCGTTGACACGGCGCGGATTCGACATAACCTTGCGCATCAGCAATTCGGGTCTCGCTACCCAGTGCGACAATGAATTGGCGGCGCTCTCATAGAGTGTCGAACCTTTTTACAAATCGGACCGCAAATCACGATTTCGTTTCGGTTTTGTCGCAATGATGAAACACTTTTCGTGTTTTTTTTGGCAACCCGTGACAGCGCTGACACGCAGCGCTTGCGTTCTGTTGAATCTGAGCAACAGTTGCCGCATAGTGCCGGCACGCTCCACGTAAGAGAGCGCGTTTTCCTCTCACCAGACTTCTCGATGGCCTTTGCACAAACGCTGGAATATCGCCTTCCGAGACTGCTTCTTTCTGAGGCAGTAGTGTCACCTGCTCAGCACAATTCGATCAGGCTACCGGCTGCACCACTGACGGTGTAATTGGCGGGTGGCTGCGGCCGCCCGTGGTAATGGGGAGATGTACTCGCTGCGTGATAGCAACAAGTAACTTCCTATTACTCGAGGTTGGGGAAAATAATCATGCGACGTTTTTTATTAGCCATGTCTGCCATGGCGCTAGCGATGGGCGCTCATGCCCAAGAGCTGCGTCAGGCACCATCGGCACCGTCGGGGCAACTACAGCTCGACGCGTCCGGTGATAATGGCGCTCTCAAGACCAAGACCTACGTGGTCCAGGTCGACGGTGCGCCAGGCTTACGTTTCGAAGGTGACAGTAGTTTTGCGGCCACCGCGCCGGCACCGGGTGCCAGTTACTCGGGCAATGCCGGGCACGTGCAGCATTACACGTCACATTTGGTAAGCCAGCACGATGCACTGCTATCGGGCGTGGGCGCTAGTGGCCAGAAGGTCTACAGCTACAGCCACGCCTTTAACGGCTTTGCCGCCCGCCTGACTGCTAAACAAGCAGCCCTGTTGGCTGGCGACAGCAAAGTCGTCAAAGTTGTTGAAGACCGGGCCATGCCGCTCGACACGAACAGCACGCCAGAGTTTCTTGGTTTGCTCGATCGTCGCGAAGGCTTGCGCCGTGCACTCGGCTTGGAAGGTGAAGACATCGTTGTCGGTATTCTCGACACCGGTGCTGTCCAAGAGCATCCGAGCTTCTCGGACGTGGGGACAATTCCGATTCCACGTATCTGTAATACGTTCTTCGGACGCTTCATTCCGTTCTGTAAGATTCTGAAGAAAAATAACGTGTTTGTTCTGTACGACGAGCCCGAAGACTGGAACGGTATCTGCCAAGCAGGTGAAGCGTGGGCAGAAACCGACTGCAACAACAAGTTGATCGGTGCGCGTTTCTTCGTTGACGGCTTCATCGCCGGTAATGGCGGTACGCGTGAGTCGGCGTTGGTTGAAGGCGAGTTTGTTTCGCCGCGCGATACGTCAGGTCACGGCAGTCACACCGCCAGCACCGCTGCTGGTAACGAAGTAACGGCAGAGCTTTTTGACACACCGGTCGCGAAGATCAGCGGTATGGCGCCTCGCGCTCGTATCTCGGTCTATAAAGTCTGCTGGCTAGCACCGGGTGCTGATAACTTTAGCTGCTTCTTCAGCGACTCGGCTGCAGCGACTGACGCAGCGGTTGCTGATGGCGTGGACGTACTCAACTTCTCGGTCGGTACGGCTGCGGCATTCAATGACCCGCAAGATTTGGCGTTCCTTGACGCCGTCAGCGCAGGTGTCTTCGTTGCGCGGTCGGCTGGTAACAGCGGTCCGGGCTTTGCAACGACGAACGCTGGTGAGCCATGGTCAACGTCTGTCGGCGCTTCTACGACCGACGGTACGGCCTTTACGGGCGCTACGCTCGTTAATTCGCCCGCCTCGGTTGCTGGCTTGTATTCGTCGCTCGAAGGCGCGATCACCGGCAGCTTGTCCGAACTCGGTCCGATTACCGAAGATGTGGCAGCCGCCGACCCGATCTTGGCCTGCGACCCGCTGGCCAATGATCTGACCGGCAAGATCGCACTGATCTCGCGTGGTACTTGCGCGTTTACCGTCAAAGTTGAAAACGCGGTTAACGCTGGTGCCATCGGTATTCTGATGTATACGGACGACCGGCCTAAGACCGTCTTGGGTGGTACGGCCACCGAGACTACGCTGTCAGTACCAGGCGTCATGATCGACAACGAGCCGGGCGTTGCACTTTTGGCCGCTATCGAAGCAGGCGAGACCGTTAACGCCACGCTGGATTCGTCGACGTTCCTCGAAGAAGAGCGCACCGGCAATATCATGGCTGGCTTCTCGTCTCGCGGACCGTACACGACGGTTGGCGACTGGCTGGCTCCGCACATCACGGCACCGGGCGTTCAGATTCTGGCTGCTAACACGCCGGATCAAGCAGACGGCTCGGAAGGCGGCTTCTTCACGTACCTATCGGGTACGTCGATGTCCGGCCCGCACATCGCCGGTATCGCTGCGCTGCTGAAAGAAGCGCATCCGGAATGGAGCCCAGCGGCGATTCGCTCAGCCATGATGACGACTGCTCGCCAGGACGTTCTAAAGGAAGACGAAGAAACGCCGGCCGATCCGTTCGACTTTGGTGCTGGCCACGTTGTGCCTAACGCAGCGGTTGATCCTGGCCTCATCTACGATGCGGGTCTGTTTGACTACCTAGCGGCCAGTTGTGGCACCAGCTCACCGCTGGTTGGCCCCGGTGATTGCACGTTCTTGTCGGACAACGGCTTCTCGCTCGATCCGTCTGATCTCAACCTGCCCGCCATCAGCATTGATGGTGTCCCAGGTTCGCAGACGGTGACACGTACCGTGACCAACGTCGCCTTCTCCGGCAACGGTCAATACAAAGCGGTCGTGGAAGCGCCAGAAGGCTTTGACGTACACGTCTCGCCATCAACGCTGCACCTCGCACGCGGCGAATCAGCCACGTACGAAGTCACCGTTACGAACGTTACGGCACCTCCGGGCGAATGGCGTTTCGGTAGCCTGACGTGGGTACAAGAGTTCGGCGGCAGCAAGAAGCGTAAGAAGCGTCGTAAAAACCGTGGACCACGCTTCGAAGTTCGTATCCCGATGGCTGTCAACGCGACAGCACTGGTTGCACCGGCACAAGTCGATGTTGCTGGAACGCAGGGTGCTGCGGAGTTTGATATCACGTTCGGTTACAACGGTGCGTACGCGGCCAATGTTCACGGCTTGTCTGACTCTGCGTTGACGCTCGTCCCGGTCGCTCAAGACCCGGATCAGAGCTTCTCGTTCAATGAGCCAGGACTAGGCTTCGCGTTCTTCGCGGAACTACCGGAAGGTACCGCTCACGCCCGTTGGTCACTGTTCAATGAGTATGGCGATGGCAACCATGACCTCGACATGTACCTCTACTACTGCCCAGACTTCCTCTGCACGCAAATCGATGCGAGCACGAACGTCGACAGCAATGAAGAGGTCAATGTCACGTTGCCGCTGACCGACCCGAACATCACCGATCCGTACCTCGTGTTCATTCACGGGTTTGCGGTTGAAGATGGTGTTGAAGCGAATACGCTCATGTTCGACTGGACGTTCAGTGCGGTCCCAGGTAGCAACAACCTGGCGATCACGGCAGCGCCCGACATGGCCGCTATCGGCGACAGTGCGACGATCGCATTCGAGTGGGCTGATCTGTTCTTCGGACCAGGCCAGAAACAACTCGGCGCTATCTCGCACAGCGACGCCAACGGCATTCAGGGTCTGACCCTGATTGACGTGACCAATGACCAAGGCTTCGGCTACTGCGACTTCCCGGGTCTGTGCCCGGAACCGACGCCGTAGTAACCGCTAGTTAAGCGTCACTAGGGAGCCGCCTGGTTTTGCCAGGCGGCTCTTTTTTTGTCAGGGGTTCGCTGTTCGGACAAGGCCTTCAAGGCGTGCGTGCGCTCGCTTGACTATACCCGGGAGGTGCGAGGCCGTATCCGTAGCTGCGCGCAATCACGACACGTCGGTTCACCGACGATCGGCAGCCAGTGCGGGCTACGTAGGCCCAAAACCGGTTGTCAACGGCCGCAGTGCCTCACGATGGGCGATACGATGGGTACGACAGACGGTTAATCGACAGAAATTGACGGGCACGGTAGCGTCAGGTTGAGATCGGTGTGGTAGCTGTAACTGCGCCCGTCAGCGGACAACGTCAGTACAAAGCCATCCCGTTTGCCCGTCGCATATGTTTTCCCGGGCTCGGGACAATCGAGCGAGTCGTCGTCGAACTCACGCGCCTGCGCTGAGCGAATGACTATCTGGTCCTCAGCAATTCCTAACCGTCTCGAGAGATCTTGCCGCGCCACAATCATCTGCGGCCCCCAAACTAACTGCCGCTCGGCATCGATACTGCTGAACATCGGCTTGCCGGCCGATTTGCACACAAACATTCGCTCATTTGCGGCGTGGACAAAATGCAGCGCATTGTCGATCCGAAGCGTAACGCGGTAACCCGGTGTAATAACCTGCCCATAGGCTTGACCCGGTTGCGGACAACCGATGCTCGTATCACGCCACTGCATCGTGCGGATCGTGTCGATGCTGATTTGCGCTTCCGGCACGTTCTCTTCGGTAGACAATGTCCGGACCGCTCGTTTAGCCAGACTGCGCTCTGCCCGACTGAGGTCGGCGATATCGCCCTGCCCCGGCACGTAACGTAACGGCGTCTCGTCCGGATCGGTCGTCGCGTCTGTGCACGCCGAGAGCAGCGCCGTTACCGACAACATAGCCACAGTAAAATTCTTTCCTAGCATAACGGGGCGCTCTGGTTGTTCTGGCGACGAAGTCTACCGTACCGCCGCCGGTATTCCGGCCCGTATTTAACGTGTGCGGTTATCGATCGGGGTGAGCGAGCTAAGCCGTTTCGGCAAACAGCTCCCGACCAATCAACATGCGCCGAATCTCCGACGTACCAGCGCCGATTTCGTAGAGCTTCGCGTCGCGTAGCAATCGTCCGGTCGGGTAGTCGTTCACGTAGCCGTTGCCACCGAGGCACTGAATGGCATCGAGCGCGATCTGGGTAGCGTTTTCAGCCACATACAGAATGACCGCCGCCGCATCTTTGCGATTGCAACGGCCGGCGTCCAAAGCCCGAGCAACCGTGTACAGATAGGAACGCGACGCTCCGAGTGTTGCGTACATATCGGCCAATTTACCCTGCATCAATTGGAATTCACCGATCGGTCGGCCGAACTGGCGACGCTCGTGAACATACGGCAATACAACGTCGAGCGCCGCCTGCATGATGCCGACCGGCCCACCCGCTAGAACGGCCCGTTCGTAGTCGAGGCCGGACATCAGTACCGCGACGCCGCCATTCTCGCTACCCAAAATGTTTTCAGCCGGTACGCGGCAGTCTTCGAACAACAATTCCCCGGTGTTTGAACCGCGCATGCCGAGCTTGTCGAGCTTCTGTGCACGCGAGAATCCCGGCGTATCGCCGTCGACGAGAAACGCGGTGATGCCGCGGGAACCGGCGCTAGGGTCGGTCTTCGCGTAAATGATGCAGACGTCGGCGTCCGGGCCGTTGGTGATCCACATTTTCGAGCCGTTCAGCACGTAGTGCGAGCCATCGCGGGTCGCTGTCATGCTCATACCCACGACATCAGAACCGGCCCCCGGTTCCGACATCGCCAAAGCACCGATGTGCTCGCCACGACAGAGCGCTGGCAGGTATTTTTGTTTTTGCGCCTCGCTGCCGTTGCGACGGATTTGGTTAAGGCAAAGGTTCGAGTGCGCACCGTACGAAAGACCGACCGACGCCGAGCCACGACTGACCTCCTCCATTGCGATGCAATGCGCGAGGTAGCCCAAACCGCTGCCACCGTATTCCTCTTCGACGGTAATGCCGAGGAGCCCCATGTCGCCCAATGAGCGCCAAACGTCGCTAGGAAACGTATTGCTTCGATCGATCTCATCAGCGCGCGGCGCGATCTCGCTGTCGACGAACTGGCGCACCGATTCGCGCAGCATCATCAGCTCATCGTCCAATCCGTAGTCCAACTCGGTATACAGTGTCATCGTGACTGTCCCCCATCAGCCGCACCGGCCGACTCGTTATTGAGTGTTGCGCGAACGCGCTGTTCGACCGTCTGCAGCGATTTCAACATCGCCTCAATGTCCGCCCGCTGGTCCAGTAGCGCTTGGCGGCGCTCATCGAGGCGCTCCAGCAGCACCGTCGCCTGGCCGACCGTACCGGCCGGCGAGTCATACAGATCGATGATCTCGACACTTTCCTCCAGCGATAAGCCGATGCGCCGGCCCCGCAATATCAGCCGTAAGCGGGTTCGATCTTTTCCGCTGAAAACCCGTCGCCCACCTTCTCGAAGCGGTGTAAGCCAGCCTTTTTCCTCGTAAAAACGGAGGGTTCGGGTCGTTACATCAAACTCTTTTGCAAGTTCAGAAATGCCGTATCGGCGTTGATCGGTCATGGCAGCGCCTTACTCGTGTGGCGCGCAGCTTAGTTAACGTTTACGTGAACGTCAATTGGGCTGTGACGACGGCGCGCTCGCCATCTGACCGGATCCAGTCAGCACCAGATGCCGCGGTGGTTTGCCGCAAGCGCTGCCGGACAGACGGCGCTACCATGGCGACGAAAATGTTCAGCAACCATTGCGCCGCCAGCCAAAACAACCATGAAAAAACCCGCCGGCCACCGTAGTGACTACCGTTGGTTCTTGCCGCTTGCCACCCGTTGGGCAGACAACGACATCTACGGGCACATCAACAATGTGAACCACTACGCCTACTTCGACACCGTCGCGAATCAATACCTAATCGATGCGGGTGGATTCGACCCAGCCATCAGTCCGGCTATCGGTTACGTCGTTGAGTCGGGGTGCCGGTACCACGCCGCTATTCGACACCCAGAACCGCTGGAGGGCGCCTTGCGAGTGAGCCACCTCGGCACGAGCTCAGTCACCTACGAAATGGCGATTTTCGGATCCGGTGAAACGGCTGCGGCTGAGGGGTTTTTCACGCATGTTTTTGTCGATCGTGTAACCGAACGGCCGACGCCAATTCCGGCTACTATTCGCGACGCCCTCAGCCGCCTTTTGACGTCCAGACCATGACCGACCACCTTGAGTCGCTGCGCCACCGAATTGCGACCTACAACCTTGCCGATGAAGACACGCTGATAAGCGAATTGATCAAGGCTGCCGCGTTGTCGTCAGAACAGCGGACCGCGGTCAGTCAGCAGGCCGCCGACTTCGTACGTACGGTCCGCGACGCATCGGACCCCAGCATGATGGAATCGTTTTTGGCCGAGTACGGGCTATCGACGCAAGAAGGCGTCGCGCTGATGTGTTTAGCGGAAGCGTTGCTTCGCGTGCCCGATAACGCGACCATCGATGACCTCATTCGCGACAAGATCATGCCGCATGACTGGGGCGCCCACGTCGGCGACTCCGGATCGATTCTTGTTAACGCGTCGACGTGGGCATTAATGCTGACCGGCAAAGTGTTGGCCGACGAGGAACCGGGCGTTGTCGGCGCAGTTCGGGGCATGGTCCGACGCCTTGGTGAACCGGTCGTCCGCCTCGCGGTACGGCGTGCGATGCAGGAGATGGGCGAGCAGTTCGTGCTTGGTGAGTCCATCGATTCGGCAACGCATCGCGGCAATGCGATGGTCGAGCGCGGCTACACGTACTCGTACGATATGCTCGGCGAGGCGGCACGTACCTACGACGACGCCGAACGTTATTTCGAGGCGTATCGCGACGCGATCGCTGCCTTAGCGGCGCGAGCAAAGCACAACGAGATCGCCCGAAATCCCGGGATATCGGTCAAGCTCTCGGCGCTTCATCCGCGCTACGAACACGCCCATCACGCCCATACGCTCGCACCGCTTGCCGACAAGGTTTTGCTCCTTGCCGAAGAAGCCCGCAAAGCGCAACTCGGCTTTAACATTGACGCGGAGGAAGCCAACCGGCTCGAGTTTTCGCTCGACATCATTCAGCGAGTCGTCAGCAGCCCGACACTGGCCGGTTGGGACGGCTTCGGTGTCGTCGTTCAAGCCTACGGTCGCCGCGCGTTGGCCGTGATCGATTGGTTGTACGCGCTGGCGACGTCGCTTGAGCGTCGCTTGATGGTTCGGCTTGTCAAGGGCGCCTACTGGGACACGGAAATAAAACTGGCGCAGGTGCTTGGCTTGCCGTCGTACCCGGTGTTGACTCGCAAAATCAATACCGATGTTAGTTATATCGCGTGCGCCCGTCGCTTACTGGGTCAGCGCGATCGGTTCTACCCGCAGTTCGCTACGCACAACGCCCACACGATGGCCGCCGTGTTGGCGATGGCCCATGGTCGCTACGATGACTTCGAGTTTCAGCGTTTGCACGGTATGGGCGAAGCATTACACGAGGCGGTGCGAGCAAAGGCCGATGTTCGGTCGCGTATTTACGCGCCGGTCGGCGCCCACGAAGACTTATTGGCCTATTTGGTCAGGCGCTTACTGGAGAACGGCGCAAACTCCAGCTTCGTTAACCAAATTGTCGACGAGAGCATATCGCCGGAGACCATTGCCGCCGATCCTCTCGCCGAGATGGCCACACGACCGAGTCAAGTCAATCGCGACATACCGCCACCGAGCCAACTCTACGGGAACGAGCGAGTCAATTCGGCCGGTTTTGACCCGCAAGACCCGACAACACTGACCGCCATCGACTCGGCACGCGCACCTTTCTTGGCGCCATTTACCTGGGAACTCGGCGCTGATTCGGCTACGCAGATCATCAAGAACCCGGCTCGCACCGATGAAGTCGTGGGGCGCATCGCTCTGACACCGACCGGCGCGGTAACGGCAATGGTAGCCCGCGCTAACGGTACCAACGCCAGCTGGGCTAACACGCCCGTGGCCCGCCGTGCCGCCTGCTTGCGTGACGCCGCCGACCGCTACGAGGCTGCCTACGGTGAGCTGTTCGCTTTACTCGCGCGGGAAGCGGGAAAGACCATCGCCGATGCCATCGCCGAACTTCGCGAGGCGGTCGACTTTCTGCGCTATTACGCCAACGAAGCCGAACACGACTCACTGCCGGGCGCTGCCCGCGGCACCATCGTCTGTATCTCGCCATGGAACTTCCCGCTCGCCATTTTCACAGGCCAGGTTGCGGCGGCCTTGGTGACCGGCAACACCGTTATCGCAAAACCCGCTGAGCAGTCGCCACTGATTGCAGCGCGCGCGGTCGCGCTGCTACACGCCGCCGGCATACCCAGGGATGCCTTGCAATTGGCGGTTGGCGATGGGGAGCTCGGCGCGGCGTTGACAGTCAATCAAGCCATCGCCGGCGTTTGCTTCACCGGTTCAACGGCGGTCGCGCGGCTGATTGAGCGGTCGCTGGCGACCAACAATGCTGCCAATACGATGTTGATTGCCGAAACGGGCGGTCTGAACGCGATGCTGGTCGATTCGACAGCGCTTAACGAGCAGGCGGTCCGCGATATTGTCGCCAGCGCGTTTCAGAGCGCCGGCCAACGCTGCTCGGCACTACGCTTGCTGTACGTACAAAAGGAACGCGCTGATTCACTACTGACGATGTTGGCCGGCGCAATGGATGCCTTACGACTCGGCGACCCGCTCGATACCGCGACCGACGTCGGCCCGTTGATCGATGCGCAGGCTCATCGTGACATCGCCACCTACTGCCGCGAACAAAAAGACGCCGGCAACGTGATCAAACAACTGTCGACCAATGGCGATGGTGGCTACTGGCTAGGACCAACCCTCGTTAAAACGGATGGCATCGCGGCCGTCGAGCGGGAGGTCTTCGGCCCGGTCCTACACGTGGCAGAATTTGACTCTGACGACGTTGACCCGATTATCAACGCCGTGAACGAACGTGGCTACGGGCTAACGTTTGGCTTGCACACGCGTATCGACGAACGGGTGCAGCGCGTGGTGAACGATATCCATGTTGGCAACGTTTACGTCAACCGTAACCAAATCGGCGCCATCGTTGGTTCGCAACCGTTCGGTGGCGAGGGACTCTCAGGCACCGGCCCCAAAGCTGGTGGACCGCACTACCTCGCGCGTTTTCGAGACGCAGGTTCTGGCGACTCGGCCACGAGCGACACCGATGTGGTGGTGACGTTCGAGAGGGCGGCCTTGGAGGCGGCGTTCGAGCATCCCGCTAGCCCCGCGTGGTCCGCTCGCACCGATCGACACGAACGGCTCCGCAGTCTTGTCGACGCCGATGTTCTGAGTCAGACCGAAAAACTTCCGTTCAATGCGACTGACTTGCCGGGGCCAACGGGCGAATCGAACCGGTTGACGGTCGTACCTGTCGGGCGCGTTCTCTGCATAAACTCGGCACCTGCCGATCTTCGCTTGCACGTGCTACAAGCGTTAGCGTGCGGCAATACGGTCGTCGCGGTGGCACCGGAGGCGGCACAGAGCCTAGCCGACCTCATTCGACCAGACTTGCCACTCTGTGCGCTGTCCGGCGCTATTGAGCTCAACGCATTGCGCACACTGACCATTAGCGCCGTTGCGAGCGCGGCCGCCAATGACTATCGTAGCCATATTCGTAAGACACTCAGCGTGCGCGAGGGCGCGATCGTTCGGCTCATCGATGAGATTGTTGCACCTACACGATTCGTGCATGAACGAGCGGTTTGTATCGACACAACGGCCGCAGGAGGAAACGCTGAGCTGTTAGCGCAAAACTCGTGAAGCTAGTTGCTCTCGGGCCAGGTCACATCGGGCGTGGTCTGGTCGATGTCGATACGAATGCGCCATTGACCGTCGTCGCCACGCCGATAAATCAACAAGGACCGACCCGCGTCTTTGTACACACGGCCGTTTTCCTTATTCACAGCTGTCAGCCAGTACTTCGCCATCGAGTGCGCAAGGTCGCCATTGATTTCGATGTGCTCGTGCTCTAAATCGAACGTCACATCGCTCTTGCCGAGACTCTGGGCGAAATAGTCGCGGACCGCATCCCGCCCAAACAAACCGGGTTGATCGTGCAACGCGACGATCGCATCCGGTTCGTACAGCGTCATTAATGCGTCCAGATCGCCGGCCTTGTAGTGCTCGATCCAGGTTGCGCCATGCTCGCGGATCGCTTGCTTGTCGTGCGCTTCGTCGTGGTGCGCACCCGCAGAATTCGTAAGCCACACGCTGATCCACAGTGTGGCTACGCGAACGGGCCAGCTCAGTTTGAACATTACGCTCCTCCTAGACGGCGGCCCAACCTAGTGCATTTCCTCACCACCCGAGACGTTCATAGCCTCACCGGTGACGTAGGCGGCCTCGTCCGAACATAACCACGCGCATGCCTTTGCGATGTCGTCCGTTAATCCCGGTCGCCCCATCGGGATGCGCGAGCGCATATCCGTCATGTACTGATCGAGTGAACGTCCGGTGGCCTTGGAAAAATAGTCGTTCTGCCATGCTCCGAGACCGGTAGTAATGTGGTTCGGGCAGATCGCATTCGCGGTGATGTTGTGTTGCCCGAGCTCGATCGCACTGACTCGTGTCAGACCGACCAACCCATGTTTGGACGCGCAATAGGCGGCCGCGAATGGAAAACCACTCTTCGAGGCTTGGCTCGCAATGTTGATGATGCGCCCACCCTCGCCTTGCTGGATCATCTGTTGAGCCGCGTGCTTGGTTCCTAACCAGGCACCACGAAGATTGACCCCCAATACCGTGTCCCATTGATCAGCCGCTAAATCGGTGAGCGGCTCCATCAAGTAACCAACGCCGGCATTATTGACCCAAATGTCTAAGCGGCCGAACTGCTCGACGCAATGCGCCACGCACGCTTCGATGTCGGCTTCGCGCTGCACATCGCACCGTGTTGCACGCGCAGCACCGCCGCTACTCTCGATCTCGGCGGCTATATGCTCAAGCTCGGCCAATGTCCCGATGAACGACTCAGGCAAATCGGGCCCAGCCGGTTTTCCGATATCGGTTAAGACCACTTTCGCGCCTTCGGCTGCCAGGCGCCGGGCAATGGTCGCACCGATTCCTTTGGCGCGGCCGGCACCAGTAATGCAGGCGACTTTGCCGTGCAAAGACGGGTAACGCGTTGATGATTGAGTCACGAGAGCGAATCCACCTGAAAATAGCCGGCTGATTAGAACGCGATCTTGGCTATTCCGGCAAAACTAGCCGCGAGGACCAAGACATAGATCGCGATAACCGCCCAGTAGACGGGTGCAAGCGCCTTCGAATAATCACGGTTGCGCTCATCCGTTGGCCCTTCGGTCACGATCGCCACAAAATGACCAACAGCCGGTTTAAACAAAACGTCTAGCGCAACGCCAGCCACAAACACCAAGCCGACGACCAGCACTTTTAACGCGACCCAAGACGGTAGCGCAGCACTCCTAAAGGCATAGATTCCAAGACCCGTGACGACAACCGCCAGGATGACATTCATCGCAAAGTTAAACAGCATCGATCGCGCTTCGATCGGTGTTTCCGGGTTTAGAAATCCGGCCCACAGAATCGCCAACCAGACCAGTGCGACCGCCCATACGGAGGCCGTCGCCGCGGCCGGCAATGCGATGAGACCGAGACCGTTTAGCAGCATCATTCCGGACGGTAGAATCAGAACGAGCGCTGAGCGTGGCAATCGGTCGAGGACCATGCCGACCTTCAGTACCGTTGCTCGGGTCTCAACGCTGAGCTCAGCCCGCTCCGACACTTTCGCGGCCAGAAACACACCAAGATCGGTACCGAGCCAGAATACGAGCAATAGAACGTGCAAAAACAACCACAAAGAATACTCGGTCACGGCTACGTCCTGCGGCGTTCGATGTTCTGGGCCGAGGCAATCACGGCCTCGATGAACGCGAACGATTGCTGATCGAGCGCGGCGTCGGACGTATCGGTCGCGAGCGCCGTTTCTAGCTCACCGGCGTCTAGAACACCTTGGTCGGCGAGTAGCTGCTCCAGCAAATGAACACGCTCGCGCAGCACCCAGTGCTCACTCATGAAGCGCAGCAACATCGCCATTAATCGGTCGGAATCGGTGTTTTCGAAGAACGCGTCACGACCGCCGCGAACAACTCGGCTGACGTCCTCATTCATGACGACTTCCTAGCGCCGAAGCCGTACCACTGTATGCCATCGGACAAACGGCCGGTGTCCTCGTCGAATTCAGCCGTACCTCCCACGGCGGCGGCAAAGTCTGCTTCGTCGACGTAAGTAAAGCGCGGCATGACGCCTTCAAAGAATGCGTCTGCCTCAAACCCAGCGTGCTGGCAGAGCTCGCGATAATCTTGGTCTCGAAAATTCTTATAGAACGGTTCGTTGTTGTAGTAGCCGTCCCAATCGAGGTAGAAAGCATCGAATGGTGTTAACGCACTGTTCGGTGGTAACTCCATATGCAACATGATGCCGCCCGGTCTTAGCACGCGATACGCTTCAGCCAAGAATGCACGAATCGACTTAAGCGGCAGCTCGTGCAGGAACATCGACGAAAACACCACGTCGAACGACCCGTCTTGAAACTTGAGCGACTCCGCTGTCTGTTGGTGAAAATGCGCTTCGATACCGAGTGATTCGGCGCGAGTATGCGCGTAGCGCAAACAGGCCGCCGCGATATCAACACCATGAACTTCGGCCTCTGGAAACGTTTGTTTCCACGGCAGCGTGTTGTGGCCGATCGTACAACCGACATCTAGGATCCGTTGCGGACTGACATTGGCGAAACGATAACGCAGGAAATTGGCCATCGACCAACCGATGTCGTTCAGCTGCTTACCCATCGCCCCAAACGCGAACACGTTGAAGCCGTTGTCGTAAACAGCGCCAGGGATTACCGAGTCAGCATTTTCCCTGCCGTCATAATTGCCCGGCATTAAGTGCACATCAACAGCCGAGACGTAACGCGGCGTATCGAGATCTGAATTCAACGTTAACGAGCCGAGTCGCTCTTTTTGCGACAATGCCTCGAACGCCCCGGCGAGTTGAGCCTGGTTATCGTTGACCGAATCAATCACCGAGTTCCAGACCATCTCTTGCGCCGCGCAGCGCACCGAGCTGTACAAATTGAAGGCATCCCGTCCCTTCATCAACTTATGAACATCGGGACCATCTTGCGGCTCGGCGTCGCCGCGCTTAACCGCATCCGGTAGCGCCTCGCTATCGAAGTCGGCGCGTAAGTCCGCTGCCATGTTGTTAAGGACATACGCCCGTAGCGAACTCGCGAAACGTTCACGTGCTCGATGACTTTGTGTCTTATTAAGTTCAAGGCCGTGATGAAGACGGGTATCCACGCATTTCCCCTCGTCGGTCGGGTTGTGGCAAAGATCACACAGATCAACAGCTGGCAAAAAAAGTACGATGCCCAAGCCACTGATGCGGTTGACTAATTGTTATAACGTTATACCATCTAATCAACAGCGCTGACTATGGCGCTGTGTATCAAATAAACATCATATTGTCTGCGGGGACGAAGCTATGAGCAGCAGGGCGTTACCACTACGGTCGATTGCAATCCGATCGATCTGTGTGCTGATGGGCGGATTGGTGGCGTTGCCCGCCAGTGCGCAGCTAGAGGAAATTATCGTTACGGCCGAACGCCGCGAAGCCAGTCTTCAGGACGTACCGATCGCTGTCAGCGCGTATAACGAAGTGCTGCTCGAAAAGATGCAGATCCAAGAAACTTTGGACCTCGTCAATATCGTCCCTAACTTGTTCGGTGGCAATAACACCGGCCTTGGCACCGCAAACATGTATTACCTGCGCGCCCAAGGAAATGACGAATCGATTGCGACGTTTGATCCACCGGTTGGCACCTACATTGACGAAGTTTACGTATCGCGGCAGAACGCCAACAACTACGCCTTCTTCGATGTCGACCGTGTCGAGGTATTGCGTGGCCCGCAGGGCACACTGTTTGGTCGTAATACAACGGGCGGCGCCGTCAATATGGTGCTGAAGAAACCGGCCGAGCAAGCCGGCGGCTTTGCCGAGGTGGCGCTCGGCCGCTTCTCCGAGTTTTTCTTCCGCGGCACCGTCGATTTACCCGTTAACGATAAGTTCCTGACCAAGATTTCGGCGTTCTCGATCCAGGACGACGGCTTTTTAGAAAACACGGCGGTGAACGACGACTTTAACGATAAAGACGCGTTTGGGCTGCGCCTTGACCTCAGGATCCTGCCGACCGACACGGTCACCTGGGATATCGCTATCGATTACATCGACGATACCGAAGCGAATGTCTGGGGTCGCATTCAGGGCCGCGATCGAATTTCAACATCGGTACTGCCGAACGGCTTGCCATCGCAATTCACACAAAAGTCCGACTACGGTAACGAGACGAAGAACCTGAACATCGTCTCGAACCTCGGCTTCGAACTCGGCGATGGCACGATGAACATCATCCTAGGCTACCGAGATCTTGAACAGAACTTCTTGCTCAACTTCCCGAGTGCGACGAGCGATGACTTCTTCTGGATCGATAACCGTGGCGAACACGACCAGTTCACGGCCGAGGTCAAATACAACGTTGAGTTGTTCGACGGCAAAGTAGATCTTGTTACCGGCCTATTTATTCTCGACGAGGATAACTCGACCGACTTCGCCGATTACTTGTTCGGATTCCTGCAGTTAGCCGATCGCGTTCTCGACAACTCCGCGCAGAGCTGGGCCGTATACGCACAAGGCGATATCGCCGTCGGTGACAACGGCACGTTGACGTTGGGCTTGCGCTACACCGATGACGAAAAAGACGTTGGCTTTACCGACAACACGGGCGGAAACCTTACGACGGCTGCACTGATCGCAGCGGGTGTGCCGACCAGCCAAGACGAGCAAATCGTTACGCCACGCATCGCCTACGCCCACGAGTTTAGCGATGACATGATGGCGTATGTCTCTGCAACACGCGGTTTCAAGTCCGGTGGTTGGAATGCGCGCGGCACGCAAGCTATTGCGTTGCAACCGTTCGGCCCAGAAACGCTGTGGTCTTACGAGTTGGGCTTGCGCGCGGATTATTTCGACGACCGGTTGCGTGTTAACGCCACGCTCTTCCAAACGGATCTTGAAGATTTGCAAACCACGGCGGCTACGCCTAGCGGACAATTCTTGACGACCAATGCTGGGGGCTTGGATGTCACCGGCTTGGAACTAGAGATAACCGCGGTACCTACCGAAAACTGGGATATTTTCTTCGCAGCTGGCTTCCAAGATGCTAAGTACGTCGACCTTCCCGGCGGTTGCGTCGCACCGAATACAAGCCTTGCCGCTTTCGATATCGACTGTAATGTGGCCGATCCGAAACGCTCACCGGACGCGACGGTTACGTTGGGAACAACCTACGATATCCCGATCCCGGCCTTTGGCGCGATTTTGCGTCCTACCGCGACGGTTCGTTGGATCGGCGATAACGTTGTTGGCACCAGCCAGCAAGGCATCAACGACCCCGAGGCGATTATCAACGCCGGTCTCCAACTGATCGACGATGAGAATGTTTGGACGGCTGCATTCGAATGTAAGAACTGCAGCGACGAGGAGTACATCACGTCCTTCCTGTTTGTCCCGTACTACACCGAACCAATGACGTGGCAATTGCGCTTCCGGTACAATTTCCGCGATCAATAAGCGCCTGCCGCTCGGCATAAAACGAGGCCGCAGCCATCGCTGCGGCCTTTTTTTGTGGCTTGAGTTCTGACGGGTTGCGCGCGCAGCTGACGGAGACAGAGATGCAATATTGGTTGATGAAAAGCGAGCCGGACGCGTACAGCATCGATGACCTAAAGCGCGACCGGGTCGAACCTTGGGATGGTATTCGCAATTATCAGGCCCGGAACTTTATGCGTGACGACATGAAAAAAGGCGATCTAGCGTTTTTCTATCACTCAAACTGTGCTGAGCCTGGCATCGTTGGCCTCATGAAAGTCGCCAGTAAACCGTACACGGATCCAACGCAATTCGACCCACAGGAAAAATACTACGATCCGAAAAGCTCAGCGGATAAGCCGCGCTGGGAACTGGTTGAAATGCGCTTCGTGCGTAAGTTTCGCCGAACGATCACACTGAAGGAGTTGAAGGCTGATGCGGCGCTAGAGGGGATGACCCTGCTCCGTAAGGGGAACCGCTTGTCCATCATGCCGATCGATCAGGAACACTGGGATCATATTCTTGGATTGTTGTAGGCCAGGCCGATGATTTACGAAATCGCTACGATCACAATCAAGCCGGGTGCTGAATCTGCATTCGAACAAGCGGTGGCCGATGCCGCGAAATTCTTCCAGGCAGACACCAATTGCCACAGCTTGAAACTCGAACGGATCATCGAACGCCCATCGACCTACCGGTTAGTTGTCGGCTGGACCAGCGTCGAGGCGCACATGGTAACGTTTCGAGAATCGGACAACTTTCAACGCTGGCGTGAAGTCGCTGGTCCGCACTTTGCCGCGCCGCCTGAGGTCGAGCACGTTGAGGTCGTCGTTACCGGATTCTGAGCGACGGTTGAACGCTAACGACTCGCCCGCGTCGAAGACCGTGTACTAGATACTATATCGTTCTGACCACTGGCGTAGCTGATCCAGCACGCCAAGCGCCGATCGACCGAAGTCCGTAATCTCGTAGGCAACCGCGATCGGTCGCGTGCTGAGAACCTGGCGGTCGACGAGCCCCAGCATCTCCAGTTCCTTTAGCCGTTGGGTCAGCATTTTTTTGCTGGCGCCGCCGAGTTGCCGAGACAGCGCGTTGAATCGAACCGGCCCATCTTTTAGGTGCCATAGAATCGAGCCTTTCCATTTACCGCCGATCATTCGCATGCCGCGCTCAATGGGGCACGGTTCGAGGCAAGGCGCCTGCGCTTCTGAGTGGCGCGCTGACATAGTGAGCACCTTAAGGTTACAAAAAGTAAACTGGTTGAAAGTCGTTACTTAGGCTACCACTATTTCACGACCATCAACTCACTGTGAGCCCCACTATGAAGACCACCAAACTGCACGCTGGCGCCCCCTTTCCATTGCTACCGGTAACGAGCCTCAGCGGTGAGACTGTCGACATCAGCAAGCCGACCGGAGACGCCGACTGGCAGATGGTCGTTGTTTATCGGGGCCGTCACTGCCCGCTCTGCACCAAGTACTTGAACACACTCACCGACCATCGCCGCCGCTTGCTCGACATCGGCATCGATATGGCTGCCGTTTCGGCCGATAGTCGTGACCAGCTAGAAGAGCACACGGGGCGGTTAGACGTTAGCTTCCCGCTGTTCTACGGCCTGACGCTCGAACATATGCAAGACCTTGGTGTCTACATTTCGATCCCACGCTCGGAACAAGAGACCGACCACAATTTCGCCGAGCCCGGTCTGTTCGTTATTAACGGCGACGGCGACGTTCAAGTCGTTGACCTGTCGAATAACCCGTTTTCTCGCCCGGACGTCGAGATGTTTGTGTCGGGTCTCGAGTGGATTCGAAACCCGGAGAACAATTACCCCATTCGCGGCACCTTTCAATAACAGCAGTCGGCGCTACCCGCAGCGGCGGGTCAATCGGGTGGCGGGACTACCGCGCTAGCGCAAAGCGCCAACAATCCTGATTTAATGCGAGGACACGCTAGTCAGGACCGCCACGGTGCACGCACGATGAAACCCAGCACACTCAGAATCGGCTACCGCTACCGACCCAAGCGATTGGCGGCATCATACGATGCGATCGTCATCGGCTCTGGCATGGGTGGACTCACGACCGCCGCCCTGCTCGCTAGCCTCGGTCAACGTGTTTGCGTGCTCGAACAACACTACACCGCCGGCGGCTATACACATTCGTACGAACGCAATGGCTACGAATGGGACGTCGGTGTGCACTACATCGGCGATGTCGGCGCTCCGACGCGCACGCGGAAGATGTTCGACTTCTTATCGAACGGCGAACTCGACTGGGCACCGATGGACCTTGAGTTTGACAAGTTCTTTATCGGCGAACGCGTCTACACCGCACACGCTGGTAAGGACGCCTTCCGCGATAATCTGATTCGCCAGTTTCCTGATGAAACCGAGGCGATCGATCGCTACCTGGTGTTGCTACGACAAGCGAGCGACGGTTTGTCCGCATTTAGCATGGGGCGGATGCTGAAACCGTGGCAACGCCGATTGACGAAACCGTTTTTTCGACCGCCGGAGCTACTGTATCGGCGTACCTACGATGTCCTTACCGAGATCACTGACAACCCAGATCTGATCGCCACACTATGCGGCCAATGGGGTGACATGGGACTGCCGCCTAAGCGCTCGGCTTTCATGGTGCATGCGATGATTGCACGCCATTATTTGTACGGCGGCTTCTACCCGGTCGGCGGTTCATGGCGTATTGCCGACACGATCATTCCGCGTATTCAGGCGAGCGGTGGTGAGGTCTTCACGTATGCTCGTGTTAATAGGATCGTTCACAATGGCAGTCGCGTCAGCGGCGTCGAAATGCAAGACGGCCATGTGATTGACTGCGACACGGTCATCTCCGCGGCCGGTGTTGCAAACACATTCGATGGCTTGCTCGACAAAAGCACCGCCTCCAATTTAGGCTACGCTAGTGAACGCAAATCGTTGCAACCTAGCTACGCACACCTCGGTGTGTACATCGGCCTGAAAGACACGGCCGGGAATCTCGACCTACCGAAAACAAACTTTTGGATCTATCCCAGTAACGACTTTGACGCGGACGTTGCCGAGTTCGAGAACAACCCCGATGCCGAGTTCCCAGTCGTCTATATCTCGTTCCCCTCTGCCAAAGACCCGGACTACCAAAACCGCCACCCAGGCACTGCGACCATTGAGATTGTGGCTCCGGCCCCGTACGCGTGGTTCGAGCGCTGGGAAGACAGCGTTTGGGGCAAGCGCGGCGACGACTACGATGCGTTCAAGGCGAAACTAGGCGAGCGCCTAATGGAGCACCTGTACGCCAAATTGCCGCAACTTCGCGGTCGGGTCGACTACTACGAGGTCTCGACGCCGCTGTCGACGAATTGGTTCGGCGGTTATCGCCAGGGCGAGCTCTATGGCCTTGAGCATACGTCCGAGCGCTTGCGGTCAGACTGGCTGTCACCGAGGACAAATTTGCAAGGCCTGTGGCTAACCGGCCAAGACATCCTAACCTGCGGTGTCACTGGCGCAATGATGGCGGGCTTAATGACAACGACAGCGATGATCGGCGTACGCCGCATGACACCGTTGATGAAGCGAATCTTCAATAATTGAACGACACATGCCACGAATGACAACCGTTGTTAGGGCAGTTTGACACCCGCTTTAAGACGGCGTGTCGGCACGGTGTGTAGAGCATCGGGCTAACGTACGGGACAAGGGGTTTATTTCCGCACGCTGACTTCGTCATCGTGGTCTACGGTCAGTACATACTCTGTACGCGAACACGCAGCCTGGGCTTCAATGGCATTGAGCCGCAGCGGACTCGGTCGAGCCAACTGGCGGCGCAGTATCACAGAACTTCCTGTAGTCATGCGTTGGCGTAGCGGTGTGACGACAGAGAATTGGTGACGATGCAGCATCGGATTTATCGCTATGTCTATTTTTTTATTGGGGTTGCACCCGTTCAGAAACTTCGAAATAACCGCTCCCGACTCGAATGCCAAGAAATGCGAATTGGTGGCGCGTTTTGAACAACAAAATGCGGCCCCAAAGGCGCCGAGTATTTCACCGCTTACTCCGCGACGTGAAAGTCAACGCTGTACTTGAGAAGAAATTCGGCTTGTTTGTAGTCTGGGTAGAGGGCTGTCATCTCAGCCATTGCCGCCTCCCGCGACGATGCCGATGCAGTAATACGCTGAAAATTCTCCATGTACTCGATCATTTCGCTGAACAGGCTTAAGTCGGTAGGGTCGCCGTGGCCTGGATAGACGGTGGGACTCAAGTCGGCGTATTCCTGCTGAAACGCGTTGAGCTGCGCTTTCCAATTATCGATGTGCTGGCCGGTGACCCCGGTGCCCATCCATAGATGAACCTTGTTGTAGCCGAAATCGGCAGGGAAGAACGCATTTAGTTCATCAACATAAACCGTTGTCATGTGATTGGCTTCGGCTGGTACGTAGTCAGAACGCAGTTTGAGCGTTCCACCGCCGACCAACGGCAGCGTGTCGCTGTCTAACACTGAAATGATGTTGTCATAGTCAAAGCCATTCGGGTTCTGGACGGATTTGGGCTTCAGTGCCGGTTCTCCATCGAGCCAACCAACGCTTTCCATCCACGTCGAAAAGGCGATGATGTCCTGTTTGACACCCTCACTGGCCACGACAATCTCGACGTTTGAAAACTCTTTCAGTAGCCAGTCCATCCCGATGTAGTGGTCCGGGTGGCCATGCGTGATCAATATGTGGGTTAGAGGAAGCCCTTTGCCCTTGATGACCTCGGCCAGCCGCCTGGCCTCGCTGGTAGCACGTTGTACGTCCATAACGATGAGTGACTCACCGTTCGAGAAGAGGTAGGAGTTCACGTTAGCGATCTCCCCCTTGTAGATATCCACGTCAATCGGTTTAGGCGCACCTGACGGTGCACAGGCAGCCAACGTCATGACCAGTGCCGTGAGCACAAACCTCATTGCTACTCGCATAGTTTTTTCCTTTTCAGTAACCGGATCGATCGATAGGCACGAACGGGAGTTATTCGCACGCACGAGTTTCTCGGACCGACGTAACGGTAGCGCCAGAATTTATCCTGAAAAAGACTTGTATCAATCAAACACAATCCGGATTATCCGGATTATGAAAATCGAAGATGTCATTCTGTTCGAGCGTATTGCGACGCAAAATTCGGTTTCTGCCGGAGGCGCGGCATGTGGACTGTCCGCCACGGTGTCTAGCGACCGATTGAAGCGTTTGGAAGCGGACCTCGGATGCACATTGTTTAACCGCACAACACGGTCGATGTCGTTGACCGGACCAGGCGAGCAGTTCTTAAGCCATGCCAGAGAATTACTCCGGACGTACGAGGCTGCCCGACACAGTGTCGGCAAGCGGTCTGACGGTCCAACAGGACTGTTGCGGGTAGCAGCACCCTCACTGTTTGGACGAAAGTTTCTTCCCGATACGCTCTCTGCTTTCCTGAAGGCGTACCCGGACACGCGATTGAATCTACAACTCTCGGATGAGATACATGACTACTCAGCCGACGGCATAGACGTGGCCATTCGCATCGGCAAGCTGAAAAACTCAACCCGAGTCGCGCGAAAACTGCGTAATACCCGGCGCGTACTCTGTGCTTCGCCGTCGTACATTAAAGCTTACGGAATGCCAACGAAGTCGTCGGAGCTTGCGAAACACGATTGCATTGTGTTCCTACGCGAAGATGTCTGGCGGCTTCGTAAATCCAATGCGAACGAACACGTCCGAGTATCTGGACGATTTCATACCAACAATGCCGAAATGGCGACGCTGGCGGCACTCAATGGTGTCGGTATTGCGCTGCGGTCTCTGTGGGACATCACCAGTGAATTAAAGGCCGGTCGTCTGATCCATGTCATGCCGGACTACACAGTTCCAACGGATACATCGATTTACGCTATCTATCCGCCTGGGCGATTCATCTCGCCTGCTGCCAAAGCATTCGTCGAACGGTTGGACAGCGATCTCGGTAGTAAACTGGGCAGCAGCGCAGATTGAATAAACGGGCTGCTTGATAGCCAAAAAAGGCACCTCAATGAGTGCCCTTTTTTTGGTTTGGTCCGGTGGATGTGAACAGCGAAGCGCAACGAAGTTGCGGCTAACTTCAAGCCCATTGATTGGCAACGCCAGTAGACCAAGCGGTAATAGGAACACATTCGAGGCGGTTGTAGCGGATGGCTTTGTTCTTGGCTTTGTGTTCTAACACGAGACTAGGTTTTATCGATTTGCTTACTCATTTTGCCAACTCGATGCTCCAGTCCGGACCGGCGAAAATATCAAAGGATTCGGAAAAATTACCCTGATTGATCGCCAGAGCGACATCGTTGAGACTGTTCAAATAGAGTAGCTTTTGACCAACCTCTACGCGCCCAAAGCTCTTGAAGTAGGGGATGGAATCTTCGAATACCGTCTCGCCATTGTTCGAAATTGTGACGGTGACGTAATCGCCTTCTGATAGGCCAAGCTCCCGAAACGTGTCGCGATCAATATTGGTCCAGATATTCCCAAATTGCGGGTCCAGAATCTCGATATTGCCGAGAACTTGCCCATCGTCATGTTGTGGTCGCTGGTACGAAATCATCAGTACCTCATTCGGCAATTTCCGGCCAACCTGTTCAAACGAGATTATTCCAGCCGCTAACCGCGCCCCTGTATAAGCGTAAACATCGCGGCCGTGAAAAGTGTAAGACTCTTCAGAGTTCGCCAATCGATTCACCGCCTCGTCGATTTCGCGCACAGATTCGATACCGAATTGTTCCGCCACCGCGGTCAAACTGCCGTTGTCCGGTGATACGAAGTACTGGCCAAACTGCGTCTTTAGCACGACAGACTTACGAGTCGTGCCGACACCCGGATCGACAACGGATACGAACACTGTTCCTTTCGGCCAATACTCCGCCGCTTGTTCAAGCCGAAGGGAGGCCTCCCAAATGTTAAAGGTAGGCACTTCGTGTGTTAGGTCGTAGATATCCAAATCCCTCGATACGCTGACAGCAACACCCTTCATTGATGCGACAGCAATGTCTTTAGCGCCAAAGTCCGACTGCAACACCAGAGGCTCAGTCGCGCTAACGTCGCGCCCCAGAATGAGCATTGGTATTGCTAATAGCAGAATCATCGAGTGCTGACTGATTGACAGCTTTGTTGATCGGTTATTAATCAGCGCGCGTCTGCAATCAGATGCGCATTGTGGATTCATGTACATAAGTTAAGCCGCCAGTGACGCGCCCCGCCAGCGCATTTATGGATGTTTGATATTGATTGGATCTCGTGGAGCCTAACACTATTTTATGTGCTTGTCCTATTTTCTGTTATCTTGGAAGAGTAACGAATGAGCATAGTTGTCACCGCGGTTAGCTTCGCAACTTGCAGTCTTATCGCGTAAGTAGGCTCTAAGGTGTGGGAATTACAAATGAAAAATCGCCCTGGTACAGGCATCTATGCGAAAGGTAGTGAACGGGTTCATGAAATTCTTTATGCAGCGCATAACGTATTGATGCGAGATGGGTATGAACGATTGACAATGCGCGCGGTTGCGCATGAAACGGGCATGACTGTTGGGAATCTCAACTACTATTACTCGAACAAGTCCGACCTGCTAAGAGACCTGATTGAGCACATCATTTCGCAGTATTTAGCTGACTTTCAGAGTATTCAGGAGGAAAGCGACCGGTCGCCGGAAGCGCAGCTCGAAGCTCTCCTTCGGTTTATTGTCGACGATCTAGGCACCAAGGAGACGACGTTTTTTTTCCCAGAGCTTTGGGCGCTGTCCAACCACGACGAATATGCTAGCGAGAGCATGCACAGCCTGTATCGACAAGCCCGTGATGTATTCGAAGCACTAATCGAACAGATCAATCCTCGTTTGACCAAAGGTCAAGTAAAGAAACTGGCTCTAATCGTGTCTGCCTCTCTAGAGGGCTTAACCGTCTTTGTAGGCCATGAAAAACCTTTTGCTCGGCAAAGACGCAGTGTCGGCAAGGTAACGATTAAAGGACTACTCGATTTGATTCGAAACGTTAATGGGGCTGACTTCAAATTATAAGGCGCGAACCACTTCAATTAACGACCGAGTCGACGCACGCGCCGCGAACAATCGTCCAGAGGAGCAAAGGAATTAAAGATGTTTAACAGAAACTCTTGGATCGTTACTATTTTTTCAACGTTAATAGCCGTACCAATATCGATGGCGCAAGAAATACGGCCACCGTTGGTCCTATTCTCGGATTTCGGAACAACGGAACGATTTGTCGCAAGCATGAAGGGTGTGGCTTTGACTGTGGATCCAACACTCCAAGTACACGATTTGACGCACCACATTGAACCGCACAACGTATGGCAAGCGTCGTATGTATTGACTGGCACGATAGAGTATTGGCCGAAAGGTACTGTGTTCGTGTCTGTGATTGATCCAGGTGTTGGCACGAAACGCAAATCGGTGGTCGTGGAAACCGCTACGGGCCACTATATCGTGACGCCGGATAACGGGACTCTAACCCTTGTTGCCGACACACATGGGATCGTCTCTGTGCGCGAAATAGACGAGACAATCAATCGCCGCCCAGGTACGGAAGATTTGCACACATTCCACGGTAGGGACGTCTATTCGTATACGGGTGCGAGACTAGCGGCTGGCGTAATTGATTTTGAAGGCGTAGGCCCACTACTTGAGCCGCAAGTGATGCGCCTCGACTTTCAAAGACCAAGAACACTCGACAACGGCACCGTCGTGGGCAGCCTTATTCATGTAGAGACCCCATTTGGCAATATAGTTACAAACATTCCAACCCCGCTATTGGAGGAGCAGGGGCTGTCAGACGAAGACAACAAGATGGTGCGCGTCCAGATTTCACGAGGAGACGACACGATTTTTGACCAGCTCATCCCATACTCAAACTCCTTTGGTTACGTAGAAATGAATGAGCCGCTGCTTTATTCAGATTCACTACGAACGATAGGCCTGGCCATCAATAGTGGGAGTTTTGCGAAGAAGTATGGCGTTGATGCGGGCCAGGAGTGGACGATACAAATCGCGGAGAGCAAATAGACGCGCCGCGCTCGGGGTGTCCAGTAGCTTCGCAACTAGCCAGCCACCTTCGGTCGTTGAGGTTCTGCGCGTCTGTAACGAGAAAGGGGTTCCGTTGGGAACCCCTTGCTTGTTACTGGTGGTGATGGGTGGAATTGAACCACCGACCTGCGGGTTATGAGTCCGCCGCTCTGACCAACTGAGCTACATCACCGATGTGATGGTCCGTCCGGTCGTTGGACGGTGCGCGCCAAAATGGGTCTTGGCACGGAAAAGCGCGGCAGTATCTCGACTCGCGCTGAACGCGTCAAGAGTATACGCGAACTCGGTAGGCAGCCGTCTATAATCGATGGATCATTTGACGGAATTCCCTGGATGAGCGCACCGTTCGACAACGTGCAGGTAGACCACGAGGCGCTGCCTGACATCACCACCATCGACTGGCAGCCGCTGTCGGATCGCTACTTGACCGAAGTCATCATTAGCCGTGTTTTTCTACTTAGCCTCGTGGCGATTGGCATTGGTATCGCGTCGATGGCTGGCAAGATGCCGTCGGTCAGCATCGCCAAAGCGGCGCTCGTGCTCGCCGCTATTTTCGCCCTACAGGCCGGTCACGCGGTCGTCGCAGTTCCCAAAAAAGGCTACGCGCTTCGCCAACACGACGTTCTGTTTAGAACCGGATGGTTTTTTCGTTCGGTGACGGCTGTGCCGTTAAACCGCATTCAACACGTTGAGCTTGGCCGTGGACCACTTGAGCGCGGCCTTGGGCTTGCGACGCTGCAACTCTTTACCGCTGGCGGATCCGGTTCGGATCTCGCCTTGCCTGGCCTCGAGGTCGCAACCGGCGAGCGACTGCGCGAGTTCATTCTAGATCGCATCAACGCCGAGGATGACGCCGTTGGCTGATAGGCAATGGCAGCGCGTATCGCCGCTGTCGCTAGTGTTTTTCGTGGCCGACATGGTCCGCGTTATCGCAAGAAACTTTATCCAGGTCGGCGTGCCAACGTTCGCATTTTTGGTCAGCACCGGTGGGTTTTCCCGTGAACGATTGACGATGATCGGCGCCGCGATCGTGCTCGTCACCCTGACTTACGCCATTGCGATGTACTTAAACACGCGGTTCAGGTTTGGCGACGAGCGCATTATGCTCCGTACGGGGGTCTTTTCGCGCAAACAGCTCGATGTCGAGTACGCGCGCATCCAGGCACTCAACTTGTCCGCCAACCCGATCTACCGATGGCTCGGCGTCAACACCGTCTCCATCGATAGCGCCGGCTCAACGGACAGCGAAATCGTCTTGCCCGCGGTCGGCGACGATATCGTTGCAACGCTGCGCGCCAAGATCGACCGCCAAGAACCGGTCGCGCCGGTCAGTGCTATCGAGCCCGATGACGAGTCTGCACCGCTCATCCAGCTCGGTGCCACTGATATGGTCAAGATCGGTATCAGCAGCCAACGTAGCTTGGTGTTTCTCGCAGTTCTCGGTTCGGCATTCGGCGCCGTTGAGAGCCAACGTTGGGCCGAACGTTGGCTCGATGATTGGCTCTCGACGTGGATAGGCGATACCGACCATTGGTCGCTCGTTGAATGGGTCGGTATCGCGACGGGAGGCTTGTTCCTAGCTGTACTCCTCTTTGTTATCGCGATGATCGCGAGCGCCTTTGTTCGCTACTACGGCTTCAAGTTGATCGATCGAACAACGGAGCTCGTCTCCGGCGCAGGACTTATTACCTACCGTACGCAGACATTACCGCTGTCGAAGGCACAACGGCTTGATGTGCAGCGTGGCCTAGTTCATCAATGGTTAAAACGGGCTGAACTCGGTGTGCAACAGGCCGCTGGCGCGACGAACGACGACAAAGGGGAGTTTGTCGTCCCGTTGCTCACGGACACAGGACTCAGCGATGTCGCCGAACGGGTTCTCGACGGCAATCGCTGCCGCTTCCTGCAGCGCCCGGCCGGCGCGGCCTTTCAGCGCATACACCGCTATTACTGGTTGGCTAATTGGCGCCGTTCTGGCCTGCTGCCCGCGATCCTATGCGCAGGCTTTTTCTATCAAATCGACATCGATGGCTGGCTGTGGGCACTGCCCATTCTCTGGCCCCTTATAAGTGCCCTGTATTACGGGCAACGACTCCGCCGCTGGGGTTACTTTCTGTTCGACGATGGACTCGCCATTCGACACGGCTTGCTCGGCGAGACAATCGAAGTCTTTTTGTGGCGCAAAACCCAGTTTATAACGGTTCGCGAGACACCGTTGCTTGCCCGTAAAGGCCTCGCGCATCTCACTGTGGCAACGGCCGCCGGTAGGCGGCGCCTGCCGTTCATTCCGCGAGAGGTAGCAACGGCGTTTGCGAACACAGCGCTGCTGCGCGCCGAATCGTCGCCGACGCCGTGGATTTGATACGCCGAGCTAAACGTTGAATCGGAAGTGCATCACGTCACCTTCCGTGACAACGTAGTCTTTGCCTTCTAACCGCAACTTGCCCGCATCGCGAGCGCCCGATTCGCCGCGAGTCGTGACGTAGTCGTCATAGCCGATGACCTCGGCTCGTATAAATCCCTTCTCGAAATCGGTATGAATTTCGCCGGCCGCTTGCGGCGCTGTCGCACCGACGCGAGTCGTCCACGCGCGCACTTCCTTCGCACCGGCCGTGAAGAATGTCTGCAGACCGAGCAATCGATAGGCGGCGCGAATAACACGATGTAAGCCCGGTTCTTCGAATCCGAGGTCCGCGAGAAATTCCGCTTTGTCGTCGGGGTCTAGCAACGCGATTTCCGCTTCAATAGCCGCGCATACCGCAACGATATCGGCACCTTCCGTCGCCGCCAATTCGGTCAGCTTGTCGAGGTACGAGTTGTTGTCGAAGCCATCGTCATTGACGTTCGCGATGTACAGCACCGGTTTGCGGGTCAGTAAGTTCAGCGACTTAATATCGCGTGCTTCGTTGTCGTCGAATTCCAGCGTCCGAAGAGGCGTACCTTCGTCGAGGGCACCTTTGATGCGCTTAAGAAGATCACGCCAGGCAATCGCCGCTTTGTCGTTGGTCTTCGCGTTTTTCTCAGCTTTCAACAACGCCCGTTCGACCGCTTCGAGATCCGCTAGGGCGAGCTCCGTGTTAATCGTCTCCGCATCATCAAGCGGCGACACGCGACCGTCGACGTGGGTAACATCATCGTTATCAAAACAACGAACGACGTGGGCGATGGCGTGAGTCTCGCGGATGTTTGCGAGGAATTGGTTGCCAAGGCCTTCACCGCTCGCCGCGCCGGCGACCAAGCCGGCAATATCAACAAACTCCATCGTCGTTGCGATCGTTTTTTCGGGGCTCACGATATCGCTAAGGGTTACCAAGCGCGGATCAGGCACCGGTACGACACCGACGTTTGGTTCGATCGTACAAAACGGGTAGTTCTCGGCCGGTATTTCGGCTGCCGTCAAGGCATTGAACAACGTCGATTTACCCACGTTCGGCAGGCCGACGATCCCGCATTTAATCGCCATCTTTCGTTTCGCTCTCTGGTTTGACGCGGCGCTTTTTGCGCGCTCGCCGATTAATCTTGTTCATTGCAATCGCAAACCCATCGCTGACCATCGTCGGCACAATATCGGCTGCCTTATCCACGACGGCATCGAGTTCCGATTGCTCCGCCGCCGGAGCGTTACGCAACACGTAATCGACCACGTCATCGCGGTGGCCAGGATGCGCCACGCCGATCCGCAATCGATAGAAACCGGCGCCAAGACAGGCGATGCTATCGCGAAGACCGTTATGACCACCGTGTCCGCCGCCCTCTTTGAGCCGCACGTCACCGACGGGTAAGTCGATCTCATCATGAGCGATCAACAGTCCATCGACCGGTAACTTGTAGTAGTCGAGAAACTGTCGCAGCGGCCCACCGCTACGATTCATGTAGGTCATCGGCTTGATGAGCCAAATGGACTCGTCGGCAGTGCGAACCCGACAAACGTCGGCGTTAAAGCGCGCCTCGCTGCGAAAGGACTCACCAGCGCGCCGAGCGATCTCGTCGACAAACCAGAACCCAGCGTTATGACGGGTACGTTCGTATTCGGACCCCGGGTTACCGAGACCCGCAACGACTTTGGCGGTCGTGGTCATGGCAGCACAGTCAGTGACCGTCGTACAGGCAACGTAAGCATAACGCACCCGCCGCCGGTTGGCGGCGGGCTGTGTTTGATCGAATCGCGGGCGTTAGCGGCCAGACTACTCGTCGGCGGCCGGTTCGGCCGCTGCGTCGCCGTCGGCTTCGCCAGTATCGGCGGCATCTTCGTCCGTTTCTACAGCACGCTTAGGCATATTGACCGCGAAAATCGGCTGATCGTGATCATCGCCTTGCGCGAGCTGAGCAATCTCGACACTACCCGACGTTTTGATGTCCGTTAGGTGGAGCATTTGATCGACGTCGACGTCAGCAACGTCAATTTCGAAGTACTCAGGCAAGTCAGCCGGCAAGCAGGTGACCTCGACTTCAGTCATCAGCTTCGACGCAACGCCACCGTTTTGTTTGATGCCAACCGCCGTTTCTTCGTTAATGAAGTGCAGCGGCACGTTCATACGAATTCGTTCGTCTTCAAGAACGCGCTGCAAATCGATATGCAGAATTTGCTGCTTAGCAGGATGGCGCTGAATGTCTTTAACGATGGCGGGTTGCGTACGCTCACCGGCTTTAATCGTCAGAACGCTCGAATAGAACGACTCTTCCTGCATCTGTCGTTGCAGTTTGTTGTGGTCGAGCGCTAGTGCGCGCGGCGGACGGTTACCGCCATACAATATTGCAGGAACTTTTCCTTGACGACGCAGGCGGCGGCTCGCACCTTTTCCCTGGTCTTCACGGACTTCTGCAACCAAATCGAGTTTGTCACTCATGAGGTTAGTCTCCGAAATTGGCTAAATTGATCCGGACGCTTGCGACCAGTCATCCGGCAATACCCGCCGGCGGCGGGGCGCGAACTATAGCAAAGCTCTGGCCTGCGTGGGAGGGGCTGGCGGCGAGAATGCCCTAGTCGACGTACAGCGAGCTGACCGACTCTTCGTCGGCGATACGGCGGATCGTCTCGGCCAACAGCTCGGCCGTCGACAACTGGCGGATCCGATCGCAGGCTTGGGCGGCCTCATTCAGTGGAATGGTGTCGGTAACGACCAGCTCATCCAACTCTGACTTAGACACTCTTTCGACAGCCGGACCCGACAGCACCGGGTGCGTGATGTAGGCAACGACGCTCAGGGCGCCGGCCGCTTTCAGTGCGCCGGCGGCGTGGCAAAGCGTGCCCGCTGTATCGACCAGGTCATCGACCAAAATACAGCTCTTGCCCGCAACGTTACCGATGATATTCATGACTTCGCTCACGTTGGCGCGCGGTCGACGTTTATCAATAATGGCGAGATCGGCGTCATCCAGACGCTTCGCTAGCGCCCGCGCCCGAACGACCCCACCAACGTCTGGCGATACAACGACCATGTCTTGGTACTTCTGCTTCCAGACATCACCCAGCAAAATCGGCGATGCATAGACGTTGTCCACCGGGATATCGAAGAAGCCTTGAATTTGGTCGGCGTGCAAATCGACGGTCAGTACGCGATCGATCCCGGCGCCTTCGAAAAGCTTAGCGACGAGCTTGGCCGTAATCGGCACACGTGACGCGCGCGGGCGACGGTCCTGTCGGGCGTAACCGTAATACGGTACGACAGCGGTTATCCGGCTAGCGGATGCGCGCCGACATGCATCGACCATCACCAACAACTCCATCAGATTTTCGTTGGTTGGCGGTGAGGTTGGCTGCACGATAAACGTCTCGCGACCCCGAATGTTTTCAAGGATCTCGACGTTGATTTCGCCGTCACTAAAGCGCGCGACCTGGGCGCGTGCCAGCGGGATGTGCAAGTGGCGGGCGATGTCGGCAGCGAGCGCCGGATGCGCGTTGCCGGCGAATATAGCGATGGTCGCGAGTTCCACGACGTTGGACTCCCAATTGCTGTCTAACTGCCCGCCGTGCCCAGCGGCGATGCCGGTGATGGCTGGGGTGGCAGGATTCGAACCTGCGCATCACGGGATCAAAACCCGTTGCCTTACCGCTTGGCTACACCCCAGTGGAAACCGGCGTTCGGACCGTCTGGCAGTCCGCGGACGCGGCGACGATTGTCGGGCTTGGCCTTTCGACTGTCAAACCGGCGGTTAATTGTCCGCCGGCGCTTCGACCAGCGGTATTTCCCATTCCTTTAAAACGATGGTGACCCGCACTTCGTCGCTCGTGGCGACGAGTTTGCGCGGCAGCTCGGCATCGCCAACGCGCTGGTAGTCCCGGTAATCGACCCGCCACCGCCCCTCTTCCAGGCTGGCAAGGCGACCGTATGCATCGACCTCGGTGACGCCACGCAATGACGGGTCACCGATACCGAGCACCCAGAATCGAAAATGGTCGATAGGGACGGTCCAGCCGTAGCGCTGGCGCAGACTTTGTTCCGGCTCCGTCAAAACTTCGACGCTACCGTCCGCGTGACGCAGCCGAATTTCGCGCGGATCACCATCGAGCAGTACGGTCCCTCGACCCAGTGGGCCATGCAAACGCGCATCTAGTCGATTTCCCATCTGCTGCCAATGCAATGCCGCCGAAAACCCATCGTCGGGCGTGCGAATGGCCACCCGGCCGCGCACACGCCACCGATCGAATACCGCCAAGGTTTTCTGTCGCGCGGTGTAATCGTCGGGTAAGGGCGGCAGAGTCGACGGCGCCAGCGTCGCGCAGCCGCTCAGCGCCGTCAGCAGGAGCGCGCCAGCAAGGTGTCTACCAACAGCGCCCATTAACTTTCGACGCGTGCATCCTGCTCCAACAGGCGCTCGAGCGTGCGTCGCAATGGCTCGCTGTCGGGATTGCGGTCGTACGCTTCTTTTAGTATCGCGCGGGCTCGATCGCGCTCGCCCAATTGCCACAGCGTTTCGCCAAGGTGCGCGGCCACCTCGGGGTCTTTCATGATCGCCCAGGCGCGTTCCAAATGTGCCAGAGCATTTTCGTAGCGACCGAGCTTAAACTCGACCCAACCCATCGAGTCGATAATCGCCGGGTTGTCGGGCTCCAATTCGAACGCACGTTGGATCAACTCAAAAGCCTCATCATAACGATCGGTGCGATCTGCCAGCGTGTAACCGAGCGCGTTGAGCGACAGCGCGCTGTCGGGATGTTGCTTCAAGGCCTCACGGTACAGACGAACGGCGCGCTCCACATCGCCTGCGGCCAAAACGGCCTCGGCTCGCGTCAGTTTAAGCCCTTCACCCTCAGGCCGAATCGCGAGCAAGCGGTCGTAAACTTCAATGGCTTTGTCGGTCTGCCCCACCTCGCGCAACAGCTGCGCCTCGGTCACGCTAATCGCAAAGCCGTCGTCTGGATGGCGCCGCCGGTAATCGGCCAGATGCGCGAGCGCTGCATCGCGGTTACCTTCGCCGAGCAGCAGCGCGCTGATCCGTTGCTGCGCAATAACGGCATTGGGTCCTTCACCGATTTGACTGTAAATACGCCGCGCCTGTTCGCTGCGTCCGCTGCGTTCAGCGATATTGCCAAGAAAAAATACGGCATCGTGGCGGTGTGAGCGCTCGTTGGCCAACCGCGAGAAGCGCTCCCACGCGCGCTCGAGCTCGCCAGAGCGAAGATCAAGAATGGCCCGCGCGGCGATGGCGTCGGCGTTGCCAGGATCGTCATCGAGCACCGCATCGACGACGTTGATCGCCTCGTCAACAGACTCGCTAGACGACAGCAAGCGGGCATAGTTGAGCCGATCGTCAATGCTGGGGTCGGCATTGTCGAGAACGTACTCAGCGAATTCGAGCCCGGCACTGCGATCACCCCCTAACACGATCGCTTGTGCCTGCAACAGCCCAGCATCGAACGAGTCCGGAGCGAGCTCAAAGGCTTGCTCGGCCGCTTCGAGTGCGAGCGTTAGCTCATCGCGAGCAAGCGCCACCTGTGAAAGCATCTTGAACGCGCGCCAATCACTGTCGAACGCCGCGGCGACATCTTCGGCAACGCCGATCGCGAGCACGCGGTTGGTATTTACCACTAGCGAATTACCCAGCCGCTCGTAGGCCTGCGCTCGGTCCGGGTACGGCGCCGTCGACAGACCCAGAAACTGGACGAATGCGTCTTTGGCCGCCGGCCGATCGGCATCGCGAAGCGCCAACCGGGCAGCCGCTAGCCATGGCGTTGGGTTTGCAGGCTCCACACGGTGCCAGCGATCGATCACGCGCTGGGTCGTTGTGTTCTCGCCGAACTCGAAGCCGACATCGACAGCGGCCGCTAAGGTGTCAATATCCTCAGTCGCCAGCGCTGCTTTGGCGTACTGTTCGGCCGCATAGCGATACTCGCCCGCCATCAGAGCCCGCTCAGCGGCGACGACACGGGGGGTTGAGACGGCGCTGTCCGTCGGTGAGACCGCACAAGCGGTCAGGTAAACAGCCAAAACGGCGATCGCGAAACGCGGCAAAATGGTTAAACTCCTAGGAAGAACGCGGCGGCCCTTAACGAGCAAGGCAGCAAGCAGCTCGAAAGTCGCCTATCATAGAGGGTAAGACCTGCGCGTGGAAAAACGATTCCGTTAGATGCCGCTTTTTGTCCTCGGCATTAACCATAACACGGCCCCCGTGGAAATCCGCGAGCGGGTTGTGTTCGACCCTGCCGACATTCCAACTGTCGTCGCTGCTTTGCGTGGCGACGCCGGCGTCGATGAAGCGATGGTGCTCTCGACCTGCAACCGAACCGAAATCATCGGCTACGGTGATAACGGCGCGGCCGGGTCAACGCGCGACTGGCTGATTCGAAAACTCGGTCTCGATTCCACGACGACCGATTCGCTGTTCGAACTGGACGGACTCGACGTTACCCGCCACCTCTGCCGGGTCGCTGCCGGCCTCGACTCGGTCGTCCTCGGCGAACCGCAAATCGCTGGCCAGTTAAAAGACGCCTTCCGCCAGGCCCGAGAATTGGAATCTGCCGGTCCTGTACTCGATCGCGCCTGTCGATTTGCCTTCTCGACTGCCAAGCAAATTCGAACCGAGACGGCGATCGGTGAGAACCCGGTGTCGGTGGCTTATGCGGCTGTCAACCTGGCGACGAACTTGCTCGACCGATTCCAGAAATTGACGGCGCTGTTGATCGGCGCTGGCGAGACGATCGACCTCGTCGCGCGGCACTTGCATCGCCACAACATCGGGCGACTTTTTATTGCCAATCGGACCGTTGCTAACGCCGAAGCGCTGGCCAGCGAGTTTGGCGGTGTCGGCCTTGGCCTGTCGGCCATCGACACGGTGCTCGCTGATGCCGACATCATCGTCGCGTCGACACGCAGCCCAGATCCGATTATCACGACACAGGCGATGGCCGCGGCGCTCAAGAAACGCCGGCGTCGCCAACCGGTTTTCGTCGCCGACATTGCGGTACCGCGAGACATCGAGCCCGAGGTTGCCGACCTCACCGACATTTACTTGTACACGGTTGACGATCTGCAAGGGGTTATTACCGAAAGCTTGGCCGCGCGACAAAAAGCGGCGGTCGATGCCGAGAAACTGATCGACGGCGCGTTATCGAAGTACGAAGCCGACGGCCGGACGGTGGAAGTAGCACCGATGATTCGCGCCGTCCGTGCACGCGCCGAACACTTGCGTGACGACGTACTGGTGGCAGCGAAACGACGCGCCGAGACTAAAGGTGCTGACGAGGCCCTTGAGTTTCTGGCCAATACGCTGACCAACAAGCTGTTGCACGCCCCGACCGACGCCATTCGACGCGCGGCCGAAGCAGACGATCAGGACCTTATGAGCGCCGTCGTCGAGCTGTTCGATATCAAGCGCGACGACCGATGAAAGACAGCATTCGTGCGAATCTTGACCGCCTGCGGGAACGGTTCGAGGAAACCGCCGCGCTGCTGTCCGACCCCGAGATCATCGGCGATCAAAACCGTTTCCGCGACTTATCGCGCGAGTACGCGCGCATCGAACCGGTGGTTAAGTTGTACGAACGCTTCAGCAACGTTGGAACCGAGCTTGTCGACGCGCAAGAACTCGCCGCTGATAGCGACGCCGACATGCGCCGAATGGGCGAAGAAGAAACGGCGCAACTGCAAGCGGAGCAGGAGGAGCTTGAACAAGCGCTAAAGGTAGCGCTCCTACCACGCGATCCGAACGACGATGCGAACATCTACCTGGAGATTCGCGCCGGTACTGGCGGCGACGAAGCCGCGATTTTCGCTGGCGATCTGTTCCGAATGTATTCGCGCTACGTCGAGCAACGCGGCTGGCGATTAGAAGTGTTGTCCGCCAACGACGGTGAACACGGCGGCTTTAAAGAGATTATCAGTCGTATTGAAGGCGAAGCGGCTTACTCGGCGTTGAAGTTTGAGTCTGGCGCCCACCGCGTCCAACGGGTCCCCGAGACCGAGTCGCAAGGCCGCGTTCATACCTCGGCCTGTACCGTTGCGATTTTGGCCGAGCCGGCCGAAGTCGATGCGGTCGAGGTCAATAACGCAGACCTTCGAATCGATACCTACCGCGCGTCCGGTGCCGGTGGTCAGCACGTCAACAAAACCGATTCCGCTGTTCGTATCACCCACTTACCCTCGGGCATTGTCGTCGAGTGCCAAGACGAGCGCTCACAACACAAGAACAAAGCACGAGCGTTATCGCTGCTATCGGCCCGGTTGATGGACGTACAAGTGACCGCGCAACAAACCGAGCAAGCCGAGCAACGCCGCAGCCTCGTCGGTAGCGGCGATCGGTCAGAGCGCATTCGAACCTACAACTATCCGCAGGGCCGGATCACCGACCATCGCGTTAATCTGACGTTGTACAAGCTCGCCGAGGTCATGGCCGGTGATCTCGACCCGGTTCTCGGACCGCTGTTGCAAGAGCACCAAGCCGACCTACTCGCGCAGCTCGAAGAATCGCCGTGACCGTCGCGGCTAGCGTCCTCGACTGCATCGGTAATACACCGCTCATACGTCTACGCCGCATCTCCGACGAAACCGGCTGCGAGATCCTAGGGAAAGCGGAGTTTCTGAATCCGGGCGGATCGGTCAAAGATCGTGCTGCCCTCGGTATGCTGCTGGCCGCTAACGAGGGCGAATCACTAGCGCCGGGCACGACGATCGTCGAAGGGACGGCCGGCAATACCGGCATCGGCTTGGCGGTCGTGGGGCGCGCGCTCGGCCTGCGAACAGTGATTGTCATGCCGAACACGCAAAGTCCGGAAAAAGTAGCCACCCTTAAGAGCTACGGTGCCGAGGTGAAGCAGATACCGGCCGTGCCGTTTCGAAACCCTGCGCATTTCGTCCACGAATCCCGTCGGATTGCCGAGGCGATGAACGCCGATTCACCCGGCTCGGCATTTTGGCCGAACCAGTTCGATAACACGGCCAACCGCCGCTACCATGAACAAACCACCGGCGCTGAAATCATCGCCGCTACCGATGGCGGTGTCGACGCGTTCATTTGCGCCGCTGGCACGGGCGGCACGTTGGGTGGCGTTGCCAGAGCCCTTCGCGCGCACAACGCGACGGTAAAAATCGGGCTGGCCGACCCGGGCGGCTCCGGACTGCATGCTTACTTTGCCACGGGCACGATCGACATCTGCGGTAGCTCGATCACCGAAGGCATCGGCAACTCACGCATTACCGACAATCTCGCCGACACCCCGATCGACATCAGCTACCGTATTGACGATCAGGCGGCGATCGATATGACCTACGCGTTGATTCGTGATGAAGGGCTCGTACTCGGCGGCTCCAGCGGGCTTAACGTGGCCGCCGCTGTACGGCTCGCGCGCGAACTCGGGGGGGGCCACACGATCGTGACGATTCTTTGCGACTCGGGGCAACGCTACGCAGAGCGCTTGTTTAACACCGAGTTTTTGCGAAGCAAAGGTATTGAACAACCTATGTTGACCTAGTAGGCGCCGCTTGAGTGGGGCCGCCTACCCGGTCACACTGTTACCCACGATAGTCGCTGCGATGAATGCCCCATGCGTACAAGCCTACGCCAACGTTCATTATCCTTATTGCCAGTAGTTGCTTGTTGCCTCTTCGGCACGACAGCTAGCGCGAACGACAGCGGCCTCGACGCGCTCCTCGTCGACTACTGGGACTACCGCGTCAACGAAAGCCCCATACTGGCGACGAGTGTCGGCGATAAGTCTGGCAATAATCGCCTGCCCAGTATTACGCCGAATGACAAAGCGCGCCGCCTTGCAGCAGAACGTGATTTCTTGGCGCGCGCACGCGATCTCGATACCGCTATGTTCGACAGCGACTCGTCGATTAACCGTGACTTGTTGGTCTGGGTTTTGGAAGAGAGTATTCGGTCGAAAGAACTCAGCCTCGAACGTATTCCGTTCAATAGCTTCTCCGGTTTCTTTACCGGTGCGCTTAGCGCCAGTCGTGGCATTCGGTTTACCGGTGTCGCCGACTACGAGGACTATATAGCCCGGATTAATGATTTCCCGCGTTACTTTAGCGAGAACATTACGAACATGCGGCGCGGCATCGATGACGGGTTCGTGCTGCCGCGCATCGTCATTGAAGGCATTGCCCCGACGGTACGCGCGCAGGTCAAGGCGAGCGCGGAAGAGCATTCACTGTACCGACCCTTCATTGCTTTGCCCGACTCGATACCGGCAGCGGAACAAGCGCAACTACGCGCCGACGCAGCCGCTGCCATTCGTGATGGCGCTTACGCTGCACTAACGGCACTGGCCGATTTTCTGGAGGGAGACTACTTAGACGCGGCTACCGAGACCTTAGGCGCGACCGAGTTACCGGATGGCGACGATTACTACACGTTTCAGATTCGCCGCTATGCGACACGGACCGACCTCACGCCAGCGGACATCCACCGCATTGGCCTCGACGAAGTGGCACGTATTCGCGCTGAAATGGACGAGGTCATCGCCGATTCCGGTTTCGAGGGCAGCTTTTCTGAATTTACCGAATTTTTGCGAACCGACGAGCAGTTCTACGCACGCACGGCGACAGAGCTGCTGAAGGAAGCGGCTTTCATTTCAAAGCGAATCGACTATGTACTACCGGGGTTTTTCAACACGCTGCCACGGCTGCCGTACGGCGTCGTCCCGGTACCCGACGCGATTGCACCGAACTACACGACCGCCTCGTACAACTCGGCGAAAGCGGGCGGCACCACAGGCGGCGCCTACTGGGTAAACACCTACGCCCTCGACCAACGACCGCTGTACGAGCTTACCGCGCTAACACTGCACGAAGCCGTTCCAGGCCATCACTTCCAAATTGCGTTGGCCCAAGAGCTCGCCGATTTACCTGACTTCCGCCAGCGCCTGTATTTCAGTGCGTTTGGCGAAGGCTGGGCGTTGTACACAGAGAAACTCGGCGTCGAGATGGGTCTTTACGACAATGCGTACTCCCACTTCGGTCGTCTCAGCTATGAAATGTGGCGTGCGTGCCGTTTGGTTATCGATACCGGCATCCACGCGATGGGCTGGAGTCGTGAGCAAGCGAATGAGTTTCTGGCGAGCAACACGTCGCTGTCACGCGCGAATGTCCGGGCCGAAGTAGACCGTTACATCTCATGGCCCGGGCAAGCCCTGGCGTACAAACTTGGCGAACTCAAGATTTGGGAACTACGTCGTCACGCCGAAGCGACACTCGGCGACGCCTTCGACTTACCGACGTTCCACGATCAAGTATTGCTGCGGGGCGCGTTGCCATTGAACTTACTCGAGACACGTGTACGCGCCGATATCGAACGGCAAGTGGATGAGATCGCAGCCACCCAATAGTCCGATTCGTATCGGCCTACTCGGTGCGTCGCGGATCGCACGGGGTGCGATCATCGAACCGGCGCAATACATCGATGGTGTCGAGGTAACACGAATCGCCGCCAGCTCCGCTGAGAAAGCGCGTCGCTACGCGAGCGAGCACGGCATCCCGGTTGTCGAAGCTGACTACGACGCATTGGTATCAAGCGACGCCGTTGATCTCGTTTACAACGCGTTGCCGCCTTCCGGTCATTGCCATTGGTCACAACAGGCGCTCGCAAACGGCAAGCATGTCCTTTGTGAAAAGCCGTTCGCGATGAATGCGGTGGAAGCGCGCGCGATGCTGGCGGCGGCCGAGACGTCTGCCGGCGAATTGATTGAGGCGTTTCATTACCGCTACCACCCGTTGTTCGAGCACGTGCTAGCAACGGTGGCAAGTGGCCGTATCGGCGAAATACGATCGCTAAAGGCGCGGTTTGACGTCGCCATTCCTTATGTCGAGGGGGAGCTGCGACACACGCTGAGCGTCGGTGGCGGTGCGCTGATGGATCTGGGTTGTTACCCCGTACACTGGGTTCGCACCATCATGGGCGGCGAACCTACGGTGGTTACCGCGAACGCCGTCCAGGAACGGCCGGGCATCGATCTCGAGATGCGCGCAGCGCTCGACTTTGCCGGCGTTACAGCGGAGATCGCCTGCTCGATGGCAATCGACAAAGCCTTTGCCGCTGAGCTTCGCATCGTGGCTGACCGTGGCTCAATCGTCGTCACGAACCCCCTCGCGCCGCACGATGGCCATTCGCTCGTCATCACCGTCGACGGCGAGATGACCTCGACGTCGGTCGACGGACAGTCGACGTACTGGCATCAACTGACACATGTTCTGGATGTGATTGCGGGCCGTGCGACACCTGTGACCGGCGGTGCCGACGCCGTCGCAAACATGGTAGCGATCGATGCCATTTATCGGGCGGCAGGTATGTCGCCGCGCTGACAACGAACCCGCCCGCGCGGCAATCACACCGGCGGCTTAGCGTCGCAGCCGCAATCGGTAGACAACGCCTGCCGTCGATGGATTAGCCGAGCGCGTTATCCAAATCGTCGATTAAGTCAGCCACATCTTCAATGCCAACCGACAGCCGAATCAGCGTGTCGGTCAAGCCAATCGCCGCGCGCTTCTCGGCCGGTACCGACGCATGCGTCATGATCGCTGGGTGGTCGACGAGACTCTCAACGCCGCCGAGGCTTTCGGCCAGTGCGAAGACTTGGCACCGTTCAAGAAAGCGTCGCGCCTCGTCGAGGCCACCGCGAATGAAAAACGTGACAATTCCGCCGCCACCTTGCATTTGCGATTGCGCGAGCTCGTGCTGCGGATGGCTCGGCAATCCCGGGTACAGCACAGACTCGACACGGGCATCGTTGCTTAACCATTCAGCGATGGTGTGTGCGCTCGCGTTGTGGCGCTGCATCCGTATGTCGAGCGTTTTCACGCCACGTAAGGCCAGAAAGCTATCGAACGGACCGGCAACGCCGCCGGCCGAGTTTTGCAAAAACGCTAGCGTTTCGCCGATCTCGTCGCTGGCTGTCACGGCGATGCCGCCCACCATGTCGGAATGGCCGTTGAGGAACTTTGTGGCCGAATGCATAACGATATCGGCACCGAGCGTTAACGGCTGCTGCCCCCACGGCGTAGCAAACGTGTTATCGACGACAAGTAACGCGCCAACCGCGCGGGCAAGCTCGGCTACCGCGGCGATATCGGTCAGTTTGAGCAACGGGTTGCTAGGCGTTTCGACCCACACCAACTTGGTCGTTGGCGTGAGCGCCGCGCGAACCGCATCCAGATCGGTCGTATCGACGTAATCGAACTCAAGGTTAGCCGTACGGGCACGAACCCGGTCGAACAGCCGAACGGTACCACCGTACAAGTCATCACCGGCGACGATGTGCGAACCGGCATCAAACATCTCAAGAATGGTCGCAATGGCCGCCATGCCGGAGGCAAACGCGAAACCGCGGCTGCCGCTCTCCAATACCGCTATACAACGCTCCCACGCGAAGCGGGTTGGGTTGTGCGTTCGCGAGTACTCAAACCCTTGGTGAACACCGGGGCTCGACTGCACGTAGGTGGACGTCTGATAAATCGGCGGCATGATCGCGCCGGTGCTCGGATCGGGTGCCTGCCCGCCATGAATGGCCTGGCTGGCAAAGCGTAGCTTACGTTGACTCATGGGTATCCTGATTGGGCTATGGCACCGGCACAGCGGCACCGGTCATCTGTTTGCGAAGATGATTGAGAACGTCGGCGCGTGTGACCAAACCGAGGAACGTATCGCCGCTCAAAATGGCCGCACAGGTCCGCACCTGCAGCAATGCGACGAGGTTGTTGATCGACTCGTCATGTTGCAACCGCACGAAAGTTTCCTGCATAGCGTCGCGCACGGGCGAGTTGAGCAGTTCGGGATGACCGAATGCGTAGCGGATAATGTCATCTTCGGTCAATACACCGACAAGCGCACCGTCGTCCATAACCGGTAATTGCGAAATCCCCGCATTGCGTAAGCGATTGTGCGCGGTCGTTAAGACATCGTCTGGACCCACGGTAATCGTGGCGGCCTTATCGTGGCGTCGACCGATTAAATCGGTCAGGTCACCGGTCGTGTCCGCCTCGACCAAGCCTTGGTCTTCGAGCCAGTAGTCGTTGTAGAGCTTTGACAGGTACTTGTTGCCGGTATCGCAGGCGAACGCAACCACGCGCTTCGGCGACGTTTGTTCGCGGCAGTACTTAAGCGCTGCCGCCAATAACGTGCCCGACGAGGACCCCGCCAGCAACCCCTCTTGCTTTAGCAACTCTCGTGCCGCCGAAAATGATTCACGATCGGTAATTGTGTAGGCCTTCGCGACTCCGGAAAAATCGGCAATATCTGGGATGAAGTCTTCGCCGATACCTTCGACCAGCCAACTACCTTTTGTGCCGAGGTTACCCGTCGCAATGTAATCGGCGAGTACAGAACCCTCAGGATCAGCGAGAACCAGATCAACCGGCTTTGACTTCTGTGCGAAAAACCGCGACAGCCCGGTAATCGTGCCGCTCGAACCAACACCAACAACAATGGCATCGAGGTCGCCGCCCATTTGCTCATCGATCTCGGGGGCGGTCGTCCGCTCATGGGCGAGAGGGTTGTCTGGATTCGCGAATTGATTGATGAAATAACCACCCGATTCGTCAGCCAGCCGCTGGCCTAGGTCTTGGTAGTACGCAGGATGACCCTTCGCGACGTCCGACCGAGTCAGAACCACCTCGGCACCCATTGCACGAAGATTGAATATTTTTTCCTGACTCATCTTGTCCGGGATGACGAGAACCAGATGGTAGCCACGCTGGCGGGCAACCAAGGCCAGTCCAAGGCCGGTATTGCCAGCGGTCGCCTCGACGATCGTTGCGCCAGGCTTGAGATCACCGCGCCGTTCCGCTTCGTCGATCATCGACATGGCGATCCGGTCTTTAATCGAGCCGCCCGGGTTCATGAGCTCCAGCTTGAGGAACAACTGGCACGGCCCGGTATCGAGCCGGCTCACCTCCAACATCGGTGTGCGGCCGACCATGTCGAGAATGTTGCCGTAGACTTGCATATCAATGACGCAGCTGACGATTTCGTGGCGCCAAGTCTACGCTATCCCGGTAGAATCGGGAGGTGGAATCCGAAACCAGCCCGCGTCAATGACGGCGACTTTGAACCAAGCAACACGTCTCGCTGCCCGCCAACTTGCAAGCGCCAGTGATAGCGCAGCGCTCGACGCCGAATTACTGCTAGCACACGTTATTGGCCGAGATCGTGTTTGGCTATTTACCCATCCCGAGCGAATTCTAGCGCCGGTCCAAGAAAAAGCGTTCGCAACCCTACTGGCCCGTCGGCTGCGCGGCGAGCCTCTTGCCTACCTTACCGGTGAACGAGACTTTTACGAGCACCGCTTTCGGGTTAACGACGCGACGCTGATTCCGCGTCCCGAGACCGAATTATTGGTCGAGCGCGTTCTCGAGCTAACTGAGCCTGATCAACCGTTCCAGCTGCTCGATCTGGGTACCGGCAGCGGCGTTATCGGCATTTCTATCGCCTTGGCGCGGCCCAACGCCGTCGTCGTTGCCACTGACGTCAGCGATGCCGCACTCGACGTCGCGAAACTCAACGGCCAACAGCTTAAGGCCAGCAATATTGAGTTCCGAAGCGGCAGCTGGTTCGCGCCGGTTCCGGGACAGCGTTTCGATTTTGTGGTCTCGAACCCGCCATACGTTGCAGCGGGTAGCCCCTACCTGAATGACCCAGCTCTCGGCTTTGAACCGCTGGGCGCGTTGGTCGCAGGTAACGATGGCCTCGACGCGGTCCAAGCGATCGTCGCTGGTATCGGTGATGCCCTTTACCCCGGCGGACGGCTGTTAATCGAACACGGTCATGACCAGGCCTATGCCATCGGCGTTATTGCGAAAGCCCACGGCTGTGTTGTGCTAGGCTGCCACCGCGATTTGGCCGGACTGGATCGTTTTTCTGAACTAACGACGGAGTCGTCTGCACAATGATCACTTTAAACACAACGCTAGGCGCACTCACGATTGAGTTGTTCGATGACGAAGCACCGATCAGTAGCGAGAACTTTCGCCAATACGTTACCGACGGTTTTTACGATGGCACGATTTTTCATCGCGTCATACCAAACTTTATGGTGCAAGGTGGCGGATTCGCTGCCGACATGACGCAAAAAGCGACCCGCGACCCCATTAAGAACGAAGCCGACAACGGCCTTCGGAATCAACGCGGCACACTCGCCATGGCGCGGACGAATGAAATACACAGCGCAACGGCGCAGTTCTTTATTAACCTCGTCGACAATGGCTTTTTAGACCATGGCGGTCGCGACTTTGGCTACGCGGTGTTCGGACGGGTGACGAATGGTATGGACATCGTTGATCAAATGGCGGGTGTCGCGACCGGCAACCACGCCGGACATCAAGACGTACCGGTAGAGCCAATCACGATCGAGAGTAGCACCGTCGACTAGTCAGACACGGTAGCCGTTGTTCGGTCCGTGAAATGACGAAACCCAAATCGAAGTAGCGGTACGAGCACGGCTAGTAGTAGCGACTTGGCCACCGCACCGGTTGAGAACGGTGCGAAGCCGCGCTGCCACGCTTCGAACACATCCAGCCAACGCAACAAGCCGGCCGCACCCGCAACCAAGATGACGATGTGGCCCACGATGGCGGCGAGAAAGATGTGAATGAATGCGTCAACCATGCCGACCCGAGCAGCGAACACGAGCCACAGTGCGGCCAAACAAAAACCAACGAGGTAGCCGGCCGACGGTCCTAATGCGTAGCTAAGCCCCGCACCGCCATCCGCAAAGATCGGCAAGCCGGCGACGCCGATTACGACATACAACACAACGCCGACAACACCGACCCAACCCGTCAGCATAACGCTACCGAGTACGGCAACGGTCTGCAGCGACTGCGGCACCGCGCCGGACGGCAGCATGAAGCTTACCCGGGCGGCCAGCGCAATCAGTACGGCCACAAGCACAGCGGTGGCGGTCTTGGCCAGTAGAACACGCACCGATCTAAGCCGCGTCGGCGCTTACACCATCCGGGTCGTAGCTGAGAACCGGCGCCAACCACCGTTCGGTATCGGCAAGCGACTCTCCAGAGCGGCGTGCGTAGTCAATGACTTGGTCACGATCGACTTTGCCGACACGGAAATAGCAAGACTCTGGGTGGGCGTAATAGAAGCCGCTCACCGCCGCGGTTGGAGTCATTGCCAACGAATCGGTCAATTCAATGTTTGCGTTGCTCGCAACGTCCAACCAGTCCCACAATTGGAGTTTTTGTCGATGATCAGGACAAGCCGGATACCCTGGGGCCGGCCGAATGCCGCGGTAGCGCTCAGCAATGAGCGCCGTTGCGTTGAGTGCTTCACTTGGGGCATAGCCCCAGTACTCGGTTCGTACCCGGTAATGCAGCAGCTCGGCATAGGCCTCGGCGAGGCGATCGGCCAATGCCTTTAGCAGGATACTGTTGTAGTCATCGGACGCCGCCTCAAAGCGGGCCACGTGCGCATCGATTCCGTGACCGGCACAAACAGCAAAACCGCCCAGGTAATCGCTGCAACCCGAACCGGCCGGGGCGACGAAATCCGCTAAACAGCGCTGTGGCTGGTCACCCTGGTGGGCGCGTTGCTGGCGAAGCTGCGCCAAGCGCCCTAGCGGTTGGCGACGCTCGGCGTCACGGTAGACGGCAATGTCATCGCGATCGACTTGTTCTGCCGCGAAAAATCCAAGCACAGCCGACAGCGATAACCATTTCTCACTGACGATGCTCGCTAGCATCGCCTCCGCATCCTTAAAGAGCGCTGATGCCGCCTCGCCAACGACCGCATCGGTCAAGATGTCCGGGAAGCGACCATGGAACTGCCATGCGTTAAAAAACGGCATCCAATCGATAAACGGGACTAAATCCGACAGCGAAACATCGTCAATTTGTCGAACGCCGAGCCAGGCTGGTGCTGGCGACTCATATGAGGACCAATCGAACGTCGCGCCACGATCGCGCGCAGCGGCCAATGGCAGCAATGACCGGTCCGATCCTTTGTTGCGATGTTGTTCGCGCCGGCGTGAACAGTCTGATTTGATTTTGTCTTTGAAAGCCGCCGATTGGTCGGAGACAAGCGCCTGCGCTACGCCGACAGAACGAGATGCGTCTTTAACGTAAACGACCGGTCCCTCGTAAGCCGGATCTATCTTGACGGACGTGTGAGCTGGCGATGTCGTCGCGCCGCCAATCAGCAGCGGCATCGTCATTCCGCGACGTTGCATCTCGCTGGCGACATGTACCATTTCATCAAGCGAGGGCGTAATGAGACCGGATAAGCCGATCATGTCGGCGTTCTCTTTATCCGCTGCCGCAAGAATGTTCTCGGCCGGCACCATGACGCCAAGGTCGATGACCTCGAAGTTATTGCATTGTAAAACGACACCGACAATGTTCTTACCGATGTCATGCACGTCGCCTTTAACCGTCGCCATGACCACTTTGCCGTTGCTGCTGATGACGCCATCTTTGGCAGCCTCGATGTACGGAATGAGGTACGCCACAGCTTTTTTCATTACCCGTGCAGATTTCACAACTTGCGGCAAGAACATCTTTCCTTCACCGAACAAATCGCCAACGACGTTCATGCCATCCATTAACGGCCCTTCGATGACATCCAGCGGCCTCGTCGCGCTCGCCCGCGCCTCTTCCGTATCGGCCACGACGTACTCGTCGATGCCGTTTACGAGCGCGTGAGCCAGCCGCTCGGCGATGGGTTGCTCGCGCCAACTAAGGTCGACGGTACGAGCCACGCCTTTGCCTTGGCCTCGGAATTTATCGGCGATCGCGAGCAGGCGGTCGGTTGCGTCGGAGCGCCGATCGAGTACGGCATCTTCAACGGCATCGCGAAGATCCTCGGGAAGATCCTCGTAGATGGCGAGCTGACCGGCATTGACGATACCCATATCAAGCCCAGCACGGATCGCGTGGTACAGAAACACCGAATGAATCGCCTCGCGAACGGTGTTGTTGCCACGAAACGAGAACGAGACGTTGGATACACCGCCTGACACCATGGCGTGCGGCAAGCGGGCTTTGATCTCCCGGGTAGCGTCGACAAATGCTTTGCCGTAGCTGTTGTGCTCTTCAATACCGGTGGCAATCGCGAAGATATTGGGATCAATGATGATATCGGCTGGATCGGTACCGGCTGCAACCAATAGACGGTACGAGCGCTCGGCGATCTCCACTTTGCGGGCTATGGTATCTGCCTGGCCTTGCTCGTCGAACGCCATAACGACCACCGCGGCACCAAACCGCCGCGCTTCAGCAGCTTGTTCCAGAAAGAGCGTTTCGCCCTCCTTCAGACTAATCGAGTTAACGACGGGTTTACCTTGCACGCATTTGAGGCCGGCCTGAATAACGGACCACTTGGATGAGTCGATCATTACCGGTACACGAGCCACATCCGGCTCACCGGCCAACAAATGCAGAAACTTCACCATTGCCGCTTCGGAATCGAGCATCCCCTCATCCATGTTGACATCGATGATCTGGGCGCCGTTATCCACTTGCTGGCGTGCGACTTCCACAGCGGTGGTGTAGTCGTCGGCCTCGATAAGTTTGCGGAACCGTGCCGACCCGGTCACGTTGGTGCGCTCGCCAACATTCACGAACAGGTCATCGGGACCGATATTCTGCGGTTCAAGGCCAGACAGTCGACAGCGCACAGGCAGCGTGGGGACCGATCGGGTTGCGAGGCCATCGACGACTTCGATAATGGCTTTAATGTGCTCTGGGGTCGTCCCGCAGCAGCCACCCACCAGGTTAACGAGACCCGACTCGGCAAACTCACGGATCACACCGGCCATCAACGCTGGCGTTTCGTCGTACTCACCAAACTCATTTGGAAGACCCGCGTTGGGGTGTGCACTGACGAAGGTATCGGCGATGCGCGATAGCTCGTGCACGTACGGGCGCAGCTCTGAGGCACCGAGCGCGCAATTCAATCCAATTAGCAATGGCTTCGCGTGGCGGACAGAATTCCAAAACGCCTCGGTGGTTTGACCGGATAACGTACGACCGGATGCATCGGTGATCGTGCCAGATATCATGACCGGAACGTGTTCCGCCCGTGCAGACTGCACGCGATCGATCGCATATAACGCTGCTTTGGCGTTTAGCGTGTCGAAGATCGTCTCAACCATTAGCAAATCAACACCGCCATCGAGCAGTGCGGCGGTGGCCTCGCTGTAGGTCGCGACCAATTGATCGAAATCGATATTGCGAAACCCAGGGTCGTTGACGTCCGGGGACAACGAGGCGGTGCGGTTGGTTGGCCCCAGCACGCCGGCCACCCAACGCGGCTGGCCAGTTCGCTCAAAGGCCGCATCAGCCTCTGCACGGGCAAGCTCGGCTGCTTTGTGATTGAGCTCTGCGACCAACGACTCTAAGCCGTAGTCACCCTGAGACGGCGCGTTGCTGTTAAACGTATTCGTCTCGATGATGTCGACACCGACATCGAGAAAACGCCGGTGGATAGAGCGTATAAGCTCGGGCTGAGTCAGCGTTAAAAGATCGTTGTTACCTTTGAGGTCCTGACTCCAATCGGCGAAACGCTCGCCGCGATAGGTCGCCTCATCGGGCTTGACGGCCTGAATCATCGTTCCCATCGCGCCGTCGAGCGTGACGATGCGCTCCGTCAACAACGTGGCCAGTGCGTTGCCTTTATCGGTATAAGAGCGTTCAGTCGTCATGGCGACAGCCTCAGGCCACTCGGGCAACCGCCCGGTGTAGGCCGAGCTGACAGCAAATCGCGTAGGTCAACTCGCTGCGATTCAGCGTGTAGAAATGGAACTGCTCGACGCCGGCTTCCTGCAGACGCTCCACTTGGCGAATAGCGGTACTCGCCGCCAAAAGCTGGCGAGTCTGCGGGTCATCGTCCAGACCATCGAAACGCTGGCGCAGCCAATCCGGCACGTTTGCCCCACACATTTTGGCGAATTTCTCCAACTGCGGGAATCGCGTCACCGGTAAAATCCCGGGAACAATTTCTGCGTCGATGCCAACGGCGAGCGCACGGTCACGAAAACGAACGTAGTCCTCGACCTCGAAAAAGAACTGCGTAATCGCACGGCTAGCACCGGCATCGAGCTTGCGTTTTAGATTGTCAAGATCCGCATTCGCGGACGCCGCTTCCGGATGTGTTTCCGGGTAAGCCGCAACCGAGATATCAAAATCGGCCACATCACGAAGACCTGCGACCAGATCCGCCGCGTACGGGTACCCGTCCGGGTGCGGACGGTAGTTGCTCGTATCTTTTGGCGGATCGCCACGCAGGGCCACCAAATGACGAACGCCTAAGTCCCAGTAACGCTCAGCGATGTCGCGAATCTCGCCGCGTGATGCACCGATACAGGTTAGGTGCGGAACTGGCGTGAGCGCGGTTTCTTTCAGAATCCGCTCGACCACTTTGTGAGTCCGATCGCGGGTTGAGCCGTCGGCTCCGTAGGTCACCGACACAAAGCGCGGCTCTAACGGCGATAAGCGCTCAATCGATGCCCACAAGGTTTCATTCATCGCTTTTGAACCAGGCGGAAAAAACTCAAACGACACTTTCGGTAAGGCGGTCATTGCTACGCTCCTTGAGCACGTTGCTGCAGGGCAGCGACCGGCATTGCCACGATCGCCGTTGCCAATCGCCAACCGCCGGCGATTTGCCGGCCGGGTGACAGCCGCAGGCCTGCCGCGATGGCTGCTGCAGCGATGAATTTTGATAGCTCGATGTCGTTATCGGCACGGCTATCGCGCGCGATAATCAACATGATGCCGTCGGGTGCCAGAACTCTCGCCGCTTCGGCCAGCGCCGCCCCAGGGTCAGCGGTTTGCCGGAGCACATCGTCGACGATGACGGTATCGAAGCTTTGTGCATCGAACGGCAACGCCTCAATCGCGGCCGGACGAATCGTGCAATTGGCGAGCCCAGCCATACCGAGTCGACGGCGTGCACGGTGCCGCGTAGTGCGGTCCGTATCGACGCCGATCGCCGCAACAGCGGAGCCGCTGAGCAGCGAGAGCATGCGCGCCTCACCGGCGCCGATGTCCAGAAGACGGCCTACCGGTCGGGCCATCAGGCAATCCAATACCGCACGGTTAAGGGCTCTATCGCCCCCCGTGGCTGGCGCTGCCTCGGCGCTTTGGCTCTCTCGCAAGCGTTCGATATCGGCATCAAAAGCGGTCGACGTCGGCAAGATCGCGGCGAGCGCTGTTAGCGTCTCGTGCGCCTGGCGCGACTCGCGATAGTAGATCCGCTGCCCATCGCGAAATCGCTCCAGCAACCCGAGCTCCGCTAACACCTTTAAATGTTGCGAGACCCGCGGCTGCGACAACTGGGTCGCCGCGACAAGGTCGCTAACGGACTGCTCTCCCCGCTGGCACAGCGCCAACAAGCGCAAGCGCGCGCTATCGCCTAGCGCCCGAAACACAGCGGCAGCGCGTTCGAGATCGGAGAACATTAATATATAACAATTTCTTTATATTAAAGGCAAAACGATACCACAGCTGTTCAGAGATGGCGAGCAACGAGGTCGGATTAATGCGTGGTCGTCGACGGCGCGACGGCCGAGAACAGGGCCGCCACGTCAAACGGCGAGAAGGTACGTTCGGTACCGCAGTATTCGCAGGTGACCACCAGCTGGCCTTGCTCGGTGACGGCCTCGTTGGCATCTTGTTCACCCAACATCTTGACCGCGTTGGCAGCACGCTCGCGGGAACACTCGCAGAAAAACCGCGTGGAACGTTGCGCGGGTAGGCGTAAATCGTCTTCCGCGAACAAGCGCTGCAACATGCCGATAAGGCCGTAGCGTGCAACTTCATCGAGCGTGAGTGTTTCGGCGAGTAGCGCCAAGCGTCGCCAGTCGTCGCTGGTAACGAAGCCCTCGTGTCCCGCGACGACTTGTAACATCAAGCCGACTGACTGCCCATCGACAGCCGCCAACCAGAACCGCGTCGGTACCTGGATAGACGTGACAAAAAAATGATCGAGCGACTCGGCCAACGATACGCCGGCGACCTCGACGATACCTTGGTAACGTTCGCGGATATTGTCCGAGGCGATGGTCACCGTACACCTAGCTCCGTCGGTCACATCGACAAAACGTTGCTCGTTCGCCCATGACTCGCCGACTAAAGCCATACCCCGAAAGTCCAGCGAATCGCGGCATTGCATCGCCAGCATGCGCAGCGGTCCGTTACCGGCGATTTGTAGTGTCAAACGTCCCGGCGACTTCAGCGTACTGGCGATCAACGTTGTTGCAGCGGCGCTTTCGCCGAGTAACCCCGCCAATGCGTCGGGGTACCCGCGCGCGTCGAGCAGATCATTGAGAGAATCGCCAAGATGCACCAAAGCACCGCGGACTGGCAAATTCTCAAAGAAAAACGCTTGCAAACAATCAGCCACAGGAGAACTAGCCGCCAAGGCGCTCCTGCAAGCGGGCATTAACTTGCTGCGGGTTGGCTTTACCCGCCGACCGCTTCATGACTTGGCCAACTAGGAACCCGATGACTTTGGTCTTGCCGCTGCGGTACTGCTCAACCTGCTCGGGAAACTCGTCGATAACGGCATCCACAATCGCATCGATCGCCGACGTATCGGTTATCTGGCGAAGGCCACGCGATTCGACGATATGCCCTGCCGAGCCCTCGCCGGACCACATAGCATCGAAAACGTCTTTGGCGATTTTTCCTGAAATCGTGTTGTCTTCGACGAGATCCAACAAGGCGCCTAGATCTTTAGGACCGATCGGCGCTGCGTCGATTTCTATCCCGTCACGCTTGAGCGCCCCGGTGAGTGTACCGACGACCCAGTTCGCCGCGACTTGGGTTGCCGCCGTGGTCGCTGCAGCCGTGGCCTCGAAGTAATCGGCCAACTCACGGGTTGCCGTCAATACGGTCGCGTCGGCGCTCTTGACACCCAGTTTCGCAACAAAACGCTCGTGCTTTGCATCAGGCAGCTCCGGCAAAGACGTCCGGATTGCATCAACGGTGTCGTCGTCGATCACAACGGGCAGCAAATCGGGGTCGGGGAAGTAGCGATAGTCGTTAGCCTCCTCCTTGCCGCGCATCGACCGTGTCTCGTCTTTATCCGGGTCGTACAAACGCGTTTCCTGCACGACCGTTCCGCCGTCTTCAATCAGCTCGATCTGGCGCTCAACTTCGAAGTTAATGGCCTTTTCAATGAACCGGAACGAGTTCAGGTTTTTTAGTTCGGTGCGTGTTCCAAATTCAGCTGCACCGCTTCTTCGAACCGAAACGTTGGCATCGCAGCGGAATGAGCCTTCTTGCATATTGCCATCCGAGATCTCGAGATACCGAACCAAAGAGTGAACTTTGCGCAGGTACGCGACCGCTTCGCTAGCGGATCGCATATCTGGCTCAGAGACGATCTCGAGCAGCGGTGTTCCTGCACGGTTGAGATCGATACCACTTTCATCTACGAAGCGATCATGTACGGATTTGCCGGCGTCCTCTTCAAGATGTGCGCGCGTTATTCCGATTCGCTTCGCCGTATCACCCACCTCGATATCGAGGTAACCGCGGCCGACAATCGGCAACTCGTACTGACTGATTTGATAACCTTTAGGCAAATCGGGATAGAAATAGTTCTTGCGCGCGAATACAGAACGTCGGCCAATGTCGGCGTTTATAGCCAGTCCGAAGCGCACGGCCATCTCGACAACACGTTGGTTGAGAACCGGCAAGACCCCGGGGTAACCAAGGTCGATCAAGTGTGCTTGCGTGTTTGGATCAGCACCGTAGCGCGTCGGCGCCGGCGAAAAAATCTTACTGGCGGTCGCGAGCTGCGTATGGATCTCGAGACCGATAACCGTTTCCCAACTCATTGTTCGCCTCCCTGGAAAAGGGGCGGCGTTGCGTGGTGCCAATCCGTGGCCGATTGAAACCCGTGGGCTGCATTCAGCAAGCGCGCTTCGCTGAGCGCCGGTCCGATCAATTGCATCCCGACCGGTAAGCCATCGACCACACCCATCGGCAACGAGAGCGCCGGCAAGCCAGCGAGGTTGGCGCCGATGGTGTAAATGTCGTTCAGGTACATCGTTACCGGATCGTCGACTTTGTCGCCAAGACCAAACGCGGGCGTTGGCGCTGTCGGCCCGGCGATGACGTCAACGGTCGCAAACGCTGCTTTAAAGTCGGCACTGATAAGCTGCCTCGCCCGCTGCGCTTTGAGGTAGTAAGCGTCGTAGTAACCCGATGATAAGACATAGGTGCCGGTCATGATGCGTCGTTTGACTTCATCACCGAAACCTTCGGAACGACTGCGCGTGTAGAGCTCAGCGAGATCGTCACAGTCTGTCGCACGATGACCGAACCGAATGCCGTCGAAGCGGGATAAGTTTGACGAGCACTCGGCCGGCGCCACGACGTAATACGTCGGTACCGACAAATAGAGGTGCGGCAATTCGACCGTCGATACCGTCGCACCCAGCTGGCGGTACTCGTCCAGCGCGACTTCTAACGCATCGCGACAACCGCTGGCCAAGCCATCGTCATAAAAGGCTTCGGCCACGCCGATTCTCAAACCATCTAGCGGTTTGTCGATGTCGGCAGTCCACGACTCCATTGGCACATCAAGTGAGGTGGAATCCTTGGGATCGAATCCGCACAACAGCTCTAGCAACAGCGCCGCATCTTTAGCCGTACGCGTCAACGTGCCTGCTTGGTCCAAGCTCGACGCGAACGCGATCATGCCGTACCTCGATGCTCGCCCGTAGGTCGGTTTGACACCGGTGATACCGCAGAGCGCGGCTGGTTGGCGGATGGAGCCGCCGGTATCGGTCCCGGTCGCACCAGCAACAATTCCGGCTGCAACGGCGGCTGCCGAGCCACCCGACGAACCTCCCGGCGATCGTGTCGTGTCCCACGGGTTCATCACATCGCCATAAAAACTGGTCTCGTTGGATGAGCCCATCGCAAACTCGTCCATGTTGGTCTTACCAACGGTCACGAGGCCAGCCGCTGCGAATCGGTCGACGACGGTCGCGTTGTACGGAGGAACGAACGTATCGAGCATGCGCGAGCCGCAACTGGTTTTCAGACCGGCTGTACAGAAAATATCTTTATGGGCGATCGGGACGCCGTCGAGTGCGCTCAGCGGGCGCCCGGCCGTCCGCCGCTCGTCAGCGGCAGCGGCAGCGGTAAGTGCACCTTCGCGATCGATGCTGATAAAAGCATTTAGCGTCGGTTGCAGCGCGTCGATGGCCGCTAGCGATCGCTCCGTCAGTGCCACGCTGGTCGTATCGCCGGCCGCCAACTGGTCGGCTTGGCTCGCTAGATCAACGGGTCGCATCATTCGATGACCTTCGGAACTCGATAATAGCCGTCGGTTGTCTCGCGGGCGTTTTGCTGGATCCGATCTCGATCGATCCCGGTATCGGCCTCATCGGCCCGCAAACGCTGGGTCAGGTCAAGCGGGTGAGCCATTGGCTCAACACCGTCCATATCGACCGCGGTGAGCTGATCAACGAAGGCGAGAATACGGTCGAGTTTGACTTGGAAATCGTCGAGCTGGTCGCGATCGAATTCCAATCGCGACAGTGTGGCGATGTGACGTACATCGGCTTGACTGAGTGGCACCGAAAAAGCTCCGAAAAGTACAGAAAATAGCGTCGAACGAGCGCGAAAATGATACACGGCGCCTTGCTGATTGTCCCCCCCGTTGCTAGAGTCCCCGGCTTGCTAACGGACGCTGTTTTGGCCGTCAATGATTAAGAATCTGTTGGGTTATTTTTCCAACGACCTGTCCATCGACCTCGGGACAGCGAACACCCTCATTTACCTTCGCGGCACCGGCATCGTGCTCGACGAGCCCTCGGTTGTCGCCATTCGCGAAGAGACCGGAAAAGGCGGGCGGTCGGTCGAGGCGGTCGGCACCGAGGCGAAAAACATGCTCGGCCGCACGCCCGGCAATATCACGGCAATCCGGCCGCTGAAAGACGGAGTGATCGCTGATTTCACGGTGACGGAACGAATGCTGCAACACTTTATAAAAAAGGTGCACGGCAACTCGTTTTTTTTCAGAAGCCCTCGCGTCCTCGTTTGCGTACCGTACGGCTCGACCCAGGTCGAGCGACGTGCCATCCGCGAGTCGGCCGAAAACGCCGGCGCCCGCAAAGTGCACCTCATCGACGAACCGATGGCCGCCGCAATCGGCGCCGGATTACCCGTTCACGAAGCGCGCGGCTCGATGGTCCTCGACATTGGCGGTGGTACGTCCGAAGTTGCCGTCATCTCATTAAACGGAATTGTTTATGCGGCATCGGTACGAATCGGTGGCGACCGTTTCGATGAGGCGATATCAAACTACGTTCGGCGCAATTACGGCATCTTGATCGGCGAGGCGACCGCCGAGCGCATCAAACATGAAATCGGCTCTGCGTATCCCGGCGATGAGGTTCGCGAGATTAGCGTTAAAGGCCGCAATCTCTCCGAGGGTGTACCACGCAGCTTTACCCTCAACAGCAACGAAATCCTCGAAGCCTTGCAAGAACCACTGCAAGGTATCGTCGGCGCGGTGAAGGAGGCGTTGGAGCAAACGCCACCCGAACTCGGCGCCGATGTCGCGGAACGCGGTATCGTACTCACCGGCGGCGGTGCGATGCTTCGAGATCTCGACAAACTACTGATGGAAGAAACCGGTCTGCCGGTCGTCATCGCCGATGACCCACTCACCTGCGTAGCCCGCGGTGGGGGTCGCGTCCTCGAGCTGATCGACGAGTACGGCCCTGGCGTATTCGGTCTGGAATGATGCAGCGACGCCGCCGTAGCACGGTGGGGCCGGCGTAAGCGATCGTCTAGCGACTGTGGCGACCCCGACTTCGGATACCCGCGCAGTTCTGCCCGCCCTTGGTCTTAGGGCTGCAATCTACGTGGTGATTTGTATCGCCTTAATGGTTATTGATAACCGCGGCAGCTCGCTCGACCTCGCTCGGCGGACGCTGGCGGCCGTTGTCGCCCCTATCCAAATTGGCGTATCGGTGCCCATTCGACTTATCGACTGGTCGAGTGACGCAGCACGACCGCGCGCGGAGCTCGAACGGGAAAACAATGCATTAAAAGTTGAGCGTTTGCGTACGCGAGCAGAACTGCAACGCTTCAATGCGCTCGAAGCCGAGAACGAACGCTTACGCGCGATGCTGAACGCATCGGCGCAAGTGGCTGATAACTACAGCATGGCCGAAATATTGGCCGTCGCCGCCAACCCCTACCGACACAGCATAACGCTCAATAAAGGCTCACAACGGGGCGTGTCGATGGGCCAGGCGCTCGTCGATGCCGACGGTGTTGTCGGGCAGGTGCTCGAAGCCACCGATTTTCGATCAACTGCCATTTTGATCACCGATCCGGATCACGCGACGCCCGTTCAAGTGGTCCGCAATGGCTTGCGGACGATCGCCGAAGGAACCGGCGACATCGATCGCCTCGAATTGGTTTATTTGCCAAACAGCGCGGATATTGAGGTAGGCGATGTATTGGTAACGTCGGGTTTAGGCGGCGTTTTCCCGATTGGCTACCCGGTCGCCACGGTCACCAAGATCGAACGGCGGCCAGAGCAGTCGTTCGCAGCGGTCAGTGCCGAGCCGATCGCCGGGTTGGACCGTATTCGCGAAGTCGTGCTTATCGAGCGAGACGCGATCGCCGACAGCGACGAGACCGACGCCCCGCCGACGACAGGTACCGATGAGTAGCGCGGATACGACTCGCGGAGCCGTCTGGCGGATCACCGGATCGCTGATCATTGCACTCGCATTGACCGTAGTGCCGTTGCCCGACTTTCTGCGCACAGCGCGACCGGACTGGGTTGCGTTAGTCGTCGTCTATTGGGCTGTCTTCGCACCGCAGCGCTTGCCGTTCTGGGTCATCGCGCTGGTCGGGCTCGCGCTGGACGCGTTATACGGAACATTGTTGGGCCTACACGCACTGGCCCTGGTGGTTATGGCCTTCCCTGCCCTGCGTCTGCACTTGCGCTTACGGGTGTTTTCCTGGGTCCAATTGGCCGCTGCCGTGGTCTTACTGATCGCGCTTTACGAGTTCGTGCTGTTTTGGAGTAACGGTGTGGCCGGATTGTCGAGCCGGGGGGCCGACTATTGGTTGCCGGTTGTCACCAGCGCTGTCGCCTGGCCGTTCATACTTTATATACTGGACGGAGTACTCGCTCGGGATCCCACGTGAACGGAATAGCACTGAAAGCCCGAACGCCGATAAAGGACTCAGGCCACGAAGTGCTGGTCTTTCGCCTCCGCACATTGCTGGCCATCGCGGCGATCGCCGTCGGCTGTATGGTTCTGGTCGGCCGCCTGGCCTATCTAACCATCGTTCAACACGAACAATACCGCGCCCTGTCGACTGACAACAGCTTGCGAGTCGCACCGCTAACACCAACGCGCGGCCTGATCCTGGATCGTAACGGTCAGGTACTTGCCGACAATCGTCCAGTTTGGCAGCTGGTCATCGTCCCGGAACGGATTGCCGATATGGCTGCAACACTGGATTCGTTGCAACGCGAGGGCTTGATCGATGCAACCGACGTGGAGCGCTTCGACGCACGCGCAGAGCGCAGCCAGCGCTTTGAATCGGTCATATTGAGAAGCGACCTTAGCGACGTCGACGTCGCCCGTTTCGCCGTTGTACGCCCACACTACCCGGGCGTTGCTATCGAAGCGCGGCTAATTCGTTATTACCCCCACGGTGAGCTCGCCGCCCACGCCGTCGGCTATGTCGGCGGATTAAGTGCCGCCGATCTCAACGGTCTTGAGCGTCCTGACAATTACGCCGGCACGCGGCAGATCGGCAAAGTGGGTGTCGAGCAATTCTACGAGTCGGATTTGCACGGTGAAGTCGGTCACCACCAGCTGTTGACGACCGCAACAGGCCGTTCGCTCGAGTCACGCCCCGGCGATGTACCGGAACCCGGTCGCAACGTTTGGCTGACGCTCGACTTGGAGTTGCAGCGTGTCGCTGAAGCGGCGCTCGACGGCGTGCGCGGAGCGGTTGTCGCATTAGAACCGACGACAGGCGAAGTCTTAGCGATGGCGAGCTCGCCCGGCTTCGACCCAAACGCTTTCGCAACGGGTCTCGGTCGTCAGGAGTTTGCTGCTCTTCGCAACGATCTTGATCGGCCTTTATTCGATCGGGTTCTGCGTGGCCGTTACCCCCCGGGCTCGACAATCAAGCCGATCATCGCATTAGCGGCACTCGAGTCTCACGTCACAAGCCTCTCACATCGTATTAACTGCCAGGGTGCGTTTAGCTTGCCAGGTAGTTCCCATCGCTACCGCGATTGGCGCCCGGAAGGCCACCAGTTAGTGAATCTGCATGACGCGATTGCCGAGTCCTGCGACGTCTATTTTTACGCGCTCGCACCCGCACTCGGGATCGATACGATGCACGAGTATTTGACTCAATTCGGTCTAGGCAGTGTTACCGGTATTGATTTGTCTGGCGAAAAAGCCGGCCTAGTTCCGTCGCAAGCGTGGAAACGAGCGAGCTTCTCACGGCGCGAGGACCAATCATGGTTTCCCGGTGAAACAGTTATCGCATCGATTGGCCAAGGCTACATGCTGGCAACGCCGCTGCAACTTGCCCACGTAACCGCCGCAATCGCGCTGCGCGGTAAACGGGTCCAGCCGCGTATCGTTCGCTATATCGAAGACCCAGCCAGCGGCGAGATGCAAGCGCCCGACGTGGTGCCGCTCGACCCGGTGCAATTAAAAAGCGAGGATCACTGGGAGCCGATTATCACGGCGATGCAGTCGGTGCTGCAGGGCCATAACGGCTCGGCTCGCCAGGTCGGCATCGACGCCCCTTACAAAATGGCTGGAAAGAGCGGCACCGCACAAGTATTCAGTGTCGCGCAAGAGGATGAGTACGACGAAGAAGAACTCGACGAACGGTTGCGCGACCACGCCCTGTTTGTCGCATTTGCACCGGTTGACGAACCGCGTATCGCAGTTGCCGTTGTTATCGAAAACGGGTCGAGCGGTTCGCGCGTCGCGGCGCCGGTTGCCCGTGCTGTCACGGACTTTTGGCTACGCGACAAAGCGATGACCCAGTCATCCCGCGAGCCGGCACCGTGAACGATTGGGTCCGACTGCCCGAGCCGTCGACCGGTGGCCGGCTTGCAAGCGCACTGCGGCGTATTCATATCGATGGGCCCCTACTGATTGGGTTAATCATCATCGTAACGATTGGCTTGGCGGTTCTATACAGCGCCGTGGACCAACGCACGGCACTGCTCCGCGCACAAGCCATTCGTCTAGGCATTGCCTTCATCGCGATGTTTGTCATCGCGCAATTCTCGCCGGCATTTATGCGCCGCTGGACGCCAGCTGCCTACCTTGGCGGCTTAGCGTTACTCGGCCTCGTGATCGTTATCGGCGATACGGGTCATGGTGCACAGCGCTGGTTGGATATCGGCATTCGCTTTCAACCGTCGGAGGTTATGAAGCTGGCCGTACCGATGCTGCTCGCCTGGTATCTGCACACCGAACCGCTGCCGCCGTCGCTGAAAACAACGGCCGTACTGGGTGCAGCGATCGCTGCGCCAACCGCCATGATCGCTATTCAACCCGACCTCGGCACATCGATATTGATCGCCGCCTCGGGCGCGCTTGTGCTATTGCTGGCCGGCTTGCGTTTACGCGTTGTCGTCGCGGCATTGGCATTGCTCGCTGCGGCCTTGCCATTGATATGGCAAGGCATGCATGACTATCAACGCCAGCGGGTCCTGACGTTGCTCGACCCGACGTCCGACCCGCTCGGCGCTGGCTACAACATCATCCAGTCGACGATAGCGATCGGCTCAGGCGGCTTGTTCGGCCGCGGCTGGACCAATGGGACACAAGGAACGCTAGGTTACCTGCCGGAGCGCAATACTGACTTCATATTTGCGGTATTGGCCGAAGAGTTTGGTTTGCTCGGGGTTCTCGCTTTGCTGCTCGCGTACCTGTTCGTCGTCGGTCGAGGCCTTTACATCGCGCTCATCGCCAGGGACACGTTCTCGCGACTGGTAGCGGGCAGCATTAGTCTCACGTTTTTTGTTTACGTCTTCGTCAACATTGGCATGGTCAGTGGCATCTTGCCCGTCGTCGGGGTACCGCTCCCGCTGGTGAGTTTCGGCGGCACCTCAATGGTGACCCTGCTGGCAGGTTTCGGTATTCTCATGTCGATTCACACACGCCGCAAACTGCTGCCGCATTGATTCGATCTTTTCCAACACTGCGTCGGGCTGCTCTCGCCGCCATCGTCCTTGGCGGTGCCTGCTCAACGGCACTCGCGCTCGACACGTCTCGGGCCGACGTTCAAGCGTTTGTAGACCGTGTGGTCGACAAACACGGGCTCGAGCGCACGGCTGTCGAGCAATGGCTGGCTCACGCCACCATCGACGCCGGCATTATCGAGAAAATTAGCCGGCCCGCTGAGCGGGTTCGGCCATGGCATGAATACCGGCAGATTTTCTTGACCACTGAGCGAATCACAGCCGGTGTTGAGTTCTGGAACGAACACACCGCAACGCTCAAAGCCGCCGAGGACAAGTACGGTGTGCCCGCTGAGATTATTGTTGGCATTATCGGTGTCGAAACCTACTATGGCCGTATCACCGGGCGCTACACCGTGCGCGACGCCCTCGCGACACTGGCGTTTGACTATCCCCCGCGCAGCCGATTCTTCGGCGGCGAACTCGAAGCGTACTTGCTGCTATCGCGAGCTGAAGGGTGGGACGTTGATAGCGTTCTTGGTTCCTATGCGGGCGCGATGGGTCGCGGTCAGTTCATTCCGACCAGTTACCGCGAGTATGCTGTTGACTTTGACGACGATGGTCGACGCGACCTTTTCGACAGTTGGCCGGACGCGATTGGTAGCGTAGCGAACTACTTGGCGCGGCATCGCTGGCGCCGTGGCGAGCCAGTCGTCGCGCCAGCCCGCATCAAGAAACCGTTCTCGATCGTGCCGCCCCAAAAGAACACATTGAAGCTCACCTCGACTCTAGGCGACTTGCGGGCGGGCGGCGTGAGAACCGCGATCGATGGCGATGCAGCAACCCCAGCGACGCTGATTCGCCTCGATGGCGTCGACCGTAATGACTACTGGGTCGGTCGGCACAATTTTTACGTCATCACTCGCTACAATCGCAGCGTCATGTATGCGCTCGCGGTACAACAGTTAGGCGCGGCCATCGCGACCAAACGCTCGTCACGCTGATGCGCCTAAGCGGTTTGTTATTGCTGGCCGCGCTCACCGGTTGCAGCTTCTATCCTCGCGACGGTGCTCCACCAACGACGCGACCGGTCGTTGTGACCGATCAGTCCGATCCGACGCCACGCCCCGAACCACGCAGTCGCTATGGCAATCCGTCGAGCTATACGGAGTTCGGCAAGCGTTACCATGTCATGGCGACGGCTGACGGGTACCACGAACGCGGCATCGCGTCTTGGTACGGTAAGAAGTTCCATGGCCGACGAACAAGTTCGGGCGACACGTACGACATGTACGCGATGACGGCGGCCCATAAGACTTTACCGTTGCCGACATGGGTAGAGGTACGCAACCTCAAAAATGACAAGCGCATTGTTGTTCGTGTCAATGACCGCGGCCCCTTCGTCGCGAACCGAATCATCGATTTGTCGTATGAGGCGGCGCGTCGCCTAGAGATCGTTCGAGATGGCACCGGGCTAGTCGAGGTCACTGCACTTACCTTCGACGCTAGCGGCACGGCGCGCGTGCAGGCGATACCGACACAACCGGCAACCCGCGTGGTAAGACGCACCACGGAACCCGCCGTCGCATCGCCCGCGGTCCCGCCATCGAGCCCAGCAACCGAGACCGGTCGGTCTCTGCCGCGGCCCGCTGAGACGGAACCGGCACCGACGACCGGTGTTGCCGAACTGTTCGTGCAGGTGGGAGCGTTCGCAAGTCTCGATAACGCCGAGGGTATGTTTATTCGCTTGCGCGAAACCGGCTTTACACCGGTCGATATCGTTACGCTGCCCGAGGAATCGCCACGGCTCTACCGAGTGCGAATCGGACCGCTAGCCGACGCGATCGCTCTGGACAGCATGGTCGAGAGGCTGCAAGCGAATGGGTTGACCGCCGTTCAAGTGATCGTTGAGTAATTTCCCCTTTTCCGAGGTCCGACACATCATGGGTTTGTTTGTCCGCATCAGTGCGATAGTCATTGCGTTACTCAGCGTTAGCGCTGCCGAGGCCCAAGTGGCGCGCACACCGATACCGGCGCCACCGCAGGTCGGCGTCACCAGCTACATGCTGGTCGATGCGACAACCGGGACGGTTCTAGCTAGCCAAGAGCCCGATAAACGCGTCGCGCCCGCGAGTCTGACCAAACTGATGACGGCCTACGTCGTCTTCCAATACCTGCGGGCGGATCAAATTTCACTGGAGGACAAAGTTCAAGTCTCCAGAAAAGCCTATCAGACGCCCGGCTCACGGATGTTTATCGAACAAGGCGCATCGGTCAGCGTCGAAGAACTGGTTCAAGGCATGATCGTACAATCGGGCAACGACGCGAGTGTCGCTCTCGCCGAACATGTCGCTGGCGCTGAGAACGCCTTCGCCGATCTTATGAATACATTCGCTGCCGAGTTGGGTATGGCTGCGACGAATTTCCAGAATGCGAGTGGCTTGCCCGGCGAAGCGCATTACACGACAGCGCGCGATATTGCGCGCTTGGCGCGCGCGATCGTCAGCGAGTTTCCGGAATACTACGCCTGGTACGCGCAGCGTGAATTCACGTACGCCGGCATTCGCCAAGAAAACCGCAACCGGCTGCTGTGGCGCGACAGCACGGTCGACGGCATGAAAACAGGCCACACCGATGAAGCCGGTTTTTGCCTGGTCGCATCGGCGACGCGCAATGGCATGCGGCTGGTTTCGTCGGTAATGGGTGCGGCCAACCCGGATGGGCGGATCGAAGCGAGTCAGGCCTTGCTGAACTACGGCTTCCGATTCTACGAGACACGGCTGCTATACCCGGCGGGATCGATAGTTCGGGGCGATGTGCGCATCTGGAAGGGGACGGCCGATAGCGTGGCCCTCCAGGCCGCTCGCGATGTGGCCATTACACTGCCGCGCGGCCGTTTCGACGAGGTGACCGCACGGGTTGAGTTACCGGCAACGGTCATAGCGCCGTTGTCAGTCGGACAACCCCTCGGCGAATTGATTTTGGAACACAACGGAGTCGTCCTGGATCAAGTAGATCTACTCACGGCCACCGCGGTCGCGAGCGGCGGCTTATGGAAACGAATGACTGACGAAGTCAGTCTGTGGTTTGAGTAATGAGTGATATTTCCGACGACCCGGAAATCATGCAGTTTCCGCTCGAATTCCCGGTAAAGTTGATTGGCCGTGACGATGGTGAATTTCGATCAATTGCACGGGCGCTTCTCGAACCGATCATCGGCACTGTCGACGACTCGCATATTCGTGAAGCGCACAGTAGCGGCGGCAAATACATCGCACTGACGGTAACCTTTACCGCAACCAGTCGAGAGCAACTGAACGCCGTTTACCAAGCGCTATCTGACAGCGACGACGTTTTGTTCGCACAATGAACGAGACGATTGACTGGGCGTGGCTTGGCCGGCGCGACTACGAACCGTTGTGGCGCGAGATGCAAACTCACACCGACCAACGCGATGATGCGACGGTCGATAAACTTTGGTTTGCCGAACATCCGCCGGTCTACACGCTCGGGCTCGCTGGTGATGCCAGCCACGTTCTAGCACCCGGAGAGATACCGGTCATCAAGACCGACCGCGGCGGTCAGGTCACTTACCACGGACCCGGCCAACTGATGCTCTATCCGCTGCTGAATATCCGTCGCGCCAGTATCGGCGTGCGCGCACTGGTTTGCGCGTTGGAGCGCGCCGTGATCGAGTTGTGCGCGGCGAATGGCATTGACGCTATCGGTAAACGGGACGCTCCCGGCGTCTACGTCGACGGTCGCAAGCTAGCCAGCATCGGCATACGCGTTCGACGCGGATGCTGCTACCACGGGCTAGCGCTGAACGTAGCGATGGACTTGGAGCCGTTTGGGCGCATAAACCCGTGCGGGTACGCCGGCCTTGAGATGACCGACTTAGCTCGACTCGGTGTCGACCTTGACCTGCCGACGAGCGCCGCGTTGATGGCCGACTATTTCAGCGCGGAAGTTACGGCGGCGTCGACGTGTCGAGCCAGCGCCTGAGGGTGTCAAGCCGCTGCGGCGTACCGACATCGTCCCATCGTCCGTTGTGTACGGTTGCGCCCAGTTGACCCGCCGCGGCTGTGTTGAACAACAGCGGACCCAACGGCGCACGACCTGTCGCGACCGCCGCGAACAAATCAGGTCGGTACCAGCCGATCCCGGCATACGTGTAGTCACGCTCGCTGTCGGTCGGTCGAGTCGCCAAGCCTTCGACACAGGCAAAGTCGCCCATCGGCTTGTGTGGCGGGTTGGGCACCAAGACGATATTAGCCAACAACGAATAGTCCGCATCGGGCCGTTGGGCCGCGAAATCAAAGTCGCTAAAGACGTCCCCGTTGACAAGCCAGAATGGCTCTTCGCCAAGCCACGGCAATACCTGACGAACAGCACCGAGGGTTTCTAAAGCACCGGGCGGCTCGTGGCTATACGCGACTTTGACCCCATAGCGATCGCCAGATCCGATGGCGGTGATGATCGTCTGCGCAAGCCAACTGACATTGATCATTACATCGGTCACGCCGGCTCTGGCTAACCGGTCGAGGTGACGCTCTAGCAGCGTTGTCTTGCCCACCCTCAAAAGCGGCTTCGGCACGGAATCGGTCAATGGTCGCATACGCTCGCCGCGACCGGCCGCTAGGATAATTGCGCGCACCGGCGAGCCTCTAACAGTGTCGACTCATCTGGCAACCACTCAGCCAGTGGGGCCAAGCTAGCGAATCGTGCAATGGCGTCCTGCAGATAGGCGACAACTCGCGGTAAGTCGTCAAGGTAACGAACCTTGTTATCGCGGTGGCAAAGCCGTGAGAAAATTCCGGCCACTTTCAAGTGGCGCTGGATACCACAGAGAGTCACGTCTTCGCGGAAGGCTTGCAGGCTATAGCCACGCGGAAGACTAGCTTTGTCGTAGTAGCCTTGAAGCATGACCTCCGATTGTGCGCCATCCCAAACGACGTAGCAGTCTTTGACCAGCGAGACGACGTCGTAAGCCACCGGACCGTGGCAAGCGTCTTGAAAATCGATGATCCCCAACGGCTTACCCGGCCGGAACATAAGGTTACGGGTATGGAAGTCGCGATGGACGACACCCGCAGGCATTGCCAGCCAGCGTTTGACCAGGAAATCGCAAGCGCCCACCCATGCCGGGTTGCTTGTCGCCATCGCCAAACCGAGATGTTTACCGATGAACCACTCTGGGAACAGCGACAACTCACGCCGAACGGCGGTTTCATCGTAGCGCGGCAAATGCATACTCGATGGAACACCCGCACGCTGCATCGTCGCCAGGCTATCCATCGCCTCGTCGAGGGCAACCGGGACCCTCTCCGCGTGCGAATCGAGAGCGTCGAAGAGCGTTGTCGTTCCAAAGTCCTCAAGCAACAAGAACCCGGCTGCAAGATCAATCGCAAATACCGCTGGTGTATTGAGACCTAGCGCCCGTAACTGGGCCGCTAAATGAACGAACGGGCGGCTATTTTCTTGCGCCGGCGGCGCGTCCATTAGGATGAAGCTCTTCGCGCTGGTCGTAACCCGGAAATAACGTCGAAAACTCGCATCGTCAGAGGCGAACGATCGCGGGTGTGGAGCGCCGAGCACCCGGCTTACCCATGCATCCAAGAGGCGCTCGCGCGCCGCGAACGCCGCTGCGCCGTTTGGTGCCGTCATGCTGGAGTTTGAGTGCTGGATTGCTGGTGTGGGCGATCTGTGCGAAGGTTTCAGGATATCACGGCTGTCGGCGTATTCTCTTGGCTCGCTTCATGTTGCGTTGTGCGATCGGCGTATTAATCGCAAGCGTCTGCCGCACCGTCGTCGCCGTCGAAGTTCCCTCTTTTTGCCGGGCACCGAATGTAATCGACACGGCCGCGGTGTTCTCGTCGGGTCTTTTTGATTCGCAGGAGAAAACCGACCCCGACACCATTCGCTTCGAGGCCGGCAGTGCTGACCTGACGCTTGGCGGCAAAGCGACGTTATCGGACGGGGTCCTTATTCGGCGTGGTGACGACTTTATCGCGGCTGATGATGCCAACTACGACGCGGCAGCCGGCGAGCTTACCCTCGATGGCAACGTGAAATACTCAGGCCTTGCCTCGGAAGTCAGCGGATCGCGCGCAAATTTTGATCTCGATGCCGGTGTCGCCGAGTTCAGCGACTCCGATTTCAACTTACCGGACGACCGTGGCCACGGGTCTGCCGAAAAACTCCGTCTAGATCAAGCTGGGAAGATCGAGCTCGGTGGAGTCGCCTACACGTCGTGCGCAGCCGGGAATGACGACTGGCTTATCAAAGCCGGCGACATCGAAATCGATACGGTTAGCGGCATCGGCACGGCCCGTAACATGCGTTTAGAGTTCCAGGGCGTTCCGATTTTGTATATGCCGTACATGTCGTTTCCGATTTCGGATGAACGCAAAAGTGGCGTCCTGATCCCGGCATTCAATACCAGCGGCCGCAACGGCACGGAAGCCAGCGTACCGATCTATTGGAACATAGCGCCAAACTACGATGCCACGATCACACCGCGAGTCTTATCGCGGCGTGGATTACAACTGAACACCGAAGCGCGCTACTTATCGACGCATTCCGACGCGCTGATCGATGTGCGCTACCTACCTGATGACAACGCGTTCGGAGAAGATCGAACGTTTTCCACGTTGCAATCGACGTCACAACTACGCTCGGACTGGCAACTGATTGTCGACGTACAAGATGTCAGCGATGTTCAATATTTTGAAGACCTCGGCGAGAACCAAACCGAAGCCAGCACCATCTTCCTGAATCGCGAACTGTTACTGCGCCGACCTGGCCGACACTGGAACACCGAGATCGCGTTTCAGGCCTATCAAGTTCTGGACCCTGGGTTACTAACGCCCGATCGCCCTTACCGCCGAGCTCCGGCCATACAGGTCGACGGCAATTGGCCGCGTCTATGGCGTGGCCTAGGCGTCGATCTTCCGAACGAGCTGGTCCGTTTCGAACGTGATTTTGGCGTAAATGGCTGGCGCTGGCACAGCGAGCCCGGTATCTACTGGGATTTCGACAACGGCGCATTCTTCGCGAGACCAGAAGCCTCACTGCTTTACACCGCCTACCGTCTGAGCGAGGTCGATGCTGGCGTCGACACGTCGCCCGATCGTGTTCTGCCTCGCTTCAGCCTGGACCTCGGCACACGCTTTGAAAAACGCTGGCAAGGCAAGACCCGTTGGCGCCAGACGCTGGAACCGCGGCTGTTGTTTACCCACACACCGTTCGAAGACCAGTCCGACTTGCCGGTGTTCGACACCGTCGACCCAGACTTTAACCTGGTGCAAATTTTTCGTAAGAACCCCTTCGTCGGACCCGACCGCATTGCTGACCTCGACCAAGTTAGCCTCGGACTGACAAGCCGACTAATAGACCCAGACACTGGCGCGAACGTATTGACCGCTACTATCGGCCAAACGCGGTACTTTTCTACGCAAGGTGTATCGCTGGACGGACAACCGCCGCGGACCTCGGAATCATCCGATTACATCGCTGAAATTGATATCCGGATGTCAGACAAATGGAACATGGAATTCGGCCACCAATGGAACTCGGACGCCGCCAATACCGTTAAGTCCGAGTTTCGGCTGCAGTACCAACCGCAGAGCGACCGGGTTATCAATGTCGGCTATCGCTATCGCGAAGCCTCGTTAGAGCAAGGCGACGTCTCGTGGTCGTGGCCCGTCGGGCAGCGGTGGAATTTTGTCGGACGCTACAACTTCTCGCTACGGGATAAGACGACTTTGGATCGTTTTGTCGGCTTCGAGTATGAAAGCTGCTGCTGGGCGCTGCGCCTCATCACGCGGCGCTACATAACCAGGCGCGACGGGCGCTCAGATACGTCGGTCTCGCTACAGCTGGAACTTCGCGGCTTAACGAGTGTCGGAGACCCGGCAGATCGGCGCCTCGAGCGCGGTATACTGGGCTACACAGACAGACGGGACTAACCCATATGCAAGCATCACTCGGGCGGCATGGTTGCGCCGCTTTATTGTGTCTATTCGCAAGCTCCGGGCTCGCCCAAGAAGAGGTGGGGCCGGTCCAAAGTGGTATTTTCCTTGACGGGATCGTGGCCATCGTTAACGATGGTGTGGTCTTGCAGAGCGAACTTGATCTTGAGACGGCGATGATTCGCCAACGCCTCGAAGCCGATAATGTGCCGATGCCACCGGATCAGGTCCTTGTCGATCAAGTGCTAGAGCGTCTGATTGTCAATCAGATCCAAATCCAGCGAGCCAACCGGATGGGCATTCGAATTCCCGACGACATGCTCAATACAACGATCGGTCAGATGGCGGCCCAGCAAGGATTGACGATCAACGATCTACCGGCAGCGCTGGCGAGCCAGGGAATCGACTACGCGACCTACCGCAAAGAAGTTCGCGAGCAAATCATGCTTCGCCAACTGCGGCAAATCGAAGTGACTGGTGGCATCCGGGTCTCGCCGCGGGAAATCGAGCAGTGCCTGGACAAGCAAATCGGCCAAGTGAACACGAATGCCGAATACGAACTCTCGCACATCTTAATCAGTGTCCCGGCCGCAGCGACCGCAGCGCAGTTCGCCGAGGCGGAAGCCGAGGCAGTCGAAGTTCGCCAAGCTATCGACGACGGTGCGAATTTCGGCGAGATGGCCGTGCGCCACTCGGATGCGCAAACGGCGCTCGAGGGTGGTGCCCTCGGATGGCGTCGCGGAGACCAGATTCCGACCCTGTTTTCGACGATCGTCGCGCAACTCGACGTTGGCGAGACGTCTGAGCCGCTTCGCAGCCCCAGTGGCTACCACCTCGTCCAATTGAACGATCAGCGTGGTGCCGTGTTGAAAAGCGAGGTCCAACAGAACCGTGTCCGGCATATTCTCGTTCTCACAAACGAGGTCGTCGACGACCGGACTGCTGAGCTGAAATTGCAACAAGCCCGCGAGCGAATCCTGGCGGGTGAACAGTTCAGCGAACTGGCAAGAGAACTGTCTGAAGACCCAGGCTCCGCTACCGAAGGAGGCGATATGGGCTGGGCCGAGCCGGGCATGTTCGTTCCTGAGTTCGAAAAAGTCGTAAACGAATCGGAGCTGGGCGAGCTCAGTGAACCCTTCCGAACACGTTTTGGCTGGCACATGCTTGAGGTTTTAGACCGGCGGCTTTACGACAACACCGATGAAATGCGCCAACGCAGTTGCGAGATCAACATTCGAAATGCGCGGCTCGACGAGGAAACCGAACTGTGGTTGCGTCGCCTCCGTGACGACGCTTTCGTCGACAAGCGAATTTGATATTACGCCGCTTGTAACGTGTTGACTGTTCAGCCGCGGTTGCTGGTCAACGTCGGCGAACCCGCCGGAATCGGACCGGATATCTGTCTCGCTATCGCGGCCCGGCAAACAGCGACGGCGATCGCCCTGATTGCCGATCCTGACGTGCTAGCTT
>JBCDIL010000015.1:0-89491 GCA_038749025.1 Pseudomonadota bacterium | reverse complement strand
TATCGCTTTGTTGGCACCTATGAAGACTCGGAGAGCTTTCGGGATAACGTTCTTCGCCAGCGTCTGCTGGTCAACCCCAGTGTGTCCTGGACCGGGGAGCAAGCGTCGGTTGTCGTTGGCGTCGAGTATATCGACGATGACTACACGCAAGAGCGTGGCCAAGTCTTAGACGGCGACCTATTCACGGGCTATTTCTACGGGCCCAACCAAGACGTCGACCAGTTTTACGGTATACCTGGATTCAACGACGCGTCGGTCGCCGAATCGGTGCGCACGTACGTTCTCGCGGAGTATCAGGTGCTCGACAACTGGCGCGTCGAGGCGACCATTCAGAATACGGAGAACGACAAGCTGTTTTTCGACACGAACAACGGTGCGATTACACCGACGTTCGGTCTTATTGGCGCAGCCGGAACGGCTCTCGCCGACACCGTGCTGATCACAGCGGGCTCTGCTGATTCGACCGGGACGGTGGAACAGTACACATTAAGGAACATCATCGATCTTGAGGGTCCCGGCGGCATGGAGCACCAAATCCTTGCCTCGTATACGTTTGAGTCATCCGAGGTTGACGGTAGCAGTCGGACTAGTGGCGACATGGTCTATTACAACTTCGTTACCGATACGTACGCCGTCAACGACCCGTTCACGCCCGTCGATAACCCCGCCTCCCTCCTGACATTTACCGACGCGGGGTTTGGAACGCAAGCGGATTTCGAGGAAACGGGTATCAACTTCCTCGACTACATCACCATCAATGACAAGTGGGGAGTCCTGGCAGGTTTTCGCTACTCGGAGTACAAGGACAACCTGTCCGGCTTTGAAGACGACGATCTTAGTTGGCGTGGTGGTGTCGTCTATTCCTTCAACGATGAGCTAACTGCTTTCCTAAGTTATGCCGAAGGCTACACGTCGTCCGGCGGACGGCTGGGCATCGACGACCAAACCATCGATCCGACAACGTCAGTCTCGTGGGAGCTCGGGATGAAGTGGCAGCCGAACGGCGATCAGCTGCTTGTTACCGGCACGCTCTACCAAGTCACTGAACAAGACGTCGCTTTTCTCATTAACCCATTCGCACCACCGACGGACCAACGGTTCGGCAATATCGGTGAGTACGAATCGCTCGGCGTTGAAATCGAGGTTGTCGGGCGGATCACCGATGAGTGGCGTATCCAGGCGGGGTACAGCTATATCGACAATGAAATCTTGGATGGCGGAACAACGTTCGTCTTCGGGCCGTTCAGTTTCGGTTTCGAATCCGGTGCGACACTGCCGGGTATTCCCGAACATGGTGTGAACTTTGCGTCGTTCTACGAGATTCCTCTATTTGACGGTCTGTTCGGTTTTGGCGGTAGCATCAACTACCAGGACGATATCTTTGCAAGCGGTGAAAACGTCGCCGTTTACGATGGGTGGGTCGAGCTAGGTGCTATGGCTTATTACCGCCAGGATCGTTGGAAGGCCCAGGTTAACGTCATCAACTTGCTAGACGAGGACTACCGGCTGACGCAGGCTGCTGTTACGCCCGATGCATTTGCCGCAATCCGGGTTGGTACATCGCGCGATCGGACGGTAATCGCCTCGTTAGCGTACGAGTTTTGACCGAAATCGCTCCGTCGCTGTTGCAGCGGCGGAGCGATGCACGTCTAGTAACCGCCTCTTGTCGCGTGCTCGAACAGCAGTCTACGATCAATGCGCAATGAACGACCGGAAGAACGCCTGGACGGCAGCCGATCGGGCGACAGGCTCCAGAACAAACAACGTCGCATTGGCGGCAATAGCCAGAATAGTCGCCGGATGCCGCAGCTGTTTAAACCGCCAAGCGAAAAGCAGCGTCATCGAAATAATGATGAACTGGGTAAGGTAGATCGGTTCGGTCAATACGCGCTTTGCCTCGGGAACGAACCCATAGATCCCAATCCATAAGTTCTGTATGCCACGTCCGAGTGCCGGCATCATGATCAGAAACGCGGTAGAAGCCATCCACCAGCCGTGGTCCCGGAGCGACTTGCGCTTCACGATCGCCATAGTGATTGCGATGGCGAACGCGGTGATCAGAATAATCTCAATCAGCATGACCTGAAAAAAGAACCAGGGTTCGAACGGTCCCATGCCGCCTGGATTGTCGCGCGCAAAGTTGGCGTAGACGATGTCCCGATTCAGTTGCCCAACACCGAGAAAAATCAAACCTCCAGCGAGCAGCAGGCCCACCATTCCCCATGTTCGGTGACTGGCTAAGTTACCGGCTGCAAAGAGGCGCGGTTGGGAAATCAGAAAGACATACCAAAGACTCGCATTCCAATAGTGAATGTGAACGGCCCACGGGTTGCGAGTGAAATCACCCCAATAATCCATCGCGATGGTCAGCTGCGTCGCAATGAGCGGGACGACCATCCATAACCAAAGTTTCTTGTAGTCTTGTTGCATGGCTACTCCGGTGCAATCAAACGACTGAATTTGACTGACATCTCGATAGCGGTGTCGCTTGCTGGGTGATTATCTCGAATCGTGCCTTACAGCCAATACGGACTGCTTACTGTCTTAGCCGCCAGCGTTATTTCCACGGCGACCAGTTTGGCTGTTGATGCGAGTGAATATTTCAACACACCGGGGCGTTACGAGGTGCATCATACCGGACCGAACCGGCTCGTCAGGTTGTCAACCGCTGACCGTGCAGCCTCTTCTCGTGAACTGTACGAGTCGCCGCCAACGAGTCGGTAAGGCTTGTTTAAACGCTCTAGCGCACCGACAAGCGCTTGGTGGAATGCATCGCGTTGCGCCGTATCGAGTACCCGAGTGCCATCATCAATCCAGGGTACCGCTGGGTCCAGCACCAGATAAAGCGCGAACGATTGCGCCTTGGCACATCGCCACGAGGCTGCGTGTTCATCATGCAAATAGATGGGCGCAAATAATGCCGTCGTTATGGCCTCTGTATCGGCGAAACATAAGCCGTTACTGGTGCGTTGTGCGGTACGAATCAACTCCGTTTGCATCGATATGATGTGGTCGAAATCGCGCTTTGTCAGTTCTGCGTGCGCTTCACTGACGATCCGACCCCATTCCGGGGCATAGCTCGTGCCATAGTGTTTGGCGAGCGCTTTGACGAGCGTCGACTTCCCTGTAGATTCAGCGCCGACGACGGCGACCGTTGTTGCTACATCGGGTTTAGCCACATCACTGATCGCGCTGAAATGGCTACGAGTATCCGCTCGGATTTGACTCGCCGCAATCGGTACCGCTTCTCGATCAGGGTCGACAGGAAACCACCGCGCGCCGATGCGTTTTGCGACTTCGGCGCCATACCGGTCAGATGTAAATACGGTATCGACATTGGCTAACGCCATTCGATTTTGCTGCAACCACTGCGACCAGTACGACTCGTCAACCACGGTACCGGCGGCGTCCTTTTCGACCTGTGGATTCGGGTCTGGGTCAGCAACAACATCAATTGAGGCGCGCACTGTGGTGGGTGACCTCGCTAACAGTGAGCGAATCCACTTCGCGCGCCGCTCGAAACTGAACGCGTCATCGGGCGTTGTACCGACAAGAATGGTCAGTTCGTCGCAGTGCATTGCGGCAGCGCGCAGCAATAGCTCGTGGCCTTTGTGCAACGGTAGGAACTTGCCAAGTGTGATGCCTCGACTAGTGCTCACTGGACACCCGACCAAGTGTTTGTGCTCGGTAGTCGTTCAGCCATCGCATCAAGCCCAGTACCGCCAGCGCCAAAAACACGACATACAAGCCAGACGTTACGTACAGTTCCTTAAAGTAATAGACCGGTATCGCGATCAAATCCATTATGATCCACAAGATCCAATTCTCAAGGATCTTCTTCAGCATCAGAATGCTGGCAGCAATACTCATCGTCGTCGTTAGCGCATCGGCATAAGGAAAACTTGCATCGGTGTTCGCTGCCATGGTTTTACCCAGCAAGGCGGCCGAGCCAACAACGAGAAAGATAACAACGGGCCAGTAGCGAGCCGACAGCATAACCACCCGCATGCTGTTCGTTTCAGTCGGTTTGGCGGTAGCACCCAATGTCCGGCCGTACTTCCACAAAACGAAACCGACAATCTGCAGCGGCGCATAGAAAACCCACTGCAGCAACATATCGGAGTAAAGCTTGTATTCGCGGAACAAGTAACCGAACAGCAATACGCCAGCCAGTCCGAACCAGTAGTTACTCAGCCGCTGTTTACCGAGCAAATACACGTTCACCATCAACAAAACAGTCGCGACGAGTTCAATCTTGCCGAGTGGGCCGGAAAAGTAGTCGATGATGGCGTTCAAGGGGTAACGACGTCAGGAGCAAGTGCGTGTTTCGAGCATAACAAAGCTTGGTGCTAGCGCACTCTCAGCGCCGTTTGTCCCGCCGACTTCGGTGACGCATACTGCGGGCTGCTCTTCCCTGGGCGGACAATTGCCAAAGACTCTGATTCGCCGTCTCGCTATCGGCTTTTTTCTTGTTTATCTGCTGGCCGTAACCTGGCCGGTCGCCACGCTGTTTCGATCGCCCAAACCACTGATCATCGGCATCCCGTTATCGATGGCCTGGTCCATAGGTTGGATTCTGCTCGGCTGGGTCATGCTGCTGGTACTCGATTGGTTTGAAAACAAAGGTCGGCGCTAGCAATGGACCAATGGATGGTTATTCTGGCCATGATCGTGGCCTACCTAGCGTTAACGCTTTGGGTCGGCCTGCGGGCGGGGCGCGGTACATCGGCTACCGTTGACGGATTTGTCGCCGGTGACCGTAACTTCGGTTTTTTGGTCATGTACTTCGTCACCGGTGCAACGGTGTTTTCGGCCTTTGCGTTCTTGGGTGGCCCGGGTTGGGCGTATTCGCGTGGGGCGGCAGCCTTTTACATTCTGTCGTACGGCGTTCTCGGTATGGCGCCTTGGTATGTGATCGGTCCGAAGGCGGCGCGGATTGGTCGGCGCTTCGGACAAGTGACGCAAGCTCAGTTCTTGACGGGCCGATTTCGGTCTCGTGGACTGTCGTTGGTCATCGCTGTGATCAGTATCGCTGCGTTGATTCCGTACATTACCTTGCAGATGCGCGGTGCCGGTATTGTGATCGAGGCGGTTACCGAGGGCCGTGTGCCGCTGTGGGCGGGTGCCGCGGCTGCCTACGGCATCGTCGTGGTCTACGTGCTCATCAGTGGCGTTAGTGCTGTCGGTTGGACTAACACGCTACAAGGTGTGTTTATGATCGCCATCGCTTGGAGTCTTGGCCTCTATTTGCCGACGGCGTTGTACGGGGGTATCGGTCCGATGTTCGAGGCGATCATTGCCGAGCGCCCCGAGTTGCTGGAGCTACCGGGTCTAACAGCGGCCGGTCAGCCGTGGAGCTGGGGTGCGTACTCCAGTGCCATTCTCGTTAGCGCCGTGGGTATAACGATGTGGCCGCATCTGTTCATGAAGGCGTTTACCGCGCGCGATGAGCGGATCATTCGTCGCACCGTTGTGTGGTTTCCCACCTTTCAATTGTTTTTGGTGCCTGTCTTTCTGATCGGTTTTGCTGGCGTTTTGTTTGTCGATTCGTTATCGCAGCCAGACTTTATCTTGCCGTATCTTATCTTGAACGTAGAGCTGCCCGTTATCGTTGTTGGCCTGTTCTGCGCAGGGGCCTTGTCGGCATCGATGTCCACCGGTGATGCGCTAATTCACGCGACGGCCGCCGTCGCCGTCGAAGACGGTCTACATCCATTCTTATCGCTGAGCGAGACACGGCAGCGCCAATTGATTCGGACGTTTATCGTGGTTTTTGGTGCCGTCGCGTATTTCTTTGCGGTGACTGAGGGTGTTTCCCTTGTCGTTCTGTTGCTGACGTCTTATGGGATAATCGCGCAGTTGGCGCCAGCTGTTGTAGCGGCCTTGTTTTGGCGACGAGCGACCACACCGGGCGTGATCGCCGGTCTTGTCGTTGGTGGTGCAACGACGCTGGTGTTCTTTTTCTTGCCGGAATTAAAGCCGATTGATGTGCACGAAGGGCTACTGGGCTTGGTGGCGCACGTACTCGCGCTAGTCTTGGTGTCGATGCTGACCACTCAGCAGGACGATGCGCATGTCGACACGTACGTGAACCCGGTTGCTCCAACGATCTAAGGAAATCGATGACTACGCTGAATTCGATAGACATGTTGCGCCGACTCGTGGCCTTCCCGACTGTCTCGCGGGACTCGAACCTTGCGCTGATCGATTGGGTCGAGGAGTACCTCGACGATTTTGGGGCCCGTTGCCGAAGGACTTGGAACACCGAACGTAATAAGGCCAACCTGTTTGCTGCGATTGGACCCGACGCCCCCGGTGGCGTTGTGCTATCCGGCCATACCGATGTCGTACCTGTCGAGGGCCAGGATTGGCAGACCGATCCGTTCGTGTTGACCGAACGAGACGGATTGCTCTACGGACGCGGCAGCGTCGACATGAAAGGTTTTGCGGCGGTTTTTCTATCGCGACTTCCAATGCTCAGTACCAACGCACTATCCAAGCCACTGTACCTTGCGCTGTCTTACGACGAGGAAGTCGGTTGTCTGGGCGCTGCGAGCATGATCGACGATGCGCTCGCGCATTTTGCACGGCCAGATTACGCCATTATCGGTGAGCCATCGACAATGCATGTCATTCGCGCTCACAAATCGATTAATTCATTTCGCACCGTGGTGACGGGCAAGGCTGCGCACTCTAGCCAACCGCACCGCGGCGCCGGCGCCATATTCGCGGCGGCGCGTATTATCGAGCACCTTGACAGTCTTGGTCGCAGCCGGCGTCAGTCGGCCGGTGCCTCCGGCTGCGAGCCGCCGTGGACAACGGTTCAAGTCGGAACGATTCAAGGCGGGACCGCCGTCAATATCCTGCCGACGCATTGTGAGTTTCTGTGGGAGTACCGCAGCTTACCCGGCGAAGACCCCGACCGGATCTTCGATGCGGTGCAGGCATTCATAGCGGACGAGGTGCTCGCTGATCTCCAAGAGTTTGCGCCTGAGGCGTCAATCGGAACCACCCGGATCGGCCGCGTACCGCCGCTATTGCCAGAGCCCGACGAGAAAGCAGAGCGTTGGGTCCAGGGCTTAAGCGGCGTTCGCCCCGGCGGTTCCGGTGAGGTGTCGTTCGCGACGGAAGCAGGGATTTTCCAACGTGCCGGCATCAGCGGTGTCGTTTGCGGGCCGGGTTCCATCGACCAAGCGCATCAGCCGAACGAGTTTATCGATCCCGCTGAGCTCGAACGCTGCGAGGCGATGGTCGACGATGTGTTCGCCTATTTGTGCCGCACAAGTTGATCCGTTGCGATAGCACGTCGGGTGACGAGACCATGAGCGTAATATCAGCAAGATATGAATCAATCGGCATGCGGTTCGAACGTCGCGCCACCCAACGACCGTCTTAAGCGCAGAGAGTATTACGTTGCCCGTTGCAATAACGTTAGTCGTCTCGCTGTTTCTGTTGCGCGTTCTGTACCGCACTGTTCTTGATTTCCCACCCTACCCAGGGTTTTCGCCATTGCAGGGCACGAATGTTGATGGCTTGATGGACGAGGATCGATTCTGGGCGCTTATTCACGGCGCGCACCAAAGAAGTCATGGCAATTACGAACAGCAGATCGAAGAGCTTACGGAGCTACTCGAAGGTGAGTTGCCTGCCGATATCATTGCTTTTCAACGGGCGTTCGTTGCTCTGTTTAATCGGGCCAACCACTTTCGGCACTGGGAACGCGCATACGCGCTCAATGGCGGTTGTTCTGACGATTTGTTTCACTACTTCTGTACGTGGTGGATTGGCCAAGGCAAAAATAAGTTCTATTGGTCGCTACGCTTTCCACGATTGCTGTTTTTCTTCGCCGTTCGTGAATCGAGCCTCCAGACCTACGAGGGTCTCGAGTATTGCGCCGACAAGGCTTACCAGCACCTAACCGGCCGAGAGTTGCCGTTCGACCGGTTTGAATACACCGACACCGGTGGGCGTCAGTTCAACGAACACCTGGCTGTACTCAAGCACCCGGAACTGGCTTTTTTCGCTTGGTGAGCGCTACGGCGAGGCTGCGAGTCGCTGCGTCATTGGCCATCGTGATTTCCTCACGGTGGATCGAAAGCTCGCGCTCGCGTGTTTTTCTGGCGGCGGTAGGCATAATCGTCGCTATGGATGACTCATTGAATGTTTTCGGCGAGCCGTTGGAACCCTGCGGGACCGATCCGGTGACAGGCTTTTTCCGTGATGGCTGCTGCAACACCAGCGGTCAGGATGCAGGGTCACACACGGTTTGTGCTGTGCTGACGGAGGAGTTCCTGACCTTCTCTCGCGCCCAAGGCAACGACCTCGTCACGCCACGGCCTGAGTATGGGTTTCCGGGCCTCAAGCCCGGAGACCGTTGGTGTCTGTGCGCCAGTCGTTGGGCTGAGGCAGAGCGCCATGGCATGGCGCCGCCAGTTGACCTAAAAGCGACTCACCGGCGAGCCCTGGAGCGGGTGCCACTGGATACCCTAAAACGATATACGCTTAATTAGCGTGGTGTCTGGTTGTACCGACGCCGCTGTTGCTAGGCGCCACGGGGCCGAAACGCCCGAATCACGTCCTCGTCGGTTTCTAGCCGAGGGCCTTCGATCAAATCAATGCAATAAGGGATGGCCGGAAAAACGGCATCGAGGCATTCACGGATCGCCTTTGGTCGGCCCGGCAGATTCAGAATGAGTGTTTGTCCACGGACCCCTGCCGTTTGCCGCGACAGGATCGCCGTGGGAACGTATTGCAACGACGTTGTTCGCATCAGCTCGCCAAAACCGGGCAGCATTTTCTGACAAACGGCTGTTGTTGCCTCGGGCGTCACATCCCGTGGCGCAGGACCGGTGCCTCCAGTGGTTACTACTAAACAGCAGCTATGCTCGTCCGCCATCTCAACCATGGCGGCCTCGAGTTCGGGCTGCTCGTCGGGGATGACCCGGTAGACCGGTTCAAACGGTGTCTTCAGGTACTCGCGCAATGTCGCAACAACAGCCTTGCCAGGAACGTCGTCGTAAACACCGGCTGCAGCGCGATCTGAAACGTTAATGACACCAATATGAATCGTGCTCATAGTCCACCAAGTTCAACATCTGTTCGCCAAGTATCAGGCATCCGTGATACCGCTGTCATGCGCTCGTTATACTAAGCTCGCCTGGTCCAGGCACAATTCAACGACGGATAATTCGCCGAGTTCGCCGATGACCGAACCACAAAACGATTTCGTTAATATCTTTAAAGACCCAGAGCACGCCAGCCACTATGCGGATGGGCCGGCGAAGTTCGTGCCGGGGTTTAACGCCGTCCACCGTATGGCCAGTGTTCTGATGAGAGAACATGCACCGCCTACCGCGCACGTACTGGTTCACGGCGCCGGCGGTGGACTGGAGCTTGAGGCATTTGCGACAGACAACCCAGGCTGGACGTTCCAAGGTGTTGATCCGGCGAAGCCCATGCTTGACGCGGCAGCAGAACGGCTCGGTGAACTCAACAGTCGGGTCTCACTACACCATGGTTACATCGATGATGCACCGCTCGGGCCGTATGACGCAGCGACGAGTTTCCTCACCCTGCATTTTCTGGATGCGGCAGAGCGCCTAGATACTGTTGCGGATATCGTCCGCCGTATGAAACCCGGCGCGATGTTCATAACCGCACACTGCAGCTTTCCTCAAGATGAGGCGCACCGCTCGCAATGGCTCGCGCGACATCAAGCGTTCACGACAGCGTCGGGCGTCGACCCGGCGCTAGCCGAACGAGGCCGACAAGACGTCGCCGACAATCTGCACGTGCTTGAGCCCGAGGTCGACGAGAAGATTCTTCGGGAGGCTGGGTTATCGAACGTGACGATGTTCTACGCTGCCTTTACATGGCGTGGCTGGTTCGGGCGCGCTTAAGGCAGCTGAACCGTCACTTCTCGGTTGTTGCCGCCGAGCACGGCCGAACGAGTTTCGTCATTGCGCTCGACATTGACTAAATTAAGCTGCTCGGGCCAAAGCTCATGCAACGTATCGTGGGCGAGAACCAATGCAGTAATTCCCTGACGCGCCGGCGCCTCGGCGTAAACCCACAGAAAGGGGCCGTCGAGCTCCTCACCGACCAGGGTCAGTGGTATCGCGTCACCGTTTTGGTCGGTAAGTCGAAACTGCTTGTGGATATAGGTCGCGAATTGTTGTCGCGAACGGTCTGACGCTAGGACATCGGCATCCGAACCAACGACGGCCTGAACGGCATGCTCTGCGTCGTGTATCAAAAACCGATGCATGACCTCGATATTCCCGGTTCGTGGATTAAACAAGACGCGGGTGACCGACTGTTGCTGCTGGTGAGCACCGGCCGCGAGTGTTGTGAGCAACAGTGCGACAACGGTACTCCAGCGGTAGGCGCCGTAGCGGCCGCGCATCGTTACCGGTCCTGACACTCGGCAGAATCGACAGCGCTTTCTCCGCTTAAGCACTTGTCGAGCTCGGTCTTAATGTCTTGCATGATATCGCGCTGTTCTGGACCTTCCTTTTCAGGTTTTTTGAATATCTCGATACGGGAAGGAACGATTCGGCGAGGGTAGTGGTTGTTATCGACATTAACGTCCGCCGTTTCCCAATTCGGGTCGATAACAACACTCACCAGTTCTTTATCGAGCACCAACATCTTCTTAACCTGTTGGTGATTGCGACGCCAGATCTCGGCTGGAACCGTGTAGTTCGTTGCGCTGCCGTCGACAAAGGTCAATTGAAGCAGAATCGGCATGACTAAACCGCCCAGGTTCGAGAACTCTAATACGTAATAGTTCTTGTCTTCCTCGATCGCTCGCGCCATCGCGGTACGCTGCCAATCCTCCAGCTCGCCGAGGAATTCAAGATACTCGTTGCGTTCTTTATTGGTGACCGTGTATTCGTCGTTCTCATCATAAAAGTCACGAATCTCTGGGTTCAGTTCAACCCAAGTACGCCTGCCGGCGGTTTGGTTCGCGCGTGCCGATGGGTGGATCGGTTTGTCAGCCTCTTCCTCGCGACGACGGCCAAAATCAATGTCTGGGTCCATCGTGTCTAGGCGTAACTTCCAGATTCGATCCACGGAGATGTCGACGTGGTCGGTCGTGTAAAACCAGCCACGCCAGAACCAATCCAGATCAACGCCGGTTGTCTCTTCCATGGTCCGGAAAAAGTCAGCGGGTGTTGGCCGCTTGAATCGCCAGCGGCGTGAGTATTCTTTAAAGGCAAAGTCGAACAGCTCGCGACCCAGAATCGTTTCGCGCAGTATCGTTAGCGCTACGGCCGGCTTGTGATAGGCGTTCGGCCCAAGCTGCAGCACACTATCGGACTGCGTCATGATCGGCACCTGTCGGTCCGACTTCATGTACTCGGTGATATCCGTCGGTCGAACGTTCCACGGGATCTTCGGGTCCCATTCGATGCAAGCCATTGCATCGAGAAAGCTATTCAGACCCTCGTCCATCCATGTCCATTGCCGTTCGTCCGAATTCACGGTCATGGGAAAATAGATATGGCCAATCTCGTGGATGATGACGCCAACGAGGTAACGCTTCTCGGCTAACGAGTAGGTGCGGGTGCCATCGTCTTGCTCGTCCGTACGCGGCCCGTTGAACGTGATCATCGGGTACTCCATGCCGCCGACCGGACCGTTGACCGATTGCGCCGTCGGGTACGGGTAATCGAACGAGAACTCAGAGTAGACTTTCATCGTGTGGATGACGGCAGCGGTTGAGTATTTAGACCACAGCGGTTCACCCTCTTTCGGGTAGAAGCTCATCGCCATCACGAGTGGCGCAACATTTCCGCCTTGCCGATAACCCTGGGCGTCCCAAATGAACTTGCGCGACGATGCCCAAGCAAAATCACGAACATTGTCGGCGGTAAATCGCCAGGTCTTCGTCGCGTCAGTACCCTCGGCCTCGTTCTCTAGCGCTTCGTCGGCGGTGACGATAAACACCGGTTGATCAGCCGTTTTGGCCTGCTCCAACCGATTGCGTTGTTCGCGCGTTAGTACCGCATCAGGATTTTTCAGTACACCCGTTGACGAGACGATATGGTCGGCCGGTACCGTGATATCGACGGTGTAATCACCGAACTCCAACGTGAACTCGCCGCGGCCAAGAAATTCTTTGTTGGTCCAGCCCTCGTAGTCGGTGTAAGCGGCCAAGCGCGGGAACCACTGCGCAATGAGGAAAATGTCGTTACCGCCTTCGCGGGCGTCGTCTGGAAAATGCTCATACCCGGCGCGTGCGATGACGGCATCTTCTTCGACAATGTTGAACGCGAAATCGAGACTGAAGGTGACACTTCTGCCGCTGCGCAGCGGGTCGGCGAGGTCAATACGCATCAGCGTGCCGACAATCGTATGCGCAAGCGCTCGGCCACGACTGTCAGTCACGGCCCCGATGGTGTAGCCGAGTTCATGATCGTCGGCAAACTGTCGGCGCCGTAACTCGGTGAGGCTGATCCCCGGCGGGTTCGTTCCTTCCCAGTCTCTAGCCGGTACACCGCGCAAGCTCTGATCTGCAAACGCCCCGGAGCGCATGGCCAGCGAGTCGTTACGAAACCGGTTCTGATCGAGTTGGAGCCACAAGAATCTCAGCGTGTCGGGGCTGTTGTTGGTGTAGGCGATCGTTGCCGAGCCTGTCAGCCGCCGCGCGTTCTCATCGAGCGTAACGTCGATGTCGTAATCCACTTTTTGTTGCCAATATTGATGGCCCGGCTCACCGCCCGCGGTCCGGTAGGTATTCGGTGTAGGCAAGCTCTCATCGAGCTGCCGAAAGACATCCAGGAATTCGCCCTTGGACTGCACGATATCGGCTGAAACATGCCAGGTTGGTACAAGCGCAAGCAAACAAACGACGACTTTTTTCATAGCGAGTTGAACGGATTAGTTGGTGACGACGACGAGCGTCCAAAAACACGGCACCGGCTGAGGATAGGCCTTTGTTATTTTTCTTGGACGGCGATTACTTTGACAAAGTATCGTTTTGAATAAGGGAACGCTAGCGGCAGCCAGTCTCGGGCATAACCAAGCAAACCGCCAAGTCGGCGCTTTACCCGTTACCTAAAGAAGTTTGTTGCCGAGCCGGTTACTCAGCTGATCGTCGGTTCCCGGCAATCGCAAGTTTCTTACGCTTGTGGGAGAGCATCCGCGGCGTACTGGTCGGCGAAGTCGGCCGATGGTGGGATCGGCCTAATAACGTCAATGATGACGCCATTGGGGTCGTGGGTGATGAAATGGCGCTGGCCAAAGGCTTCGTCAGTCAGCGATTTCAGTATCGGGACGCCCGCCGCACTCAAACGCTCAAACTCGGCATCGACGTCGTCGACTTCGAAGTTGAGGATAAGGCCTTGGATCGTGCCGCGTGCTGATTCAGGAATCGTCTCGTGATCCGCCTGCAAAATCGCAAGGTTCACCGTTGGGTCTTCGCGGGATTGCAGGTGGCAATACCAATCGGCATCGAAACTCACGCCGAAATGGAAATACTCAACAAAGAAGGCTTTAGTGGCAGCGACATCGAAGGTTTGAATGACCGGGTAGTACTGAGTGCATTTCATCTTGAGTCTCCGGCTAAAGATACATACAGTTTGTATGTAGTTAATCATAAACATACAGGCTGTATGTATGCAAGTGGGCAATAAGCCTCGCTCCAACCAATCGCGGACCGATGCGACCCGATCAGCGCTGCTGGCGGCGGCCCGGGAGCTCTTTTCGTCGAAAGGCTTTGCAGATACATCAACCCCCGACATCGTTAAGGCCGCCGGTTTGACCCGTGGCGCGCTGTATCACCACTTCGCCGACAAAGAGGCGTTGTTTCGGGCCGTGGTCGTTAACGAATACGTTCAAGTGGCGGCGGATATCGATGCCTCGGCGACGGCGCAGCCAACGTCCGCTCTCGAAGCGCTACGTCAGGGAAGCCGTGGATTCCTCGAGGCGATGGACGACCCGGGCCGAGTGCGCCTCATGTTGTTGGACGGCCCCGTGGTGTTAGGCATGGCGGAACTCAGTAAGATCGACCGAGAGACGTCGACCGACTCGCTGCGCTTGGGATTAGCAGCGGCGATGGACAGTGGCGAGCTCAAGACACTGCCGATCGACGCACTGACCGTGCAGCTATCTGCGCTCTTTGATCGCGCTGCGCTGGCTATTTCCGAAGGCGACAACCGGGACGAACACCTGGCGGTGTTGGACTCGCTATTTACTGCGTTGTCTACCTGAGTATTCACCGATATTTGCCGACGTACAAAATAGCGACAGTCATTCTTGATGGACACCGCCGATCCGGCGAAGTAGCGTGATCGTGCGCAAGTGTTGCGTCATTCGGTTATGGCTAGATTTACCGTCGCGTCGCTAGCTGTTTAGACAGAAAAGGTGGTCATGAAACTAAACCGTGACACGTGGATAAAAATCGGCTCGTGGGTACTTATCCTGCTAATCGCGCCGTTCTTTGCCGAGATCGCGCTAGTCGCAGAAATCGTTGGTGTCGATGTCGCCGTTGCCATGCTGTTCTTGTACTACAGCGCGTTTACAACCGCGCTGCGAACCAAAATCGACGACCTCAATACATTAGTTTTCGCCGCCTTGCGAACACCTGTCGATAGGCTCGCTTACTTCAACAAGTCCTTGTGCTGGAACACGGCGCTGAGTGGCCTTATTTTTTGGGTCGGCGGTTCGCTTTCGATGCTGATCATACTCTGGTCGCCAGTCTTCATGGTCGCATCCCGAGTCACCTGATTACCTCGATGCAACACGTGAGACGTATCGAAGCCAATGTCGTGGAGGTGCGCGTGCCGAATAACGGTGGCACGTTCTATGACCTCATATTCTCTACCGATACCGATGTGCTAACGGAAGGCCTGTTCTGCTTTGGTCAATTGAGTCGGCCTGAACATTTGGTCCTTATCGCGGCAAACGCGGATGAGAGGGCTACCGCCCAAGCGATCGATGTTGAACGCCGCACGGTGCTTTTGCGCGCCGCTCGGGTAACGGGTATCCACGACCTCGTGGGTCCACAAATCCTTCGGTACGACAAGCCGAGTGATACAAAGCCTGCGATATCGTTTGCCGATTTTCGCCGCCGCGCGCAGCCAGCGACCACCGTGTACCAGAGCTTGTTCGACGACACGGCAGAAGCGTTTGCTACTGCTGAGTACACGGTCGCTGAGTTCCAGGAAATCGGTGGCCAGATAACACTGGTAGGCGATCTTGAGTGGGCTCCGGTATAGCGCCGCACGGCTAACGCTCCAACACAGAGGTAAGGATTCCTTAGAGCGTACCCAAGAGGTTTTCCGCAACACGCGCGTACCGCGGCCGGAGACTCTCAATGGCGTCACTCGCAGCGCGATCAGGATGCCCGCCAGCGAATGGCGGATCGGGGTCATACTCCAAAGCTAGCTGAATGAGCTTAGCGGTATCCTCGCCCGCAATCTGCGCCGCCAGGTACAAGCCAAAGTCGATGCCTGCGGTAACGCCCCCGCCGGTGATGACATTCCCATCGATAACGAATCGACCCTTCACGTACTTGGCACCGAATTTCTCTATTAAGTGCGTGTAGCCCCAATGCGTCGTGGCGTTGCGGTTGTTGGTTAGACCGAGCTTGCCCAAAACGAAAAAACCGGTACAGACCGACGTAATCCACGTCGCGGTTTTCGCCTGCTGTGCAACAAACGACAGCAAAGCATTGTCGCCACAGGCGTTGGCAATGCCTGGCCCGCCCGGGACGCAGATAACGTTGGCGGGTGGACAGTCTGCAAACGTTGTTGTCGGTACCACGGCAAAGCCACTATCGGTTCGAATCGGTTGTAAAGACTCACTAACGAGATGAACGCTCGCCCCGGGTAAGCGGCTGAGTACTTGTACTGGTCCCGTGAAATCCAGTTGCGTTACATCGTCATAAAGCGGAAAAGCAATGTTCATTGGCGTTCCTTCTTGTTGGCACCGCAAATACGTTAGCCTTACCGCCTCTGACGTTTAGGACACATTTTTGTGAAAAAACGACAATCACGAACGATCTATCTATTGGTGTTCGACGGCTGCCAAATACTCGACTTTGCGGGGCCTGCACAGGTTTTCACTACAGCCAGTCAGCACATTCGCGATGGCGTCGAGTCCTACGGTGGTTATGACGTCAAGCTGGTGTCCGCCAATGTTTCGGTGACGACCGCAACCGGTATCGACGTGACATGTCTGCCGTTTCCACGTCGCCTGCGCGCCGAGTCGACGTTGCTGGTCGCCGGCGGCGGTGGCGTCAGCGCCGTCGCGGCATCCACCGACTACGAAAAATGGGTTAAACGGTCATTGCAGTATTGCCAGCGCTGGGGGTCGGTCTGTACCGGTTCTCTGGCATTGGCGGCATGGGGCTTGCTCGATGGCAAAACGGCGACCACCCACTGGCGTCACCTTAACGAGCTAGCCAAACACACGGCCGTTACTCTTGAGGAGGATGCTCTGTTCGTTAACGACGGGGCCGTGTGGACCTCGGCTGGAATCAGCGCCGGAATCGATATGGCGCTAGCCATGGTTGCAGAGGACGCCGGTACCGTCGTCGCGAACCAAACCGCTCAGCACATGGTTCTGGCGACAAAGCGTGCGGGTCATCAAACACAGTACAGCGATTTGGTTGCGCTCAGCCTGCGTGACCCGCAAGGCGATTTCGCCGCGTTGCACGACTGGATGCAAGCCAACTTATCAAGGCCGATTGCATTGAGTGACATGGCCGATTTCTGTGCGACCACGGTGCGAACGCTGCAGCGCCGCTACAAAGCCAATTTAAAGACAAGTCCGTTAAAGACCCTTAAGCAGCTGCGGATGCAGAAAGCCAAGAACCTGCTGCGCTCCTCCGATGCGGCGGTGACCTTGGTGGCCAGTGAATGTGGATTCAACAGCGTGCAACAGTTTTCGAAAGATTTCCGCTCGATATTCGGGGTCAGTCCCCTACAGTTTCGTGGCCAATAGTGCGATCAACACCGCATTCAAGTTGTGGTAACCGTCAGGCAAGTTTTCGCTATACCATAGTGGCCCAACGGGCCGCATAACGTCGGCGGACAGAGTATCAATGACTACGGGATCAAAACAGCGAATGCCGGTGTCTGTGCTAACCGGGTTTCTCGGTAGCGGCAAGACAACGGTACTCAACTACCTGACGAATCATACCGCACTGAGCCGGACTCTCGTTCTTATTAACGAGTTTGGCGAAATCGGGCTCGATCATGACCTCGTGACCCAAAGTCAAGATGATATGGTCATCGAGATGGCGAGCGGTTGTCTGTGCTGCACGATTCGAGGCGATCTGGCAAAGACGCTTCGAGACGCTCCTGGACGATTTGCTCGCGGCGGCAAACGATGGTTTGATCGTGTTGTGATCGAGACGACGGGCCTCGCTGACCCCGCACCGATTCTGCATACCCTAATGACCGACCCGGCGGTCGCCGCGCGCTATTGCTTGGATACCGTTATCACAACCGTCGATGCGGTAAACGGCGACGATACACTGGATCGTCAAATCGAATCCGTTAAACAAGCAGCCATGGCCGATCGCTTGCTGCTGACGAAGGTCGATCTCGCCGAGCCTGACGATGTCGAGCGATTGCAACATCGGCTACGCAAGTTAAACCCCGCTGCTCCGCAGGTCACCGTCGACAACGGCACTGTTGATTCGGCCATTCTCTTTAACGCGGGTGTTTACGACCCGCAGCAAAAAAGTCCCGATGTCCAAAACTGGCTAAAGGCCGAGGCATACCCCGCATCGCACGATCATGATCATGGGCATCATTCACACGACCACGAATCGCACCACCATGATCACCACCACCATCATCACGACGTCAATCGCCATGATGAACACATCAAGTCGCATTGCCTGACAGTCGATGAGCCGATTCCCGGAACCGTACTTGATGTCTGGCTCGAAACGCTACTGCGGTTTCGTGGCGCCGACTTTCTGCGCGTTAAAGGCATTATCAACGTCGCAGAACTCGATGCACCGATGGTCATTCACGGCGTGCAACACATTTTCCATCCGCCGATCATGTTGGATGCCTGGCCGAGCGACGATCGCCGTTCCCGCATTGTGTTCATCACGCGCGACGTCGAGGAAGCGATTCTCCTCGATACGCTGAATATGCTGACCGGCGTTTCGACCCGTCAGGAGGAGCAGGTCGCCGTCGAGTAATAGTCAGTCGCTACGGCACCAATAGCGAGTCTTAGCGCAGTCTGACTTGCTACCGATTCCAATGACTCGTGTCTCGCAATACGACGGTCTTGAGTCGATTGGTATTTCCGTGCCGCAACGTCGCTACTGCCAAACAATATTCTCCAGATGCAGTTTAAGATGCTCCGCGCTGGGAAACTTTCGCGTAATCAGTGATCGTTTCAAACCGCATATCACTTGCTTAATTTCCGGTCGTTGTCTGGCGTAACGTGGCCGCCCGCCTAAGACATCGTAAAACAGCCGTACAATGTCGCAAACATCGGTGTGGATATTGCGTTTCGATGCATGGCCAAGGTTAAAGACATCGAGCAGCTTGATGTCGAAACGAAGACCGCGGCGAAGCACCATGATGTTATCGCCGTGCAAATCGCCGTGGTACTCACGCAACCGGTGCATGGGTGCGACGGCGCTCGCTAGCGCGTAAGTAAGGTGTAGCGCTTCAAACTCGGGCATACGCTTGCCCGGGAGTTGGTCAACGTAGGCACTGCACATCTTGCCTTCAACGTACTCTGAGACCAGCATTGTTACGTCTTGCCCGCGTAACCGGATTATCTCCTGGCTCAAGTACTGGATAAGCGCTTCACACTCGCGCAGGCGGTGTAGCTTTTTGGCGTAGTTCGTTGCTACCCGATTTTTGGGATTGCGTTCGGGATAGAAGAGTTTTACCGCTCGCTCAATGTCGGTGAAACGCTCGCGAACCAGGTACACCTCGCCTTCCCACCCAGCGCCAAGTAGGTCAATCACCTCGTACCGACGGCCAAGTATTCGCCCGGCCTTCAGTTCAAAGGTGGACATGTCGTTCTTCCAGTCCACGGCTAGAGAAATTCGTCTCCCCGATGCTGACCGACAGTTTATCAATGCTGACGTCGCTGTTGTTGAGCCGCGCTCAAGCGGCATTGTCAACAGCAACACCCCGACCGCAGTTTCCCCTGATCCGAACCGACTAACGGTTGATAGAAGGGTGCGAGGTAACACAGAGCGACGAACAGAAGATCATCAGCGCCATCCGTCCAATCGCTCGTTACGAGTCGCCGGGTAAAAATCGAGACTCAATCGTCGCGTTCCCCGGTAGGACGGCGCTGTGCTCCGCGTTCAGATCGACGCCAGCACACCGTCGTCGCGCTCTTCGAGCAAAATCATAAAATCCAGATACAGCGATACGAGCTGGTCATTATCCGCGAAGCCCCACAAGGCTGGGTAGGCGCCATCGCCGAATCCACTGCTCGTAATGACGCAGTCGTTGTCGCCGGTTAACGAGACTGTCGACGGCACATTGGTTCGCGCCCATTCATCGAACACCGTCTCTTTTTTGAGGTGTGTCAGCCCTGACAGCGCCTCAACATCGAAAACTGCAAGGTTGCCGGCATCGACACCATAGATGCCGTTACCGCTCGGTGTATTGGCCGCTTGCCAACGGACCGATTTTCGATCTATATCGAACCGCACCCTTAGTGCAGCGACTCGGTCATTGACGGTAACAACTTGGACCGGGTATTCGCCCGTTACCACCGTTTGCTGCAGCGGCTCGAGGTTACGAATCGTATAGCCGAAATCCAGAATGGCCAAGACACCCGAACGTATGTGTAAGGTGCCAATGTCGGTCATACGGACCTTGCCCTCACCTAGATTCGCAATATCGACTGTTCGGTTACCGTTGAACACAACATTCTCGTCGAGGCTCAAGTTGTCTTGGATGTTCATCGGTGGGGCGGACGCCATGCCCATCGCTAATGCTTCCGTGACCGCGTTGGCGTCAACGACAGCTTCATGAGGCGGATCCAGTAACTCGTGCACTTTCGTGATCCGCCAGTCGTTATCGGAGCGGCGTTCTAGGTCGAAAACATGGTACTGAGTCATGCTGACGGCCGGTTCGCGTAACTCCGCAAACACCTGCGCTTTGCTCTCCGAAGACTCTGATTTCGTGATCTGCTGACTTGCGCCACCGAAGGTGGGTTGCGATCCGTATGCTCCCGCCGTGTTGGAACTCGAGCCCGTTGCGAAGTGCGTGCTGTCGACCTCGTTAACCAGCTTCCCCCAGTAGTCGAAGTCGACTTTGTGTCCCATGGCTTTTTGAGCAGTGCTCCACTGTGCGTACCAGTGATCCACAAACGCCTGCACGCGCTCTTCCGGGAGGTTGAAAGGGCCAGAGAAATTCGGTTTCTTTTTGAAGAAATTAAACATGCTTCGTTCTCGCCTTGGCTAGCACATGATGAGCCGGACGATTGCCTCGGCTACTTCAATGGCTTTCTGGACCAATAGATACGGTTAGGGCGCATCGATGAGTAAGTCCGTACCACCTGTTCAACGATCTCGAAGTTCTTGACGGCGCATGGGCATACGATCAATCAGCGCGTACAGCTCCGCCATCGACACGACACTGTCATTGGCAAGTTTTACCGAGCCATCTTTGCCGATGAGTCGAACCGCAAAGCCTTTGCCTGTTATCGCCAGCGCTTTGCGAAGTGAACTGACGTCGCCGGTAGACAGTGTTCGATCATCCGCCAATGAAACCCCGGTGTTCACCAGCGTGACTAAAACAAGATCGCGATCGTCGAATTCGGTTTTAGATTCGGTAATAGCGGCACGTTGAGCGATGAAATCATCATCGTCAGGGTCAGCTGCGCTGATTACCAACACCCGTTTCTGCCACTGTAGAGCACGCAGCGAAAACGGATCCGGCTTGTTTCGATAGGCAGAGACCTGCGCCAGCATCAGTTCGAACGGGCCATCGCGCTTGTCGTAGATCATCAAGCCCATGCCTTGCAAACGCCCGCGCGCGAGCGCTGGTCCGTCCAACGTGCTCCCACGAAACCGGGGGATAAACCGATCAAACGGAATGTCGATGTCTGCCCACTCGCCGGCAATGGTTTCAAAGTCAGCCCAATAAGCCACCTCACGCCCGTAGATACGCGCGTCGGTCGTTAACCGCCAGGTGTATCGGCGTCCGTCGCCACGTACTCGTACGCGGATACCGTTGTAATCCGACAAGTCTAGGTTAAGCACTTGACTACGGATTGAGCTAAACCCGCCGCCGCGAGTATTTGTTCTGCCAGTGAATTGCAGTCCGGAATCGACAATATCGAAACCGCCGGCACTACGGCCACCCATGACATTGTCATTAACGACTCGCCAACCTAGGTCGGCGCTGTCGGGTGTGAAATCAGTAATGACCATAGGTATGGATTCCTCGGTCTGTTGAGCTTCAGCTGTCGAAGGTGCTCCAACAGCGACAGCGAGCGCAAGCCCGAAGCACGCAGAGGAAAATCGACCGCCCCAGTGCCCGGTCACCAAAACTTTGTTTCGGCCATTAGCATCACCGCAATACCGGCGGCGCCACCGGAAATAAACACGTTCCAATCTCGCTGCTTAACACCGATGATGTTTAGAAACACAAATGCCGTGGCGACGATGACGCCAACGACCATCAGCTGGCCGAGCTCAATGCCGACATTAAAAGCGAACAACGGTACGGCGATCGATGAGTCACCCATCAACAACGCGCGAAAGTAGTTAGAGAAACCCATCCCGTGAATAAATCCGAAAAACAACGCCATCGCGTACGCGAGGCCCATCCCGGACCGCGTGTCACCCGCTGAACGACTGACCACGTTGTGCAGAGCGGTGACCAAGATCGTTGTGGGTATCAGGAACTCGATGAGTTCAGAGGAGATCTTGACCGTACCAAACGCCGCCAACGCCAATGTCACACTGTGACCGATCGTAAATGCAGTTACGAGAATGACGATGTTCTTCCATTGCTCGATGCGGTAGACCGCACATAAGGCGATTAGAAAGAGTATATGGTCGAACCCAGCTAAATCGGATATGTGCTGAAAGCCCAACTGCAGGTAAAACACGAACGGGTGCATGTCAAAAGCGTAACGTGTGCGTGGGCGTTTTCTTATTCAGCATCAAGCTCGTCGAGTCGCCGTCTATATGCACGTAGACGATATTGCTTTGATCAAAAAACAAATCGGTGAACACCGCGTTCTTCACTTCCAATGCTCTAATAGGTTGGTCCTGGTGGTGTTCAAATAGTACGGCCAAGGCGGTGTTAATACCTTCACCATTGAGTTGCTTGCTCTTGATGTTGAGATCGATCTTCTCGCCGTTGACCTTGACGTAAAAAAACCGATCGAGGTACTCGAGCAACATAGGTACGGCATGCACCGATTCGTTCGGTTGGCAGAAGGCGAGTTCCGTGCTCTCCGGGTCGAAGACCAGCGCTTCATTGACGTCCATTAAGAACAGCCGGAGACTGATCGTTAAGAGCTGTTGATCCGAGATGAACTCGACTTCACTCAGCGACAGGCGCAACGGGTGCGCTTCGGTCGGCAGTGCACCTACGATGTATATCGCAACGGTGGCGAGCAGACCAGAAAACCGTCGCTGCATGAAAAGCGGTTACGCTTCGGACTGCAGCTCTTTCGCAACTGCTTGAACGTCGCGGAAGACGCGCATCAGGTTACCACTCCAGATTTTCTCAATCTGCTCTTCCGTGTACCCGCGGCGAACCAATTCGATCGTGATATTCATGACTTCGCTAGCATCGAAAACGCCGTCAATTCCACCGCCACCATCGAAGTCACAACCGATACCGACATGGTCGATGCCGGCGACTTTGACGATATGGTCAATATGATCAACCGCGTCTTGCACGGTCGCTAGTGGACCCGGGAACTTGTCGTAGAGCGCGTAGGTCGCCTCTCGCATTGCGGTACGCTCTTCAAACGTCATCTCCGTTACCGGTTTCATCTCAGCGCGCAGCTCTGCCAGTGCGGCATCGAGTTCCGGGTTTGGCACCGCATCGCGCAGGTAGTCGGAGAGCATCGTGAGCTGCACAACGCCACCGTTCTCGGCCATCAGTCGCAGCATGTCGTCTGACATATTGCGGTCGTGCTGCGTTATCGCCCGTGCGTTGGAGTGGCTCGCGATAATCGGCGCCTTCGACATAGCGATTGCGTCGTAGAAAACCTCTTCACTGCCATGCGACACGTCAACCATGATGCCTAGACGGTTCATTTCTTGAACGACCTGCTCACCCAAGACGCTAATGCCGCCATGTTCTGGTCCTGCGGAGTCCGTTGCTGAATCCGCCAAATCATTATTGGTTGAATGCACCAACGTGATGTAGCGGACCCCTTTATCGAAGAACAGCTGCAGGCTGGACAGGTCATCGCCAACCGGGTAGCCGTTTTCGATGCCGAGGTAAATCGCTCGTTTGCCCGCTTGTTCGAGCGCGTACGCATCTTCTGGTGTTAATGCTAAACCGGCGACATCAGCGTTTTTCTCGGTCGACTCGACGACCGCGTCGATCATCTGCAGTGCCAAGCCTTTGGCGCGGCTATTGCCCTCGTCGTTCCTGATGTCTTGGGCGACGAAGGCAGCGAAGAAGATCGCATCCAAGCCACCTTCTTTCATGCGGGGATAGTCAACTTTCGACCCAGTGTCTTTCGGATCATGGCGCTCGGCCATATCGAAGCCGGGTTCGATTATCCGCAGTGGCGTATCGGCATGCGTGTCGAGGGTCAATACGCGGTCGTGAATTTTAAGCGCGCGGGCAACCAGTTCTTCTTCGGATTCGATCGCCGGTTCCATATCCACCGCCGGCTCGTTGGTTGCCGGCTCTTTGGAACACGCCGCCAAAGCAACGGCAGCAAGGCACAAGACAGGATAGAGCGAGGATCGTAGAGACATAAGTGGATACCGGAGTAAATAAGTACGAATGGCTAAGCGCAGGGTACAGCGTATCGAGGGCTATCGCATGTTGTGTGGCGAGCTATAGACCGAGTTGTTCCCGTAACGCGGCCACCCGTTTCGCGTTAACGCCGCCATCCGAGTGGCCAACACGCGATGCAGATCGTACATGCACAGCGTCATCTGCAAGACGAAACTCAACATCATCGACGAACTTGAATGTGCTCGACGTGAATTCTGCGGCGATATAGTCATCGTTTTCCGCGGTAACAATGCCGCCCATCGCCGAAACGGCAGCGGGAAGGTTGGCCCATGCGCTCGTCGGCAACGGTTGGACCGACTTCTCCTCGGCCGTACCGGTCTCGCTACAGACACAATTGGGTGAGTCTGGGCATGCTGCAAGCGTTGCGCCGACCAAGCCGAGCGGCGTGCCGCTGTGCGATTTGTAGCCCATGAAGCCCATGGCGCCTACCGCCAGCAAGACCAATACGGCAATTATGATCAGTATCGTTTTCATATCCGCGTTTCTTCCTCAACGTCACTATGGGCGAAAAGTCTATTACAAATCGGCGGGTAAACGAGCCGGTCCCGCTCCGCCGCCCGATATAGCCAACCGTTGGCGATCTGATAGGCTGATCGCATAGGTATCGGTCGGCGAAATCAGCAAAGGGCCGGGTTTGAGCAGCGACGAAGACTTTGATCAATGGCTACCACCGGACGTTTCGCCACCGAGCCAATCACCATCCGCTGCAAAAAGCCGGGACCGGCTTGCGCGTAACGCACCTGTGCAGCTGGTGAGTCCGGCCGCCAATAGCGACCGGTTAATTAATACGTACCGCGACTATGCCAGTGAGTTGACTGAGGGAATTCGTGCCGCGTATGGCAACGGTCCTCCAGACCCCGACGATGTTGCGCAGGAGGCTTTTCACAGGGTCTATCAGCGTGGCGAGCAATTCTGCGATGTCGCCAATACACCGGAGATCCAGGTAGGCAGCTATACCCTGGTCAACGCGCGGGCCGGTTTTCGGTTGGAAAACTGGCAGTTCGGCTTTTTCGCCAATAACTTACTTGATGAGCGATTCATCACCGAAAAGAACTTCGTAGCCGCCGACCCGGGTACCGGTACGGTGAACGTAGCCGGTAATGCCCAAGTACGAGTCAACCAACCGCGGGTGGCGGGCGTGAGCATCGAATATCAGTTCTAGCGTCGTTGACGACCACCCGACTTCAATCGGTAACAAGAATCGTTTACTTTTAGGGGGTAACCGAGTTTTGCCCCGGGCTACGACCCATGGCGAGCACAGCTTCCAACCGTTGCAGATGACATAACGGTACGCGGAGACGAATACCTATGGTCACAGCCGTTGATAAAGTCGGACGTTGGCACATCGCTTCGCGCGTGTTCGCAGCGGTGGTCCCAGCGTTTGTCTTGACCAATACGACCGGCATTTTCCTCGCGTTGGCGTCACCGGCGGGTGAGTTTCAGGCGATTGCGACGTCGCTAGTAAGCGCGTTCGCAATCTACACCGTGATCATTCTATGGATTTTCAGCGTTAAGCGGCTCAAGACGGTTTGGTGGGGCCTGCTAGCAGGTTTGGTTTTAACGGGCAGCGGTTCGTGGCTGCTCTACACATTTGGAGCAAACGGATGATCGGCTCGTTTAGACAATCGATGACGTGGCTACACACCTGGGCTGGCCTAGTCTTCTGCTGGTTGCTCTATTTTGTTTTCGTTACCGGCACGCTCGGCTATTTCGACACCGAAATTGATCATTGGATGAAGCCGGAGCTCGCATCGCTCGACAAAGCCCCGATCGATACGCGCATCGACACGGCGATGTCCCACCTCGAAGCCAATGCCCAAGGAGCCAATCGCTGGTTCATCAGCTTCGGTGAGACTCGCGAGGAACCTTATCTTCGCGTCTTTTGGCAAACGCCTGGAGAGACGGAGGACGACCCGCCTGAGAACACCAACGTCACCCTGGACGCTCTATCCGGTGAGCCGTTAGATGATGTTGCTCGAGACACCGGTGGCGGTCAGCTGCTGTATCGCATGCACTACGTGTTGCATTACATCGATTCGCAAATAGCGTTCCGCTTCGTCGGTATCCTGACGTTGTTTATGTTCGTCGGCATGATCACCGGCATCATCGCGCACAAGAAAATTTTCAAAGATTTCTTCACCTTTCGTGTGAAAAAAGGCCAGCGCTCTTGGCTCGATATGCACAACCTTTTGAGTGTGACGTCGCTGCCGTTTCAGTTGATGATTATTTACAGTGGGCTCTTGTTCGTTACTATTTTGTGGATGCCGCTGATCGCGGTCGGCAGCGTTGGCTTTGACACTAAAAAAGCCGGAGAGCTCTTAGACCTTGGCGGTGAGAAAATTGAAGCAGCCGGGACGCCCGCCGAGCTGACCGATGTGCGCGCCGTACTGGCGCATGCCGAGGCGACTTGGGGGGAGGGCAGTGTTGAGCGCTTGAATATCTATAATCCGGGCGATGCCAACGCGCGCATCGAAGTGTCCCCCGCTACTGGAATTGGATTATTACCAGAGACGCATGTCTATGACGGTACGACAGGCGAGCTGATCGATTCACCAACCTTGCCTTCATCCGGTGCGTTGTCATTCGCATCAACAATGCTGGGTTTACACGAAGGTCTTTTTGCCGGAATAACACTCCGGTGGCTGTACTTTTTATCCGGCGTACTCGGTACAGCAATGATCGCAACCGGTGCAATCCTGTGGACATCGAAGCGGCGGAAAAAAGCCGCAGACGAGCAACAGTCGCGAGGATTCCATTTTGTCGAGATCATGAATATCGGCACGATTATGGGCGTACTGATTGGCGTCGCTGCGTTTTTCTGGGCCAACCGTCTGCTACCGGTTAGCCTAGAGAGCCGTGCCGATTGGGAAGCCCATGCGATGTTCATTGCGTGGGGTCTTTGTTTGATCTATCCGCTATTTCGCAGCCGTCGGGCAGCCTGGCGCGATCTCACCTGGTTAACGGCGTTCGCATTCGCCGCGCTACCGATTCTAAACGCAGCGACAACGAACGCAGGTTTACTGACGAGCATCGGAAAGGGCGACTGGACAATGGCCGGCTTCGATCTAACGGCGCTTGGTACCGGTGTGGTTTTCGCCATTGCTGGGTTATATCTGACCAAACGTGGTGTAACGCGGGAAGTGCCGAGCGAACAAGCCGCAATGGAGGTGGCTGCCTCCTAACGCGCTGCGCGGGGTCGTACCAGCCTGTAACGCAGCTAAGCGCACCGGTGCCAGACGGGAACGGGCGCGAGCGGTAACTTGCGCCTACGATCGGGCGTTCGCCACAACACCGAGCACGCTCGACGGCGGCACGATACGCTGTCTCTAACGTGATCGGCTTGGTCATCCGTAGTCGAGATCGGACGGAGGTCCTGCCAGCATTCCTGAGATCAAGCCTGCGACGATTCGTTTGGCGATGGGTAGCTTAGACACTGGATCAAACAGCATGTCGCGAAGTGCCGCTAGCAACTGGCTATCCGACTGATAGAAAGGCGTCATTGACAAACTGGCTACCTGAAATGCTCGGACATGCCAGCGGCGAATCCGGGCATAGTGCGGCAACGCATCGGTAACGCCATGTTGCTCAATCGACTGCGCAAGCGCCCAGGCGTCGAGCAAAGCCATATTGGCGCCTTGGCCAAGCTGCGGACTCGTCGAATGGGCCGCGTCACCGATAAACACCAGCCGATCGTTGTGCGGTGTCGGCAGTGTGCAATGCGCATACGCGGCCATTGTCAGTGCCGAATGGTCGTTGAGCTGGCTGACGATGGACTCCACCTCCGGCCAAACACGAACAACTTCTTGCTGGAATGACGCTATGGGAGCACCGCGCCAGCGCGGGTAGTCACGGACACGCAGGCTCCAGAAGAAGGCAGCTTGCTGAGGTTGCGTACCCACAAGACGCCCAACCGGAAGAACACCGACCATCGTATGCGCGGCGACGTAGCGCTGTGCCAGCGTATTGCCGGCGAACGGTTCGCCCGGCCAATCGACATTGGCCCAGACCGCGCCATAGACCAGTTCGCGACGCTTACTCGGTTTGCTGGCCAACGCTCGCAGCCGACTGCTGCTACCCGACGCGTCGATCAGCAAGTCGACAGGTTCGAGTTGATCACCATCATTACCGATTGGCATTACATCAGTATCGCTAACGGTGACACCAGCGATCGCGGCCCCGGTTCTTATTCGGATCTGCGCCGCTTGAGCCGCTGCAAACAACACCTCGAACAAGGCGCCGCGCATAATGCCAATACCGTGGAAGCCACTACCAAGCGCTGAGTAGTCGACATCGAGAACCGTTTTGCCACGCGGCATTGAGATACCGTGAATACGGTCGATTCGCTGACCGAGCTTGCTCAGACTATCGAGTAAGCCCAGTTCTTGCAGTACTGCTTGGCCGGTTGGTTGCAGAATCAGCCCGGAACCTAAGGGTTGCGGGGTCAAGAATGCTTCGTAGATCGTGACATCGTGACCTTGCTTATTGAGCAGCAAGGCCGCGGCTAAACCGGCCGGCCCACAACCGACGATGCCAATTCGGCTCATTTGCGAGGGCGCATGATCTACGGACTGACTTGGCTAATCGTCCTCATCAGTCGCGTCGTTTTGATTGAGCAACCAGCGGCTATTTCGGTCGAGCAAGTCGCGCATGTCCTCGCGTGTTTGCGGCAGTTCACCCGACGGAATATCCAGGTGATTAAGCGGAACCTCTTGCTGGTATTGATCAAAGACCGGTGCCACGACCTCAAGCGGATAACGGGGTAGTAGACGGTTACTTCGGAATTCCGCAATCGGAATCTCCGCTTCGATAATACTCTCGTTATTCGTGACATCCTCGGCCAGCACCTTGCCGCTCGGATCAACGATCAGCGAGCCGCCGCCGTATTTCGCGTATGGGCCCTCGGGCGGGAATGTGATATTCGACATGGCGCTGTAAAAGCGGTTGAACAGTGCGGTCGCCTGCACGTCTTCTTTTGAGAACAGTGTCGATGTCCGGAACATGATCTCGGTGCCCCGCATCGCAAAGGCGGCAAACACGAACGGATCGAGTTGGACAGTGCTGACAGCAATGTTGCCGTACTCGGTTTGTACGACCGGGAATTCCGCCTCAATACCGTAACGACGCCGGTACTCGTCGCGAACATTTTCGATGGTCGTTGTTGGTATCTCGCCCATACCAGCCAAACGCTTAACGTTACGCGTCTTCCAGTACTTTTCGACGATTCGCCCGTCGCGACCAATGACCGTATTAATGCTGAGAATGTGATTCGGCCATGTGTCGTCGCGCGCATAGCTGCCGAAAATCAGGTAGCTGTCGCAGGCTTTCATAACTTCGCCAAGCTTGTCTGTCTCCGGGCCCGGAATCTGCAACGTGAACTTCAGTTTTTCTTCGCGCGTACCCGACGAGTAGCCGGTCAACGGAAACTCATTGAACAAGATAAAGTCCGGGTGTTTGCCTTCATTACACGCCCGCTCTATCCAGCCGACCATACTGTCCAAATTGACGGCGAGTCCTTCTCTCACATCGTTATAGTCCTGGAGGTTCTTCACGCCGTTCTGAACGACTTTGACGACCACAACGTCTTTTTCCAGCGGCTTAACGGGATACGTACCGTCGGAGCGGACCAAGACCGTATCCGCCATACCAGTGGCAAACGGAATTAAAAGCAATAGCAAGGCGAGTCGCATCGATTTCTCCAGCCGACAGGTCTTATAGTCAACTGTAGCGTGTGCACAGTGTCAGTCGGTAAGACTGTCGTTGTTGTTGGTGGGCGGGACGATTCTAAGTCACGCAATGATCCGCAAAATTTGCCATAGAGCGTTGCGTTCATCCAGCGCCACTCATACACATATGCGTACCAGTCAACGGTAGGCAGGCCCGGTCCGTTGTCGACTGAGCGGGTCGGGCGGTTCGCGCTGTTGTCCGGGCAGACGTCTATACTGTGCAGAAAAACGAAACCGTCAAAAGCACCGCGGCTACGTGCGAGGCGACAGTGGTGGGTCGGTGGTGAGAAACCCCTTCGTTATGTAGCACGAATGATCTAATCGGATATCGCTCAACGATGCGGAGGAATTTGATGCCTGCACGAATAGTCGTCCCTTTGGTAAGTACGCTAACAGCCGGGCTGCTGGGCCTCGTTGTGCCGTGCTCACTGCAAGCGGATGAGCACAACACTGATATTGAGCAACGCAACAAAGCGCGAGCTATTGAGTTTTACCAAGATCTTTGGTTCAGCAACAACACGGATCGGTACGCGCAGTACATGGCCGACACGTACGTTGCTCACGATATCGGCGATCGAAAGAACGTTACTGAACCGGCCGTCGAGCAACAACTCATCGCCGATTTTTTTTGGGAAAATGGTGAGATGTCCGGCGAAGTTGACTACCAGATCGCCGACGGTGACCTGGTCGCGACCCGGTGGATATGGCGCTACCGGCCGACCACGCTATTGGGCCACCTCTTAACGGGTAAGGATGAGATACCGATTATTAACGTATTTCGTTTCAAAGACGGGAAGATCGTTGAATTGTGGAACCACCGACACGATATCGATACTGGAATGACAACCCGATTTACATTGCAAGGACTGGTAATCGGTTTGGCTGTCGCGTTGGTACCGCTGTTTTGGGCGCTTTCGCTGCGGCGCCGGCTCAAGAAACTGCAACAAGCTCCGAGCGGCTGATTCTGGCCATTCCGGCCCAATAATCTCGCTCCGTTGTCGGTTGTTAGACGTTACACTATAACTTACCCCGTATAACGGCCGTGGCCGGGTGCCGCCATGCCATCCTGGCTGTGCGAGCAACGTTCGGCCAGAAGATCTCGATGTATCAACCGCCTTCGTCAAGAACAACGTCAATCGCCGATAGCGTCGGTATTTTCGCGTCCGGTCTTTGTGCCGTGCACTGTATCGCGATCCCTGTCTTGCTACTAACAGGAACGGTCGTCCCCGCATCGTTCTTCACCGATGAAGGCTTTCACAAAGCGATGCTCTGGCTCATCGTGCCGGCGGCGCTAATCGGCCTCGGGGTCGGTTGTCGACGGCATAAGGACCGGCAAGTTCTTATCCTAGGTGTCATCGGCGTCATCGGTATCGTGTTAGCCGGAACCGTTCTGCATGACTGGTTGGGCGAAACGGGCGAACGAGTCGCCACCGTCGTGGCGGCCACGATCCTGATCGCCGCCCACTACCGTAATTTCAGACTATGCCGCGCTGACCACGGTTCGCACGCGGTGAAGGCGAGCGCCTCATAGACTCCATGCGGGCCGCGTTGGGAAACGTCAACCGCATTCGAAACCGAGACACCGTGTCGCTGAATCGGGCAGCGTAGCGGCGGCGATACTCAATTCGTAGCAAAAAAAGCACGAATCGGCCGATAAGCTACTGACACGGTGACTACGGGCGTGCTCACATCGCCATCCAATGGTTTTCTCGACGCTGCTCGCGGCGTGGGATCCTGTAAATAGCTGCGCGTGATAAGCGCTGGAGGAGTAGGCTTACGCCCGCTCGAATCTTGACCCCGATGAGGCCCCGGCGCCTTGCACCAACAAGTGACTAGACGTTTGAAAATGGATGTTAAGCCGATTCGAGCTGCCTTGTTCGCCGCGATTGCAGCGGGTTTTTTCACTACGGCCGTCGCGCAAGACGAAACCAGCCCTGAGGCTCGCCAGATTCTTCTGCCGGACGAGTTTGCTCGTTTCGCACCGCGTACCGCACTCGATATGGCTCGACAGGTGCCCGGCTTTCCGATTGACGAAGGCGGACAAGACCGCGGCTTTGGCCAGGCCGATACCAATATTCTTATCAACGGTCGACGTGTTTCAGGCAAGTCAAATGGCCCAGTGGATGCCTTGTCGAGGATTCCTGCCGACGATGTCGTGCGGTTGGAGATTCTCGACGGTGCAAGCTTAGACATCGGCGGTTTGTCCGGCCAAGTGTTGAATGTTGTTACCGATACCGGCGGCGGCATTAGTGGCCGGTATCGTTATTCACCGCAGTACCGTGATGATGGCATTCCGTTTCGTTGGGGTAACGGTGAAATCTCAATCTCCGGTGGCAGCAAGGGCACCGAGTGGACGTTGAGCTTCGCTAATGACCAACAAAAATTCGGTTCGGCTGGACCAGAGTTTGTCATCGATGGAAGCGGAGCCCTAATTGACACTCGAGGGGAAAGTGTTGAGGAAGAATTTGACCAACCGGGATTGGCAGGCTCATACACACGCGTTGCAAGCAACGGCAATATCTTGAATTTGACGGGCGAGATTAACGGGTTTCTTTTCCAGATTGATGAGCTCTCGATTCGCAATCCCATCAACGATATCGCGAACACTCGAACGCTGCGTGAGACTGAAGACGAGTTCAACTTTGAGTTAGGCGTTGATTACGAGTTTGATTTCTGGGCAGGGCGTTTGAAGCTCATCGCACTGCACCGCTACGAGGACAGTCCAACTGAAGCGAGGGTAGACTTTTCCTTCGTCGACAATCGGGCGCAGGAGGGCTCGTTTTTCAAACGGCGCGCCGAGGAAGCCGAAACCGTTCTGCGCACCGAATTCACATTCGGTGCACTCGGCGGTGACTGGCAATGGTCTTTAGAAGGTACGCACAATTTTCTGGATATCGACGCCCGCCTTTCGGTGCGTGATGACACCGGTACGCTCGCACCGGTCGAGTTACCGGGAGCCTCGTCGCGCGTCGAAGAAGACCGCTATGAGATGACCATCAGCTACAGTCGCCCCTTAACAGACAACCTGCAACTGCAGTCCTCAATCGGCGCTGAGTATTCAGAAATCAGTCAGCAAGGCGAATTTGGGCAAACCAGAGACTTTGTGCGACCGAACGGGTTCGCCTCACTAAACTGGCGGGCAACAGACAATCTAAACGTGTCTTTGCAAGTAGAGCGCCAAGTGGGTCAGCTACGCTTCTTTGATTTCATTTCGTCGGTCAATGTCAATCAGGACCGCGTCAATGTCACGAATGCCGATCTCGTTCCGCCACAGAGTTGGCTGGTCGATTTACAGTTGCAACAGTCTCTCGGCGACTATGGCTCCGTAACGATTGGCGGCTTTTTCGAGGACATCAGTGATATCGTCGACCTCATACCCATCGAAGGGGGCGGTCAAGCGCCCGGCAATATCGACTCGGCCACTCGTCTCGGGGCCTCATTGAATACCACCCTGCTGTCCGATCCCCTTGGATGGCGCGGCGCCCGGATGGACGTCGAAGCGTCCTACATCGACTCCGATGTTGCCGATCCGTTACTGGGTAATGGTCGACGTATTTCGCGCAACGATTATATTGAGTACGAAATTCGCTTTCGCCAAGATATCCCCGGTACTGAGTGGGCGTTTGGTTTTGAACTTGAGTATGAGGAAGACGCTCCGAACGTCCGACTGGATGAAGTCAGTGTGTTCCGGCCGAGTGTCCCGCTCGCTCTCGTTTTTGTTGAGCAAAAGGACTTTTATGGCGTGACACTGCGTGCCACCGTCATAAACATTAACGACCGTAGTAACGATTTTTTCCGGGTTGGATTCAACGACCGTGTGGCAAACGACGTCAGTTTCGTTGAGGAGCGCTTTCGCGATTTCGGAACGCTATTCCGGCTCGATATCGAAGGCAGTTTTTAACACTGTCGGCAAAGTCTATCCGCGAGTTTCAGTAAGGTTGGCAGTCGGTGCTCGCCGTGCATTGCGGCGATAGCCTGTTTTGCCTCGACCAACGATATTCCAATCGCCGACACATACAGTGGCTTGGTGCTGGTTCCGCGCAATAGCGCTGCGTTACTCGGCGTATCACGAAAACGGTTCTTGGCGACGCCAATGATAGCGGTGCTCTGTCTCAGCGCATTCCAAAGGTGTTCGCCAAGGCCTGCGTGTTGATCTCGACCGAGGTTCACATAGCCATCAATGACGATCGTCTGTGCAGGCTTCTCTAACAGCGCCAGTAAATCGATAATCACCGGCAATTCGCGTTTGTAAAACTGACCGGGTTCGTACGGAGCCAGACCGTGGCGTTCGCAACGGATCGTATCCAGTGCTTCTTCGGCAGGCCATCGTTCAAACAGAACGCCGGCGGCATAGGCAGAATCGTCTTGATAGTGGACGTCGATGGCTATTCGAGTTGCTAGCGAGTCTTTCACGGCATCAAGCCTACCAGCGAGATCATGCGCTTGCGCTGTTCAACGTCGCACGGTGTACTAGCGCGCGTGTACATCGAACGCGTACAGGATCCTGCGGAGCCGCGTCTAGCGAGCCTCATCGCTAAATCGGACGCCTACCTCGATGCCTTGTATCCGCCAGAAAGCAATCACACCGAGCCATTGGCAACCTTGGTGCGGCCAGGCTCTGCCTTTTTTGCAGGGTTTATCGATGCCAGCGCCGTTGCGTGTGGAGCGGCCAAAGTTGTACGCGCCGATACGCCATACGGCGAGATCAAACGTCTATTTGTCGATGATACGTATCGCGGGCGCGGTCTAGCGGTAACGATGATGGCGCATCTCGAGCGTTACGTGCTTGATTCCGGTATTTCTACCGTTCGTTTGGAGGCGGGACCGTTACAGCCGGCCGCGCTCGGTTTGTACCGAAAACTCGGTTACTACGAGCGCGGCCCGTTCGGTAACTACCCAGATGATCCGCTCAGTGTGTTCATGGAAAAGGCCTTAGTGGCCTAGCTGGCTGGAATCGAACGTCTAAGGCATGAAACGAAGCGGCCACGGCTGCGGTAGCAGCGGACACATCGCGTCGCGCGTGCCATAGAACCGCAGACGGTGTCTGGCGATAAGTCGGTAAACCGCATCGCCAATTCGTCTGGGTACGACGGCCATAGCGATACTGGCCAGTCGCCACAAACCGCCAACGGCAGCCAGTGAATAACGAACAGCCGCAAAACACTCCAGTCGTTCACCGTTCGGCGTTAGTACCACGATCGATGTGTAATCGGTTTGGCTGGCAATGTCCGGTACGTCTTGCTTCGCTGTCTCACCTTGCAACGGCGAGAATGAGAATACGTGGCGGCGATCCTCAGCCAACAGGAACTTGACCCAGCCGTGGCATAGGCCACAGCCACCGTCGTAATACACACGCGATCCCTGTGCGTTGGCCGTACCACGTACCCAGGCCGGGTCGAACGTCAGTGCGTGCAGCACCAGCATCGGGAACGTTAAGTCGGCGAAATTCAGCAGCACCAGGAAGCCAAGCTGTACCATCAGCATGCCGACCCAAATCCATGGACGCAGCCGGTGAACCAACGCCAATGGCGCAAACAACAGCTCGAGCCACAAGATACCGAGCGTGACCGCTTCGAGTAGCCATTCTGGAGTGGCCAGCAGCCACTGACGGAGCAGGTGATCGCGAGCGAGTGGATTCTCGAGAACAAACCGCACTGTTTCCCCATCGACCCAAGCGGGGCTGAAGAACTTGGTCCAACCGCTGAAGCTGTAGGCGACAGCCAGCATCACCCACGCCGCCGTCACAAAGTTTCGTGGCACCGTTGGTGCCGTGTTGTCGGCTGGTGCGGCCCACGGTTCTGCCGGTCGTGGCAAAAACGCGTGGAACAACAGCAGCCAACCGACAACCGGCAAGCTGGGATTAGCAATCAACGGGTTTCGGCCGAATAAACAGGCGAGTAGAAACCACAGCCACACTGCCGCCGATCGGTCGTACCGACCAACGGTCAAACAAGCGGCTGCGCCGACCCCGGTGCCCAAGAGAATGGCGACAAACCACGGGGCATCAAACAGTCCCAGGATGTTCGGAAACAAACCGATAAGCGGACTCAGTGCTGCGTCACCGACCATGCCGGCCGACGAAAAGAGTTCAGCGCCCCAGGGCAATAACATCGCGAAATGCACAACCAAATAGCTGCCCAGCAAGGCACGTACGACGCTATATTGGCGCCAGGTCCATACGCTAGTCATGGCAAGTAACCTCGAAACTAAGCTGCCAACGCGCATCAAGTTCGCGCCTTGGAATGATGTTGACCGCGACCGGGCCATCGATCGCTGTGCGATCGATACCGAGCTCGTCCAAGACTGTCGCGGGCTGGCACAACGCGTAGCGGATGACGCTGGCGTGCATCGCCTCGGTGGCTGCGTTAGCACTGAGTACCGGCGCATAGCTTAGCGCCGCCCCGAAGGCATTGCGGCGGTTGTACGGTCCTTCAATACGGGAATACACCGCGGGTGTTAGCTGCAGCGAACGTGGTCGACCCCGCTCTTGCCAGCGCAGATGAAACTTTGGCGAGAATGTCTCGTAGCCGTTGTGCGAGGTGAAGACCTTCATCGCCGGCGAGCTCTGTGTGGCCGCCGCAATCGCTTGCACCGGCAACCAGCCCGCTAGGTGCGCAACAGGCGCTAGCATTATCAGGCCGTACAACACCGGCATCGCGAATCTATGCCGCATGGTGGTTCTCCTCTCTCGGGTTGAGTCCGACTAACATGCGGGGAATATCGAGTTCCGCATTGCCGTCGAAACCGCAGTCGAACTCGGTCGCCTTCGGGTTCCGGAACGTACCGAACAGCATGTCCCACAGCGGTAAATCGGAAAAATTGTGAGTGTGCTTGCCGCGCTCGTGGTGAACGCAATGGCTCTCCGGTCGCTGGATCAAAAAGCCGAGCCAGTAAGGGGTCTTGACGTTCCAGTGGTAGAAGAGCTCAGCAAGACCGGTCAATAAGATGCCGACAGCCGCTTGCTCTGGCGTGGCACCGACAACGAGATAAACGATGGCGCTCGACAACACACCGTTAATCAAGATTTCGACCGGATGCTTGTAGAAAGATGTCAGCACCTCCAATCGCTGTGGGCTGTGATGCACTTGATGAAGGCCACGCCATAGCGCGGGCACCTCGTGGCGAGCCCGGTGCCACCAGTAATAGAAGAAGGTAATAACCAGGTAGCTCAAGAGCCCACCGGCCACGATGCCCATGGACGCCACTGACCACAACGACGCGCCCGGGAACCATCGGTCGTAGGTGAACGCACCGACCGCCACGACACCGACTTGGGCCGCATTGAAGGCCAGCGCGCGCGCCAACCAGAGCTTTCGTTTCGGCCACGCCCGGCCGGGCGCCAGTGCTTCGATTAACCACATCGGGAAAAAGCAGGACGCCGTAATCACCGCCGCAAACATGCCTATCGCCTCGTTGCTGGACCCCTCTGTTGTCGCCTAAAGTAGCGTTAAACGCATAAAATTGACCAAAAAAGCAATATTTAGATCCGAAAGTATTGTATTTTGATCCTTTCCGGGGCACGCACCTCAATTTCACCGTTGTTATCCGCGCACCACCAAACCATGCAGCAAACCGACAATATCGTGGCTGAATTAAAGCGAGCGTTACGAGCAGCCGGCGTCACGTACGCGGCGTTAGCGCAGGAGCTCGATCTCAGTGAGGCGAGTGTTAAACGCTTGTTCCAACAGCGTTCGTTCTCGTTGCAACGTCTTGAGCAGACCTGCAATTTCGCTGGCATAGAAGTCGCCGACCTAGTCGCACGGGCGAATGCCAACGAGCCACGCTTAAGCAAGCTAACGCCAGAACAAGAGTTACGTCTGCTCGAGAACCCGAAGCTCGTGCTGATGATTTACATGCTACTGAACCAGTGGCGCTACGATCAGATCGTCGCGACATTCGATGTAAGCGCCGAGGAGGGCAAGGCGTTGCTCAAGGAGCTGGAGTCGCTCGGTATGTTGGAAATTCGGTCCAACGACAAAGTGAAGTTACTCACCGCACGAAATTTTAGTTGGCGCAACAAAGGGCCGGTGCAGCGGTTTTTTCGCCAGCAAGTGCAACCGGATTTCTTCAACGATGCGTTCGACGAGGACAATGCGGCTATGCACTTCGTTGGCGCACGGTTGAGCGAACGTTCCTACCAAGTCATGCAGCAGGAGTTCGAGCGCCTATTGCAAACCTTCGATGACCTGGCTCGCCAAGACGCGCGCTTGCCAGCGCATGAACTACGCGGCTGCGGTGCTACGATGGCCATTCGCCCGTGGGAGTTCGCGATGTTCACCAAGCTAAGGCGGGTACCGCGCGACTAGTGCGTCCACATCGTGACCGACCGGCGGCAGCGACTGTTGCAGAAACCGGTGTCACAATCACCGTTATGCAGTTCGATGAACAGTTGCTATGCGCCGCGAAGAAAAAGCCGAACAAATCGTTACCAAGCTCGAAGCGTTGTATCCAGAGACGCCGGTACCGCTGGATCACACCGATACGTTTACCCTGCTCATCGCTGTTTTGTTGTCCGCCCAGACGACGGACAAGAAAGTTAACGAGGTAACGCCGGCGTTATTCGCGCGTGCGCCGGACCCGTTTGCGATGGCAATGCTACCGGTGAGTGAGATTCTCGGCTACATCCGCCAACTGGGCTTAGCACCGTCGAAAGCGAAGAACATCAAAGGTCTCGCCGAGATGCTCGTTGCCGATGGCGGCAAGGTTCCACAGACGTTCGAAGGCCTGGAGGCGCTGCCCGGCGTCGGGCACAAAACAGCCTCGGTTGTTATGTCACAGGCATTCGGTGTGCCAGCATTCCCCGTGGACACTCACATTCATCGGCTCGCCGCCCGCTGGGGTCTCTCCGACGGCGCGAACGTGACAAAGACCGAAGCGGACCTTAAACGTGTCTTTCCTCGTGAGCTGTGGAACAAGCTGCATCTGCAGATCATCTTCTTTGGGCGCGAGTATTGCCCCGCGCGCTTTCATGACTTATCGACATGCCCTATATGCTCGTTCGCGGCGACTAAAAAACGGATGCGCGAGGAGGCGCTGGAGAACAAGCGGTTAAGAACTCGGCGAAAATGAACTTCCGTCGCGGGTATGGGATACAGTTAACAGGTACGTTGTCGTAAGAGTAACTTCAGCCAATTGCCAGCAGGCAGGAGGGTCTTATGCGAACGATCGTTTTGGGGTTGTTGGCCTACGTTCTCGGACCGACCGTTGCGTTGGCGCAGTTGGCAGAGAATGAAGCGTCCGACACCACTGCGTTATTGGATACCGCATCGATCGCGGTATTGCCTGTTGAGGCATTATCGGTCGATCCGGCGTACGCTGACATCGCATCGGCGGTGTACCAGCACGTTACCTACCTACTGAGCGACTCGACTCATTGGACCATCGTTTCCCCGGAGCGCGTCGAGGCATTTGTTGAAGCCGAGCTACAGTCAGTGGAATGGGCCAAGCAACTAGGTGCGGCCACCGTACTAGAGAGCAGCGTTAGCCCTTCCCGCGATGGTTTTTCCTATCGTTACGCATTTGTCGATGTGGCGACTGGGTCGCACCACCTTAGCGGCAGTACGTATGCGCGTGCTTCCTCTGATTCTAGTACGCATCTTTCGCCTCAGCTTATCGAGCAAATCGACGATGCAGTTGCGTCATTCGCCGACATATTCCAACGCCGAAGCGCCTTTGATCGAGACCGTAAGTCAGCAAAGGCAGTCGCTCGACATACCTTTCTTGACTCGACCAAAAGTGCCGATGAGCGACTGCAGGCGTTACTAGATCTGTGTCCACCCACAATGGGCGAATCAGCGACAAAAGCCTACGCAGATAACGGCGAATCGCTGTCGGGCGAAGTCGCACTTGCCGCCATTGAATTGGCGCAATCATCGGCCGATCCGAAGGTTCGAGGTACTGTCTGGAACATCATGCACGGAGTACCGGATCGTAGTCTTGTTACACCTTTGTTGGCGGCCGTCGAAAACGATCCAGACGCTATGGTCCGACGTATTGCCGCCACAGCATTAGAAACACACGCGCTCGATCCCAATGTTACCGAGGTGCTTCAGCTCGTTGTTGATACCGATGCAGATGTGCATGTACAGGAGGCCGCATTCTTCGCATCGGCTACGCCGGCCGGGCGGCTTGCCCACTTACGCAGCAAGGTGTTGGACGACAACTTGTCTGGATGGGAACGACGTACAGCGATGTACCGGATATCGACGCTGTATCAATCGGAACCACTCACCGTCGATGCCGAGTTAGTCAATGGACTGGCGAGCTGGGCTCGATCTTTAGATGACCGATCGACGCGCGGTTCAATTTGGTACGTGGTCGGCCAGCTTGGCGGTACGACTGCACCGAGTGTATTGACGACAGCATTGGCCAACGAGCCGGATGAAACGGTGCGGGAATCGATCGTGTCCGCTCTGCACCAGTTGATCGATGAGCCAGGCGTCCGCGATACGCTGGTTCGAGCGGCCGAGGAAGACGAATCGCCGCTGGTACGCAAAGCGGCACAGTGGTCTCTTGAGCGCTCAGCAGTCCAGTAGTTTCCGATCGACGGCGCTACTGTTGGTTGTGGCGAGTTCGTAGCGGATAACGGTGTCCGGCAGAAATTTCGGTACAGGGAACAGAAACCGCCTCAGTTAGTCCTAATTCAAACAGCTATAGACCGCTAGGAGTTTGCCATGGACAAGATCATTGTTGGACTCGCGCTAGGCCTAGTCTATTCAGCTACTGCGCTCTCTCAGCCGAGCGATAGAGAAGCGACCGAAATCGATACGACGCTCGATCCGGCATCGATCGTCGTCTTACCGATCGAGGCGCTGTCGGTCGACCCAGCCTTCGAAAACATTGCAACGGCCGTTTATGAATACTTGAACAGCAAGCTTGCCGAAAGCGGTGACTGGTCCGTCATCGACGCCGACAGTGTTGAGGCTTTCGCGACATCCGCACTAGAGCCGCGTGAATGGGCGGCACAGTTAGGCGCCGGCAAGATGCTAGAAGGCGGCGTAAGACCCCATAGAAACGGATATGCGCTCCGGTATGCGTTTTCGCGAGTCTCAACCGGCACCCAATACGTCAGTGGTTATGCTTATTCCAGAGAACCCTGGGATCCGGAAACAGGACTTTCTCCAGTGTTTACTAAACAACTGGATGAATTCGTAGCAATTTCCGCCGATATGGCGGCCAACAAACTAGCGCGCGCTAAGCAATACTTCGATGACAAGCAAGTAGCCAGGGTCGCCTTACTGGATCAGAGCCTTAGCATCGAACAACGTGTTGAAGCGTTGTCCAGTATGCGTCCGCCGTTTATGGCAGGGACACATCCGATGGAATACGCCGATGGCGGAGAATCGTTGTCGGGCGAAGTGGCGCTTGCAGCGGTTGAATTAGCCCAGTCATCAGATGACCCGCAAGTCCGTACTCAAGTTTGGGGCGTCATGCGCGGCGTACGCGACTCAAGTCTGACTGCCCCATTGCTATCAGCGCTTGCTAATGATCCCGATGCGACGGTTCGCCGCGTCGCTGCAATAGCGCTGCAATTTCATGTTGCCGATCCCGCGGTCGTTGATGCCCTGACCGACGCACATCAAAGCGATACAGATGCAGCGGTGCGGGAGGCAGCGTTTCTATCCTCGGCTACGAACGGTGAGTCGATCGACTACCTACGTGAAAGAATCCTAAACAAGTCATTAAGCATGCAAGACCGACGTGTGGCGATGTTCCAGCTGTATAGGATCGACGACGCCGAGCCCTTTCAAGCTGACCCTGATTTACTCACCGGTATGGCCGAGTGGGCTCGGTCTGTCGAAGACGACACATTACGCCGTGAAATCTGGGTTTATCTTGGGGGCTTCGGAAAAGCGAGTGCCGCGCCAATACTTATCGACGCGTTTCTATCTGAGACCGATGAGACTGTTCGTGAGTACATTGTTAGCAGTCTTCTTGATTTTACCGGTGAGCCGGGCGTGCGCGCTGTCATCGACACCGCAGCGGTTGACGATGAGTCGCCGCTGGTTCGCAAGGCGGCAACAAGATTCCTTGATAGCCTTCCCTAACATCGAGAATACGATCCGAGTCCCACGATCAACGACCGGCAAGCTGCGAATGACCGTCTTGGTTATTGCTGGCGCCTTGCCCGCTACTTACTGGTGTAATTTCGCGGCCATGGCCCTATCGAATGGATTAGGTTCCCTAATGACGGCGGGAAGCGTAATCGGTGCGGTGTTTTCGGTACTTGGCCTCGCTGGTGTTTATGGAACCATTGCGATCTGGCGTATCAGCCTCGGCTTTGAATCGCCGGCCGCGTACATCGGGCTGTTGTTCGGCATCGTCGCACTGGTAGGCGCCGTTGTCTTGCTGTCTCCGAATCGTTGGTGGCTCGCCTTGCTCCATCCATTGGCGATACTACCGCTAGTCTGCGCTGTGTACCTTCTGGCTGATGTCTACGTTCGTACCCGGCGGTTTCGTTCAAGAGAAGCAGCAGCTGCGAGCAGGAGCTAATCCGTTTTCAGTTTGTTGCGTCGCCATTGGGACGCAACGGGTCTTGGTCAATCTTTGCCATGAGGCCGTTAAACACGGCTAGTAGACGCTCACCGATATCTTTGTGGTCTTCAATCGCATCAAGCAACTCCAACCGATCGTTGGCCAAATCGTAAAGCGCAACCGGTCGACGCTGATCATCGATGAGTAGCTTCCAGTCGCCTTGCCGAATCGCGTAATCCGGTCCGTCGGCATCTTCTAACGCCCACAGCAGCGTTCGCTCCTTTAGCGCTTTACCAGCCAGGGCGCTGCGGATATCGATACCATCGATCGGTCGGTCGTCAGGAAGGCGAGCACTCGCCAAGTTGACCAGCGTTGTAAAAAAGTCAGTACCAACAACCAATTCATCGCTGATCGCTCCCGGATCGGTAACGCCTGGCCATCGCACGATGGCGGGTACGCGGATGCCGCCGTCGTAAACACGATGCTTACGACCGCGAAAGCCGCCCGTACTACCATGCGCGTTGACTTCCCACCACGTGCGCCAGTCTTCCGTAACCGGGCCATTGTCACTGGCGAAAACGATCACGGTGTTGTCGTACATGTCCAGTTCGCGAAGGGCGTCAAGCAAGCGACCGATCTGGAAGTCCATGTAAGTGACGTTGGCGTAATACTCACCGGGTCCGCGCGGGACCAATAAATCAGCGGGGGGCTTCGCCCCGCCCGAGGGAATTGGTACGACCGCGCCGTCGGTATAGTCACGGTAGCGCTCGTTAAACTCGGGCGGGTTTTCGAAGGTCGTGTGCGGTTCGGCCATACTGAACATTAAGAAGTACGGTTGCTCGGCATCGCGCTGTCGCAGCCACGCGATCGCCTCATCGGCGTACAACTCGGCGATGTAGCCGTCTTGCTCGCCGAGCTGCTCGCGGCCTCGGTAGATATTGGTTGGGTTGCGGCTGGTTGGTATCTGAAAGGCATTGTGGCCGTAGAAATAGTCGAACCCCTGGTCCAACGGTTGTGGCTGTGACGCGTCGCCGAGGTCCGAGTTCAAATGCCACTTACCGATTAACGCTGTCGCGTAACCGGTATCCTGAAGAACTTCAGCGAGCGTTAGCTCTTCGTCGCGTAAATAGATACCGCTGCCGCCGGGGATCCAACTGCGAATACCGGTTCGGTACGGGTGCCGACCGGTTAACAATGCCGCTCGCGATGGTGAGCACAGTGGCGAGGGTGCGTAATAATTGGTGAGCGTGACGCCGTCAGCGGCTAGTGCATCGAGATGCGGTGTCTCAATAACCGGATGACCGAAGCTGGCGAGGTCGCCGTAGCCCAAGTCATCGACGTAAATGATCACTATATTAGGCTGCGTCGCGGCTACTGCCCCACAAGGCAGTAGACTCAAGGCGGCGATCAACAACGTGCGAGATCGGGTCGTCGGAAGTTTCACAGTCGGGTTAGTTCGACGAGTAGCTTTGTCACTAGAGCATAGGTGTTTGATCGATACCAGCAGAGAGTGTTTGCAAGCCAGTTTCCGCGTATGAAGCTAGTCCTACTGCCGGGCATGGATGGCACCGGAGAGCTCTTTTCACCGTTCGTCAGCGAGTTGCCAGGTACGATCGAGGCGACGGTCATTGCGTATCCGCTCAATACGTTTCTCGACTACGCCGATCTCACCGCCTACGTTCGAGAGCGACTACCAACCGATGAGCCCTACGTCGTACTCGGCGAGTCCTTCTCGGGCCCTATCGCAATCAAGCTGGCGGCGGAGCAACCTAGCGGTCTTGTTGGTCTGATCCTCTGTTGCACGTTCGCTCGTAACCCAAAACCGTTGCTGGCACCGTTCCAGGGGCTCACGGGATGGTTTTCGATAAAAAAGGTACCGCTGTCTCTCACCGGGCTCACGTTACTCGGCAGCGCCGCTAGTCAGGAACGCAAAGCGGACCTGCAACGTGCATTAGACAAAGTCGATGACGCCGTATTGACAGGCCGACTGAAAGCCATCGCGCGAATCGATGTGACTGGCGAACTCAAGACCATTCGCGTACCGGTTCTAAGCCTTTCCGGCACCAATGACCGACTGGTCTCACGCGCAAGTGTCGATCATATCCGCCGGCACCTACCCACGATGCAGGCAGCGGCATTGGCCGCTCCCCATATGGTTCTGCAGACACAACCGAAACAAGCCGTAGCGGAAATCGTACGGTTTATCGAATCGCTCACTTGTTAGTCTGCTAGGCGGCGGTATATTGCAGGTACCGGTCTCACGAACGTCTTCTACTCCAGGGGCATAGATCAATTTCATGGGAATCATTTTCGCGCTAATCGTCCTGGCGGTGATCATCGCCTTACCCGTCATGCTTGCGGCCCGCATGTTCGGTGCCGCCAACACTGGGTTTGGATCGGCGTTGCTCGCCGTTTTTCTGGCGTTCTTGGTATCGGTTGTTATTGACGCGTTTCTCGGCGATGGCTTGATTGGCTTTTTCGTCTCCGGGGCAATCGGCGCGCTGATCTACGCAAACATATTGGGTACAACGTTCTGGCGTGGTCTCGGGATCAGCGTTGTATCGACGATCATTCTCATCGGCGCGTTGATCGTGCTGGCCGGCGTCTTCGGGGACGTGGACCTCGAAACAGTGAGTCGCCTGACGCTCAGTACCATCGATGTATCCGCCGCAACGGTCGATCAAGCAGCGAGTATCGCCTTAGGCGAATTCGCAGTCCTTTTCGAGAACACGGTACGTACGTCTGTATTTACCCTGTAAAGCATCCGTGAAACCCTAGCGGCAGTGCCCGCTCCATCCGTGCCATAGCAACCGGCCCGCCCGCTAAGTTGTTCGCGTCGAGAACATAGACACCCGTCTGCTCGCGCCCGAGATCGAGGAACGTGCCCACGAGCCAGTCGTTACCGCTTGATCCGCCGACGAACAACGGTTCTTCGACGATATGTTCATCGGGAAAGATTGCGCGATTAACTTTGCCGGTTGTTGGATCAATGCGTACCACGGCGTTCGAATACGTTGGACGTTCGCTGGGTGCATGGCCAGTTCCGAAGATCGCTTTCGCGCGATACCCGAGACGGGCATCGCTACCGGGAAACTCGAGTAGTTCGCCACTCGACTGCACGTGTACTTTGCCGCTAGTCAGGTCCAATTCGACTGTCGCGAGCTCAGCGCGCGGGAACTGCGGGTACTCGGTCGGCGCATCAGCGGATGTATCCAACAGACCGAACATAGCCGTATCCATGATGCCGGCATCTTCATAGAGACTCATGTTCGCGATGATACGGCCGCGTTGTTCGTAGGCGTTGGCGCAGTGAAAAACAAAACCGGACGGCGCCTCGAACCAGCGTTGAGAGGACAGGTCGTCTTTCTCAACAACTAGGAGCCGGCTGCCGCGATCCGGTTGCCACTGAAAGCTGTTCACAAACGTCGAGCCGCCGCGCTCGAAGACGTGTGGCCCAATGTAAAAGATAAGGTGGCGCTCACTCATCGTGAAGCTGTGCATGTACCCGGCAAACGGTGTCTTGATAAGCTCTGTCGCGACCACTTCGCCGGCGGTATCGATCCGGTAAACAACGATCGCACCGCTACCGCCCGAGTAAGTTGCGCTCCCTACGTTCCAGACCGTGCCTTCAGTATCGACCAACGGGTGAGCCGAAAACGGCATGTGCTTCAGCTCATCGCTCCAGTCCTTACGACCCAGGGTTTGCAGCGTGTCGGCATCAACGCGATACGCCGAGCCGCCTTCCCACAGGGCCAGCAGTTCGCCGTCAAACGGAAGCAGGGCCGTGTTTGCTACATTGCCGCTGTCGTTGTTGCGCCACCCTTGAGTGGCCGGCAGCTCTGTCCCGGCACCCGAATACAGGAACTGACCGGCCGCTTCTTCCTCAACGTATTTGGTCGTCGCGACAAACTTACCCTGGTGGACGATTGAATCCGGCGTGATCCGGAACTGCTGGATCATGCCGTCGCCATCGAACCAGTGCTTGTAGCGGACACCGGCGCGCTCCAATTTCGCGGGCCCGTTGCGGTACAGCGTTCCAACTACGTCAGCGGGAATTTCTCCGTCGATCGACAAAGGCAGTGGTGCGAACGAATCGACATCGACGCTGCGCCATCCGAGCTTCCACGCCGTTGGCGATTCACCGGCGCTAGTGGTGACACCGGGTAGTACCGTTAAGTACGGTGCGCTGGCAACTAAAGCGGCCGACTTCAAGAAGTTACGACGATGCATGGTGTTTGTCCTAGGCGAGCCGCTTAACGTACGCGAATTGACGTTGAGTTCGGTGTTTCTTCTGCCACTTCGAAGGCCGCATCAGTGAACGGCGGCTGACCGAAACGACCGACGTTGTTACTAAACCCGTAACCCTCTATTGGCAGGCCAAGCATGTTCGAGTCCATCTCGCCGTTGCCATTAGCATCGTGGTACAGCTTGATGGCGTATTTGCCGGCCGGCAGATCATCGAAACGTGCTTCAACCCGTTCGCCTTCAACGGGCAGCTTGACGGCCCGGACGGGCTTGCCGCCGTCGTTGAACGCTTCAGCCGAGTCGAACATTGCTAGCATGATGAAACCCGTCGGTGCTTCGATCGCCGTTACCTCAATATCCAAAGAGGCGGCTTCGATGTTCGTGGCCGCAAGCAGCGCCATTACCGGGATGAAAACGCGTGTCGGTCGATTTGTCATGGCAGAACTCCAACGAAAGATGATTAAACCGTTAGAGTCACTATACAAATCGGCTCCTCGCGCCACATGTGCCAGAAGTCACGGTCCGTGGCTATGACGATTGGGCAACCGCGACTGGGGGCAGCCGCGATTCCCTAGCCCGCTAGAGCCGCCAGCTTTTGTACGGTTCGGAAGTTACGCGCGGTCACTGGGACACCGAGATTCGCCTCAGCGCGCGCCGCGACTTTTGAGCGGCCGATGCCATTCGGTGCTAACAGATAAAACACCTGATCGGTCAGTTCGAACGCTTCGCTGGTGTCGCACAACGCTCGTAAAGCATCAAGATCCGCCGACATGGCAGCTTCGCTCAGAAAATAAAAGTGAACGGCCTTTCCATCGTTTGCAGCGGCCGAACGGTAGGGGTTACTGGCGATCGCTTTACTGAGGTCAGCGCCTGTAAGACACAATACCTGTGGCCTGAAACCAAACGCGGTGTTTATGGCTTTTGCAATGTCCGCGGCCACCCGCTTGGCGCTCTTGCTACGCGCGCGGAAAACGCAATTGCCGCTTTGGATTACCGTCTTTATGTCGGTGTACCCAAGCTCATTCAGCAAATCCCGCAACGTCCGCATCGGTAAGATGTTCTTGCCGCCGACATTTATACCGCGCAAAAGGGCAATCCACGTGTGCATACGCTGATGGTAATCTACGTCTGTGCTTCGGCAAACGCTTTCAAGCCCCACCCGTTTAGGCGTAAAAAACCACCGTAAGGGCAGAATCTCTACATTGTGTACGATAGTGAGGATTGAAAGCTTCGATAAGCAAGAAGTAACCTGTGCTAAATCGCTTTAAACGCAAATTATCGCCGGAGCAGATCAAGCAGATCGAGAGGGACGTAGCGTCGGCCGACGAACAAGAAGCTGCTTGGCAGGCTTGCGGCCCTTTAATTGATGCGCAAGGTCGGCAACGCGACGCGGCCGCTTGTCTCGTTCGTATTGTCGACGATGCAAAACTCTCCCTAGCTCATTCATCGCAGGTATTACACGCGGTTCTCGCCAGCCACCCGGACGACTGGGCATTATTGGGATCGATGGCTTACGCATCGCAAGCGGCACGAGATATCGACGATCTCAATGCCGCGCCGCCCGAAGACGACATTTTCGTCAAGCTCGTCGAACGCTCGCACCAGTTGCTAGATGGTGTCGTTGATACCGATGAGGAAGTCCGATTATTGAAAGGCTTAGCGACCGCAGCACGTATGGTTGCACGGCAATACGATGATATTGCCAAGGTAAGTTACCAGCGATTGGTCGAATTGCGCCCAGACAACGCTGAGCATCATTACGGACTCGGCTTGTTCTGCAAGACTCGTGGTCGCTTTCGCGAGGGCATGCAGGCGAACCAAACCGCCGCTCGGTTGATGGGAACACCAACGGAAGCAACGACATGGAATCTTGGCATTTGCGCAACTGGAGCGGGGGAGGGTGAGGTTGCGCTTGAGCAGTGGCTTAGCATCGACCAGAAGATTTCGATGGGTCGATTCGATCTTCCCGAGGGCTCTTACCCGCAGTGCAAGGTGCGGCTAGCCGAGTTCCCACTTGCCGAGCGTGACGCGAGTAGCGACAGACCGGGGTTGGAAGAAACAATTTGGATCGAGCGACTCAGTCCGTGCCACGGTATTGTTCGTAGCGTTCTATACCAAAACCTTGGCTTAGACTATGGTGACGTCATTCTGATGGACGGTGCCCCAATCACAACACACACTTATGGCGAGAATACCGTCCCGGTTTTCCCTCATTTAGCCACGTTAAGTCGGCGCCGGTACCACTTCTACGACTTTGTTGGAACACAGTCTGAATCCGATCAAATGTGGCAACTAGGCGAAGCATTATCGGCCGATGCCGTCATCTACTCCCATACTGAAAACTACAGAGAAATTTGTACGACGTGCTATCAAGACCCGGATATCGACCACGACGAACACCACGCGGACGAAGTCCAAGTTGTGCAAGGCCGTATCGCCGCACCCCCTGAATTGTCCGCTGTCGATCTCATCGCGGAAATAGACGCCGCGGTTCGCGGTGCTGGGCCTTGCCGAATCTACTCACCGCAATTGTGTGACGCTGCCGGGCTGACGGAGCGGGTCGAATTTGAAGCGCGTCGTGCGGCTATGCTAACCACCTAAAGTCCAGCGCTACGCCAACTTTCAGTCGCACCCTTATCTAAAACCCTGGAGAACACCATGAGTACGACTCTCACCACAGCCAAAGCCTTTTTTGAAGCCTGCGAAACCGGTCAAGGTTGGGGTGCTTGCGAGCCGCATTGTCACCCCAACGCGTCTTTTTCATCGCAGACGACTGTGCTCGCCGAGATTGCAACGCTTCAGGATTACACCGAATGGATGAAAAATCTGTTCACGCCGATTCCCGACGGTCGCTATGAGCTTAAGTTTTTCGGGCTAGACGATGCCGAGCAGTCGGCGACCGCTGTCGCAGTCTTCCACGGGACTCAAACCGGCGAAGGGGGCCCGGTACCACCGACCGGTAAAACCATCGCCGCTGACTACGTTTACCACATGGTTTTCGATGGCGATCGGATCAAACACGTCACAAAGATCTGGAACGATACGATTAGCTTGCAACAGCTTGGCTGGGCGTAGAGGCAGCGGCACAAACAGCCAATTGAATTCTGCAACGATACTGCTCCTACGCGTAGGTAGCTGTGCAAACCGAGCAGGTCAGGGCTTTGGCAGAGCACGGTGAGTGGCAAACGTTGCAGCGCAGTCGTGCTGTGGACCAAAGCGAGATTCGGCGGAAGGGCAGTTAGCGAAAGTTACCGCGCCGATGCTGGCATACGCAGGTACTTTATGTAGGCAAAGAACGTCAACGCGATGGCTGATCCCGAGAAGATCGTCATCACCGTGCCAGGCGTAAAACGTACGAATCCTCCCAGGTCGAGAAAGATAAAGTAGCCAACATCGGCCAGTCCACCGACGAGAGCAGCCAAAAATATACCGGCTACTGACCGCCTCCAAATAAAGTATGCGCAAAGTGTCGTGACGCAACCAATCCACAGTAAATTGAATCCATGCTGGTTGATGAGCGCACCGGCGGCCGCTGGATAGTCGATGGCTAGATCGGCAGCCGGTACGGCATCAGCCACCGCTTGAACGGCCCCGGTAGCGTCCTCAGCCATGATCACGATTCCCGCGAACATATGCACGAGACCCCAAATAACCCAAAGGACAGCGGCTACGCCAAGCAGTAACTGTCCCTGACCGGATGTTGGCTGATCCATGTCAGCACCTTAATGAAACCAGAACAGTTACAATTTAACGAATGTTCGCGGGTTAGCAAATCCCTTTGCTACTGGCATGAGTCATTATTCGTTGGCGAACCACCTGGTCCATCTCGGCTACGGTAACCGCGTCCAGTTTCTCTAGCAGTGCCTCTTCGGCCTCGTGAAATAACTTCCCCAAGTATTCACCCAGAACCGGCGCCACCAGCCCCGTACAGTTTTGTGAATACATCGGTAATACGGGTTGCTCGCCACGAACGGCTTCGTACACCTCGCGAAGCGTAATATCGCCTGGCGCTCGTGCGAGTTGGCTCCCTCCGCTCTTACCCCGCTGTGTTTCGATGAGACCAGCACGCCGTAGCTGCGATAGCACGCGTCGCAGTACAACTGGACTCGTCCCGTAAATCGCCGCCATTCGCTCGGAGGTCAGAGGTTCGCCGTTTGCTGAGGTTAGGAACCCGACGATATGCAGTGCTATAGGGAGGTGATTGTTCAGAATGTCATACCGCGAATAGTCGCAACACCACAGATACTAGCGTCTGCGAAGGTGCGCGCCCAAGCGGCTCCGACAAACTACCCGCCCACCGGCCAAGCAACAACGAGAAGAGCCGCCGCCACCAGACTGGCTGTCGCTCGCAGCGAGTTCAGGCGCGTCCAACGCACCAGGTATCGTTCCCATTGCTCATCCGCCGTCTTCGCTGCATCCGTCTGGTGTGCTAACGACTCATTCAGTGGCACATTGCCAAGTCCCGTCACGCCAATGACCCCGACTAGATAGATCACGCTCGCTACGAGCGTCATTACCGCGTTTGGAAGGCCTGCCGTAATCCATAAAGTGACTGTCGCCGCCAAGCCGAACGCCCCAGTTCCGATGAAGACGCTCAAAAATCCGATATTCAGAACGGTTATGTTGATAGCTTGCATAGCGTGCCTGCCCTCTTTCGAGGGCAGGCGTGCTAGTGCAGGCATGACAAAATTCGAGAACGTGAAGAATATTCCTCCGATGCACGCCGCTCCTAGGAGTGCCATCGCACTCATGAGGCTGGTTGCGGTGCTCATGCGGCTGCGTCTGACGGCGATTTGGCCCAGTCGCCTCTCGCAGCGATCCGGTCTGCGAATTCCGAAAAGTCTGTGGCGGGTCGACCGAGTGCCCGCTGCACGCCATCACTGACATACGCGTTACGGCCGTCGAGCACCGTTTCAAACAAATAATTGAGTAACCAAACGATGTCATCGGGTGCTCCGGAGTCACGTAGGGCGCCAGCAAATGCCTCTGGCGGGATCGGCTCAAAGCTCACAGGTCGACCGCTCGCCCGAGCTATATCGGCCGTGGCCTCAGCCAAGGTCATTAACCGGGGACCCGTTACCTCATAGATCTCGTGGGCATGCCCATCTTCGGTTAACGCCGCGACTGCGACATCCGCAATATCGTTAACGTCAATGAAAGGCTCAGGAACATGACCTCCCGGCAGTGTGATCGATCCGTCGAGAACCATGTTTAGGAACTCACCCTCGGAGAAGTTCTGCATGAACCAGCTAGAGCGCACAATCACCCACTCGATATCCGATTCTTGAAGGATGCTTTCGCAGGCTTGGGCCTCCTCTTCACCTCGACCTGAGAGCAAGACCATGCGCTTAACACCGTGAGTGATCGCCGCCGTAACGAATCGGCCAATGGTACGCGTTGCCCCCGGTATAGCGAGATCGGGTGAATAACTAATGTAGGCGACTGTTACGCCATCGAGCGCCGCCGGCCAAGTTGATTCGTCGTTCCAGTCGAACGGTATTGCCGCCGAGCGCGATGCAACGCGAGTGACGACCCCATTATCGACCAATCGCTCAGCGACACGCCGTCCCGTTTTGCCCGTGCCACCCAGCACCAGCGTCACACCGCCCAGTACGCGCCGAGGGACCACATTCTTATTTGTCATCGACTTCTCCTAATCGGTCTAGAACCGTCTTCACCAAGATGCGTACCAGGCTACGGATTGGGCACCGATGCGCCCATGCGTGATTGCGTCAGAGACCTACGTATTCGTCTAGAATTGACTGATGGATACGCTTGGAGGGTTGCTCGATGCGCCGCGGGCCCGAGGCGCTTTTGCACTTCGAACGGTCATGCGCCCGCCATGGGGGCTTCGAATCGTGGCCGAGTCTCCGCTAACCTTGATCGCCGGTATCAGCGGCGACGTTTGGGTCGTACCCGATAACGGCCCTCCGCTACCGCTCGGCCCAGGCGATATCGCGATCACGCGAGCCCCCGATCACTACTCGGTCGTTGCGACGCCAGAGACGGTACCGGATGTTGTTATCCATCCTGGCCAACAATGCCGTGACCTGGATGGCAACTCGCTCCTCGAAGCGATGACCCATGGCGTGCGTACCTGGGGAAACAACCCACACGGATCGACTGTTTTCTTGGTGGGTGCGTACGAGCATCTAAGCGATATCAGCGACCGCCTGCTACGGGCCCTACCGCCGGTATTGGTGGTTTCAAAGAACGATTGGGAGTCGCCGTTGATACCGTTGTTGTGCGAAGAAGTCGTTAAAGACGAGCCCGGTCAAGCAGCTATCCTCGACCGTCTACTTGATCTGCTGGTCACCGCTGTACTCAAGGCGTGGTTTGCACAACAAGATGATCGGCGACCCGCCTGGTGGCGTCACCAAGGTGACCGAATCGTCGACGCCGCACTGCGGCTTATGCATGAGCGCCCAGGGCATTCATGGACCATGGCATCACTATCGAAGGAAGTGGGTGCGTCAAGAGCATCGTTCGCTCGTCGCTTCCATGACCTGGTTGGCGAACCACCCATGACCTTCCTCAAGAATTGGCGAATGGCGTTGGCCGCTGATCTATTAAGCCATCCAGACGAGTCGGTGACGACCGTCGCTAGCAAAGTTGGCTATGCAACCCCGTACGCGTTCAGTGCAGCGTTCAAGCGCGTTCGCGGTATTAGTCCTCAAGCGCATCGCAACGATGTGCTCCTGCCAACGCGATAGTGGCAGCAAATACCCTGACTCAGCCATATTCCGACCCGGCTTTGCTGTTAGGTATCAACACTCGTCACAGTATCCAGCCAAATTCGGTGGCATTGTCGTACGTGATACAGGTTGTTCTTCAGCGCGATGGAATCGATCATTCGCGGGCTACTGGCCCAGCAAGACCCAAATAGCAGACATACGCTGCTCACACGTCTAGTTGTTAGCGTTATCATCCTTTTCGCTAATGCCGTTCTTTACGGCTTTTATGGCGTTGTCGCTGCAATCATTACTTATCTTTTCGGTGTAGCTTGGCTAGGCATGCCGCTCTTCTGGATGTTTGTGCCGTTCTACTGCATGTTGCTCTATTCGGTGTGGCACTCAATCGAAATGCTCCTCGACTACTGGCGAAACTACGGTCACGGTTAGTCGATTACCGTTAGTCCCTCTTTAACGCCCAATAAAATGGATTGCGTGCAGTTGATGCTAACCAGCGGATTACACCGTAGAGCGAGAAAGCTCGCTTCGTAGTCCGGCTCCAAACGACCGATATTCCGCTCGGGAAAAATACTCAGTGCCGGTGTTTCGATCCACAGCCGAGTTAGCGTTGCGTCATCGAACACTCCCTGTCGTTTGAGGGCCTGGACTTCGTCCCACGGCGATCGAAAATACGAGCTGGATCCAATAGCAAGCGGAACTTCAGCCCTGTGTAAGCGCTGTAAGTCACTAGTCTGGCGAGCGATCAAGATATCTAGATCACTTGGCGAATAGTCGCGCCTCTCGGAAAAAGAATCAGCGGCCACCACGACAAATCGCTGCTTTGCCATTTCACGAATAAGCTCATCGGAAATCGCAGCAATCGTCGGATTCCTTGCAATCTCTAAATCGTAGGCGGGTAGCGCCGTCGCTTCGTCAGCACCCGCATCGAGAGCGAGCGCTAAGTCCTCAACAGTCTTAATTCGAACGCTCGTTCGAAGCCCAGCTTGTTGAGCCCGGGTAACGACTTGCCGGAAACGATCCTCGGTTTCAATACCAGTATGATCTAGCAAATACAGCTGCAGAAAATCGGGTTTGCCAGCAAGGATCGTTGCCCATTCAGCATCGAAGTTGCCCTCAGTTGCCACATCGAAAAACAACTGCCCGTCGAGCTGCTCCGAGTCAATGTCAGCGTACAAGCCGTAGGCTGTTAGGGACCGATAAAGATCCCGAGGGTAGTCTTCATCGAGCACGATACCGCCAAATGAAAGACTCAAATCCAAAGTGTTAGCTTGTCGCCAGTGTTCGAGCATCGGTTCGGCTACAGCGCGCGTGCTGATCGGGTTCTTGTAATAGAACACCCCTTGTTCGATATAGTGTTGCGCCGTGTGTGCCGTAACGGGGCCATCGACCGAATAGTTATGCGCCTCCCCGAAGGGCGGGACGACGAATGCGCCACCTAGATCGATTTCCTTTGCGCCAGGAATCGGTGTTGCTACAAATCGATTACCGCTGACATAGCGCTCACCTAACGTGAACCCTGTTTGCTGTCCGCGAGTCGAATACCAATATGCATTCGTATACGTTACTGCTTCACTGTCGGTGGGTGTGGCGGTCTCGCCGGCGTCCGACGGCGTCTTGGAGCATCCGGCAATCGTTATCAGCGCAGCGGTAATCAGATATCCGAATGCTTGTCGCGAAACCTTGGTCATGCTGCCCTTAACGGGTAGTGATGCTGTGTTCATGTCGACCGATTGACTCCTGCGAAAATGAATCTAGCTTTCGTTGCATGGACTGAAATGATTGTCTCACCCACGTTGTTGTTGCGGACGGTTAATTGTTAGTGCCCGCAATCGTTGCGCGGTATCGCCTATTGAGGCGTCACCACAACACTAACAAACGACGTTTCGATAGTGTGATCAGTCGGTCAACTGTGGTGCGAGTTTGGCTTTGCCGTTGTTACGCGGTTTGCACGCACACCGACCCTAATCGCGAGGCCAGCGTCGGTTAGGAGGTTGTCGCGCTGCGCCAGCTTTTTCTATTCGTTCTCGCTGGTCTTGCGCTGGTATCGAGCGCCGCTTCCGCTGAGACCCTCTAGCAAGCGACGTAGAGCCAATCGGCACACCATCCGATGGCGTCGCATTTGTTGCTACCGATATATCTGCAACGACGCTGAACATTACCGATCTTGAAGATCGTATCGACGTTTAGCGCCGACCGTGAACGGAGAGGTGGGGGCCAAGGCCGCTCGCCGGCAGACTCGTCGCATTCGACCCGGCTTGATAGGTACATCGTCGATGCAATTTGTGGCTCTATTGCGCCGAGACGCGGCTCCCACATCAGTAGCACCGCAATCGGGCCAGTGATGGCCGGGGTTAACTGAACGGCAGGAAAGTGGCGAGAATTATCCGTTTGCCGCTCGTTCGCCATGCAGAACAAGACAATCGCGGCCCCGCTCTTTGGCGGTATAGAGCGCATCATCAGCTCGTCGAATGAGCTCTTCCGAGGTTTCGATCACCCCGGGTTTCGCTGTTGCAAAGCCAGCGCTGACGGTAACGACGTTACCGGGGGGTCTTCCTGGGTGTGGGATTCCTAGTGCGCCGACACTCTCCTGTAGCCGAGCACCGATCAACGCCATGCTGTGCGCATCCGAGTCCGTCAGCAAGACGGCGAACTCCTCGCCACCATAGCGAGCGACGAAATCCTGATCTCTGAGGCTGGCCGATAACGCGCTGGCAACGTCGCGTAAGCACTGGTCGCCAGCTTGGTGTCCCGCCACGTCGTTAAACTGTTTGAAGTAATCGATATCGATCATCATGACGCTAATCGGAATTTCCTCACCGACGGCGCGTGCCCATTCCTCGCGCAAACGCTCCTCAAAATGACGGCGGTTGGCGACACCGGTCAATGCGTCGGTCTGCGACATGCGCCGAACCTCCGAGAGTGCCTCGACCAGCGCGCGAGTCCGTTCGTCCACTAATTTTTCCAGGTTTGTTTCGCGACGCTTATAGCCAGCGAGTGCAAACCGGTAGGCCACTGCCGCTAACAGCGCGAAAGCAAGCAAGAAGCAAACTTGCGCGAAGTAGGTCTCGTACCAGCGTGGTTCTGCGTACAGCGCTAAGGAAGTGAGCGCTGCCGTGCCGGCTTCAAACGACTCGCCACGGCGGACGACGGCAACCTCGAATACGTTATGCCTCGGTGCCAGAGAGTTGAAAAAGGCTGTTCGCCGCGTGGCTGCCGCCTGCCAGCGCTCGCCATCCGCTTGTAGGCGATAACGAAACTCTAGCTCGTTACCCTCGTTGATTCGCGGGACGGTGTAGTCGATCTCAATCGCTGATGCACCCGCCGGCACACGGATCGGCGTCGCCAACGGTACCGCTTCGCCATCGATACGCAGCGCATCGATCTGCGGTTCGAGCGGCACACCCTGTGCGGGCAAGCTGGTGGGATTGACGACCACTAACCCTTTAGTTGTCGCAAACCACACGCGACCGTCGACGGAGCGTGTCGCTGCCTGTTGGTAGCCACCCGGTACGATCGTTGTTCGCAGGCCGTCGTCTTCTGCGTAAGTACGCGAACTTACCTGCGTTGCTTGGCCAAGCGCCACAGCATTTAACTGATCGCGCGATACACGAGCAACACCTCGGCGGCCGGCTAACCACAAATAGCCGTCGCTATCTTCGACGATGGTCATCACCGATTCGATGCCGAGGGCGTGCGATTCGTCAAATTGGAACAGCGAGTTTCCGTCCAAACGAGCCAGTCCCGTACCGCGTGAACCAATCCAAACGATTCCATCGGCATCGGTGTAGGTCGCCGCTACGATCGGACTGGCAAGACCCTCCGAGCGCGACACCGTGTCGGTGACTGTTTTTGTATCGATGGAGACTCGGCTAAGGCCGCTGTCCGATGACGCCAATAGATGACCGTTTTTGTCGATATTTAAGTGGCGCGTTAACTCAACGGCGAGGCCGTCCGCTGAGGTAAGAATGTCGGTGACCTCGCCATCGACGACCCGAGCCAACCCACCGGCCGTACCGGCCCACAACGCACCATTGCGGTCACGGATCAACGATGCAACCAGATTGGCTGGAAGGCCGCTTTTGCGATCGAGAACTTTGTTGATCCGCCCATTGCGAAGTATGTACAAGCCACTGTCGAAGGTACCGATCCAGACGGCTCCGTCCGGGTCGACTAGCAACGACAAGACCGTTCCGGACGGCAAACCGTCTGCCTCAGTGAACTGGCGAATATCGCCGTCAGCGTGTAGTCGAAACAGTCCCGAACCCTCGGTACCCGCCCAGACGCCGCCGTCCGGCGCTGCAGCGACAATAAACGTACCGTCGGCGAGTCCCTCGGTTTTACCCCAAGGAACAAACGGCGCGGAGTGGTAGCGATGCAAACCGTCCGTTGTGGTTACCCACAGCGCGCCTTCGTCGTCGGTGTCCATGTCGAACACGTACGCAACTCCGTCGCTTGGATCGTCGAGCCGCCGTACATTGGGACGCAGCTGCCAAATACCTGCGTCTGCGTTCATGCCAGCCCAGAGATTTCCATCGCCGTCACGCTTCATGCTGAGTGGCACAAGACCTGCCGGAAGCTCACCGGTATCAAGCACCTCGAGTTTCCCATTGACTGCACGATGGAATTGGCCTGCGTAGGTCCCAAAGATGATGCCAAGTTCCGGATCGTTGAAAATGTTGAAAACGGTTTGGCTCGACATACCGTCGGCCGCGGAATACAGCCGAAACCGCGTGCCATCAAACGAGCTGACGCCCGCCGCCATGTTAGTTACCCAGATAAGGCCGTCGTCGTCTTCGGCGAGGCGGCCGACCCGACCCGGTGCGAGTCCTTCGGCGTCGGACCAACACTCAAACCGAAACGGTTCACCCTGATGCAGGCGACATAACCCACGCGCCGTTCCCGCCCAAACCGTGCCATCCGACGCAGCGAGCACCGAGTAGACAACATTATCGTTTAGACCGTGGCGTGAATCGAAACGGCTTAGCGTCGATCCTTCCACGCGGACGACGCCGCCGCCATAGGTGGCAAGCCACAGCGTGCCATCCGCCGTTTCAGCAATACTGCGAATGTCGTTGACGGCCAGTGCGGGGTGACTTGCGCTGCTGTACTGCTTGAAGTTAACGCCATCGAAACGCACAAGACCGCCTTCGGCGCCGATCCACAAGAATCCGTCGGCCGCATGGTGTACCACCCAGAGAGCGCCGGCTGGCAAACCGTCAGCGTGACCCCAGTATTGATGGACCAATTGCGAGGTTCGCACGGTTGCGTCAAGCGCAGTGGCGGTATGGCTCAGCAGAAGCCAGGCGAGAGCCGCCGCGAGCCACCGGATGCGCCGAGGCCGATTTGCAGGGGGTCTGCGCAGGTATGAACGTGTTGCTCGCATCGGGATTGTGCGCACGCTGTCGCCGGTCCTCATGACCTTCACCATATCGACAGAGTATCGACGCTCTTGAGACCCGAGACCGTCTCGTGTGTCACAAAATGCCGCTTATGGACGGCTTTTCGGGTCGGGAACCCAGTAAAACCGTCACCGCGCGTCGGCAAGCGCTTTTTTGTGGATTTCCCCCTTGCGGTGGCGGCGGCGATTGGCGACTCTCTCGACGGTCAAGGATTGAGTCACTTGCTTTGCGACACGCTCCGTTCCCACGCTTGATCGCGGCCCTCGCACTGCTATTCGCCTGCAGCGTCACCAACGCTGAAGAGACGAAGCATGAGCTGAGTTTGTTCGAAAAACTGGAAGCGGACGGCGTCAAGATTCGTCGGATCGACATCATCCGACAACCCATTTTCAATACCAGTAACGCGAAACAGAGCCGTTGGTTTTATCGCGCGGCAAACCGCGTCCACGTTACGACCCTCGAAAAAGTGATTGCAGCACAGCTGCTCTTCAAAGAGGGCGAGCCGGTATCGGCGCAGGCGGTCGAAGAGACTGAGCGTGTGCTCCGACGCAACAGCTATCTGTACGACGTCAGTATCGCGGCGCTACCCGCCGGCGAGGGATTCGTCGACCTTGTCGTTACCACACGCGACAACTGGACACTGTTTCCACAGTTGGGTTTCAGCCAGCAAGGTGGACAGTCGGAGTATTTGCTCGGTGTCCAAGAAAGCAATCTCTTCGGCACCGGGGCCGAGTTGGCTGCCAGTATCGCTGATGACGGTGACCGTGAATCCAAATTGCTCACCTACGGGAACGAGAATTTTCGCGGCAGTTGGTGGCGATTCGAGCTCGGCTTTCGCGATAGCGATGATGGCGATTCAGCCAGGTTTCGCTTGTTTCGTCCGTTTTATTCGCTCGAGAGTCGTTGGAGCGCTGGTCTTGACGCAACCAGGCTCGAACAGGAAGAGCCGCTGTTTAGCTTCGGTGATGAGGTTGCGGAGTATCGCCGCGACCAAACCAACGCTCGCGCCTTCTTCGGCTGGTCACGCGGGCTAGTCGACGGGTGGGCGCGACGATGGACCGTAGGGATCGCCATTGACGACAACCAATTCGAGCCGGTTTTTGAGCCTAACCGCTTGGTTGTGCAACCCGCTGATCGAGAGATTCGCTACCCGTTCATCCGTTATGAAGCGATCGAAGATCGCTTCGTGACCGCGACGAATTTCACGCGAATCGCGATTACGGAGGATGTCTTCGTTGGGCGCTTGTTCTCAGCCGAGCTCGGTTGGTTCGGTAACACAACAGGGTCGGACCGCGATGGCGCGATTTTCGACCTTAACGCTGCCGCGAGTTCCGGTGACCCGACGCAAGCGGTGCTATCGGTCCGCGGTCGGGCCCAGGGCCGCGTGGAAGGCGGTGACCTTCGAAATGGACGATTTTCTGCGACAGCCGGCTACGTCCGGCGAATTTCTGATCACCGGTCTTGGTATGTTGGACTTGAGTCGACGATTGCGCACGAAGCCGATTTGGATGCGCCGGTGCAACTCGGCGGCTTAACCGGCCTTCGCGGTTACGACCGCGCTTTTGCCAACGGTGATGCACGCGCGATTCTGACCGCCGAAAAGCGCTTTATTACAGACTGGTACCCGTTCCAATTGTTTCGTGTCGGCGCAGCCGCCTTTGTGGATGTCGGCCGTGTCTGGGGCGATGACATCACGGGAGCCAGTGACGACGGTGTGCTCGCCAACGTTGGTCTTGGCCTACGGCTCATGAGCACGCGCGCGGCCAGTAACCGGATGTTGCATATCGACATTGCTGCACCGGTGCGGCGCGACGATAACGTTGATAGCTCGATTCAGGTATCGATCCAAGGTAAGCGTGGCTTCTAACGCGCGCCATCAATCGAGTCTGCAAGCTGCTTGTTGAGCTGCCGGCCACGACCCTTGGGTTGCTTGCGCTCGCGGCGTTTGCAACCGGTATTGTGCACGGCGCAACCGGCCTCGCCGGTGGCGTCCTTTTGGCCGCTATTCTCGCCCACGTCATCGGCATCAAAGCCGCTGTGCCGACGATTACCGCCGCACTTATTCTTAGCCACGCCAGCCGATCCCTACTGTACATCCGCGATACAGACTGGCCGGTAGTACGGCAGGTCTTGTTGTTTGGTGTGCCGATGATCGTTATCGGTGCTGTCATCTTCGGCTATTTGGCGCCGCGGGCGGTCGCTAGTGTTTTCGCGCTGTTCCTGCTCATCTCGTTGCCGATCCGGCGATGGGCGGCTCGCCAGCAATTTCGTACCGGCCCCAAATTGCTAGCGGGTGCGAGTTCTGTGTGGGGGTTGCTCGCCGGCAATGTGATTGGGCCAGGGTTTTTCCTAACACCATTTTTACTCGGAACAGGACTTGGCCGGCTGGCGTTCGTCGGGACCATGGCCTTTATCACGCTGGTTATGAATGGCTTAAAGCTAGCGGTATTCGGTGCAACCGATCTAATGAACGCTGAGTTACTAACACTAGGTGTCGCCCTCGGAATTGCGACGATACCGGGCAATTGGTTTGGCCGAGCGGTGCTGAAGCGCCTTGATGACCAGACTCATCGCAGCATTGTCGATGCTATGACTATCGCGATGAGCCTCAACTTTCTGTATCTCGCCGTCACTTTACCGAACTAGTTTTGGCAAACTACGCGGTGTCGGACTCCCACGACGGCGCTGATACGAGGCTTGCGATATGAAATTCGGACCAGTGATATTCGTTGTCGTGTTCGGTGGCTACATCGGTATGGAGATGTACGCAGCCAAGCGTAACGCTTACCGCATGAAGCCTGACCACATACACGAGCAATTCGTAGTTTCATCAACTGCGGTCGCGCGTTGTGGCGCAGAGCAAGACGCGCCGCATGAAAAGTTTAAGCGCAACTTCACGTATGCTCGCGGCCGCGCTGTGGAGATGCTCACCAGCGACAACCCCGAGCTTGACGCCGCCGCTATAGAAGCCAAGCTAGAGGCGCGTGTCACCGCCGCCATTGCTTCCGTCGATGCGGCTATTGCCGAGCAGGGTTGCGAGCATATTGAGCTTTGGAAGCTTAAACGGCGCTACTCGAACCTTGCCGAGATGAACCTCCCAGTGCCTCGGCAGTGAGCGCCGGCCGATAGCGGCGCTTCATGGTAAAGTTGCCCGATGGTCTGGCGTCCGGTCGCCGGCCTCGTCGACAAACCATAACAAGAAGACGTACGCCTCGTGATCTACATCGCTATCGTTGCCACTTATGTGCTGCTGCTAGTCGGTATCAGCGTCTATAAGAGTCGCCAAGTCGATACCGCGGAAGACTTTATGGTTGCCGGCCGCAATGTGCCGGTGTACATGTTGGTCGCGACGTTGGTCTGTACGTGGATCGGTTCCGGCAGCCTGTTCGGGACGGCCGGCTTAACTTTCCGAACCGGTGTGTCCGAACTCTGGTTCTCCGCCGGCGCCTGGATTGGGATTTTGGTTGTCTTCCTCATCGCGGCACGGGTGCGTCGGATCGCGCAGTACACGCTGACCGACCTTCTTGAAAAACGTTACAGCCAGGTCGCAAAAATTCTCGGTACCGTAACGATCATCATCGCTTACATGGTGATTGCCGGTTACCAATTCCGTGGCGGTGGCCGCTTCATCGCGATTCTCAGTCAGGGCGCGATTGACCCAGAAACCGGCATGCTGATCGCGGCGATACTGATCGTTGGCTTCACCGTTTTGGCGGGCATGGTCTCGATCGTATCGATCGACATCTTTAACGGTTCGATCATGCTCGTCGCGATGCTGTTGACGCTACCGTTCGCTTTGTCGGCGCACGGCGGAATCGACGCCGTATTCGACACTATTCAAACCGTGCAACCGAGTCATCTGTCGATTACCGGCGGCCACGATGCACTGTGGGTCGTCGGTATCATCCTACCGACCTTCCTGCTGCTTATGAGCGAGAGCAGTATCTATCAAAAATTCTCGTCCGCCGAAAACGAGGCCAGTGCGCGGCGTGCCGTTATGGGGATGTTCATCGGGGTCGTCGTTATCGAGGCATTGATGATGGCAATCGCGCTGGTCGGGTTTGCTATTTATGCCGATGACCCGCGCTTTTTCCTCGCCGACGGCAGCATTAATCGGCCAATGGCGGAAGAAATCATATTGCGCATTGGCTACGAGCAGTTGCCAGCGGTCATCGGTGCGATTCTGCTGGCTGCCGGTGCAGCGATTATTATCTCGACCGGGAATACGTTCTTGATGGTTACATCAACGAACGTGACTCGCGATTTACTGCAAGCGTTTTTCTTCCGTGATGCGACGCCAACGCAGACGGTTTGGATGCAGCGCGCTTGCATCATCGCGATTGGCGTACTCGCTTTCCTATTAATGAGTCAATTCCAAACGATTCTCGAGATGGCGCTCGTCTCGTACACGATGATCGGTGCGTCGCTCGCGCCTGCATTGTTGGCAGCGTTTTTCTGGAAGCGCGTAACGCGGGTCGGCGGCGTGGCGTCTATCGCGGCCGGTATGCTGACCGTTATCGGCATTACCGCGCTTAATGCCATCTATCGCGACGCGGCCGAGCCGCTCTCGGTGCTTGGGATATCATTTCCTATGAATACCGATTACATCGCTATTCCGGCCGTTATCGTTTCGGTATCGACGCTAATCATCGTCAGCCTGCTCGGCCAAAAGCCGGCGCAGGCTGATTGGGAAGACTTCATCGACGCGTAGGTTTGCTGCGACGCAGCACTGCGTTGCGGTGCAACATCGCTGTGTTTTCGTTGATAGAGCAAACCGAAAACGCTGATCCAGACTTTCTATCATCCTGCTAGCACTTGAGCAGTACAGTACCAGTGCCTTCACGACACGTACCGCCAAAAGGAGCAGGGAACATGTTTCGACTTACTTCGCCGATCGCTGCGGCAGTGCTGGCAACGTCACTGACGATTGCTGCTGGTATTGCCAATGCCGGAGATCGCGCCAAGACCAATCAGTTTTGGTGGCCAGATCAAATCGATCTGAGCCCGTTGCGCGCACACAACCCCCAATCAAACCCGCTAGGTGCGGATTTCGACTACGCTGCCGAGTTCGAGACGCTTGATCTCGACACGGTAAAAGCGGACATCGCGGCCGTCATGACCGACTCGCAGGACTGGTGGCCAGCCGACTACGGTCACTACGGCCCGTTCTTCATCCGCATGGCTTGGCACAGCGCCGGTACGTACCGCGTTGCCGATGGTCGCGGTGGCGCCGCTGGCGGCCAACTACGATTTGAGCCGCTCAATAGCTGGCCCGATAACACTAACCTCGACAAAGCACGCCGCTTGTTGTGGCCGGTCAAAGCCAAATACGGCAGTAAGCTGTCGTGGGCCGATTTGATGGTCTTAACCGGTAACGTTGCACTCGAGTCGATGGGCTTTGAGACGTTCGGCTTTGCCGGTGGTCGCCAAGATGACTGGGAAGCGGACCTCGTCTACTGGGGACCGGAGAATGAGTTTCTTGCTGACGAACGCTACAGCGGTGACCGCGAACTGGCACAGCCGTTAGCAGCGGTGCAGATGGGTCTGATCTACGTAAACCCTGAAGGCCCGAACGGCGTACCTGATCCGCTAGCGGCCGCTCAAGACATCCGCGAAACGTTCGGTCGTATGGCCATGAACGACGAGGAAACCGTCGCTCTTATTGCCGGCGGCCACACCTTCGGTAAAGCGCACGGCGCCAAAAGCCCTGAGAATTGCACGGGCGTTGAGCCGGCCGGAGCCGACATCGAAAAACAAGGCTTCGGTTGGACCAATAAGTGCGGCAGCGGTAAAGGCGCTGACACCATCACGAGTGGCCTCGAAGGGGCGTGGTCGGCTAACCCGATCGCTTGGACCAGTCAGTACCTCCAGAACCTGTTCGGGTTCGAATGGGTGCAAACCAAAAGCCCGGCTGGCGCCACTCAGTGGATCCCTGCCGACGGTGCGGCGTCCAACTTGGTTCCTGACGCACATGACAAGAGCAAGCGGCACGCGCCGATCATGTTCACAACCGACTTGGCGCTGAAAGAAGACCCGAGCTACCGTGAAATCTCGCAGCGCTTTCTGGACGATCCCGAAGCGTTCCGTCTAGCTTTCGCGAAAGCGTGGTTTAAGCTGACACACCGCGATATGGGTCCGCGCGCACGCTACGTGGGCGCCGAGGTGCCGACTGAGACGCTATTGTGGCAAGACCCTATCCCGGCGGCTGACTATACGCTTATCGATGCAGACGACGCTGCGGCGTTAAAGGCCGAGATCCTCGATGCTGGCATTACCGTGCCGCAACTCGTTCGCACGGCGTGGTCGGCTGCAGCTAGCTTCCGTGGCACGGACATGCGCGGCGGTGCCAATGGGGCCCGCTTACGGCTTGCTCCGCAGAACGGTTGGGCGGCTAATACGCCGGATGAAGCCGACGCTGTGATCGATCGCCTCGAGCAAGTACAGAAACGCTTCAACCGCAAATTGTCGCGCGGCAAGCAAGTATCACTGGCCGACGTTATCGTTCTTGGCGGCGCCGCTGCCATCGAGAAAGCGGCTAGCGATGCTGGCTATGACGTGACGGTACCGTTCGTGCCAGGTCGCACCGACGCGACGGCCGAGCAAACCGATGCCGATTCGTTTGCGGCACTGGAACCGTCTGCCGATGGTTTCCGTAACTTCTACGCCGAAGACAACTACCGCTCGCCGGTTGATCTGATGGTCGATAAAGCCAACAAATTGACGTTGACCGTGCCGGAGATGACAGCGCTGGTCGGTGGTTTGCGTGCGTTGGATGCGAATACGGGCAGTGGCCAGCATGGTGTGTTTACCGATCGCCCCGGCGCGCTCACTAACGACTTCTTCGTCAACTTGCTGGACATGTCGACGGCTTGGACGAAGTCTGACACCGAAGGTGTTTACGAGGGCCGCGACCGCACGACAGGCGACATTAAGTGGACGGCAACACCGGTAGACTTGATGTTCGGATCGCACGCCGAGTTGCGCGCCATCGCTGAGGTTTACGGCGCTAGTGACGGTGACGAGAAATTCGTCAGCGATTTCGTTGCGGCCTGGACCAAAGTCATGACCTTGGATCGCTTCGATATCTGATCCCACGCGATAGACCAGAGCTTCCTGGTCATCTCGGCAACGGCGGTGCTTCGGTACCGCCGTTTTTTTTTGAGGCTCAAGAAACTGGAGCTGGTGATGGGAATCGAACCCACGTCATCAGCTTGGGAAGCTGAGGTTCTACCATTGAACTACACCCGCTGCGCCCGTTTCGATTGCAATGGCTAGCTAAACGACAGAATACGCTGGCCGAGTAAGCGCCCGAACGTAATCGCTGGGGAAACCAACATGCCATTTGTGTAAGCGTTGCCTGACGTCGCACCGGCGCCGATCACTTCGCCGACCGCGTAAAGATTAGGGATCGGGGTCCCACTGGCCGTCGTGACTTGAAGGTCTGCGTTGACGCCAAGGCCGGCAAACGAAATAACGGTCCAGCCACTCATCCGCACCGCGTAAAACGGCGGTTTAGCGATCGGTAATGGTCGGTGTTCAAGGCCGAGCGGATCCGGGCGTTTGTTCTCACGGGCCTCGTTGTAGGCAGCGACGGTTGCCATCAGTGTTTCGGGGTCGACACCGGTGGCGACGGCGAGGTCGCCAATGGAGTTGGCTTGGCTGACCATCGGCTGTGATTGGACCGCGGCGCGAAGGTCTTTCGCTGCCCAGTTCGGAACGATAGGCGGTGCGTTTTCAAGAATAGTCTCGTCAAAGATTGCCCAGTGCCGTTCACCTGGCTGCTTGCCGATGGCGGATTCTATGTTGTGGATATGCGGGTCGTCTTCGCGAACGAAGCGTTCGCCGTTCTCATTAACAAGAATTTCCCACGGCAAGCGTAAGCTTGGGTTCAGCGGTGCGACGGCGGCCGGCGGCGCGGGGTAGTTGTCATTCGCCAATACCGCACCGGCTAACGGCAAATAGTGCTCGCCACCGCGAACGTACCCACCGGCGGCCAAACCCAGCGTGATACCGCTGCCTTGACTGTTCGGATGGGCGATCTGGCAATAGAGCGGCGAGCCATGCAACTCTTGAAACATCGTTGGGTTCGAGGCGCAGCCACCGCTGGCCAACACAACGTTCTTGGCACTGAGCTCGGTCCGTTGCCCGTCGGCCGACTCGCTAACCACTCCGGTTACACGTCCCGCGGTATCAATCAGCAGCTCCGTCGCGCGCGTATTCAGTTGAACGTGCAAAGCCCCTCGTGCAACGGCTTGCTCAACGAGTGGCGCCATCGCTTCATAGATAGACCACCCGCCCTTGGGACCCCATTGGTAGCGGGCAGTGCGAAAGTGCTCATGTCCATGGCCAGTCACCGGATGCTCGGGTTCGACCTCGAACCCGTTCGCCGCTAACCAGTTAAAAGCGCTGCCGGCGTGATCAACGAAAAGGCGTGTTAATGCAAGATCGGATGTGGCGCCGTTAATTCGCAATATGTCGTCGTAATGCGCATCGGGCGAATCCTCGATGTTTTTTGCTTCTTGGAAAACGGTACCAGCCGCAGCGACTTGCCCGGTTGACCGATCGAGTGTGCCGCCGAGAATGGCGGCTTGTTCAATAATGAGCACGCGACTAGAGCGCTCAGCAGCAAACAATGCGGTCGGTAGGCCGGCTGTGCCGCCACCAACGACAATGAGATCCCACGGTTGCTGGTCAGCGCCGCTGGCAATCCGTGGCAACGTTCCCAGCGCCGCGAACGCGCCCGCCGTGTGCATCACTCGCCGGCGTGTAATCATTGTTTTCTGCTCGCGAGCGGACCACTGAGTATGTGCGGTGCGCGGCAGGGTCGCGACACTCGCCGACGATCGAAGCGATGCGATGGTTCGGTAATCATGGACCGACCGTACCACATCCACTCAGCGGTGCGGCCGCGCCTACAGTGGCAGCGAGATAACAGCGTCTAGCTATAGATCGGCGTCGCGGATCTGTTGGTCGCGTTCATTAACGACATTCTGCAGATTGCGAACGTCTTCCATGAGTTGCCGGGTGTCTTCGGCGGATGGTATGCCTTCGGGTGGTTGGGTCTGTATCGCCGCCGCGTCACCGCTGTCTGGCGCCGTTTCAGCCGGTAGCGGTTCGGGCAATGCCGGTAGCGAGATCATGTTCGTATCTGGATCGATCGTCATCGTTTCGGCAGCGATACCGGCCGGCGGTTCTTCAGAGAAATGCCACTGGCCGTTCTCGTCCTGCCATCGGTAGATCTCGACGTCATCACTCATTGCGTCGACGCCTACCGCTTGCAGGTTCTGCTCAGCATCATTACCAAGCTGGTTCCAGACCGATTGGACGCTCGCTTTGACGCTGGCGATACTCCACAGCGGTTTGCCGTCCGACCCTTTCAGAATGAACGGCCCGGCTAATGCTGCAATAACGAGTAAGAGCATCAATTTCGCGAACAAACGCATGGCTCGATCCTAGCAGAGCACGCCCGCAAGAATGTGTCGCAGCCCTCGATTCGATGGTTTGCTCGGATAGCCCTTTGCCGGGCATTCGAACCCAGCGATAATTAGAATTCCGCTGAGCGTATAGATGCCTCGGCGCAGACGCTTCACGAGGTGTACGCGTGTCGAAGGCTGGCGTTAAACGAGTAGCCGTCCCTACTGGTGCACTGCTCAACCGCTACGGTGACGGTAGCGGTCACGGTGCAAGGGCTTATACGGATGCCTACTCGGCTGCGGTTACGATTGACGTACCACTACCGACGTTCATCGACGCGTTTTATTCCACACCGTTGTTTCGGCTCGAGCGGTTCGCCCTTGGACTCGCCGGTTTAGGTACTAACGACGACGAAGTTAAAGCGTTGGCCAGTGCCGAGCGGGATCGCTTTGCAGCCTGGACCGTCGAGGCCCGAACCGACAACGAAATATTGCTCTGCGACGTGCACGGACGGACCCGCTCTTGGTTAATGTGCGAGCGAGGTGTCGATTCTACTGAGCTCTTCTTTGGTTCTGCCGTCGTCGCAGCCAACAAGCGTGCCGGCAGAGAGACGGTTCCGTGGCAATACCGGTGGTTGTTCCCGTTGCATCGGTGGTACTCGCGGGCGTTGCTGTCGGCCACTCTGTGGTCGTTGCGGTCGCAAGCGGTGCATAGCTAGCGATCCGTCATTGGGGCTCTAGAAAGGCGAATAGCATAGTTCGGTCGCGGACGGAAATGCGACCGCATAGTCTGTGTGCTAGTCAAATTCAATTGTCCACCTGGCATGTCATCGACATCCCACGCTACAAGTTGTCGGTCACCTTGTCCGAGTGAAAACCTGGTAGTGAAGCACCAGCGATCGTTGCCGGTAGAACAGTAAGGGTCGGTCTGCCAATCGCCGTTAACGACGCGGCCGTCTTCGGTTGTTAGCTGCAACGACCCATCCAAATGCACAGAAATTCGGCCAAACTCGAAAGGCGAAACAGAACCGTCGCCCGCTTGATTTTCAATATACCAGTCGCCAACAAATCGGCGTTTCCATTGGCATTCTTCGTATGGCGTGATGCCAATAATCTGTTTGCCTTGCAGCCACTGATCGTGGGTCAAATGAAAGTCGACGTCATCTGCGCTCTCCACGCTTACAAGCACGATGTACAGAACGACGCATGCACTCGCAACATTAACGGCAAGGTGAAAACGCTCCGCGTAGCGACCGGTTGGACCGATCGCTAATTCAAACACCGCCCAACCAATCAGTAGGCAAAGTAACAAAGTGTAGGCGGCGCTAACGCTGATGCTTAAACCGCTTGCGTCTGTCCAGAAGCTACTCAGCGATTCGCACTCGACATGCATGCCAGTCGTCCAGAGCACGTTGATAAACCACAGCATCAACCCCGCAAAGACAATGATGATTGTTTGTTGCCAGGGATGCGGCTCAAATGCAGTCGAGTTGTTAGGGTCAGCGCCTTGTAAAGTCACGTCATCATTATACCGTGACGCTTGCTGGCGATTAGCAAGCGACGGCGCGTGCCGCAAAATACCCCGGCTTCGCGTTATGAATGTCCACAAAGGCGATATCTGGCTCGGCCAGCAGGGTCTCTAATCGCGCTTCCAGTTCGCGGCCATGGACGACGTCGGCGTTGCGCATCAGTCCATTAGCATCGAAGCCGCGCAGCGATAACAGGCGAATTCGCAAGGCTGGTGGCACCTCATTGGGGCCGAAGTTCGCCGTCTCAGCTTGTTCGCGAACAAAGATGGCATGGCTGGCGCGGTAAGGCGATGGCCCGTTTAGATGGGTGTAGTTCATCAATAAGACTGTCTCGCCAACGCTTGCGTCTATGAGGCTCACTCGACACGGATAGCCGGGTTTGCAGTCAACTTCACGTCGGAAAACACCGTTCGCATTCAGCTCAGACTCGGACTTACCGACGAGCGCATCAAATCGCTCCATTGGTAGCGCTTGTATTTGAAATGCCATCAAATTTCCCCCTTTCGTTGGAGCCACGGAAGCTGTGTTACATCGGTAAAACCACCCGATTCGTGCTGTGGTTGCGCTTGTCGTACAACGTATTTTCTGTGCACACTCGGCCGTCCGCGAAGAGGGGGAGTGGGACGTGAGTGGAGATAACCTCGCGATGACAATCGCGAGCTGCGTGTTTTTTATGGGCATCGTTGCCTGGATTTCGTATCTGAAAACACGCGGCGAGGCGAATACCCGCGATGGTTACTTTTTAGCCGGTCGCGGTCTGACCGGTGTCTTCATCGCCGGCTCAATGCTGCTGACTAACTTGTCGGCTGAGCAGTTGATTGGACTGAATGGATCGGCGTACGGCGCCAACCTTTCCAGCATGGCGTGGGAAGTGACCGCCGCCTTCGCCACCATTTGCATGGCGCTGATTTTTCTGCCGCGTTATCTCGCTGGGGCATTCACGACCTTACCGCAGTTTCTGAAAGACCGATTCGATGACGACGTTCGTCGGATGACGGTCATCTTGTTCATGTTCGGCTACGGCCTCGTGACGATTCCCTCCGTTTTGTACTCCGGTTCCATCGCGGTGCTACGCCTGTTCGATGTGCCGACACTGCTAAACGTCAGCTATTCGGCGGGCCTCGTTGTAACTATCGTCGCTGTTGGTTGTATCGGTGCGGTCTATGCCATTTTCGGCGGCCTAAAAGCTGTTGCTGTTTCCGATACCTTGAACGGTGTCGGCTTGTTGATCATTGGGATTGTCGTTCCCGTACTGGGTCTAATCGCTCTCGGTGACGGTAGTTTTTCTGCCGGTCTTGAGACGATTACGACAACGGAAACGCACAAACTTAACGCGATCGGTAGCGAGTCGGATCCGACCCCGTTCGGCACGTTGTTTACCGGCATGATCTTCGCCAATCTTTTTTACTGGTGCACCAATCAGTACGTTATTCAGCGAACGCTGGGCGCGAGTTCGTTGGCCGAAGGTCAAAAAGGCGTGTTGTTATCGGGTTTCTTCAAAGTCATGGTGCCGTTCATGATGATGATTCCCGGCGTGATCGCGTTTCACCTGTACGGTCCCGGTCTCGCAACAATCGATCTCGCGTATCCACAACTGATTCGTGATGTGTTACCGGTCGCAATGGCGGGTTTCTTTTTAGCTGTGTTGCTCGGGGCAGTCTTTAGCTCTTTCAACTCGTTATTGAACAGCGCCGCGACATTATTCTGCTTGGATATTTACGCACCGCTAAAAGGCGGGTCGCTGAGCGATACTGACATGGTTCGGGTGGCCAAAATCGCCAGTGTTGTCATCGCGCTGTTTTCGTTCGCCGTTGCGCCGCTCTTGCAATATGCCCCGGAAGGCTTGTGGCAAATCATTCGGATCTTTACCGGTTTTTACAATATTCCGGTCGTCGCGATTGTTTTGGTTGGCTTGTTCACAAAACGCGTCCCCGCCATTGGCGCAAAGATTGTTATCGTTTTTCACGTGATCGCCTACGGTCTCGTTAAGTTCGGCATCGATGGCATCGCTGTTTTACAGCCATTGGCCGATCTACACTTCTTGCACCTTTATGCGGTGTTGTTCGTCATCGAGGTCGCCATCATGCTGGCATTTGGGGTCTTACGACCGACTGGAGAGGATTGGCACTACAGCGCGAGCAGTGCTGTCGATATGACACCGTGGACGTTGGCGGTTCCGGTTTCCGTAACGCTCATGTCGTTGGTTGTGCTTTTGTACCTCGTCTTTTCACCGGTCGGATTAGTCAATGGGCTCAGTAACTTATTCTGGCCGTTAGTCGCTGTGTTGGTTGTCATCAATGCCCTGGTTTGGGCGCAACGTAACCGCTTATCGCTAGCTGGAGCCACGTAGCACCAACGCGATTATTTGACACCAACAAAAATACAAACGTTTGCATTCTCGGTTTCACGGGAGTACAACGGCTGTGGGAAACCTGGGCAGTCGCTTGTCAGGCTTTGGGCGCTGCCAACATTGTGGATGACAAAAGAGGAGCGACTCATGCGTCAACTGAGGGGGACGACGCTAGCGCTGGCCACGGCCGGATGCTTGTCTCTGGGGGCTTTTAGCACCCCCGCATTGGCTCAATCAGCCATCGAAGAAATCGTAGTAACCGCGCAAAAGCGCGAAGAGAACATCGGCGACGTTCCAGTTGCCATCACCGTACTCGGTCGCGACCTGATCGAGTCATCATTCGCTGACAATATCGAAGACCTGCAAGCGCTGGTCCCTTCGGTGAGTTTCCGAACCGGCAACACGACGCGAAACAGCGCATTGACCGTGCGCGGCATCGGAACGATATCGTTCTCCGTTGCCGCCGAACCGTCGGTCTCTACCGTCGTTGATGGCGTAGTCCTCGGACGCTCTGGTCAGGCATTCGGTGATCTCTACGATCTTGAGCGTGTCGAGGTTCTTCGCGGACCGCAGGGTACGCTGTTCGGTAAGAACGCCTCAGCGGGTGTTGTGAATATCACGACTCGCCGACCCAGCGATTCGCTCGAAGGCTATTTGTCGACTTCGTTTTACGAAGATGACGAGTACGTCATGAAAGGCCGTGTTTCGGGTCCAATAACCGACGACCTGCGCGCCAGCCTAACGGTGTTAAACGCCGAGTTCGATGGGTTCGTTACGAATGTTTTCAACAACGAACAAGTGAATGGCTACGATAAAACGGCCATTCGCGCGATGTTGGATTACGACGTAAACGAAGACACGAGCATCCTGTTCATTTTCGAAGACTACGAAGCAGATAACGATTGTTGTGCCGATATGGAGTTACGTCCAAGCGGTCGCAACCCGGCTTCCGAAGCAGCGCCGATCGGAACCGGTCTGGATCTCGATAACCGGCTCATCGACCATGACTTCGAAACTCGTACGCTCGATTCCACGACGGCTATGTCGATTCAAATCGAGACGGCCGTCGGTGAACACACGCTGACGTCTATCACGGCCCAACGCACCTGGGACAACACCGAATTCCGAGAAGGTGATTTCACATCGATCGCGGGCGACAGCAACCAGCCCGTGTTCGGCGTACCGTTCCAACTGCACGATATCGGTCCGCAGGAATGGCGGCAGTTTTCGCAGGAAATTCGTCTAGCATCGCCTATCGGCGAAGCGTTCGAATACCAGGTCGGGTTCTTCTACATGAACATCGAGGCGTCGCGTAACTTCACGCGTTTCGCCAGTTGCCAGAACAACAACGGCCAGCTCGACGCGGCGATTGCCAACCATCTAGGCAACACGCTCGGCCTGCCCAACGACCCGGCCGATGTCGCTGCCTTCATCGCGGCCAACGGTGTTACCTGTAATGCTAACGATATCGTCGATGCAACAGCGTTTTTCGATGCAGACTTCGAAAACGTTGCGGTGTTTGGTCAAGGTACGTGGAACATAAACGACGATGTTCGACTGATCGCTGGTTTGCGCTACACACGCGATGATGTTGCCTTTAATCACAACCGGCGTAACAACGACATATTCGGTCGTCGTGGTGTCGGCGTGCGGCCGCGTTTCTCCGATGGCAACAACCAGTTCGATACCAACTTTAGTGGCGAAACTGACGAGACAGATCTTTCTGGAAAGATCGGTTTCCAGTGGGATCTCGACTACGGCGGCATGCTCTACGGAACGTATGCGCAAGGGTATAAAGGCCCAGCGTTTAACGTTTTCTACAACATGGATCCCGACGACATCAATCCGATCGACGCTGAGCGCTCCGATGCCCTTGAGCTCGGTTACAAACTCACCGGCGACTGGGGTCTTGTGAGCTTTGCGGCTTACCAAACCGACTTCGAAAACTTCCAGGCGAACGATTTCGATACGTCGGATGGTACGACAGTCACCGGATTCACCAATGGCGGTGATGTTGTAACCACCGGCTTCGAAGCCGACTTTATCTGGCAGGTCTCGGAGCAGTTTTTGCTGAGCGGCGGTATCGCGCTGTCGACAGCGGAGACCGATACCGGAGATAGTTTTGACTTGCCGTTTGCACCCGACACGAAATACGCTCTCGCTGGTCAATACGATTTTCCGCTCGCGAACGGCGGAACGATCGAGTTGTTTGGTACTTACGTGTTCACGGACGAGGCGTTGTCCGGAAACATCGGCCAAACCGAGAGCACAAACCCCGAAGTGGTATTGCCGGATTACGCGATCTTGAATGCCAGCGTTGGTTACCACGCGCCGGATGACAAATTCAGCGTGACGCTGATCGGGCGCAACCTAACTGATGAGCAGTATGTCACGACGTATTCAGGAGACGGCTTCCGCTACCAAGTACCGCGCGATGCGGACCGCTACTTTGGTATTAACGCCACCTTAAACTTCGGCGACTAAGTTCGACCTTTGGCGCCGGTCACTTGCCGAGCAGGTGACCGGCGCAACTCAGCGCGTAACGGCAGCCGTCGAGCCGCGCACGACTAAGGTCGGGGCCGGGATTGCGGGTACGAATCCGCTCCCTGCGGCATGCAGTTGAAACAGATAGCGAACCGCTTGCTGGCCAAGCTCATACATCGGCCAATGCACGGTCGTTAACGGTGGGTCGTAGCAAGCGGCTAGGGCGATATCGTCGTGACCTGCGATGGACAAGTCGGTAGGGATACCGATGCCGCGGTCGCGCAAGGCGCGAATTAGCCCCATCGCACAGACATCGTTCCAGGCAAAGACGGCGGTCGGTGCAATTCGAATGACGGCATCTGCGAGTTCTTCCACACAAGCCAACGAGCCATCGAAATGCAACAACAGGTCTTTATCGACACCAATACCCGCCTCTTGCAAGGCGGCTTCGTAGCCATTGCGTTTTGGCTGCTGCGCAGGGCTCGATGGCCCCGTCACAAAACCAATCCGACGATGGCCTAGGTCGATCAAGTGTTTAACGACAGCACGTGTTCCGTGAGCCATATCGCAACTAACGTGATGCCGTGCATCGATTCGGTTCACGTGGACCAGTGGAATGTCGTCACTGAGGGTCGCGTAATACGCGTCGGGACAGCGCGCCATCGGTATGAGCAGGCCATCGACTTTCAGCTCCAGGAAAAACTGGATGGCCTCTCGCTCGGCGACTTCGTTCCCGTCGGTATTGCGGATCAGTACTTGCAGTTGTTGGCTGGCGGCCTCTTCTTCTACACCGCGCGCCAGCGCGGCGAAAAATGGATTGGTCATGTCGGGAACAACCAAACCCAACAGTTGGCTACGTTGGGTAACGAGTGTACGAGCCGCCATGTTGGGTACGTACCCCATTTGGCTCGCGAGCGCCGAGATCCGTTGCCGCGTCTCTGCCTTAACGCGCTCACTGCCTTGCAACGCACGCGTTACCGTCGAGGGGTCAACGTCGGCGGCAGCCGCAATGTCCTTGATTGTGATCCGCTGTTGCTTTTGGCGACCCGTTCCCATCGTCCCATGGTAGGCCGGCGTCGCCGCCGTGACCACCGGCGAAGTTACGAAGGAAAGCGTAATACAAACGTTTGTATTTTAGTATCTGGCCGTTTACCCTCGGACCGAGGCGCGCGTGTCGGCACAATGCAGCCACCACGCGACGGAGACGAACTTGCATGACCGCCAGTAGCTACAACCCGCGATTACGTTTTTTCGAGGCGTCGGCTGGACAACAACATATCGCCGAACAAGATCGCTTCTTGTATGCCGCACCGTCGGCAGCTCATCGGGTTAACGTCATCGGCACCGGAACCATCGGCCAAGAGCACATCCAGGTTGCAGAGTTGCTCGGTCGCGCCCGTGTTAACGGCGTCTACGATACCGCTGAGCGAAGCCTCGATATCGCTCTTGCCCGATTACCCGCAGAGCGGCGCGCTGCCATCGTCGAGCACGCTAGCCTTGAGGCGGCCTGCCAAGATCCGGACGCCGATGCGTTAATGATCTGTACGCCGAACTTCACGCATCTCGATGTGCTAGAGACAGCGGTTAAATCTGGCAAACCCATATTTGTCGAAAAGCCAATGGCGACGACCATCAATGATGCTGCCAGGATCGTTGAATTGGCGAGCCAGCATCCGAGCTTTATCCAAATCGGCTTGCAGTATCGCTACAAGGCAGCCTACGTCGAAGCGCGTCATGAAGTCCTGGAACGTCAGAGTATTGGTGACGTTCGACTACTCACGCTATGCGAGTATCGGCCACCCTTTTTGGACAAGGTCGGTCAGTGGAATAAGTTCTCCCGCTACAGCGGTGGCACGTTGGTCGAAAAATGCTGCCACTACTTTGACCTGATGAACCTATTCTCCGGTGCACTGCCGGTGCGCGTATACGCTACCGCAGGGCAAGCGCAGAATTTTGTTGACTTCGATTACGGTGGCGAATCATCGGATATTGATGATCACGCGCACGTTGTTGTTGATTACGGCAACGGCGTGCGCAGCGCATTCACCCTCAGCATGTTCGCTCCGCAATTTCATGAGGAGATGATCATCAGCGGCAGCGACGGCCGGCTCGTTACCGTCGAGCATTTTGACTTCCATCGGGCTGAGACCGCCCAAACACATCTACGTATCGAACGCGGTGAAGCAGGTTCTACGCGCGATACTACGCTGTCGTATCCAGACCTTATTGAGCGTAGTGGTCATCATGGCGCCACGTTTTACGAACATACCGCGTTTGTCGACCGCCTCGAAGGGAAGGCCACCGACGCAGCAACCCCGATCGAAGGCTTCTGGTCCATCGTTGTCGCAGCCGCTGCGCAGCAATCGGCTCAGACGGGACAGCCCGTTGATATCGGCACTTTTCTTGCCACGTTCGCACTTCCACCGGCCGTCACGGAGCAACTATGACCAAAACAACCATCTCTGTAGGAAACTCAGCGATGCCGGCCGTCGGCTTCGGCCTGTGGAAAGTAGAACGGGCGAATACCGCTACCCTCGTGCAAGCCGCGATTGGCGCCGGCTACCGGCATCTGGATTGCGCCTGCGATTATGGGAACGAAGTCGAAACCGGCGACGGCATTCAGGCCGCGATCGCGCAAGGCTTGGTGACGCGCGACGAGCTTTGGGTAACCTCGAAACTGTGGAACACTTATCACCGCGCTGAACATGTCGAGCCGGCACTGCGGCGCACGCTGAGCGATTTAAAGCTCGACTATCTTGATCTTTACCTCATCCATTTCCCAATTGCACAGCCGTACGTTCCGTTCGATACCCGGTACCCGCCGGAGTGGTTTTTGAACCCCGACGCCCCCAATCCCCGTATGGAAATCGACCGAGTGCCACTCCACGAGACTTGGCACGCCATGGAAGCGCTGGTCGAGAAGGGGCTAGTCAGGGAGATCGGTGTCTGTAATTACGCAACGGCTCTGCTCCATGACCTGATGAGCTACGCCAACATCGCACCGGCGATGTTGCAAGTCGAATCACACCCTTACCTCACTCAGGAACCGTTACTCCGACTCGCCAAAGACTACGGTGTCGCCGTTACCGCGTTCTCACCACTCGGTGCAGGTTCTTACGTCTCGCTCGGTATGGCTGAGACCACCGACAGCGTACTCGACACCGATGTGGTTACGCGCATAGCGGCAAGGCACAAGCGAACGCCTGCCCAGGTTGTGCTTCGGTGGGCTGTGCAACGCGGGACCGCAGTTATTCCGAAAACCTCGCGTACCGAACGTCTCGCCGAAAACATCGCTGTATTCGATTTTGAATTGACCGCCGACGATATGCATGCCATTGCTGCACTGAATATCAACCGACGCTTCAATGACCCAAAAGTCTTCGCGGAAGCGGCCTTTAATCGCTTTCATCCGATCTACGACTAAGGAATGCCAATGGCAGCCACCCTTACAACGACCACCGTCCCCGGCCAGCAAACCGACCCTGACGTGTTTCCCTTGGTCTACAACGCCGCCGATACCGATGTCGATGACTTTGTCGCGTGGTTAGACCAGCATCGTCGCGATGTGCTGGACCAGGCAGCCACCCATGGGGCGGTTCTGTTTCGTGGAATTCCGGTGGGTAGCGATCAGGCCTTCGACCGGATTGTCCGTGCGTTCGCCGTCAAGAATTTCACGTACAAAGAGTCGCTATCAAACGCGGTGCGGATCAACCGGACCGAACGTGTGTTTACCGCTAACGAAGCGCCGCCCGACGCATCGATCTACTTGCATCACGAAATGGCACAAACACCTATTTATCCAGGTCGATTGTTTTTCTATTGTGAAAAAGCCGCCGAGGAACTTGGCGCTACGCCGTTGTGCCGCTCCGATAAGCTCTATTTAGCATTGCAGCAAGAAACACCAGGGTTTCTTGCTGACTGTGAGCGTCATGGTGTTCGCTACTCCAACGAGATGCCCGCCGAGGATGATGCCGGTTCGGCTCAAGGCCGCAGCTGGCGTTCCACCTTGAGTGTCGATAGCCGTGCTGCCGCCGAAGAGAAACTCAAGACTATGGGCTACGACTGGGAATGGCTCGAATCTGGCAGCTTATTGGCCACGACGCCGGTCTTGCCTGCCGTACGGCGACTGCCTGACGGCCGACCGGTATTCTTCAATCAGTTGATCGCTGCTCACCGGGGTTGGAAAAACCCGGCAAGCGCATTGAGTTTCGGTGATGGCTCACCGCTGCCCAATGTCGACATGGAAACCGTCTGCGAGTTGGCCGAGTCGCTCACGTTCGACCTGGCTTGGGAAACCGACGACATTGCCGTTATCGATAACCACGTCGTTATGCATGGGCGCCGGCCGTTCCGTGGAACTCGACGTGTGCTTGTATCACTCGGTGCTGTGGACGAAGCGGCCTAGTTCCCGTAGAGCCAGCGAAAGTGCAAACCGAGACTGTCTAATTCGTCGATCGTCTCGTATTGGAGCCCGACCGCGAACCGCGGTGTGAATTTGTACCGCAGCTCCCCCGAGAAACCGGTGTCTGCCTCACCGATATCGACGTAGTCGACAAATAAGTCCCATTCGAAGCCCGGCGCTATTTCGCCGCGTCCGCCGATCGAAACCCCGTAACCGTTGTCGCTAACACCGACATCCAATCGCTGGAAAGTGACCTTCGCAACCAATTGAACCGGTTCATTGAGATCCGAGTGGAAACCGATACCGGCGCGCAAGCGCTCCACGTCGACGCCTTCTATGTCGACAGAGCCATAGTCGCCCACAAAGAAAAATGACTCGTCGATGCTGAACGAGAGCCCGCCATAGAAGCCATCGCCATCGACCTCCGTGAAACCCAAATCCAGTTCAGACTCTTGGTAGCCAAGCTCGAAGTAGTTGTAGCTGACTTCGGCTGCGGCCGCGTTACTTAGTAGAAGAATCAGCACGGTTGTCACGGTTCTAAACATCGTTTAAGTCCTTTTTGACGCTGTAATGACCTAGCGCGTGTTGACCCTCGCCGTTTTACCGACCCAGCGAATGTGAAAAAGTTCGGTAGTTTGCAATGTCCACGGTCTGTCAACGCTTTCGCCTGTTAGGCTTACCATTTCTTGGATTTGTGTTTTTCCTGTGCGCCTGACTTTCGCTCGCCGCCTACTGATCGGTATGTTGGTTTTGCTGGTCGCAACGATCAGCGTGCAAACCGTCGCAACCCGGATCAGTTTTGACCGCGGTTTCAGCGACTACGTTGCCGAGCAAGATCGTGAGCAACTGCGAGCGCTCGCTGCTGCTGCGGCAACCGTCTACGCACAAACCGGCGATTGGTCGGTGTTGCGCGACAGTCCGCGGCGTTGGGACCAGCTGCTCAGAGCAGCCTTCCGGCCACCCGACGACCGCCGGCCACCACCGCCACGGCGTGGGCCCGGCCCTGCTGGGCGTGACGATCCTTTGCGGATTCGCGACCGCATTACGCTGTTCGACGGTAACGGAGATCCCGTGGCTGGACCTCGCGGTAACACAACACCGGGGCTGCGCGAATCGGTGAGCAGTGGGGATCAGACGGTTGGCACCTTAGTGTTGCGCCCGCAGCATACTGCTAATCGGGCACCAATCGATGCGGCATTTGCCTCGAGTCAGAATCAAACGATGCTCATCAGCGGCTTGGTCGCGCTCGTTATCGCTGCGATCGTTGCAACGCTACTTGCGCGCCACTTTACCGGACCTGTTCGCGACCTTGCGGGGGCGACACGCGCACTTCGTAGTGGCGATTACGCACGCCGAGTTAGGACTAAACGCGATGATGAGCTCGGGAGGCTTGGCGACGATTTCAATGCGCTGGCTGAGACCCTCGAACGCAACCGTGTCGATCGGCGCCGCTGGGTGAGCGATATAGCACACGAGCTGCGTACGCCACTCGCTGTTCTCAGCGGGGAGCTCGAAGCGATCGCTGACGGTGTGCGCGAGCTTGACGAGCAAGCGATCGCATCGTTGCAGGACGAGGCGAAGCGTCTAGTGGCACTGGTTGATGATCTGAATCAACTGGCCAGTAGCGACCGCGGTGAAATAGTCTACCGCTTCGAAGTTATCGATCTGGCTAACTTACTGGAAGAGGCGTTGGGCCGCGCGCAACCGTCGTTGTCCGCGGCGGGCATTCAGCTGTCTATCCGTGTAGACGAAGCCCTACGGAGTCGCGCCGACCCGAACCGTATGCGCCAAGTTGTCGATAATCTCATCGAGAATGTGCGCCGCTATACAGATACTCCCGGCGAGTTGCACGTGGATGCCGTCCGGCGGGGAAGCCGCCTACGTATTTGCTTCGACGATACAGCACCGGGTGTGCCGCCTGCCCATCACGACTACCTATTCGAGCGCTTGTATCGAGTTGATGAATCGCGAAATCGCGCCAGCGGAGGTGCAGGCTTAGGTCTGGCGATTTGTCGAACGATAATCGAGGCGCATGGTGGCCATATAGAGGCCGGTGATTCACCGTTGGGCGGCCTTAGGATCGTCATCGATTTGCCCGTTCAGGAGTAATGAGTCATGACCGGTGCCGAACATATCCTCGTTGTGGAAGATGAACCAAAAATTGCGGCGTTACTGGCCGACTATTTGCGCAACGACGGTTTTAAAGTAGCCCTTGAAGAAGACGGTATTGGCGCAATCGAGGCGATCCGCTCTAACCCGCCGGCCCTCGTCCTACTTGACTTAATGCTGCCGCGCAAAGACGGCCTCGGGGTTTGTCGCGAGGTCCGCCAGTTCAGTAACGTTCCGATCATAATGATTACGGCACGAATCGAAGAGATTGACCGTTTACTCGGTTTGGAGCTCGGTGCTGACGACTACATCTGCAAGCCGTTTAGCCCCCGCGAAGTCGTCGCCCGTGTAAAAGCAATATTGCGACGTATCGAGCTGACCCAAGCGAAAGCCGCCGACTACCGTGGTCTAGTACTCGATGAGCCACGCCACGAGGCGACGTTGCACGGTCAAACGCTCGATCTAACGCCGGTCGAGTTTCGCTTGCTAGCGTTATTGGCTGATCGACCCGGTATTGTCTTTTCTCGCGATCAGCTCGTAGACCGCATCTATACCGACGGTCGGGTGGTTAGCGATCGCACGGTAGATTCACACATCAAAAATCTGCGGCGGAAACTCACCCTTGTCGCCGGATCCGACGATTTTGTGCACTCGGTCTACGGTGTCGGGTACAAATTCGAGTGATACGGCGATAGCGCACGCTGCCTCCTTAGTTGCTGCACAGTTGCATCGGACACTTTCAACCGACCTACATAAGGAGTACGCGTATGTCTCGTTTTTTTCTTGTCTTGCCCGTATTGTTGGGCGCCACAGCTGCTACTGCAGCACCTCCGCATCGAGGCGAGCCACCGGAAGTTGCCTTCGAGGCGTGTGCAGCCGCCGTCCAAAACGACGCGTGTACGGTAACGACGCCCCGCGGTCACACGCTCGAAGGCGTCTGTCACGTCTACGAGACAGAGGCCCTTTTTTGTGTGCCGGATCGCGAGCCACCACGTCCCCGTACGCGCGACGACAACAACGCCGAGTAACCGCCAAATTGACCGCATCAGGCTGCCTGTCGGCGTCACCATGCCGGCAGGCGGTCAAACAGTGAGCCAGGTCCTATTTGCGCCTGGTTCAGTCATGTAAAACATCGTTTCTATTTTTTCGTGACAAAGACTGTCGATGGAAGCGACTGCGAGCGCCAGGAACAGTGCCGGTCTTGCCACCCAAGAGACGCGACCGTCTGCTGGCCCGGCTACCAACGAAACCCCTTATCGATTTGACGGCCCCGTCAATGCGGCGGTGCCGTCTCATCAGGCGCGTGTGCTGTGGCTGGCCCTGATCGGTACCGCGTTGCCAATCGTTGTGTACGCCCTTCTGGTTATCGGTACCGGTGTATGGATGGTCTACTCGGGGCTCGTCGCTCCGTTGTTTGGCGATGGCTACAGTATTGGCAAGCTTCTACTCGGTGGCTTTGGCGTGGCATTGCTTGGTCTTGCGGTGCGCCCGTTCGTGCTACGTCGCTACGATGCCTACTTTATCGGCGCGACCCCCGCGACCGATGAAGACGATCTCGTAAGATTCGTAAATGATATCGCCGACCACCTTGGTGTCGACCGGCCAACCTCGGTATTGCTGACGGTCGAACCCGTTGTCCACGCTTTACACCAATACGAGGCGACCGTACCGAAGCTCAATTCGGCGCGCTTATTCGTTGGCTTACCGGTTGTTCAATCCCTGACGATTCGAGAACTCGGTGGCGTTATCGCTCACGAGCTCACTCATTTCGCTGTTGCAGAAAATCGTAGCTTGCGAATGGCTATTACCACTATCGCGACGACGATTCATCAAGCCTCGAGAGATGACGACGCTATCGATCGTTTAATTAAAAATGACACGTCAGTCGGGCCGCAAGTGCGTCGTCTAACAGCACAGCTTGTTAACGTGGGGCGTTGGCCGGTTCTTGTTTTGGCTAAGCTCATCGAACGCGTCGCTGGCAGTACGTTAGCGGAAGCCGAGTTTCACGCTGATTGGTTCCACGCAGAGCTGACTGGCAGCGCCACGTTTAAGACAACCGCCGAGCGAATGCACCTGCTGCGCTACGTATTCGACGATTGGAAAGAGTCGGTCAGCATCGATCCCGCACCGCGATTCGCCGCCGACCTTGGCCGTGTTGTGCATGACAGTGCCGACCGGCAGGCGGCGCATAGCGACAAGCTACTTCGCGACCGCATGTTGGAGGATTGCACCTTCGTCGGTGGGCCGCACTTACCCAACATGAGCCGAATCGAGCGCGTGCGTGCCGTCTGTTTCGGGCCAGGTGTCCTTCATGGGGATCAATCCGCCTACTCGCTGTTGCTGCATCCGGCGCGTACCGCTCGTGCTGCGACCCTCAGCTACCTAAGGGATGGATTGCGGCTGTCGGTCGCCGATAGCGATTTGCTGTCGGACGCCGCCGTAAGCCAGCAACTCGAAGAAGAACGAGAATTTGGCGATGTACTTGATCGCTATCTGCTCGGTTTCTGTCGACGTGACCGTTTCTTGGCACCGGGCGATCCGGGTGCCGTACTCAAAACCGCGGTGGATAAGCGAGTAGAACAAATCGAGTCTCTCTGTGCCGATATTCGCCGAGGTAGCCCAGAAGCTCGCGCATGCCTAACGGCCTATGGCGATGCGATGGCCAGTGTTATCGACGAATACGTTAGCTATTCAATCGACGAATTCAACTCACCTGACGATGCCGATAAGACATCTCTTAGCAACGCACGGCGGCAACTGAAAGCTACCGAGACGGAGTTGGTGGATATTGAAAAGCGTTATGCCGATCGATTGGCGTTGGGCATCGCAACAGCGCTGGGTGATGCGGTACGGGCGAATCCGCAGGCAGCCGCTGAAGAGCAGCGTCGTTTCGCACGGTTGGTCGGTGTACAAAATGCGTTCGCCAAATACCAACCGGACGTTCGAACGCTACGTGAGGCACTGGCTTTAGCGCGAACAGTTACTACGGCCCCGGATCAAAAAGAGCGGGTGATCAGCGACGTCATCGGCGCGCTTAACGATGCTGTTGATGGCGTTCGCCATGGCCTCAGCCGACTGCCGGACCCCCTTGCCGAGCATAACCGCCCGTTTCTCGCATCGGTCGACGAAAAATGCCAGCCAAGTGGCGGTAACTCGAGTTTAGCGGCTGCTGCTGAGTTTCTGCGCTGTCTAGAAGACGCTTACCTGCGTGTGATGGTTCGCCTGGCCGAGATCGCTCTCGGTGCGGAGCAGCGCCACAATATCCGACTAAAACTCATCGACTAAACGGGCTACGACGGCTCAGCGAATATCGATGCACCCGATTCGGCGTTGCCGACCGAGTGGCGAAAATTCGCAAATAACTCCCGGCCTAGCCCGCTGTGTTGTGCTGCAATATCGGGGGCGACACTGCTTCGTTGTTGCCACGCGTCGTCGTTAGAGAGCAGCATCAATTCGCCGCTATTCGCATTAATACGAATCATGTCACCGTCGCGGATGTGCCGAATCGGGCCCTCGCGGTTGGCCTCTGGCGTTACCTGAATGGCCGCCAATATCTTTCCAGACGCACCAGACATTCGACCGTCGGTCAGCAACGCTACCCGTTGTCCACGGTTCTGTAGGACGCCCAGATACGGCGTGAGTTTGTGAAGTTCCGGCATGCCATTCGCGCTCGGGCCTTGCCAGGCGATCACGGCAACGAAGTCGCCTTCTAGTTCTTTAGCGTCGTAGGCTTTAGTGAAATCGTGTTGCGACGTGAATACACGTGCCGGCGCCTCGATTTCCCGGTGTTCCTCGGCGACTGCAGACACTTTAACGATGGCCCTGCCTAGATTACCGGCAACAAGGTTGATGCCACCGTTGTCGGCGAACGGCGATGCGGCGGGTCGGACGATCTCGTCATCGAGCGTTGTTGTGGGTGCTTCGCGCCAGTTCAATGTGTCGGCATCAAGACTCGGCTCTCGATTGAACTCGCTGAGCGTATCGCCGGCAATGGTTAACACGTCGTCGTGTAGCAAGCCGTCGGCGAGCAGTTCACGCATGACGAATGCCAGTCCGCCAGCAGCATGAAAGTGATTAACGTCGGCCGTGCCATTCGGGTAGACGCGGGCTAGAAGCGGGACCACACCCGACAACTCGGCGAAGTCATCCCAGTCGATCTGGATCCCGGCTGCGGCCGCGATCGCTACGATGTGTAATGTGTGGTTGGTCGAACCGCCGGTGGCCAACAGGCCAACAAGTGCGTTAACGATCGCGCGTTCGGTCACGACGTGTCCCAGCGGTCGGTAGTTTCCGGCGATACTCGTGAGCGCGAGAACCCGCTCAACGGCGGCTTTCGTTAGCGCTTCACGGAGCGCTGTGCCGGGGTTTACGAACGAACCCCCCGGTAACTGCAACCCCATGAACTCGAGCATCATTTGGTTCGTGTTTGCCGTTCCATAAAACGTACAGGTTCCTGCACCGTGGTAAGCGGCAGATTCGGCTTCGAGTAACTCATCGCGACCTATCTCGCCGGCCGCATAGCGTTCGCGCACCTTGGCCTTCTGTTTGTTGGCTAGCCCCGACACCATCGGGCCGGCGGGTACAAACACGGTCGGTAAATGGCCGAACGCCAGGGCGCCGATCAGTAGGCCCGGTACGATCTTGTCGCAGACGCCGAGACATAAGGTTGCGTCAAACATGTTGTGCGATAGCGCAACAGCGGTCGACAATGCAATGACGTCGCGGCTAAAGAGCGATAGATCCATACCGTCTTGACCTTGCGTGACCCCATCGCACATTGCTGGCACACCACCAGCGAATTGCGCAACAGCGCCATGGGCACTCGCTTCAGTTTTGATAATGGCGGGAAACGATTCGAGCGGTTGGTGGGCACTTAGCATGTCGTTGTACGCAGAAACGATAGCGACGTTGGCCGTTTCGCTTTTCGCTAGGGCTTTTTTCTCCGCCGGTGTATTGGCGGCGATACCGTGCGCCAAGTTGCTACACGACAATTGCTTGCGTGGTCCGTCGTCACTGATCGCCGCACCGATCTTATCGAGATAGGCCTGGCGGGAGGCGCGGCTGCGTTGCGTGATTCGTTCAGTGACGGCTCGGACAGTCGGGTTCATCGTCGTCTCCAACTACGGCGCCCAAATGACGCGGACGGGCTTAGAGTCTTGAGTGAGCAGCGCGGCGATAGGCAGCTCGGATTCGCCGGCTGCGGCAGCTTCGAGAACGGCGCGTTTCTCGGTACCGAAAATTAACAGCACCAATTCTCGGCAGTTGATCAATGTGGCTAACGTCAGGCTGATACGTGGAACCGGGCTTGCGGCCGTTCGAGCCGCTAGACAGATGGCCGGGGTATTTAGATCCAGTCCGTTGGCGAGATTTTCTGCGTCCGGGAATAACGATGCAAAGTGGCCATCACTACCCATACCTAACAACACGGCGCTAAAGGGGCGCGGCAATTGCTCATCAATCGCCGTCGCAATCTCGGTGAGCGCGTCTTCAGGCATCGGTTTGTCGGTCCAAAGCGGCACGAAGGTGGCGTTAGCAGCGTCGTTTACGAAAAGACTTTGGGCGAGCATGCCGGCGTTGCTCTGCGAGTCGCTGGGTGGTACCCACCGCTCATCGCTCAGCGTTATCGCGACGTTTCGCCAGGGTACTTCGAGATTGCCCAAGTGCCGGTAGCACTCCAGCGGGGTTGACCCACCACTGAGTACTAGCGACGCGCGATGATTCTCAGCGATATCGTTCACGACAGCGGCGTGAAGGTGGCGAGCTGCAGTTTCGCTCGCCTCCAAACGGTCCGTGGCGACTTCGAGTACCATCGTCACTCGTCCGGGTACCAGGTTCGCCCGTCACGGTCGAGCATCGTCGCCGCGGCTGCTGGGCCCCATGAGCCTGACGTGTAGTTCTCAACGCGTTGGCCGGTTACCTCCCAGCTCTCGAGAATTCCGTCTACCCAGTCCCAGGCGGCCTCGACTTCGTCGCGGCGCATGAATAAGGCTGGGTTTCCGCGCAAGACTTCCATCAACAAGCGTTCGTACGCATCGGGGTAACGAACGCCGAACGTCTCCTCGAAGCTCAAATCGAGCGACACCGACCGTAGGTCGAAACCGCCTGGGCCTGGTTCTTTCGACATGACCGAGAGTTTGACGCCTTCGTCCGGCTGCAACTGAATGCTGAGCCGATTCGGCGGGATCGGGATGTTGTGACCTGTGAAGATGGAGTGCGGTACCGGCCGAAATTGGACAACGATCTCGGAGTGCTTGCGCTTCAGCCGTTTACCCGTCCGAAGATAGAACGGCACACCAGACCAACGCCAATTGTCGATGTCGAGCCGCAGTGCCGCGAACGTTTCAGTCGTGCTATCGGTGCTGCCGAGTTCCTCGGCGAAGCCCGGGACAGCCTCGCCGGCGACGGCGCCAGCTGTGTATTGGCCACGTACTGTCCGCAGTTTCGCATCGGCGGCTGTGATTGGGCGCAAGGCACGCAATACCTTGAGTTTCTCGTCGCGTACTGCGCCATGATCGAGACTGTCGGGTGGTTCCATTGCGACTAAACAGACCAACTGCATGATGTGGTTCTGCACCATGTCGCGTAGTGCCCCGGTCGCGTTGTAAAACTCTGTTCGACCGCCAACGCCGAGGTGTTCCGCGACGGTGATCTGTACATGGTCGACGACGCCACGCCGCCATAGTGGTTCGAACAGTGAATTTGCGAACCGCAGAGCCAGCAGGTTTTGGACCGTCTCCTTCCCGAGGTAGTGGTCGATCCGGTAGACCTGATCTTCCCGGAACGACGCGCCTACGGCATCGTTTATCGCGGCAGCCGATTCGGCGTCGTGACCAACCGGCTTTTCGAGAACGATGCGGCTGTTCGGTGTGATCAAACCATTAACGGATAGGCCGTCGGCGATCGAGCCGAACAGTGATGGCGCTGTTGCTAAGTAACTGGTGCGGACGCGCTCTTCGTGGCCCTGCAGAAATTGAGTGAGCTCACCCCAACTCGTCGGATCGAGCGCGTCAGCTTGAAAGTAAAAAATCAGCTGAGCGAATCGCTCCCAAACTTCGGTTTGGAAGTCACCTTCTTTTAGGTTCCTTCCGAGCGCCGCTTCGACGTCGCCGATGTACGCCGGGTGGCTGAGCTCGCCACGGCCAATAGCGACGATACGGCTATCGTCAGGGATCTGGCCATCGCGGTAACGATGGTATAGCGACGGGAGCAATTTGCGCATCGACAAATCGCCGGTGCCACCGAATATGAGGAGGTCGAAGGTATCGACCGGTACCAGTTTGGCCATGGCGGTTCGTAGTTTTACTACAATCTGTGCATTATGATTGGTAGAAACCCGGAAATAAAGCGAAAAATGTTGTAGTTTAATTACATGCAAGCTCGAATCGCCGCTGAAATTCACGATCTGCCCGCCGCTGAAGCTCGCGTTGGGGAGTGGATTCTTGCCCACCCGCGGGAAACCCTGCGAGCGTCGGTTCGGCGGGTTGCACGTGCGGCAGGAACATCCGAGCCGACCGTCATCCGGTTTTGTCGACGCTTTGGTTTACCCGGTTACCGGGAGCTCAAGTTGCAACTCGCGGCGGAGCTCGGCGCGACCGAGAGCCCAATGCACGGCCGCGTAACGGCCACCGATTCACCAACCGCTGCTGCACAAAAAGTCATCGAACAATCGGTTGCCGCGTTGCAATTGCTGCGAGATCACAGTGCCGAGCTGCCGTTCGCCCAGGCCGCGCAAGCGCTAGCGGCGGCGCGGCAGGTGGTGTTTATCGGTGTCGGCGCGTCCGGGCAAGTTGCAGCCGACGCGTGGCAAAAGTTCTTTCGGCTCGGTCGACCGTGCAGCTACGCCAGTGACGAACCGACAATCCGCCAGCTAGCCGCCGTCTGCGATGCAGCCGACGTGATGGTCGCGGTCTCGCATACCGGTGAGTCGGCAACGCTCAGTGACGCGACCGAACTTGCCCGTCAGCACGGGGCATTCACCATTGCCATTTCGCGCAGTGGCTCGCCGCTGATGCGCAGCGTTGATCTCGGTTTTTCCTGCAGTGCCGATGAAGACACCAGTTTGTACACACCGATGAGTTCTCGGCTTGTGCACCTAGCGGTATTCGATGCGCTGTTTGTCACAGTGGCACTGACTCTCGGCGACACCGCTGTCGCTGCGCTAAAGCAGTCGAAAGCGGCGCTCCGTCCCAGCGCTGTTTAATAACGCCGCCCAACCCACAGCGGCGAGGTGCGGTATCGTCTCGCGCCTGGTCATTGTCAGTTTACTTACCATGTTACTCGAACCGAGTCGTGCCTATGCGTTGGATCGACTAGCCGCGTTCATTCCGCAGGCGGGCCGCGCCTATGCCGCTGGTCGCAACGTTGACCAAGGGTCCGGTAGGCATGACCGTGTGTCGATGCTTTCGCCCTATGTGCGCCATCGAACGATTACCGAAAGCGAAATAGCCGCAGCCGTGTTGGCTACGCACAGCGCCAATGCCGCTGAAAAATTTCTGCAAGAAGTGTGTTGGCGGACGTATTGGAAAGGGTGGCTCGAGCAGCGGCCATCCGTTTGGCGCAACTACCGACGGGGTATTGCGACGGCGCACGCCGAGCTCACGGCGACCGAAGAGAGTGACTACCAAGCCGCCATTGCAGGCAAGTCGGGTATCGCTTGTTTCGATGCGTGGGTGAACGAGCTGATCGCTACTGGTTATCTGCACAACCACGCGCGTATGTGGTTT
>JBCDIL010000014.1:0-92503 GCA_038749025.1 Pseudomonadota bacterium | reverse complement strand
TGGGGCAATTGCGCGACGCCCCCTCAAAGCCGGTGGTGATCTGGCAACGTGACGCTCCGGGCCTTGCGCAGATGCAAATAACCGGAGCCGATAAAAAAACCCGTTCCGCTGCCCGCTCCGCAGCAAAAAGGGTTTGTTGACTTCCGTCTTACACTCCGCCATTTTTTCTGGTGGAGGGGGTAGGATTCGAACCTACGTAGGCATAGCCAGCAGATTTACAGTCTGCCCTCGTTGACCGCTTGAGTACCCCTCCAGCGGACACAAGCCGGGTATTGTCTAATCGACCCCCGCGGCTGTCAACCAGTGCACAGCCCTCAATGACGCCGATCGGCGTTCATGACCCAGCGAAACACCAGTGCCACGGCTCGTAGATAAAGCCGTATTCGTTGCCCTTCGGGTAAGTCATTGTAAAATCGTGACTTTTGGCATTTTCCTGCAACCACGCCCAGGCCGGCGACGAAGCAAATTCCTCGGTCAGAGGCCGGGTCCCCGGCGACGCGACGTCAATCGCTCGGCCGGTATGGTGTTCGCTGAAGCCGGGCGCCGCGACTGTGCGCAAAATCTCGTCAATTTCTTGGCCGGAAGCGCGCTTGCGACGGATCAATTCGGCCTGGTATTCGTAGCTTCGGTAGCCACTGACCAATAACAGCGTAACGCCATCGCGCATGGCAACTTCGCTTAGCGATTCCCAGGCCGTTAGCGCCGTTGGCTCAAGCTTTATCGAGCGGCCCAAGAAGTTCTCGCCCGCGTCGGCCAGCTCTTTGGCCTCATCATGCGCCGGCCGATACGGCTCTTTGCCGTAGTCGAGCGGAATACCCAGCTCGGCGAAGAGCGTGATAAGACGAAAACGAGCGCTCGGCGTATTATTCATGATCTTTCTGGATGTTGTGACGCGACATGGTAATTCAACGGCGCCAGCAGGTGGCGTGGTGAAAAAAGACACGCTGTTTCGCGACCCCAGCACCGCCCGCAAACCGTTCACGTTCGACAGTGCCGTCGTCGATGTGTTCGCCGACATGATCGGCCGCTCAGTGCCGATCTATCAACAGACCCTGACAATGGCACGCTGGCTGGCCGCAAACGCCGTTACCGATGGCACCGCGATCTACGATCTCGGCTGCTCCGAAGGCGCGGCCTTGGCCGCCGCCTGCGACGGCCTGACAGCTCCCAATGTCAAGCTGGTTGGCATCGACAACTCGGCAGCGATGCTCGCCAGTTGTGAACGACGCTTACGCGATGTCACGCACACGGTCGAACTCATCAATGCTGATATTGCGACGGTCGAGTTCGCGCCGGCCTCGCTGATCATGCTGAACTTTACGCTGCAGTTCGTGGCGCCAGACGCGCGTGATGCGTTGCTGGCGCGGGCGGCGGCGGCACTCGTCCCGGGCGGTGCCCTGTTGCTGTCCGAGAAAATTCGCGCGGACAGCAAACGTGTTGATGCCGTGCTGATAAACCGTCACGAGGATTTTAAACGGGAAAATGCGTATTCCGAACTCGAGATTGCCCGCAAACGCGAGTCCCTTGAGAACGTACTGATCCCCGATACGACGAGCGAACTACTGACCCGACTCAGCCGTGCTGGCCTGCCGGACCACGGCGTCTGGCTGCAAACGTTCAACTTCTTGTCGATCGTCGCGCTGAAATGACGGGGCCACTTAGCGTCACACTCGCGAGCGCACTGCGCTCTCGCGGTTTAGCCGAATGGGCCACAGCGCTGCCAGCCGCAGCTATGAAAGCCAACCGCTATCGGCACGGCAAACTCTCCGAATGGCAAACCGCCATCACGTCGTTACCGACCAGTGACGAACGTGCCGCGATCAATGAAGGCGCGGTGGCTCTGCACAGTGGGGTACCTGCCGAAACCATTAAAGCCGTCGCAACGACGCTGATCCCTTGGCGCAAAGGCCCGTTTGAGCTTGGGCCGGTCGCGATCGATACCGAGTGGCAATGCGATCAGAAATGGCAGCGCCTGGCATCGGTTCTGCCAACGCTCGATGGCCAGACGGTGCTCGATGTCGGCTCGGGAAACGGCTATTTCTCGTTGCGCCTAGCGCTCGCCGGAGCCGGCGCCGTTGTCGGCATTGACCCTACGCCTTTGTATGTGGCGCAGTATCAATTGCTCGAACAGATCGGCCATGGTTTGCCGGCAACGGTATTGCCCCTCGCGCTCGAAGACTTAAGTGACGACCCACTGCAATTCGATATCGTTGTATCGGCCGGCGTGCTGTACCACCGTCGTTCGCCGTTCGATCACTTAAAGCAACTCCGTGAGTCGCTACTTCCCGGCGGCCTATTGGCGCTGGAGACACTCACTGTTCCAGGCGACCGTAATACGGCGGTTGTACCGGATGAGCGTTACGCCAACATGCGAAATGTCTGGTTCTTGACGTCCGTCGATGCCTGTTGCGCTTGGCTCGAACGGGCCGGCTTTCGCGACGTCGTCGCGTATGACAGCGTCGCGACGACGACCGACGAGCAACGCGCCACCAACTGGATGCCGTTTCAATCGTTGGTCGATGCGCTTGACCCTGCCGATGCAACACAAACGGTCGAAGGCTTACCGGCACCGGTACGCACCTGGTTTACAGCGCGCCGCTAAACGTTCTCGATCGCGGCGACTATGACGTCGGCTGCTTCATCCGGCTGCAATTGCTCGGTATCCACGCTAACGATGGCCGGAGGTAACGGCGCAAACGCAAAACTGCCTTGCGCCTTCAACTGTCGGTACAGCGCCGCATCCGTCAGCTTGCCGAACTGGGCACGCGATGGATTCGCTATACGTGCTTGTACCTCGGCATCTGAGCAGATCAGTTCAACGTAAAGCACCTGGCCACCAGCGCGTTGAACCGCCGCCTGCAGTTCGTCGATTAACGTGCGCCGTACGGTCGCCTCCGGATTAAACGTAAACACAAAGGACCGACCGGCCTTGGCGGCCGCGGCGAACGTCGTTTGCCAAATCGATTCACGTAGCGCGATGAACTCATCGGTACCGAACTCGAACAAGGTCTTCACCAAATCCACGGTCAGATGGTTATGCCATAGCGGCAAGCCCAAACGCTCGGCCACACGCGTACCTACGGTGTGCTTGCCAGCTGCTGCCGGACCGTGCAGAAAAACGACTTGCTGACTCATCGGATCGACCTTTTACTGATACGCCATCGGTCAGAGACGGCTACCGGTTTGATCAGTATAGACGCGTCGTTATCGCCGGTGATACGCCGCTGGTGAGATCACGCCAGACGTCGCGACACAGACTAAAACACGCGAGATTGTCGCAGCTCCCTACGAGCTCTTTTATACTGGCTCAGAAGCGCGACGGCCCAAAGATGCATGTTGAGTACGTTTTTTAAAGAACTACGGCGACGGCGAACGTTCCGGACGGCGGGGCTGTACGTTGTCGGTGCGTGGCTTGTCATGCAGGTGGCCGACCTTTTCTTTCCGGCCTGGGGTCTTCCCGACTCGGCACTTAACGTATTGCTGGTAACGGCTGTGCTCGGCTTTCCGATCGCGCTTGTTTTCGGGTGGCTCTTCGATATCACCGACAACGGCATTGTGCGAACGGCGCCACTCGATGCCGGGGACGAATACGACGCACCGCCATTGCGAGGCAAGGACTACGCGATCCTTGCGGCTCTCGGCGCGATGATCGTTGTCATTGCGCTTGGTGGCGTCAGCGAATTGGTCCGGCCACCTGAGCAAGCGCCAGCCACAGCTATCGAAAACGACATTGCCGTTTTGCCATTTGCCAATACGACACAAGACCCCAGTAACGACGCTTTCTGCGACGGTATTTCAGAGGAAATTCTGCACATGCTCGGCGGCGTAAATGGCTTGCGTGTCATGGGTCGGTCATCGTCGTTTGCATTCAGAGGGTCAGAATTCCCAGCGGCCCGAATCGCTGGCACGTTAGGTGTCAAGTTTCTGCTGCAAGGCAGCGTCCGTCGGGATGGCGATGACATTCGCGTAATTGCGTCGCTGGTTGATAAGGACGGCGTGCAGCATTGGAGCCAATCGTTCGACCGGCGCATGGAAGGTATCTTCGCTATTCAGTCCGAGATTGCCGAAGTCGTCACGGCAACGATTGCCCCGACCGTCACGTTCGAGGCGGACGACGCCTACCAACCCGACCCGTACGTCTACCAAACTTTCCTGTCAGGCCGCGAGTTGCTGCGTAAGCGTGATGACCGAGCAATAGCCGAGCTTGAAAAGGCTGCCCAGCTCGACCCCAACTACGCCGAAGCACATGCAGAACTAGCGATCGCGCTTATGATCGCCCGCACCGCGAAGCGCGACTATGCCCGGGCAGCGAGTTCCATCGACTCGGCACTCGCGCTAGATCCGGCACTGCCACGTGCGCTGGCCGCGAAGGGTCTGTTGTTTTTCGAAGGGCCAGAACGCGACCTGCGTCGTGCCGAAGAATTGCTTCGTGCGGCGTTAACCGCCGATCCGATCATGGTCGATGCGATGAATTGGCTCGGCAGTGTCGTGGCAACGGGTGGGCGCTTCGCGGAGGAGTTTGCGATTCGCAAGCGCGCCGCGCAGATCGATCCCTTACATGGCGTTCTAGGTGTTAACTTGGCGTCGATGTACGCCCAACGCGGCCGTGTCGATGAGGCCGAACGGCAGTTTCTGCGTCTTTTGGAAGTACCGGACCCACCGGTCGGCACTTACGTCATTTTGCGCGGTTTCTACAGGGAGACAGGTCAAATCGCCAAGATGATCGGCATCGAAAAACTGCTCGCCGAAAAGCGCTCCCATACCTATTACGGCTTGGCGCTCGGTTATGCTGTCTTAGAAATGTGGCCGGAAGCTGACTACTGGGTCACACGGAGTCAGCAAGACGTTCATGACTTCCCGTGGATAGGATTCGGCCTGTATGAACAGATGCTGCCGTATTGGCAAGGCGACTACGCACTTTCGTTGTCGCGAATCGAAGCGGGTATGTTACGGGCGCCAGAAAAAGCAGCAGCGATGCAACCGATCACCGATCTTGCCCTCGGCTTACGGCAAGCCCTAGTGGGCCGTTACGACGATGCGATTGCGACACTTGAAGGCGTCATAGAACCCGGTGTGTTTCACGGCAACGACATCGAAGCCGACGGAGTACTCGCGCTCGCTTGGGCATACCGGCAAACCGGCGCGACCGACAAGATGCGCACCACGCTAGCGCCGTTGAACAACCGCTTTTTGCAAGCGCAAGACGCGAGGCTGGACAACGAAAGCGACAGTCTGTATCGATACGCGCTCAGTTCGATCGTGCAAGGCGATACGGATACCGCGTTAACGACTTTGTCGCGAGCGGTTGATCTCGGCTTGCGCAATTTGATTTTTGTTCGCCACGATCCGCGCTGGGATGCCGTTCGCGGGGACGCGCGGTTTGCCACAGCGATCGCGCGCATGGAGGCGGAGCTATCAGATGAGCGGACAATTGTCGAAGCGACGGAGGGTCGCGTTAATTTTATAGAGAGCTTTGAGCGTCAGTTCGGCGCTCTGCAGTAACGAAAACACCGGGCAAACAACTGCTGTGCTAGGGTTTTCGCACGCATCAGGGATAAGGAGAACAACCTGTGGCGATGAGCACGACGCGTAGGGAGAGTCGGTGCTTCCGGCTAATGGTCGGATTGACGTTCGGACTAACGTTCGGATTGGCGGCTACACCATGGCCGGTTGCGGCTCAAACGGCGAATCCATCATCGGACGAGCCGATCGAAGAAATCATCGTTACCGGGACGCGTATCGTACGGCGCGACCTGATCTCGATCAGTCCGCTAACGACAATCGAACGCAGCGATATCGAGTTTTCTGGCCGGCTCACGATTGAAGAAGTGCTCAATCGGATGCCACAAATCGCACCGGACTTCGGCCGCACGTCGAATAACCCGGGCGACGGCACGGCGCGTATTAACTTACGCGGTTTGGGTGCCAATCGAACGTTGGTACTGGTGAATGGGCGGCGACTCGCTCCATCCGGGGTCGGCAGTGCTGTCGACGTTAACAACTTGCCGCAAGCCCTGATCGAGCGCGTTGAGATCATTACCGGGGGCGCATCGGCCGTCTACGGCGCGGATGCCGTCGCCGGTGTCGTCAACTTTATTACTCGCGATAACTTAGAAGGCTTAAATCTCGAAGGCCGCTATGGCATCACTGAGGAAGGCGACGGCCAAACACAAGAGTTTCACGTCGCCTATGGCAGTGAGTTTGCCGGTGGTCGCGGTCACGTTACCGTCTATGGCAGCGTGCTTGAGCGTGATGCACTGTTCGCGGGCGAGCGCGCGTTTACCAGCGAATCACTTGAAGACAACCTGCAAGGCGAGTTGCAGGTGCGCGGTTCCTTCCGCACGCCGGAGCTCGTCATCTTCGCTCCCGCAGACCTTGGTAACGGCCCGGTGTTTCCGATATTTGACCCGGACGGCAACCCACGTGCGTTCGTCGACCCCGATGACCGCTACGACTTTGCACCGGTGAACTACTTGCAAATCCCGCTCGAACGGCTGTCCGCCGGTCTGATGGCACGCTGGCAGTTTAGCGAGCGCATTGAGGGCTACGCTGAGTTTAACGTCACCGACAACGAATCGAAGCAGAGTCTCGCGCCTATCGCCGCCGGCGGCGCGTTGACCACCAATGTCGACAACCCGCTGCTAACGCCAGCAACCCAAGCCTTACTCGCTAACAACTTTTCGGCGGGCGGTAACCTCGCGACAATTCCGTACGGGCGGCGGTTGAGCGAGTTGGGGCCGCGTATCATCGACAACGACCGTGAATACACACGTGGCGTCATCGGTCTGCGCGGTGAACTCGGCGCCGGTTGGACTTTCGATACCTGGCTCGGCGTGACCGACGCTACAGAGAACCAGGAACTTTTGAACGACGTGTCGCGTACGCGGTTTGCGCAAGGGTTGCTGGTCGACCCAGCGACCGGTCAGTGCGTCGACCCAAGCGGCGGTTGCGTCCCGGTTAACCCATTCGGAGCCGGTAATATTTCCGCGGCAGCGGCGGAGTTCATCCGCGTTAACGGTGTTGAAAACACGACGGAGCGAACACAGACCGTTGCCGGCGTCTTCGCGACCGGTTCGTTATTCGAAGTATGGGCAGGACCCGTCGATGTGGCCATCGGCCTAACCTGGCGACGCGACGAAGGTGAGTTCGCAGCGGATGAGGTTTTGTTTACAGGCGATACGTTGGGCTTTCGCGGTGAAGGCGCCGTCAATGGTGCGGAGGAAGTATTAGAGCCGTACGCGGAAGTCGTAGTTCCGCTTGTCGCCGGTGCCGACTGGAGCGACTACCTCGGGCTTGAGGCGGGGGTCAGGTTCTCTGATTACAAATTGGCGGGCGGGCAATGGACCCACAAGTTCGGCGTTGACTGGGCACCGAATGAATCGCTACGTTTTCGGGCGATGCGGCAGCGCACGGTTCGGGCACCGACTATCGCCGAACTGTTCGAAGCGCAATTTGAGGAATTTGGATTTGCGACCAGCCCAACCTCACCCGACCCATGCTCAGCCTCGCAAGACCCTGTCGGCAACGGCAATGCCGACAAGTGCCTGCTGCAAGGTCTAACAGCCAGTCAAATCGGCGTGTTCGAAGCACTCGGGTCACAACCGGCGACGTTCGGCGGCGGCGGCAATACGTCATTGGAACCGGAGACGGCGGATACGTTGACGGTTGGCTTCGTACTACAACCGGAGTCGGCGCTGGACTGGTCGTTGTCAATCGACTACTTCGACTTTGAAATCGAGGACACGATCGGTCAGATCGACGCACTCGGTATCTGTTTCGATCCGCTCAATAGCAGCAACGTTTTTTGCGGCAATATTCGCCGCGATGCGAACGGCAACATTGTTCGTGTCGACGAACAGACCAGCAACCGCGGCCTCGTCACAGCCAACGGGATCGACACGCAACTACGCGCCCGATTCGAGTTACCGGCAGCGTTGTCGCTGACTGATCAGACCGCGACGGTCGCTGTGAATATCGTCTGGACCCATCTGCTGGAATACAACCAACAAGAGAATCCGGTTTCGCAAGTGTTCGAGTGCGCTGGGCTGTTTGGAACGCCATGCTATGACGGTGAAGTCTTCAGCGGCGCTCAAACCTTTCCCGAGAACCGCGTGACCACGACGGCTAACTACGCCTCCGGACCGTGGTCGCTGTACCTCACCTGGCAATGGATAGCGGGTACCGATAACGCGCGTCCGCTGTCGCTAGCGTTCCAAAGCCTGCCAAACCCGGTGCAGGCCATCCCAGATATCGGGAGCAAGAACTACGTCGACCTTGGCGTCGGGTATCGCTTTGGTGAGCACACCGACCTTCGCCTCACGGTCAACAATGCACTCGACACCGACCCACCACAGATGGCCGCGGCCGTTATCGCCAATAACACCGACTCATCGCTCTACGATGTTTTCGGTCGCAGTTTCTTCGTGTCGGTCGCGACCCGCTTCGGGAATTAACGCGGTATCGCCAATCGCAACACGAGATTGGCAAAGGTCCGTAATCGGATTAAGGATCTTCCTCGCCGTCGGCGTCACAGCGGTAGGCATCGTAGTACCAAACGTTGACGATCAGCTCCGCCTCTAATTGATAGACGGACGCGCTGCAGAACGCCTTATCCGCGAACGTGGCACGCTCGATGGCGACGACCATCGGCCCATCGCCACTGACGGAGAGCAGCGTCGATTGCGTCGGCGACGGTGCGCTGAAGTGCTCCGTCATCGATGCGCGAAGCGCAGCAACGCCATCGGCCTCCACCGAAATGCTATCCCCGACAACGCTTAGCCAACGAACGTTGTCGGCGCAGTGGTCGAGCATCGCGTCGACATCTTGGCGGTTGTAGGCAGCAACAAAACCAGCGACGACATCGGTGCCGGCTTTGTTGGGTTCAGCGACGGCCGGACGCATCGCCATCAGTCCACTGATAGACACGAACATCCAGACTACAGCGCTCAGCATTGGAAATGCGGTTCGCAAAGTAAACCTCGCTCGTCGATAGCTCGAACAGTCAAACGGAAGCCACCGCGAAGCGCAACCCAATTCGGCAGATGGCCGCTCTCAGGCGCTAGGACCTAGCGCGCGCTCCAAGGGGTCGTAACGTAACACCCACAGGTATTGCTCAATGCAAAACAATGATTTACAGTTATTTCTGTATTAACAGAAATTTCAGAAATGATGAAATTAACACCTGCTTTAGAGAAATACGTGCTCCACTGGGGCGAGATGGGAACGCGCTGGGGCACCAACCGCACCGTGGCGCAGATTCATGCCCTACTCTACTTATCCCCTGACCCGCTCACGGCCGACGACATCGTCGAAACGCTGTCGATCGCACGCTCGAATGTCAGTACTAGCATTCGTGAATTGCAGGCCTTTGGTCTCGTGCGAATGACCCATGTCTTTGGGGACCGGCGCGATTACTTCGAGGCGGTCAGTGACGTCTGGGCCTTGTTCAACACGATCATGGAGCAGCGCTGGCAACGTGAGATCGCGCCAACCGTAACGATGTTGACGCATTGCGTTGACGAGCTGGCCAACGAGACCGATGTCGACGCCGAGACAAAACAGCGCGTAACCAATATGCTGACGTTTCTGAGTGATGCCGCCGATTGGTATGCCGAAGTTCGCGAAATTCCCGAAGAACGCGTTAAGTTGCTCATGCGGCTCGGCAAACGCGTGGCGGAACTGGCCAAGTAAGCTAGTCCTCGCTTGCATCGTTGGTGCTCTTGCGGCGTGCGCCAATAATTCACCGCAACCCGATCTTGAGCGCTTGTATGGCATGCAGGCGGGCAACCCGGACCAACCGCCCGTCGTTATCGTGCATGGCGCACTCGGTAGCCGACTCGACGACAGCGACGGTCGCGAACATTGGCCTGGGTCGCTGCGGCGCATTGCCTTTGGCGACTACCGCGAACTGCGACTCGATATAGACCCAGCCACACTTCAGCCTGAATCATCCGAACTGACGCCGAGCGGCGTCGCCATCCGTGCCGGTGGCGTCGACTTCTACGGGCGCATATTGGCAACCTTGGAGACCGCCGGCGGCTATCGTCGCGGTGTACTGGGTGAGCCTGCGGCACGTGGCGAAAAGCGCTACTACGTCTTTGTCTACGATTGGCGGCATGACAACGTCAAGAATGCCCGTGCGCTGCATGCTTTTCTTGGCCAAGTCCGTGCGGACTACAACGATCCGTCACTGCAAGTCGATGTTGTTGCCCACAGCATGGGCGGCATGATTGTTCGCTACTATGCGCGCTATGGCACCGTCGATGTCCTGAACGATAACGAGTTCCCGGTAAACCAGGTTGGCGAGCAGTTTATTCGTCGTGTTGTGTTGCTGGGTACTCCGAGCTTAGGGTCGGTGGGTGCGCTCCAAACGCTGATACGCGGCTACCGAGTTGGCTTCGGCACAATCCCGCCGGAAGTGGTCGCGACATTCCCAAGTACCTATCAAGTCCTGCCCCATGCCATCACCAACTGGTTTGTCGATGTGAACGGCCGACCCGTTAAACGCGATCATTTTTCGAGCCGACGCTTTTGGAAAGCTTTCGGCTACTCCGTTTATGACGACGACGTTCGCGCCGATATTGGGAAGCGGTTCAACTCACCGGGAGCGGCCGATGCCTACATTGCGCTGCTAGAGCGTTACTTCCACAAACAACTGGAGCGGGCGCGCCGGTTTAGCTGGTCGCTGACCGTACCGGTACCCGATACTGGTCTTGAGTACATTGTGTTTGGTGGAGACTGCGAGCCAACGCCCGCGCGCGCCGTCCTCGAAGAGGATCCCGACGGCTCGGCGGCGCTGCGCCTAATGCCGGACGAGATCGAGCAGCCGAATCCGGCGATCGATTACGACAAACTGATGTTCGAACCGGGTGACGGCACGGTCACGAAAGCATCGCTACTCGCCAAACAGTCTTTCGATCCAACGGTCGCTCGACATCGTTACAGTCACTTCTCGATCGACTACCCGGTGTTCCTCTGCGAACGACACTCGCAACTGACGGGCAATATCGATTTCCAGAACAATTTGCTGCACGCGCTACTCAGCATCGACCGCTAGCGTCGTGGTCGGCGTGTTCCGACGCAATACGACGATGTCGTTGATAAGGTGCTCGACCGACGAGCGGCTGAGCCCATTGTAAACGCCGCGGATACGGCGGTTGGCATCGATGAGCAATAGATTCTCCGTATGCAAAAAGTCCTTCTCGCTCTGCTCCTCACCTAGGTCTTCGTTGGCAAAGTAGGCGCTTCGTGCCAACGCGTGCAGCGTGTTCCTGTCGCCCGTCAGCAAGTGCCAAAAACGACCGTCGATGGCATTGTCATCGGCGTAAGCTTGCAAGACCGCCACCGAGTCGGTTTCAGGGCGAATCGAATGCGCCAGGATTCTTACGCCGTCATCACCAGCGAAGCGCTCCTGAACCCGTGATAGCTTCGAACGAATAGCCGGACAAATACCGGGGCAGGTACTGAAGAAAAAACTCGCGACATAGACTTTGCCAGCAACGTCTTGGTCGGTAACCGTAGCGCCGAACTGATTGGCGAACTGAAACGCCGGAATTTCATGGAAATCGGTGGGCACATCCGCTGCCGACGCGAACCAGTGCGGGGTGAAGTCGGCCGAGTTGTAATAAGGCAACTCGTCTGCGAACACCGTTGTCGCCAAGGCAGCCGCGAGGGAGACACCGACGCACCTACAAATCGAGCCGATCCAATTGCAGCTCGCCATCAGCGAGCTCAACACACATATTGGCGTTACGTAGGCCATAAGCCCTCCCATTGCGATACTCAAAGTTGCTGAACAACTTGCCGTTGCGGCGCCACGCTTGTTGCAGCCCGACGGGCTGCCCGGCGGCGTATTGATAACGCTTGTAGCGCTCGCCGGTGCGGTACCAGCTCCATGCGAAACCATCGGGTTGGTCATCGACGAACATGGTCCGTGAGCGGAGCTGGCCGTTACGCCACCAACTGGTCGCCAGACCTTCGCGGCGGCCATCCCGATACGTCGCGTCATAGGCGATCGCGCCGTCCATAAACCAAAGCCGTAAAGCCCCTTCGCGGCGACCGTGCACGAATTGCTCAAGCCGGACCCGCTGGCCATTGGCGCCGTAGCGCTCGGCCGCCCCGGTGAATACCGCACCGCGATACAGACGCTGGCCTGTATTTGAATCGATACTGATCTCGTCCAGCAGTACAGCCGGCTCGACCGGCCGTGCCGGCGCCGCTACCGTTTTCGCTAGCGCGAAGACTGCTAGCGACGCGAATACAATACCAAGGCCTGCCGACATCGCCGTCATGTTTCTAGGCCGCATCATCTCAATCGCTCACTAGTTACTTATCGTGTTCGGTGTGCCCTGATAGTCCTCAGGGAACAGCAGGTAGTAAGCGCCAAGGTAAAGCTCGTCTTTTACGTGGTAGTGGTACTCAACCTCACCATTGGAATGTTGGGTTACGCCGAAATGACCACCCGACGCGTCGAGATCGGCCGGGTACTCGCCGGGCGTTTCCCATTCTTGGCGGCCGTAGAGGAAAAAGCCGTCGGCCATTACGCCGATCAGCGCATCGTCATCGTTGCTGATCGCACGCGGCTCAAGATGGTAATGGTAGGTCGACGGGCCGGTGTGACCACCGTTGCGATCAAACCCTCGAATAACACCCAGTTCTAAGTCGACGTTCGGCCCTTCCTGGTCGTTAAAAATAGGTACGCCGCTGACCGCGATACCGACGGGTCCTAGCGATGTCGCGGATGATGTCGCCGCCAGTGACGGACTGGTCGGCACTCGCAACGTGAACAGGTTGTTGTAGTCCTCAATAAACCCAGGCGACATCTGCGCAACCGTCGTAAGCGATGGATCGGGATCCACATACAAACCGCTGGCATTGCTTGGGTTCCAATACGCCGAGGTATGGTTCGGACGCCCGGTCGCCTCAATAACGACGTCGTTGCCATCAAGCGCTACGGTGACGTTTCCGGTGAACCATTGATAGGCCGCATGCAGCTCGCCCGGTGTACCGGCATCACCTTGGCCGGTATTGCCACCGATCGCGCCACCGCCCGTCGACTCCTCATCGGTGACGAGCGACGAGCCGCCGCTGCCACCGCAAGCACCGAGTAAGCCCACGAACATGACAACAGCGAACAAACGAATGCGATTCACGAGGAACATTGCTTGGCTCCAAAGGATCAACCGTTGGGGAAACGTTATCCAAACAATGTGCACGTACTGTGCAGCGTACGAGGACATCCGTTGCATGCGCCGCCAGCACATCGATTACAGTAAAAAAGCCGCCTCAAATGAGGCGGCTTCATCATTCGGTCTGCGATAGCGCCAACTAGTACGCGTATTGCCAACCGACCATAACGGTCCAATCGGTTTCCAACTGCGGTCCATCTAAGTCTTGCCGAAGCGGTGCGATAACCTCAAACGCCAAGCGATGCGCGCCGCCGGGTAACACGTTGATCCCGAGCGCAGCGTCCAATCGTTGCGCGCCTTGTCGGACCGGGTCCGCCGTTTGTACTGGCGCAGCGATGAGCGGATCGATGCCATCGATGTTGCCGCGGTCGAACCACGCTAGACGACCCGACACACTCACTTGGTCGGCAAGCTGGTAACTGCTCCAGGCTTGCAGCGTGAGTTCATCGCCGAGGGTGTAGTTTTCGTCATTCTCACCGGTACGGATGATGCTCTGCCATTGCGCACCCCAACCCCAGCGCGGCCCTTGCTTGGCGTACGTTAAGCCAGCGATGACATCGAAGGTGCCCGAGCCGAGTTGCATCGGGTACGGCAGGCGCAACGTGGGCGCTGTTCCCATGGGCGTTAGCACCCGATCGGTTTCATCGAGACTACCGGTCGGTAACGAAACCCCGAGCGTTGCGTGCCAATTTCCGTCCGAGAAATTTGGCAGGTCAATCAATGCGGACAAGCGCGTATCACCGATGCCGCTGGTCTTTGTCGTAAAAAAACCTAGCGGCGTCGATCCTGCAGCGCCTTGGAACGTCACGTGGTCCATCTCTTTTTCAATAACGTTAACCATCGCCATTACTGTGAGGCGGTCAGAAGGCGCATACATGGCGCCAAACATGTGCATGTCCATCGTCATTTCGGTTGGAACCACACGCAGCGTTGGCGGCATAGCAAATCGGTTTGTCGCCGTCGTCGCTATCGTCTCGGGAGAAAGCGACGACGTACCGTCCCGGTTCCCGTCCATGCGCATGTGCATGTACCGGTACGAGAACATCCATTCGCCTTTCTCGTGCGTGTGATCACCCATCACACCAATGGGTGCATGGTCAGTGGGCCGTATGTGATCGGCCATGGCGGTCGTGCACGCGCACGCCGCCACTGTTGCTAGCAGCAACGATTTCATTGGAAAGCTCCTAAAGAAGTAAAAACGCGTTGTTAGAAAAGCGCAATTACTAACGGTGGAGCGCGGGATCGATACGCCCAAAACCGGCGCTGCTCGACGACAACAACGGGGGTCGCGGCAGCGAAGTGGCGATGCGCATGCAAGCTAAAGCCTGTGCTGGGCTCACCAACGAGCGCCAGCGGCGATAAACCATCGCCAAGATCGCAGCGGTACTCATGGGCCGCGTGCGGATCCTGAGACGCACTGTCGCTCTGCGGGTGATGAATATGGTGGGCATGATGCGCGTGGTGCGCATCGGCGACGACCTCGCCTGCCGACGCCTGCAGTGCATTCGGCGGTAAGCCGGCCGGGCACAGCGCGAGAAAGCCACCGTTGGCCGGCATGTAGCCGGCTGGAACGAGTGCCGGCAGCGTCAACGCGAATAGCGTCAGCCAAACGGTACGACGTGTTCTGGTCGCTACGGGGCGCATGGGCGGCAGCTTACCACTCGACCACGCGTCGCGGATCAGCCAAAAACGCACCGTCATGGCGCAGGATCTAGCCATTAAAAAAGCCGCCTCAAACGAGGCGGCTTAAGAAGGACGAGCAGACCCCCTGACAAGGCGCTCGTTCAGTGGTCGGGCCTGACTAACTGACTCACCGCCGGGGAGCGGAATACGAATCAGCGACAAAACCCCCAGACGTCGCTAGCTGGGTGCTGTGGTGCAAGTGGGACCAGCCGACGAGTCTTGGATTCTCCGCACAGGTCGCGGTGGACGACCCTCTCCGTGCTACGAAGGACCACACGCGAAATAATACAACATGTAGTGGCTTAGTAGAACCGTTGATACCAGATAGAGTAAATATCCGTTTAGTTTTCGACGATGGCGTGGAGCGAACCGCCGAAATCGACAACGAACAATTCGCCATCGTTACCCTCGGCAAATGACGCGATCGACAGACCGGTTTCCTCAATCAGATCAGATGCCCCCGGTGTTTGAACGGCCGGGTCGATGGTCCAGACACGGCCGCTGACGAAATCACCGAACACGTAACGACCGGTCAATGCGGGTGCAGCCTGACCGCGGTAAACATAGCCGCCCGTGACCGACTGGCCGTCACTGCGCCCGTAAACATGGATCGGATCGGTAAGCCCCGCCGTTGAGCAGGAGCTCGCGTTGAAGCAGGTGTCGCCTTCGCGAATATTCCAGCCGAAATTCGCACCGGCAACAACGCGATCGATTTCTTCAAGCGCACCTTGGCCCACATCGCCCGCCAACAGGGCGCCGCCGACACGGTCAAAACTAAACCGCCACGGATTTCTGAGACCCCACGCAAATATCTCGGGGCAGCCAACGGTTGAGTCAGCAGTGCGGCACAACGGGTTACCGGCGAACGGATTGGTCGCTGGGATTCGGTAGGTCGCATCGAGCTGCACATCAATTCGCAGGATCGTGCCGCGCAAGTTATTCGGGTCCTGCCCGTTGTTGCCTGGGTCACCGCCGCCACCGCCATCGCCGAATGCGGCGTACAGCAGCCCGTCGGGACCAAAACTCACCTGACCACCGTTGTGGTTGGTACCGTTCTGCGGAACACTGAGGACCTCTACACCGCTCATGATGTCGAGCGTCGTCCCGCCAGCGTTGGCGGAGTAACGAACGATTCGCGAAATCAATGGCGAGCCCGTCGTTGTGTAAGAAAGAAAAACGTGGCGATTACTCGCGAAATCCGGATCGAATGCCATGCCGAGCAGACCCGCCTCGTTCGGCCCGGCATTAATGAGGCCGCTTACATCGGCGAACAGCGTCGTGGTTGTCACCGCCGTATCGTTCGCGAAGCGGCGAATCGTGCCGCCCCGTTCGACGACGTACCAGAAATCGTTATCGCCCGGTGCTTGCAGTAATGCGACGGGTTGGTTGAAGCTCAGTGACGTGAACGTCGGCTCAACCGAGACGGTGCCGCCACCGGGCGGTGGATTGGCGGGTGGGTTAACGGTTAGCGAACCACCACCTGAGCCGCCTCCGCAGCCAGCCAATGCACTTAGCATCGCAACCACGGTCAATACGCGAGTAACAGACGCCATTGCTTTTACCTCTCTCCATGGGCTGAACGGATCAATACAGAGCCCTCTCAACAAAGTCACGGCGAAGCCACCGACTGTCGCCGAACAACGACCGAATCGCACAAAACGCTGCGCGACATTCGAACCGCTGCAACGCCACTCGGTCGCATTGATCAGCCTTGCAGTGGCCATCAGCTCGCTTACCAACAACACCTGGCGGAATGCAGCCTCGCAGCGAGCCGATCGTCTGCGACGCTGCTATTGAGACAATGATTGGCTTAGCAGAGTTCGGACAATCGGTGCTCACGATGCGGCCTGGCAGCCCTGACGATCGCGAGCGTTATCCTCTGTTGGCGTAGGCTTAAGTCCACTCGATAAAGACCTTGAGCGCCCTTTTCCGGCGCCCGGACGTTCGGCATTGCTCAATCTTGAGCAACGCGGGGACGATCTCGACGTCGACGTGCGATCGAGCGGCGAGGCGAGCGATCAGGGGGCCACGCACATCGAAGCGACGCGCGATGACCCTCTGAACGTGCTAGCGACTCTTGCGTCGCCCTTACTCGAAGACCGACACCCGCATCTCAATCCGGCGATTGCGCTCGCGACCTTCACGCGTTGCGTTGTTAGCCACCGGTTGGCGTGAGCCGTAACCCGCGGCAGACAAGCGCTCCGCATCAATTCCATGGGCGATCAGATTGTCACGAACCGCGTTTGCCCGCTCGCCGCTCAAGTATTCGTTGTAGGCCGCATCACCGGTATTGTCGGTATGGCCGCCAATCTCGATCTGTGCCAGCGGGCACGCTCGTGCGATCGCGGCAAGGCGACCAAGCAACAAATCGCTGGTCTCATCGATCTCGGCGCTACCGGTCGCGAACAGGATGCGCGCGCCCGCTAGCGTATCGTCGAACCGCGATTGGCAATTGGCGACGGCCTCCTCTTGCTCCTCGATCGCCAACGGCACGATGTCAATCCGGGCATCGAGGTCGATACCGGGTAGCTCACCCAGCGACCCTTCGACAGCTCGGCGTACGGTGGCTGTTGGAACGGCACCTCGAACAACGAGTCGATCGCCGGTCAGCTCGGCCGTGCCGAACGTCATTTGACTGAGCGCGACCATCGCGCCTTGCATCCGCGCTGGCCACGGTGCACCCAAGCCTTCGCGAGGCATTGCTGAGCTGCTGATGTCACGGCCCGGGAAAAGGTTGCTGAGCGCCGCATTGATCGCTTCGCCCGCGGCCGTATCGGCAACATCACCGGCAATCGACACACTACCGGGTTCGACCGTTAACACGGTTGAATACGGTGCGGCAGGAGCGGCTGGTGGTGTGGGAAGCGCGGGCTCGGTCGCGTCGCCCACGCCGATCTCAAGCTCGTCATTGACGACGCGAACGCCGTTTGCAAGCTCAACACGGGTCACCAACTCGCTGCGCGCGGTGGCGTCGATAACTGTCCCGGTCAGCGTGACGTCGCGCCCAGATACCGCCGCAGTTACCGAACCATTGGCGCTGGCCAGCGCGGTCGCGACGTTCTCGGAGACGGCGGCCTCGATCATCGGGGCGTGACGGTAGATACAGAAGTAGCCCAACACGCCGAGCGCAAGCAGCGCGATTAAGAACTTCACGGGGCCACTCATTTACGGCTCCTCGTTGTAGTCGGCTCGGTGGAGGTTTGTGGCCTGCACAATCCAATCGTCGCGTTCAATACGGCCTTTGAACTCGGCCAAATGCTGCGACACCCACGTGACGTCGGCCGGCGTGAAATTGGCGATCTGTCGGAAGTGGAAGATACCGAGCTTGTGCAAAATACCCTCGAGCTTCGGCCCGATCCCTTTGACGCGCTTTAAGTCATCGGCACGCCCTTGCGGTGCGGTTAAACCGTACGCCGGCAGCTCAGGCTTCGCAGTTGCTGCCTCGAGCTCGGCCGCTAGCGCTCTGCGCGCTCGCTGACAATCGTCGAGCTCGCGTTGTAATGCAGTTCGCACGTTGCCACAGCTGTTTAGCTCGTTCTTAAGGTCGTCGCGGATGCTGCTGCAGTCGTTTAGGTCGCGCAGCAATTGCTCGATACGCTGGTCGCGCTCAGCCAGGCTCTTGTCCAGTGCTGCGTATTGCCCTTTAGCGGTATCGAGTTCGCTGGACAGCGAGGCGATTGCGTTTTTCTGACCATCGAACTCGGTGCGAAGGCTGAGCAGCGATGCGGCACTGGTTTGCGAGTCGGCTTTAGCCGCAGCGAGTTCTTGCTGGCCGCTGCTCAGTGCTTTGTCGCGTTCGATTAACTGGCTTTCGAGCTGCGGTACGCGCTTACGGGCGCCGGCCAATTCCTGGCGTAATTGCTCGACTTCGTCACGCGCGTCGTCGAGGTCGTTCGACAGTAGCGATTTGTCGCGTTCGAGCTGCCCACTCGCCACCTTTAATTCGCCGATTTCATCGTTCAGACGCACCAACTGTGCACGTAGGTCGGCCCCTTCGCTGCGCAATGATTCATGTTCGCCGCTGGCACCATCGAGGTCGGCACGCAGTTGCCGAATGAGCTCGGCGTCTTGCTTACGACCGACTTCAAGATCGGCGAAACCGGCGACCTTGGTCTCCAACGCCTTGGCGATCTCGGCGCTGCCCGTCTCGGCTTCTCGCACGGTCGCCCTCAGCACCTCGGCATCGGTTTCGAGCTGCGTGACGGTGGCATCGAAGCGGGTAACCTCACCGGTAAGCCGATCACGCTCAACGCGCAATTCATCCAATTCGCGGTTCAGCGAGCCGATCTCCGACCGGCGACCGTCGAGTTCACGCCGTGCCGTCGCCAACTCGCTATCGAGGCTCGCGACTGAGTCGCGCAATGGTTGCAACTCGGCGGCTAGCTCGTCGGTGCGCGCCATAAACTTGTCGCGATCTGCCGATAGCACACGATACTTGTTGGACCATTCAGTTTCGGTGGCGGCCAGTTTGGCGTTGGCAGGTCGCGCCAATAGCCACCAAGCCAGCAACCAGCCCAACAAAAATGCCAGTGCCAAGCAAACCCACATTTGCGTGATCAGGATTGACATCGCTCTTGCCTCCCCAAGGTTAACGGCGTGTCTTTTTTGGCCATACGATACGTTGCTCGACCGAGGGCAACGACGCTTTGTCTACTCCGTGCGCACCGTAGACGCGTGGCGGCGACGGTTAGTCACAGCTCATCTCGCAATGCGGCAATACAGTCGATTTCGATTCGGGCACCGGCAACCAAATCGACGGCCACCGTCGTTCGTGCGGGTCGCGGTGCTTGAAAGCGGGCCTTGTAGACGGTATTCATCGCCTGAAAATCGCCGATATCGGCGAGAAATACCTGGCATTTGACGACATCTTTAAGTGTCGCGCCGTGATCGGCGAGACCTGCTTCAACGTTGTTCAGTGCTTGGTCGGTCTCTGGGCCGATGCCACCTGCCACGAGGCGGCCGTCACGGGAGCCAAGTACGCCCGATAGGTAGACGGTAGCGCCGATGCGGACCGATCGCGAATACGGCGCAGCGCCATCGCTCGGGTCAACGTAGTTAGCCGACGGACTCGCCGGTTGCGTTGTGTTGCAACCCACGATGACGACCGACGCGAGTAATGTCCCTGTCTTGGCAATGCAATCCATTACCGCCCTCCCATTGACCCAAGTGTGCCTAGCCAAGGGCCACTTGCCAAATCAGCGTGGTTGACCGCGAACGTCAATCGACGGCGTGGCAGGGCCGTTCGAGCCCGATTCAAACCACGAGTCAATCGCGGCGAGACGCCGCTCCCACATCAGTAGAGGCGGCATCGACAAATCTGGCGAAGCGGCAAGCGAGGATGTGGGTGGGCCGTCTCGGCCCGATTCCAACCGCGGCTCTATCGCGGCGAGACGCCGCTCTCAAATCAGTAGAGGCGGTATCGATAAATCTGGCGAAGCGGCAAGCGAAGATGTGGGTGGGCCGTCTCGGCCCGATTCCAACCGCGGCTCTATCGCGGCGAGACGCCGCTCCCACATCAGTCGAGGCGGCATCGACAAATCTGGCGAAGCGGCAAGCGAGGATGTGGGTGGGCCGTCTCGGCCCGATTCCAACCGCGGCTCGATCGGGCGAGACGCCGCTCCCACATCAGTAGAAGCGGTATCGATGAAAACGTTCACACGGTTATCACCAGCCACTAACAACGCGTTCATCGCCGGCGCGGCAAAGTCTCGCCCATCGCGAAACCCGATCTTTACCGAGACCACAACCATGCTGATCCGCGTCGTCCTCTGTGCTGTCGCCGTAACGATAAGCACCTCCGCCATCGCCCAGAACGAAGACCGTTCGCAATCCTTCGAACCACCGGGGTGGATCGCCGGTGCCGGCTATGCCGTTGCGCCGGATCCGTTCGTTGGCGATGCCGACACGAACAGCACACCGTTCCCGTTGATTGGCTACATCGGTGAACGACTGACTTGGCTCGGACCTAACCTAAGCTACCGGGTCGCCGGCGATGACACATGGTCGGTAACGGCAGCCGCGGGTCTGAATTTCCTGGGCTTCGACGTCGATGCAAACGAACCCGCCCTCGCCGGTTTGAGCGAGCGCGACAACGCCCTCGAGGCCGGTGTCGATCTTGTCTATGGTCCGCTAACACTCGATCTTCGACACGATGTGTCCGGGACACACGATGGCTTCTTCGCTCGCTTGGGTGCCGGCCACACCTGGGCCCCAAACCGGCGTTTGTCGTTGGAAGGGACGGTTTTCGTTGACTACCTAAGCGACGATCTTGCTGACTATTACTACGGCGTGAGCACCACCGAAGCGATCGGCGCACGCCGTCCATTCCGCGTGGGTGGCGCGACCAACGTCGGCTTTGGCGCACAAGTAATTTATCGTTTTAACAAACGCACATTCTTCATCGGGAGCGTCGATATCACGCGCCTCGACGACTCCATTTCAGATTCCCCGATCGTGTCCGATACAGAGCAGGTAAGTGCCTTTATCGGGATCGCTTACGATCTATTTGCAGACTAAAACCCGCGTGCATTTTTGCGACAAGGCGTTGCATAAAAATGACCGCTAACAATGAAACTTTTCCGTTTGTGCTGTCTAAGTAAGTAACGGACTACAACCAGGCGATTCAGTTGATAGTTGAAGAAAGAACCCGCATTGCCGCCGACAAAGACTCGGTTTACTCGATCATAAGCGATGCCACGGAATGGCCGCGCTGGCACAACGGTATTGTCTCGATGCACCTTAGTAACGAGAACTTCACGCCCGGTGCGGAAGGGACGTTGGTGACACGCGATGGTCGCCGTGTGTCGATTCGCTGCCAAGAGGCGGGCGCACCAACGCACCTGGCGATCGAAGAAAAGTTTACGCTGTACACCGTGCGCCAAAGCGTCACACTGCAAGACGAAAATGGCAGTACATGGGTCAACTTGCAGTTGAGCTATCACGGCCCGGCAGGCAAGCTGCACGGCATACTGGAGCGTCGGCAAACGCGGGGTGATCTCGCCGTGTCGCTACGCGCACTGAAAAAAATCGCCGAGGCCAGCTGACCAGCGCATCGTCGTTTCGCTGCCGCGGCCATAACAACGTAGGGCGCGATGACCAACGCAGCGACAACCCTGGAACAGCACCGCGACGACTTCTCCAACCGCCGCTTTCTCGCAATGCCATTGGCAGGCGCGATCATGTGGGCGCTGGTTGGTGTGGCCGGTGTAATCGCCCCACCCTTCTACAAGGTCATGGCCGTTTGGGTGGGCGCCGGAAGCATCTTTTACCTCGGGATGCTCCTGTCTCGATTTACCGGCGAAGACTTCTTCGGCAAACACCGAGCGCCGAATCCATTTGACCGCTTGTTTATGTCTACGGTCATCATGGCGCTTCTCGTGTTTGCCATCGCAATGCCATTCGCCACCGTTGATCACACGTCGGTTCCACTCTGTGTCGGCATTCTGACCGGGCTGATGTGGCTGCCGTTCGGCTGGATCATCAATCACTGGGTCGGCGCATTCCACGCGATCACCCGCACCGTGTTGATCGTGGGCGCCTGGTTTGCATTACCGGACCACCGGTTTGTCACCATCCCGTTCATTGTCGTGGCGATATATGTTGTGACCATCGTTGCGTTGGAGCGGCGTCGCTATACCAAGGAGTCGTGATAGCGAACGGTGCTGTCGCAGCTGCGGTCTCAACTGCGGCTCTATCGCGGCGAGACGCCGCTCCCCTATCAGTAGAGGCGGCATCGGTAAATCTGCCGAGGCGGCAAACGAAGAGGTGGGAGGGCCGTCCTGGTTCGATTCAAATCGCGGCTCTGTCGCGGCGAGACGCCGCTCCCACATTAGTAGAAGCGGCATCGTCAAAAACTGCCGAGGCGGCAAACGGAGTCTTGGTAGGGCAGTAATGGTTCGATTCAAACCGCGGCTAAATCGCGGCGAGACGCCGCTCCCACGTTAGTAGAAGCGGCATCGTTGTAGCTGCCGCGGCGGCAAACGAAGAGGTGGCAGGGCCGTCCCGGCACGATGAATACAGCGCCTAGAAAGACCCCGCCAAAAAAAACGCCACCGCAAGCGGTGGCAAGGCGGGGGGGATGTCGAAACGTGCGGGAGAGGGGTGCATCGTTTCGAACGCAGGAAGCACTCAGCGTATGCTGGCGAGCTTGCCCTTAGGGGTCCGCAAACCGCGGCCATCGGTTGCTAAATGCGTCTAAGTAGCCGCGATCCCTAAATTCTGAGTGAGAGTGTACCCCCAACCTATCGTTTAGGATATTGCAAAATCTGCATCATCTCGATAGATAAAACGAAATGAAATCGATGCCGAGCGACGGGCTAATCGTGGCGGATTCGCAACCCAATTTCTACTAAGCTGGTGCCAGAAAAACGACTCACGCCACGGTTCGCCGCGACCGAAGTGTGCACTGGGTCGCAGATCCCTAAAGCTCCACCGCACAAAGCCGATACAAGCGTCAGGAGACGGATGACATAAGTCACCGCCAGTGCGATTCGGGCGCAAAGTACGCCTGGCCAAGGAGCGAATACCGATGGAGATATCGGACCTTTCGAGCGCCAACCTAGCCGCGCGCTCGCTATTAGCATTGGGCGAGTCGCCGGCGACGAGCCGCGCCGACAAAGCCCCCGAGTTTGTTAACGACGACAAATCCGGCCGTGCGCTGGAAGCGTTTCGTCAAGATTTACGCGCGACGTTAAGCGCCCGGTTCCTCAGCCGCTTCGGCTCGGGCGTGCCTGGCTATGCCAATGCAGGCAACGCATCGAGCGCGGGCGACGTCGCCAACGAGACACTGGGCGCGGCCCGCCGCGTGGCGAGTGAAGCGCCGACGCAAGCGGCGCGCTCGATCGTCGCGTTTCGCGCCTCGGTTCGCGAAAGCGCGACCGCCGTTCGCGAAGCCATCGGCCAGCGCGATGACATCAGCGATATCGACGATGCCGTCGCTCGGGTCGACCGCGGACTCACCGCGCTCGAAAACGACTTCAGCAATGTGCGCGAGTCGAGCGCCAGCGTACTCGCTGTTGAGTCGCGAACGAATGAACGGTCGACCATTCGGATCCGAACGCAAGAAGGTGACATCGTTCGGCTCGATCTTCGCCAACGCGAACGCTTGTCGGCGACGGCTGCCGCTGCCTCGGTACCGGGTGGTTCGGCGGAGCTCACTGAGATCGATTTCTCGAGCCGTACCGGTATTCGTCTGTCCGTCGACGGTGATCTTAACGACGACGAACTTGCCGCCATTAGTAACGTAGTGGAACAAGCTAGCCGCATTGCAGATGACTTTTTCGGCGGTGATTTAGGCGCCGCGTTCGCCAATGCAAATGCTCTCGACGTAGACGCCGAGCAACTGGCCCGCGTCAATTTGCGTTTCCGCTTTAGCGAAACCACGCAGGTCGCGCTCGCCAACGAACGAACGACCACAGCCGCTCCGTCAGTCGTCGCGCCGGCCATTGATACACCGCAATCACCACCGCAACTAGTTATTCCAGCCATCACGCCGGCACCGGCGCAGCCTGAAGCACCGCAGCTCGTGATTCCAGCGATCAACACAGCACCGTCTCGCCCCGAAGCGCCGCTGCAGTTGCGCGAAGCGCCGAACGCCGCTAGTGGAGATGTGGAACCGGTGGCTCAAACCGATGTGCCAGAGTCGGCCGCCGAGGCCCCCGCCCCGATTGCCGTAGACAACGCTGCCGTCGACGACAGCGCTGACGAAGCGGGCCCACCGCTCGGTAGCGACTATTTGAATCAGTTCTTCAACCTCGTCGGCGATTTCCTGCGCTCCGTCAGCGATGGTTTTCCGGCGGGTGATGTACAAAGCGCCACGTTGCAGTATAGCGAGTCGATCAAACTCACCTTATTGCAAGAGACCTTGAAGACGGTCGCCCAGCCGGCCGAACAAGACGCGGCGAATCTCGCCAGCGACGCCATCGAACTCGTAGTGAACACAAGCGCACGGAGCGACGCCGCCGCTAGTTAAGGTAGTAGCCAGCGGCAGCGGTAAGCGGCCGATCTGCACGGAAGCAGATCGGCCGTGACAAGGACTCTCGTGAGTCACCGATCGTCACCGAAAACGCCGACGCAGGCGACCCATTGCGGGCCTCGTCCATAAAACAGTCGTTGGGACCAGCAACACGCTGAGCAGCAGTGTTCTGACCGGCAGCAATAGATCGACGACGTGCGGCTCAATGACGAGCAGCAAGACCGTAATGACGGGATAGACCGCGCCCCATGTTTCCACGATGTCGCCGAGCCGACCGCCGTTATCAACCACCGGTCTACGACACGCTGACCGGTTAGAGTTGCTCCCAGACACCGATGTTCTCCTCAAGGTGGGCAATTGACGTCGTACCCGGGATGACAATGATGTTTGGCGAGCGCCGCAACAGCCACGAGAGCGCTTGCGACGCCGGTAATTCGGCACCTTGGCGCATCGGATGTGCGCCGAGCGGGCCGTAAGGAATAAACGCGATTCCGAGCTTGGCGGTGTAGTCGACTAACGCACCTTGTGCGTCTTCCGCTTCGTTGAATCGATTTTGGACTGAGGCGATGGGAGCGGCCGTTAGCGCCCGGTCAAGCTGCGACTGATCGACATTGGACAAGCCAATAAAGCGGACTTTACCAGCTTGGCGCGCCGCCTCGATCGCGCCAACGGACTCTTCAATCGGTACTTTCGAATCAACCCGATGCAGCTGAAACAGCTCGACCCGATCGACCTTTAGATGTCGTAGGGCCGAATCAATGTGTTGGGTCAGTGTTTCGGGCCGTCCATCGGTAACAATACGGTCAGGTGCAAATTTATCGACACCGCCTTTGGTCGCGATGACGATGTCCTCGGCATAGGGATGTAAGGCGTCGGCCAACAACTTGTCGGCCCATTCCGGTCCGTATGCGCGCGCGGAATCGAAGAACGTCACGCCTAGCTCAACCGCGCGTTGTAGCAGAGACTTGCCATCTTCCCAGTGTGGATAAGGTCCGAAGTTTCCGGGCTGGCCGGTCAGTCGCATGGCCCCGTAGCCCATGCGATTGACATCGCACTCCCCGCCGAGTTTGAAGGTGGTGTTCGACGCTGTACCTGTCATCGCTTTCTCCTGCGTGTCTGTCTTTGCGATGGACGTACTGTCGCCGAGCGCTCGGTAATTCGGTAGACGGATATTATAAATCTTTGTTATACGTATTGTGCATGAGCAAACCCCTTGATCGATTAACACTCCTTGAGACTTTCGTACGGATTGCTGACGCAGGCAGCATTAGCGCTGCAGCTAGGGACTTAGGTCTGTCACAGCCCTCCGCCAGCCGCCAACTCAACGAACTGGAGTCGCGACTTCGAGTGCAATTGTTGCGACGAACCACTCACTCACTCGCACTGACGCATGCTGGCGCGTCGCTGCTGCACGACGCGCGGCAGCTCATCAAAGACTGGGAAGCGTTAGAGGAAAAACATTTTGAGTCACCCGGGGATATCCGCGGCACGGTTCGAGTCGTTGCGCCCATTGCGCTCGGTCAACAGCACCTCGCCCGCATCGCATGGCGTTTTCAGATTAATCACCCAGGTATCGACATCTCCTGGCGGCTCGAGGACCAACCGATTCGGTTCTCCGAGGTCGGCTGTGACTGCTGGGTCAAAGTGGGCACCGTCCCGGACGAAACTCTGGTCGTCCGCCGCTTGGGTAGCGTTGAGCGGGCGTTGGTTGCAGCGCCTGACCTACTGAGTAGCCACGGCAAGCCGCGAAACCCTGCGGCGGCCGAGAAACTGCCCTTTCTTGCCCTGCAGCCGTTTGAGGGCAACGCCTTGCCGCTCACGCATCGCAGTAAGCGACAACAAACGATCCGCCCGGCAACGCGTTTGCAAACGAACAACATCGTTGCGCTGAAAGAAGCGGCGCTGATGGGACTCGGTCTCGCTGTTTTGCCTAGCTGGTTCGTTGTCGACGAATTAGCACGTGGAACGCTCGTTGATGCCCTACCGACCTGGCGCGCACCGAGCTTGTCCATCAATGTCGCCTACCTGCCCGGCAAGCATCAAACACAGCGCCTGAAGGCCTTTCTGTTGGCACTGAAAAACGAGGTGCCGCGTATCGCTGGGGTGGCGGCGTAGCTCGAAACCGCGCCGTCTCCTATTGATCTCGCTGGTAGTCGTCTTGACTTATTGTTACCTCAGTACCAAGGTAACGCTATGGCTAAATTGATCCAACGCGTGCAAACGGGTGTGCGCATCGAGAAGCGGTTGTTAAAAGTACTCAAAGCGCTGGCAGAACAGCTCGATATGTCGCTAGGCGATTTGCTCGAAGGTATGGCTTTGCATTGCTTCGAAGGGAAAACGCCGTTCTCGGCGCCAACACTTGGCAAGATCGACAAACTCAAAGACGTTTACGAGCTCGACCTAACCGCCGCCGACAGCCACAAACTCGATGAACGGGGCGATGAGTGAGTGCGCGAGCGGGCCGTCCCGGGACGACTTCATCCGCGGCTCTATCGCGGCGAGACGCCGCTCCCACATGATCAGTAGGGACTGGACTGTGAATGCTGCCAAAGCGGTCAACGAAACGGTGGGAGGGCCGTCCCGGCCCGATGACAACGTCGTGGTAAAAGCCGTCGCTCATCACTGCCACGGGGATCCCTGATGGCCATCGATACAGCCCCATTGAACTTCGCCAAGTTCAACGCCGTGTCGATCAATCGCAGCCAGACTTTCGAACTCGCCCTTCGTCCCGACACAGCCTTCCCACTGTTCACCGTGCACGGTGAGAAGCAGTGGATTCCGACGTGGCAACCGACGGTCTTGCACGGCGATGGTGTCACGCCGGGCAGCGTCTGGGTCACCGAACACAACGATCAAACCACCGTTTGGTATGTCGCGTCTTTCGATACAACGGCACGCACAGCCCGGTACGTTCGTACAACACCGAACGTCGATACCGGCACCGTTGATATCGCGGTATTGCCGAGCGCCACCAGCGGGTCGGCCGTTACGGTCTGTTACCGGTTAACGGGCTTAAGTCCACAGGGTAACCAGCGGTTGCGCCGCGAGTTCACGACGCGCCGCTACGCCGCGATGCTAGCGAGTTGGCAACAGATGATTGCCGACAAGGTTGTCAACTCGGCCGACCAGTGAGTTTGCACCAATGATCGAATTCCCGTTTGCTGACCAGCCCCTACATCGGCGCGTAACACGGCGCAACACCGTGCAATTCCGGATAGCCACGTCGCAAATCCGCCGGTAGTCTCGGCGCTCGTTTTAGGCGCAAACGCTCAACCGCCTCACCGCTAGCAACCGCCACCAAATTCGGTAATAAAACGTCAATTTTTTGTCCCGTTTTGATAGCTGTGTCCTGTGGTTGGTAGTTGACTTGCTCTAACGTTTCGGTTTCGCAGCCCATCGGTGGTCGATTAGGGAAATGACCTCGTTACCGCTTTCGCGTCGGATTGTTTTCGCCTTGGTGCTGGCCCTGGGCGGGGCATTCCTGTTCGCTACCTACTCCACGATCGACCGTATCGTCGCCGAACAAAGCCAGGAGCAGCAGCTCGCGGTTTCGCCGGTATTCGAGTTGGTTGCCGACGAATTGCTGCGTCCGCTGTATATCGCCGAAACTTTCGCGAGCTCCGTCGACTTTACAACGTCACTGGATAGCGCCGACCTTGACGAGAACGCGCTCATCCAGCGCCTCCAAGAAATGGAAGCTGAACTCGGCTTAACGTTCTTTGTCGCGAGCGAACGTACCGGTAAGCAATACCTCTCAGATGGGCGGGCGCTCGATCTCGTGGCCGACGACGTGCGTTGGTACTTCGAGGCGAAAGAACGCGACAAAGACGTAATGGCGGACCTTGGGCAGGTCGGTAACGTACATCTGTTCTTCGATGTCGCCGTCTACAGCCGCAGCCGCGAATTCCTTGGTTACGTTGGCGTCGGCAAGCCGATTCAACGCTTCATCGATACCTTCGACAGCTACAAAGCCCGCTACGGCTACGACTTCTTGTTTGTCAACGAGCGCGGCAATATCATGCTTTCGTCGCTGCCCGAGCTCGTCGTCACCGGCGCCCACATCCCGAATTTGGCCTCACTCGGCTGGTTCGAACACGGCGACGAAACGCATAGTGTCGAAGATGCCCATGACGGCGAGATTATCCAAATCGACAGCCAAGACACGCTGATCTCAGAATTCGGCATCAAGGACCTCGGCTGGCGACTGCTGCTCTTAACGCCATTGGAAGCGCGCCAAGCGCAAACCACACGCTCGCTCATCGTCAGCGGTGTATCGGCCGTCATCAGCGTGCTGTTACTCGCCGCCGCAACCTTCTACTTGATGCATCTCTACAAACGCAGCCTCGAAACCAAGGCCGCGGTTGACGATCTGACCGGCTTACCGAACCGAACCTTCGTGCAACGCTGCTATGAGCTGCTGCAACGCGATGACGAATCGCTTTGCGCCATTATTGTCGATCTCGATCACTTCAAGCTCATCAACGACACTTACGGTCATGACGCCGGCGACCGGGTGCTGGAGGCAGCAGCCTGCGTGTTCAAGGACGCGCTCCGCGACAAAGACACCATTGGTCGATGGGGCGGCGAAGAGTTCGTAATGCTCGTACCGTCGACATCCATCGACACAGGTATGTTCATCGCCGAGCGCGCCCGCAAGAAACTCGAGAGCCTCGAGATTGAATTGCGTGAAGCGACCGTATCGATTACGGCGAGCTTCGGCGTGGCCTTCACCAACGCCGCCAACGAATCGCTAGCCGATCTCCTCGCCCGCGCCGATAAAGTGCTGTACGAAGCCAAAGACATGGGTCGCAACAAAGTGCGGCTGTATCGGGAGGCGAGCTAAGCCGCCTCCTGCGGCTGTTCAATACGCCGCGATGCACTCGATTTCGACGTTCGCATTGAGCGCGAGTCCGCTCGCTGCCAATGCACTCCTCGCAGGGCGAGGCGGCTGAAACACCTGCATGTACTCGGCATTCATTTCGCTGAAGTCGGCGATATCCGCCAAAAAGACAGTGCACTTAACAACGTCTGCTGTAGTGAGCTCATACTCCGCGAGTCGCTCACCGATTATCTCCAACGCGCGAGCGGTTTCAGGACCGGTTCCACCGTCGGCAAGCTGGCCGTCTTTCGTACCCAACACACCGGACAAAAACAGTAGGTCGCCAACTCTAACGGCGGCCGAAAATGGCGCCTTACCGTCATACGGGTCATAAAAGGTCTTTTCAGCTAGCGCCACCGAGGCGAGCAATAAGGCGCAGGAAAGTACGAACAACTTTTTCACTATAGGTTCCCCCTAAGGTTTGCTAATGGCACTAAACGTCATGATGTAGGCAACGACATCGGCGATGTCGTCGTCCGTCTTCAACTGGGAAGCCGCGCCTACCATCTGCTGGCCCGCCGTATCGTCGGCGTGTGTACCGCGCCAGCCATCGCGATAGCCCGTCAACTGGCGAACGAGATACCAGTCGTTAAGACCGACAAGTGCAGGTCCAGCGACAGCGGCGTTGCCCTTGCCCGCGACCCCGTGACAAGCTGCGCAGCTCGGGTACAAGCTTCGACCGCGCTCAGCATCGCCATTGCCGGTCGGCACAGGAAGCGGCGAGCGCGTGCTAGCAACGTACTCCGCCGCCGCGGCAACCTGAGCCTCGGACAGTGACATCGCCATCGGTCGCATCAGTGCGCCGACGGAATCGCCTGCTACAGTACCGCGCCAACCGGCGCGGTAGGCAACCAACTGACGTTCGACGTAACCGGCGTCTAAACCACTTAAACGCGGCGCGTTGAGCGTGGCGTTGCCCATCATCTGCACACCATGGCAGGTGGTGCAGTAGACAAATTCGCTGGGCGGCGGTGCGCCATTCATTGGCTCCGCCATAGCAGCGCCGGCTAACCCAACGAGCAATAGGGAGATTGTGCGCATCGCGCTACGCCAGCCGCCCGACTGCGCTGTCGCTGCGTACTCGCTTGTCCAGATCGAGCAGCGCGTACTCGGCCGATGCGAACGCGCCTTCCTGCCACGTCGGGTGATAACTCATCTGGTCGCCGACAAGGTAGTGACGGCCGGCAACGGGCCGGCGCAGCACGTCGAAGTGTTGCTGACGTAAGGCCTCGGTCCAATGCACCGAACAACCCATCATGTGGTTCATACGTTCCCACGGCACACTGACGCCGGACTCAACAAGCTCCGCGTAGCCGGAGTGGATTCTCTCGCCGCACTCGGCGGCGGCTCGAAGTCGCTCGCTCGGCGTCATTGTCGACCACGTTGCGCAACCATCCCCGTGCGTGTAGGCGCCGATAACAACGCCTTTTTGCGCGTGGATATCGTGTGACGGGTACCAGAGTTCGCCAATCGGCTGCGATGTCAGCGTTGTGCCGCCGTAGATGCCCTCCTCTTCCCAGAAACGGCGCTTCATTTGCAAACCGATCTTCATCAATTTGTTGGGCTTTAACGCCGCTAGTGCATTCTTGTATTCGCGCGGCAGATTGCTGGGGATACCGGGCAAGAAATGCGCTGGAATGCTGTTGAAGCAGTAGTCAGCGCTCACCTGGTGCAAAACACCTTGTTGGCAGAAAACAACGTCGACGCCGTCTGCTGTCACGTCGATCGATTGCACGGGCGCATTTAACGTTATCGGTGATGACAACTCACGAACGAACGCCTGCACGATGCCATCCATACCGCCTGGCACTTCCATTAACGGGTCGCCCCAATCAGGGTTCTCGGACGCGGTGTAAACCCACTTCCAGAAGTCGCCGCCCAGCATGTCATCAAACGGTAACGGCGAGCGGTACTCCTCGGGTGACTGGTAGCCGCGTGCATAGCCGGCGCGGCGTGACCCGGCGTAATTGCCGCTGTCATCAAGATCACCAAAAGCCGTGACAAACTCGAGCAGTCGTTCGCGATCGTCGGCCGATAGCGCTTGGTCGAACTGATTTTTGTCGACGGCTTTGTGTAACAACTCCGACAAGAAGCCGCGCGCATCGGCCACGTAGTGACCGAGGCGAACGGGCCGGCCCGCGAAACTCGCATCATCTTGGTGGTAGGCGTTACGCGCGAAGTTCGCTTTGACGATAAGCGGAACATTGAGGTCGCGGCAGTACTTCAGAGTCCGTTGGTGATGCCCGGGGATACGCGCCGGTCCCGCATTGAAGTAGAGGTTCGGTTCATCGTCAAACTGACAGACTTGACGCTGACCGAGCTCGTCAATGACATCACCGGAGCGGACCGTCATATTGCGGCCACCGACTCGGTGCGAGGCCTCGATGATCGTGACACCGTAACCGGCGCGCTCTAACTCGTAGGCAACGGTAAGCCCGGCAATGCCTGCGCCGAGGACGACGGCCGTGCGCGCGGCTGATCCAACCGGGGACAAGTTCAGTGAGGCGGGAGGCGTGCTATCCGCGAGAAGACCCAACGCACGACTGGTCTGGTAGACGGCATGGGTACCGCCAGCAGCGGCAACGAAATTCAGAAGTTCGCGACGACTAAAATGCGGAGACAAGGCAGCATGTTCCTTATCCCCCCTTTACAACCCGCGATCTCATAGGAACAGAATTTGGCGTGGATTACTAGTCACGGCAACAGGACGACGTCTCGCGCGAGTCGTTTAGCGAGCGCTGGCGCGTTGATAACTACCCGTAAATGACAAACGTTTGGAAACTCTTAGCCAACAGCCGACCGTCGGGTGTCCAGACATCAGCGCTGGATGATCCGTAGCCGTTCTTGAAAAAATTGAGCCTCGCCAGGTAACCGACAAACGCATCGGCGTCGATATCGTCATCGAGCTCGCCGAAGTGAATAACCCAGTTAATCGTCGATAACGGCGCGGGTTGCGTTAGGTAAGACGCGGCTACCGGCGGCCACACGTCGGTCAGGCCGACGACGTGTGACGCTGACAATGCACCGGCCGCCCGTTCGAACCGCATCCAGCCACCGAGCTCCGGTGAACCGTGGCCTTGGAACGGTAGCCCGCCGGTCGCGACCCGGAAATCGAAATATTGGGTGAACACCGGCGCGAACGGGCCACGAACGCGAATCACGCCATCGGCGTCCCAATGCGCCAACTCTGGGCGCTTAAAATTCGAGGCGTCCGTGCGCCCGTCGAGCTTCGCGACGAAGTTCGCTTGGACCGCCACACGGTCGATGCCGTCCTGCACAATGCGGCCGGTGTTGACCGTCAAGGTCCGCCCGGCCGATACCGGCTGCACGGCGAGCGTGAAGGGTTTATCCGCCTCTAACGGCTTCAAAAAACTGACATTCAGGTAGCGTAAACGACGGTCGGCATCGATACCGGCAGACACCGCGTCAGCCAACAGCGCAGCGGAGAGCCCGCCATAAACCGTTCTGCCCTGACACCAGTCGGGCGGCACGACAACGGCCTCGCCGGATGCGCCGACCGACCGTAGTTCGTCAAACAGCACGATGAAGTTTCTCACTGCCCATCAGAAACCAGGGGCGTTGCAGGTCGATTCTTTGCACTCCCATCACAGCACCGCTTGGTAGCAAGCCAGCGCTGCGTCATAGGTCATTGCTTTCGGGTTGTTGACGAGTAAGCGCTCGATCTTCATCGCATCTTCGGCAAGCTGTGGCAAGTCGTGTTCGGTAACACCGACTTGGCTAAGCCGAGTTTCGATACCCGTCGAGTCAGCGATACGCGTAAGCTCATCGATCAGCGCATGGCCGTTTGCCGGCAGACCGATAACACCAGCGAGTTCGGCATAAGCAGCGGACGCCATATCGGCGTTGAACGCGAGAACACTCGGCAATACCAGTGAGTTTGATAGGCCGTGGGCGACGTGAAATGTGGCGCCCAACGGGTAGGCTAACGCGTGCACGGCCGCGACCGGTGCATTCGCGAACGCCTGGCCCGCTTGCATGGAAGCAAGCAACATCGCTTCGCGTGCCTCGGCGTCGCTGCCATCGGTACATACCCGCTCAATATTCGCATGCAGTGCTTGTAACGCTGTGCAAGCTAACTGATCGGAGATTGGATTTTTCTTGAGCCGCGATGTGTACGCCTCAATCGCATGCACCATCGCATCGATACCGGTGGCCGCGGTCGTTGCCGCCGGTAGGCCGAGGGTTAACGACGCATCCAATATTGCGATGTCGGGATACAAAATTGACGAGCTCACTCCCATCTTCGACGTTTCGCCAACCGTAACCACCGAGATCGGCGTAACCTCCGACCCGGTACCGGCCGTCGTCGGTACCAAAACCAACGGCAGACGCACACCGGTTACTTGCTCGACGCCGTACATCGACTCCAAGGGCTGGTCAGAATTCGCAAGAATGGCCACTAGCTTCGCCGTATCCATACTGCTACCGCCACCGAGTCCAATAACAAGATCGGCACCGAACTGCTTGGCTTTCGCCGCCGCGGCGAGAATGACGTTATCAGAGGGGTCCGGTACGACATCGCTGTAGACGCGAACATCGAAACCGTTTTCCTCAAGATCGGCTAACGCACCGTCGACAACACCGAGGTCCAACAACACCTGGTCGGTGACAAGAAAGGCCCGTTTTTGCCCCGCAAAGTGAGTCGGCAACAGGCCAACGATTTTATTGGCCGCACCGGTTTCGACATGGATCGCTGGGACCGATCGAAATTCAAATGCCATGGATTACCCTTCCTTCCGACCGCAACGCCATTCCACCCAATAACAATAACAAAGTGTCGGGTCGTTTTTTCTCGGTCAGCGAGCCAAGCGCCAACAGCCGTTACGCACTTTGCGTGCCGATAAACCGCTCGACAGCGTCCACAAAGCTACGCCACGCCGGTTCGCGTTGTAACAATATATGGTTGTTGCTGGGCAGCGGTAGAAATTCAGCGCCGTCGATGCAACTCGCGAGGTAGCGTCCCTCGTCGAACGGCACGGCGACCTCATCAACGCCGTGTGTTACTAGTGTCTTCGCACGTACACGCTGCGCAAGATCAGTGATTTCGATGTTATGCATCGCCGACTCAAGTTTGCCCGCGGTTTCACCGTCGCAAGAGGTGCGTTGCAGCTCGTTAAACCACCGCACTTCTTCGCGACCCGCATCGGGCACCATCTGTTTGGTGAAAACCTCTACGAAGCGACTGTCTTCCACAGCCCAACCGACCTTGGCGAGGTTAACCATCAAGCTCGCTTGATCCAATTGCGTCGCGTCTTCGCGCCGGCTCATCCCGCGCGCGTACGTGCCGTGCAAAATAAGACGGTCCACACGTTCTGGGTAACACGCCGCGAACGCAACGGCGACCGGGCCGCCTTGCGATAAACCGAGCAGAGAGAAGGTCTCGAACCCCAACGTGTCGACGACTGTCAATAAGTCCTCGACCCACAAATCGATATCGGTTAAATCCATGCCGGCAAGGTCGCGGTCGGACAAGCCGCAGCCACGACTGTCGTAGCGCACATACGTGTGCCGGTGCGATAGGTCACGGACCCAATGGCCCCAGATTGGACTGGCCGCGTCTTTCTCAACGTGGGTCAGCCAATTGGCCACCTTCACGAGCGGCGGTCCGTTGCCCGCCTGCGTCACCGCGAGTTTTACACCACCGCGAACGGGCACGAAACGTACCGACACCCGTTGACCGACCGTCGATGCACTCGCTTCGTTTGCGATTGAACGGGTTTTGACCGCTTCAACTGGACCGACAAATTGGTAGCCTCGGCCGTGAACTGTTCGGATCATCCGTTGCAACTGGCCATCGTCGCCGAGCAAACTCCGAGCGGCTTTGATACGTGCCGTCAATGTCGATTCGGTAACCACCCGCTCGGGCCAGAACCGCTCGAACAACTCCTGCTTTGTCACCACGCGATCGCGCCGCTCGATAAGGTAGCGGAGTACATCGAAAACGAGCGGTTGCACGGGAAGCGGTATGTCGCCATCGCGCAGCTGAACGCGCGGAATGTCCAGTTCGTAGTTGCCGATGCGATAAACCGGGGCAGCAGACGCCCCCTCGCCGTTGCCCGTCATGACGTCACAACAGCCAGTGTTTGCCTGCCCGTGCTGCGCTAAACCAACACCGCGACGAATTGCTCATTTATCGATGGTAGCAGGTACCGATTCACCTCGTTGGGCGACGCTGGCAGTGCCATTTAATTCTCCGCGACTTTGGCCGCTAACCTGACAGTCAGACGTAAACGCGGGGCGGTTGCTTGGACACTGAAGCTGAACGCTGGAAGGCTGAATACCGCAGCGTTGTTGCGGAGCAAGAAGCGCAAACACAAGCGTGGTTGGCGATACGCCGTCTGCTGCAAGAGATGCTCCGCGCGATCCTCAATGCGTGCATCGGCTGGTCGGCCGAGATCGATGAAGAGATCGACGTGCTGCGCTTACAGGTGGAGCGTGCGACGAGCGCCGACGAGCTCGAAGCGTTACAGCACGCGGTTGTGCGTATAGCGACTGGGCTCAGCGAGAAGCAACAGGCCGCGCGTGGTAGCGCTGTGCCATCCACCGAGCCCGACATCGAAGATGCGTTGCGTGCAATCGAAAGCCAATTCGTCGAACGCCTGGCGGCCGAACCGATGCTGGCGGCATCGGTCGCAAACGCCACCGAATCGACAAGCGCTGACTCGGCGATGGCAGAGCTCGGCGTGTTGGCTGATGCGCTGATCGCTACTTTCCGCGAGTTGTCCGCGCAAAAGGCAGAAGCCGAGCGGTTTGTCGGCGAGGTGACGGCAACGCTAGCCAGCCTTGAGCGATGGACAGCCGACGGCGCATCCCATGTCGATCTGCAGCGCCTTGCCAACGACGGGCTACGGTCCGACGTTGACCGCGAGGTCGACTCGCTCCGCTCGACAATTGATGGCGCCAGTAATTTAGGCGACCTAAAACGGAGCGTTCGTGAGCGTATCAACGCGATCGCCACGCGGATTCAAGACTTTCGCGACCAAGAAGACGAAAAATTACAGGCCTTCGAGCAACGCAACACGGCGCTTGATACCGAACTAGCCGAGCTGCGGGTGCGCACCGAAGCACTGCGTGAACAGCTTGAGCAGCAAGAACAACTGCTGTTGCTCGATACGCTAACGCGCGTTCACAGCCGCTTCGCCTACGACCGACGGCTTGATGAAGAAATTGCTGCGGCGATGCGAAGTGGCAAACCGCTGTGCTATTCGCTATGGGACATCGACTACTTCAAACAGATCAACGACCGCTACGGCCATCAGGCCGGCGATGAAGTTCTGACGCGAGTCGCGAGCTACTTATCGCGTTACACCCGAACCAACGACTTCGTTGCGCGAATCGGCGGCGAAGAATTTGTCATCCTGTTCCCCGACACCAGTATCGACGATGCCGCGATGATCGCCGATAAAGTGCGCGCACTAATCGGCGCCAGAACGATGACGGTCGCCGGCGAGGAATTGGCCGTCACCATTTCCTGCGGCGTGAGTACGCTTCGCCTCGGTGACGATGCCGAGCAATTGTATCGGCGTGCCGATGAGAACTTGTACGCCGCGAAGAAGGCCGGTCGCAATCAGTGTATGGCGGTGTGATGCGCGTCAAGACGATTTTTTCGAGAGTCGCCAACATTAATGAGGCCGGGCAGCACAACGCTGCCCGGCCTCGCGTTGAGGCTTATCAGTAAACGTACGCGGCACCAGAATAGTCCGCATCCTGATTGACCTGATCGCCATTGATACCCGTCGCGGCGCTCGGTTCACCCGTAGCGCCAATGATCAATACCTCTCCAGTTGCACTCAGCGCCACCGCTTCACCGAAGCGCATCAATCGACCGAACCCTGGAAAGTCCGGATTCTGATCACTATTGGTCGGCTTGACGTACGAACGTTGTTGCCACAGCCCGGTCCCGCTATCGCGTTCGAATAGATATGCCGCGCCGACACCGCGGATGGGACCTAGTGCCTGTGAGCCGTTGACGCCCGTTGCGAGTGACGACTCGTTGAAGGCACCGACGACAAGGACATCGCCGCTGGCGTCTAGGTCAACGGCAGCACCAAAGAAAGTTGATCGATCCGTATTCGACGCTTTGAGGTAAGCCTCTTGGGACCAGCTTCCGCCGCTACGCGTAAAGACGTAGGCGGCCCCTGCAGCGTCCAACGAGTTATCGACTTCGTCCGTTGAGTTGACGCCAGTAGCGCTGCTGTCCTCTTGGAATGCACCAACGACCAGGCGATCGCCATTCGCGCTAAGTGCCAGCGATCGACCGAACCGGTCGTCCGCATCAAGGTTAGATGACTTGACGTAGGCTTCCTGTACCCACGTACCGCTGTCGAAAGAAAAGACGTAGACGGCCCCTGTACCTTGAGTCACGCTGCCCACACCTGGGGCACTGTTGTCCGATTGGTCGCCACCGACCCCACGCGCCGCGCTGTCTTCGCTTTGCGCGGTTACAGCGAGCGTTGTGCCATCGCGACTCAACGCCACTTTACTACCGAAGCGATCATCTGCCTCGGTATTCGACGCTTTGATGTAGGCGCTTTGAACCCAATCGGTACCGCTACGGCTAAACACGTAAACAGCACCCGAGTCGTTCGCAGTGTTGTCGGAGGCATCGGCACCGACACCGACGCCGCTGCTGTCTTCATTCGGCGCACCGGCAACCAACGTGTTGCCGTCATCAGAAAGCGCCAACGAGCGACCGAAGGCGTCCGCTGAATCCGGATCGCTCGCTTTGATGTACGCCTCGAGCTGCCAGACATTGCCGGTCCGGACATAGACGTAAATAGCCCCCGATCCAAAGTTACCGATCGTGGTGTCGTCGCCGTTCACGCCGCTACTTGCGCCGTCTTCGTCGGAGGCGGCAATCGCCAACGTGTTGCCATCCGCGCTAAGCGCGAGACTATCGCCGAAGTGGTCACCAGGATTAGTGTTCGACGCTTTGATGTACGCCTGTTGGAACCAACCGGTGGTGTCTTCGGTAAACACATAGACAGCTCCAGAGCGAAGCGCTGAATTGTCGGTCTGGTCGCCGTTCACGAAGGTGGCGTTACTGGCTTCGTTGTATGCCGATACAGCGAAGGTACGACCATCGCTCGCGACATCGACGGCCCAACCAAAGTACTCGAATTCGCCGGTTTGTTGCAGACCTTCGGTATTGGACGCCTTAACGAACCCGATCGTGGCGATCCGAAGCGCGTCCGTATCGACGATGTTCGAGTCTGTGCAACCGTTATCGTTACACGCTTGCAGCACAAAGCTCGCGGTATTTAGGTCGATTAGGTGCGCTGCCACGGGCAAGCGCAGCGCCGTTTCACCTATCGGTATGTCGACGCCTATTTGCGCGAACGCTCCGCTTCCGGACAAATCACCTCGCAGTCGGTAGTAGCGTGTATCGGCCACCGTTTGCCAATCAAAGCTAAGCGCCTTGAAATCGGCGTTGACCCCTAACGCGGGCGCCGCGGGTGGCAACATTGAGACGGCATCGTCGTCAAAGATCGTTATCGGTACGACCCAGTTGGTGCCTAGCGTCGCACCACCGGTAGCATTGTCGAGGCGCACATTGAATCCGTGGTCACCTTCGACATCACTATCATCAATAATTGTAATCGTCACCTCTTTTGCCGTGGCGTCACGATCTGCGAACTGTAAAGTCGCAATCGTCTCGGCGTAGTCCTCGCCGGCGATGGCGCTCCCGTTGAGAGTCCGGAAGTCGACCGCGATATCACCAGCGGTTCCACCTTCACGAGTAACAGCAACAGTGATGCTCCCAGCATCTTCCGACACGCTGTAGGTAGGTTCTGAGAACTGCAGTGTGCCCGGTTGAGGCTCGTCGTCATTGATAATCGTTAGCGTCGCGCTCGACGGCTCGCCAGGAACGCCGCTGTCTTCAGCGATTGTCAGCAACACCGTTCTATCCGGATCGATCTCGGCGTTGTCGAGAATGGGTATCTGCAGGAATCTCTCACCCGCCTCTCCGTCCTGATAAACAATGCGCGCGTTGATACCGCGGTAGTCGACCGAGTCGACCGCACTGCCATCGCGTGACACAACATTGACCGCAACGATGCCGAAGCTGCCACCGACACGCTCGACACTGACGGTCGCGAAGCCAGCGTCCTCGTTGACCGCGAAGTCAGCCGACGTAAACGCTATCGTTCCGGCGGACGGATCGTTCGGCGCAATCGTCACGAGGGCCGTACTTTGCGCCCCGATGTCGACGCAGCCGGCCGGCGACGTCAGCGTTAACTCAAAGGTTTCGGCGTCTTCCGTCTCAAGGTCGTCGATCAGCGGTAGATCGAGCGCAGTGACACTCGACTCGCCGTCGCCGAAGCGCACCGTCAAGGTACGCTCTTCGTAGTCCTCGCCCGGTGTCGCGGTAATCGGCGTTATTTCGATAGCGGCACTAACCAACCCGTCGGTTCCGCCGGTGCGTTCAATAAAGACTATGGGTACACCCTCGTCTTCCGACTCCGACACGGTGTAAGCGGACTGACTGAACGCAAGCGTACCGCCGACGTTGGAGCCCGCCGAGCACGGCTCCGGTACTGGACCGCCAGTCGCCGGCCGTTGCAATCGCTCCGGGTTGGGCTCCAGCATCTCAACACCTTCAAGGACGAACGCGACGCTCGCGTCCTCGGCGCCAAGATCGATTTCGGCTGGGTCGCGAAGATAGGCCACGGCCCCACCCTCGCCGGAGTAGTCGTTGCGCGCTTCAACGATCGTCTCCACCAACACTTCGAAATCAGCACCAACCGGCACGTTTGTTAAATCAATCTCGACGAGAACCGGCTCGGCGAGACGGACCAGTGCCGCCTGCTCGGTTCGTCCGACTTCACTGGGTACACCCGCCGTTGTATTTATGAATAGCTTGTCATCCGGTACCACGGGTAGCGGCGCCTCAGCATCGCCTACACTGAATCCACCCCACTTGTGTCGCTGCGCCAATGGATCATCGGGGTCGATTGCACCCTCTAGCCAAATACGGCTATACGCGTGATGAAAGGTCTCGTCGTCATCGACGGTCGCACCCGGGATAATGCCGCGTACACGAATTTCCGCCGTCGCCAACAGTCGTCCATCGATACTCGACGGATGGCCAGCGTCGTAGGCACCCAGGTATATCTGCGTGAGCTCAAGGGTAACGCTCGCATCGTCGCGACTTTTTCTTAGGCTCCACAGCGTGTCTAGCGTAACGTGGTGCGCGTACAGACTGGTCTCTGTGGCGAATGGGTTGCCAACGGGCGCTTCAGCCGCTAGCCAATACGTACGGCCGGATTCACTGGAGTAGACCTCGCCTTGCTGGCCGTCGGCGTCGAGGCGCTCGAACAGTGGCGTATCGGTTAATCCAAGTATTCGCCCCATGGCAGGAACGGGCCGGTTGTCGAACTCGTACTGATTGCTAACAACACCAAACTCGACCTCCTCTTCCAACAACGCCCCGTCACTGTCGATAAAGGTCAGGTTGTTGTCGTAGCGGTAGTAGCGGGCAGGGCCGGGACACGCGATGGTTGTCACCAGCATCTCGGGCTGCGACACGGTCGGATTGCCATTGTCGACCGTGCAGTCTTGGTTCGGGTTCGATGGTTGCGTGTCGATATCGATCTCGTACGTTTCGCCATCGTCGAGCAATGTCTCGAAGCGAAACTCGCCCGATTCCTCGATAGGCAGACGCTCAACCACAATCAGCTGGGTATTGCCGTTTGGCGATACGGTGCGGGCAAGCTGCAGGACCAGACCGCTACCGTGCAACCCTTCGACCGTGCCACCGACGATAGAGTCGCCGCAGGTAATCCGAACATTGGCAATGTCCGAATCGGCGACGGTGCCTGTTCCGTCATCGATACGACACCGTTGTTCGGGGTTGTTGGGCGATGTTGACACGGTAACGCTGTAACGCTCGCCCGGCCAAAGCTTCGCTTCATCGCCGGCGAAGCCTTGGTCGTCGCCATTGACTAGCGCCGTAGTGAGCACGCGATTGCGTGCCGGGTCGTCGTTCTCGACAGAAAGTGTCACGATACCGCCGCTACCGAGGACGTCTTCCGCCGAGAAAGTCAGCGAGTAGAGCGTTTCGCAGGTCAAGTCGATGTCGTCAATCTGTGCAGAATCTGCCGTTCCGCCGAGGATTACTGGGGTACAGACCTGTTCCGGGCCCATGGGGTTTCGTTCGACTTCGACCAGGTATTCGTCGCCTGATTGAATCGGCAGACCGAACTCAAACTCACCGTTCTCGTTAATGTATTCCAGCAATCCAGGAAACGGCTGACTGGTTGATGTAAGTCTCAAGGCAAGATTATTCAACGAGTCCTTCGGCGTACCCTCCAGGCCACTGACCGACCCACCGACGTAGACTGCCGCGGAACACGTGATGTCTATGTCGACATCCGCGCCACGTATCGCTGCCCGTTCCAGATTGATGACACACGCTAGGTCCGGCCGAGCACTAACATCCTGATAGACACCGAATGTTGTGTCGTCGGCGAGCGACTCCGGAAACGTATGCCGGCCGTCGCTGACGTCCAATGTCTGCTCAAACGTATCGGGCGATAACACGATGGCCACGGTGTCACCGCCGGTGCCGCTTACGTTGATGCTCACCGAATACGTCGCGGGCACAGGTTCCGGGTCCGGATTGGGTTCCGGGTCTGGCTCGGTGGTTTGGCCACAGGCGGCGAGGCCCGTCGTGATCAAGAGTCCGGCCAAAAACCGAGCTCGTAAGCGGATTCCATTCATTGGTGTTACCTCGCGTTGCGTTTTGTTGGGCGCATGATTGCGACCGCGTCTTGCCCGCACTTTTTGTGACGGTGCTAGACTGGTTTTGAAGACATACCGGGAAGAGACCACCGAGGGCTCAAACACGGTGGCCGCGGTCGCAATGAGACCGTTAGCGCACCAAGGGACGGGGTATGGCAGAAGCGCCGATTACCGAATTGCTGGGAGCCGCCCGCGACGGTGACAACGCGGCCGCGGAGGCCGTGTTCACCGCCATCTACGGCGAGCTGCGCCGACTGGCGCAGTCGCATCGGCGCCAATGGCTTGGTAACGACACGATCAACACTACGGCACTCATTAATGAGGCGTACCTAAAACTTGCCGGCCACGGCCATGCCGATTGGCAGAACCGCACACACTTTTATGCCACCGCGTCGCGTGCCATGCGCCAGGTACTGATGAACTACGCCGAGAAAGCCGGTGCGGCCAAGCGCGGCGGCGGCGAAGCCGCAATCGCCATCGACGACGTACCGTTAGCGGGCGACTCGACGGCTGATGAGCTACTCCGTTTGCTTGAGCAAATACAGCCGCTCGAGCAATCGGACCCGCGACGCTGCCGCATAGTCGAGTGTCGGGTCTTCGGTGGCTTAAGCGTTCCGGAGACCGCAGAAGCACTGGGCATCTCGCCGGCGACGGTCAAGCGCGAATGGCGTATCGCTGCGGCGCTCCTCAAGCGAGGAATTGACGAAGACCCGAATGAGCCCTAGATCGATCTAAACCGGTACGTCCTTATGTAGCCAATACGGAGGTAGTGCGCTTCATGGACAGAACCACTCGCGAAGCCGCTATTGCGATTTTCAGTGAAGTGCTGGATATACCGACAGATGAGCGCGACGCGTTTATCACAACACGCAGTGCGGGCAACGCGGAACTCGCCAACGAGGTGTATGCGCTACTGCGTGCGTCGACGGGCGCCGATACCTATTTTTCGGACTTGGCAAATCGCTTTGGCGCGGCGATCAAAGACGGCCGCGACAAGCCGAGCATTTGTGACATTGATCAAGTAGGCCTCGTTATCGGCCCGTATACGCTGAGAAAACGTATTGGCCGCGGTGGCAGCAGCAGCGTCTGGCTCGCCGAACGCACAGATGGTCAGTTCGAGGGATCCGTCGCGATAAAGCTTTTGCACAGCGATAGCGCGCTCGCCAATGCACTCGCCAACGACGGCGGCGAAGCACAACACCTTGCACGTTTAAGCCACCCCAACATCGCCCGCTTGCTAGACGCCGGCACGGACTCGGCAGGCCAGCAATACCTGGTTATTGAGTTGATCGACGGCGTACCGATTGATCGTTACTGCGACAATGCGTCGTTGTCCGTTGCTGAGCGAATACGGCTTTATCTAGATGTCATTAACGCAGTTGCGCATGCCCACGCACAGTTGGTTGTTCACCGCGATATCAAGCCATCGAACGTTCTCGTAACAGCGAATGGCAGCGTCCGCTTGCTAGACTTCGGAATAGCAACTTTGCTTGAAGCGGACTCCAGTACCGTAGAAGCACGCGCGGCGCTGACACCGGAGTATGCCGCCCCCGAGCAACTGCGCGCCGAGCCAGTTTCCACAGCAACCGATATCTATGCGCTCGGGCTGTTGCTTTACCGCCTTCTCGCCGGCCGCGGCCCACGGGACCCGGACGTAACGAATTCGTACGCGCAACTGGTCGCGGTATCCACCGAGTATCCGCCGAAAGCCTCGATACGAGCGACCGCCAGTGAGTACACCGGCACTACCGAGCGCGCTCTTCGTGACACGCTGGCCGGTGATATCGACGCGATTCTCGACAAGGCGCTAGCGCCGAGCGCGGCGGACCGTTATCAGTCGGCTATTGAGCTAGCGGCCGACCTCAAATACTACTTAGACCAGAAACCGGTGAGCGTGGTCCCAGCGACGCTCGGCTATCGAACCGCTAAGTTTGTCGCCCGAAATCGGGGCAGCGTGTTTACGGCTGTATTGACGGTGCTTTTGCTCATTGGTGCGGCCGCCTTCTCAACCTGGCAACTGATTAATGCGCGCGAGCAGCGCGACTTCGCCGTCTATCAGCAACAGCGCGCAGCAACATCAAGTGAGTTACTGGATCGGCTACTAAACGACGGAGATGTTGCCAACGACAATGTCTCTGTCGCAGAAGTATTTAGACGCAGTGCTGCCACGTTAGACCGGCAAACACCGGTAGACCAGCGTTACGCGGGACAGATCTATTTTGATTTAGCGCGCGGCTTCGAGAGTCTTAAGATGCGATCCCACGAGCTCCAATATTTGGAACGCGCCCGCCTCTCCGCGGTAGCGTCGAACGACTACGACTTGTTGGCGAACATCCTCTGCGAAATGAGTCGTGATGCGAACGAAGCGTCGGCGACGGAAGCATTGGCGTTGTTTGAACAATCGCAGCGCGCCGCCGCGAAAGTTGCGCTGCTGTCGCCGAACGCACGGGCCCGTTGCGCTCGGGCGGAAGCATTAATGCTGGAGAACGACGTAGCGCGTAGTGACGCGATCGACGTTCTGCAAGCGGCACTCGGTGAGATTAGGGCCTATCCCGTGCGCTCACTCCCCGCAGAGCTGCACCTATTGAACGAGTTGGGCAACCACTACTTTAGGACCGGACGTCTCGGTGATGCCAAACGTACGAATACCGAATCGATCGCCTTGCTACGCGCCACCGGCCGCCTCGCAACCGAGGGAGGCTTGGTAACACAAATGAATGATGCATCTTTGCTCGGCGCGTTCGGCCTTTTACAAAAAGAAAACGCAGCGTTTTCGGCAATACTCACAATGACAACGACAGACTCGCCGTTGTCGCACGCAATTAAACGTAGCCTTGCCGTAACGTATATTAAACTTGGCCAACCGAAGGACGCACTCGCCATACTTGAGCCACTGGCCGCGGAGGCCACCGATGATGTCGGTATTGCGACGCTCGCGATACTGCATTTGGCCCTAGCCCGCGCCTATGTCGACCTAGGGTCGACGGAAAAAGCAGCGCCTTTGCTCGAGAAAGCTGACGCCGTCTTTTCACAATCCCCGGAGCGTCACGTTGGTTACGTGACTTGGCTAACACGGCTACGCGCCGAGTCGCGCTGGGCTGCTGGCGATTACGATGGCGCTGTCGGTGCCATCGATCGTGCTCTCGTCGAGGCGGGTTACGGCGAAGACCGAAATACGGCCTCCCGTAGCATTCCCATTCTGCTGGAACCGGCCGCGCGGTTCGCTCTCGAAACCGGCGACAATGAACGTGCGCTGCGGTTAGCCAAAGACTGGCAGCAAGCCGTAGCGGCAAGTGCACAAGATGCAACGCAGAGTGCCTACGTAGGTCGTGCCTGTTTTGCTCAAGCCCGGGCGCTGCGTGCGTTAGATCGCCAACGGGAAGTCGTTGCTAGCTTCGAGTGCGCTATTGAGTCATTGGGCAATGGACTCGGCGAGCGACACGCCGAAACCGTTACTGCCCGCACTGAACTGGAGTCGATTCGTTAGCCGAGAGCGTTACTAGCTCCTGTTTGTTGGCACTTGCTGAAATTTTCGTAAAGGCCGATAGCGCGCATCGTGTGTACACTGCGGGCCTATGACGCAGACCCCGCATTCCATCCTTAACGATGTCTTCGGCTACCGGGACTTCCGTGGCCAGCAGCAACAAATCATCGAGACAGCAATGGCCGGTCGCGATTCGCTGGTACTGATGCCCACGGGCGGCGGCAAATCGCTGTGTTATCAAATTCCTGCGCTACTGCGCGACGGTACCGGTCTCGTCGTCTCGCCGCTGATCGCGCTAATGCAAGATCAAGTAGCGGCGCTTCGGGAGGTGGGTATCGCTGCGGACTTTTTGAACTCTAGCCAGGAGCGCGCCGAACAGGCAGACGTTGTCGCGCGGCTGAGGCGCGGCGAGATCGACCTGCTGTACATCGCCCCGGAGCGGCTAGCGACCGAGCACGCGCGGGCGCTGCTCCGCGAGATTCCGCTGTCGCTCATCGCGATCGACGAGGCGCACTGCGTCTCGCAATGGGGTCATGATTTTCGCCACGATTACCTGATGCTTGGCGAGTTGGGCATGTTGTTGCCGGGCGTACCGCGCATGGCCGTAACGGCAACGGCGACCGACCGTACCCGAGAAGAGATCGTCGCGCGCCTAGACCTGGATGACCCAGCCGTTTTCGTCGCACCGTTCGACCGGCCGAACATCTGCTACGCGGTGCATGCGAAGACCGATCCGCGCTCGCAACTGCTGGCGTTTCTTAAATCGCACGCGGGCGAGGCCGGTATTGTGTACTGCCTGTCGCGCAAGAAGACCGAGGCGACAGCCGAATGGCTGAATCAGCAAGGGCTGAACGCACTGCCGTATCACGCAGGCCTTGATGCCGCGGTACGCCGTGAAAATCAACGACGCTTTCTCGCCGAAGACGGCCTGATCGTCGTCGCCACGATCGCGTTCGGTATGGGTATCGATAAACCCGACGTGCGCTTTGTTGCGCACCTCGACCTGCCAAAGAGTATGGAGGCGTACTACCAAGAAACCGGTCGCGCCGGTCGCGACGGCGAGCCCGCCGATGCGTGGATGGTCTATGGCCTGCAGGATGTTGTGCGCTTACGGCAGATGCTCGATGAGTCCGACGCAACCGATGAGTACAAGCGCTATGAACGCTACAAGCTTGATGCGTTGCTCGGCTGGTGCGAGGGCGTCGGCTGTCGTCGTCGACCGCTGCTCGAATATTTTGGCGACACACTCGAAGATGACTGCGGCAATTGCGACGGCTGCCTGTTTCCCGCCAAGACCTGGGACGGTACCGAGGCGGCGCAGAAACTGTTATCGACCGTGTACCGAACGAAACAACGCTTCGGCGCCGCCCACCTCGTTGATGTACTGCACGGCAAGATGACCGACAAGGTTCGGCAGAACGGTCACGACAGTTTAAGTGTGTTCGGCATAGGCGAAGACATGCCGAGCGCAAGATGGCGATCCGTCATTCGACAACTGATTGCGGCGGGCCATCTGCACGCCGATGCCGAACGCTACGGTGCATTGGTTCTAACGGAGTCGAGTCGCGGTGTGCTGCGCGGCGACACACCGATCGCCTTCCGCGAAGACCCGCGAACGGCCAGCAAACCGGCGCGCCGCGCAGCGGCGAAACGGCAGATCGCCGATGAAGACTTGCCGCTCTGGGAAGCGCTTCGTGAGTGCCGCCAATCGCTGGCCGAGGAACACAAAGTACCGGCGTACGTGATCTTTCATGACCGCACGCTGCTTGAGTTAATCGCCGCGCGGCCGCAAACGGAGGCCGACATGCTGGAGGTTAGCGGTGTTGGCCAGACTAAGCTCGAGCGCTATGGGGTCGACTTTCTGGCTGTGTTGCAGGCGTTTTCGCGGAGTGCTGCATGAGCGTCATACCAGCAAATTAATTGCTATGGTTCGCGGGCTTAGCCGGTAATCGTCGCCGATTCCTCGCCGAGCACAGCACTCAGTGCCACTTCAGCCGCCTCCAAGGCTCCTTCGACGTAGCCACCAAATTGGGACGCAACCTCCGCACCGGTGAAAATCAGTTGCCCTCCCCACAAACCTTGCAGTGCGCCTGGCAAACCATAGGTGGGATGGGAAGTTGGGACGTTACGATCCAACGCCGTTGATGTCAGCGGATCGAACGCCCAGTCTTTAAGCAATACAGCCTCGGTGTTCGCCGCGTTGTCGCCGAACAGACGAATCAACTGAGCCTGAACCGCTTGGCGCAACGCTTGTTCATCAGCACGTGCAGCAGCAGGTATCCCAACGAAACCGAACAAGGCATAAGGCCCTCCCGTCGCCGGCGACGCATCGTGAATCTCGACGAGCGGCCCGCGCCGACTCATCGCGTCGCCGGACAAGCCTTGCTCGCGCCAAAACGGGCGGTTGTAAACGGCGACGACCTTGGCCTGCCCGGCCATCCACGTCGGTACCGATGCCATCTGCCGAGCGGTCTCGTCCGGTAGCGCTGGATCGAAGATGATGTTCGCTGCGATTCGCGGCGGCATGGCGAGAACAATTTGGTCGGCCTCGATCTCGGTGCCGTCGTCCAGGTGGGCTACACATGCTCGGCCGGTCGCCGTGATCCGAACCACGTTCGTATTGAGCTGTCTCGCCGTTGGTGGAATTCGCTCCACCAGCGCACGTATCAGCGCCGAAAAGCCGCCATCGAGTCGCCACGAGCCAGCCATCGAAGCAAACCCGCGACCGCGTTGAACACGCCCCGCTTCGTCTTCGTACATCAGGTCGCCCGATGCGTATTGATCAAACCGCTGCAAACCCAGCCGATTGACCAGCGCATCGATGTGCGGCTGGCCGGGCCAGAACCACGCAGGACCCATGTCGAAGGAAGACTCGCCGACTTGCGCGGTCATGATCCGACCACCGAAACGCTCGCGTGCTTCTAGCAGTAGAAAATCCGACCCGTGGGTTTGTAAACGTTCTGCGAGTGCTAGCCCGGACAGCCCACCGCCGATGATTAGTGTTCTCATTGCTTGGCTTCCCGCCGACCTCTTGCTGCTCAAGCTGAGTTAGGCGCCGTTTGGTTCGCCTAGCGCGTATTGGATTTCCGGTATCCAGCTTAAACCGGTTCTCGCTTTCGTAGGGACCACGCGAACCGTGCGTGAACTGTTTAGCGCTCCCCTTACTACATAACCCATACCCTGGGTGATAGGGTGAGAGATTATCCCTATATGGCCGGCATTTGTTAGGAACTTCCGCCGGCTAACTCGCTGCTGAGTACACACTGCGCCAATGCTAAGAAACCTCATTAAACGGATCGGCCAAGCATTCGGCGGCGTTCTTCTATTGGCTTGCGTCGCTTACGCCGTGCTTTTACTCACCAATCTGAGCGACAAATCGCCCACCGCGGACATCGACGAGGTCAATGCGCTACTCGAACGTGGCTTACCCGTCGTCAGAAGCAACAACGCCTACCTTTACATGCTCGGGTTTGGCGTACCGCCCGACGACGACCCCAGGGCAGCCGGTCGCGTTCGTTACGAGTGGATGGAGCGCGCAGCGCCCACATTCCCAAGCGACGAAGATCCGCTTGAGGACGACTACAGCTTTCGCTTACAGCGCAGTGATGTGGTCGCTGAGTTGGCCAAGACCTGCGCGGAGTCGGAACGCGAGTGCATTGGTCTTCTTCAAACCGACAACGATGCTAGTACGGAGTGGCTATCGGAAGAAGCCTGGCTACTTAAAAGGTACCAAACCTTAATTGCGATACCAGACTTCAAAGAAGGGTTTACGTTCGAGCTTTACGCACCAACTGCTCGGTACTCCGTGATCTTGGAAGGCCAGCGACTGCATCTCATCAACGCTTGGAGATCCGCGACTAATGCCGATACTACCGCCGTAAAGGCTGCGCTCGAGAGGGACCTCGTCTTCTGGCGAATGGTGCTTAGAAACTCCGATGCCATCATCGCCAAATTGATAGCGACGACTTCGATCGAACGTAATTTTAAGTTAGGAACGTTGATCTTACGCCGATTGCCGCTAGAACAGCAGACCGACGCCATACCGCCATCATGGCGCACCCCGATCGCCGATGCAGAGCGCTCGATGAGTAGACCCTTCGCTAATGAAGCGGTCTTCTTTTCCGACTTCACAACAGACGCACTGACCGACAATCAAAACCTGATTACAAATTGGACAGGCGGCACGGAACTGCCCTTGTTGGATAACGTCTTATGGGTCGTGCTCAAACCCTTTTGGCAAACCCAAGATTCGATCAACGGATACGCGACTTTGATGCTCGACCTCGCCCATCTCTTCTACGTGCCATACAACGAAATTCCAAAGGCGGTAGCGCTGGCGAAAGAAAAACAGGAGTCTACATTCCGCTCGTTCAGCCGCCTCTATAACTTCACCGGTGATCTGGTGCTGGGAAATTCAATCGCAGACTTTTCTAGCTACGCGGTCCGTGTCTCTGACCTTGAGGGTATTCGTCGTGCAGCATTATTGGCATCGACAATTCGTAGCAACGGCGATTCCAACCGTGATGTCGGCCAGTACGTCTTGACTAGCGAACTCGTCGACCCCTATTCCGACGAGCCATTCGAATGGCTGGCGGATACAGGTTTGATTGTTTTTCACGGTTTGGAGCCGAACGAGCGCGCGCGGCACGAATTTATCTATTGAGCCAATCGTTGCCGTAGATTTTAAAGTCGGACGCTTGACGACCAGGTGACGCTGTTGCCATCGATGACCAGCAGCAGTCCATCGATCACCGTGATATCAACCGCACCTCAGGTCGCGTCGATCAGCGCCATCGCACTGCTAACAAAGCACCGCGATGTTATGTCCAGCTGCATGCCAACCGTTCGCGACATAAGTGCAAGTGCATTAGCCATTGTTCGCTAGTTAAATGTGAAGTTTTCGTTGTTGCGGCGGGGGTTTACAGATCTTCAAAAAGCGTCACAGACAGGCCCAACCACATTAAATATCGTTAATGGAAGGTCCACGTTGGCTTAACGCGTGTGCCGGTAGATTTGTACGTCGTAGCCAACGTGAGCGATCCGCATGCAGCACTGCCCTCGCCGTCTCCGTCACCTGTCAGTCACGATTATCTTCTGTTTCGCTGTCGCAATCGTTAGTGGTTGCGGCGGTGGCGGCGATGGGGCGGCTGCCCTCGAGCCGCCTCCGAGTGCAAGTCCGCCGCCAGCGCCGACACCGCCGACGCCCGCGCCACCCGCAGACCCACCGCCGCCGGCCCCTCCGCCGGCGCCGTTACCGCCGTCCACCGAATCGACGTTCGCGACGGAAAGTACGACCGCGCGGTTTCTAACGCAGGCGACGTTCGGACCGACGCCAGCCGATGTCAGTCGCTTAACAGGCACGAGTGCAGCCGCGTGGGTGCGAGCGGAAATAGCGAAGCCAGCCAGTCTGTTGATGCCACCGTTGCGCCAGTACCGAGCGACCCTGCCCGATAACGACCGACCGTTCCTACTCGCAGAAACGACAACGTTTAATTTCTGGAAAAACGCGATTGCCGGAGACGATCAACTGCGCCAGCGCATGGCGTTCGCGCTGTCGCAGATCCTCGTGGTCTCCAATGCCGGCGGCGAAGTACTCACCGACATCCCCGACGGCGTCGCGTACTTTGAAGACGTTTTGATAACGCACGCGTTCGGTAACTACCGCGAACTTCTAGAAGCGGTGACCTACGCGCCGGCTATGGGCTATTACCTGACCTACCTTGGCAATCAACGGGCGGACCCGGTCACCGGTCGAATGCCCGATGAAAATTACGCGCGCGAGATCTTGCAGCTCTTCACGATCGGTCTCGTCGAACTAAACCCGGATGGCACCGAACGACTCGACAGTAACGGACGGCCGGTCGAGACCTACTCGAACCGCGATGTGACCGGACTCGCGAAAGTCTTTACCGGTCTTGATATTCAATACGAGGGGCCGGGTGGTTTCGAAGACAGCGTGCAGGCGTCGTGGTCGCGGCCAATGGAAATTGACGAGAGCATCCACTCGGCCGACAGCAAGGCGTTTCTTGGAACGACGATCCCGCCCGCGACTCCAGCGGCTGCGAGCATCGATCTGGCACTGGACGCGATCTTCGCGCATCCGAATGTCGCGCCGTTCGTCGGGCGGCAACTGATCCAGCGCTTTACGACCAGCAACCCGAGCCCGGCGTACGTCCAGCGCGTCGCAGCCGTGTTCGAAGCCGGCGTAATAACGCTGCCGGACGGCAGCCAGCTCGGCACGGGCAGGCGCGGTGACCTCGGTGCGACCTTGGCCGCGATTCTGTTCGATGCCGAGGCTCGCGACCCGCAAGCGCTAACGAGCGATCGCTTTGGCAAAGTTCGTGAGCCCGTGATTCGCTTCACCAACTGGGCCCGTGCCTTCAATGTCGGCACCATCACACCCGAGCTGACGCCGCGCCTGTGGTCGACCGAAGATCCGGGTTCGCTGGCACAGCACCCTTACCGATCGCCATCGGTCTTCAACTTCTTTCGCCCAGGCTATGTTGCGCCGGGCAGTGAGTCGGCGGCGGCAGGACTCGTAGCGCCGGAGCTGCAATTGGTTAATGCGTCGTCCACAGCGGGGTACGCCAACTTCATCAGTGACTTCGCCCTGGGTGAGCGGACCGCCGCAGACGTCGCGGGCCTTCGCGAGATCTTCACCGACGAAGGGGCGTTGTTGGATCCGAACGGCGCATTGACGAGCTTCCTACCCGATTACACCGCGGAGCTGGCTGTCGCCGACAACGCGACGCAGTTGATCGACTTGCTCGATCGAAAACTGACCTATTCGTCGATGAGCACCGCCACCAAAGCGGCGCTGGTACAAACGGTTAGTTCGTTACCGGCGGGCGATGCCGCCGCACGGCAAGACCGTGTGGCCCTCGCGATATCGCTCGCCATGATGACTCCCGATTACCTTGTACAGCGCTAGCCCAGGAGAATACCGATGACCCTGACACGACGAACGTTCCTGACCGATGCGCTGGCAGCCACGGCACTGGGTAGTGGCCTCGGCTTGCCGTTCGCCACCCGATCCGCACAGGCGGCCGATACCAGCGGCTACCGCGCGTTGGTCTGCGTGTTCCTCTTTGGCGGACTCGACAACCATGACACGGTGTTGCCCTACGACAGCGCGTCGTACAACTCGTTTGCGGCCGTTCGATCGAGCCTTTTGCAAGCGCAAGGTGCGAACCGAGCACGCACAGCGCTACTGCCACTAACTACGACCGACCCGACGCAGTTCGGGTCGCGCCAATTCGCGCTGCCGCCTGAACTTGCCGGCATTAAGGGCCTGTATGACCAAGGCAACGCCGCCATTATCGGCAACGTCGGCCCGCTGATTCAGCCCACAACGCGACTGGCGTTCGAGCAGGAATCGGTACTGCTACCGCCGCGACTGTTCTCGCACAACGACCAACAGGCCACGTGGCAGTCGAGTTCACCGGAGGGTGCTGTGTTTGGTTGGGGCGGTCGGTTTATGGACGCGATGATCGAGGCAGGCGCCAACAGTCGGCTGCCCTTCTCGACCATCACCAGCGGCGGTGGGGAGTTGTTCCTAACCGGAAGCCGCGCTCGGCCCTATCAGATCAGTCCCGCCGGTGCGGCCGTTGTCGAACTGCTCGCCGATGCGGCAGCGCTTCGCAACGAACCGGGTGGTGAAGTGTTCTACCAACAGGCGTTGGCCCTGCTGCGCAGCGAACAATACACCGGCAGCCATCTCTTGGAACGCGACATTGCGAGTAGCGTACGCGGCGCGATCGACAGCAACGCGCTCTACAACCAAGCACTGGCATCGGCGCCGTCACTGACGACAACGTTCCCTGCCAGCGGTTTGAGTGCACAGCTGCGCGCCGTGGCGCAGGCCATTAGCGTACGTTCCGCACTCGGGGCTAACCGGCAAGTGTTCACGGTGGCCATGGGCGGTTTCGACACCCACTCACAACAGGCGACATCGCTGCCGGCATTGCTCGGTGAAATCGATGCCGCGGTAACGGCGTTCTACAGTGAAATGGTGGCACAGGGACTTGCCAATGACGTCACGTTATTCACCGCATCCGACTTCGGCCGCACGTTGGCCGTTAATGGCGATGGCACCGACCACGGCTGGGGCGGGCACCACTTCGTGGTGGGCGGTAGCGTCAACGGCGGCGCTATCTACGGCGATCTGCCACCGGCAACCGTTGGCCACGAATGGGACTCGGGTGGCGGGCGACTGATACCGACCACGGCGGTGGAGCAAATGGCCGCACCGTTGGGACGTTGGTTCGGGTTGAACGCCACGGAGATCGCCGCCGCACTGCCGAATTTGGCGAATTTCAGCAGCGCATCGAGTCTTGCGTTTATCTGAGTCGCTGCTTGTCGTTGCTAATACACGTAAAGACAACGATTACGCTTCGATCGTCGCCGCTCTCGACCTAGGCGCAACTCATTCGTTCGAACGCGCCTTGAGACGTAACCTATCGAATCGAAGCCGTACCACTCAAACGAGCAGGTTTGTCAGAACGCCGCTGTCTTAGAAGCGGCCATTCACCTCAAGCAGTCTCGGCGCAGCGGCTCTATCGCCGTGCAGATGAAGACCTCTACGCAGCGAAAAAAGCCGGTCGTCGGAACCCGTGCGTGGCGGCGTGACAGTCGACAGCAGGTGGCAACCACGAATCACCCGTTTCGTAAACGGCGCCGCGGGTGCTTTAGAAACTGTACCGTACCTCCAACCCATAGATCCGCGGATCATTGACCGTAAACGAAGGTCCGCCAGCCACTTCCACCTCACCAGTGGCCGTGCTAACGAAACCAAAGAACGAATCCAACGCTACCCGCTCGTCAAAAAGATTGTCCGCGAAAGCGGCGACGCTCCACTGATCCCAGCGGTAACCGGCTCGAGCATTGACAAGGATATATTCGCCCCCTCTGTTTTCCGGAAGGTTTGTAACGTCGGCAAATCGATCACTGGCGTAGCTGGCGTTACCACTGGCGAACCAGCCGCTACCACCATCCCAGGTCAATCCAACCGCAACGGTTGTCTCAGGCGCATTATTGAATTCGTTGCCGGACAGATCGGCAAAGGTTGGGTCGTCAGGATTGCTCGGCGCGCCGTTCTCATCAATCGCAAACGGAAAGTCCTCGAACCGAGTCCGGACGAGTCCCAGTGATCCAAAGGCAGTCACCGTATCGGTGAGTGCGACTTGCGCTTCGATTTCGAGACCATAGAGTTCCGATCGACCCGCGTTGATGGTCAATGCGTCGAGGGCGAAGCCGGTAGGGCCAGGGATTGAGATCTGCTGATCTTTCCAGTCGGAGTAGAAAATATTGGCATTGACGGTGAGCCTCTGGTCGAACCACTGGGATCGCCATGCCAACTCATAGTTGTCGAGAAATTCAGGGTCGAATTCGAGCAGTTGTGGCGCTGGCGGCACATTGCGAATGAAGCTGCCGCCAGCGCGGTAGCCTCGCGCATAATTGAACGACAGCGAACGCTGATCATCGAACCGGTAGATCACCGATGCTCGCGGCAGCCAGGCATCGAAATCTCCGCTGGGCAGGATCGGTTCTTCGCTACCGGTGGCGGCGTCTATAAAGGCCTGACAGGGCTGGCCGCCAAACGTAGGGAAAATCGGGTTGATGACACAATCGGCCGGTGTGATCTCGAACGTGGTAGCACCTGCCGTGTTTCGAAACTCTTCTTCGTCGTAGCGTAGGCCTGCGCTGAGTGTCCAGCGCTCGTTCAGCTCGTAGCTGATGTCGGCGAACAAGGCCCGGTTTTGGGTCGTCGTCGAGTTGGAACTTGTGCCAACAAGGGTCACGTCCGCGGGAATGGAAGGCAACGGAAAGGGTCCACGGAAAAAGCTAGAACCTGCTGTTTCGAGATCGAACCAGTAAGCGCCAATCCAACCTTCAAATCGACCGAAATCGAACTGGGTACGCAGCTCTGCCGTGTCTATGACGGTGTTGCCCAGGCCTCCGCCATTGCCGAAAAAGTTATCCTGTAGCGTGTCTTCGCGCGTTACAAGAGCAAACAGCGACCAGTTCTCATCCAAAGTCCACTGGGTTTCGAGGTAGGTCCGGTCAGCTTCGACGGTGTCAAAGCGCTCGCGATCGACGGCGAAAGTCTGGCGGCCGAACCGGTCGAACGCCGCAAACTCTGGCGATCCAACCGGCCCCGGCGCATCGATACGGTTGCGCTCGCCGACGTCCGTTTCTGTTCGCGAGTAGCCCAACTCGAACCGCAGATCGGCCGTTGGTTCCCACAGCACTTTGGCGCGGCCGGTGAAGGCTTCCTGAAAGCGCGTGTTATTGCCTGTCGCAACGTTCAGCACCTCGAAGTCAATGTCGCGCTGATCAACGGAGGCCCGAAAGGCTAGCGTATCGTCGATTAGCGGAATATTTACGGTCGCGGAGTACTGCTCGTTGTTCTCGTTACCCACCACGGCACGCACGTCGGCGCCCCACTCGTAAACCGGATCCGCTGAGGTAGTGACCAATGCGCCGGCGAGCGCGTTCCGGCCCTGCGTTGTGGACTGCGGACCGCGCAGCACCTCTACCTGTTCGACGTCCCACAAATTCGCAGCACCGATGTTTCCGGACTCGGAATTCGGTGAGCCATCGACGTAGACGTTTGAGGTCTGCCCGCGACCGGCACCACCGACGCCACCAATTGAAATACCCCGAATCGAGAGGGTGTTGAGCGTGCCATCGCCGCCGGTAGAGACGTTAGCCGTTCGTAGCAGAATGTCCTCGACGGTAAAGAGCGCCTGCGCCTCAATGTCGCGATCGGTGATCACCGCCACCGAGGCTTGCGTCTTCTGCAACGATAGGTTTCGTTTCGTACCGCGAACGACAATTTGATCGATCTTCTTAGGCGGAGCTACCTTGGGTTGCGTGTCCGCGTTCGATTCGGTCGTCGGTGCCTCGACAATGACGTACCCACCGGCGGCGGATCGGTTCGCCGTTAGCCCGGTTCCCGCGAGTACCTTACTGAGTGCTCCCTCCACCGTTAGGACACCGTTCACAGCGTTGCCGCGCTTGCCCTGCAGTAAAGCGCGATCGCCGAAAATGTTGGTATCGAAATAGCCGGAGAGCTCGATCAGCGCCGAACCGAGATCTTGCGCCTGCACGTCGATTGCCAGGGTCTGAGCGCCTTCGCCGTCCGTTTGTGCGCGCGTGAAAGCGGGCGCCGCCAGCCATAGCGCCGCCATGACGGTTAGCCATACATAAGTGTGTCTTTCCTTCGCCCCAGGAATCCGCATCGAGCCTCTCCGAACCATTATCAACGCTATCGAGAATCAATAGCGTTTCTATTCGTAATAACGGGCGAGTACGCGCAAAGGAAACCCTGGCGTGTAAAAAATTCAGCCAGTGTTAGAAATCACGGTTGGACAACACGTTAGACACACCCTACGCGCGCGGCTTTACGGTGTTCGGACGGGCTGCGCTAGTCGCCTGGCGCTCGCTAGCGCCTGCGTATCAGTAAGACGGTCGGATCGGAACGATCGATCTCGACAGGGTGCATTTCTGTCAGGGCCAGCAGTAAGCGGTCGACATCGTTGGCGACAAACGCACCGTCTATACGGAAGTCGGAAAAGGAGTCAGCCGGTTCCAGCGCAATCGGGATCGTTGATCGCCGATTCAAGTCGGCAACAAATTCCGCAATGGTCGCTCCCTTAAATACGAGTCGATCGTTGCGCCAGGCGGCGATGCCCTTCAAGCCCACGTCTTCGATGTCGCCGAGCCCATTTCGCAGCGTTGCCGCAACGGTTTGCCCGGGCCGCAACGACCTCACGGTTGTTGTAGCCGTCGATTTACCGCCGATCGTAAACGGGTAGCGCACCTCGACTTCACCGTCCTCGACCCCTACCCGAAAACCCAGCCCGGTTGTACGAACGTCGAAACGGGTTCCCAGCGCGACGGCAGTAAGCTCCCCAGACTCCACAGAAAATGGCCGATCGCTGTCGGGTACCACGTCGAAAAAGGCAGCACCGGATTGCACGGTGACCTGCCTTTTCTCAGCCGAGAAGGCGATCGCCAGCTGAGTTCTACCGTCGAGCAACGCAACCGTACCGTCGGGCAAGGCGACCTCACTCTTCTCACCGACAGCACTTCTGTAGGTTGCAACGACGGCGGGCGCTGCCGTCGCAGGTTCATTTTCAATCGGTGGTTGCAGCAGCATCACTGCCGCCGTTATTGAAGCCGCCACCATCCCGCCCAGCCCCCAAGCCCAGGTCTTGGTTCTTCGGAGCGTGGTAGTAGCGTCAGCTAGTCGGCCGATTCGAGCCTGTTGATAACTCGCTACTACATCGCAATCGATATCATCGAAACTAAGCGCCGAAACGGCCGAGGAGACCGTGATCGCCCGGTCGTAGGATTCGACATGGCGCGGGTCAGCCGCCAACCACAACTCAAAGCGCTTTCGGTCTGTGTCGGAAACGGGTGTTTCTTCCAACGCGACAACCCAATCGTGAGCCTCGGCACGGATTCTCTCTGCCGACGAAACTTCCTTGGTTCCCATGGCTTCACCCCTCTGCGTCATCGAGAAAGAGCTCGTTTATCTGCTTCTCCGCCCGACTGATATGTTTCGCCGCCGCTGTCCGGCTGATCTTCAATCGTTCACCAATCTCCTTTAGCGTCATACCGTCCAAACGCCGCGCCAACAGTGCCCAACGGCGCTTTTCAGGCATCTTGCGCAGCAGGTTGTTCAGTGCGGCAAGTTGCTCTCTTGCTAAGTTGACGTTTTCGGGCGACGTATGGGAACCCCGCGCCGGGAAAAAAATCCTCTCAACCTCGTAGTCGTATTGCGACCGGCTGCGCTCCGACCGTTTGGCGTCGATGATTAGGTTGCGCGAGATGCGCCACAGCAGGCCCCGAAGATTGCCAACGCTGTCGAGGTCCTCGCGTTCGTAGGCCCGACGAAATGCCTCGTGTGCAATATCTTCCGGATCGGGTGGGCCTGCGCCAAAGTGTCGACGGATGCCAGCGATTAATTCGACGATGTAGCCTCTGTAGGCTCTGTCCATGAGCTCACGACGCGCATCGACCGACTTAACCCGCGTTTCGCTCGAATCTCTCATTCGGTGCCAAACGCTCCATCGCCTGCAAAACCCTCACGGCTCCTGTGAGCACAGATGTCTGATCTGTTTTGCATAGTCGCTACTACCGAGACGCTTTGGGTCGTGTACGTACGCTGCGAACGGCCCGCGAGGCGCCTACGACAACAGGAATCGTTCTCAATTGAGTATACGGCCCTCTTGCGGTTACCGGTAGCAGTCCGCGTATTAATACTTGCATCTCACAGAGCTTGCGCTGCATGCGGCAATTGGCGCTGGTTCAGGCTGGTGTCGGTGGTTGTTTCGATGCCATACGTACGTCTGTGTTACCAATTTGACGGAACGAGTAGCACACCCTCCTGCGATCTAACCGCGATTCCCTCGATTTACGAGGCTGCTCGGTCATGAATGCTCGGTCGAAGACTCTGCGATCGATCGGCGACTTTGTGTCGCTTGACTGCCTGCGATTGCCAACGTTCACTGGCGTACTATCAATTCATTGGTTCGTTGACGGGTCTTTTGGAGACGTTTGCGATGGTAGGCAGAGATAACACCGATATCGTCCGAGTGGCATGCATCGTCAGTGGCTTCGCTCTTGTATTGGCAACCACGATTTTTTTCCGCTCGTCGTTCCGCGTAACACCGGATTATTCGGATGTCGCGATTTGGCAGCTTCTCGTCTGGATGCCCTGGACTGGCGTGTTTTACGTTGTTTCAAGACTAGGTATTACCCACCCGGTAAGCGGTTGGTGGGCCGTAAAACACATGCTTGCTGCCGGGCTTATCGCCAGTGCGATGGTCGTTTGGTCGTGGTTCGTCAGCGGTCAATTCAGCCCCTATGTTGGCGTTGTCGGTACGAAACACGGGGCATTCGCTTATTTTTTCATTTACTGGTTTTTCATTAACGTTCTGATTTATTGGTTGGTCATTGCCTACATGATGGTTATGGAGTCACTCAACCAAATTCACGTAACTGAACAGAAAGTGGCCAACCTTGAGCGAACACTTCGGGGAACATCGCCAAAGATCGAAACACCGACAGACTCAGATGTTTTCTTTAGTGCTCTTAAAGGCGGGCGGCGACACATCGTGTGGGCGCGAGACATCCTTTGGATTGAGGCACAAGGCTATTACGCGGAGCTGCATCTTGCCGGTGAGTCTTTTCTGATCCGGCAATCCTTGCGCACGCTCGCGGAGGAACTCGACCCCCATACGTTTATTCGAATTCATCGATCGACCATTGTGCGAATAACCCATATTAGATCGATTGATTCGGACACGGTGACGTTAGCCGACGGCAAAGTGCGTCGCTTAAGTCGAAGCGGCCGTGCATTATTGAACGCAGTATTAAACCGAAATAAGTGACACTGTTTACGAAGTCGGTATAACCGCTAACGCGTTATGGCTCGCTACTAGTAGCGCTGGCATTAACTCGAACTATATGCATCTCGGATCGCCCGTCGGGGAAGTCACGATTGAAAACGATCCGGGAGCCATCAGGAAACCAGGCCGGCCTAACTTGTTCCGTATTGCTGATGGTGTCGGTCAGTCGCACGACTTCGCGGGAAGCGATGTTCATCAGGTAGATGTTGAATTCGATCAACTCGCGGCCGTCTCTGTTTGACGCAAACGCGATCATCGAGCCATCGGGCGACCATGCGGGGTATCCGTCAAACGCGGGATGCTCCGTCAAGTTCTCAATATTCGAGCCATCAAGATTCGACAGGTAAATTTCAGAATTCAGGCCTGACGTGCCAGAACCGCCCTCCGGAAGGACTCGGCGCCAAAGCAATTTGCTGCCATCTGGGGAAATCGACGGATACGTGTCCCACTCGAAGTAATCCGTTAAGCGTTGAACGTCACTCCCATCGCTATCCATCACGAATATCTCGTAGTTATACCCGCCATTATCCAATTGATACTCGGTCAGCGTCCGAAAATCCGTAACGCGCGAGGAGTTGAGGATGATTTTGGTACCGTCTGGTGAGTATCGCGCATGGCCATCGTGACCAGGTTGGCGAGTAAGATTGCGCGCGTTGGTGCCATCCGCGTTCATCTCGAACAGGTCCCAGGTTGTTCTCGGCTCATCCGGTACCCTGCGGGCGAATAGGATTTTTTTACCATCCGGGGACCAGATAGGCGTTTCGTTTTCTTCTGGGCTATCGGTTAGCTGCCTCACCTCTTCAGACTCAATATCTAGCGCGAATATTTGTACGACCGGTCCTGCTCGATTGGATGCGAATACGATCTTTTTGCCATCGGGCGACACTGCCGGGTAATGATCTTGGACGATCGCCAATGCACTCGTTGACTGCGCATGAAGCGAACCGGAAATGAGTAGTAACAACCAGGATGATCCGAGTATTACCTTCCTGCGCAACGAAAAACGGTTGATTGATCCGGTTAGCATTAGAACTCTTCTGAAGCTGATTAGGCGAAGCGCACAATTGCGCGGCCCGATCACATCGGACGATCAAACCACAGTTTTTAAGCGATCCGTCGTGAATATCAGTGAACAACCCTTTTCGTGCAGCAAACAGAACAGGTGTCTCCAGAGAGAGGTCTTGAAAGCACCCTAAACGAACGGCCTTCTCCCAGACTCAGCCACGACAGGCATGAATTGACGCCGGTAACCACAACATTCTATGAAGAGAGAAATGCCTCTCCGAGTCACTCCTTCTGCTGCCAAGCTTACTTTTCCTCGTAAATTTCAGGTGCTAGTTATGCGCTAGGAGACCGGTTGTCACTGTCCAAGCATTGCCCCAGCCATGAGGCAGTCTGGTGCGGCCCACGAAACTCGAGCAAGCAAACGTCGCTTCGAAACCGCCATAGTGCACAATGCTTAAAGCGCCAGCGGACCGAAGACCTGAATGCCATCGTGGAAAGCTCTCTAGAACCCATACTTCGCAGTGCGGTCGTCGGGCAGCAAGGTCTGCTTATTGCGCTGTTATTGTTCGGACACGGTCGTGCATCAGCGAGACTGAGCGCCGCTGGGCTCCTCTTTGGCGTCGCCTGTTATCTTCTGTATTCGAGCACCTTACTGCGCGCGGAATTCTCATCGCAGGAGCTAGTTCTGAGCTTAGGCGCCGTTACGGTTCCCTATGCGCTCTGGTGTTTCGCGCAGGTGGTGTTCGAGATGGAGTGGCCATCGCCAGTCCGAGTATTTGCCGTGGCGCTAACGGCCTTGTTGTGTTGGGTAGCCTTGGAATGGACCGAGCCACGATCTGGAACTTGGCACAGTGCAGCCTTCCTTGTTTCGCACTTATTGGCACTGCTGGTTGTCGTTCATGCCCTGCTGAGGGTGCTAATGGGACGACGCGATGATCTTATCGACAGCCGGCGGCAGTACCGGCACGTCTTTGTTTTGTTGGTTAGCGCACAAATCGTCGCAGTACTTATCGTTGAGCTCGTGTTGCGTGCTGATGTTCCAGCGTGGTTGCAGACAACGAATGTGTTGGTCATTGCCTTTATGACGTTAGGCCTTGCGCTGCCGCTATTCAGCCTAAACCGTGACCTGTTCGCGCACCCTGTTCAAAACCCGCCCGACATTGCCGACGAAGTCGATGCATCGCCGGTTGGCGGTATCATTGAGGACGCGTTGTTGCAGGCAATGGCAGATCAGGTCTGGCGCGAGCCCGGCCTGACGATTGCGGCGCTCGCCGAGCAACTCGGTTACCCAGAACACCAAGTTCGACGTGTCATTAATCAGCGCATGGGCTACAGAAACTTCACAGCGTTCTTAAATGCCTACAGAATACCGGCTGCGAAGACAGCGCTGGCTGATCCCGCACAAGTTCGAGTACCGATTTTGACCATCGCTATGGACCTTGGGTACGCATCGATCGGCCCGTTTAATCGAGCCTTTAAGGCGGACACAGGGCAAACACCGTCGGCGTTTCGGCGCAGCGCACTCTCAAACTGAACTCTGTCGATTTTGGAAAAGTAAGCCCGATTTCAAAATCGGTCGTCTTTGTTCATTTTCGGCGAGCTTTCTGAGTGGTTTTGACCCTAAATTTCGGTGCTTTGTAGGCGACCGAGTCTCGTTAGATGTCAACGCCATTGAGTTTCAGCGACGCCGTCCAACAGGTGTATCCGGTTATTCTGTTCATGGATGTCGGCCGATACCTGATTGGTGCAGGTTTACTGGCGCTTATCCTTGCGCTGTTAAGCACAGCCATCGAGTCGCGCCGACTGCAGGACCGGCGCGCGAGCCGAGCGGATCGATTGCGTGAGTTTCGCCATTCCATGGTGACGGCCGGTGTGTTCTCCGTGGTCGGCTTCATCGTATTTTTCGTCAACCAGTTCGGCGTTTTTCGCCTCTACGACGGGCCCATCGCCGGTTGGCGACTCGCGGTCGAGCTTATCGCGGTTGTTGTCATCCACGATGCGTACTTCTACTGGATGCATCGTGCGATTCACCATCGACGGTGCTTTCGCCGCGTCCATAGCCTTCACCATCAATCAAGAACGCCAACGCCGTGGGCGGCCTACGCATTCTCGCTGCCCGAAGCATTACTCGAAGCGGCGATCCTGCCGATCGTAGTGCTATTTCTACCGATCCATGAATTCGTGGTCTTTCTATTTATGCTGCATATGATTGCGCGAAATGTGATCGGGCATGCGGGCTACGAGCTATTCCCACGGTGGTGGCTTCGGGTTCCGATCTTGTCGTCGATTACTACGACGACGCATCACGACCTGCATCATCAGTTCGGGCGATACAACTACGGGCTTTACTTCACGTGGTGGGACCGATGGATGGGTACGGAGCACCCAGAGTATCGCCAGCGGTTCGACCGTGCCGTTGCGTCTCGCCGCAAGTCGACCCCGAAAGCGAGTTACAGCATTGCGGCCTTGATCGTGCTGAGTTGCTGTAGCGCGAGGGTGGAAGCCTCAACACACGGCGAGGCGATCGGCTTGTGGGCCACACCCGGATTAGGGTCCATCGTTGAACTACGGCCGTGCGCCGACAATGAGCGCAAGCTCTGTGGGCGCATCGTTTGGGTTTGGGAATTACTGGACGAAGCTGCCGAGCCGCCGCGCGATACAAAAAACCGTGACTATGACCGGCGCAGCCAGCCACTCGTTGGCCTCGACATTCTCGATAACTTCGAACGCGATGGCGATCGTTGGCGAAAGGGCACGGTCTACAACCCAGCCGATGGTCGAATCTACCGCGGTGCTATCGAGCAACTACCGGATGGCAACCTTCGGTTAAAAGGGTGTGCGTTGCGTGTTTTTTGCCAGACTCAGACGTGGGTTCGGGCAGACCATCTAGTTGAGTCGCTCAACGCGTTACTCGAGACGGAGCATCAGCTCGATGGAGCTTGAGTCTTTTTTTACCGGTTGTTTAGACGGGTAGAAATCGATCCCTGACTGGCTCGCCCTCGCGTTTCCCCAAGGTTCGCCAGACTGATAACGCCTGTCGGAGTTCATGCCTGCGCTTATTGGTTTGCTGGCCGACTGCACCTGCCCTAGTTAGCTAGAGGTTCTAGACCATGGCGATCGCGAAGGCTAGTGCGTCTCGGTGAGTAATGCCATTGGATAGGAACATTGCACGCCGGCAAAGAGATATGACAGGCACCTATTACGCCAACGTCCGACCGCCTGGGCTTCAGCGAAGTCGGTAGGTGAACAGATAATTTTTCCTTTTTCGTGTTTGAACCACGTCGGTGCTGAACTTCACCTCTGTTCCGATGGTGGTTGTGACTATTTTGCTGCCGCCCACGTACAGTTCGGAGGTACTGGCCCAGACCTCCTCGTAGGGGGTAGCGTCAATCTTCAGACCCGATACTTGTAGACTGGCGACAACGGCAACTGCATCGACGCACGCAAGGGCTTCCACGGCCGTTATCAGAGGGAACACTGTGGGTTCTACTAGGCTTGCGACGAACTCTGCTACCTGCGCATCGTTTTCTTTGGTTCGCTCGACTCTCTTGATCTTCTTAATATCGTTTTGGTTGACGATTTTAGTAACGATCCTCAACTCGACTCCGTCACGGGTTTCAGCGAGAAAAAAAGGATACTGAAAGCCTAGCTGCGAGCGCATTCCAGCTTGCGCAACTCCGGTAGCTACCTGTTTGATTTCGTCGCTACACGTAGACAACTCTGCTGTTGTTTCTCCGGTCAACCTAAATTCGAGCCCGGGTTCCAGTTCACTGACTGTGTCTAGGCCAGAGAGCGGTAATTTTGCGAGCTTTTCGTGATAGCCGAATTTTAGGAATCGAAATCGTGCACTTTGTCTTCCGTCTAAATCATCTCTAGATAGCTTGAGCGGTGTGTAGCCTAGAAACAGATTCTTGCCGCGTAGGTAATGAAAGACGGCAGCACCTTGCGGACTAGTTGAGAGGACGAAATCTGATTCCTTCTCCAAATCTAACGCCCACGAAACGCTGGCTAGTGGAGCCAAAATACAAGCTAGAAATACGTTGCTAAGTATCGTTCTCATATGACTACAGGTGTCGAACCCTTCTCACTGGTTGCCCCGACAGATCCTTTGCAGTGCGGTAGTCTGTATACAGACTGTTCTCGCAATTGCTTTGTACAGAGAGTCATCGAGGACTTAATCACTCATAGGACAGTAGGATCTTTTTGGTATTCGCCATGAGTTTTTGCCCTACGTATTGGGCCACTTGTCCGTCCATCCAGCACCCACCGTGCGCGTCAACAGCAATGGTGACTTTTGCCCTGCTATTACTCGTCTCCTCGAAATAGGCGGCAAAGGTATACCCCCTACTCTTAGGGCACCGCTGGGCCTGCGAGCCGGATGAGAGTCCATACCCACTGACCATGTTCGGCTGATCGACATCGATTAGGAGTCCGTCGAGACCGGCTGCCTCTTTCACGGCGTACCGGATATCGTTGATTTCGTGTCCAGAAACATCAAAACTGAATAGTGCTTTTTCATCCGAACTCCTCACGTTAGCTGGGGTGGGTCCGTACAGACCTCGTGACGAACTCACGGTCGATGCACAACCTACCAGTAGGACGGTGAAACCGATGAATGCCAGCTTGCTCTTGATGTAGTTTGTTGTCACAACATGTGCTCCGTGAGTGCCTTTGCTTCCTGAAACGGACGATTCCGACCAGAATCTGCGTTCTCCCGGTTGGTTTCCGCAGTCGTGGCCGTGCGCTAACTAACACCTAGCGTGCCGCACCACTCCACACGGTTGTCCTAAGTTTCATTTAAGAAAACCTTAAGTTAGTTCTGACAACCCAGATTCCACGCGTTACGTAGCGCGTGACTGGCCAGTCAGTGGCGTGACTGTTCCAGTCGAAAGTGTGCTCTCTGCTACGTTTTGGAAGGCCATTCTCAGCGTCTCGACTGGCCCGAAATCGCCATTTGCGCAGGCGCGCGCGATTCACGAGCTGGCGTAACTGATCTCTACATTTCCCGCGCCGGAGCCCACCGAGTGGATAGGCCCATATGAGGAAAATACGAGTCGAGGACACGGGTGGATAGGTGATACCGCGGGTCGACCGGCACGCACCGCACCTGTGGACAACGCAGGTGGGAAGAAACGCACGTGGACAGGCACATAGCCCCTGCCAGGACAGGCGCAAAACTATCTATCGCATTAGTGCTTGAGTTTTATGAGTTCGATTAAGCGACTCGACCGCAGCAAAACCGTTCGCGATACCCATCGCCATGTCGACTAACCCAGCGGCAGTGTCGTCGGTGCTACTTCGACATCTTAGGCAGCACCCGACCCGTCTGCCGACAATACTCTATGTACTCGTCGGCGAAGCAATCGCGCATCATCGCCTCTTCGTACGGCACCCGCACGAAGTACAACACGGCAAACGCAATCGGTCCGACGAAGCCTGCAATCCAGTTGTGGACGACCAACGGCTGCAGAAGAAAAAACAGCCATATCGCGGCATACATAGGGTGGCGAATGCGCGTGTACACGCCGCTTGTGACGAGTGTTTGTTCTTCCCGCAGCTCGGTGGTCACGCTCCAATTGCGGCCAAGATCGGCGTGGCTTCGCCAAAACAACCACAGGGTCGGGATAAGCAGCAGCACCGCGAGAGCCGCAGTCCAGGCGGGCAAGGTGTAGTTCGCAAAGCCCAACACACCGGTGGCGAGGTGTATGGCCGGCAGAATCGTCCCGCCGATGGCCACCATGGCCAGCAGCACGCGCTCAATGCCGGTGGCGCGCTGATCGATAATGGTGTTCGCGGCGCTGCGTTTGGCAAACGGTGCTCGGATGACGCTGATGCCGATGGCCATGCCAAGCCAAACCAGCGACCCGAGTCCGTTGATGTGCCAGCGTGACACGATGATGGCGGCGACCACGAGGCCGATGAGTGGACCGATCCATCGAAGTGCCTGGTTCATGGTTGTTACCCGTGAGGCAGCTGCCATGGCACCAATGTAAACGAGAATCACTCGCATTTAAAGCTCGGTCAAGCTTCATTCGCCGAGGGATTCGCGACTGCGAACGAACGCGCGAGCGGCCGTTGGTTTAGAAGATCCAGAAATACAGCGCTAGCGCGCTACCGAACCGGTCACTTCAGCGCTGGTACACGGCTAACAAGGCGTGGCTCGCTAAACGGCGCAGACGTCGCAAAAACACACGGTTTGATTCGCGGTAGAACGTCGCTACAGGCAAACCCGACGAGTCGGCTCAGTTGTAGCGCGACGCGTACACCTCCGCGATCGCAACGACGAGCGGGTTGGTCGGGCAAGAGACAATAGACGGGATGACCGATGCATCCACGACGTCCAGGGCGTCAATGCCTTTTACGTTCAGCTGCGTATTCACGGGCGCATCCGAGTCCGTTCCCATCCGGCACGTTCCACAGTAGTGCCCGAACGGTGTAGCGCCCTGATTCATAAATTCCTGAACCGATGACGCATTGTCCAACAAGTCGCGGTTTAGCTCCGTTGCCTCGAAACGCCGAAACTCTTTGGCAGACAATAGTTCCCGACTGAGTTCCAACGCCGCTTTCATGCCGTCCCTATCATGCTGCGCGGCGAGGTAGTTCACGTCGATCGCCGGCTGAGCACTGGGATCTGCGCTGGCAAGCGTTAGGCTTCCGCGACTTCGGGGCCGCATAAAACTAAGCGACGTCTTGAAGCCGTTCGGTGCGCTGGTCAACGGCGGTATGGCGCTGGCGCTGGTCGACACGTTCAGCAAAATGTCTCGGTCCCCACCTTCTTGTGTTGCCGCGTAGACCACGGCGACGGACCCGTGCACCGCAGACTTCCCTACCGGCGCAGGCGTCGCAAAATTGTTGCCGGAGACTAATAGGTGATCGTGCAGATTTTTGCCAACGGCATTGGCATCAAGAACTGCTTGAATGCCAAGCCGCTGCAGATCGCCGCCTGGCCCAATACCGGACAGCATCAATAGCTGAGGCGTTCGCAGAGCGCCCGCACATAAGACGGTTTTGCCGGCGATCGCCTGCCGCGTCTCGCCACCGTGGGTAAACTCGACGCCATCGCAGCGGTTGTTGTTGATTACTAGCGACGTGACGTCGGCGTTCGTAAGAACCGTGAGATTCGGTCGGTCTCGTGCTGCCGACAGGTACGCAAGTCCCGTGTGCTGGCGCTTACCACTCGCGAACGCCAACTGATTCAGGGCGGCGCCCATTTGCGGCCCGACGTTGATGTCCTCGCACACACCAATACCCAGTCGGTCCGCGGCTGCCAACGCCGCATCGGCGAGCGCAGGCGGATCCGGAAGACGCATGACACCGATTGGGCCATTGGTACCCCGGCCGGCCGTGCTATCCCCGTTGAACGTTTCTGAACGACGTAACATCGCCGCCACGTCTTCCCAACGCCAATCGGCAAGGCCCCACGATTCGATATCGTTCGGCGTGGGTCTGTGGTGGATCATCGCGTTGATCGTACTCGAGCCTCCCACCGTGCGGCCGTGGCCGGCGAACAGTACCTTGGCGCCTAGTGCAGATTGCGGCACGGTGAGGTCTGGGTAGACGAGGTCTGAACCCAACAGCCTAAACCACTGCGTGGGCTGATCGATCAGCGGGTTGTCTGACTCGCTCCCGGCCTCCAAAAGCAATACACGTCGATTTGGGTCTTCACTGAGTCGTGATGCGACGACACAACCCGCGGAGCCTGCACCGACGACGATAACGTCATACTCGGTGCGCTCCTCAGGCAGCCGTACTGGCTGTCTCGCGCAAGACGATACCGCTGCCGCCGCCGATAGCCCGAACAAGTGCCGTCGCGTGATCTGCTTCATGCCCGCTGCCTCCGATCGAGATTGCAATCGCAATACAGTGTGCCACACCGACCGTGTTGGGTATGACGCTTGGCCGCGTCAAACGGGCCGGACTGTATCTGCCCAATTGGCTCAGTCTAGAGACGGCGCGTGCTTTGCTGATTAGAGTCGCGGCCAAAGCGCGGCCCAAGAGCGCGGCCCAAGGATAGACACAAATCTAATCTGGCGAGTTATCAGCCATACCCGTCCCTGGTCGATGCCTGTCCAAGATCACCCACCCCAACGCCGTTCCTTTAAGGAGGTTCTTTCCCAACTCACCGGTTCCGTTGTGACCCGCGAATGCGTTAGGCTTGTAATGCTTCGTTGATTGCGAGCGTTCCCCAGCGATGTCCGCCTACTCCGACTCTGAAGAGCGACTGCATGTCGTCACGCATGCTCTGGGCGCCGTGCTCGCCGTGGCCGGTCTTTCGTGGATGCTGTCGCTCACGATTGCATCAGCAGACCCATGGCGTATCGTCGCCAGTGCTATTTATGGCACGACGCTGGTCGCGGTTTTCCTAGCGTCAACCGTCTACCACAGCTTCAGTCAGAGCCGCTTCCGTCACGTGCTGAAGCTGCTGGACCATTGCGCGATTTATCTCTTTATCGCCGGTACATACACCCCGTTCCTGCTGGTGGCAATGCGCGACCGAACCGGGTGGTGGTTGTTCGGCGTGATCTGGGCGCTCGCTGTCTGCGGTATCGTCCTGAAGCTTTTTTTGCGCTACCGGTTTCCGAAGCTGGCACTTGCAAGCTACGTCGCCATGGGCTGGCTGGTGATTGTCGCGGGGCCGGCGGTGTATAACGCGATCGGGCCAGAGTGCTTCGGGTGGCTGGTGGCGGGTGGCGTTGCCTATACCGTTGGCGCTGCGGCCTACGCAGCGAAGCGAGTTCCCTACCACCACACGATCTGGCACGTGTTTGTGCTCGTGGGTGGGCTGTGCCACTTCAACGCTGTCGCGCTTTACGTTCTACCCACCATCTAGGGCGCGTCGTTATTTTTCCTAGCTGGAAAGGCACAAGTCTGTTTCGGCGGATTATCAGCCATACCTGTCCCTGGTCGATGTCATAAGCGCCGGCGCTAGTTTGTGGTCCGCCCCGTGGTTCGTTTTGGCTGCGGGGCGGATAGCTAAGCGTAATACGGGGTGCGTCCTAGTGACTACTGAAGCCACTTCTTCATCGACTCTGACTGAGTGTACTGACCGAACACCTCCGGATCGAAACCGTCAGGCGTAAATTCGTAGTTGAAGACCTTCTCGAGCCGCTGCAGTCCCACGGTCACCCCATCGAAATTCCGTTGTTCGAGCGCGATCGTCACTAGCGTCCAATAGGCATCTTCGAAATCCGGTTCCAGTTCTATCGCGCGCAAACCATACTGCTCAGCGAGTTCATATTTCTTAGCATCCATAGCGACGACCGCCTGTATATTCGCCAGCGCCGCATCCTCACCAAGGAATCGCACCAGTCTGTTAATGGTCGATTCAGCCTTGTCGTAATCGCCGGTCGTTAAGTAGTAGTTGATCAGCGTCAATCCCGCCGACTCGTCATCCCCATAGAGTGTTCCCAACCGGGTCAGTTGTTTTCGATACTCCGTTTCATCTAGATGGGAGGTTAGCTGGACGGCAGTGTCTACCATCAGTCGATTGTCACGGACCGAGTCGGGTAGCGACTGGATCAGATCGTAAGCGCCCTGGAGGTCTCCCTCCCGCCGCAATTCGCCGATCAGGCGAAACTTCGCCGCCATTGGCTGATTAGCTCGGTAGTCCTCCCCAAACAACCTCGTTAGCAGCGCGTTACTTGGCTTAAGCATGATCTGCGACGCAAGGCCGGCCGACGCCGAGAGGGTGCGCCCTGCCGTCATCAGATAGAGATCGACAGCGACCAACTCGCCCGCCACTTCGCGCATAGAGATTAGTATGTACTCGAGCCCGCCGTTCACAAAGTTGACTCGGACTACCGGTCGGTTGCGATCCATTGTCCTAAGGTACTTGGCGCTGAGCTCTTGTGAAAACCAGCTGTGGAAAAGTATCGACACAAACGCAGCTTGGCTGTCACCCCGGAAACCGCGCAGAAAGTCCCGTTTAGCCTCATCATCGTCGAACAAATCGTCGGCAATCGCTCTTGTGAACTCAGCGACTGCAAACAACTCACTAAGCGCGCTTTGATCCTTGTCATTGAGCGCAGCCGCAAACGCCTCGCCGAACGCCGCGTAGTCTGCGGCAGTACTGCGAAGATCATTTGCGAACACATTGGGATTCGCTGCAGTCAGTATGCAGAACGAAACAACTAGCAGGCGGAAAGACGAAGAAATAGAGCGCAATATGGTACCTAAGTAACATGCGAGGTCATGTCTCGGTAGGCTAAGTATGCCGAACTTGAACACGTACGCGTAAAAGGTATCTGAACAACCCAAACCGAGATCGAACCGAAATTAGGCTGCGGCAACGAAAAAGCCCCGCCGGAGAAGGCGGGGCTTGTTGGTTTAGGCGCGGAGCTTATGTCTACTAACGCTTGCTAGTTGCCAGCGCTATGCGTCGACGACGAGTCCCAGCGAATAGACCTGCGAGTGCGATCACCAACCAACCACCAGTGGCACCGCCACCTCCGCCGCCACCGCTATTGTTCGGCGGTGTCGTGGTGGGCGGCGGCGGTGGTGGCGCCGGCGGCGGTGCACTCATCGACTCGGCCGTTAGCGTCGTCACCGTATTACCCGTTAGCGTATCTTTGAGCTCTAACGACACAGCGCCAGCTGAGTCGCTCGCGAGCACACCATACCGGCCGGGTAACTGGTTCAGCCCAGCACGGACCTCACGAAGGTTATCGATGACATCCGTCGATTGAATCTCCAACCCGGTCGTTAGGTCGTAGGTAAACAACGTGGCGTCGCCAGCGGCATTCGAGGCCACCACGCGAATAACCGGCGGTGCAGCGGTGTCGGTATTCATCGCCACCGTTGTGCCATCGCCCGCAGCGACGTCGAAGGTGAGTACCGGGGCGTTGTCGGATAGGCGCCAGCGCGAGACGGTCGATGAGCCATCAACGTTGGTCGTCAGAACGACGAAGCCGTCCTCCAGTGCACCGATGCGCGCGTGCAACCAATCGGCGGACGGTATCGACCATTCGCCGACCGTGCTGTTGGTTGTGCGGCCGCTGCCGAACTCGCGGGCTTGCACGACCAAGTTGCCGCTGTCGTGGGCGAGCACGACGGCGACGTCGTAGTCGATCATCGCGAAACCCAGCGCTTCGAAAAGGGGTCGGCCGGCGAAGAAGGTCATGTCGCCGTCTTTAGCAGTGGCGCTCGCCGGCCGCCGATCGGCGCGGATGGAACCGGTGTCGGATTCCACGAGGATAACGAGCGCGTCTTCGGCGGTCTCCGACAGAGCAACGTCAGCCGCAACAAATGTGAACGACGGCGTGAACGCTGAGTATTGCTGAACAAGCTCACCGGTCCAGCCGTTCACGGTACGTCCACCGATTGCACCATCGCTGCGGCGGATCGGTGTTGTAACGGCTATTTCGCCATTGCTGAGCCGCAGTGGTAGCGCTGCTTTCGGTGCCGGATTACCCGAGACCTGCGTGAACGCCACGATATCGAAATCGGTTGCAGCCGATTTCGTTACCGCCGCCGTATTGTTGAGCAGGCCGGTAACGAGCGTCACGTCGGCCTCTCCGTCGCCATCGACATCGCCGACATCGACAGCGCCGACGAAGCTCAGTGGGTCACACGGATCCCCAAGCCCGTCGCCATTCTCATCGAACTGTTGGCCGTTGAACTGCAGCGGACAATTATCGGCGGCATCTCCGACTGCGTCTCGATCGGAATCTGCCTGGTCGGGCCGCGTTCCAATCGCGAACTCGGTTTCGTTAGTGAGCCCGTCGGCATCGAGATCGCCGGCGCGATCAGCGGGATCGAGACGGTCGAGACCGAAGCGCTCTTCCCAACGGTCCGGCAACGTGTCGTTATCGTCGTCAAGGTCGGCGTTGTCGCCGATGCCATCGCCGTCGTTATCGGCGGTCTCGTTCGGATCGCCCGGGAAAGCGTCGTCGCGGTTCGGTATGCCATCGCCGTCGGCATCGAGATCGCCATTCAGCGTTAACTCGGTGAACCACGAACCGGCGTTGTCTTCACCAACATTGGCTTCGGCCGCGAATGCTTCCACTTGTAGCGTTGCATCCGCGCCGGCCGTCAATGTGCCGCTACCCACGGCCGTTACGTCGACGACCACCGATTCGTCCGGCGGTATGTAGCCGAAGTTGGTAGCGGACTGTGCCTGTCCTAGATACCTTGCCGCATACCGGACAGCCTAAGACCAGTCCTTGAGCGTATTGGGTTATCGAACACTGAGTGGCTAGATGTGTCGACGCGCTTCGGGAGCGTCTACAGAAACGGGGACGTTCGATTAGCTAAGGCAAGCTAACGATCACGTCATCCGCCAGTATCGGGCTCTGGGCTTGAGACTTGGTGCTACTCTTTTGAAATCCACAACGGACGTTCCAGTCTTTCGCGCATAGAGATTTGGTGGAGACGCTTCCTTCCGATTGATTGATGTACAAACAGTGCCTGTCCAAGTTCACCGCTGCGGCTCAGCGTAGTTCCCATCTAGCCCCTTTTTTTGTCAAACGGAACTACGTTTCCATCACGGGACTTGAGTTGTGGTGAAACTAATGTCGGCTGACCGCCTAAAGTGCCAGGCGGCAATTCTGCCAACTTCTCTAGGTCTGCCGGAGACAAACACAGGTCAGATACGATTTGTTCCTTTGTTCGAACCCCTTCGGCTAGCAACATCTCGATCGAAGTTCGAATAAGCGTCGGTGTCTCAGCGGGCGTGCTGTCGTCTAGGGGTTCGGACTTCGACCAGCCGCGTCTTGATCGATTTATCCACAATCGTTTTGCCTGCGCTTCGTTGATCAAGCCCAACTGACTGCACCGCATAATTTGAAGACCTATCGAGACATTCCATGTCGGCTTCAGGGCACGAAAAGTATCGATAGATGGCGCCCAAACGTCGTTACTGTAAGCCACAGCTGGTAACAGGAATGAGCCCGCGAAATGGTGCGCTTGTTCTTCAATCAGTTTGAAGTCGGACGACTTTCGCAGGTTCGTTTCATCTAAGTTCGTATGAAGTATCAGATGTCCAAGCTCGTGAGCTGCATCAAATCGAGATCTAAAAAAATTCTGCTTGTCGGATGACAGAACGACAACAGGATGTGGACTTCGAAACTCTGAAAAAGCATCCAATGTCCGGGCCTCCAGAGCAGTACGCCACACGATAATGCCGTTACTCTCCAGCGTTCTAACCAAATTAACGACAGGACCATCTCCCATTTGCCAATGGGAACGCAACTGCTCCGCCAAAAACTCAATTTGCTTGTCGTTAATCTGTCGGTGATCCGTAGGGACATCCAGTTCGGGAATGTTCACATCGGGAAGATCGAAGTACTCGAGCAAATATTCGACCGTTTCCAACGCCCATTGGTATCGAGCCTCAGCGCTTTTACGCGCAGACTTTGTTGCTGCACTCATTGAACGATAGAACAGCTTTTCTGGACGTCCAACCGTTACAGGTTTCAAGAAGTAGCCTACTGGAACACCTAGCAGGTCTGCCAACTTATCTAGGTTCTCTTGCTTCGGTTTCTGCGGACCCTTCTCATACTGAGATATCGTCGCCTGTCCGAGTCCTGCCATATCCGCCAGTGAGATTGCGGTTAATCCTCTGGCGGTTCTCGCTTGCGTCAATCGCTCTTTTTGGAATCCCTCAACTCCGACGGGCATTAATCGTTATCTCCCAATTTGTTCTTCTTGAATATGGGTTTCGGTTCTTGCTGCTGCGCCTGCTTCCATCTCGGTTTCGGTCTCTGAATCTGGCCTTGAAGATCTTCGGCCCCACGGAACATTCGAGATTGCTTATCCCGAATGTCCAACAGATCAACTGGCTCTTCAGTCCATTCGAGGAAGCGCGTATCGGGAAATCCGATCTGTGCCGAACGAAAAGTTGACGCATCCTTGGGATCGGAAGTGTGCGTGAGAATTCCATAGAGTGCCTGCTCCTCCGGGCTGGAGTCTTCGGCGAACAGCTGTCCTTGTTGGATATGTTCATTGATTGCGGAATATTGCTCACGACAGTCGGAGTGATTAGGGAACGCCCCTGGACTCGCCACATGACATGTTATCAATTGGAACCTTCCGACAAGCGCCCGAACGTGGGTACATCCACCACGTTTCGGTTTATGCATCTCTACCTGCATCCCACAACTTTGTGCCATTTTCCGAAATTTGGTCTCAAACAGCGCTCTTCGTGTATGGCCAAGTAAATACAGCGCCTCCGGCTCGCCTAGCCGGTTATCGTTTGTAACGCTGTCGTACGCTTCTCGGTAGATTTTCGGCAGCGTTTCGAGGATTTGCCGAACAAAACCGGGTGGCAGATCTTGGACCAAGAGTTGTGCAACTGTGGGATTGTCGGTCATGGGAAAGCCGTTCATATTCCGAAAGATGGCTTATTTGTATCAAAATATTCCGAATTATGCAAGAAGACTTGTTTTTTCACTTGCAATTGATTCGTATATTTCGTTTGTTGCGTTTATTTTGAATAATATGTATGGTTTTGGTAAATGGAGGACAAATCATGACTATGCCGGCTAGCTATGCAGAAAAGATTGGGGACAGATTGCCGTCACCTGGCGAACGTGAAGCTGCAAATCATTTGCGGAGAATCCTTGCTGCCCACGCAAGTCCGACTGACGAAAACCGCCTAAAGATTGTAGATCCGGCCGGAACTACAACTGAGATTTGTCTTGCTCCCGCGCTATCCGATTTACTTATCGAATTGTTGAGATATGTCGGTAAGGGCGATGCAGTTACCTTAGTTCCGGTTACCCAGAAACTTACAACTCAACAGGCAGCTGATATTTTGAATGTCTCGCGCCCGTATTTTGTTGGCCTCCTTGAGAAGGGAGAAATCCCGTTTGATCTTGTTGGTAGGCATAGACGCGTCAAAGCAGATGATCTATTCGAATACAAGAACACTCGGGACAACAAGAGAGCAAAGGCACTTGAAGAACTAGCCCAGAACGACGCGGACTATATTTGATTAATGTTCGCGAACCGATTCACCGCACTAGTTGATGCTTGCGTCTTGTTCAGCCCTTTGAAGAGAAACGTAATCCTTTCTCTGGCTGAAGCAGAGCTTTTCCGAGTGCGATGGTCTGATGAAATCCTCGACGAAACAGAGAAAGCCACCGCAGAGTTCCTGCTGCAAAGAGAATGCCCTGATTCGAGAGAACGAGCGCGCCGCGCAAGAGAAGCAATGGAGGCAGCATTCGAGGACGCCAAAGTTGACGGATACGAATCCATAGCAGGCGAATTGGGCGAACTCCCTGATGAAGGCGACAGGCACGTCATTGCTGCGGCCGTTCGGTGCCGCGCTGACATCATTGTCACTGAAAACATCAAAGACTTTCCAAATGAGTTGTTGGGCAAGTACTGCATTGAGGCAAAAACAGCTGACGAGTTCATTGCAGATGCAATTGACCTCAACTCCGCGCTGGCTATTTCCGCTGTCCGACGCATGCGGAACAGATTGAACCGACCCGAGAAGACGCCGGAGAAGCTACTACTCGACCTTGAGAAAATCGGCCTGACACAAACCGCCGACCAGCTGCGAGACTCAATTGATTTAATCTAGCGCGTCAATGCGCTCATCTATGGGACTAATCCCGATCTATGGGACAGTGCTTCAAAATGAAAAAGGGTCAGTCACTCGTAAGCAACTGGCCCTTTTTACTTTTTTGGCGCGCCCGGAAGGACTCGAACCTCCGACCGCCTGGTTCGTAGCCAAGTACTCGGTAACATCCAAAACCGGCACAACAAGATATGGTTTTGATCAGGTGTTCGATGGTGCCGGCACACGGATTCGAACCGCGGACCTACTGATTACAAATCAGTTGCTCTACCAGCTGAGCTATGCCGGCTCCAAGTGCCAAATTATAGGCCGCAGCGAGACGCCAATCCAGACTAATCGATTGCCGAACCGCTTGGCCTAGCTACTGAGGCACCCGTGTGACATCCGACGCATTAACCACACACCTAAACGCCCCGTTCAGCCTCCTTTCAGCCGCATCGGGCGACTCTCCCGCTCACACGTTTATTCAACGACCCGTGTGGTCAGGGAGTCTTTCGATGCAACGCAAACACTTGGCGCTCTTACCGCTCGCGCTTGTCGCGTCGAGCGCTTTTGCCGATAGCTTTTACATTGGGGGTTCGGCGGGTTCCGTCGCGCTCGATATCGATAACACCGACATCACGATCGATTCGGACGACACCGGGTGGTCGGTGCATGCCGGTATACCGCTGGGCGACATGTTCGCCATTGAGATTGGCTACACCGATCTCGGCCGGTACTCGGAGCTCTTTGTGTTGCCGCCGATTGCGACGAACTTTGATGCCGAGATTGCCGGTGTCGATGCGTTCGGTGTGCTGAAGCTGCCGGTTGGTCCGCTAAACCTGTATGGCAAAGCCGGTGTAATTTTCTGGGAAGCCGAAACCGAGGCGTTACTGGAAGACACGTTCAACGTGCCGCAGCGGTTCCGTCGCGATGAAGATGGCACGGACTTGGCGCTCGGTATCGGTGCTGAGGTCGACATCGGCGACAACCTCGCCGTTCGCGGTGAGTTCGAGTGGTTCGATGTGGAAGACACCGACCGCGTGAGCTTTATCTCACTCGGGATCAGCTACCGCTTCTGAGTCTGCGTCTTCCTCGTCGCTGGCAGCGCAGTCGCTTACCGTTAGCGACTCGCTGCCGGCCACTAGCGCATCGAGCACGGCTGGGTTGAGTAGCTCGATCGTGACGACAGCACCGGGCTCGGGGCGGTATCGCTCGATGATCGTGGCCGGTACGTTCAGATCCGTCGCTTGTTTCAGAACGCGCTCGGCGCGGTCGCGTTCACTGAAAAGCCCGAGCGAGAGCGTGTAGCCCTCGTTGGCATCGCCGGTGCGGTAGCTCTCTTCCACGCCGCCGTTTTGCAAACGTGTCTGGTAGGTGCGTGCTTCGCTCTCGGTGCGAAGGTTAACCACTTGCACCCAAAAGCCGACGAAGATCGATTGCGTGGCCTCGGCGACTTGCCAGTTATCCGGTAAGCCGTCGATGGAGCGAATCGCCGCTTCCGCCGCATCGGTCGACTCGAAATAGCCGAGGCGGTAACAAGCGGGCACCGGCTCCGGTGGTGGCTCGTACAACTCGGCCTCGGGCGTTAGCTCGGCCTCGGTACGGAGCACGATGCCGGTGTCAACGCTCGGTTGCTCCACGTATTGCGCGTACAAAAAGAACACGACGTTCGCGAGCACGAGCAGCAGAACAAAATTACGCATGCATGCCCTCCCCTAGGCCGAGCCGGCGAATACCGTCCAGCACCAGGGCTGGTTCATGGTCGAAGTCTATCGTGAGTTGCTGCGCGACGGCGGCTGAGGCGCCGCCGGCTAGGAATACGCGTGGGGTTTCGCCGTTGTTTGCGAGTGCTTCGTAGGCCGCTTCGATGGCGGCCGTTACGGCGAGTAAGCAACCGTTTTGTACAGCGAGATCGGTATCGTCGCCAAAAAACTCGAGTCGGTTGGTCGGGTCGACCAGTGCATCGGCGCCGGCGCGGATGCGGGCCGTTTTGCCGTACAAGGCCGTTGCCATTAGGCCTAAGCCAGGCAGGATCATGCCGCCTAGGTGTTGGCCGTTTGCCGTAACGGCGTCGATGGTCGCGGCGGTGCCGACTTGGGCGACCAAGGCGGCGCCGTCGGCGCGTTGGAAACCGGCGAGCGTTGCGACCCAGCGGTCGACGCCGAGGCGTTCGGTATCGCGGTAACCGCAGGTGACGCCGAGCGCTTCGCGGGTAACGGCGAGCCAGCGTGTCTCGACGCCGCGCTTGGCGAGGATGTCGGTGAGCGCATCGCGTACGTCGACGGGGCCGACTGAGGCGCCGATGGCTTCTGTCGTGGATGAATCAACGTCGTCGCTGATGCTGGCGAGCGCTGCGGCCACGTCGTCGCGGTAGTCGACGGCGCGGATGTCGCGCGGGCCGTTGTCGTGAGCGCGCGCCCACTTGATCCGTGAGTTGCCGATGTCGATGAGTAGCGTCATAGCAGGCGTACGCTGCCGGAGTCGGCGGTTTTAGTTTTGCCCGAGTCGTCGCTGACGCAGAGCGCGCCGCTGGCGGCGATGCCTTGGGCGGTGCCTGTTAGCGCTTTGCCGGGCGATTCGACGGTGATGCGGCGGCCTTGCAGAAAATCGATCGGTGCCCAGTCGTCGGGGGATGGGGGTCGCGCGGTTTTGGCGTAGGCGACGCACGCTTCGTGCAAGGCGTTGGAAACGCTGGCGGCGAGCATATCGCGGTCGATCCTGTTGCCGACGGCGGTTGTGATATCACCGGGCGGTAACGCGGCCGGTTGATCGAAGTTGTCACCGAAGCCTGGTGGTAGTTGCACGTTAAGGCCCACGCCGATAACGATGCTTGAGCCTTCCGGGTAGTTGCGCCGCTCAACGAGAATGCCGCCGAGCTTATGGCCGTCGTGGACCAAGTCGTTCGGCCATTTGATCATCGCGTCGGCGCCGAGCGCGCGGAGTGCGTTCGTTAGTGCGACGCCGACGCTGAGTGTGAGGGGTGCGATGCGTGCGGCATCGACTGGGAGCGTTGTCGCGAACGATAGGCAGAGGCCTGCCCCGGGCGGTAAGTGCCAGGTTTTGCCGCTCCGGCCGCGGCCGGCGGTTTGGTGGTCGGCGATGGCGACGCGTACTTCGCCCGGCGCCGGTACCGGTGCGGCCATTAGCTCGTCGTTGGTTGAACCAATCGCGGCGTAGCAATCGAGCGCGATGAGCTTGGCCTTAAGCGCGTCGCTCAATGCGTCGCGTATGCGTTCAGCGCTTGGGGCGGTGGTCATCGCGTGCGGGGTTTGAAGAGCCACAACCGGCTCGCGCGGTTTTCGTTACCAGCGAGCATGCGGCTGATGTTGGCGCGGTGCGTGTACAAGACGAACACGGCCATCGCGCCGAAGAACCAAACGGCACCTTCCATCGCCGGTTGACCGGTTACTAACGTATAGACGAGCGCCGCGAAACCGGCCGTAATGGTCGCGAGGCCGACGAAGCCGGTAACGACAACGACGACGAGCCAGGCGAGGAACACCGGCAGAATCATCGGCCAGTGCACGGCAGCGAACACGCCGACCAATGTTGCCGCGCCTTTGCCACCCCGAAAGCCGTGGTAGATCGGGTAGCAGTGGCCGATAACGGCGGCCGCGCCGCAGAGGAAAATGTCGCGCGCGTCGCCAGCGTTGTAAGGGCCGATAACAGCGCCGGCGAGCCAGCCTTTACCGATATCGATAATGATGACGCCAATCGCGAACGCAACGCCGAGCGTGCGCATCGCGTTGGTGCCACCGGCGTTGCCGCTGCCGTGCTCGCGGATATCAATGCCTTTCAGGCGGCCGAGCAGCAGCGACCCGCTGATGGACCCGACGAGGTAGGCAATAACAACTTTGGCGATGAGTTCGAGCACGCGAAACGTTGGCGGTGGAACAACGCTAATTGTAGCACCGGCCTCGCCAGTGGCGGTTACTCAGTCGCGCTGCGTCTTGGCCGCGCTCGGTGTGTGTTGAGCGTCGCGTTCAGTCTGAAGTGCCGCCCGTATCGCGGCGACGGTGTCGCTGGTGTCGCCAAGCTTTGCTTCCGGGCGTTCCGCTATCGAGTCCCAGATAAGGGCAATCAGGTCGAGCCGTTCGTTAACGGTCAGCGCGTCGATGTGTGCTTTGGTGATGCGCATGGCTTGAGACTAGCACAGCCGTTACGCCGGGTCGGGTCGTGACGCGCCGCCGATGAACACAGCCGCGAGCGTGATCGCGCCGCCAACAAACTCGATGAGTCCGACGCTGCGGCCGAAGATCAAGATATCCCAGATGTAGGTGAGTACCGGTTGCGCTAGCAGCGACAAGCCGAACACGGCCGGTGAGACTTGCGCGATGCCGCTCGCGATCAGCAGCCAGCCGAGTACGTGTGCCAAGACACCGTAAGCGACTAGCCAACCGATGGCTGCTGTGTCGGTGACGGCCAAGCTCTCGCCCTCGCCGCCGGCGATGCCGGCGAGGAACACGGCGCTCACCAGCGACATGATCGCGATCTCGGCCATCGGTATGCCGGAGCGTGTTGCGGCTGTTACGCGCCGCAGCGTTAACAAGTACAGCGCGTAGCTTAAGCCGGTTAGCACGCCGAAGATGACGCCGCGGCGGTAGTCGGCCGGTAACGCGTTCCAGTCGATGCCGACGATTAACGCCAGGCCGAGTAACGCGAGCGGTATCGCAATGAGTTGTCGCAGCGTCACACGCTCGCGTAACACCAACCAACCGATCAGCGTAACGAAGCAGACCTGCAAACTCGCGAGCAGTGTCGATAGGCCAGGACCAATATCGCGAATACTGCGGTGCCAAAACCAGAGGTCCGCCGTGAACCAAACGCCGGTGAGTAACAAGCCGGCGTAAACGGCTAACGAGAAGCCGGGTTTACGGCGGAGCGCCAGTAGTAAGAGCAACAACGCTCCGCCGCCGATCGCGACGCGGTAGAACGCGCTGGTCGTTGGCGCAACGTCGGCGAGCGCTACGAAGATCGGCGAGAAGCTAATGCAAACAACGCCGGCCATCACGCGCCAGCGTGCTGTGTTCTCTGAGAAGTCGGTTACCACGCCGGCAGGCGGCGCACGGCCGCTTCGGCGTTCTCCGGCGACCGCATGCCGCCGATGACGATCCAGTCGTCTCGCCAGTTAATCAGTGCGCGGTGATCCATCGTGGCGTTGTCGTCGCGGCGCTCGCGGAGCCAGCGGCCAGACTCTACCGTGAAACTGTAGCGGTGTTCGCACGGCTCGGCCGGTATGTCGTTGTAGCCGATACCGGTGTAGTTGTACGGGTTGTCGGCGCCGCCGGCGAAGAGCAGGCGGCTACCGTCCGCGTACGCTGTCGCGCGGTAGCACGCCACGCCGGGGTGTGGCGGTAGTTGCCGCCAGTTGATGCGGCGCGTGTCATCTGGGTCGATGTCGCCGCGGTAGCAAGCGTTCGACATGACGAAGCGGCGCGGCAACGTGTTGTTGTCGATGGTGACGCCGTCGCAAACAACCAGTGTGGTGCCGGCGATGGCGCCGACATGGCCGAACACCGGTGGCCCAGGCCATGGGGTGGCTTGTTCCCACGTGTCGGTTTGTGTGTCGTAGCGCTGAGTGAGATTCACGTTGCCGACGTCGTGCCAGCCGCTGACCAGGTAGATATAGCGGTCGGCGTAAACGAGCGCGACGGCATCGTCGACCGGCACTGGCATGTCGGCGCGGCGGGTGTAGCGGGCGGTCGCCGGATCAATCGCGTAAACGTCGGGTAGCGAGCGTTCGCTGTCGTCGGCTTTGACTTCGTAGCCGCCGAAGAAGTAGACCGTACCGGCGACTGTTACCGCACTCGCCGCTAGTCGACCGACGCCACCGGGTACGTCGTCAATGCGTTGCCAGTCGGTGTCGCCATCACGGTAGCGATACGCTCGTGCGTGAATCGATCGGTGCGTGTAATCGCCGCCGATGCCGGCGAACGAGAACAGGTACTTGTCGTCGCCGACTGTTACGGTCGCGACCGCGTTGTTGCTAATGCCTTCCGGCAACGGCGGCACGGCATCGGCCAGGGCGGCACTGGCGAGCAGCACGCCCGTCGCAACGACGGCGCGCATCAATCGGCCGGAGCGGCGAGCCAGCGCTGGCGCCGCCGCGCCGTTAATGGGTCGGCCGATGGCGTTAGGTAGCAGGTGTCGGCCGGCGCATCGCCGAACACGATGTCGGTTTCGGCGAGCACGTCGCCGCGGAAGTAGCTGACGCGGGCGCGGTCGCCGATGGTGTAGCTTTTGATCAGCGTGTCCCAGCTGCCGGCGTGGAGCTTCAGGCCATCGAGTGCGATCAGTTGATCGCCGGCTGAGAGTCCGGCGGACTCTGCGGGGCTGAACGAGACGATGCCGGTGATGCTGATGCTGTCGGCGCCTTTGGCCGCTGTTACGCCTAGCCATGGCGCTGCCGCGTCGTTGTCGGCGGCTTTGCCGCCCATGTCGCTGGCGCCCGATTGTTGGCGAAGATTCATGTCGACGCCCATCGTTGCGAGCAGCTCTTGCAGCGGTGGGTCTTCGGTGCCGTGCACGTAACGCTCGAAGAACTCGCTCATGTCGTCGTCGGCTAACTCGCCGACCAGAGCTTCGAGGCCGCGTTCGGGCATGCCAGTGCCGGTCTCTCCGTAGCGCTTCCACGCTTCGCGCATCACGTGGTCGAGCGTTAAGCCGTTGCCAGCGCGGCGAAGTTCTAAGTCGAGTGCTAGCGCGACCAATGAGCCTTTCGTGTAGTAGCTCACCGTCGCGTTCGGCGAGTTTTCGTTGCGCTTGTAGAGCTTGGTCCACGCATCGAAGCTTGAATCGGCGAGCGACTGCACCGCCCTGCCCGGTACGCGCCAGACGCGAGTGATTTGTTTGCTGAGGAGTTCCAAGTACGACGCTTCGTCGATAACGCCGGCGCGCACCATCGCGAGGTCGTCGTAGTACGAGGTAATGCCCTCGAAGACCCACAGCAAACCGGTGTGGACTTCGGCTTCGAGCGGGTATGGCGTCAGTACGGCCGGGCGCATCCGTTTTACGTTCCACAAGTGGAAATACTCGTGGCTGATGAGGCCGAGTAACGTGCGGTAGGCATCTTCGGGTGGGCCGGCTTCGTCGGTCGGTAGCGCCGAGCGCGTTATGGCGAGCGATGAACCGTACAAATGTTCCAGACCGCCGTAGCCGTTTGCCGTCGCCGTTGCTAGGAACACGTAGCGGTCTAAGTCGACTGGTGTGCCGAGCAGGTCGTGGTGGGCTTCGGCGATTTTCGTGACGTCTTGGCGTAAGCGCTCGCGGCTGAACTCGCGCGCGCCGCGAATGCAAAACCGGTGCGGGATGTCGCGCACAACGAACGCGACGTCGTCGAGCGCGCCGCAATCGACCGGGTGATCGATCAGGTCTTGGTAGTCGTCCGCTTGGTAATGGCCGAATCCATTGGCGTCGACGGCGCGCGGGCGCATCGAGGTGGCCAGTTGCCAAGCGGCGGCTTCCGGAATATCGGGGCGGCGGATTTCAACGGCGATGTGCGCTGGCGCGATATCGAGCGCCTCGAGAAAGACGCACGGCCCATTGAAATACATATGTGTATTTGCGACGTGGGCGCCGCGGACCGACTCGTCCCAGGCGTAGACCTGGTAGCGCACTTGCAGCGGGCCATCGCACGGCGCGATACGCCATGTGGATTTGTCGTCGCGTTGGACGTCGAGCGCATCGTTGCCGCAACTGGCGGAAAGCCGCACCACATGGCGCGCGTAGTCGCGAATCATGTAGCTGCCCGGTATCCAGGCCGGCATGCGCAAGCGTTGGCCGTCTTTATTGGGGGCCTCGATCGTTAGCGTAACGTCGAGCAGGTGCGCGCTTGGGCGGTGGCAGGCGACGCTATACGCAATCGGCAGCGACACGGGAACTCCGGTGGTTAGACCAGCGCATCAACCGGCTGGCAGAAAAATCTCCGCCAGCATACAGCGTACGCTGCCGCCCGCAAGCCGTTCGATCGTGCCGATGTCGGCATGCACGATACGGCCGTGACGCGACAGCGTGAGGCGCTGCAGTTCGTCCAGGGCACCGTGGGCCTGCGACGACATCGCGATTAGCGTCTCGCCAGTGCTGCTCGTGAGTTCTAGCGCGTTGCCGCAGAACTTAGCGACTTGGTTTAACGAGATCGTGACGATTTCCCTGCCGCTTGTGGCCAAGGCCTCCAGTACGGCCGCGCGTTCGACGCTGCTGGCTAGCGCCTCGGCCGAGACAATGGCCCAGTTCGTGCCGATCGCGAGGCAGACGTTGGTGTGGTAGATCGGCACGCCGCCGGCGTCGACCGCCGTGAACATTACCGGTGTGTAACCGAGTTCTTTGCAAACGATTTTTACGCCGGTTGGGTCGGTGCGGTCGGATAAGCAAGCGTAGGCGACCTGGGCCTGGCGGTCCAATACCAGTGAACCGGTGCCTTCTAAAAAGACTTCGCTCTGCTCTAGTCCGCTGAAGTCTTTGACATCGCTAACCGAGAATTGGCGCTCGCTCTCCAAGTGCTCGAAGATATCGCGGCGCCGCTCGGCGCGCCGGCTTGGGGCGAGCATCGGGTACAAAACGACGCAGCCATCGCCATGAGTCGAGAACCAGTTGTTGGGAAACAAGGCGTCCGGTGTGTGCGGGTCGGCCGTGTCATCGACAACAACGACGTTGATGCCGGCGGCGGCTAACGTGGCAACCAGGCCATCGAACTCGCGGCGCGCTTCCTCGCTAACATCCGCCTCGGGCGGCTGCTGCAGCTGGTAACGGTTAGTCGCCGCTGTGTCAGCATTGAAGCCAAACGCGAACGGGCGGATCATGACAACGGTGTTCGTACTTTGCTTTGCCTCTGGCATTGCAACCCCACTCCTTGCCGGACTTACAAGGTAACGCGCATGAGCGATGTTGTAACCCGTTTCGTCCCCGCCCCTCGCCAAATCGCGTGGTTCTGGGCTGGCACATTGGTCGGTTTGTACTTAATCGAGTTTCCGGTCCGCTTCAGTGCGCCAGAAATCGACTATGCCGCAGCAATTGGCATGGGGGCGAGGCTGTTTGAGCGACTAAGTGCGGCTGAGTGGATTATGTTTGCTGTGCTGGTGGTCTGTGCGTTGGTCGCCCGGCCACGGGGGTGGGTCTGGTTGGCCGTGGTCGTTGTTGGCGTGTTGCTGAGTTATGAGTCGTTCGTGTTGATGCCAGAGTTGGTTGAGCGGGGGCGGATTATTGTTGCTGCTGGGACACCGCCGCCGTCGTCGGCACATCGGGTGTATTCGAGTCTTGAGTTGGTGAAGGCAGCGGCTTTGATCGCTGTGGCCGTTGGGGGTGTTCGGCAATCGACACCTGTTTCTAAGGCGGGTTAATCATCGCGCCGAACCCAAACATTGGTGTGGGAGCGGAGTCGCGCCGCGATTGAGCCGCAGATGGCTTAGACGCTGTATTCATCGGGCCCAGAGGGCCCTCCCACATCTCCGTTCACCGTCGCGCTCGATTCAACGATGTGGCCACTACTGATGTGGGAGCGGCCCAAGGCGACTCGCTGGTAGGCTCGCCGCGTTCAACCCGGCCGGAGCGGCGGTTCTGCGTTCCCGGGTTTCACCCCGCCGCGATCGAGCCGCGGATCGCTTCGACGCTGCATTCATCGGGCCCAGAGGGCCCTCCCACATCTTCGTTTGCCGTCGCGGTTGATTCAACGATGTGGGCACCACTGCTGTGGGAGCGGCGCAAGGCGACTCGCTGGTAGGCTCGCCGCGTTCAACCCGGCCGAAACGGCGCTTCGGCGTTCCCGGGTTTCACCCCGCCGCGATCGAGCCGCGGATCGCTTCGACGCTGTATTCATCGGACCGAGACGGCCCTCCCACATCTTCGTTCTTCGTCGCGCTGAATTCCGCGATGTGGGCCCTACTGATGTGGGAGCGGCGTCTCGCCGCGATTGGCCGCGAGCCCTTTTACCCGCTCACTCGCTAGGGCTAGCACCTTGTTCAACGGTGTATCGCCACAGCACCTCGGAACCCTCGGCGTACGCGTCTTTCGTAGAGGGCTCCGCCCAGCTCAACGTGATACCTGGCTCGGCCGCAGCTGGTGGCTCGAACCATAATGACACGCGTTCGTCGAAGCAATTAGCGAGTACGACATAGCCATTCATTCGAACGAAATCCGCCTGTAGAACCTTAAAGGCCGCGGGAATGTCATCACCAGTTAGCGTCGCTGCCTCACCGTACGTGTCGTACTGGTCCTTCGTCGCCAACCAGGCGTCGTACACCTTCTCGAGTTCAGCATCCGTTAGTGCGCGCGCCCGTGCCACCGCCGGATGACTCTCGGGCGCAACGCAGCCGAAGCCGTGATAGGGATCGCAGCCCGCGCAGGCAAGCGCGAACAGCAACACGATCCCCCGTACCCGAACCCCGTACATGGCCTCGGTCACACGGCGTTACCCCTACAACTGCGCCGACGGCCGATCGTCGATGCGTTCGAACCAGTCGTGCAACGCAGAATACTCTTCCGGTACAGCGATCTTGATGCGGCCAGCGAAAGAGATGCCAATGTACGCGGTGATATCGGCCATCGAGTACTGATCGCCCGCCACGAACTTGCGGCTGCTGAGCAGTTTGTTGAGGTACGCAATGTACTGCTCGGCGCGTGAGCGGCCACGCTCGACGAGTGCCGGTACCTGCTCCGCTTTAAACGGCCCGGGCATCGCACGGTTAGGGAACGCTTTTGAAAAGTTGCGGAAGCTCTCAGCCACAGCACCGATAAGATAAAACTCAATCTGTTGTGACAATGAAAACGTTAGTGCTCGCTCAGCGGGGTCAGCGCCGAGCAACGGCGGCGTTGGATAAGTTTCCTCGAGGTACCAGCAGATCGCATTGGACTCGGCGATCGCGCGGCCATCGGGCAGCTTTAGCACCGGCACCATCGCCATTGGGTTCACCGCCAGAAACTCATCGCCGAAGTGCTCGCCGGTACCGAGATCCACTTGCCGTACCTCGGGCTGTAAGCCTTTCTCGGCGAGGAACATGCGTACGCGCTTCGGGCTGGGTGCGGTCGCGCAATCGTAGAAGATCTCTTGCATCGGTAAGCCTCGTTGGTTGGTGTCGCGACGAACGGCGCGCTCGGCTTACACTGTGCAGATGAGCCAGGGGGAGTTCAACCGTTTTGGAAATTGATGAGGCTTTTTTCGGTGCCGCGATAATGATGGTGCCGAGCGATGACGGTAAAGGCATCCCGGTGCGCTACTGGGCGAGTGAAAACCCGATCGGTCGCGCTGTGCAAATCGTCCACGGACTCGGCGAGCACTGCGGTCGCTACGCGCGCCTGGCCGCCGCGCTAAACGCTGTCGGGTACCACGTCTTTTCCCATGACAATCGCGGCCACGGGGAAACAATTGTCGATAACACGGAAGGTTACTTCGCCGCCGAGGCGGGCTGGGAACGGGTCATCGACGATGTGTTTGCCGTTAGGCGAAACATCAACGTCGAACTCGGTCGGCCGACACCCACCGTCCTACTCGGCCACAGCATGGGCTCGTACATCGCCCAGGCTGCCATGCTGCGATCAGCGGCGCCGTGGCACGCCTTGGCGCTATCCGGCTCAACCTTTGGTCAGCCAGCCTTGTTGATGGTCGCCTCGTGGATCGCCCGGTTCGAACGGTGGCGCCTCGGCGGCGACCAGCCAAGCAAGCTCCTAACGGGGTTAAGCTTTGGCAGCTTCAACAAAAAATTCGAACCGGTAAGGACAGCGTTTGATTGGTTAAGCCGCGACGAGGCTGAGGTGGACCGTTACATCGCCGACGAATGGTGCGGCTTCGACGCAACCACCGGGCTGTGGGTCGATTTACTCGGTGGCTTGCGGGCCATCACGAACGTGAAAGCGCTAAGCGTATTGCCGCCGACGCTGCCGATCTACGTCTTCGGCGGCAGTGATGACCCGGTCAGCGCGACGGACCGGTTGCCAATACTGGCAGAGGCATTTCGCAATGCCGGTGTGCAAAACGTCACGTTAAAAGTCTATAAAGAGGCGCGTCACGAGGTTTTTAACGAGACGAACCGTGACGAAGTTACCGGCGAACTCATTGATTGGCTTGGTAAACTGCGAGGTTTTCCAGCCAACAAATCGGTATGAGCGACTCCGGCAACAAAAAGGGCCCAGGCGAAGAAACGACCACGATCGAGTTGTTGTCGACAACCGTGCTTCGCCAGATGCTCAACGAAGACGAGATCACGATCGCGGATCTTGAGGCGACGGCTCTGTCGGAGACCGACGGTTGCCTCGGCCGCGACGAGAACGGCGCTTTCGCGATGCTGGAGAAGACCTCGCTCGATTCGTTGATGAACGAGTCGCGTGGGCCTGTGCAGCGCCCATCGCGCTCGCGCAACGCGAAGCCTGAGTTCGGTTACGCTACGCCTCCGCAAGACCCAACGCCACCGGCGCAGCAGCGACCACCAGCCGAGCAACCCCGCTCGGCCGCCAATGTCCGCCAAATCGAGCTTGAGGTGCCCGACGATGGCGAAGAACTCGAATTGGTCGATACACAGATGCTGCGCGTCATCCTCGATGAGCAACTCGTCTCCCAAGGCAAAGAGAAAAAGTTCACGATCGAAAAAGATGAGAACGCCAACCCTTACGATTCGGCCGCCGGTGCCCAGTCGGCGCGTTCGATGAAAGATGAGCTGCACCGAGCCAACGAGTACAACCCGTACAAATCGTCCGGCCCCGTGAAGAAAAAGTAACGTCCGCGCAGTCACGCATTCGTTACAACAGAAACCGCCCCACCCGTTCTCTCGGCGCCACAACGGTGCATGAATTTGTTTCTGAAGTAACGCAACCGTTGGTCGAGTTGCGGCATCCAAACCGGTAAGAGACGAATGACCGTGCGCCTGCGACGAACGGACGTAACGTTTTTCGCGGCAGCGTATCCAACAGTCTATGAACGTGCGACGCAAGAAAGCACGCGCCGGCAAAAAACCGGCTAGCAACGCGAGTGCTCGCACCGACGACTTAGCAGCTATCGATCAGCGAGAGGCGGACACCGTGACGACACCAGCAGCAACCCGTATGACTGGCGATATGATCTTGTTTGCGCAGGTGGTGCAGGCCGGCACCATCACCGGCGGTAGCAAGGTGCTTGGGCTGGAACGCTCGACCGTCAGTCGGCGCATTACCTCACTCGAAGACCGCCTCGGCGTAAGTCTGCTCGAACGTTCCACGCGGCGTTTGCGCCTCACCGACATTGGTCGGCAGTACTACCAGCACTGCTTACGTGTGGTTGAAGCCACGGAGGACGCCGAAGCCGCGGCTCGTGGTTACCGTGTCGCTCCTAGCGGTGTGCTGACCATTAGCGCAATTCTTACAGAGCCCGGCCCGTTGCTTACGCCGCTCGTCGACGCATTCGTTGCGCAAAACGCACGTATTCGGATTGACGTGCGGCCGTACGATAGCGGCGAAAACGGTCGCGACAGCAAGGCGGAGCTTGTTTTACACAAACCGGAAACGCTGCTACCGGGGTACAACTCGCTCAAGATCGGCCAACTTGCTGACGCACTCTGGTGTGCGCCCAGTTTTCTTGCCGACCACACACGACCGTCGATACCGGAACAACTGCGCAACGTGCCGATTATCGATTTGCACGCCGACCAACAAGGCCAGAGCTGGCAGCTCGCCCGCAACCGTGAGCACACCACGCTGCGCGTTTTCCCACGCTTCCACGTGGCGTCGCTCGCGGCGTGCCGTGATGCGTGTCGGGCGGGTGCTGGCGTCGCGCGACTCCCGGAGTACTTGTGCCGTAGCGACGAGGAACGCGGCACGCTCGTCCGTGTATTGCCTGATTGGCATATCGACGGTGCGGCGCTACACGCGGCCTACCTCGAGAACCACTTCCTTACGCGCAAAGCGAAGGCGTTTATTGAATTCCTCGATGGCGAGTTGAACGGCTGACAATGCCACGCTTGGCCGTCGTGGCCGACCAATTTGCCTGAGCATGAGTCACGCTCACGGCTACAACCTGTCCACATCCCCAACGGGGAATGAATCGGCTAAAGACGCCACGCTAGCCGCAGAGCTCAATCGACGCTGCAGAGCACGGTTAACGCGAACACGCACGGCCTTTTGACGTCCTCGCCGACGATTTGAATCGCTGACAACACAACGTTTGGTCGCCGAGGCCGAGCGATGCGGAAGAGCTTGCTAGAATCCGAGCGTCGCCGCTCGGTGTAGCAAGAAGGTGCGCGTGTGGATCCCATCGCGATTGCAGTAAAGGTTGTTCAGTCGGCCGTGGTGCTTGGCGCCATGTATTTCGCAATGCGTTTCGTCAACGCGCGACTCGACGCCACCTACGAGGGCAAAGCCCACCTCGCCTTTCGCAAACAGCTCATTCAGATCGGTTGCTTGATCGGTGGGGTACTGGTGCTAATACTGTTGCTACCCCTAAACGCAGCGCTAAAAGGACAGCTCATCGGCTTATTCGGCGTAGTCGTTTCGGCGACGATCGCGCTGTCTTCGGCAACTCTCGTTGGCAACATGATGGCGGGGATAACGTTGCGGATTGTCGATAGCTTTAAGCCCGGCGACTTTATCGCTGTCGGTGATTACTTCGGCCGTATATCCGAAATGGACTTGCTGCACGTGGAGATTCAAACGGAGCAACGGGATCTGACAACGTTGCCGAATATGTATCTTGTCCAGAATCCCGTCAAAGTGATGCGTGGCTCTGGAACGATCTTGTCCGTTGATTTGTCGCTCGGCTACGACGTACCGCGTGGGCAGATCGAAGCGGTGCTACTGGAAGCGGCCAATCAAACGGGGCTCGATAAACCGTATGTCGAAATTCGCTCGCTTGGCGACTTTTCGGTGAGCTATGTGGTGTCGGGTCTGTTGACTGAGCTAAATAAGCTTATTGGTAAACGGCGCGAGTTGCGTGTGCATGTGCTCGATGGCCTGCATAACGCGGGCATCGAGATCGTTTCACCAACGTTTATGAATACGCGAGCTTGGCCGACCGATAAGCAGTTCATACCGCCGGTTGAGAACCAGCAAGAAGCCGATGCGAAGCTGGAGAAACCGACCGAGCAACCGGATGCGTTGGTGTTCGATAAGGCCGATAAAGCGGAGTCGCTCGCCAAGTTGAAGGAACAGCGTAGTCACTTTGAGCAGCGTCTTAAGGATTGTCAGGCTGCGTTGGAGGACGAAACGGACGAGGCCAAGAAGCGCGCATTGAGCGATGAGTGTGAGCAGATTGAGCAGCGACTGACTCGGCTTAAAGCTGTTATAGATTCGCGCGAGGCGCAGATATCTAAGTAGGTTGGGTTGGAGCTGGTGGCGAGCTGAGATGCGGGAGTTTGCTTGGCCTGATAGGTGCGTTGTCGATGCACATCGGCGGCTTAATCGCGGCGAGACGCCGCTCCCACATCAGTAGTGCCGGTCTCGTGAACAGAGCCACGGCGGCAAACGAAGATGTGGGAGGGCCGTCTCGGCCCCATGCATACTTCGTCGTTGCTCTTCCGCGGCTAAATCGCGGCGAGACGCCGCTCCCACATCAGTAGTGCCGGTCTCGTGAACAGAGCCACGGCGGCAAACGAAGATGTGGGAGGGCCCCGTCTCGGCCCGATGCATACTTCGTCGTTGCTCTTCCGCGG
>JBCDIL010000013.1:0-94545 GCA_038749025.1 Pseudomonadota bacterium | reverse complement strand
GTTTAGCGATTTCGGTGTCGTAACAACGTCGGCAGCAACCGGGCCAGCGCTGACACGCGCCATCGTTAACCAATTGGCCGCGGCTAAGCCAGACGTCATCGTCATTGAACTCGGCGACGGACTGCTCGGCAGTTACGGTGTTGAAGCGATTCTTAGCGCCGACGACATTCGCGCTGGCTTAACAGCGGTTGTGTTATGCGCCAACGACCCGGTGGGTGCCTGGGGCGGCGTGCAACTGCTGCGCGAGCGTTTCTCAATCGAACCAACGGTCATTACGGGGCCCGCCTCTGACAACCAAGTCGGCATCGATATCGTTCACCGCTCGACCGATCTGGTGGCGATCAACGCACTGACGAACGGTCCGGACTTGGGCGACTTTGTCGCCGCGGCCGTCGGCTTAGGAGCCAGTCAATGAGCGAGATTCCTGCGTTTGTGATCGGTGCAAGCGGCTACGTCGGCGGTGAGCTACTACGTTTAATCGGTAGCCACCCGCGCTTCGAGCTGGCCGGCGCCATCAGCCGCGATCCGGGCGAAAAAACGATCGCCTCCGAGTTCGCGCACCTCGCACCCCTGTACGGCGAGACGCCGTTCGTCAACGTCGAAACAGCCCTGGCGACGTTGGCTGAGGCCCGCGCCGCCGCTGTATTTTCGGCGGCACCGCACGGGCAATCGGCGACACTCCTCGCCGAGTTCGACGCGATTGCTCGCAACGGTACCCATATCGTCGATGTGTCCGCTGACTTTCGCTTTACCGACCTTAAACGCTTCGAAGCAATCTACGGCTGCGAGCATGGCGCACCCGAGCTCGCGACCCAATTCACGGCCGCACCGCCGGAGTTAACAGCGGAGTCAGCGACGCGACACGTCGCCCACCCCGGTTGTTTCGCGACGGCGATGCTGCTCGCGGCGGCACCACTGGTCGCTGCCGAATTGGTCGGCCCGGACTTGTACATCACCGGTATCACCGGTAGCACCGGTTCTGGGAAAACGCCGACGCCGACGACGCACCACCCGGAACGCCACGCTAATCTCTACAGCTATAAACCGCTGGTGCATCGGCATGCTGCCGAAGTCGATAGCGTCTTGACGACGACCACCGGGCAAAAAACCCAGGTCCGCTTCGTGCCCCATAGCGGCCCCTTTGCACGCGGCATCATCGTCAACCTGCAAGCGCCTCTGACGAGCAGTGTCTCGACCGGTGACCTTCGCGAAAGCTTCAAGGCGTATTACGCCGAGGCCCCGTTTGTGCGCGTGCGGCGCGACGGTACCGCCCGCTTAGGCCACGTTGTCGGTAGCAATTACGTCGAAATCAGCGTCGCCAGCGACGGTAATAGCGTCGCCGTGAGCGCCGCGATCGATAATCTGGTGAAAGGCGCGGCCGGCGGTGCCGTGCAATGGATGAACCGATTGTTCGGCCTCGCTGACACAACCGGACTAACCGCGCCGGCGTGCGGCTGGACATGACGAGTCCTCGCGAACATGAAGCCGGCGTCATGTTGCCGGTTTACGGCCAACTTGATCTCGACTTGGTCGGTGCCGACGGCGTTTTCGTCGAGGCGTCCGACGGTCGGCGTATTCTTGATTTGTACGGTGGTCATGCCGTTTGCGCATTGGGCTACAACCACCCGGCGCTCGCGAGCGCGCTGGGCGGTAAGGCGCTGCACTTTCAATCAAACGCTGTCGCGCTGCATGCGCGTGCGCGCGCCGCCGAAGCCTTACTCAGTTTGGCGCCAGCACCGCTGTCGCGCGTGTTCTTTGCCAACAGCGGCGCGGAGGTCAATGAGAATGCGCTGCGCTTAGCGTGCTTACTCACCGGTCGCCGTAAGGTCGTCGCCGTTGAACATGCGTTTCACGGACGCACCGCGGCAGCCGCAGCAGTTACGTGGGGCAGCCAGCGTCGCTGGTACGGCTTCCCCGACACACCCTTCGATGTCGAGTTTGTGCCGCGGGACGATGTCGCGGCTGCACAAGGAGCGATTGACGACGCGACCGCGGCTGTGATCGTTGAGCCGGTGCAAGGGGTCGCCGGAGCCTATGATTTAGCGCCTGATTTTTTGACAGCGTTGGCGACGAGCGCTCATGCCCATAACGCGTTGGTCATAATCGACGAAGTACAAACCGGCTGCGGCCGCAGTGGCTTCGGGTTTGCGACCGAGCGGCTCGGCTTAACCGCCGACCTGGTCACGGCCGCTAAGTCGCTCGGTGGCGGCTTTCCGTGCGCGGCGCTGCTAACAACCGACGCTATTGCGGCCGACCTTCGCCAGGGCGACCTAGGGACTACGTTCGGTGGTGGCCCCCTCGCCGCGGCCGCGATCTGCGCCGTGATCGACACGATTCATAACGAGGGGCTACTCGCCAACGTTCGGGCGCGCGAATCCGAACTGCAAGCATTGGCGGGCGTTGGCCCGATTCGCGCTGTGTCCGGAATGGGGTTACTGATCGGCCTGCACACTGACGGCGACGGCGGTGCGCTTCGCCGTGCATTGCTCGACCGCGGCATTCTCACCGGCGGCAGCGCCGACCCGACGGTCACCCGTTTGCTGCCACCCCTAACACTCGGCGCCGACCACGTAGCAGTGCTTCGCGATGCGCTGTTAGACCTTGGAGAATAAACCCCATGCAGGCCTTTAACGATCTCGCTGATTTCGACACACCGGCTGTTGAGGCACTGGTCGAATTAGCCACTCGGCTCGACCACCACCCAGAGCCACGTGCACTGGAAGGCAAAGTCCTCGCGTTGTTGTTTCTCAGTCCATCGCTGCGAACACTCGCGTCGTTTCAAGCCGCTATGGTGCGCCTCGGCGGCGGTGCGTTTGTGATCTCGCCCGACATGTCGATCCACGGCCTTGAAAGCCGACCCGGCATCGTTATGGACGGCGCAGCGGCCGAGCATATTCGCGAAGCGGTACCGGTGATCGCGTCCTACGGCGACGCGATTGGTATTCGCGCGTTCGCCGAGCGGCGCAGTCTCGCCGACGATTTGGCCGAAGTGGAATTCGGCGCCATGACCGATTTGATCGACACGCCTTACATCAACATGGAATCGGCGATGAACCACCCCTGCCAGAGTCTCGCCGACTGGAAAACGCTCGACGACTTGGCGATCGGTAAACAAAACACGAAGTTCGTTTTGTCGTGGGCCTGGCACCCGAAAGCGCTGCCGCTAGCCGTACCTGCAGCAACGGTCACGATGGCAGCGCAGCGCGGCATGGACGTCACGGTGTTGCGGCCCGATAATTTCGCGCTGCCTGAACCGATCATGGCGAAAGCCAAAAACCTCGCTGCCGCCAATGGCGGCAGCGTCACCGAGACAACCGACCGACGCGAAGCGATGGAAGGCGCCAGCGTTATCTACGCGAAGAGTTGGTCGGCCACCACGTGCTATGGCGACAAAAACGGTGACGCTGAGGCGCGCCGCAACCTAACGGATTGGTGCGTCGATGAACCGTGGTTCGATAACGCTAACGACGATTGCCGCTTTATGCACTGCCTGCCGGTACGCCGCGGTGTGGTCGTCGCCGATCGCATTCTCGACGGGCCGCGCAGCGTCGTGATCGCCGAAGCGCGTAACCGAATGCTCGCGCAAATGGCGGTGTTGCATCGGATGCTGGGTAAGTAACGTGAACGATAACCGCGAAAAGGCGATCGTCGTCTCCGCCCTCAAACATGCGGCACCGTATATTCGACTGTTCAAGCGCAAGGTCTTCGTACTAAAAGCCGGCGGTGAGGTCTTCGCGGATGCTGAATCGACCCGCGCGTTGATGGAACAAGTGGGTCTGTTGCATCAGGTTGGCATTCGCGTCGTGTTTGTCCACGGCGGTGGGCCGCAGTCCACCGAGCTCGCGAGCGCACTCGGCGTGGATGCCCAATTCGTCGAGGGTCGCCGCGTGACTGACGATGGCAGCCTCGCTGTCGCAACGATGGTGTTGAACGGGCAGATCAACACGAGGATATTGGCCGTTTGCCGGGATCTCGGCATTCCGGCCGTCGGCATGAGCGGTGTCGATGCAGGCTTGATCTCCGCGCATCGCCGGCCGCCCGTGGATACAGCGGCGGGTACCGTCGACTATGGTCATGTCGGCGATATCGACGGCGTTAATGCCGACGTGCTGCAAAAGCAGCTCGATAACGGCCTGATGCCTGTGGTTAGCCCGTTATCGGCGGATAGCTCCGGTGAGCTCCTCAACATCAATGCTGACACGGTGGCCGCGGCGATCGCCGCCGAGCTTGATGCAGAAAAACTGATTCTGTGCACCGGTGCGCCCGGCATTCTCGATAATCCAAAAGACCCGAGCTCGCTCATCTCGTACATCGACACGGCCGGTCTCGCCAAACTGACTGACGAAGGCAAGCTCGCCGATGGGATGCTGCCAAAGGCGGTTGCGATCGCGGCCGCACTCGCTGGTGGTGTGCGCCGGGTCCACGTGATTTCACACCGTCTGGCCGACTCGTTACTGCTGGAGGTATTCACCAACGAGGGGACGGGAACGTTGGTCGTCAACGACACCGATGCTCTCACGCCGGCGGAACAAGCCTCGTGAGCGGCACACGACTGTGGGACAAAGGCGCCGCTCTCGATGCCCGCGTCCTGGCATTCACAGCCGGGGAAGACCATCGCCTAGATGCGCGTTTGGTCGCCTACGATGCAAAAGCATCGGCGAGCCATGCACGGATGCTTCATCAAGCCGGTTATTTGAGCGCCACCGACACCGACGCCATTGTCGCCGGTCTGCAGCAACTGGCCGCGAGCCACGCAAATGGCGACTGGTCGATCGAACTCGCGGACGAAGACGTTCACACCGCACTCGAGAAGCATCTGACAAACGCGATCGGCGACGCCGGCAAGCGCGTGCATCTCGGCCGATCGCGCAACGACCAAGTGCTGGCCGCGCTGCGTCTTTACCTCAAAGATGCCGTCACCGCACTGGACGATGGCATTGCCGATGTGTGCGGCGCGCTCAGTGCGCTAGCCGATCGTGACGGTCACCTCGCGTTACCGGGCTACACTCACTTGCAACAAGCCATGCCGTCATCGGTCGCACTTTGGGCGAACGGGTTCATTGCCGAATTGGTAGACGATCGCGCAGCGTTGAACGCCGCCGAGCGGCGGATCGACAAAAACCCATTGGGCAGTGCGGCCGGCTATGGCACGCCAGCACTCACCATCGACCGCCAAGCCACAGCGACCGAACTCGGTTTCGCGAGCGTGCATGAGCCGGTGACGGCGGTGCAATTATCGCGCGGCAAGGCCGAAGCGGCCGTGTTGTTCGAAACGGTGCAGACGCTGAACGACTTGTCTCGCCTGGCCGCTGACCTGTTGCTCTACTACACGCAGGAATTCGCGTTTGTACGGTTGCCTGACTCGCTAACGACCGGCTCGTCGATCATGCCGCAAAAGCGCAACCCGGATGTCCTCGAATTGATTCGCGCGGCACCGGCAAGCGCGATTGGGGCATTGAACGAGGCATTGATCATTACGACGAAACTAACGTCAGGCTACCACCGCGACCTACAGCGGCTGAAGGCGCCGCTATTTCGGGGCATCGACCTGACCTTGGAATCGTTAGCTTTAATGAGCGCGATGCTCGATGGCGTGCGTTTCGTGCCCGAGAATATTCGCCTGGACCCGGCCACCGGCGCCGCCGAGGCGGCCAACCGCTTAGTCGCCGAGGATGGCCTCAGCTTTCGCGATGCCTACCGGAAAATTGCCGAACGTTACACGGATACTGGCGACTAAGCGCACGGCAAGATTGACAAGCGAACGCTGCGCGCGCCACTGTCGGCTATTGACCGAACCGATGGACGACGCGCCGTGAGTACGTACCGATTTGCCCCCGTCACACTGTTTCTGATGGCCATTGCCGCCTGTGGCCAAAAAGGGCCGCTGTACCTACCCGACGATGCGCCGGCAACCAGCGTCCCCGCAGCAACGACCGAGCAAACACCCACCGAGGAAGAATCGGCCGACGAGGACCAACGCCAATGAGTCGCTCACTCGTCTTGGTCGATGGCTCCTCGTACTTGTTCCGCGCGTTTTTGGCGTTACCGCCACTGACCAATTCGAAGGGCGAACCGACCGGGGCGATCCACGGCGTACTAAACATGCTGAACAAACTTATCCGTGACGAATCGCCACAGCGGATAGGCGTTGTATTCGATGCATCCGGCAAAACGTTTCGCGACGACATGTATACCGAATACAAAGCCAATCGGCCGCCGATGGACGACGACCTCCGAGCGCAAATCGAGCCGCTCCACAACATCATAAAAGCCATGGGCTTACCGCTGCTGATCGTGCCAAATGTCGAAGCTGACGACGTCATCGGCACGCTGGCAGACCAAGCCACAGCCGCCGGTATGGATTGCCTGGTCTCGACGTCGGACAAAGACCTGGCGCAACTGGTCAGTGACGAGGTCACGTTGATCGACACGATGCAAATGAAATCGCTCGATCGCGAGGGCGTGAAAGCCAAGTTTGACGTCTGGCCAGAGCAGATCGCCGACTACCTCGCGTTGGTCGGCGATACCGCTGACAACATTCCCGGCGTTCCCGGCGTCGGTGCGAAAACAGCCGCCGCATTACTCGGCCACTTTGGCACGATCGACGCGATGTACGAGCGGCTTGATGACGTGGTTAACGTCAAGGTACGCGGCGCCAAGTCGCTCGGCCAGAAGCTCGCCGACCACCGTGAGTCCTGCGAACTATCGCGCCGCTTGACCATCATCGCGCGCGACGTCACTTTGCCGGTTGAACTGGACGACCTCGCACCCTCGGCAGCAGACACAGATGCCTTACGCGAGTTGTACGAAGCGCTGGAGTTACGCACACTGCTAAAGTCGCTCGACGAGCAAGCGACCGTGGATGACGCCACGCCCGAACCGGCGCCGGATACAACGCTCGACGTCGAAACCGTGCTGACCAAAAAGGCCTTTAACGCCTGGAAAAAGCGGATCAATAGCGCTGCTATAACGGCCCTCGACACCGAAACCAATTCGCTCGACTACATGACTGCGGACCTGATTGGTATTTCCTTAGCAGTAACGCCAGACGCGGCCTGTTACATCCCCGTGGCACACGACTACGCGGGCGCACCGGCGCAGCTCGACCGCGACTTCGTACTCAGCGAACTCAAGACTTGGCTAGAGAGCGACAAACACGCGAAGGTCGGCCACCACTTAAAGTACGACGCGCACATCTTTGCGCGCTATGACATCGCGCTCGGCGGGATCAAATACGACTCGATGCTGGAGAGCTACGTACTGAACTCAACGGCGACACGCCATGATATGGACAGCGTCGCCCGTCGGTATTTGGCCAAAACAACGATTCATTATGAAGACGTGGCTGGCAAAGGCGCGAAACAGCTAACGTTTAACGAAATCCCGTTGGAGACGGCAGCCCCCTATGCGGCGGAAGATGCCGCGGTAACTCTCGCTCTACACCAACACCTCACTGCAGAGCTCGAGAAGACGCCAGCGCTCGTCGACGTCTATCGTGATATCGAGCAACCGTTAGTCCCTGTTCTTATCGCGATGGAACAAAACGGTGTCGCGATTGATACCGAGCTCTTGCAGACACAATCGGCAGAGTTGGCGGCGGCTGTCACGATGCTCGAGAGTGAGGCGCATAGTCTGGCGGGCGGCCCCTTCAACCTCGGTTCACCGAAGCAACTACAGCAGATCCTATTTGAGCAACAAGGCTTGCCGATTCTTCGCAAGACACCGAAGGGTCAACCGTCGACCGCTGAGGACGTGTTAGCGGAGTTGGCGGCAGATTACGAATTGCCCGATGTCATATTGAAGTATCGGAGCTTGTCGAAACTAAAGAGTACCTACACCGATAAACTGCCTCTCGACGTCGGCCCAGACGGTCGAATCCACACGTCGTATCACCAAGCGGTCGCCGCGACCGGACGCTTGTCATCATCAGACCCGAACTTGCAAAACATTCCGATCCGTACACCGGAAGGCCGCCGGATTCGCCAAGCGTTCATCGCCCACAACGGCTACACGTTGGTTGCGGCTGACTACTCGCAGATCGAGCTGCGCATCATGGCTCACCTGTCGGGCGACCGCGGTCTGACCGATGCCTTCGCCAACGACCGCGACGTGCATCGCGCGACGGCGGCCGAGGTCTTTGGGATCGCACCCAACGACGTTGGCGCCGACGAGCGCCGTTCCGCTAAGGCCATTAACTTCGGACTGATTTACGGCATGAGCGCCTTTGGTCTCGCCAAGCAGCTCGGCATTGGTCGCGCAGAAGCGCAGAATTATATCGACACTTATTTCGAGCGTTATCCGGGCGTTCGTGACTACATGGATCGAATCCGGGCCGAAGCCCATGAACACGGTTTTGTCAGCACCGTGTTCGGGCGGCGCTTGTACTTGCCGGATATCAACGCGAAGCAAAGTCAGCGCCGCCAGTACGCCGAGCGAACGGCCATCAACGCGCCGATGCAAGGAACGGCGGCCGACATTATTAAGCGGGCCATGATACGCGTGCATGACTGGCTCTTAAGCGAGCAAGTCGATGCGCGCCTGATCATGCAGGTCCACGATGAATTGGTATTTGAGGTTCGTTCCGACCTGGTCGAGACGGTGGCCGCCGAGACTGTCAATTTTATGACGGCTGCGGCGGCGCTGGATGTGCCACTGAAGGTCGACGTTGGCAGCGGTCAGAACTGGGACGAAGCGCATTAACCGCGTCGGAACTTCTTGCAAGCGGCGCGTTCAAAAACTGCGAGTGCCGAGCACTCGCCCGCTACCTCCCTGGCGGGTTGCAACATGGTCACCCCAAGCCAGTTGCTTAGTGTTGACCCCGGCGCCATAGCCGGGGTTTTTTTAGGCGTCGCTGGACACAGACTGCACTGGCGGCCTTAGCAAAGCATCCAACGCGCGTCGAGCCTCATCGACACCCGTGGACTTTAGCGCCGAGAACAGCTGCAACCCGACGTTCGGGCCGAGCTCGTCCCGGACCGCTCGCAAGACGCGGCGTGCCGGCTCCCGCTTCAACTTATCGGCCTTCGTTAACAAAATATGGACAGCGGCAGCGGGGAGATCAGCCAACTCAAGCATCGCACGGTCGAAATCGGTCAGCCCGCGGCGGATATCGACGACCAGCACCAGTCCAACGAGGCTCTGACGCTCGGTAAAATAACGGTTCATCAACGTTCGCCAATGATCTTGGGTCTTTTTGTCGACGCGGGCGAAGCCATAGCCTGGCAGGTCGACCAAGCGCAGCTGGTCCGATAACGCAAAAAAGTTGATCAGCTGGGTCCGACCCGGTGTTTTGCTGGTACGAGCGAACTGCCTGCGTCCAACAATCGTATTAACGGCGCTCGATTTTCCGGCATTCGACCGACCCGCGAAAGCGACCTCGACGCCCTCATCAGGGACGAACTGGGGCGGTTTGTACGCACTTTTGACGAATTCAGCGTCGGGGTACCAGGTCATTTTTTGCGATGCGAATCGATGTATAATTTCGGGCTGAGCTTAGCATGGTGCTGTCCGAGCACCGCAGCCGCGCAAGCCGCCGGCGACCTCCCTGCAACCAAAACGAGCGAAGATACAGCCATGAATCGGAGATTACTGACTGTCCTTTTGGGCCTAACGCTGGCAGCGCCAGTATCCGCGACCAGTCTCATCGACGGCGACGCGGACGCCGGCAAGGCCAAGTCGATCACTTGCGCCGCCTGTCATGGCGCTGATGGCAATAGCATTAACCCGGAGTGGCCGAACCTAGCCGGCCAACATGCGAAGTACAGTGTGGCGCAGCTTTATGCGTTCCGCGAAGGTCATCGCGAAAACGTGTTGATGACGAGCCAGGCGATGATATTGGACGAAGCCGGTATTCGTGATTTGGCCGTCTACTTTGAAAGCCAAGCGCCGAAGCAGTTGCCCGTGGCCGATGCGGATACGATCGAGAAAGGCCGCAAGCTCTACATTGCGGGTAACGGCGACCAGCAGGTCTCAGCGTGTATCGCGTGCCATGGTCCGGCGGGTAAAGGTAACCCGGCAGCCGCGTATCCGAAGGTGGGTGGACAGCACGCCACGTACACGGCCAAGGCCCTTCGCGACTATGCCAGCGGCGCGCGCAAATCGGCTGACGGCAACCAGATTATGAATAATGTCGCTAGCGCGCTTAGCGAAGAAGACATCGTTGCACTGGCAAGCTATATCCAAGGCTTGTATTAATCGCGTCGAATAACGGAACCACGCTTAGGCGAACGGGTCCGAATCACGGAAACCTCGATAGAGACACAGCATGCGTAATCTAGTGATCGGTATTGTCGTTCTAGCCGTCGCCGGAGCCATCGCGTTTTTCGCGTTGGCCGGCCAAAACGACCAGCCTGCCCCAGCCACACCGGCACAAACGACTGCCGCAGCAGCAGCCGTGGCATCGGAACCGACGGCCGCGGAGCCGGCCTCAGCTACTACAACGGCACCCGCAGAAACCGTGGAAGAGTCGGCAGGTGACGTCGAGGCCAGCGAAATAGAGGCTAACCTGACGCTCGCGCAAGCGGCGCCACCCAAGACAGAAGGCCGCTTCAAAGCCGGTGAACACTACCGTGAATTGGTACCCGCGCAACCAACCGTTACCGGTACGGACAAGATCGAAGTGGTCGAGATCTTCTGGTACGGCTGCTCGCACTGCTTCGCGTTCGACCCGTATGTCAAACAATGGGACGAGGCGAAACCGGCGGACGTTGAGTTCGTTCGTCTACCGGCGGTCTGGAACGGCACGCTACAAAAACACGCTGCGGCGTTCTACACCGCTGAGATTCTTGCCAACAATGGCAAGCTCAAAGACCCCGAAGCGTTGCATGATGCATTCTTCAAAGAAATACACGTCAATAAGCAACCGCTGACTACCGACCGGTCGCTCGAGCAGTTCTTCGGCCGCTTCGGCGTTAGCGCCGAGGACTACAACGCGGCCGCTAAATCGTTCGAACTGGACCAAAAAGTCCGTACTGCGGTTGATTTGACGCGCCGCTACAAAGTCTCTGGTGTACCGGCGATCGTTGTGAACGGCCGCTACAGCAATATCAGTAATGGCGTTCGAAGCTACGAAGACTACCTGGCGCTCGTTGACGAGCTGGTCGAACTCGAACGCTAGTCAGCCATTGCCGGTGGCGACGATGCGGTACGCGTCGTCGTCCCCGAGTCGGAGGTACAAGCGCTTCCAGCTGTAGCGCGGCTGATCAGCCGCCTCGACGAGCCGAAAACGTACCAGCACCAAACCGGGCTCCTCCGGGTAATCGGCCGCGAAGATGTCGGTCGCCGATACGGTCGTTGCCACTCGGCCGCGGCGCTCACGAAACTCGCTGACCCAGCGCTCAACTTCAGCCAGTACCGCCTCGCCGCGCGCTGTTGTCACCGCTTCGTTGCCGAACCGCCATTCGGTGGCGATAACAACGGGCACATCCGAACCGCTGAGCGCCGGCGCGAGCGAAAGCAGCAACTCGTCGGATAGCACCAGACAACCATCGCTGTCTTGCGGCGGCCGCGCGTACGTGGACGGCTCGGTTCCGTGTAACCAGATCCCATCGCCACTGCGACCGAGCTGTCGGTCCCAGGCGTTCGGGTAATCGAGCGGAAACGCCAATGGGCCATAACGCGGCGGTAATTGACGGTCCTCCAGGCGACCAACCACCCAATAGATGCCAAGCGGTGTTCGCCGATCACCCGAACGCCGTTTGCCGGCGCCGTTTTTGCCGATCGACACGTATAGAGTCTGACTGACCTGCCAGCCGTCCGCGGTGCGCTGCACAACGTGTAATTGGCCGCGTTCAGTCTCGGCCAACAACAGGGTGGTGGTCGTGCTGGCGATGGCGAGCAGACCGAGCGGCCGCTCCCCGACGCGTACCGGCCGCGACCGTTGGCGGACCTCGGCCGCAAACCCCTGCCACAAGCGTTGTTCGCTGCCGACGAGCCCAGCCAGTCGAGTCGTATCAAAAAGCGATCGCTCACCCACGAGCAAGCTGGCAATGTCGGCCCGTAGCGCTTTAGCCAGTTCAAAATCCGGTGCTTGGCCAAGCGCTTCGGCAACGGCGGCATCGGCCGCATTCAGATCACCGAGCCGCAACGCGTCTAACGCGTTGGCCACGGCCGTATCGGGATCGGCACGAGTGCCGCCAGCAATTAGCAGGAGCAGAGCAAGCATGATCGCTCTCACGGGCGTTCGCCGGCGCCGTCAGCGCAAATCGTCCATGCGGTGAATTGCTGCAACGATTGCAGGGAAACACTCGCCCGACCCGATCGGCCGCTGAGCGCCGTGTAAGCCTCCTGCGCTCGAGCACGCCTTAAGGTGTCGAGATTCGTAACCACGGTTTGGTACGCCGTGTTGGTGGCAAGCGCTTTTTGTAGCCAATGCTCCGCGCGGGCGGTATCGCCAGTCAACATGGCCAACACGGCCAGGTTGTTGTACGGCTCGGGGTCTGCCGGATACGCTTCCGCCAGCAATTCGAGACGAGTCGTCGCTTCATCCGTGGCACCGGTCGTCTGCAACCATGCCGCTTCGAGCAAACGCGCATCGCGATCGAACGGGTTGTCGGTTAGAAGCTGATCGATCGCGGTTTTCGCGTTGTCGAGGCGACCGCCCGCGAGGTCTTCACGGACCGTTTGATACGGATCAGCACCGGCGGCGCCTATCGAAATAATCAGCCAACCGATGGCCATGAAAAACGTTTTCGTCATCGTGGTTGCATACTGCGATCGTGATACCGTTGCAGTCTACCGACCCGGCGGAGACAGGACCATGCGCCCAGCAACACGACTGGCGGTTTGTGCAATCGCCGTGCTGGTGCCGGCGATCGCGGCTGCCGACGAAGCACGAGAAGCGTTCGCGGCCGTTCGCGACAGTTACCTCGGCGGTTTGGCCGCGCATTACCCGGTTTACGGTACAACGCTAGGTGACCACCGCTTCGACGACCGACTCGACGATGTCAGCGCCGCTGGCCGAAGCGCACAACGTGCCTGGCTGGCGGAGCACCAGCAACGCCTCGATGCGATCGACTTGGCGGACTTACCGGTGGCAGAGCGAACCGACGCGGAGCTACTGGCCCACGAATTGTCGTCGGGCCTATGGCAGATCGATGAGCTACAAGCCTGGGCTTGGGATCCGCTCTACTACAACGCGCTGGCTGGCGGCGCGCTGTACTCGTTGATGGCGCGTGAATTCGCTCCATTACCGGAGCGCCTTGCCGCCGCGACCGCCCGGCTCGAAGCCTTGCCGCAATTCTTCGTCGCTGCACGGGCCGCATTACGACCGGAACGTGTCCCAGCCATCCACGCCGAAACGGCGTTGGCGCAACATCGCGGTGTCATCGGCATTGTTGACGCCCTGATCGAGCCATCGATCGGGACCCTCGACGCCGACGCGGCTGAGCGTTTGCGCCGTGCCATCGACACAGCGCGCGGTGCAGCGACAGAGCACGAGGCCTGGCTACGCGATCAGCTCGTTCCGAACGCAGCGGGCGATTTTCGGCTTGGTCGTGAACGTTACAACACGAAGCTAAAGTACACGCTCAATGCCGACATGACAGCACCGGCGGTCAGGCGCTTAGCGGAGCAGGAGTATCAGCGGGTCCGCACCGAGATGTACGACGTCGCCCGCGACATCTACGCCGGTCGCTACCCGCAATCACTGTTTCCCGACGCCCCGACCGATGCGTACAAGCAGGCGATCATACGGGCTGCGCTCGAAGTCGCCTATGCCGACAGCCCGCCGCGTGACGGCGTTGTTACCGCCGCGCGCGAATCGCTGCAGACGACAACCGATTTCGTCCGCGCCAAGAACCTCGTGCGTATTCCGGACGCACCACTCGAGATCATCTTGATGCCGGAGTTTCAGCGCGGTATCTCATTGGCTTACTGCGACTCTCCAGGTGCACTCGACAAGGGCTTAGCCACGTACTACGCGGTCTCGCCGATTCCAGACGACTGGACCGATGCGCAAACCGATGGGTACCTGCGCGAGTACAACTATCGATCGATACATAATCTCACGGTGCACGAAGCGATGCCCGGGCACTATCTGCAACTCGCCCATGCGAACGAGTACCCGTCGGTTTTGCGCGCCGTTTTGCAGTCGGGGACGTTCATTGAAGGGTGGGCGGTCTATACCGAACACGTCATGGTCGACGCCGGCTACTACGACGACGATCCACTGATGCGCCTTATTCAGCTGAAGTGGTACCTGCGAGCCGTCATTAACGCGATACTCGACCAAGCCGTACACGTCGATGGACTCGACCGCGAGTCGGCGATGCAGCTGCTGATCGAAGGCGGTTTCCAGGAAGAGCGAGAAGCAGCCGGTAAGTGGATTCGCGCACAGCTAACGTCGGCTCAGTTATCGACGTACTTCGTCGGCTACCAACAACACGCGGCGCTACGCCAGGAAATTGAAAGCCTCGACGGCGACAACTTCAACTTGCGCGCGTACCACGATGCGGTGCTGTCGTACGGCTCGCCGCCGGTGCGTTACGTACGCAATCGACTGCTGGCACAGCGCCAAGCGAGCGCTTCGACAAATTAACCTCGCCTATTCCGCCGCGGCGTTAAACCCGAGCGCATGACGCATGATGTGGTAGACCGCGTTCTGTTCGAGGACACCGCCGGCAAGATGCGCCCAGGGGCCGACCGCGTACAAAGCGACATCGGTACCGCCGTGCGTCTCGCTACCGCGATAAACCCCATCGAGGGAGCGCGTACCGACCGGAATTGCTGCTTGGTAAGTTGCGCCCAGACCCGTGTCGGGCGTTGGTCGCTCGCGCGGCACGGCCGGCGCACCGGGCCCATTCGCATAGATCAACGTGGTATACGGTTGGCCGTCGGCCGCGCGCTCCGGCGCCCCTTTGGTATCGCCAGCGGCGTTGACGCTCGTTACCAAACCGAGCATCGGATTACCGCGTGCGGCGTAGCCTGCAATAGATAGGGTATGCGAGTGATCAGCCGTCACCATGACGAGGGTCTCGTCGATATCAATGCGCTCCAGGACCGCGGCAATCGCATTCGCAAACTCAATGGTCTCAGCTAACGCAAGGCCGGCCAAGGCGCCGTGGTGGGCGTGATCAATGCGCCCGCCTTCGACCAGCAACACGTAGCCGGACTCGCGCGCTTCGAGCATCTCGACGGCGCGTACCGCCATTTCCGTCAGCGACGGCTGCGCGCTGTCGGCATTGCGTTGAGATTCAAAACTCAAGTGTGACCGACTAAACAGACCGATGAGTTGGCCATCCAATGGTGCCGCCAATAGCTCATCGCGAGTCGACACGAAACGCCGGTCCGACCGAAGCGCTAACCAATCGCCAATTAAATTTGCATCATCAACCAAGCGATCACCACCGAGCGCTCTACCAACGAATTTCGCGTAGCCGCCGCCGAGTACGACATCGATTCCGTCGCCCGCATCAAAACCGGTCAGTTGCCGCGCGATGTCCGCACAGTGGTTTCGATCGGCGGATGGAATATCGCGGTCGCTTTCGTAATTTCTATCGGGCGAGACGGCATAGGCCGATGCCGGTGTCGCGTGTGTGATCCGCGTCGTCGAGACGATACCAGTGGCCAAACCGCGCTCCTCGGCATCGCGGGTCAACATCTTAAGTCGGTGCCGTTGCGCTTGGCGGCAGTCGCCGCGTGCCAATGTCGGTCCTACGTTGATAACGCCGGCCCGCGTTTTCTGGCCACTGAGCATCGCGGTTGCCGTACCAGCCGAGTCTGGCACTTGCGCATTGGTATTGTAGGTCTTCATTAGCGCCAGGTTCGGCAGCCTTTCAAACGAGAGCAGGTTTTCCTCGCCGCTACCGCCGGCACGTTGCCCAGCCAAGATTCGACTGGCAGTGACAGTCGTAATGCCCATGCCGTCACCGACGAACAAAATCGCATTGCGGGCCCGGCCGGTATTGGGTGTGATACCCACGCGATGGGCAATGGTTGCATCAACGTCGGTCGCGGGTGGCGACGGCAGCTCATCGTTCGTCGCACAAGCGCCGCTAACGGCACCAAGGACGACCGCCGTTAACATACTGACTCGCATAGTGGTTTCTCGAAGACTAAGGCCGAGGCAGTTTACCGTCGCCGCTGATCGAGCGGAATGCGCCTAGGTCACGTGTAAACGACGCTCATACAAAAACCGATAATCAGGTTCGCAGGCAGCGAGCACGCGCTTCGCCGCGCCACTGAGCACTGGCTCGGACGGTTCAAAGGGTTTGAACCCGGTTGATGCTTCAACGGCCCCGTACCAATGCGGCGCCCACACGCCGTCGGTCGACCGGCGACCAGCCGGCCACGTGTACATCGAGTCCGAGCGCGGAATCGACACCGCGTCGCACAAGCGGGCGAGAGCCGTACTCGGCTGCCGTAGTATGTCTTCCGCCGCGATGATCGGCGGCTCCTTACCTGTCACGCGCGTAATTGTCTCGAAAATCGCCCGCTGGCGGGCAACACCCAAATCGTCGGGCTCAACGCTGGCGCGCTTGTGCAAATACGACGCGATCATCGCCGCCGGATTGCGAATCAAGAACGCGTGCGATAGCGAGGCCAACCAGCGCTCGTCCAAGTCGAAAACGACGTGATGCGTCATCTGCTTCTGGTACTGCAATGCCACGTCATTGGGCAGCGGCGCAGACAACTGAGCCACAACATCGGCCGGCGCCTGCGGCTGACTCGCCAGTACCGCTGCTTGCATCGGGTGAACGGCACCGCTGATCGACAGGTACGCTGCATAGAAGGGCTCGTCCACGACGGCGCAGTCGCCGCGCGCCTCAAAGGCGCGCATCATGGCCGTCGAGATATTGCGCGGTCCGGACCACATCGCCAATCGGTGGGTCATCGTTTAGTCGGCCGTCGTTGCCGCAGCCATGTACAGTTCCTGCAGGGAGGCCATTACCGGTCGTTGTCCGTCGCCGATCGCTCTGCCGTCGACGCTCGCGACAGGCACCAGACCGGCAAACGTGCCCGTAACGAAAGCCTCGTCCGCCGCGTAAACATCAGCGACCGTGAAATTGCGCTGCCGGACACGGTAGCCGTTGCGCTCGGCCAGCTCGATGACAACACCGCGGGTGATGCCATCGAGACAATAGTCGCCGGTCGATGTCCACAACTCACGACGCTTGACGATAAAAAAATGCGTGCTGTTGCAGGTGGCAACGAAGCCGTGCGGGTCGAGCATCAGCGCCTCATCGGCGCCCGCTTTAGTCGCTTGAATACACGCGAATATGCAGTTCAATTTGGAATGGGTATTGAGCCCTGGGTCTTGGACGTCGGCATAGCCACGTCGTACGTGCACGGTGAAAAGCGACAGCGCTCGCTCTTCGGCTTGCGCCGTCGACGACTTGTACTCGGCGATGATCACGATCGTTGCCGGGCCGACCGTCACGCGCGGATCCTGATAGGGCGTTGATTTTGTGCCGCGGCTGACCATCAAGCGTATGTGGACACCATCGCGCATGCCGTTCGCGGCAAGCGTCGCATAGAGTCGGTCGGCAAGGGCCGCTCGATTTATGCCGATGTCAAAGTCGAGGGCTTTCGCAGCGGCGTACAAGCGGTCGAAGTGGCGGTCCAAGAACGCGATCCGACCTGCGTAGACACGCAGCCCTTCCCAAATGCCGTCGCCCAGCATGAAAGCCGAGTCAAAAACAGAGACACGGGCCTCGGCGCGCGGAACGAGCTCGCCATTGATGTCGATCAAAATCGACGCGTTGCGCGGATCCGCTGCGTGGCTATGGGCTGAATACGACACGGTGGCTCTCGTAACGGGTGCGTCGCAAGGGTAGCACCGGCTAGCGCTAAAACGCTGTTATGTCGCGAAGCTGTCGGCAGAATTTACAACGGCGAAACTAAGTTGCGACGAAACACGGAGAAAAAAATGCAAATTATTGTTTTATATATTTTTTTTAGGACTGGCATAGCACTTGCTGTTTCCATTGAAACAACGAAGGCGTTAGGTGGGATCATGAAAAAAGCAACATTCTCGTTATCGACGATCGTCGTGTCAGTAGCGCTTGCCGCTACGGCTCAAGCTGGCCCTATTTATCAATACGATAGTGCTAGTCCACGCAACTTTGGCGGTGGTTCCGGCGCCGGCTACGATTCGATTTCGATGACGTATAACTCAATGACCCAAGACTTCTCGTTTGAGGTCGACTACCGCAACCTAGTCGCCGACGGTGGCTGGCTTGTCGTCAGCGAAGGTCCAAACCCTAAGCAGGCGAACGATGAACTCGCCATTTTGTATTTCGACCGTGCAAGCGAGAACGTTTGGGCGTATGCCTATAACGGCCTGAACAACTCAGCGAGTTACCTAACAACCGATTTTCTCGGCTATTTCGGAGGCGCATACGAAACCAACGGCGATGTTGCGTCGCTGTCGATCAACGCGGCCAATATCAATGGGCAGCTGACGGGTTCGGGCATAAGCTTCGGTCCCAAAGTCGGTATCTGGTTCCACCCAGCGTTCGGCCTTAGCGCGGTCGGTAACGAACACGGTTTGGTCGAGTATGGCTTTCGCACCCAAGGGTGGTACGACACGCACAACGACGGTCATTATTGCAAGAACGAACGCCGTCATGGCGGTTGCATTACCGTCGTTGATGTTCCAGCTCCAGGCACGCTCACGCTGCTCGTCCCAGGACTCGCCTTGTTGGTCGCTCGTCGCCGCCGCCGCGCCTAACACCGAAAAACCAGAACGTACGAATAGCCGGGCGGTCGCGACGACCGTCCGGCTTTTTTTTGGTTTGGCCAACGGCTCTTCGGCTGTGCATCTGGCGTCGAACCACGGTAGCACTCGATATAACCAATCCGACTAACCTGGACTGTGCGCGGTCCGACCGTGGGTGTAGTCTGGGAGCCAGTGTGGGCGAAGTATGCTCGCCCAGCCAGACATGCCGTGGAGGGCCGAAATGTCAGTGAAATTTTCGCTAAACGGAGAAACCGTCGAAACGGATGCACCCAGTGATAAGCCATTGCTGTGGGTGTTACGTGAGGATCTCGGCAAGACCGGTACGAAATTTGGCTGCGGTATCGCTCAATGCGGCGCTTGCACGGTTCACATTGACGGCAATGCGACGCGCAGCTGCGTGTTGCCGGTGTCTGCGGTTGCCGGTCGCTCAGTAACGACGATTGAAGGGCTGGGCGGCCCGACGGCCACTGCCGTTCAGGCAGCCTGGCGTGACCTCGACGTTGTGCAATGCGGCTACTGCCAAAGCGGGCAGATCATGTCAGCCACAGCGCTGCTGGAGGCGAACCCAACACCAAGCGACGAGGACATCGATCGACAAATGGCAGGCAACCTATGTCGCTGCGCGACCTACCACCGCATTCGAGCCGCTATCCACCGCGCCGCTGACCAAGCGGAGGACGCATAATCATGGCCGCTCGATCGATCGATACCCGCCTCAGTCGCCGTCGTTTTGTTCAAGTCGTTTCGCTCGGTACCGCCGGCTTTGCCGTCGGTTGCAGCGACACGCAGCCGCCTAGCGCTACGCCCCCAGCCGCAGCGCCTGAGCCGGCCACGCTGAGCGACCTGAATACGTTTATTCGGATCGGCAGCGACAACGCGATTACCGTGATCGTCAAACACCTCGACAAAGGTCAAGGCACGACGACCGGTCTTGCCGCGATCGTTGCCGAGGAACTCGGGGCTGAATGGGTACAGATGCGTACCGAGTTCGCCCCGGCCGACGCGTCGCGCTACAACAATCTGTTCTTTGGCCCAACGCAAGGCACCGGTGGCTCAACATCGATTGCCAACAGTTGGATGCAGTTGCGCAACGCCGCGGCGGCGGCGCGTGAGATGCTACGGGCAGCGGCGGCCGAACGCTGGCAAGTCGACAGCGCTGCAACGCGTGTAGAACGTGGCCAAGTTATCGCTGGCGATAAGATCGCGACATTCGGCGAACTCGCTGCGGCCGCGAGCAAGATCACGCCACCGGCTGAGCCGACGCTTAAAGACCCCAGTGAATTTACGCTGCTAGGCACGCACTTGCCGCGCTTGGACTCGGCAGCCAAGACCGACGGCAGCCAACAATTCACGATGGATCTAAGCCGGCCCGGCATGCGCATTGCCGTCGTCGCTCGACCGCCGCGCTTTGGCGGACGCGCCACCAACGTTGACGCGAGCGCCGCGCTTGCCGTTCCTGGCGTTGAGGAGGTCGTCGAGATTCCGCGCGGCATTGCCGTGTTGGCCGACAGTTTCCACAGCGCAACAAAAGGGCGCCAAGCGCTGGTTATTGAATGGGACGACAGTACCGCAGAAATGCGCGGTACCGAGCAAATCCGCCGTGATTTTCGCGCCTTCCTTGATAAGCCAGGCATCGTCACACGGAACGAGGGCGACACGAGCGTTGCGGTTGCCGATGCGGCAACGACGCTTACCACCGATTTCGAGTTTCCGTTCCTCGCGCATACGACGATGGAACCGCTTGACTGCATCGCCGAAGTCACCGCGGACGGAGTCGAGCTGTGGACCGGCTCGCAATTGCAAACCGTCGACCAAGCCGTGGCGGCCGCGATCGCCGGTGTCGACCCTGCAAAGGTCACTATTCACACGCAATACGCCGGCGGCAGCTTCGGCCGGCGGGCGACCCCTGATGCCGACGTGGTTGGCGAAGCGGTGAGCATTGCGATGGCGCAAACGGATAAACGCCCCGTAAAAGTTATCTGGTCTCGCGAAGACGATGTCACGGGTGGGCGATATCGGCCGATGGCAATCCATCGCATTACTGGCAGCCTCGCCGCCGACGGCACCATCACCGGCTGGGACCAGCGAATCGTGTCGCAATCGATCGCCAAAGGCACACCGTTCGAAGCGATGATGGAAAACGGCATCGACCCATCCGCTGTCGAAGGTGCGCGCGAATTACCGTACGCCATCCCGAATTTGCGGGTTGATCTGCACCTCGCCGACACCGGCGTGCCGGTCTTGTGGTGGCGATCGGTTGGGCATACCCATACGGCCTACGCCACGGAAGTGTTTCTCGATCAACTGGCCCGCGAGGCGGGACAAGACCCGCTTGAGCTGCGACGGCGGTTACTCGAAGGTCAGCCTCGATTCCTAGCCGTGTTAAACAAAGCGGCCGAAGCGGCGGGCTGGGGCGAGTCGCTAGAAGCCGGCCGCGGTCGCGGCATTGCTTTGCACAAGTCGTTCAACTCGTTTGTTGCCCAAGTGGCCGATGTCACCATCAGCGAATCCGGTGAGCTAACGGTCGATCGCGTGGTCTGTGCGGTCGACTGTGGTTTCGCGCTAACCCCCGATGTCGTCAAGGCGCAGATGGAAGGGGGTATCGGTTACGGCTTATCGGCGGCGCTGCGCGAAGCGGTGACAATGACCGATGGCGTTGTTGATCAGAAGAACTTTGATACGTACCGTCCGCTGAGAATTCACGAAATGCCGGATATCGACGTCCAAATCGTCAATTCAGGCGAGGCACCCACCGGTGTGGGCGAGCCGGGCACACCGCCGGTCGCGCCAGCGCTGGCGAACGCGATCGCCGCCGCGACCGGCCAGGTCGTCACCGCATTACCGATCGCGACTCAGGTACGCGACGGGTAAACGCTACGCCGACGGCGCGGCGTTGGCCGCGTCGTCGGCGCGATCTTTACGAAAAACCCCGGTGACGACTTTGTCGTAACCGTGTTCGCGGAACACCACTTTGTCGCGACCGGTTTCTTTGGCCTGATAAAGCGCCTCATCAACATACTGCATCAGGCTCGCCGGGCTGCGGTCCGCGCGTGGTGAGATGACACTAGCACCGACACTGACCGTGACGCGCTCCGAGACGCTCGACTTGGCGTGCGGTAACCGCGCCAGCCGAACGTTAGCGACGATGCTGTCGGCCACCGCAAGAACGTGCTCGGCATCGGCGCCATAGAGCAATATCGCAAACTCTTCACCGCCAATACGCGCTGCAACATCGAGGGGTCGTCGGACACCGTCGGCCAGCAGGGCGCCTATCTTCGCTAAGCAACGGTCGCCCGCTTGATGACCGTAGTGGTCGTTATACGGTTTGAAGTGGTCGACATCGATCATCAATAGTCCCAGCGTCTGACCATCGCGAAGCGCCTGTCGCCACAGATTCTGCAAGCTGGCATCAAACGCGCGTCGGTTTCGCAGGCCCGTCAATCCGTCGTGCTCGCCTAGGTCTTGTAGCACGCGCCGCTGCAGGAATGACTCGCGTAAGCTGTGTTCAAGGTGGTAGATGAACACCAACGCCAATACGCTCATGGCGACCAACGTGATCGCCTCGAAGCGCAGCGCACTCGCGCTAGCCTCCACCTGCAACAAACTCAGCAAGTAAGTCACGCTTATGGTCGCTGCGACGATCAGCGCATGCCAAAACAACATACCCATTAGCAGATAGACCGCCAAGAACCCCGACAGCATCGCAACGAACGCCTGCTGATTACCATCGGCGACATGGCCGGCTGTCGCGATCGCCCCATAACTCCCAATAAGCGCCAGAATCAGTGGCGTCGACGTCAGCCACAGACGCCGGTATAGCGGCGCTACAAACGCGATGAGCAACATGGCCAAACTCAGCGGTCGAACGACGAACACGCGCAGCGTGTCGAGCAACGCCGGGTCGGTACTGGCTACCACCGCTGCTGCGCTGCGGTTACTGAACGCCGCAAACAAGGAAAATGCCATCGACAGGACAATGCAAATGAGAATCCGTGGCCGAATGGAGGCTAAGTGTTGCTCGCGAAACTCACCCTCGAGGGATGTGCCGAAACGCAACCAACGGAATCCGTCGGCGAGCTGTTTCGCATGCGGCGAATCAATCATCGGTGGTGCGTGCCTTAACCTAACAAAGCGGGACCGTAGAGCGGCCCCCAGCATAGGTGTCGGCGCGAATCACGAGGACTTAAATCGAACGTTTAAACGCCCTCTGGCGGCAATACGGCTTGGCGCTCGGACGCCAGGATTAAATCGGGCAGCGCGCCCGCCATCGCATTTCTGCACGCATCGGCGAGCTCGCGAGGGGTTCCTGCACACGTGTCGCAATCGATGGGTGGCAGAACGTGCGCAAGCAGCGGACCGTCTTTGAATCGACGATGAAATCCCGCCACGCAAATCGGTACGACGCTGACGCCTGCCCGTTGTGCCAATCGAAACGCCCCGCTATGGAAATGCCCTGGCGACTGCTCGATCCGTTGGCTTTGGCCCTCTGGGCAAACGACCACGTTGACGCCGCTGGCCAGCACGCCACCCGCCGCATTCAGGAACCGCTCGCCGGCTTGGCGGCGGCGCTCGGCGAGCTCGGCATCGCTAATCGCGCTCAGGCCTGACTCGACGGTCGGTACGGTAATGTGGCCTAAGCGCCGGTAAAACAAATTGTGGCCGAACTCGGCGTCGGGACTCTCTCGGACGACGCGCAGTGCGCTCTGGCCATAGTGACGAAAAAGCAGTGCCGCCACGAACGCCGTATCGAACGAGAAATGATAGCGGTTGGGTAGCTCGTAGTATTCCGGACACGCCAAATGATTCAGCACAAAGACGTGCCCTGGCTCGCGCGGCAATCGATCGGTGCCGTCCGCAACGGTCTCCAAGCAGGCGAATGCATTCAGAACGCCAGTGTCACAGCGTTCGCGAATCTGCTCGGCCGATTCGGACTCCGGTGCCGAAATGACCGCTTCGCACGTTTCCATAACAGCGTAAAAAAAAGCGTGCTCGGCGGCCAGCGCCGCCGTTACCCGACGGCATTGATTTGCGACCAAGCGCTCCTCATAGGTGCCGGTCGCAGCCACGGTCGCCAAGGTGGCGAATGCGTTCGGGTGCGTCAACTTATTGGCCAGCAGATGCGGTACGCGGTAGAGCGACGACGTCACCGGTAAGCGGGACTGCTTGTTCGCAATTAAACTGCCAACCGTCGCGGCCTCTGGGTCGGTCGTGCGCCGATCCGACACCACGCGCATCGTTGACAAGAGTCCCGACAAACGCGCTAACACGCGTTGTTGAAACGCTCGGCCAAACTCGGGATCGGTCAGCGCAAGGCCTCTTAACGCTGCGTCCGGTAGTCGATACACAAAGCACGGCGATCGCGCGACCACTGACGCTTCAGCGACGAACGAGTCGCCGGCCGGTACGCCACCGACCACAGCCACTTCGCGATCGACGGTATAAAACGATAGCTCTTTGTCCGTCGCTTCAAACCACGCCTCGCAGCGACCGCGGGCGAGCAACATCAAACCGCCCGTTGGCTGATCTTGCTGGCAAAACACCTCGTCCGGGGCGAACGATAGGAGTTCCGCTGCCGTCGCAAGCTTATCGATCGACGTGTCGTCGAAGCGAGAGAAGAACGCTGAGCGGCGCATGGTTGCCGCTGCATGCCCCGCGAGGGGCACCGACTCAGCGATGCTGTTGGACGGATGTGAAGCGATCGCTTGGCCGAGCTCCTCAAGGCGACGCGTTCTTAGGTCAAACAGCTGTGCGGTAACACCGGCGAGCACCAAGTCAAAAAACCGCACGGCCAATTCTGGATCGACGTAGAACAGACCGGCCAAGTCGGCGTGTCGCCATGCCGCCAGAACCGCGTCGCGTTTGGCTACGACGCTGGTGCCGTAGCGTTGCGACGGTAAGAATCCGGACCACCCAACGGGCGCAAACTGCCTGGTTATAGGATCGAACGGCAAGATGTCGCCCGGTAATGCCGCGGCTCCTAGGTGCTGCAGCTCACCGTCGAACAACAGATAGAACCACTCGGCGGGGTGGTACTGCTGAAACAGCATCTCGTCGGCGGCCAACTCGCGCCGTTGCGCGCTCTCGATAAAGCGAATCAGTCGGTCACGCCGAAGCCCACGCCATGCGCTATGATCGGCGAGTTCGGTCAGGTAAGCATCGAACGATTCCATCGTACGCACGATGCCACGAACGGTTATGACGGAACAACGACGATGAGCATGCTGGCGATCCGCGCCTTCAAGCCCCTCAGGCAAGAACCCGCCGAGTTCGACGCGTTGTGGCAAGCAACGTTGCTATCGTTGGATCAAACCGCCCCCGAACCCCTGAGCCAGCGATCGGCTCCGCCGCGGCCGGGACTGACACTCGATAGGCTCTCGTTTACCTCGCTCGGCGGTGAGCCAATTCTCGGCTACCTCATGAGTCACGATGATGGCGAGCAGCGGCCATTGGTCGTGCATACGCACGGCTACAACTCGCAATACGACATCATGCTTGAGTGGGCGCTTGCCGGTTATCACGTCTGCGGCATCGACGTGCGTGGCCATGGCCGTTCGGCGAGCCGGCCGCGCTCTAGCGACGGCTATGTGCTCACCGGTATCGATACGCCGCAGACCAGTATCTTGCGTGGCGCCGTAATGGACGTTGTCCAGGCGATTCGCGTCGCGCGCCTGTTGCTGTCGTGGCGGGTCGCACGCACCGTGCTGCAAGGGTTTAGCTTTGGCGGGGCGCTCGCGGTCATGGCTGGCGCGTTGGTGAGCGATCTTGATCTCGTCGTCGCTGGGCAACCCACCCTCGGCTGGCACGCCGAGCGGGTCAGGCTAGCCGAGGCGGGCTCATCGCTGGAGCTGCGCCGGTTTCTTGACGCAGCGCCGCATCGGGCTAGCCAAGTCAACGCGACGCTCGCGTATTACGACGCCCTGCACTTCGCACATCGGCTGCGGGTGCCGTGTTTTATCGGCGTTGGCCTCGCTGACAGCGTTGTCCCGTCGCGGACCGTTTTGGCCATTGCCAATCACATCACTGGCGCGCCGGCTGAGCTGCGTCTCCTGCCGGTGGCCCACTCGGATGACCCGCGCGAATCGCTGTGGAACCGCTTCGATGCCGAATGGCTGGCGTTAGGCCAGCGCAGCGCTCTGCCGGCGGACTTTGGGACCGGAGCGCGTCAATTACAGCTGATTAACAGCTAGACGGCGGCGAGCGACGGCGCTTCAAGCGCCAATCGCAGCGCGATCCGAGCTAAACTACGGCCACCAGCGCGCCACCGCGCTCACACAAATCACGTCAAATTATAAAGGTGTGCCCATGATGCCTACCCGCTGGCTGCTTGCCGTAGCCCTGCTGACGTTCGTCTTGCCGATCGGAGCCCCGCTCGCGACCGCTCAGGACGATGCCGAATCGGAACCTGGTTTTAACGAAGCGACCTTCCAAGGTATGGAATGGCGCAGCGTTGGCCCCGCCTTGATGGCCGGCCGTATCGCCGATATTGCCATCGACCCGAATGACCAGAGCACCTGGTACGTCGGCGTCGGTTCAGGCGGCATCTGGAAGACCGACAACGCCGGTACAACGTGGACGACGATCTTCGATAACGAAGATGCCTACTCGATCGGCTGCATCACCGTCGACCCGAATGATTCAAGCACCCTCTGGGTCGGCACTGGCGAGAATGTCAGTGGCCGCCACGTCGGTTACGGCGCCGGTGTTTACCGCAGCCGCGACGGCGGCACGAGTTGGGAGAACCTCGGCCTTGAGGACTCTGAGCACATCGGCATGATCCGGGTCGATCCGCGCGATTCGAACGTTGTTTACGTCGCTGCACAAGGCCCGCTGTGGTCAGGCGGCGGTGAGCGCGGCTTGTACAAGACGACCGACGGCGGCGAAACCTGGGACAAAATCCTTGGCGATGGGCTTGGCAATGATGAAAGCGACGATGCCTACACCGGCGTTAGCGAGGTCCATTTCGACCCACGCGACCCTGATGTCCTGTATGCCGTCTCGTGGCAGCGCTTTCGCAACGTCGCCGTCCTAATGGATGGCGGCCCGGGAACCGGTATTCACAAATCAACCGACGGCGGCGCGACCTGGCGTCGGCTCGCGAGCGGCTTACCCAGTGAGAACCTCGGCAAGACCGGAATCGCCATCTCACCGCAGAATCCGGACGTCTTGTACGCAACGATCGAACTCGCTAACCGGACCGGCGGTTTTTTCCGCTCGAGCGACGGTGGCGATACCTGGGAGAAGCGTAACGAGTACATCTCCGGCGGTACTGGCCCGCACTACTACAACGAGATCTTCGCCAGTCCACACCAGTTTGATCGGGTGTACCAAATGGACGTGCAGATGCACGTAACCAACGACGGCGGCGAGAACTTCGAAAACCTGTCGCACGAATCGAAGCACAGCGACCACCACGCGATGGCGTTCGATCCGGAAGACCCAGACTATTTGCTCGTCGGTACGGACGGCGGTTTGTACGAGTCATTTGACCTTGGCGAAACGTGGCGATTTGCCGCGAACATGCCGATCACGCAGTACTACAAAGTGTCGGTCGATTACGCGGAACCGTTCTACAACATCTACGGCGGCACGCAAGACAACAACAGCCACGGCGGTCCGTCGCGCACGATGGACGCGCATGGCATTGAAAACAGCGACTGGTTCATCACGCTGTTCGGCGACGGCCACCAATCGGCGGCCGACCCCGATAACCCCAACATTATTTATGCCGAGTGGCAGCAGGGCAATTTGGTTCGCTATGACAAAGCGACCGGTGAGCAGGTCTACATTCGTCCGCAAGCCGCCGAAGGCGAGCCGTCGGAGCGTTTCAACTGGGACGCGCCGATTCTGATCAGCCCACACGACTCGCAGACGCTTTATTTCGCGAGCCAACGCATCTGGCGCTCCGATGACCGTGGCGACTCGTGGCGAGCGATTTCCGGCGACTTAACGCGCAACGAAAACCGCGTACGGCAACCGTTGATGGGCCGCACCTGGGGCTACGAGTCGTCTTGGGACTTGTACGCAATGTCGCGCTTCAACACGATCGTCAACATCAGCGAATCGCCACTGGTACAGGGGCTCATCTACGCCGGTACCGACGATGGCTTGATCCAAGTCACGGAAGATGGTGGCGAGACGTGGCGCCGTATCGATCGTCTGCCGGGCGTACCGAGTCGCTTTTTTGTCAACGACATCAAAGCCGACTTGCACGACCCCGACACCGTCTATGTCGTTGTTGATGACCACAAAGGCGGCGACTTCTCACCGTATATCTTGAAGAGTGAAAACCGCGGCCGCAGCTGGCGCTCGATATCGAACAATCTGCCGGAGCGGCATATTCTGTGGCGCGTGGTCCAAGACCACGTTAAACCTGAACTGCTGTTTGTCGGCTCCGAATTCGGTGTCTTTTTTACCGTCGATGGCGGTCGCAATTGGACGAAGCTCTCAGGCGGTGCACCGAACATACCGTTCCGCGACCTCGCGATCCAAAAACGTGAGAACGATCTGGTCGGCGCAACCTTTGGCCGCAGTTTCTACGTGCTTGACGATTACTCGGCACTACGCAACGTGACGGCAGAGCAACTGGCCGGTGAGACCACGTTGTTCCCCGTTCGTAAAACCCCATGGTACGTCCCACGCCGGTCCTTAGGCTGCTCGAGCAACGGCTGTACGTCGTCGCAAGGGGACGCGTACTACGTTGCCGAAAACCCGCCGTTCGGTGCCGTCATGACGTATTACCTGCCGGAAGGCATCTCATCGACGCGTGAGGCACGCCAAGAGCGCGATAAAGAGCTCGCCGATGAGAACGACAACGTAGTCTTCCCAGATTGGGATGCTCTTCGAGCTGAAGACTTAGAAGACGCACCGTCGATGGTGATTACCATTAGCGACTCCAGTGGCAACGTCATTCGCAACATCGATGCACCGGCGAGCGGCGGCTTTAATCGCGTGGCTTGGGACCTGCGCTACCCCGCCATCGATGCGTGGCAAGCCGGCCAAGAACGCGAACCGGGCGATGTACTGGGCGTTCTGGTCTCACCCGGCCGCTACAGCGCGCAACTGAAACGGCGGGTTATCGGCGTGGCCGAGGCTGTCGGTGCGGCTCAGTCGTTCGATGTCGTATCGATTCGCGAACCGACGCTGCCAGGCTCTAGCCAGGAAGCGCGGGTTCAATTTGAGCAGCAAGCCAGTGAGTTGTCGCGGGCAGCGGATGGCACCTACTCCGCCGTCGCCGGCGTAATGGCTGAGCTTGAATTGGTGAAACAAGCACTCGCGAATGCCAATACGGCCGACTCGTTATACAGCGAGGCACTGCGTATTCATCGCGAACTGGCGTTGGTCAATGACCAGCTCGGCGGTGAGGAGCGTCGCTCGATCTTCAACGAATCGGCGCCGATGAGTGTCGCGGACCGACTCTGGCACGCCACGTTCGCGCCAAACTCGAATGCGTATGGTCCGACGCCGGCGCAACGAGAGTCGCTCCGGATCGCGACGTCGCAATATCAAGGGCTGCTTGGCCAACTGCGCGAGCTGATCGACCGCGATTACGCCGCGTTGAAGACCGCGATGGATTCAGCGGGTGTCGCTTGGACGCCAGGACGTGGCCTACTGGCCCCGAATCCGTAGCGCTGCGAAGGACACGAAGGAAACCATTCGATGACACGATTACTTGTTCTTTTTGCGTCGGTATCGGCGTTACTCATCGCCGCTGACGGTCGCGCGGATGACGACAATCCAATGGCGGGGCTCGCGCTCCGCCACATCGGCCCGGCTATAACGTCGGGACGGATTTCTGACTTCGCGTTTGTGCCCGGGCACTCCCACGAGTATTACGCGGCAACAGCGTCAGGCAATTTATGGAAGACGACCAATAACGGCATTTCGTGGACGGCGCTATTCGAGAATGAAGCCTCGTACTCGATTGGCGTTATAGAGCTCGATCCATCAAACCCGGCGGTTGTTTGGGTTGGCAGTGGCGAGAACAACGCGCAACGCAGCGTCGCTTACGGCGATGGGGTGTACAAGTCGACCGACGGCGGCAAAAGCTGGACTAACGTTGGCCTCGGCGACTCGGGTCATATCAGCCAAATTTGGATCGATCCGAACGATGGCGATCATGTGCGGGTCGCCGCGCAAGGGCCGTTATGGTCCGCTGGCGGTGACCGTGGTTTGTACGAGAGCTTCGATGGCGGTACCAATTGGCAGCGCATTCTCGAGGTCGATGAACACACCGGGATCAATGAGTTCATTGTCGACCCGAACGACAGCGACATCATTGTTGCATCGAGCTACCAACGCCGGCGTCATGTCTGGACGCTGATTAATGGTGGTCCTGGCAGCGGTATTCATAAGTCCACCGACGGCGGCCAAACCTGGACGGAGATTTCGAGCGGTTTGCCGACTGACCACATGGGCCGTATCGGTCTTGCCGGCGCGCCGTCGATGCCGAAGCGTATCTACGCGATCATTGAGGCGCAGCCGGATGAGCAAGGCGTCTATGTCTCAAATAACTTTGGCGACTCGTGGTCGAAGCAGTCGAGCTACATGACCACCAGCCCGCAGTACTACAACGAGTTGGTTGTCGATCCGAAAAACGCCGATCGGGTTTACGCACTCAATACGTTCACGATGATGTCGGAAGACGCCGGCAAGAGCTGGAGTCAGCTCGGCCTCGATTGGCGCCACGTGGATGATCATGCGCTATGGATCGACCCCGCCAATACGGCCCATATCATTATCGGTGGCGACGGCGGCATCTACGAAAGCTACGACCGTGGCAACACCTGGCGCCATGTCCGTAACCTATCAATCGCACAGTTCTATCGGATTCAGCCGGATAACGCCGAGCCGTTTTATAACGTTTGCGGCGGCACTCAGGACAACAACTCGCTGTGCGCACCATCGCGAACATCGACCATTCACGGCATTACCAATTCCGATTGGACGTTTGTTTTGGGCGGTGACGGCTACAAACCGCAGATCGATCCAGAAGATCCGAACATCGTTTACGCGCAATACCAGTACGGCGGTTTAGCCCGCTACGATCGCCGGACCCAAGAACGTATCTTCTTAGCGCCCCACCCGGCCGGTGAAGAAACGAGCTACAAGTGGAATTGGAATACGCCACTACTCATTAGCCCTCATAACCGCACGACGATTTACTACGCAGCCGAGAAAGTATTCCAGTCGGATGATCGCGGCAATTCCTGGCGCGCTATCAGCCCGGACCTCACCCGGCAGCTCGATCGCAATACCCTACCGGTTATGGACCGTGTCTGGAGCGTCGATTCGATTGCCAAGAACGACTCGACATCACGCTACGGCAGCATTATCGGTCTTAGTGAAAGCCCCGTGGAGCCTGGCTTAATTTACGCCGGTACCGATGATGGCGTCATCAGTGTGACCGAGGACGGTGGCGAGAACTGGCGCAGCGTACGGCGTTTTCGTGGCGTGCCGGATATGTCGTTAGTGGAAGACATTATCGCGTCGGTTCATGACGCCGATGTCGCCTACGCCATCATCGACAACCACAAACGGGGTGACTACAAACCGTACGTTCTAAGAACCAGTGACCGCGGCCGTACCTGGACATCGATTACTGGAGATTTACCCGTGCGCGGCTCGGCTCACACCATTGCCGAGGACCACGTTGACCCGAGCTTGTTGTTCGTCGGTACGGAGTTTGGTTTGTTCGTCACGCAAGACGGCGGTCAGTCGTGGCATGCGATGAAAAACAACTTCCCGACCATCGCCGTGCGCGACCTAGAAATCCAACGGCGTGAGAACGACCTCGTCGTCGGCACGTTCGGTCGCGGCATCTATATCCTCGACGACTACACGCCGCTACGAACAGCGCCTGCTAGCATCGCTGACAAACCGGCTCATGTATTCCCGGTCAAAGATAGTTGGCTGTACGTCGAAGGCGACATTTGGGACGGCCGCGAGAAGGGCTCGATGGGTGAGGCCTTCTTCACGGCGCCGAACCCACCCTATGGCGTTGTCTTCACCTATCACCTCGGTGACTCGCTCGAGACACTGAAGAAGCGGCGCCGCAGCCGCGAAATTGAGTTGGAAGACGCCGGCGACGATACGCCGTATCCGTCGTGGGAGGCGCTGCGCGCCGAAGACCGCGAAGAAGCGCCGTCAGTGGTACTGATTATTCGCGACAGCGAAGGTCAGGTTGTGCGCCAAGTCAGCGGCTCAACCAGTGCAGGACTGCATCGCACCGCCTGGGACATGCGTTGGTCGGCAACTGATCCTATTGACTTAACGCCGCCCGATTTTCTGCCGTATTGGGCGTCGCCACCGATTGGACCGTTAGCAACACCGGGCAACTACACGGTGACGCTAGCAAAGCGCCAACTGGGTGTGTTGACCGAATTGACCGAGCCGCAAACGTTCCGACTGAAATCGCTACCGCTCAGCCCCGAAATTAGCGGTCGCCCGGACGCGGTGCTCGCTTTCCAACGTGAGACGGGCGAACTCTACCGCGCCGTGCAAGGCACTGTTCAATACAGCGGAGAAATGAGCTCGCGCATCGACCACCTGAAAGTCGGCATCTCGAGAACGCCGACCGCCAGTGAAGCCGACGCGAGTGAGGTGCGTCGAATCGCTGCGGCGCTCGCCGATGTCAATCAGCGGCTAACGGGTGACACGACCATCACGTCGCGCAACGAATCGGCGCCATGGTCGATTGCGACCCGCTCGGCACTTGTCTATGCATGGTTGCTCGGCACACGTAGCGACATTCCACAGATGTACCGGAACTCGTACGCTATCGCGGCTGAACAATTTGCTGCAGCGCTTGCGACAATACGGCAACTCGATGCCGATCTGTCGGCACTCGAACAGCGGCTGGAAGGTTTGCAAATGCCTTACACGCCTGGCCGTCTGCCCAGCTGGCAAGCGAACTAGCGCCAACGGCTAGAGACTGGCTACCTAAAACCGCGCGCGACCTGTTGGTCGCGCGCGGTTTTTTTAACAGGCTTAAAGAACCGACTCAAACGTCTCGAGCTCGGGATGCCCTAGGTAGGTGCCTTGCGGCGCGCTTCGCTGCTTATGGGCCTTCACGAAACTCTCGGACTCGGTCCAGGCGACGAACGCATCACGAGACTCCCAGACCGAATGCGATGCGTACAGTGTGTACTCGTCGTTACTCGCACCTTTGAGAAGGTTAAACGTCTTAAAGCCTGGCACCTCGGAAAGATACGAGTCCCGCTCGCGCCAAACGGTCTCGAAACCCTCTTCCTTCCCGCGTGCTATTTGGAAACGGTTCATTGCAACAAACATCGATCTCTCCGTGCGTTATGAATGGATAACCATACGATCAAGCGCGGTATGCCATTCGACTTGAATAGGGGTGTTGTACAGCGATGTCAATCGCGCCGACGTCAAGCACTCATTCGGCGAACCGCCAGCGATCACCCGGCCTTGTTCCAATAGGACGATACGATCACAAAACCGCGCTGCCAAATTAAGATCGTGAATGACGATACAAACCCCTACGTCTGCGCGTGCGGCGTCGCGAGTCATCCTCAACACATCAAGCTCGTGGGCCACATCAAGACTCGATGTTGGCTCGTCCAGAATTAGGTAGCGTCCCGTATCGTCGTCATTCGGGCCGCGCAATTGCAGCAACGCGCGCGCAAACTGTACCCGCTGGCGTTCACCACCCGATAAGGTATTGAATACGCGGTCGCGTAGTTCGGCGATGTCGCATTGCTGACAAAGACTCTGCGCGAGCTCGGCTGGAAAAGGCGCTTTGTGTCGAAACGGCTCCCAGGCGAGCTCCAAAATATCGGTAACCGAGAAGTCGAACGCGACGTGGTTATGCTGGGTCATAACGCTGCGTCGACGCGCCTGGTCTAACAAGCTGAATTCCTTGAGCGGCCAATCGTCCAGCGCCACAAATCCACTGGACGGCGCCGTTTCGCCAGACAGCATGCGCAGTATCGAGGTCTTCCCTGCACCGTTGGGCCCAACGAGTGCGGTCACCGTGCCCGGCTCTATCACAAGATCGACGCCGCTGACGATGTCCTTGCCATCGATCGATAAGGTAACGTTGTGCGTGGCCAGTGTCATTGTGGCCGCGTCCGGGCGATCAACCATAAAAAGAACGGTGCACCCAGCGCGCTGGTAACGAGCCCAACAGGCAGCTCGGCTGGCAGTACGACGGTGCGCGCGACAAGATCAGCGATGGCCGTCAGTGCACCGCCGAGGAGTAGCGAACCGGGCAAGACGTACGGGTTGCGGGCACCGCCGAGCATGCGCACCAAGTGCGGTACGACCAATCCAACAAACACGACAATGCCAGCAACGGCAACACCAGCCCCCACCGCAGCGGCAGAGGCAAGAATGATCCGCTTTTTGAGCGCATCGACGTCGACACCAAGATTGCGTGCATCGCTCTCGCCGAGTTGCAAAATATCGAGCCGGCGCGCATCGGTAAGTAGCACAGCGACTGCCAGACTAATAACGGCAACCGACGGCAATACCGTTGTCCAAGTGCCACGACCAAAGCTCCCCATCATCCAAAAAACAAGGGTTCGTAACTGCGTATCATCACTGAGAAACTCAAACGCACCGATGCCGACCTGGGCCAGTGCATTGAGTGCGATCCCGACCAACAGCATCGTCGTTACACTGAAATTTCCGTAGCGTCGCGAAAACACGTACAAGAACAGCGTTACTGCGCTCGCGCCGGCGACTGCCGATAGCGGGACCAGGTACGGCATCAGTGTGTCGGCGGCCACGCTCGCGCCGAAAACGATCATTGCGATCGCACCAACCGCCGCCCCGCCAGAGACACCGATTAAGCCGGGGTCGGCCAATGGGTTCCGGAACAGCGCTTGTAACGAGGCTCCAGCGACCGCTAAGGCCGCACCAACAAACGAGGCGAGCAATACCCGCGGCAGCCGAATCTCGACAAGCACCGTTCGCTGCATTGCGCGTCCGGTTCGCTCGCTAAGAAGGTCGAGTGGTGAAACAGCGATAGCACCGAGGCTCGCCGCCGCGACGAAAACACCGATGGCCGTGGCAGCTAGCGCCACCAAAACGATCCATTGCTTGGAGTAACGGGTACCGGGAACGGCAGACACGCCGGGCATTCGCTCGGACGGGAAACTCACGACTAATCGCCAGACGCGTGCTCGTCAGACTCGCCGTACAGCGATAGCGCCAGCGTGTTGGCCGCACCCAGGGTCCGCGGTCCAAAACCGAGCATCATCATACCGTCCATAGTAACAACACGTTTGTTTTTGGCCGCTTTCGTCAACCGCAAAGCCGGATGTTCGAGGAGTGCGTCGAGTCCGCCCGCATCGTTAACACCCCGCTCGGGTATAACGAAGAAGTCTGGGTCGGCTTGTATCATGGCCTCCATCGAGACGGGCTTCCAACCACTAAAGCCGACGAAGACATTCGTCGCAGCGGCCATACTGAGCAAGCCATCGCCCGACGTGTCCAAGCCAGCGCCCAACGGTGCGCCGTCGCGAAGGCCGAGTAACACAGCACCACGCGGTTTATCGCCACCGGCATCGCCTGCCGCTCGCTCGATAGCTGCCATCATCGGAAGTAAGGTCTCGTTAACGAGCTCCGTTGCGGCTTGTTCGCGACCGACCAACTGACCGATACAATGTACCTTGTCGATAATCCCGATTGCGCTGTGCACCTCGGGAATGACGACCGTTGGTACGCCTGCGCTTTCTATTTGCGCCACGACCTCCGGCGGGCCCATGTCATCCTCACCAATGAGCAATGTTGGCTCTAGGGATAGCACACCCTCCGCAGACAACGCTCGAACATAGCCAACGGAAGGCAGCTCCAGAGCTTCGGCGGGGTAGTTCGAGGTTCTATCCGCTGCAACAACCGAAGATCCGGCACCCAACGCGAAAAGAATTTCGGTGACCGATCCACCCGCGACGGCGATACGGGAAGGGTCAACCGATTCATCACACGCTGTGGCCTGGGTGCCGGTCGCGAGGGCAACGGTCATTGCAAAAGCTAAGAAAAAACGTTGATCCGCCACGGTGAATATCCTTTATCAATCAGAAAGTGAGTATGTACTTTCCAGTTCGAACGACAGTTCGTTAACGGCGGACAGACGCAGTTTTGTCTCGAATCGCGAGGGGAACATGGCCGCTATCGAGTCTCGCTGTTGTCTGTCCGCCGCAACGATCATCCCAACGCCATTGTGTTGGAGGGCGGCGCGGGATGAGGCTATCGATACTGCCGCCACGACTAAGCGACTGCCATCGACGCCGTTGACACCGCGAACACTGGCTTGCATGGGTCCGATGCCAGCGCTGCGGTACCTGCCTGCTCGTTAAATCGGGTCTCTCTAGTCAAACACCTCAAAAGTCATAGCGAAGGTTGACGGCCGCATTGACACCCGGCTGCGTAAAACGCGCCGGTGCGTCACCACCTATGCCGGCCGAATCGGCCCACCGGGTGTAGACCTTATCGGTCAAGTTAAACAACCCCGCATTAACGCTAAACCGCTCTGTGATATTGCCGTACACCAATAGGTCCACAATCCCGTAACCATCGGTCGGTGCGCGTAAATCGCTGTTCACGATTTCGGTTTCGTCCTTAGCCTCCACGAGAGTTAACACCAATTCGCCGCCCCAAGATTCGCCGGGCGTCATATAAGTCAGGCCGAACACAGCGGTCAGCGGTTCGATGCTGTCGATCGGTAGACCGGTAGCCGTTTCCTCACCGTCCGCATAAGCGATGGCCGAACGTAAGCCGAAGCTGCCTACATCGGGAAACGAGGCAAGTCCAAGCTGCGCCGATAACTCAGCACCCTGAATTTCGACACCTTCACGGTTGACTGACTGGAAGGTCAGCAAGCCGTCAGCGGGATCGATTCCAAACGTCGCGCTGAACTGTGGCGAAATCGCGAATGACTCAATGAAGTCTTCGAAATCGGTTTGGAAGACATTAAAACTGATGGCCGAATCGTCGCCTTGCCAGCGGACACCGACCTCAACTCCCTCGCTTCGCTCGGATTGAAGGTTAGGGTTAGCGATCGTTTTGTAACCGCCAATAAAATTACTAAAGCCGACATTGACATCGTCATACGGCGGTGCGCGGAAGCCTTCGCTGTACAGTGCGTACGTTGATAAAGACTCGGTCAAGGCAAACACGATACCGAGCCTGGCGGTGACCTCACTGTCATCGTAGTCCTCCGGTGTCGGTGAGCCAGGGTTACCGGAAAGGTAGATTGAATCGGCAGTCGCCGATGCTTCAAATTGGTCGAAACGCAACCCCGGCGTCAGTAACAGCCGTCCACCAAAAAGCTCGATCTCGTCTTGAACGAAAAATGCGAGCTGATCAACGTCGGTGAGCGGAAAATCACGCGTCGGCAGCGGGAAAAACTCGAACGTCGGCGCACCGGTCGCGTCAAACGTGCCGCCGTTACGAAGACTCGCGTTCTCGGTCGACCAATAGTCGAAGCCGTAGGTGATTACGTGTTCGGTATCACCAACCTGAAACGCTTTGGATAACTGCGCGAACGCACCGACAATATCTTGCTCGAAAAACGACAGACGCTCACGGCTTTGGGCAACACCGGTGCCGGCCCCGGTCGTTCTTGTCTCGAACGTGTTTTGCTGTGTCTCTGAAGTTTGCGTGTAGACACTCGCCCGCAACTCATCGAAGAAAGCCGTTTGTGCATCGGTGTTGTACGCCAACGAGACACGAGTGCGGTCTCGCTCATCGACCGCATCACGAGTGTTAACGAGCGTGCCGGAAACGACAATGCCATAGTCCGACAAAATCTGGGTATCGGTCTCGTTCGTCAGGTAATCCAGCCCAAGGGTCAGCTCATGTCCCTCAGCAATCTGCCAGGCCAGTTTGCCGACGACGTTCGTACTGGTGATGTCTTGCGGATCAGCCAGCTCACGACCCGGTCCGAATCCGCCGACACTACCCTGGTTATCGGTCTCTTGCAGTTCGCGTTGCGTAACAACGAGTAAGCCAGCAAGACGCTCGCTCCCCGCCGCGAAGTTAACCGAACCGACCGTACTGGCGTCGGCACCGGACCAGCCCAGTTTGCCGCCGATGTGCAGTGGGTCACCATCGAGATAGTCGCGCGGCCCTTTCGTCGTAAACGAAACAACACCACCTAACGCGTCGCTACCGTACAACGAGGAAATCGGCCCGCGCGCGATTTCTGCACGCTCAAGGCTATCGACGTCGACGAAGTCACGGCGCGCACTCAGGAACGGGCCAAAAGAAAACTCTTCTGGAATACGTACGCCATCGACGACGGTGAGCACTCGGTTGCCACCGATACCGCGGATATTGAAGCCAGACAATCCGAATCGGCTGCCAGTGCCGGCGACGGACACGCCAGGCTCGTAGCGAACGAGGTCGGCGATATCGCGGGTCAACTCTTGGTTCAGCTGCTCAGATGTAATGATGGAAATCGTAACGGGCACTTCCGAAATCGGTCGCTCGGTACGCGTGCCCAAGACGGTGATCGTATCGACAGACTCCTCTGTCTCGTCGTTTCCCGCAGAATTCTCTTGTCCGAAGGCTGTGCCACTGAGCGCTAAAGTCCCGGCAGCTAGCCCCATAACCCATTGTTTAAGCATGATTAATGCTCCCCGAAGCGATTAATAATCATTCGTAAATAATAATGATTCTCACTTGCATGATACGGCGGTTTGCGCGAAGATCAACCCCTAGATGCAAATCATTCGCAATACGGGGTTCGCGAAGATGAGAAATTTCCGGTGTGTAGCTATCGCTGCTGCCATCACGGTGGGTTCGTTGGCGCAAGCCGATATCGAAGAGATGACCGAGTCAGTCGAAGTCGAGCCGCGGCAATTTACTTTTTCGTGGCAATTCGCGCCGGACTCAGACATGGCGCCCCGCGGCGGCACGACCCGCGGCCCTGCCGTTACGCTCGCCACGGGCCCTTCAGAAGCGTGGCTGCGGTTGCAAGAGCCAGACCTCAGCAAGCAAGAGCGCGATCGCCGCGCCATTGTTGCGATGGCTGGCGGTTACCGGACCAGTTTTGATTTCATCGAGACGATAGGCTTTACCGCTGACTATGACCCGCCGAAGCCCTACCAGTCGTGGGGCACCGAGTACGTTTATGTGGTTGAGGACAAGCCAGACTTTGTCAGCCTGCAACACGTTATTGTTATGTTCTTCCAAGGTGAAGACGGCACGGTCCAGGGTCCTGCCGTCGTTAAACACTGGCGGCAAGATTGGCAATATGAAGATCGAGAGTTGAATGTCTACGTTGGCCACGACACGTGGGAACAACGTAAAGTGTCGCGCCGCGACGCCAAAGGAACGTGGAGTCAGTCGGTCTTCCAGGTCGATGATTCACCGCGCTACCAAGCGAACGGTGAGTGGGTACACAATGGGAACGTCTCGTATTGGGAAAGCAACAACACGTGGCGGCCGCTACCGCGGCGCGAGTACAGCGTGCGCTCCGACTACCATGTTCTGTCTGGCACGAATCGCCATACGATCACGCCCAACGGGTGGATCCACGAAGAGGACAACCTGAAAACGGTGTTGAATGCGGACGGGTCGCTGCGGGCGGAGACCCCGTACCTCGCCCGTGAAGCAGGACTGAACCGGTATGACTTAATCGTCGACCACGACTTTGGCGCTGGCGATGAGTATTGGGAGAAAACCGCCGGTTTTTGGGCCGATGTTCGCGGTGCGTGGACGGAACGACTGGCCGACGACAAGACGGTTACGTTGCGACGCGACGCCGATACACCGTTGCTGATGAAGATGTTTGCCTACGCCGGCGATATCGAATCTGCGGACGCCTACGACAGCGATGATGGGCGCACAGCAATCGCTGCGTTATTCGATGAATACGTCGATTAACGAGCACCGACACGTTTGAGCGGTGGTTGGGTCACTGACTCGCGATCCAGTCGTCGACAATCCCACCGAGCAGCCCGAGCGGTACAGCACCGGTTTGCCGCAGCTACCAACGGTAGCCGATGCTGACATCCACATTGCGACCAACGGCATCGATTCCGGAGCCGTGGCGGCGAAAGCGGGCGTCGGTTACGTTAAATAGACCAATTCGCCACTGCCAGGCACGCTCGTTGGTTGAACCGATGGCGAGATCGAGCGATGCCCAACCGGCCGTGCCGGCTGGATCGATACGTGGATCATCGATGTCCCGACTACTGAGGCGATGCTGCTGCGACGCACTCGACAGTACCAGGTCTGCGACGTAACGAGCGTTTGGTTGATAGCGAACGCGTGCACGGACACTTAGCGGTGGAATTCGATCGCCAGGCTCAATCCCACCGCTCGGTACCGTTTGTTTGCCACGTGTGTAATCAGCCGAGATGTCGATCCGCAATGCGTCGGTGGGTAACCACCGCGCGCTGAATTCGGCACCGACGACGGTCGAGTTGGCAAGGTTTTCGCTTCGCACGATCTGACGGCCGTTCGCATCGATAATTCCGGTGGGCACCGAAACGATGCGGTTGTCGTAACTCAAACGGTACAAATACCCGTCGAACTGCCAGTGCGGACTGCGCCACCTAAGGCCAACATCGGCGCTAAAAACCCGTTCCGAATCGAGTTCCGTGTTCGGTACATTGAACCGATTGCCCGGTCGCTCGCCCAGCGAGCCCAAATCGAATACATTCGGCGCACGGAAACCGTAACCGACATTGGTAACGGCATCGACGTGCTCGCTTAACGATGCGATAAACCCGAGATCCGCGCTCGGATCGGTGATCGTAAGATCGGCGCCAGCAACGTTACCGGACGCGGGCACATCGATAGCAACCCGGCTTAATCGGACTCCGCCAGTCGCGCGTAGCCGCTCGCCGAACCGTCGTTCCGCGTTGGCGTACAGCGCTGACTGACGAGCAATGGCCCCATCGGGAAATCGCGGTGCGACGCTCGCAACCGCGCCACTGTCGAGCGACAGTTCGCGGCGTCCCGATGTGACGTCGTCGTAGTACGACTCACTACCGAGCACCCAGGAGAAATCCGGGTCGACACTCGCTAACGTCGCGGTAACGCCGACAAGGTCGCTACGGTTGTTTTCAAGACGGCGAATGGCGCTGCCCGTGTTACGGCTGCGCCGATCATCATCAATGCGTTGCCAGGCCAGTGAGGCCGCGAAATCGCCACCCCATAGCGTGTCGTCGCGTTGGTAACGCGCGTGCACGAACTGGCGCCGGTTCGGCTCAAAGAAAAACTCGGCCGATGCTGGATCTAACTCACCAAAGCCCGCGACTAGCTCATCATCGCGTGGCGTACTGGGCTGCTCGGCCAAATGCACATCGAATGACCAACGCTGGCGCTCATCGGGCTCAAAACCTAACCAAACCCGGGCACCGTGACTGCGATAGTCCGTACCGAACACACGGTCACCGCCGCCGATACGGCGCTCACCGACATCGGCGTATTCGATCGCTACCGAACTCGCCAAGCCCGGCCGCGCCATATCGACAACGGCCCGGATCTCGTTGAGGCGTTCGGCGGAGTTTGCACGCGCTTGAACGTGGGCGGCGAACCGGTTACTGGTCGGGTCGTACCAAGGCTGATGGGTTGTCAATAAGACGGCGCCGCCCACGGCGTCACTGCCATACAACGACGTCGGCGTGCCGCGAACAACGTCGATGCGCGAAGCGGCCGTTACCGGGATCAACGCGAAATACTGCGTAGGCGCACTCCGAAATATCGCGTTGTTCACGCGCAGACCGTCGACCAGATGCAGAACGGATGAGCCGCGTTGACCGCGGATGATGGCGGCACCCTGTCCCGGCGTTGTCTGCTGCAGCGCCACGCCCGGTATGGCGCTGAACAAATCGGTAATAACGGCCGCTTGGGCACCGGTATCGACGATCTCGCCCGCCGTAGCAAAGCTAACGCGCGCCGCACTGACCGGTCGACGTATCGCCGTTACGACAATCTCATCGATCGCAATGGGCTCGGCGACCGCCGGCCCAGCCAACAGCGCGAGCAGGACGATGCCGCGAGTGAAGCCGACACGAAAAAGCACAGCAAGGCCGCTCGTTCAGCCGTTACATGCCGTTTGGATACGCGCTGCCGTCCGGAAGCTCGCTGCGGATTGTCCGCATGTGCTGAGCATAGGTCGTTAGCATGGCTAGACAGTAATCGAGCCGTGTCGACAAATACGCTTGTGAATCGGCGTCGTTGTCACCGGACTCGTTAAAAACGCTATTGACGTTACGAACGATTAAGTGCTCGGGCAAGTAGCACAAGCGGGAGTTCTTGTAGCTAGAGCTGCGCAGCTCAGCGATCGGATAGGTGCCACCGGCACCGGCTGATACCGAAATCAATAACGCCGGCTTGTGGGCCAGCTGGCCACGCGAGTAGTGCAGGAAAAAGTTCTTTATCGCGGCCGTGGCCATGCCGTGCCACTCGGGCGTCATAACGACTAAGGCATCGCATGCGATCAACGTTGCGCCGAGCGAATCAACACGCTCTGGGTCGCCGTCGGGTGCACCGAGAAACGGTAATGGCTCGCGCGCAAGGTTGACCAGGGTCGTCGCCGCAACGTCGGACGATTCACTGAGCCGGGTCTCAACCGTGGCCGCCACTTTGGCGGTCTGCGAGTCCGTGTGTTGGCTGCCGGCAATTATGACAGCGCGTAGATCGTTCACCTTGGTATTCCTGCCTTTCGTCGAAGCGGTTATTGTCGCAGCTTTATTCGGTCTTGTGAGAACCATTAGGCGATGGCCGACGAGCAGAACCAGCAACAGCGCCGCGATGCCAAACTGATCGCTCGTCTTGAGCAACTGGCCTGGTTACTAGACACGTCGCTGCCGATTCCGTTCACGCGGTTTCGCGCTGGGCTCGACGCCGTGTTGGGTCTGATACCGGTGGTCGGCGACGCCGCCGGCGCTTTGCTGTCCTTAGGAATCGTCGCCGGCGCCTACCGGCTCGGCGTTCCGTGGCGGGTACTTGTGCCGATGTTAGGCAACGTAGCGATCGAGACGATCGTTGGTGCCATTCCACTGGTCGGCGACCTATTCGACATCGGCTACAAAGCGAACCGACGCAACGTCCAGCGCCTGATCGACCACGTTGAGCGGCGCTCGAACCGGCCGACTCGCGAGTGGTCCACGCTCGGAATTATTGTGGTCGCCATCCTAGCGACGGCATTCGTCGCCGGCTTGGTGTTCGTCGCCCTACTGATTTGGTCGGTCGTTACCGCGCTACTCGCCTAGGCAAACGGCGCTAGCCGTTGATGTCGTAGTACGTTGGCGTGACCGGCCCGACCGGCATACCGAGCACGAACACCCAGCAGAAAAAGAAGATCGACCAGAACACCAAAAAGGCCGCCGAGTACGGCAACATCATGGCAATTAAGGTGCCGATTCCGGCCTTCGGCACATACTTCGCGGCAAAGGCCATGATCAATCCGAAGTAACTCATCATCGGCGTGATGATATTGGTGCTCGAATCGCCGATTCGGTAAGCGGCTTGGATCACCTCCGGGCTGTAGCCGAGTAGCATCAACATCGGGACGAATATTGGCGCCGTCACGGCCCACTGCGCCGATGCGGACCCCAGCATCAAGTTTATGAACGCGCAGATAAGGATAAACAAGAAGAACACGGCCGGCCCGGTTAACCCAATGTCCTGCAGGAACGTCGCGCCAACCACAGCCGTGACGGAACCGAGATTCGTCCACCCAAAGAACGCAACGAATTGGGCCGCAAAGAACACCAGCGTGATGTAAAGACCGAGCGTCGACATCGCATGCGCCATCGCATCGATGGCATCACGATCGCTATTGATCGTGCCGACCACTTTGCCGTACACGACGCCCGGCACTAAGAAGAAGACGAAAATGATGGCCACAATGCCGCGCAGGAACGGCGAGTTCTTAACCGCGCCGGTCTCCGGGTTTCGAAGCACCGCACCTTCCGGAACGACCAATAAGGCAATCCCAATAATCAGTAGCAACGCCGCGATACCGGCATAGCGCATGCCGCGCTTTTCGTCCGCCGTTAAGGCATCGAACGATTGTTCATCGATACTGGCGCCGAGCGCATCTTTGTCGTACTTACCGAGCGCTGGTTCGACCACTTTCAAACTGATGATGCTGCCAATCGCCGTGATCAAAAACGTGCTCGCAATCATGAAGTACCAGTTCGCACTGGCATCGACCGTGTAGTCCGGGTCTAACAGTCGCGCGGCTTCCTGGGTGATACCGGCCAATAAGGGGTCGACAGTACCGAGTAACAGATTGGCGGAGTACCCGCCGGAGACGCCGGCGAATGCTGCCGCCAAACCCGCCAATGGGTGGCGCCCCAACGAATAGAAGACGACCGCCGCCAACGGAATCAGGACGACGTAGCCCATTTCCGAGGCCGTGTTCGAGATGATGCCAGCGAACACAATAACGACGGTGACCACTTGCGGCCGCGCATTGAGCACCATCGCCCGGATAACGGCCGATAGCAGTCCGGATCGCTCAGCAACACCGACACCGAGCAGCGCGACCAGCACGGTTCCGAGCGGCGCGAAGTTGGTGAAGTTGCGCACCAAGTTCTGGATGATGCGCCGAAAACCGTCGGCGCTCATCAAGCTGACCACCTCGATCATGCCGTTCGGCGCACGGCCGCGGGCACCCTCTGGCCGCGGATCCGCGACCGCAACGTCCATCCAGCTCAGCAGGCCACTCAACAACACAACGCCGAGCGCAAACAACGCGAACAGCGTGACCGGGTGCGGCAGTGCATTACCGAGCCACTCGACGACATGCAGAAAACGGGTAATGCGGCTTTTTGGACGTGCCTCGCCCGTATCCGCTGGCGGATTGTCTTGAGTCATGGTGTTACCGAATCTCTCCCCGGAGCCGAGGATATCGGCTGTGGCTCGCCGGTGAAACCGTTACGGTCGCGTTAGCCTGAGGCGGCGGTAACAATCGCCTCAAAAGCGGCCTGGGTATCGGCAACGGCGCGTTGTACCGAAAAATGGCTAGCGATGCGTTGTCGCGCCGCCTGCCCGAAGTGACTGCGGGTATCGGGTTCGGTGGCCAAACGGCGCAGGGCACGTGCCAGCGCGTCCGCGTCGTTAGGTGGCACGACTAGGCCGGACTCGCCGTCGGCGACCAACTCGGCGCTGCCACCGGTGTCGGTAACGATCGGCGGCACGGCATAGGCCATCGACTCGATCACCGATTTCGGGAGCCCTTCGCGTTTGATGGCAGGGAGCACGGACATGTCCGAAGCGGCTAACACGGCCGGTGCATCGTCACGAAACCCTAATAGGCTGACTCGGCCGGTTAGGCCACGTTGCGTGAGCTCAGCACCGAGCGTCGCAACATCCATCCCAGCGCCGATTAACGCGAGTTTCAAGCACGGCTGATCGCTGAGCTGCGCCATCGCGTCCAATAAAACCGGTACGCCTTTGCGCGGCCGATTGTTGGCGACGCAGGTGAGCAACACATCGTTTGCCTCGATCCCTAGGGAGGCTCGCGCTACCGGTGCATCGGTGTACCACGCAAGATCATGCCCTTTGTAGACGGTGAAGACTTGTTGGCAGCGCCGAACGTGCGGCCGCAAGCTGTCTGCCACCGCCTCGGCGACAGCAATGATGGCGTTGACGCGCGGGTGCAAATGCGTGAGGTAAGCAGCGGGGTCGTAGCGGTGGATATTGCCGGTCTGACCGCGGTAAGTAACCACTTTCATCGGCAAACCAGACGACGCTAAGTTCGCGGTGGTAATCGCTTTGTTATTGAACGAGTAAACGATGTCGTATTCGCCGGCGCGTAAATGGCGACGCAGCGCACGAATGCTGCCCCAATTAATTTTGCCGCGCGGCTCGAAGTCGACGACGGTAACGCCGCCGGCACGCATTCGTTCGGCGTAGACCGAATCTGCTTGGGTATAAACGGTTGTCTCAACACCGGCGCGGGCAAGCCCAATAAATAGCTCGGCCTCAGGCCGAACACTATTCAGTGTGTCCCGGTGAGAACTGACACAAGCGATACGCACGGTAGAGGCCGCTTAGCGCAAATCAGTATGACAAATCAGATCCGCTTGCCGATCGCCGTCGATGAGCGCGGCGAAATCGACTGGAACCCGCTCGCCATCGGGCCGTAGTTGCTCGATCTGGCCACCACGAGCGAGCAACAAGTCTCTAAGTTCAGCGGGATCGAGATCACCCTTGCGCATGTACGACGGTGAAAACTCAATAATCAACAACGGGCACCGGGCTAAGGTATCGGTGGCACCGCGTAACGCCATCAACTCGAAACCCTCAATATCGATCTTGATGAGCCGTGGGACGCGGTCGCTAAATCCTCGACTCGCCCAGTAATCATCGAGCCGTTGGGTTTGAATTTCGGTACTGCCAACGGCGTTGATCGGCAATAGCGAATGGCGACCACGGTTACTGTGGGAATGTTGGTGCAACGTCGCGGCGCCGTTACTGTCGGCGAGCGCGAGTGCCTCACAGACCACGGCAGCCTGGTTACGTTGCACATTCCCAGCCAATAACTCGTGGTTTAGCGGATCCGGCTCGAAAGCGACGATGGCTACATCACGCGCACCGGCCAGCCGCGAACACAACAGCGAGTACCAACCGATATTGGCGCCAATATCGATAACGACGTCGCCATCTTGAAGCGACAGGTTTTGCTGTAACCAGCGAGTCATTGCTGGCTCGTGCAAACCGTACTTGTAGATATGTCGCCCAACAACGTCTTCAGCCCGCACGCGAAACGATAAATCGAATACATCGGCACGAGCCGTCAAGTAGGAACGCTGTAAGACGAAGCGTTGCAGAACGTAAGCGGCGGACCGTAAAGCGTTGGCCATGACGACGAAGGGTGCGAAAACGGAAGCCGCAATAGTAGGAGAAACGCCGCCGACAAGACAGCAGCGCCGGCGAGCTTAGCGCAGCGCTGCCGTCTTACGATCAGCGTTTTAAGCCGCAGGCCTCAAACGCCTCGCGAATGATGCCCTTCTCCGCGTCGCTCAGCTCGAGCATCGGGGGGCGTACATAACCGCCTACTTGGCCGAGTAACTCCTGCCAATACTTGCCGAACGCCTGCGGCTTATCGGCGGGCCGCGACCGTGCCATTGCCTCGCGGACCGGCTTAAGGCTATCGCGAACCCGACGGGCATTCTCAAAGTCGCCGGCAAACGCCAGCTCTGTGTACTCGTGCATCCGCTTGTCATGCTTCGTTTGTAAGTGATACGGCGGCGATGAACAGAGGTACAACTGCCAGCCCAGCTCCTCGATGTTGTCCAGCCACTCAGGCTCAGCCGACGTCGAGACCTGGATCTTGTCGCCGACCAAATGAGTGAGCTCTACGTACATCGCGCGCGGCACCGAGTACTTGATCGCAACGATATTCGGTAGCTCCGCGATGCGGGCGCACTCCGCCGGCTGCATCAGGTAGCCCGAATCCGGGTGGCTCCACATCGCAATACCGATATCGAGCTCGTCGCAGAGCGCTTTGTAGTATTGAAACAGAACCTCACCACGATCGTGCACAAAGCTCAGCACCGGCGCGTGCACGACAATGTAGTCGGCACCACAGTCTTGTGCATGGCGGGCCAGTTCTTTGACCGTGTCAAAGTTCTGGTCGGAGACCGAAACAATGACCCCGGCCTTGCCGTCACACTCGTCGACGGCGACTTCGAAGTTGCGCTTGCGCTCGGCCACGCTCATCGAAAAGTACTCGCCCTGCTTGCCGGCGATAAACAGACCCTGGATATCGAGATCATCGACCCAGTGGCGAATGTTGCGGCGCAGTCCCATCTCGTCGACAGAGCCATCGGCGTTAAACGGGTTTAGCGCCGCCGCCCAGATACCGCGCATGTTCTCGCGGGCATATGCCTTGGCATCGTGTTTCGTGTATTGGCTGGCCATTGCCGTGAAGCTACCGAACTCCGTGGCCCGATGGCGGAAATTGGATATATCTATTGCTGATAGCAAAGTCGCTAGATACTGCGATAATGAAATCATCACTAAGGAGGCACTCGTGCGACTAGGCATCATTGGCACCGGCGCGATCGGCCGTTTCGTTTACGACGAACTGCTTAAGCGAGGGTTCTCTATGCGAGCACTGCTCGTACGGGCAGGCCGCGTTCTCGAACTCGGTGCGCAATTCCCGAACGTGCGCTGCGTGGCGACGGTCGCCGATTTACCCACTGACATCGATCACGTTATCGACTGCGCCGGGCATTCGGCACTACGGACGCACGGGCCGGACATATTGCGTCGCGGCATCGACCTCACCACCGTGTCGCTTGGCGCGCTCGCCGATAGCGACCTCTACCAAACGCTCGACGAAGCGGCCGCGGCCGGCAATGCCGTATTCACCCTCGCGAGCGGCGCTGTCGGTGGCCTCGACTGCTTGCGAGCCGCGCGGGTCGGCACGTTACGAACAGTGACCTACACCGGCCGTAAGCCGCCGGCCGGTTGGAAGGGCTCCCCAGCGGAGCAGCAACTGGACCTCGATGCGTTGGTCGATGAAGCGCACGTGCATTTTTCCGGAACAGCGCGCGAAGCGGCCACCCAATACCCGAAAAACGCCAACGTGGCAGCGGCCGTCGCGATCGCCGGCATCGGCTTCGATGCCACCCGCGTCGAGCTGATCGCTGACCCAAACGTTGACCAGAACGTTCATCACATCGCCGCAAGCGGCGACTTCGGTGACTTCTCGTTCGTGCTTCGCGGCAACGCATTACCAAGCAATCCGAAAAGCTCTGCCCTTGCCGCAATGAGTGTGGTCAGCCAGCTTGCGCAGGCGTCGCAACGGATCCGCTTTTGAAGGAAATCCCATGGCTGATCGCCACACCCGTATTGCCGATCGCGCCGCTACGCGATTAAAACTCAAGCAACTGCGCTTGCTGGTCGCCGTCGCAGAGTTTGGCAGCATCCAGCACGCGGCGCGTGAGCTGCAGATGTCCCAACCGGCTGCGACGAAGTTAATCCAAGACCTCGAACTCGACTTTGAAGCACAGCTTTTCCAACGGACCAATCGCGGTGTGGTACCGACACACCATGGCGAGGCACTGATCCGCCACGGCAAGCTAATTCTGTCGCAGGTCTCTAACGCTGCGCAGGAACTCGACGACATTAGCGAGGGCTCAAGTGGCCGCGTCGTTATCGGCACGCTGCTCGCCGCGGCGCCGATCCTGTTACCGAGCGCTATCCGTACCGTTATGTCGGAACGACCGAACGTCACGATCAAGGTCGTCGAAGGTACCAACAACGCATTGATGCCATCGCTGTACTCGGGCGAACTCGACATGATCGTCGGTCGTCTGCCGGCGTTCCGAGCCCGCGCCAAACTGCTGCAGGAAACGCTGTTTGAGGAAAAAGTCGTTGCGGTCGTCGGCCAGCAACACCCGATGGCAAAGAAACGTTCGGTGACGTTCGGCGACATCAAACCGTTTGGTTGGATACTGCCGCCGCCGGAAACGACGTTGCGCCGACAGATCGACCAATATTTCGTTAGCCAAGACCAGTACATCCCGCCGACGGTTCTGGAATCGGTGTCATACATCACGAACCGGGCCCTGTTTCAGCAGATCGACCTGGTCGGTCTGATGCCGGAACACGTTGTTGAGCACGATATCCGCGAAGGGCTGCTATGCGTGCTTGATTGGGTCGTCCCCTTTGGACGCGGTCCGGTCGGCATCTCTTACCGCGGCGTCGATAGTTTGTCGCCGGCTGGCATGCAGTTTCTATCAGCACTGCGAGCGGCGGGTCACTAGCTATTCGATATCACGATAGCCAAATGCTCGGAAATTTGTTGCGACTATTACAGGTGCGTGTGAGCCTCATTTGCCTTCGGCAAGCTGAGACGAGCAATGAGTACCTACCCCGATCTCAACCTGTTTATCGGTGGCGAATGGCGGAAAACGGCGGACGAACTGCCCGTGTTGAACCCTGTCAACGAACAGGAAATCGGTCGACTACCGCGCGCCGAGCGCTCGGACCTGGACGACGCATTGGCCGCCGCGGACGCAGGCTTTCGCGTTTGGAGCCGGACGCCGCCGGCCGAACGGGCCAACGTGTTGCTGCGCGCTGCCGCCCTGATGCGCGAGCGTCAGGAGGCGATCGCCGCAGCGATTACAACCGAGCACGGCAAGCCGTTGCAACAGGCTCGGCTGGAAGTATTACGCGGCTGCGAGTTTTTTGAGTGGGACGCGGGTGAAGCCACCCGCACGTATGGCCGAGTGATTCCAAGCGGACCCGGTGTCCGCTACATCGTCCACCACCAGCCGGTCGGTACGGTGCTCGGCCTGTCGCCGTGGAACTTCCCGATGAGCCAGCCGTGCCGCAAAATCGCCGGCGCCGTCGCGTCCGGCTGCTCGATTATCCTCAAAGCGGCCGAGGAAACGCCAGCCGGCGCGTTGCACATCGCAAGAGCGCTGCATGATGCCGGCTTACCGCCCGGGGTCCTCAACGTGGTGTTTGGAACGCCAGCCGACATATCGAATTATCTGATTTGCCACGAGCAGATTCGCCTCGTCGCGTTCACCGGATCGACGGCTGTCGGTCGGGAGCTAACAACACTAGCCGCGCAGAACATGACCCCGGTGCTAATGGAGCTTGGCGGGCACGCACCTGTCATCGTTTGTGAGGATACCGATGTTGACGTCGCTGCGGTCAGCGGTGCGGTTAGAAAGATGCGTAATGCTGGCCAAGTTTGTACATCGCCGACCCGTTTTTTGGTGCACGACAGTATTTTCGAGCCGTTTCTCGATGCATTTGTCAGCCGTGCCGCTGCAACGATTGTCGGCGACGGTTTTGATGCCAGTGTCGAGATGGGTCCACTGGCAAACGAACGGCGCCCCCCGGTACTCGCTGAACTTGTTGCTGACGCCGTGGCCAAAGGCGCTGAGCTGAAGACAGGCGGCAGACGCATCGGCGACAAAGGCTATTTCTTCGAACCCACGGTACTCGCCAACGTGCCAGACGAAGCGCGGGTCATGCAGGAAGAGCCGTTTGGACCCCTCGCCGTGGTCAATCCAATTGGCTCGCTGGATGAAGGAATCGAACGCGCGAATGCCGTGCCTTTTGGGCTCGCTGCCTATGGCTTCACGAATCGGGCAGACTATGCCGACCAGCTCATCCAACAGTTGGAAGCCGGCAATGTCTCGATCAACACCTTGGAAGCGTCGTTACCAGAAACACCGTTCGGCGGCGTCAAAGAGAGTGGGTTTGGACGCGAAGGCGGCACCGAGGGCTTACACAATTACATGGTTGTGAAAAACGTCTCGCACAGCATGGCGATTGTCTGAGATGCAGATAGTCGGTCACTACATTAACGGACAAGCCGTGGCCGACTCGAATCGGCCGAGTCCCGTGTACAACCCGGCCACCGGTGCGATCACGCAGCAAGTGGCCATGGCGACGCCAACGACTGTCGCCACCGCGATCAGTGCCGCCGAAGCCGCGTTCGACGATTGGCGTGACACGCCACCGGCGAAACGAGCGCGGGTCATGTTCCGCTTCAAACAACTCCTGGAAGAGCAGGCGGAGCGTATTGTCGCCGCGATTACCAACGAACACGGTAAGGTACTCGATGATGCGATGGGTGAGTTGCAACGGGGCATCGAGGTCGTCGACTACGCCTGCGCCGCGCCGGAACTCCTGAAAGGGGAATACTCTAAGAACGTCGGCCCCGGTATTGATGCCTGGTCTGATCATCAACCGCTCGGCGTTGTTGCCGGGATCACGCCGTTTAACTTCCCCGCGATGGTGCCAATGTGGATGTTCCCGATGGCGATTGCCTGCGGCAACACGTTCGTATTGAAACCCTCTGAAAAAGACCCAACGGCATCGCAATTACTCGCTGAGTTGCTCAGCCAGGCAGGCTTGCCGGACGGGGTCTTTAATGTCGTTAACGGCGATAAAGTTGCCGTCGACGCGTTGCTTGGCGACGATCGCGTGCAAGCAATCAGCTTCGTCGGCTCAACGCCAATCGCCGAGTACATCTACTCGACCGGTACTGCTCGCGGCAAACGCATCCAGGCATTGGGTGGCGCCAAGAATCACGCGATCGTTATGCCCGACGCTGACATCGGCAACGCCGTTAGCGCCCTAATCGGTGCCGCGTACGGATCGTGCGGCGAACGTTGCATGGCGATCTCCGTCGTTATTTGCGTTGGCGACGCAACGGCTGACAACGTTGTAACGCAGCTTGCTGCTGAGATCGCCGAGCTTCGCATTGGACCGGGTACGGACACGGCCAACCAGATGGGGCCACTCATCACCGAACAACACGCAGCGAAAGTGCGCGATTACGTCGAACTAGGCATCGCTGAGGGTGCAACGCTGGTCGCGGATGGCAGAGACCTAAAAGTCGCAGGCCATGAACAAGGCTTTTTTCTAGGCCCATGCCTTTTCGACTATGTCACGGCCGACATGCGTATCTATCAAGAAGAGATCTTCGGACCGGTACTCTGCGTGGTTCGTGCCGACTCGGCCGAGCAGGCCATGCAATGGGTCAACGATCACGATTACGGTAACGGCACCTGCCTCTTTACGCGCGATGGCGAAGCCGCACGATACTTTGCTGATCGAATTAAGGTCGGCATGGTCGGCGTCAACGTGCCCTTACCGGTACCGGTCGCCTACCACAGCTTCGGCGGTTGGAAACGCTCTTTGTTCGGCGATCTGTACGCCTACGGTCCAGACAGTGTTCGATTTTACACGCGGCGCAAAACGATCACGCAGCGGTGGCCGTCCGGGGGTGTCCGCGAGCGGGCAACGTTCGTCTTTCCGAGCAACGAGTAGCGGCGCGCAACTACGTCATCGCGGCCAGTACGCGACGACCCAGCGACTCATCGGCCGCGGCGAGCGTATGCACGATGTCGAAGTGATTACGTGCGGGAACTTCGAACACTTGAACATCGTTACCAGCACGTTGCATGGCGGCACCGAATTCGCGGCTCTGACGCTTGAATTCGTCGGTTTCATTGGCACCCCAGCAAACGATTGTCGGTGCTAGATCCGCAAGATCGGCAAACAACGGGCTTAACTCGGCCGCCGTTGGCTCATCGAGACCGAGCGGCTCGTTAACATAGGTATGGCAGATGGGCCGCAGATCGAAAATGCCGCTCATTAGCGTGGCACCTTTAATCACGTCACCCGGCATACCCAACGACGGCCAGTCGGTCACCAATAGCAGCGCAGCAAGGTGCGCGCCGGCCGAACTCCCGGACAGATAGATTCGGTCGCGGTCAAAGCCCAGCGCCTGCGCATTGGTGTGTAACCAAGCAATACTGCGGCGGCATTGGTCGAGCATGTGCATGATCGACGCCTGCGGCGCCAAGGTGTAGTCGATGGCGGCGAACGCCACACCGTTGGCGAGAAAATCTGTGGCGGCGAACGTCGATTCGTTCTTACTGAGCGCCTGCCAGTAACCGCCGTGGATAAAGACATGCAGCGCAGCATCCGGCTGCCCGGCCGGGAACCAGTCGAGCTGTTCACCACTGCCGACACCATAGGCCAGTCCTTTGTGTACCAACGAGCGGGACTCGGCGAATCGCGATCGAGATGCATAGTCGGCGATCAACGCATCGAAGTGGTCAACGCAGGAGCTCGGTGAGTATTGCTGATCCAACGTGGCCCGATCGAACGCTCGCCAACTGTCCAGTGCCGCTTGGCTGCCGGTAGTGATCGCTACAACTCAGTTCGAATCGCGAGCAACTCGGGGAAGAAACTGATATCGAGCGCTTTCTTCAGAAATGGCACGCCCGATGAGCCGCCGGTCCCGTGTCGGTTACCGATGACCCGTTGCACCGTGTACATATGTTTGAAGCGCCACATTTGAAATGCGTCTTCGATGTCGATCAGTTTCTCGGCCAGCTCGTAGAGGTCGAAGTAGCGTTCCGAATGCTGGTAAACCGTTCGCCACGCTGCCTGCACCGAGTCGTTTCGTTGGTAAGGCTCACCCCAATCCCGCTCGAGCATGGCGGCGTCGATAGCGAAGCCCGCGTCGTCCAAAGTACGAATCACGACATCGTAGAGACTCGGCGCCTCCAATAACCGCGTGAGTTCACCGTGAATCTGCGGGTCGTGCTTGTGCACCTGCACCAGTTTGCGATTCTTGTTGCCGAGCAAAAACTCCAGCTTGCGATAGGTATACGACTGAAAGCCTGAGGCCGGGCCGAGGGTGTCGCGAAACTTCAGGTAGTCGACCGGCGTCATCGTGGCGAGAATGCTCCACGACTGGGTAATTTGATTAAGAATCAACTTAACGCGGGCGACCACCTTAAACGCTTTGCGATGTGAGCCGGCGCGAATGTAGTCGATAGCCGCCTCGAGCTCATTGCCAGCGAGCTTCAGCCACAACTCCGACGCCTGATGAATAATGATGAACAACATTTCATCGTGCTGGTCGGAGCGCGGCCGCTGAGCGCCGAGTACCTCGTCGAGGTTAAGGTACTTGCCGTAACTGAGACGATCTTTGAGGTCGGTATGGATCGTCTTTTCGACTTCCCGGTAGTTCTCTCGCTTGCGGCTCACGCACTCTCTCCGAATGACTCTGACGCCCAGTTGAACAGCCGGTCCATGACGTACTGTTGATCCCAGTCCTTGTCGATATCCGGCAACGCCATCACTTTGTCCATGACCAGGTTTTGTAAGTCGCCGACGCGTAGCGCCTCGGCATAAGGGACCTCAGGCGAGAACGTAACCATCGAATAAAGTGGTGTCCACAGATCGGGGAATCGGTCGCTGAACTTCGCCTCAATTTTCTTACGAAGCTGAAACTGCGGGTCGCCCGACAGGTCACTCATCTCGACGAAGTTGCGTTTGGATAACTCGGCAATCGCGTCGCCATTGGGTTTTCGAGCAGCTTCGTAGGCCGGGAAAATACGGTCCCAGTCATGATCATGCAGCGCGATCAAATCGTTTAGCTCCGCCACGTCCTCAAACCCACTGTTCATACCTTGGCCGTAGTACGGCACGATCGCGTGCGCCGCATCACCGATGAGGCCGACTTTACGGTTGAAAGACCACGGGTACACATGGACGAGGAACAACGGCGCCGGCTCGCGCTGCAGGAACGTTTCGATTGGGTCTTCGAGGTAGTCCAGCGCATCGGCGAAATGCGTACTGAAAAACGCGGCAGCAGCGTCGCGGTTACACAGTGACTGAAACGACGTTGCACCTTCGTGGTCGAGGAACAGCGTGCAAGTAAATGTACCGTCGGGATTCGGCAGCGCGATCAACATGAAGTCTTTGCGTGGCCAAATATGCAGTGCGCCTGGATCGATGCGATGCGAACCGTCCGGCTTGGCAGGTATATGCAGCTCGATGTAGCTCTGCGGCATATACGTTTGACTGTAGCTAAATCGCGGATAGTTATGCGCTAGGCGGCGCACTTTAGAATTCGCCCCATCCGCGCCGAACGCAAGATCGGCCGTAACAGCCACTTCGTCGCCACCCGCAATGACAAACCTTGTCGATGCCGTCTCGAAGTCGATCTCGACCAAGCGGTGCTCGAAGTAGGTCGTGATGTTCGGCTCTCCGTCAGCAATATCGAGCAATTGCTGATTGATCCCGCCGCGCGATACCGACCAAATCGCCTCGTCCGCTTTGCCGTAGGGGATACGACTAATTTCGCCCTCAGGGCTGTGGATCCGTCGGTCGTACATCGCAATGGCATCACGTTTCGCCGCTTCACTAACGCCGATCTTCTTGAGCGAGGTCCAGCCGCGATCGGACAACGCGATATTGATGGACCGACCTTGGTAGATACTGGTCTTGCGCGAATCAGGACGACCTTCGTACAAGCCGACCGTGTAGCCGTGACGTGCCAGCGCGATAGCGAGTAACGTACCGACCGGGCCGCCACCGACGACAGTAACGGTTTTCCTGCTCACAGGCTTGCCTCCACCAGCAAGTCGCGCAACACGGCGCCGAAGTTAAAAACGTCTTCGAAAGAATTGTAGAGCGGCACCGGCGCCATTCGAATAATGCACGGTTCGCGGAAATCGACCATCACGTTTTTTGCGATCATCTGATCGAACAGGCGACGTTCGTGGCCAGCGATGTTGATAGAGAGTTGGCTGCCGCGGTAAGACGGATCGCGCGGCGTAATCAGCGTAATACCCGCGTCGGGAAAGTCATCCGCCAAGACATCGATGGTGACTTCCAGATAGCCCGTCAGCTGCTCGCTCTTAGCCCGCAGCGCCGGCATACCGACGTCGGCGAAGATGTCGATAGACGCTTTCATTGCCGCCATACCGAGTATCGGTACGTTGCTGAGCTGCCAGCCTTCGGCACCGGGCATGGGCTGAAAGCCGGGCTCCATCTCAAACCGCGTTTCCTTGTCGTGACCCCACCAGCCGCCAAAGCGTGGCAGATCGAAGCTGTGGCCATGGCGCTCATGAACGAACACACCGCCGACGTTGCCGGGGCTGGCATTTAGGTATTTATACGAACACCACGCGGCAAAATCGACGTCCCAGTCGTGCATCGCCAGCGGCACATTCCCGGCCGCGTGGGCGAGATCGAAACCGGCGATGGCACCCACCGCATGCGCGGCCTCGGTGAGTCGCGCCATGTCGAAGAGCTGACCCGTGAAGTAGTTAACACCGCCGAAAAAGACCAGCGCGAGTTGGTCGGCATTGTCCTCGATAACGGCGAGGATGTCCTCCTCGCGAATTGTCCATTCGCCATCGCGCGGTGCCACTTCGATGATCGCATCATCCGGATCGAAGCCGTGGAACGTCGCTTGTGTTTCCAACATATAGCGATCCGATGGAAACATCTTTGCTTCAGAGATGATTTTGAAGCGTTGTTGAGTCGGTCGGTAAAACGAGACGAACAACAGATGCAGGTTCGTCGTCAGTGAGTTCATACAAACCACTTCGGACTCTTTCGCGCCGACGATGGTCGCCATCGGCGCGGCCAGGCGCTCGTGATAGCTGTACCACGGGTTGGTCGAATGAAAGTGCCCCTCGACCCCGTACTTTTCCCACTCATCGAGCTCAAGCAGCACCGCCTCTCGAACCGGCTTCGGCTGCAGGCCCAACGAGTGCCCGGTGAAGTACACCAGTTCGTCCACACCAAGCGATGGAAACAAAAACTGCTCGCGATAAGCGCGCAGCGGGTCGAGCGCGTCTTGCTGGCGCGCAAATTCCCGTGTCAGCTCGAAGTTCATATCTCGACCCAAGTATCCGGTACGTCCTTGCCGGGGTGCAGCGCACCACAGGCGGGACAGGTTCGCGCGTCGGTATCGGCATAAAAGGCTTGGTACAGCGGTGGCAGATCGTCAACGATCGAGTTCAGAACCACCTCGGACCGGTGCACCAAACCACCGCACTCGAAGCAATACCAGTCGAACGCATCAATGGCACCCGCCGGTCGCTTGGGCTCGATTACCAGGCCGACGCTACCGACCATCGGCCGTTGCGGCGAATGCCGAACATGTTTGGGCAGCATAAACACCTCCCCCTCGCGAATCGGTACGTCGTAAAACTCACCACCGTCGTAGATCTTCAAAACCATGTCGCCTTCGAGCTGGTAGAAAAACTCCTCGACCGGATCATCGTGGTAGTCGGTTCGCTTATTCGGACCACCGACCACGAAGGCCATCATGTCGGTGTCTTCCCAAATCTGATTATTGCCGACCGGGGGTCTCAATAAGTGGCGGTGCTCATCGATCCAAGCACGGAAATTGAAGGCGGCGAGCCGGCTCATCGGTGCGGTGTCCTAATCTTGAGGTACACAGACTGTAGCGGGTCTATTATCATCGGCAAAATCGAAACTTTGTTAGTTTTCCATCAGTTTTATTTATATGTTGGGATCGCGGCTCACCGTTAAGCATTTGCAAATGATCCACGCGATCGATGCGGCGGACACACTGACCGAAGCCGCCGATTTACTAAGCATCAGTCAACCCGCACTCAGCGGCCGCTTGCACGATGCCGAAGAGACGCTCGGCGTTCAATTGTTTGTGCGCCGGGGCCGTCGGCTTAACCTTTCGCCTGCCGGCCAGCTGTTGCTGCCCACCGCACGACGAATTTTGGCCGAGCTGGTGCGCGTTGAGACAGAGATCGGCAATTTAGCGGGTCCAGCGAAAAAAGCCCTGCGTATCGGTATGCCGCAATACGCGTCGTACTCGTGGTTGCCGGCGGCGGTCCGCGAGTTCGAGGTGCAGTTTCCAGCCGTTGAGATCGAGATCGTTTCAGAAGCGGCGACGGCCCCTACCGACGCCTTGTCGCGGGGCGACATCGACGTGGCCTTGATCTCAAGCCCGGACCAAGCCCTCCCGATCAAAGGGTCTGATCTCCAATCGCGACTGTTACTCCGCGACGAATTCGTCGCCTTGTTGCCGGCGGACCACCCGAAGGCGAACTTGCCGTTTCTAGAAGCCGACGACTTTCTCGATCAGACCTACATCACGAACAGCGCGATACCGGAACGTAACCGCGAGTACGAGCTGTTTTTTTCACCGAATGCCGTGCGACCACGGCGCGTTGTGCAGGTAGGTTTTACCGGCCCAATCACCGGCTTGGTTGCTGCCGGCTTCGGTACGACCATCATCACTCGCTGGATCTTGCAGTACGACGATCGTCTCGCCGGTGTTGTCAATCGGCCGCTGACAAAGTCCGGCTTATTCGTTAACTGGTTCGCCGTGCACAAACGCGAGACAACGCCGCCCATCGACGCGCTCTGCCAGATCATCGCAGCGAACGGCCCGGGCGATGGATAGGGCAACGAAACGGCGGAGTTCTGTCGTAGGTATACTAGCTCGCGATCAATAGCGGGTACCTCGCGTGGCCTCCCCTCCGATTAGTGCAGTTATCATTGCGGCGAATGCCGGTTCCGTCATCACGCCCTGCCTTGAGTCGCTCGCTTTTTTGCCCGACGTCGTCGTCTATTTGAATAACTCGACCGACGCGACCCGCTCGATTTGCGCGCGCTACGATAACGCTCGTGTAATCGATGGAGAATTCACCGGATTCGGTCCAACCAAGAACAGCGCCGCGGCCGAAGCGCGTAACGACTGGGTGTTGTCTATTGATACCGACGAATCGGTCGACGCCGAACTGGCCGCTGCGCTAACGGCGCTCGACCTTAGCAACCCGAACCGCGCGTACGAAGTCATCCGCTGCAATCGCTTTCACGGCAAGCACGTGGCCGTTGGTGGTTGGGGCAACGACCGCTTAGTCCGGCTGTACAACCGCGCATCCGCTCGGTTTAACGACAAAGCCGTGCACGAGAAAATCGTATTCGACGACGGTGTCACGATCCAGGCACTACCCGGCCGTCTGTGGCACGAAGCCGTGATCGAGATCGATCAGTTCCTCGTTAAAATCAGTCGCTATTCGACGTTGGCCGCCAAGAGCAAGCCAGGTGGCCCACTGTGCCACCCGGCGTTCGCGCTGCTGCGCAGCCAATTCGCCTTTTTCAAAAGCTACGTGTTGCAACGCGGCTTTACGGCGGGCTATCGCGGACTGGTCATCGCGTTCGCGAGCTCGGTCGGTACGTTTTTCCGTTACTCAAAGCGCTACGAGCGCTACCGCCAGCAACGTAACTCGTCGTAAGTAATGGCGATGCTACGTGCCGCTCACTCGTCCAAGTAGTGGTGTAACCAGCGGTTGACCTCGGCATGCCAATGCATCGAGTTGTGCGGCTTTAATACCCAGTGGTTTTCATCTGGGAAATAGAGAAAACGGCTTTCGATACCCCGACGTTGCAGCGCCGTGAAGGCTGCGATGCCCTGTGTGACCGGTACCCGGTAGTCGAGCTCGCCATGGATCACGAGCATCGGCGTTTGCCACTGACTGACATGATGCACGGGGTTGTGTTGCTCGTACCCGGCGGGATTGTCAAAGTGCGGCCCGCCTTGCTCCCACTCGGGAAACCACAGCTCCTCGGTCGCGTAGTACATCGATCGATTGTCGAGAATACCGTCGTGATTGACGAGGCAACGAAAGCGATCGGACCATTGGCCGGCGATCCAGTTGATCATGTAACCGCCGTACGACGCGCCGAGCGCACAGACGCGGTCCCCATCGAGGAACGCGTATTTCTCCAGCGCCGCGGCTAGGCCGAGCTTAAGGTCCTCAAGCGGCTTACCGCCCCAGTCACCGGAAATGCTATCGGTGAACGCCTGGCCGTATCCGGTCGAACCGTGAAAATCGATCATCACGGCCGCGAAGCCCTGCCCCGCGTAGGTTTGTGGATTCCAGCGGTAGTGGAAGTTGTTCGAGAAACTTCCCTGTGGCCCACCGTGGATAAGAAAAGCGACCGGGTATGACTCGCCGCGCTTGAACTCGGCCGGCTTAACGACGTAGCCGTAGACCGTGTCACCGCCGGCACCTTCAAACGAAAACTGCTCGTAGTCGCCCATCGTGACAGCCGCTAACGTCCGCGCCGCGACGTTAGTGATTTGGCGACGCTTAGCCGTGTCGACATCGAACACGTAAAGCTCAGTCGGCCCCTTGAGACTGCTCATCCCGTAGACGATATGCTCGGCAGCGGCATCGAACGTCGCGACAGTCCCTTGTTCAACCAGCTTGGTGGGCTCGCCACCATCGATGCCGATCTGCCATAGCGTCTTGTTACCGACATCCTGCGCGTTCGCCAGGATCGACTGACTGTCCGGGGCGAACGCAATACCGGACGGAGATCGATCCCAGCCATCGGTAAGGACGGTCGTTTCGCCCGTGCGTAACCGCCGCAGGACGATTTGGTATTGATCCGCTTCAAACCCCGGACGCGACATCGCCTTGTAAGCGAGGTAGCGCCCGTCGGGGCTAACGATCGGCGCTGTGTCCGACGCCTTGTTATCGGCCGTTAGGTTCTTTGGCGTGCCGGGCTTACGAATCGCAACGGAGTAGATATCGAAGTTGGTCGAGGTCGGCTCTTGTGCATCCCGCAAACGCGCCGCGAAAAAGACGGTCTTGCCGTCGGCTGATACTGCGTACTCCTCGTTGCCTCCCCACACGCGCGATGGCACATCGGCATCGATGTCGGTCAGAAGCACCGGCGCCCTACTCGCCAGCCCGGCATCGTCGATCGCGAGCGCGAAGAGTTGTGAGCGCCGCTCGTCCAGCCAATAGTCCCAATGACGCATGAAGAGCTGATCGTATTGCTTTGCGGAAACCTTGCTTATTTGCTCAGTTGCCAGGCGATCCACGCTGCAAGCTAGGTCGTCGCAATCACGGTAGACCGACAATGACACGACCAGCTGGTCGCCGGTCGGTGCTAGGCGAAAGGTCGTGACATCCAACGGCAAATCGGTCACCGCGTGTGCTTCGCCGCCATCGATCGGCAATCGCCAAACCTGACTACTGCCGCCGCGGCTAGATAAAAATAGAACGGACCGTCCGTCCGCTGACCAAGCCGGTGATGTGTCATTCGCGGTATGGGTGGTTAAGCGCCGCGTGTCGCCGCCCGCAATGGAACTGATCCAGAGATCGTAGCGTCCCTTATCGGCGTCGAGATCGGTGTGGCGGACCGCATAGACAACCGCCGAGCCATCCGGAGAGACTTGCGGCGCCCCGATCCGATCGACGGCGACAAGATGTTCGGCGGTGAACGGTTCGGCCATAGCACTCGGCGCAGCCAGCACCAAAGCGGTGAAAAAACAGGCGAAGTAACGCATGAGCTGCCTTTTGGGTCTGTCGAAGTGCTGCCCAGTGTAGTTTAGGCGTCGACTAAGGCAAGCACGGCTTTCGACGGACCGCCGCCACCAACGATACCCCCCTAATGACGTGCTACCCTCGCATCCGCTCGGAGTGCCAACGCGCCGTTGATAACAAGAAGGCTCATCATGAAACCGACTTCGCACCTGACACCGCTAAGCCAACTGCTCGTCCTATTAACGGCAACGACCGCTTGCCAGCACATCGATAACGCAGGAGTGATTGCAATGACACCGGAGCAACGGCTCAGCAACGAAGCGATATTCGGCGAACGACTGTACGACGCGGAATATCCCGTTGCCTCGCGGTGGCACCCTAACGGCAAGTCGTTCACGGTATTGGAGACCAATGCCGCCTATGACGGGGCCGAGATGGCCGTCGACGACATCGGCGATCTCGTTGAGCACCCAAAAGATCTAGTCAGCTACGATTTCGAAACGCTCGAGCGCACGGTCATTCTCTCCGCTGATGACTTGATTCCGCCCGGCGGCGATAAACCGCTCGTCATCGACGACTATGCGTGGTCGGACGATCAAAGCAAGTTACTGCTCTATACCACCAGCGTGCGGGTGTGGCGGGTAAAGTCACGCGGTGACTATGCCGTACTCGATCTAGCCTCGGGCAAATTGACCGAACTCGGTGGCCCCGACGCGAAACCCAGCACGCTGCAATTCGCGAAGTTCTCACCGGACAGCCGCAAGGTCGCGTACGTGCGCGAGGCCAATCTCTTTGTTGAAGACTTGGCGACCGGCACCATCGAGCAACTGACCCAGCGAATTAACGACTCGATCATCAACGGCATTATGAGCTGGGCCTATGAGGAAGAGTTCAGCATTCGCGACGGGTTTCGCTGGAGCCCAGACTCGGCACGCATTGCGTTCTGGCAATTCGATACGTCCGGCGTACAAGACTTTTTGATTATCAACAACACCGACACGTTGTACCCGACCGTTAGTCGCATTCCGTACCCGAAGGTCGGCGAAACGGTTTCGGCTGCGCGTATTGGTGTCGTTGCCATCGACAGCGGCGAATCGACGTGGGCGTCGCTGCCCGGCGATCCGCGCAACAACTACATTCCGCGGATGCAATGGGCTGAGTCGAGCGATGAGCTATTGCTGCAGCACGTCAATCGCAAGCAGGATACAAACACCGTCTACCTCGTTAACGCCGTTGACGGCGACAGCCGAGCAATCTTCACCGATCAAGAGGAACACCACCTCGACGACTTTCATGACGTCGAGTGGCTAGATGACGGCGACGCCTTCACGTTCGTTTCCGAGCGTACGGGTTGGCGACACGTCCACAAGGTTTCTCGCGATGGTCAAACCGTCACGGACCTAACGCCCGGTGATTACGACGTGGCCAAGTTGCTGGCGGTGGACACGGCGGGCGGCTGGCTGTACTTCACCGCCTCGCCGGACGACATGACACAGCGCTACCTGTATCGCGCACCGCTCGACGGCAGCGGCGAGAAAGTGCGCTTAACGCCAGTGCAGTACTCAGGCACGAATGCCTACAAGTTCTCAGACGATGCTCGCTACGCTGTGCATACGCATTCGTCGTTCATGCAACCGCCACAGTACCGGCTGGTCGCGATCGATGGCCACCGTGTTCTGCAGACGTTTGAAGACAACCAAGCACTAATCGACCGGCTCGCGACGTTATCGCTTGGTAAGCACGAGTTTTTTCAGGTGCAAACCGAAGACGGGCTGACGTTGGACGGCTACATCATGTACCCGCCCGACTTCGATGCATCGAGAAAATACCCGATCATCAACTACGTCTACGGCGAAGTCGCCGGCCAAACCGTTCTCGACGGTTGGCCGGGTCTAAAACACATGTGGCACCTGCTGATGACCCAGCAAGGCTATATCGTCGCGTCGATCGACAACCGCGGCACGCCGTCGCTGCTTGGCCGCGACTTTCGTAAAGCGCTGTACGGCGGTATCGGCATCCTGTCGTCGCGTGACCAGGCCGAATCGCAACGGATCATGCTAGAGCGCTGGCCGTTTATCGATGCGGAGCGCGTCGGTATCTGGGGCCACTCTGGCGGTGGCTCGATGACACTGAACATGCTGTTCCGCCATCCGGAGCTCTACAAAGTCGGTGTCTCGCGCGCCCCGGTGCCTGACCAGCGCCTGTACGACGCCATCTATCAAGAGCGTTACTCGGGACTACTGGAAGATCATGCTGAGGGCTACCGCGATGGTTCGCCGATCACGCACGCCAAAAACCTACAGGGTAAATTGCTGTTGGTTCACGGAACCGGGGACGACAACGTTCACTACCAAGGCAGCGAACGGTTGATCGACGAGCTGGTTCGCCACAACAAAAAGTTCGATTTTCTGGCGTACCCAAACCGCGCCCACAGCCTTCGGGAGCGCGAAGGGACGCTACTGCACTTGCACTCAACGATGAGTGACTACTTCGACGAACACCTCGCCAGCAAGACTAACGACTAGTTTTCGATCGGCCGGTAAATTGAGATCCCAACATTCGATTCCTCAGTCACTTGCGGCCTCACTGAACATCATACGTCGCGATCAAGTATCCCCATAAGCTGAGAATTCCAACACGAACCGACGCATAAGTTGATGTTTTCGCCAAGCCGATCTGGAATCCGGGATAAACGCCTAAATAGACGACCGCTAATGACCCATTGCGGACATTCGGCAAGCGTCAGACTTGCCGATAATCCGCGATGCGTCGCGAGATTGAATGGCGCGCAACGTAGCGGCGTATTCAAAAAATACGGGGAGGTTTTTTTCGCTGAGATGTGGGTTCGAGAACCAAACGGTTATGTTACGACTTGAGCATACTGGCCGCTCCGTACTTCGCCTCTGGAAGATACTCCAAAGCTGGGGTGTCGAGACACCGTTTATCACCTACCAATCGATTCAACGAGATTTGTCTGATTCTGCCGAGGCTATCGACGAGTACTTTGTAGAACTAGCGGTTGAGGCAATACAGCGCGAGCGGCCTGAAGAGATTCTTTTTTCGGATAAGCCGTGTCATTCGGCGTACCTTAATTCGTTGAAAAATCTTCGAAAGTCCGAAACAGAGGCGGTCGATGAAAGTCTTTCGGGTGAGCCGTACTTTACGTTGTTGCCCGTGCTACGAGATTACCAGCGAAAGACCGGTAGAAAGCAAAAACAGACCGCCTTAGACGAATTCGTCGCTAAGAGAGCTCAAGAACTCGACAACTGGAAAATCGGAAGGCTAAAACTACCGTTTGATTTTCGAAGTTACAGCCCGACCGAGTTCAGAAGGTCAATCGAGTCTAACTTTGAAAGTATGGAGGTTGCCTCTCTCAGTTTCGAGAAACCAACTCCCACGAAAACAGTATTAGTTGTTTCTCTACGTTCAACTTTGGCTCCGAAATCTGACCAAACGCTGACTCTGTCGGTTTTCTACAAGGACTCCAGTACAGGCTTCATAGCATCAAGGATAGACGTTACGGAGGACGATGGTAGCGCCCGCACATTGAGAGGAATAAATTACTTGATGCCGAATCGAATGTCCGACGTAATTGCACACTCATCCATTTCAGAAAGAGACTTTTTGGTATCGTTTCACGCCTCAGCAAAACTAGTTGTCGCTGATAGCCTCTTGGGAGGCGTAGTCTTGGACAATCACAAAGCACCATAGGGGCTAAGGAAGGTCCTGACTTACCGTGCTTTTTCAGGCCACCCTACAACGGAATGTATGTCTTCTTCTGGCCGATAGCTGTCCGGCTACTTTCATTCGATAAACTACAGCCACTGACAAAAAGCGAGCGTTCGGCGCTAGACCTATTTCCCTAATCTTGTCGAATAGTTACCGGTCGCCAAGTTGCTGTAGGACTTCAGCTGGAATCTCCTCGCCCAGAGCACGTGCTATCGTTTCGATGTCATCTAGATGCGTAAATTCAGCGGGATGACGCGTAATACTCAGTGTCGCATCCGGGAAAACGCGCGGCGCTACCTCACGATACAGCGTAAAAAACTGGACCCATTCATTCTGCTCAAATAGCTCAACTCCGGCTTGATGAAAGGCTACGGTGTACCATTCCTCCTCGATCGAAAATTCTTGCATCACCGTAATACTCTTCTCCGAGATTGTATTTACGGGTCTCCTGTATCGACTAAGAATCCACACAGCGGGCAGTTGTCTGCGCTCCGAAATCGATGTACCCGAAGCACCTCTACCCGTAACGAACGGAAACCCGGAGAGCTTCGCAAAACTGATTACTTGAGCCTTTATCTCCTCATCAGATACCCGATCATCGAATTTGACAGTAAATCGCGCGTCCGGAACGGGCCGTCCAAACGGAAGCTGCAAGGGGTCGTAGTCGCATCCTTGTGCTAATGCACACAGCAAGACAATGAACGCGGCTTTCTTTGTTACATCCATAAGCTTGAAATCAGTTATCTTGACCAATTGCTTGCTGCTTACCGATAGCTGACCGGCCCTTTTCATTCGATATACCGCTTGCTACCGAATCTTTTTGCCGGTCGTAGTCTCCGCAATGCCACCCGATCCCATGAGTACCTAATGCAACCGCCGGAAGACGATATCATTGATCGGGCACCAGTCTGGGATGCGCTTCAGATGCTGTTAATGGATACCGATGTATCGCTGAGTTACGACCATATCGTGGAAACGTGCAATTCGTCCAAATACTCAGTCGATGAAATTGAATCCATATTATTCAATGAGGTAATGCCCGTGGTCCGGTTCAATATGTTGATGCTTCCCGCTCCTGAATGGTGCGGTTTCGCGGTCGAGTGGCTAAAGAAGCGAATACTAAAGAAGCATCGCTATGGCAAGCGCCGACCTATATGGTTTCGTATGTATACAAGCAGCCACTGGAGGAAGCTACGGCCCCGGTTATCGAGTAAACGCGAGTGATTGACTGTCTGCTTCTGGCCGTTAGCGGACCTTCGCGAAGGTAAAGCTCGAGCGGTTTTTCTCAGCAGTGGCTGCTCTAGTAACAAACAAAAATAGCGTGGACCCGGAACGCTATAACAAAGGGTGTCTCCGGGTTGTATCGGATCGCTACTCGCAACATTTGACGTAAGCACCGCGAAGTATGCGGAACACACTTTTCACATGTTTGTGATTTCTGGCATCAACTTATCGAGGTCAGAGATATCACTTTACGGGGTCCGAGGATCAGCTTATGGGCAATTCCACACGAAGCGATCAGTGTTCGCGCGACGCCTGCTAGACTCAGGCGAATAAGAAACAACCAGCCAAGCGGCTGGCCATGGGAGCACCACACTATGCGCAATTGGCTGCTGGTAGGCACAGCAACTGCCCTCGTCTTTGGATTTCATTCAGCCGTCGCGCAAACCGTGACAACCGATGTCCGCGACGCCGACGCCGCGATGTACTCACCGGAGATCACCTTCGACGAGTCAATCCCTACGCCGGCCGAGTTTCTAGGCTTTGAGTTAGGGGATGCGCCCGTTCGGCACCATCAACTGGTCGATTATGTTCGCCACGTCGCTGCGCTCAGCGATCGACTAACGGTTGAAACCATCGGCTACTCGCATGAACGGCGACCGATTCTATTCGTTGTTGCTACGTCGACGAACAACTTTGAGCGCATTGATGAGATCAAAGCCCAGCACGTCGCATTAACGGAGCCGGGCAGCGGTCAAGGCGTCTCGGACAGCATGCCGGTGGTGACCTGGGTCAACTACGGCGTGCACGGCTCTGAATCGAGCAGCCTGGATGCATCGCTGCCATTCGTCTACCACCTCGCGGCTGCGCAGGGCGAGGCGATCGAGCGCGTTCTCGACGAATCCGTCGTCTTAGTGACAACGGTCTACAACCCAGATGGTCATGCCCAACGCATCTCGTGGGAGGAGGCGTACGGGAGCCAGCGCCGGATCGCTGACCCCGCCCACATTGAACACACGTCCGATTGGCGTTTCGCACGGACCAACCACTACTTCTTCGACCTCAATCGCCAATGGCTGCTGCTAACGCAGCCTGAGGCCCGTGCATGGATGCGTAAATGGCATGAGTGGCGGCCGAACTTAACGGTCGACTACCACGAGATGGGCTCGAACAATACCTACTACTTTCACCCCGGTGTCGCGACCCGGACGAACCCGTTGGCACCGGAACGCGCCGAGGAACTGATGGCCGAGGTCGTTCGTACCTCCGAAGATTTTCTCGACAGCGAGGGCCGCCTCTACTACCACGCCGAGGGCTTCGATAACTTTTACGTCGGGAAGGGCTCGACGTTTCCACTTGTTAATGGCGGCGTCGGGATACTGTACGAGGCATCGTCAACCCGCGGTCGTGAGATCGAAACACCAAACGGCCTACGCACGTTTCGCGAAAACATCCGCAAGCATTACAAAACCAGCGTAGCCAGTATGGAGGGCGCCGTGAACCTGCGCCGGCCTTTCCTTGAGTACCAGCGCGACTTCTACGCCAGTGCGCTTAACGAGGCGAACATCAGCGCGACGGACGCCTGGGTCTTCTCAGCACCGGGCGACCCAGCACGGCTGCACTTTTTTGCCGATCTTCTGAACTATCACCGCATCAAGACGCATCGGCTTAGTCGCGACGTGACCGTCGATGGCACACGCTACAACGCCGCTGACTCGCTAATCGTCCCCGTAGCGCAACCGCAATACCGACTGATCCGCAGCATCTTCGAGACGCTGACCGAATTTGAGGATTCGACGTTTTACGATGTGTCGACGTGGACACTGCCGCCCGCGTTCGGTCTCGATTACGCCGGACTATCGGGACGCGCGTTTCGCGCCAATTTGGTGGGGGACGAGTACGCTCCACCAGCCCCCGTCGCGGTCGCGCCCGACGAGTCGGCCTACGCGTACGTATTCGAGTGGGGCCCGTACCACGCACCCCGCGCACTGCAACGGATTCTTGAAAATGGCCTGCTCGCTCGCGTTGCCACCAAGCCGATTAACGTCGCGACAACGAAAGGTGAGCGCAGCCTGCCGGTGGGTAGCATCATTGTGCCGCTCGATCGGCAAACGCGTCTGCCCGCCGATATCTACACGCTGATGCGAACGATCGCTGCAGAAGACGGCATCACCGTTCACGCGATGACGTCGGGGCGCAGCACGACGGGTTCAAGCAATGTAAATATTGGTGGCCCAGCGGCTAAGCCGTTGAAGGTAGTTAACGCATTACTCGTCATCGACACCGACATTAGTCTCTATGACGCGGGCGAGATCTGGCACTTGACTGACTTACGGATGCAGATGCCGATCACGCTGCGACCACGTGACGATTTAGCGAGCATCGATTGGAACCGCTACACACACATCATTTTCCCGTCTGGTAATTACGAAGGCTTTGAGCCGCCGTGGGCAAATCGTCTGCGAACCTGGGTGGCCGAAGGTGGGACCGTTATCGGCATGCGCGAGTCTGTCGACTGGGTGCGGACCATGACGCTCAACTGGATAGACCCGACGGACATAGAAGCCGTTGCAGCCGCACAAGCCGAGGCCAAACAAAAGGCTGCCGAGGACAAAGCGAAGGCGAAAGACATCGAACGCCGAGCGTACGAGGACAAAGCCTATGGCGAAGCGTTGAAGCTTGTCGGTGGCGCCATCTTCACGGCCGATCTCGATACCTCGCACCCGCTTGGCTTCGGCTATAGCGATCGCGGCCTATTCCTGCACAAGAACGTCGCGAAACCGATGACCCAGACGGACAACCCGTTTGGCACCGTTATCGCTTACACCGATGACCCGGTGTATTCAGGCTATGTCTCGGACGAGAACCGCACGGCGCTGGCCGGTACACCGGCGTTAATCGCCGAGCGTTCCGGCGCTGGCAGCGTGATTCTGTTCGCAGACAACCCCAACTTTCGCGGCTACTGGTACGGCACGAACAAACTGTTTCTGAATGCGCTGTTCTTCTCGACGCTGTTTGATCCGCCCGCAGACTATTGAGGTGAATTGCAATGATTGCGAGATGCGATAACAGCGTACTCGTTGACCGGCACAACGGTCGACGGTGACCAAGCCACCGCTAATCGACGTTAGCGTTCCATGAAGCTTCGTCAGGAAACTTGAGCCCCGCTCGTTCTTTGGCGGCTAGTTGCCGCTCCCACGCCGCTTGAAAACCCGCCCGCTCACGAACGTTTTTCATGTGCGATCTAATCGCCGGGTACTGAGCCAGTGGGAGTAAATCCGTGCTGGCAGCCGTTACCAGTCCCCAATTCAGATACACATCCACAATTGACCATGTATCGCCGTACCACCAACGATCATGGCTAAGTCGCTTCTCGACAACGTCCAGGATTCGACTCATTTCGTCGAGTCCTTTCGCCTGTACGCCTGAAATGTCTGCATCCGTATAACGCATTGGCATACGTACTTGCCGAACCGCGGTATGCAGAGTCGCCGTGCACCACACTAGATCAGCATGAAACGCCGCCCTGTCTAGTGGAGACTCTGCGGCAGGAAGAATGACATGCGGTCGAATCGCGTCGATATAGAGGAGAATCGCCACATTTTCGATAAGGATATGGCCATCAACCGACAATGCAGGGACTTTCCCGAAGGGATGAATCTTTCGGTAGGCCTGTCCATTCTGCTCCCCTGCTCGAATGTCTATTACAGTGTCTTCAAACGCGATCTCCGCCTCGATCAGCGCATTGACGGTAACCAATGAACACGCCCGCAGTGGGTAATGGTAAAGAACAAGTTCGGACATATATGAGCCTCGATTAGGTGGGTTGCCGAGTAGCGAGCACGTCGCTTTGCTCGCAGCCGTCATTTGGCGTTATTTACGATACACCCAATCCGATCTTCGGTGATCGACAGCGAGTGCTGGCGGTTGACTCCTCTGACGAATTACTGATCGGATGGGCGACGCTCGGCATAGCAGCGTTCGGCAATGGCTCGTTCACTGTGGGCCGCCCCAATCCATGGGGTGATCAATTCAGCGTTGCTACCGCCCTCGAGAGTCACCGTGGTGTATGCCCCACTCGATTAAAACTCCAACCGGAAATCAGGACCGTCGAAGATGATAATGAACGCGACCAAGACGTCGAGTGTCACGGTTGGGCCGCCGCTATGGCTCGCTCAAGCTGTTCGCCCGAATCGTAGAGAATTCGGATAGGCTCACGCATAAGCTTAGCGGTTCCAGCGTCAACGGGAATCCGCACCCAGTCGAGACCGGTAACACCAAACTCGATTTCCACGCTACCGAAATAGACTCGAACGGATTGCACCAATCCGTAATCCTCAATCCCCTCCACGCTCGGTGCACCAAAGGTCTCTAGCCACGACCAATCACCGAGCAACGACGCGGGGTCCGTCGCAATCAACACGATATCAATGTCAGAATTCTGGCGAGCGGTACCAGACGCATGCGAGCCACACAGTGCCGCCGCCACGATCCGCTCATCGTCCCTAGCAAAGGCAGCAATTCGCGCGATGAACTCATCGGGGCTTTCCATACGCTGATTCGTCATATCTGACCACTATCGGCGCTGGTCAGTATAGCGAAGGGGATGACATGGCCCTCTGCAGGCGGACGCTATAGACTCCTGGCAGATAACGAAAAACAAGGGTAATTCTATGCGCCGCATCGTTTGCGCGATTGGTCTCGTCGCCGCCGCCGCTCTCCTCCCAAACCTCGGCCAAGCCGACGTCGTCGAAGAACAACTGCTCGACGGCCTTGAGTACCGACTGGTCGGTCCTTGGCGCGGCGGGCGTGTCACGGCCGTGCATGGCGTAGCGGACAACGATCAGCTCTATTACATGGGCGCGACCGGTGGCGGCGTTTGGAAAACCAGCAACGCCGGCCAAACCTGGGACAACATTTCAGACGGCCAAATTCCGGTCGGCACGATCGGAGCCATCGGCGTGGCACCGTCCGATCCAAACGTCATCTTTGTTGGCACCGGCGAAGCGCCGATTCGCGGAGTGACGACGTCTCAAGGTGAGGGTATCTGGAAATCGACCGACGCCGGCCAAACCTTTTCGTTCGTTGGTCTGCCGGAAGCCGGCCAGATCGCGAAAATTCAGATCCACCCAACCAACCCCGACCTCGTCTACGTCGCTGCGCAAGGGCAAATCTGGGGGCCAAACCCGGAACGCGGTGTCTATAGAACCGTCGATGGCGGAGAAACCTGGGAGCTTGTTCTCGAAGTCAACCCGGATACCGGTGCCACCGATATCACCATGGACCCCACCAACCCGCGAATTCTCTACGCCGGTATGTGGCACCACGGTCGTAAGCCTTGGTTCATCAAATCCGGTGGCGAAGGCGGCGGTCTTTACAAGAGTGTCGACGGCGGCGACTCCTGGGAGCAGCTCGAAGGCGGTCTTCCTGACGTCGTCGGTAAAACGGGCATCGCTATCTCGGCCGATAATCCGGCGCGCATCTACGCATTGATCGAGGCCGGCCCTGGCGAAGGCGGCCTGTGGCGCAGCGAAGACTACGGCAAGAGCTGGAAGCTGATTAACGGTCACCGGGTCTTGTGGTCACGAGCGTGGTACTACATTCATGTTGCCGTGGATCCAACCGATGCGGATACGGTCTGGGCGCTGAATACCGCTTTGTACAAGTCGGTAAACGGCGGTGAAGACTGGGAAAAAGTCTCGGCGCCGCACGGCGACCACCACGACATGTGGTTTAACCCGGCCGACGGCAATAACATCATTAATGCTAACGACGGTGGTGCCAACGTCACGTTTGATGGCGGTGAATCGTGGAGTTCGATTAACAACCAGCCCACCGCACAGATTTACCGAATCATCACCGACAACCAAAATCCGTTCCGGCTCTACGGCGGTCAGCAGGACAACTCGACGATATCGATCGCCAGCGCTGCCTGGGACGGCGGTATCGGGGCCGATGACTTCTATGCCGTCGGCGGCGGCGAGAGCGCGCACATCGCGTTCGATCCCGACGACCCGACGTTGATCTACGCCACCACCATTAACGGCACGCTCACCGAGTACAACCACGCCAACCGCAAGACACGCTACATCGTGCCGTACCCAGAACGCGTCTTTGGGCAGGACTCTAAAGACCTGAAGTACCGCGCCAATTGGAACCCGCCGGTCATCACGAGCCCGCACGACCGCGCGACGATCTACTACGGGACTCAAAAGCTCCTGAAGAGCACGGACCGCGGCCTTAGTTGGACCGAGGCGAGTCCGGACCTTACCCGCAACAAACCGGAAAACATGGGCCGCAACGGCGGGCCGTTTACGCCGGAAAACGTCGGTGCCGAGTTCTACCACACGATCTACGCCATTGAAGAAAGCACGAACGAGCAAGGCACAATTTGGGTCGGCGCGGATGATGGCTTGCTGCACATCACCCGCGATGGTGGCGAAAACTGGACTGACATTTCACCGCCGCATCGCGGCGAAGCGATGATCAACGCGATCGATTTGTCGCCGCACGCCGAAGGCACGGCTTACGTCGCGGTTACCGGCTTTAAGCTCAACGACTTTAAGCCGTATATCTACAAGACAACGAATCACGGCAAGAATTGGCGCCGACTCGACCGCGGGCTCCCCGAGAAAGCCTATGTCCGTGTCGTGCGCGAAGACCCGGTCATGCAAGGGCTTTTGTATGCCGGGACTGAGAAAGGCATGTTCATCTCGTACAACGATGGCAGCGACTGGCAGTCGTTCGATTTGAACCTGCCCGCCGTGCCGATTACCGACCTACGAGCCCGCGAGGACGGCCTGGCGGTTGCGACGCAAGGTCGTGCGTTTTGGGTTTTCGACGACCTTTGGGCGGTACGCCAGGCATCGAACGAGCTTGCCGAGAAAGCACTGCACCTCTACACCCCACCCACTTGGTCGATGGGCAAGCCGGGTGGCCGACCCGACAACTTTGAAGGCAAGAACCCATCGCCTCACGTACCGCTCTATTACATCGTTCGCGATGAAGTCGACGAAGACGCCGAGCTAAAAATCGAGATTCTCGATTCGAGCGGTGCGGTGATTCGGTCGATGTCGAGCAAAGAGAGCAAGCAGGAGATTTGCGAGAAAGGCAACGAGGATCCACGGCGGCCGATCGAACACGAGTACGCGCCGGTGAAACAAGGCTTCAACAAGTGGAGCTGGAACATGAACTCCGATGATGTGCCGTGTATCGACAACATCCTGCTACACGACGGTTACGACGGTCCGAGTGTTGCGCCCGGTAACTACACGGCGCGGTTAACGCTCGGCGATGTTACGAGCGAAGCGTCGTTCACGGTGCTGAAAGACCCACGCTCGTTTGCAACGGATGCGCAAATCACGGACTGGGCCAATACGCTACTCGACGTAAAGGCGCTGCTGACCAACGCACTCGACAAGCTGGACGACGCACGAACAGCACGCACGCAAATCGGCGCGTTGCTGGAAGCGCATGACGATGCCGAGCTCAAATCACTTGGCGAGCAAGCCATTGCGGGTATCGATGCCTGGGAGCAGAAGATCACTCAGCTCAAGCACGAAACCTTCGAGGATGAGGATGCTTGGCCGAACATGTTCGACGGCCAGGTGCGTCACCTAATGGACGCGATCGACGGCTCCGGCGCACCGGTAACCGGTGGCAGCCGAATTCGCCAAGCGGATCTAAACGCGCAGTGGGTTGAGCTTGAGGCGGAGCTTCGCACGATCACCGAGCAAATGATCGAACCGATCAACCGCTGGGCCCGTGAGCGCAGTGAACCGCACGTGGTGCGGCCAGCGACGGGCGGGTAACTAACATAACGAAAGGACTGTAGACGCTGGCATTGATGGACTAGCTATACCTTAACGTCGGCGTCTTAAGGCGATGACCCTCGTGATCGCAACCAGCGAAGCGCCTCTTTCACAAAGAACAGCAATATAGCTGCCGGGATAACAAACTGAATGCCAATTTGGAGCAAGCGGCGGATCGTAGAACGAATGCTCTCGCGAATCTCGTCTTGCGACATCGCGAGATCGACATCCGACCAGCCGATCCATAGGCATGCTAATAAAACGATGACGAGCACCGCGTACAGCGGCAGTCGACTACCGCGCGCGTGTTCCGGCTGATTCATAACACCACTTCCCGACCATCTCGCATACTGACCTAACGGCGGCTGCCACGGTAAGGCATATTCATATACAAATCGCCGCGCTCCAATTCGTTCAGCATCTGCTGCAAACGGCGTTGGATGGTCTCCTCGCGCTTCGCCCGCACGATCCAGCCAACGTAATCGTTCCGCTGATACCAAGGCCGCGCCGCGTACGCATCGGATAGCTGTCTTTCAGCCAGCGCCTGCCAGACGAAATCTGGCATCGGGTTTTTCGGCCTTGTTCGCATCGATCCGTTGCTCAGCCAATGGGTATTGATGCCGTGCCAACAGTGTAACTTAAGTTGTGGGAACGACTAGTAACGCTGAGCGGAACGGTCCACCGACGGACATTTTTGGGTCTGATCCGCCGCTGTCTCGCGCCAGACGATCCCCGTCGGTATAGACAGTACCTGCCGCGGTTCTCCGTCTTCGGTTACTCGATACACGGTGGCACGGGCTTCAGTCGTACCGAGAGACCAAGCAGTATCAAGCTCGCCCCAGTCGCTCGGCCACAACGCTTGGTTGGGATCAAAGCTGTCAGCCTGATCGTCGGTGACTATTCTGTCGATGCGCCACCGGAAGCCGTTCGGCGTCTTAATAACCCAGTAGGCAACTTCACGCTCCGAGTTTTGGCTAATCTGAATCCCACCGGCCGACCGAATAACAGCAACGCCGTTATGGGGCGCCCGTACCGACCAGCCAATGAGCGCGAATGACCCCATTACTCCGTCAGCACGGACGGACGGTAGCCATGTTTCACCGAAATCTTGGGAGTACAAGAAACCTACAGATTGGCCGCCCACCGAGTGTTCATGCAACAACAATCCACGTCGCCCGATAAATCGGACATCGGTAACACGACTGATTCTCTGACGAACAGGATCGAGGACCTGCGTCCACGTCCGACCACCGTCGGCTGTTCGCAAAACGAGTGCGTATATCTGCGGGACGTTTGGTGCATGCTTGAAAATAGCATCGAAGTTGGCGGTTACTAGTGCGTTGTCGCGATCGAGTCCGAACACACGCGGGCCGGTAATTTTTATGTGCGCTAGATCGCACTGGTTGCGCTTGAGCCTGGCAATGGAATGAGCGACTAGGTGCGCTGGGCGGTAGGCTAGCTCTGGCGCCCCATCATTGCTGCGATCATCAGCAAGAAACGGTATCGCCAACAAAGCGATGAAAACCGTTCCGAATAAGAGTCGAACCCACATTCGGCCTCCTTACAGATAACTTCGCGACAATACCGTCAGCAACGACCCGCACGCGTATCGATCGTCGCGAAAAACCGATTGTTGTAATTGCCGCTAGGCCAACTCTTTTTCCAGTAATACCAACAACCGACTCCAAGCTCGCTCGGCCTGAGCCTCGTGGTAGGCATCACCATCCGGTGGACACCAACCGTGCATCGCGTTTTCATAAACTTCGATTTCGGCGCTGACACCGGCATCGGCAAATGCCTTCTGCAGTTTGGGCTCAGCCTCCGGGTCGCGTTCATGATCGTTTTCGGCGATAGCGACGAGAAAGCCCGCTTTGATCATCGGCACCAAGCGGTGCGGGCTGTCTGACTTGTCAGTCGCGAGTCCGCCGCCGTGGAATGACGCACCGGCGCCAATGCGATCGGGCATCGCCGCGGCAAGTCGGAACGTGTACGAACCGGTCATGCAGTAGCCGGTGGTCCCCATTTTCTTGGAGCTGTCGACAGCGTCTTGGGCATCAAGGAATTTAACGTACGCCTTGCCATCGGTAACGCAGGTTTCCGGCGACAAGCTTCGCGCATGCGGCATGAGCAGCTCGCGAATCGCCGGATCACCAAACGAGCCACCATCCGGCAAGATGGCGCCCTTATGGGTGCGGTAGTACGGATTGACGACGAGCACTGAATAACCCGACTCGGCTAACCGCTTACCCATGGCGCGAAACGCATTGCGAATGCTTTTGATGTCGGGCCAGACGATCACGGCCGGGTGCTTGCCGGTCGATGGGTGCACGAAGTAAGCGTCGGCCATACCGTCCGGTGTTTCGACCATGACGTCTTGTTCCGTGACATCCAGGGCGTTCGCGACAGGGGGCAACAACATCGTGGCTGCCGCACCAACCGTGCTCGCATTGAACCGTCGCCGCGTCAGTTGTTTGCGGGCCAGAAACGCTTGTTCGTCTTTACTCGTTAACTCATCGCACATGGAATCGACCGCCCCTCAGTTGGTGATGGCTAACTATAGCGCAGCAGCGCTCTTTCGCGATGGAGAAACGACGAACGACAAGCCCGGCTCAAGCGCAGCCTAGCCGCTAGCGCGGCTTATCGTCAGACGCGCGATCAACAATAGCGCGTACTGCGTCGACAACGAGATCGGGGCGCTCGCGGTGTACGCTGTGACTAGCGCCCTGAGCGACGATAAGCCGCGAGGCTGCAGACAAGGTCAGCCACTCGGCTTGTTCTTCGGCCCAGGCCAGGCGCATCATCGCTGCCAAGTCGGGATAACCAAAATCCTGCTGATCTGCTGTTATGACCATCAACGGCAGCAGTGCTGGGTAATCCGTAAAATCGAGAGCGCCGTCTTGTTCGGCACCCGCGTACTCCGCGCGCACCGCCAACGAAGCCGCGGCGCGAGACGCTGCCAGCGCTGTTTTCCGCGCATGCCGTTGTTGCTCCGTCAATAACGCGAGTCGCCGATCGTCGAAGTTGGGATGCGGCGTATCGATGAGCACGACACCAAGGACGGTTTCCGGGCGATCGGCCGCGAAGCGTAACAGGTGATAACCGCCAGCGGAGTGACCGACCAATATCAATGAACGGCTTACGGCCAATTCGTCAACCATGGCGGCAACGTCGTTCGCTATTGCCCGTGGTGTTCGCGGCCCTTCGACCGGCGGACTGCGGCCGAGCCCCGGTCGATCAAATCGGACGACGGCGCCGAACGCCATTAAGTCTTCGACGAGAGGGTCCCACGTTGCCGAGGTCAGTCGCGCCCCGGCATTGAGGACGATCGTTACACCGCCGCTACCGGCGACGCAGCGCCAAATACCGTTCGCCGCTGTGCCGCAGGTTTCGTTTTGGGCGGCCACCGGATGGACTGCAGCAACCGTTAGAGCCGCAAACACTCGAAGATACAGGGGTAGAACACGACGTTTCGCGGTTGAGGAACTCACGTTAGTAAGTGTAGGAGCTCTGGTATCGCGGGAGACTCCGAGGTAGGTCAGAGGCGAGGTTTAGCAACAGCCCGCTAGCCGTCAAGTTCCTCTCGAAGTAGCCGGAGTATTTCTTCAAGCTTCTCCTGAAGCCCCACAATCTGATTGATGGCAACACTCGATCCCACTGACAATAAATTGAGATGGTTTTTCGTGGCCGGCAGCAGTACCACGGAGTCCGTCTCTCGACCTATAGTTTCCTTGTTAAGGGGAATAACAACATCCGTGGCAACACTTGGCCAAAAGGTCTGCAGCGTATAATTGGCAAGGACGCGCTCCGTCTGACGAAGGTCGTCAAGTTGGTAAGTCCAGCTCGCGAGACTGGATCTTAATTGGGAATTGCCAAGCAACGTTAAGCGATTGTCATTGATCGCACTCAATAACGCACCTGTCGGAGGATAGGTTTCATCCGGGGTGACAGTCCCATACCAATATTCTGAGATCTTGGAGGGATCGATACTACCGATGCTATCTTCATCTAACTCGCTAAGGCTCGATGCACTTATCATCCGATCTCGGTGATCCTGTAAGGCGGATCGTAATTCGACTCCCGTCGCCTCAAACTCTTGGATGAGCGATACAACCAACTCGTCCTTTAGTCGCGAGTCGACGATGGCATCCCACCATCTCTCCAATGCAAATGCGAGTACGATACTGACGGTAATAATCGCGATTTCAACGAGCGCATTGTTGATGCGGTCACGCGAAGTGTTCGTCACAGGCGTCTGGTCTTTGTCCGGCGGCGAAGTGGCTGAGTTGGTCATTGGTGAATCTTGCAATTAACGTCTGGCGATGGACTGATGTCTACTAACAGCCGACTGTACGGATACGCAAGTGCTGTTCGAACTCTGTCAGAAACAGCGCCTGCGAAAACTCACTACTTCTCAACCAACTCGACGCGCCGATTCTTGTCCCGGCCGTTGTCACTGCCGTTCGAAAATACCGGTGCCAGCGGTCCCACGCCGTGAGGCTCCAGACGATCAGCCGTCACACCATAATCTTGCTGCAGTGCATCGGCTACGGCCTGCGCGCGATCCGCTGAGAGTTTGCGATTGTAAGCGAACGTACCCTTAGAATCGGTATGACCGACAACGTAGAACTGTTTCGTTGGGTTGGACGCGAGGTACTCCGCAATCGCGTCCAACGCGGCCTTCGACTCAGGCTTCAACGTAGCTTTATCAAAATCGAAAACGATACCGTCCAAGACGACACGACCGTACTCGTCGATATCGGAACCCATCGCCTCGGCATCGACGACGACTAAGCCCGTTTCGGCCGCCTCGACTTCAACGATGTCGATCAACGTCCCAATGTAGTTTTTGGAATGCTGTTCGACGTACGCCACGACGTAGACGGTACCAGCGGCGCGCTCTTTGGTCGCCACAATCGCACCGGCGCCACCGGCCGACGACGTTCCGCCGAACAGCGTAGTAACCTCACCGGGCTTGGCCGTCGGATTGGCACGAAAGGTCACTTGCATCCACTGGGTAGAACCAACGGCCACGCCTTTGCGATCGGCAAAAAAGCCCTCGCCTAAAATCTCGAAATTCTCTTCTTTTAACGCATCCAGGTAGTTTTTGTAGACCTCGGCATAGGAGCGCTCCTCGCCCTCTAGTTTGTAGAACGTTCGGGTCACGCGGCCTTCGGTGTCTATCCAGTCAGCGATTTTTCGGTAACCGACAACCGGTCCTACTGCCACTTTATAGGGCTGGTAGTTTTCGATGTGCTGCCAGGCGATAACTTGACCGGGATACCGCTCGATCATCGGGTGTTCAACGACACCTTCGATGTCCTCTGCCGATGCTGTACTTACGAAACAAGCGAGTAACATCGCGGCAACGGTGACGAGCATACGTTTAAACATACCGGCTACCCCAAAAAAATCCAGGCATTGATTATGCACCGATCAGAAATCCAGCTGAACTAACTGGCACGATAATTTATGCCTCCATCGTGTATCCGAGACGGCCTTCGTACGAACTATTGCGTCAAAATGGCCACCGAAAAAACGGTACGAAGATCATGAGGCTTAGCGAAGTGGCCGCTATCGGCCAAAGGCGAATGCTCTCCTGTAACTCTTACTCTGCCGGCCACGAACCGGTCTGAAAGACACACTACTCTACGATGCCGTGTCGCATTAGCACTTGGACAAGCTCGGCATGCGGCAAGCGTGGGACTCGATATCCATCGGCGCCGGTCATCGTTTCAGCGGCAATCATCGCGTTAACCACAGCCTCTTCCGTGGCTTCGACAGTCGCCAAAAAAACGGGAGTCAAGTGAGGATTGGCTAAGGTTCGGACTAACACCGGCTCTTCGCCGAAGGCAACCTTGTTGGCTGTCGAGAAAGCAACAAAAATATCGCCCGATGAATCACTTGCGCTGCTGCCGAGGCGTCCGAGTCCAAGTGTTACCCGTTTTGCCACTCGCTCAAGCTGGTGAGTCAACAACGGAGCATCCGTCGCGACCACGACAATTATCGATCCAAGTTCGGGACGGCGAGACGATCTATCCTCGGCATCACAGGCCGGTTCGATTCGGCCTTCGGGTACCGTTCCTTCATAACAGATCTTAGCGCCTTCGATTTCGCGGCCGACCGCAATTCCAGCCACTCGCAGCCAGTCACGACGCCCGTAGTTACATTGCACGAGTACACCCAAGGTGTATTGCTCAGCGCCCACAGAAAAGCGACGAGACGCTGTGCCGATTCCACCTTTGAACTCGTTGCAAATCATGCCCGTGCCACCACCTACATTGCCTTCCAGCACAGGTCCGGCATGCGCTGCATTAAGCGCGGCGAACGCATGCTCCTTCTTAACATGAAAGCCATTGATATCGTTCAAACCGCCGTACGGCAGCCACACGCCATCCCAGGTTTCGGCAACGACCGGCAGCGACCAAGCTAACTGCCCCCCCGTTTTTTCGAGGGACCATTCAATGACAGCGTCGCGAACGATACCCACACTGTGGGTATTTGTGATCATTATGGGCCCAGAGAGCGTGCCACCCTCATCAATCCAATGGGTTCCTGTCATCTCCCCATTTCCATTCAGCGAGTGATACGCCGCGTAAGCGACGGCCGCTGGATCGTCTCCAAATGGGAAGATCGCTGTTACTCCTGTTCTTACAGGACCCTCGCCCGCATTCCATGTCCCGTCGCCCTCGATGATCGTTTCATGACCGACCAAAACTCCGGGGACATCGGTGATTGCGTTAAGCGGTCCAGGCTGTCCATCAAACGGAACTCCGAGATCACGGGCTCTCGGTTCATCGCTTCTGTCCTCATCGGCCAGACCGACAAGTGCACCGAGGCAATACAATCCGCTGATCAGAATCAGGGCGCCGTTGTTCACAGTTGTTTTCCACGTCATTGGTCGATCTCCGAAAAAAATGGCGATGTCTTTCGAATGGAAACGGGTAACGCCCACTTAGCGATGTTAACGGTATTGTAACGAACGATCTGTTCTTAGGTCGGCTGCTAAAGAGTCACAGACGTCGGCACCAAGATCTGCTACGTTGGGGCTCCGTTGCTGGTCGAGGACTTAGGTTATGCTAAAGCAGACCCTGCTGGTAACCGTCACTCTAACGCTATCGAATGCGTTGGCCGACCCTACCCCGTACCTGCCGATCGATAGACAGGTGGAAGTGGACGTCATGGATATTGACGCACCAGATGACTACGAGCCTCTTCGCATCAAGTTACTCGACGGCTACAAAAGAAATCCAGCGTTTTTTGAAACCCATCTCGAAGAAGGTGGAACGCTGGCATCACTCCCATACGATGAACGCATCGGCATGAGCGTGGAGGAGTTCGAACGCTACGTCACAATCATCGACTTTGAATTGAAACTGCGCCCGTACGGTAAGGTGTCCTTCGATGCGCACTCCGACATGACCGGTATGCAGCTCGAATTTGCGACTCAGCCGTCGGGTTTTCCGCTCAATGGCGTTACCTATGATGGTGAAACGGATACGTTTGTGACGAAGCATGGCACGCTCGACACCGTCACATTTTTCGAAGCGTCAATGCTCGATCCGGAAATCGGTCGTTGGAGCGGCGTTACCTACTCGCTATTGGACGTCGATCAGGCGCGCCAACTATTCAAGCTAGTCGAACTGCGGATGGGACAACGCGAATCGGACAGCAGATACGTAATGGTCTACGACCTGACACAGGGCAATTCCGCCGGTAGCTTTTCTGGCTTTCGGGTCATCATGGTCTACGACATGTAGCGCGGCACCCTAGTGGGTTGATCGTTCGCTGAGCGATTCCAACGCGGCCAATGCCGCTGCGCGATAAAGTTATACTCGGGCTTTCCGGAGCGACATTACGTTCATGTACACACGCTACGCACCGATCCTCCTTCTCGCTCTACTCGCCGCCGATGCCAGCGCTGATATCGACATCCGTGAGTGGCAAGTCCCGTACGAGTCATCGCGGCCTCGCGACCCGTTTGCCGAGTCAGAGGAGTCGGTCTGGTTTGTCGGCCAACGCAGCGGCTATTTGGCCCACCTCGATGTAGCCAGCGGCGACATTGATAAAATCGATCTGAAAGACGGTTCAGGTCCACACAACTTAATCGTCGGCTCGGACGGCATTGTTTGGTATGCCGGCAATCGAACACGGCTCATCGGCCGTTACGATCCGGCGACGAAAACCATTGAAGAGATACCGATGCCCGATGAGTCAGCGCGTGATCCGCACACGCTGATCTTCGACCACGACGAAACAAACATTTGGTTTACCGTCCAGGGTGGCAATCAACTCGGCCGCTTGAATATCGCGACCCGGAACGTCGATCTTATTGCGTCCAAAACGGAGCGCTCTCGCCCTTACGGTATCAAGATTGCACCGAACGGCGATATCTGGGCCGTGCTGTTCGGTACCAACAAGTTGGCACGCATCGACCCAGAGACGCTAGCGTTAACGGAATTCGTCATACCGCGCGAGGCGGCACGGCCGCGGCGCTTAGAAATCACGGCCGATGGCCGGTTGTGGTACGGCGACTACGCGACTGGCACGCTCGGGATGTTCGACCCGAAAACTGGCAAATGGGATGAATGGGCACTGCCGCAAGGCGGCGACGCCCGCCCGTACGGCATGGCCAGCGACAGTCGCGGTCGAATTTGGGTTGTTGCGACGGGCGTGCAACCGAACGAATTCACCGGTTTCGACCCAGGCTCTGGCGAGTTCTTCGAACGCACCGCTGTACCGTCCGGAGGCGGAACGATTCGCCATATGCACTACCACGCGCCGAGTGGCACCGTATGGTTCGGCACCGACAGTAACTACGTAGGTCGTGCCATCGTCGAGCCCGACCGCTAGGACTGAGGGCCATGGCAACGCTTGAACGGGCGATTGAGATCGCCGTGGACGCCCATCGCAACCAAGTGGACAAAGCGGGCTTCCCGTACATCTTGCACCCGTTGCGGGTCATGCTGGCGGTCTCCGGCTCGGAAGAACAGATGGCGGCGCTGTTGCACGACGTGGTCGAGGACTCGGCGTGGACACTTGAACAACTGGCCGCGGAAGGATTCGCCGAAGCGGTTGTAACAGCCGTCGACGCGTTGACCAAACGGCGCGGCGAATCACGGATCGACGCGGCACATAGGGCCGCCGCTCACCCAATTGCCCGCGTCGTTAAGCTCGCCGACAATGCCGACAACATGGACTGGCAGCGGCTACCGTCGATCACGCCAAACGACGTGGACCGGATGAAGCAATACGTAGACGTTCGCGCAATTTTGCTCGCGGCGGCGTCATGACGATTCGACGGTTCATCGCGATTGGGGCATTGATTGCTGCCAGTAGCACGGCGCACGGGTTTCCGGATGGTGCACCGTGGGGCGCCGCGGATCCGGCTAATCAGAATACGTGTAGCAGCTGTCACCACGACGTCGAGGCAATTGACCCGTCAAGCGCTATTAAGATCAGCGGACTCCCGGATCAAGCGCAACCGAGTACACGCTACCCGTTAACGGTAACGGTGAGGACAACGGCGGCAACCGCTGGCTTCCAACTCGTGGCGTTCGTCGATCGAGGCAGCGCTGGTCTCTTTACCAGTAATGACGCATCGATCGAGATCGATGCCGCCCAGGCACGTTCGACGGTGCCGGTATCGTTAACGGACAACACGGCCGTTTGGCAACTTGTGTGGACCACGCCAAGCGATCGTGTTCCGGTCAGCCTCTTTCTTGCCGCCGTTAGCGCCAACAACGACGCATCGCCGTTTGGCGACCAACCGCATTACCGTCGCTACCGCTTAATACCGGCCACCGACCGTTAGTCGTCTTTCGCTAACGCCGCTTGAACACTCGCGTACGTCGATACCAGGTACGGCACGCAATAGGTTAGCGGAATTTTCCACGCATGCTGCGCTTGCAAGGCGCCGTTCAACAGCACGTCGCCATTGTTAATGAGTGTCAGCGCCGTGCCAACCACCAAACCAACACGCAAACTTCGCCGGACAACATCCGGGCGCATCGCGACAGCCAGCCAATCGCTCATGGCTGCTGACCTCTTCTCACCGTATTTTTAGCGTCCACGAGATTATCCCACCCATCGCCAGCGGTATGGCGAACAACAGAAAGTTCTGTGCCATGTCGAGACCGGCAGCGATAAAGAGGCCGGCCAGGTAAGGGCCGATCACTGCGCCGGAGCGCCCCAGCCCAATGCACCAACCGATGCCGGTGCTGCGAATAGAGGTCGGATACGCCTTCGCTGCGGCGCTGTACATGCCCGTAAAGCCGCCTTGCATTGCGATGCCGACAAAGAAAATGATCGTTAGTAACAACGTCGCGTTTAGCGGTGCGAATGCGTAAACGACCATGCCAGCGGCGCCGACTACGATCAGCGTGCTGACGACGTTGGTCAGCATCAAACGGGTCGCTAACAGGCCCAACGTAAAAATGCCGATTACGCCACCGAGATTGAACAAGAAAAACGCTTGACGACCGACGCCGGCGCTAAAACCGGCATCGTCTACCAGCTTCGGTATCCAGCTCATCAAGAAGTACAGCGTCGCGAAGCACAGAAAGAAAATCAGCCACATCGTTAACGTAACGCGACGATACTGGGGTGCCAGCAGCAGCATTAGGGTTTCCCCAAACCCTATGCGCGATTCATTGGTTTGCGCTAAAGCCGGCAATTGCGATAACGGCTCGCGGCCCAAGCGACTAAGAATCTTGTTAACACGACTCAGTGCGTTCTTAGGCCGGCGCTCGGCGAGGTACTTCAGCGACTCGGGAATGAACGCCAACGCGACCAACCCCATGAGTAGTGTTAAAGCGCCACCAAACCAAAACATGCCGCGCCAACCGTACTCGGGCATGATGATGCCGGCGAATACCGACGTCAGCATCGCCCCCATCGGGTAGCCGGCCGTGACGGCGGACACCGACAGCGCACGGTATTTGTCAGGGCTGTATTCGGCCGCCAGCGTCGCTTGCGTTGCCAACATCGCGCCGGCGCCGAGTCCCGAGACTAGACGCAGGACGATGAACTCAGCCAAAGACGTTGCTTGGGCCGTGAATAGAATCGACACGCCGACGACCATGACACTCGCAATAATCACGCGGCGACGGCCGATGAGATCCGATAAGGGTGCCAGCACCATTGCGCCGACCATCATGCCGGCCAAGGCGAAGGAAAAAATCAGGCCAAGCTGATCGGGCGCCAACGCGAGCTCGCCGGCAACGTTCGAGGCAACGACAGACATCGCCGTGATATCAAAACCGTCCAGCATGTTAAACAACATGCACAACCCGACGACCAGCCACTGCTGGCCAGTCACTCGCCCATCGTCGATCACGCGGTCGAGCGAGCTTTCGGCGGCTGCCACCTTAGAAACCATAACGCCCTGTCATTCTTATCGTTATTGGATTTTCGCACAGCCGCGGCGCCACTCACATAGCGCATAGCTAAGCTCGCTAAGAAAATAGCCGATACAGCGGTATTGGCGACATAAGACCTCTTCGTGACAGGCAACGACAACAATCCAAACAGAACCCTAACCGGCAGGGATGCCCTGAAGCTGCTGTGCTATGGCGTGGCCATTTGGGCCGCCATCGTTCTTTCGTTTCAGGTGGGCTTCGCGACTAACTCCGTCGTCGCCGTCTGGCCGGCCGCGGGGATCTGCGCGTGGGTAGCTCTGCGCTACGGCTGGTACGCCTTCCCGGTCATCTTCATCTCCCATGTCGTTTTCTCAACCGTCACTCAGGGCGACTCACTGGTTTTTTGGATCACCAATGGCGGCAACGCGCTAGGCGCCTGTGTAGCAGCCAGCTTGTATAAACGGTTTGGTGGCCCGAGCAATCCGCTGTCGAGTGTCACCGGCGTTTTGTTGATGATCGGATTTCTTGGCATCGTACTGAGCGTTATTGCCGCGTTAATCGGGACGCTGGCCCTACAGCAGTTTTTCGAACTCAATGCGGTTGCAACGCGGGAGATGCTATGGCGCTGGTTTTTCTCGGACTTCAGCGGAGTCGTCTTGGTAGCGCCAGTAATGATCGCTCTGGTACAGGAACGGAAAATCAGTTTCGACGACGTACCACCCATCGTCGTAACGGCCTTAACGTTAGTGGCGCTGTACTTTGCATCACGGATGCTACCGGACGGCCTTGGCGAGTACCCGATTGTTTTGATGACAATGCCGCTCTGTGTGTGGCTCGCCTTGCGCGACACCCAAACCGTCAGTGTTGTATTGCTCTCACTGAGCATCTTCGGCGCGCTGTTGATGACGCTGGCCAGCGTCGGGGATGTGTCCGGCGATTCGTTTCTTGCGGTGCAGCTCTACGGCATCGTCGTGATGTGTACGAGCTTGATGCTCCGCGCCATTACGGTCGAAAAGAACGACGCACTGCATGATCTCGCTCGCGAACGTATATTACTGGAGCAAACGGTCGCCGAACGCACGACTGCATTACGCGCGAAAATCTCCGACTACGAAGCAGTCAAAAAGCAGCTCGAGATCCAAGCGCTAACGGATACCCTGACGGGGCTTGCAAATCGGCGAGCGTTTCAGAACTTCGCCGAGTCGCAGTTCGCCGTCCTACAGCGACACGGGGTCGCTAGCTGCCTAGTCTTGATCGATATCGATCACTTTAAGCGCATAAACGACCACTACGGTCATGCAGCGGGCGACGACGTCATCGTCGCACTGGCCGACTTATTGGGCAGCTCGGTTCGCAGTGGCACCGACATCGCGGCTCGAATTGGTGGCGAGGAGTTTGCCTGCTTGCTCGGTCACACCGACTTAGACCAGACCTTGGAGTTTGCGGAACGTCTACGTCTTGCTGTCGCCAATTTAGAGCTGCGGCACGGCAAGGAAACCATGGCCTGTACGGTCAGTATTGGCGTGGCCGCACTTACCGAGGATCTGCCGGATATCGAGGCAGCCTTGCAAGCGGCAGATGAAGCGCTGTATGACGCGAAGCGGTCAGGAAGAAACCAAGTCAGGCGCTTCGATCCGTCGACGATTCGCATCAGTGCTAACCGATAGCGCGACGCTATAGATCCATCGCCACTTCGTACCCCTGTCGCGTGGCGGCCATAACGCCACGCGGTGCAAAGCAATCACCCAGCGGGCGAGCATCGATACCCGCGTCGACAAGCTCCTGAATCAACGCATCGTTCGGAATACGGGTCGTTGCGTAGGTAAGGCCGACAACGTCATCGATTCGTTGCCGATGGCCACTCCAGACATTCACAACATCGATGGCTGCCTCATCGAGCGCGTCGAGATCATGCGGCGCCGCGTTAGTAACGATATCAACCCGTTTATCAGAGAGTCGCTGGTAAATCCCCTGCCGGTTGATCAACGAAACATCCGATGCGATACGCTCGCGAGGCGTTACGAGTGACACGTTTTCGAAGCGCTCGGTGAGTAACTCGACGACGGCGTACGTCATTTCCGTGTGATCACCGTCGACGACGACCATGCGGCCCGGTTCCCGGCCACTGCGACCCAGCATTTGCACAGCGAGCGTGCGGACATCCGGCACGATATCGGGATCGGCATACTCTTCAGGAATGAACTCAGGCGTCGCCATTGTCGCCCCCGTCGCCACCCAAACCCGATCTGGCTGTAACGCGGTAATATCGGCCAGCGTTGCTTTAACACCGAACTCGAAATGAACACCGTGTTGTTTACCGGTCAGGTATTGGTAGTCGTAGATACTGGAAAGATTTTCCCCGCCCGGCAGTGCAGCGTGCAAACGGGTTTTGCCGCCAAACTCATCACTGGCGCCAAACAGCGTGACACGATGACCGCGCGCCGCGGCGACCCAAGCGGCTTCTAATCCGGCGATACCGCCACCGACGACAACGATTCGTTGGGATTGGTTGCTGGCTTCGAACGTTGGCGCATCCTCATCGGCCATCCCGACACGTGGGTTGTTATCGCAGGCCAGTCGATTGCCTTCGATAATCGCCCGCCAACACGAGTTGCACGACACGCAGTAGCGAATAGTCGCCTCTTTACCGATTCGTGCCTTGTTACCAAACGCCGGATCGGTAATCAGCGGTCGCCCGAGGAATGCGAGATCGGCCGTGCCGTCGGTCAGTGCTTTCTCGCATTCGTTCGGGTCGGTAAGGTAGCCGAGCGCTCCGGTCGGAATTCCGGGGGCAACCGAACGAAGATCGCGAATCGCCTCCAAATAAGGATGGCGCTCACCGTGCGCATCAGGCAAGTGATCATGCAAACTGTTGGCATGCGCGCCCCAAGCGAAGGTCCAGTAATCGACGTCGCCGGTTGCGGCGACGACGGTCGCAATCTCGCGGGCATCGTCCAACGTGATGCTGCCATCGATACCGTCATGGCCGGGAAGCTTCAAGCCTATGATAAAAGGCCGCCCGCAGCGCGCCCGAATCGAGCCGATGAGTTCGGTCAGTAGCCGCGCTCGACCGTCCAAGTCGCCCCCGTAGCGGTCATCGCGACGGTTCGACCAAACGGACAAGAATTGATGGAACAGGTGCCCATGACCCGCTGATAACTCAACGCCGGAGAAGCCAGCGCGTTGCAAGCGGTGAGCTGCGTCGGTCCAGCTTTCGATCAGTGCTTCGATGGCCGCGACCGTCAGCACGCGCGGCACGGTCCAAGACAAATCGTCCGGCAGCGCCGATGCACCGACCGCGCCGTCGTTACGACCGATGCTGTGACGACCACGCCCCGGGTCTTGGACTTGGCCAACAAGCCGGCAGTCGTGTTGCTCAACCGCGTCCGCGACCTGTTGCAAACCGCTGAGACCGTTATCGTCCCAGGCTCGCAGCTTGTAGTTGTCGCGGTTGTAGATCGACATCGCGAGTGGTTCGGTCACAATCAAACCGGTGCCGCCGCGCGCCCGCGCCGTCATGTAATTCAGGTAGGTCTCTGTCGGCGCGTGGTCGTGAATAAAGCGCGTTTGGATCGAAGCGTGGGCAAGTCGATTGCGCACAGGGACCCCGCCAAGGGTCAGAGGCGAAAACAACGTCGGGTAGGCGGTGGATGACGACATGGCTGGCGCCAATCCTAGTTCATTGGTGCTCAGGCAGCGCGATCGGTGTTGGCATCAATGACCGTGACAGCGTCCGCGTCGTCGCTAGTGGTGCTCAATGAACGCATGACCGTCGTTAGCAGGCGCTCCCGCAATGCGTCGAGATCCGCACTGGCAGTCTCATCAGGCTGGTAGGCCTCAATTTTTTCGCGAATATCGATGCCGCTATCGGCCAACACGCGTTCAGTCACGTACTGGCGCTCGCGCAACGTCGCCAGCTCGCTCGTGAGTTCGAGCACCATGCTCAGCAGCTCATCGACGCCTTCAGCATCGAAAAACCGGGGTCGAGATCCTTTCGCGCTTGTCGGTAATTGTTTGCTCATCATTACGCTCCAACGGAGTTTTTGAAGGCGCCGAAAACGTACCAGCGCGTACCTTTAGGGTCCATACGACCCGTTTGGCTGTCGAACCGGGTCGGCGCATCGAGCGCCTCCGTGAAGGCCTCCTCACCGACGAACGTGTATCGCGGTAACGTCACCTCGACGAACGCGTCCGCAACGAACCCAGCGCTGGTGCAGAGCTCTTGGTAGTCCTGGTCGCGGAACGTTTTGTAGTAAGGCTCGTTGTTGTAGTAGCAATCCCAGTCGAGGTAGAAACTCTCGTACGCGCCCATGCGCGCGTTCGGGGGCAATTCCATATTGATCAGCAAGCCACCCGGCTTGAGCACGCGAAACGCCTCGGCCATGTAAGCGCGAATGTCCGCGAGCGGCAGCTCGTGCAAAAACATCGACGAGAACACCACATCGAAACTGTTGTCGGCGTAGTCGAGTTGGGTCGCGTTCATTTGTTTGAAATGTACCGGCACACCGTACGACTGCGCTCGCGTGTGGGCGAAACGCAAGACCGGCGCCGCGACGTCGATGGCATGCACCTCGGCCATCGGGAAGGTTTGTGCCCACGGCAACGTGTTGTGGCCGACGGTACAACCGCAGTCCAAGATACGTTGCGGATTCAGCTCGGGGTATTTGAGGCGCACGTAATTGGCGACCGTCATGCCGATGTCGTTGTAGTCCTCGCCGAACTGGCCGAACGCGAAGACGTCCATCGATTGGTCGTAGAGAAGACCCTGCGAGATGTCTTCGTCGCTACGCTCACCGGTGTAGCCGCCCGGCGTTCGGTGCACGTCAACCGCGGTCACGCTACGCGGTACTTCGATAGCCGGATCGAGGCTCAGGGTTCCACCGACTGCCTGGGACTGCGCTCGTGCGTCACTGGCGGCTGCATTAACGGCGTCGAGTGAGCGCTCAAGCGTTGGTACAACGGATGCGTAAACCATCTCCTGCGCGTTCACGCGCGTCGCGCTGTAGAAACGAAATGGTCGCTCGCTTTTCATCAATTTGTGCACGGTAGGGCCGTCGGCCGGTGATTCGCCGTGGCTCGCCCGATACCCGGGTTCGACGCGCTCGTCATATTGGCTGCGAAGATCGCCGGCCATCGTTGTTAGTACGTGGCGGCGCAGCGCACGCGCGAACGATTTCTTCGCTTGTTCATCGCGATTGGGGCGAGGCTGATAAGCGTCTTTGAGCTCCACGGGTCCTGACTCCTGCTAACGAGGTTACATGGCGCTGGCAACGAAGTGCGGACCACGTAGGGGATTCCGCTATGTGTACTTTTTTGTATTTGATTTGTCAAATACAATATAAAATTGTATAACACGTGTCCCAATGGAGTGAGTCGTTATGCCAAATACCGTCGTTGTGTTGTTCAATTTGAAGCCCGGCGTAGACGTCGCCGCGTACGAGGCTTGGGCCAAAACCCGTGATCTACCGAACGTGCGCGCGTTATCGCAGTGCGAGCGGTTCGACGTGTTGCGAAGCGTCGGTGTGCTCGGCAGCGACACCCCGGCCCCGTACGAGTACGTCGAAATCATCGACGTCACGGATCTTGCGGCCTTTCGAGAGGAAGCGGCTAGCGAAACGATGCAAGGCGTCGTTGCGGAGTTCCAGAAAATGGCCGACTCGCCGCTGTTCATCGTGACGGAAAACATCGACGCATGACGCGGCTAGCGGGCAAGGTGGCTATCTGTACTGGCTCGGGTCGCCCCCAGGGACTCGGCGCAGCGATTCTCAAACGCCTGGCTGCCGACGGTTGCCGGGTCGTCGTCACTGACATCGGCAGCCGCGACAGCGAGGCTGCGAACCTCGCGAGCAGCGACGACATGAATGCCGTCGTGGCAGCGCTCGATGCGGCGGGCCATGAAGCGATTGCCGTGCCGTGTGATGTCAGCGATGAAACCGCCATCCGCGAGCTTGTGGCGGCGACGGTCAAACGCTTCGGTCGCCTCGACATCATGGTCAACAACGCCGCCATTGGCTTCGTGATGCAACCACTTAACGAGCTGACAACGGACGACTGGCGCCGCGTCATCGACGTGAATCTAACCGGTGCGTTTCTCGGTACTCGGGAAGCGGCGGCGCAGATGGAACGCCAAGGTGACGGTGGGCGCATCATTAACGTTGCCAGCCAAGCCGCTAAGTCTGGGTTTCGCCACATGTCGCCGTACGTCTCGTCAAAACACGGACTCATCGGACTAACGCGCAGCTCGGCCATCGATCTCGCCGGATTCGGTATTACCGTCAACGCCGTTTGCCCAAACCACGTCACGACCGGTCTTGGCAAAACCCAGAATGAGTACTTCGCCGCTCTGCGCGGGCAAACGGTCGAAGAATACCGAGCCGGCATTAAGCAGCGTATCCCTTTAGGTCGTGTCGGGTTACCTGACGACACAGCGGCCGTAACAGCGTTTCTTGCGTCGGACGATGCCGCCTACATCACCGGCGAGGCGATCAACGTTAGCGGTGGCGAGGAAATGCACTAGCTGCTATGGAGTTGCGTCAGCTTGAGAGGTTTCTTGCGGTCGCCGAGTTCGGCTCGATGGCAGCAGCGGCGCGGCGCCTAAAGCTCACCCAACAAGCGTTAAGCGCTAGCCTAGCGGGCCTGGAAGCGGAGCTTGACGTGCGGCTGTTCGACCGGAGTCCGGGCGGGCGGACAACACTAACGCCGTTTGGCGAACGACTCATCGACCATGCCCGGGCGCAACTCGCGGCCGACCAGCGCGCCCGCGACGAACTGGCCGACCTACGTGACGCCCGTAGTGGTGTCGTCACTATCGGTGTTGGTGAGACCTTTTCCGGTGATGTCGTGGCCGCGGCGGTATTGGCGCTCGCGCGACAGCGTCCGCGAGTGCGGATCAATATCGTCGAATCGTACTCGGAGCTGCTGCTATCACGGCTGCAACGCGGTGAGTTCGACTTTGTTGCCGTCGGTGTGGATTCGATATCGCAAGGCGATGGGTTTGCCGCGAGCTCGATCTACAGCTCGAACGACGTGGTCGCCTGTCGCAGCAAACACCCACTGGCCAGTCGAAAGACACTCGAGCTCGATGATTTGGTGGGCTTTCCCTGGCTCGTCCCGTATGCGCGCCCGTCGGATACCGACGTCATCGTCGAGACATTCGCAAACGCGGGCCTCGCGCCACCGACACAATTTACCGGCTCCGATGCATTTCGGATCGGCCGGCAATTACTCGATGCGGAAGACTACCTGTTGATGACAACACCGGAGCTCATCAACCGACGGCTCACCGGCGACAGTGACGGACTCACCGTACTGCCGATTGACCGCCCAACGGTCCGTCGAACAGCGTCTTTGGTCCTCAATAAAGACCGGCCGCTCAGCCCTGTCGCGACCGCGCTGTACGAAGGTGTCGCCGAGCGGGTTAAAACCGTTCGCAGCAACTAGTCCCACCTCGCCCGCACTGTTATCGTCTTTGCTACTAGCCTACACGTAGGAGCAGCGATGAAAATTCGACTTCGCGGTAACTCGATCCGCTTACGCTTAACCCGTTCTGAAGTCGACGTGATTGGTCATGGCGAGTCTGTTAGTGAGCGAACGGTATTTCCGAACGGAGCGGTACTGGCAACAACGCTAACCGCGAGCGACGGCAGTAAGCTCTGTGTCGAGTTTCGAGACGCCGAACTCATCGTAACGGCGCCGGCCGCTGCACTGAACCGATGGGCACTTGGCGATGCGGTTGGCCTGGACGATCTGGCTAGTCCCGACAACTTTACCGTCGTGGTTGAGAAAGACTTCAGTTGCCTATCGCCACGGGCCGGGGGCGACGACGATGACACCTTTCCGCACCCGGAGGCCGGCAGCGGTCGTTGCTAAGACTCAACCGGGAGGATATCGATAGCGGTGTGCTTAAAGGCGGGCGTTTGACTGCGCGGATCGACGTCGGTACCGGTCAAACAGTTCGCTTCCGGGTAATAGGCCATCACATTCCCAGCCGGAAGATCGTGTTCGAACACCTTAACCGCCGCCATGACACCGTGGGTCGAGCGCAGGGTAACGCGCTGCCCAGGTTGAGTCCCCAGCTTGTCGATATCGGCGCGGCCCATTAACACTGCCCAGCGCGTATCGGTGCGCCGATAACTGTCATGCTCCTCGTAAATGATCGAGTTGAACTGACCCTCCGTCCGAACCGTCGTTAATCGGTAAGCGCGTGACTCGCGGTGCTCAGGGAGTGGGCGGACCCGAAAGTGTGCCTTTCCGCAAGCGGTGTTGAAGTTCGGCTCGTGCATCACCCGCTGAGCGATATGAAACTCACGTTTCGCGATATCGATATCAGCAAGCTCCGCCATACCCGGAATCGTTGCGGCAATCGCTTCACGGATTTTTTGATGTTCGGCAAACGCACCAAAATCAATGGGTGAGTCCGGCAGCAATCGCTGCGCGATATCGACAAGAATAGCGACCTCGGAGCGTACGCCAGGGTGACGAAGAATTTGGCCGTCGCTAAGACGGACGTAATTGAACATCGACTCTTGGGTTGTCGCTTGGGTTTCCTCATCGCGCGCGGCGACGGGCAGCACGATCGACTCGCCGGCAACGCCGACAATGTGCGATTGATTCAATGTCGTCGTCAGTGCGACGCGAAAATTGATTTGATCAAGCGCGGCGCTCGCCCACTCGGTGTTGGGGTTAGCGGCGAATAGATTGCCGCCAAGGAGTACGGCGGCATCGACGTTACCTGCCGCCGCCGCTTGCATCGCGGCCATCGTGTCCCAGCCTGGCTTGCGCGGCAGCGGCACGCCACAGTGCGCCTCCAAGGCGGCGAACACATCGTCGGGCAACACCGGCTTAACGCCGATCGTGCCGATCCCTTGTACATTGGAATGACCGCGTAGCGGCAACAAGCCGGCGCCGCGACGCCCGATCATGCCGCGCAGTAATGCAAGGTTCGCCAGGTACTCCACGTTACTGACACCGTGCAGGTGATGGGTCATCCCCATACCCCAGGCGAACACAGTCGCCTGGCTGGCGGCGTAAATAACGGCCACATCGTCGATCTCGCGGCGCGACACGCCGCTGCGGGTTTCGATCGTTGCCCACGATGTCGCCTTGATATCGGCGATGAATTCCTCGAAGCCTTCGCTGTAGCGCTCGATAAATGCGTAGTCGATCCAGTCGCCAGCGAGGAGCGACTTCGCGAT
>JBCDIL010000012.1:0-108943 GCA_038749025.1 Pseudomonadota bacterium | reverse complement strand
GGCGGGAATCGAACCGACCCGCTTGGAGCGCCAAGAGCACGATGAGGCCGAAGTGCGGGTCGCTAGATGAGCGTTCCTAGATGAGGCGCGTTACGTATCATTTGCGATCAGAGTGGCCTCAAACCCAACAGCCTCTCGGAAAGAATAACGACAGACCCCCGGTTCTTACGCGGAGGTCCCACCGACCCCGCAAACAGAAAGGCCCCTGGCGCAACGCGCCAGGGGCCTTTGTGTTTGGTGGAGGCGGCGGGAATCGAACCCGCGTCCGCAAGCCCTCTGCTTTCGGCTCTACATGCTTATTCCGTCTTTATTCTCGTTACCGGCAACCCGACGAAAAGGGCGCACCAATAACCAGTTCAGTAAAGGTTTTAACGTTCAGGCCCTGAACGAACCATCCGGCGATCTTGTGCAAGCGACCCCTGGGACCCGGATGCACAAGCACATACCGGCCAGAGGGCACCCTACTGGGTATTAAGCAGCGAGTGCGTAGTTGTCGTCGTTGGCAACTATAAGTTTTGCAGCAGGTTTTACGAGGCACTCTGCACCTCGGCATGCACCGAAAGGTTCGCAACCCACGTCGAAGCCAGGTCGCCCCCTTATTCGGAACCAGTAAGTATAACCCAAGCAGGATCAGACATTTGGGCGTAGTGCCCAGAATTCAAGACGACGACTTAAGGAGTCGCTCTTTCTGTCGTTGCCAGTCTCGGTCTTTGGTATCGGCGCGCTTGTCGTGCATTTTCTTGCCCTTGCCGAGTCCGATGTCGAGCTTCACGCGGCCGCGCTGCCAGTGCAGGTTAAGCGGTACCAGGGTGTAGCCTTTGCGCTCGACCGCGCCAATCAGGCGATCGATTTCATGGCGGTGCAACAACAAACGGCGCGGTCGCATCGGTTCAGCGACAACGTGCGTCGAGGCGCTTAGCAGCGGTGTGATCGTCGCGCCGAACAACCAGGCCTGGCCCTCTTTTATTTGGACATAAGCGTCGGCCACATGGCCGCGACCGTCGCGTAGGCTTTTCACTTCCCAACCCATCAACTCGAGACCTGCCTCAAAGGTCTCCTCGATGAAAAAGTCGTGGCGAGCCCGCTTGTTGTTCGCAATCGTCGGCGATTTCTTCGCGGTTTTGGTGTTTTTCTTGGCAGCCATCGTGGCGGTCGAGCGGTTAGCGACCATGCAGTGTAAACCAGAAAGAGCATAGACCGCTGTTAGCGCCATAGTTCCGTCGGTTTGTCACAAGTGAATGATTAAGGGACAATTTCGCGCTTGTATGTCCGGGGGAGGGCAGCAATGCCTCAGGTTCCAGAACAACGAGAGTCGATGCACGGCTCATGGTCGTCACGTCTCGCGTTTATTCTTGCTGTAACCGGTTCGGCGGTCGGCCTAGGCAATATTTGGAAATTTCCATACATCGCCGGCGAAAACGGCGGTGGCGCTTTCGTGTTGGCCTACCTCGCCTGCATCGTCATCGTTGGCATGCCGATCATGATGTCGGAAATCATGTTGGGCCGGCGCGGTGCCAGGAACCCGGCAACCAGCATGGCCATCCTCGGTCGTGAGGAGGGTAGCTCCGGCGCTTGGACGCTGATCGGCGTCAGCGGCATTCTCGGCGGCGTTCTGATCCTGTCTTACTACAGCGTTATCGCTGGTATCGCGCTCGCGTACATCATCGAGTCCTTTAAAGGTGCTTTTGTCGATCAAGACCCGACGGGCATTCAAAAGATCTACGACGACTTGACCGGCGACTGGACGATGCTAGCGTTCTGGCACACGCTGTTTATCGCGTTCACCGTGTTCGTTGTTGGCCGCGGAATCAAAGGCGGTCTCGAAAAGGCCGTGCAGTTCATGGTGCCGGCGTTACTCGCCATCATGCTGGTCTTGCTGGCTTACGCGATGACAAGTGGCAGTTTCGGTGCCGGCCTACAATTCATGTTCAACCCCGATTTCTCGAAGCTGACGGGTGCATCGGTGCTCAAAGCGATGGGGCTTGCGTTCTTCAGTCTGAGTGCCGGTATGGGGGCGTTACTTGCCTATGGCTCGTATTTGCCCAAAGAAACCTCGATCCCTAAAGCGGCGGCGGCTGTCGTCGCCGCCGACACCTGCATCGCGTTACTCGCGGGGATGGTGATTTTCCCGATCGTCTACGCGAACGGCTTGAGTCCGGCGGCGGGCGAAGGGCTCGTCTTTCAGACACTGCCGAATGCATTCGGGTCGATGCAAGCCGGCGTGTTTATGGGCACGCTGTTTTTCGTTTTGCTGTCGTTCGCTGCGTGGACATCGGCTATCGCGTTGTTAGAGCCCGCCGTGGCGTGGCTGACGGAGGTCAGTGGTTGGGCGCGGGGTCGCGCCGCCACGTTGCTTGGTGCGCTTATTTGGGTGGCCGGTTTCGGTACCGTGTTTTCATATAACATCCTATCGGGCGAGGAGTCGCAGCTCTTCGGGATGACCATTTTCGAGAATCTCGATTACCTCACCAGCAACATCATGCTGCCGGTGGGCGGGCTTTTCATTGCGATATTCGCGGGCTGGGTTATGCGGCGCAGTTCGTCCGTTGACGAGCTCGGCGAGAGCCCGGCGTACACGTTGTGGCGCTTTAGCGTGCGCTACATCGCGCCGATTGCGATTCTGTTTGTCATCGCCGATGCCACGGGAATTATCGGAGTGCTAACCGGGTAGTGGCGTGCGACGAATAACGAAGTCGGCGATTGTTGCTTTCTCGCCGCAGCAAATGTACGACCTCGTCAACGACATCGAGACATACCCCGAGTTTTTGCCGTGGTGTAGCGATGCGCGCGTCTTAAAACGTGACGAAGCGGCTGTTGTCGCCGAGATCGAGATGAACAAAGGTGGGATGCGGCGCCGATTCTCGACCCGCAATCAACTAACGCCCCCGGATCGCATCCATGTCGCGCTGGTGAATGGTCCGTTTCGCCAGCTCGATGGCGAATGGTTGTTCAAGTCGCTCGGTGAACAAGGCTGCGAGGTTCGTCTCAATATGCAATTTGAGTTCGCCGGACTATTAGTCGACATGGCGCTAGGACCGTTCTTCGAACAAACCTGTCGTTCGCTTATCGATGCGTTCGTCCGCCGGGCTCGGCAGATTTACCCGCCTGCGGCGGCACCGTCTGGCTAGTGGCCGAACACGAAACGACCGCGACGATTTCGATCGAGGTGAGCTATGCTTTGCCGGACTGTCAGCGTACCGTTGTACTCGACGTCGCCGTTGGTACGACGGCTCGCCAAGCGGCGCTGAGCTGCGGCTTGACGCGCTACTTTCCCGCGCTTGATTTAGCCAAGGTGCCGTTGGGCATTTGGGGCAGAAGTGTCGATGACGACGCCCTGGTGGCCGATGGTGATCGGGTCGAGCTGTATCGGCCGCTGCGGGCCAGCGCGCGCGAGCAGCGACGAGAGCGCGCTAAGCGCGGTGGATTTTAGGCCTCGGTGCTGCCCTCAACGGTATCTTCGGCGCCTTCTGGCGGGTCGTCTCGTACAATTCGGACGACCGAATTATTGTCAAAATACAACGTGATCCAGCGTTTTTCTACCGTATCGCTTCTACTGGGTGTGATGTAGTAAAGGTAGTCCCACCGGTCACGGTTAAATGGGTCGTCAACCAACGGTGTACCCAGCAAAAAGCGCACTTGATTGCGGGTCATACCCAGGGTGACCTGCGCGACTTTTTCCTCGTCCACAAGGTTGCCTTGTTGTATCGCGAGGCGATAAACGCAGCCGCTGGAGCTATAGCCGAACACAAGTAGGAAGCAGAGTGTCGCGCACCGGCGCGCTATTGAAATCGTCGTGGGGTTCCGCATATCGAGGTAGACCGTTAACACCGCCATTGGTGCCCGATCTCAGGATCAGTCATAATTCGGGGGCTGATACTAGCGGATTTCCCCCGCAACTGCCGAGGCCTTCCCTGATGCTGCAACAAAAGAACCTTCGTAAAGCTGGCCTTAAGGTCACGCTACCACGCCTCAAAATTCTCGAGATCCTCGAACACAGCGACAATCGCCATCTCAGCGCCGAAGATATTTATAAAGACCTGATCGATTCGGGTGAGGAAATCGGTCTAGCGACGGTCTACCGTGTACTAACCCAGTTTGAGACGGCGGGGCTTGTCACGCGCCACAATTTCGAGGGTGGCCACTCGGTGTTTGAACTCGACCAGGGTGAACATCACGATCACATGGTCTGTGTCGATACCGGTGACGTCATCGAGTTCGTCAACGACGACATCGAACGGCTGCAACACGAAATCGCCGCCGAGCACGGCTACGAGATCGAAGATCACAGCCTCGTCTTGTACGTGCGGAAAAAGCGCTAGGCCCGTCGTCGGCTCGTAGCGCCTGGGCCGTTCGTCGCCAACATTTCGCGAGCGTGTTGCAAAGTCGCGTCGGTTAATTCGAGTCCGCCGATCATACGGGCAATTTCTTGCGTTCGTTCGTCATCAAAAAGTGCACGAACGTCGGTCGTCGTAACGCTATCGAGCGCCCGCTTACTCACTTTCCAATGGTGATGTCCGCAGCTCGCCACTTGCGCTAAATGGGTCACTGATAAGACTTGGCGCGCATCGCCAAGCTCGGCCAGCCGGCGACCGACGATCTCCGCTACGCCGCCGCCAATGCCAGAGTCGACTTCATCGAAGATCAGTGTGGGTGTGCCAGTGACATCGGCAAGGTTGACCTGCAGCGCCAAGCTAATGCGAGCCAATTCACCGCCTGAGGCCGTTTTAGCCAACGGACTTGGCGGCTGCCCAGGGTTCGTCGTGACGTCGAATCGAACGGTATCGCCGCCCGTCGGCCCGGGTCGCTCTGCCGCCTCGACCGCCACACTAAAGGTCCCGTTAGCGAGGCCTAGACCGGCCATCGTCTCGGTCACCGCTTTGCCGAGCTTTGCCGCGGCTTGGCGGCGTGACTGGGTTAGCGAACTGGCCGCTTTGGTAAAGGCGGCCAGCGCGGCCGCGACGTCTTGGTCGAGTTTAGCCAGCGAGGCATCGGCGTCTTCAAGCGTCGCTTGCTCGGCCAGCAATCTAGCGTGGAGGGCAGGCAGCTCAGCAACGTCTATGTTTTGTTTTTTGGCGGCATGGCTGACGCTAGCCAGCGCGCCTTCGAGTTCGTCTAGCCGCGCTGGATTGGCCTCCAGTTGGTCGGCGTAACGCCGGACCGACTCAACCGCTTCGCTGATTAGCACATCGGCCTCGGTCAACAGTTCACGTGCAGGCCCTAGCTCGGCTGCGATGTCGGCGATGCTGTCGAGCGCGCGGCTCGCCGCTGCCAAGCGACTTTGTGCGCTCTCATCGGTGTCGTAGAGCGTCGTCAAGGTGGTCGCTGTTGCATCGTTTAGGCGGTCGGCATGGGCAAGCCGGTTACGCTCGTTCGTCAACTCGACAAAGTCCTCCGCACTCGCCAGTAGCGGTTCCAGTTCGGTGCTCTGAAAGCGCAAAAACTGCAGCCTGTCCTCGCGGGCGGCGAGTTGCTCGCGCAGCGCGTCGAGCTCACCCCGGGCGTGCTCGAGTTCGCCGTAGCGTTGTCTGCAGGCCTCGATCAGCTTGCCGTGACCGGCAAAGCCGTCGAGTAAATCGCGCTGAGTTGTACTTTTCAGCAACGCGTGGTGGGCATGCTGGCCGTGAATCTCGACCAGCATTGCGCCAAGTTCGCGTAAGTGTTGCACCGTGACGGGCCGCAAATTGATAAACGCACGCGAGCGACCGTCGCTCGTAACGACACGACGGACGAGACACTCATCTGGTCCGTCTGGGTCAATCAGTTCTTGGGCCGCGAGCCACGCCGCGACGTCTGGTCGGTTTGCAACATGGAACAGCGCACTGACTTCCGCCTTTTCGGCTCCATGGCGAACGGCGGCTTTATCAGCGCGAGCGCCTAGGACGAGCCCAAGCGCGTCGAGCAGAATCGATTTGCCGGCGCCGGTCTCGCCGGTAAGTACGGTCAGGCCACCGTCGACTTCTAACGACAGCGAGTCGATAAGCGCGAAGTGACGAACTTGCAGCGATTCAAGCATTACCGCGAGGAATCCGTGGGTAGCCGTTCTGATCGGCCCCAGTTGAGTTTGGAGCGCAGCAGTTCGAAATAGTCGTACTTCGGTGGATGCACCAGGGTCAGTTTGCGATCGGACACGGCGATGTTGAGCTCATCGCCCGAATCGAGCGTACCGAGAATCTGGCCATCGCAGTTAACTTCGCCCGGCGAGCCACTGCGGGCCTCGGCAACAACGCGAATCTCCGCGCTGCCCGGTAAGACGATCGGCCGATCGCTGAGTGTATGCGGGCAAATCGGTACCAGCGCAATGGCGTCAAGTTCCGGTTGCATGATCGGGCCACCGCAGGACAACGCGTACGCGGTAGAGCCGGTGGGTGTCGCTGCGATCAAGCCGTCGCCGGCATGGGCATTGACGAAATGCCCATCGACATAGGTTGCGAAGTCGATCATCCGGCCCGGCTGCTGACGGGTCAGTACCACATCGTTCAGCGCATTCGCGGCCAATTCCCGGCCATTCGCGGTCAGGATTCGAGCCTGCAGCAGCGCCCGGCGCGATTCGGTGAAGTCACCGTCCAGCATCGCGCCGAGTTTACCGTCGAGCTCGTTCGGTGACACGTCCGTCAGAAAGCCAAGCCTGCCGCGGTTAATGCCGAGGAGTGGCTTATCGGCGCGGACTGCGTGTGCGGCTGCGGACAACAGGGTGCCATCACCGCCAATCGCGACTAAAAGGTCGACTTTGTCTGCCAAGGTTTCGAGCGGTTTATGGTCGACATCGGGGGCTAGCGGGTTGTCGGCGTCTAGCACAACTCGGATCCCGCGCGCGCCGAGAAGTCGCACCAGCGCCCGCATCGGCGCTGCGACACGGCTGTCCATCGCGTTGCCCAGTACACCGATAGCAGCAAATCGGGCCACGTTCACGCGGGCGACCTCGTGGGTTGAAAGGGTGTCAATAATGAAAACGTGCGTCGAGACATTGCGATCAGAAGCGCCGGTTGCTAGTTTTTTGGCCGATGACGGGGAACGGGCCGAGTATCGATTAAGATACAGGCCGATTAGCGATGACAGCTGCCAATTCGCCAAATATACCGAATGAGCGCGCGGCACACCTGCTGAAGGTATTGATCGAGCGCTACATCCGTGACGGCCAACCGGTCGGCTCGCGCACGTTGTCGCGTGATTCACGGCTGGAGCTCAGCCCAGCGACGATCCGCAACGTCATGTCGGACCTCGAAATGATGGGCCTTATTGCGGCGCCGCATACGTCGGCGGGGCGCATACCGACACCGCTTGGCTACCGGATGTTCGTCGATTCACTTATTCGGCTGCAGCCACCCAGCGCGAAGCGGGTCTCCGAGATCGAGTGCGAGATGGGCGACAGCACAGACGATCCGGAAGCGCTGCTCGCGAAGGCCTCGTCGCTGCTGTCTCGCTTGACCAAGATGGCCGGTGTTGTCGCGGTGCCAAAGTCCGAGCAGTCGACACTGCGCCAGATCGAGTTCCTACCACTGTCCGATAACCGTGTACTGGCAATTCTCGTGCTGAACGAAAAAGAGGTGCAGAACCGCATTCTCAACACGTCGCGAAATTACAGTGAGTCCGAACTGCGGATGGCGGCCAACTTCGTTAATCAGCACTTCGCTGGTCGCGACTTGGATGAGGTGCGTGCGAGTCTTCTTAGCGAGCTCGACGCGACCCGAGATTCAATGAACCAGGCAATGCTCGATGTCGTCGCCGTGGCGGGGTCGGCGTTTGATGTCTCCAGCGATCGCCGCGAAGACCTATTGATGGCGGGCGAGACCCGCTTGATGCAATTCGCTGAGCTCTCCGACCTTGACCGGCTCCGGGCTATATTTGAGGCCTTTCAGGAGAAGCGCCTGGTGCTCGACCTGCTCGATCGCAGTATCGAAGCAAACGGCATTCAGATATTCATCGGTGAGGAATGCGGTTACGACCTACTCGAAAACTTGAGTGTCGTTACAGCACCGTACGTTGCCGATGACACTCTAGTAGGCGTTCTGGGTGTGATCGGCCCGACCCGAATGGACTACGAGCGCGTTATCCCGGTCGTCGACGTAACAGCAAAACTCTTGAGTTCGGCCTTGAATTCTCGCTAATCGCCCCAACCGACCCTGCTTTAGCGAATTTAATCCGGAGCAGCGTCGCGCATGAGCGAAACGGACAGCGACTCGGTCGAACCCATCGAGCCGAACACCAACGAACCCACGACCGAGCCGGCCGCCGAGCCGGCCACCGAGTCGGCTACTAGCGATACGGCGCTCGCCGAGGCCGAAGCCAAGGCCGCCGAAAACTGGGACCGCTATTTGCGTAGCGCCGCGGAGCTCGACAATGTGCGCAAGCGTGCAGCGCGCGACGTCGACCAGGCCCGCAAGTTTGCTGTAGAGCGTTTCGCCGGCGATCTGTTGGCGGTGGCGGACAGTTTGTCGATGGGACTGGACGCCGCCGATTCCAGCAGCGTCGAACGGCTCCGCGAGGGCACCGAGGCGACGTTGAAATTGCTCAACCAAGTGTTCGAGCGTTTCGGCATAGCGGTTGTCGACCCGCACGGCGAGCCGTTTGACCCCGAGCATCACGAGGCAATGACGATGCAGCCGTCGCCCGATGCAGAGCCTGGGTCCGTGCTAGCCGTTGTGCAGCGCGGCTACACGCTAAACGGCCGACTACTGCGCCCGGCGCGAGTCGTTGTGGCCGCCGAGGTCCCCGAGACCTCCGGTGACGCTTGAATTGGGCGGCTAAGCCCCCATTTCGCCATCAATAAATTCTTTACTGATTCTTGCTGGGAGTAACTCATGGGCAGGGTAATAGGTATCGACCTCGGCACGACAAACTCGTGTGTCGCGGTTATGGACGGCGATAAGCCGAAAGTTATCGAAAACAGCGAAGGCGATCGGACAACGCCGTCCATTGTCGCATTCACGAAAGACGGCGACGTCTTGGTTGGTCAATCGGCCAAACGGCAAGCGGTCACCAACCCAACCAACACGCTGTTTGCTGTCAAACGACTAATCGGTCGTCGCTTCGAAGACGACGTCGTGCAGCGCGATATCGATATGGTGCCGTACACGATCGCAAAAGCCGATAACGGCGATGCGTGGGTTGAGGTTGACGGTAAGAAAATGGCGCCGCCGGAAGTTTCAGCGCGCGTCTTAATGAAAATGAAGAAAACGGCTGAGGATTACCTCGGCGAGCCGGTTACCGAAGCGGTCATTACCGTACCGGCTTACTTCAATGACTCGCAGCGTCAAGCGACCAAAGACGCCGGCAAGATCGCCGGTCTCGAAGTCAAACGCATCATTAACGAGCCGACGGCCGCAGCGCTTGCGTACGGCATGGACAAGCAGCGCGGTGATCGCAAAGTGGCCGTCTACGACTTAGGTGGTGGCACGTTCGATATTTCGATCATCGAGATCGCTGAGGTCGATGGCGAACACCAATTCGAGGTGTTGGCGACCAACGGCGACACGTTCCTCGGCGGTGAGGATTTCGATCTTCGCATCATCGACTACCTCGCCGATGAGTTCGAGAAAGAAGCCGGCATCGATATCCGCAAAGACCCGCTGGCAATGCAGCGACTGAAAGAGGCGGCCGAGAAGGCAAAAATCGAGCTGTCATCATCACAGCAAACCGAAGTTAATTTGCCGTACATCACGGCGGATGCCAGTGGGCCGAAGCACCTCAACATCAAGCTGACGCGCGCCAAGCTCGAGTCGCTGGTCGATACGCTCGTGCAGCGGACCATCGAGCCTTGTAAGGTCGCTTTGAACGACGCCGGTTTGAAGGTCAGCGAAGTCGACGACATCATCCTGGTCGGCGGCCAAACGCGGATGCCGAAGGTTCAAGAGGAAGTGCAGAACTTCTTCGGAAAAGAACCACGCCGCGACGTAAACCCGGACGAGGCCGTTGCGGTCGGTGCTGCGATCCAGGGCGGCGTACTGTCCGGTGATGTTAAGGACGTCTTGTTGCTCGACGTCACGCCGCTGTCGCTCGGTATTGAGACGCTCGGTGGGGTGATGACGAAACTGATCGAGAAAAACACGACGATCCCAGCCAATGCCGAACAAGTGTTCTCGACGGCGGACGACAATCAAACAGCCGTGACGATTCACGTGCTGCAAGGTGAACGCGAGCGGGCCGGCGATAACAAATCACTCGGCAAGTTCGATCTCGCTGATATTCCGCCAGCACCACGCGGTATGCCGCAGATCGAAGTGAAGTTCGACATCGACGCCAACGGTATCTTGAATGTCTCGGCGAAAGACAAGGCGACCGGCAAAACGCAGAACATCGTGATCAAAGCGTCGAGCGGCTTGTCCGACGACGAGATCGATCGAATGGTCGAAGAGGCTGAGGCGCATGCCGAGGAAGACCGTAAGTTCCGAGAGTTGGTTGACGTTCGTAACCAGGCGGATCAGTTGATTCATGCATCGGAGAAAGCGCTGGCCGATCTCGGCGAGAAAGTCGATGCCGAGGAACGTGGCGCGGTCGAAGCCGCGATGGGCGATTTGAAAGCGGCGCTCGAGGGCGATGACCGCGAGGCGATCGAGACAAAATCGAAAGCACTGGCCGAAGCGTCGGCCAGCATTGCGCAAAAAGCCTACGAGCAGGCGCAAGCAGCCGAAGGCGATGCGGCTGCGGCTAGCGATGAGGCGGCGCCGGCTGGCGACGATGTTGTCGACGCCGAGTTCGAAGAAGTGAAGGACGACGATAAAAAGTCGGCCTAACGAGCGTGCCGCTGCGCTTCTCTCCACCCGATGCTCCGGGCGCCATTAACGGCGCCCGGACGGTTTATTGACAATGGCAAAACGCGACTACTACGAAGTCCTCGGCGTCGCTCGCGATGCCAGCGAGGGCGACATCAAAAAAGCCTACCGGCGCCTGGCGATGAAGTACCACCCTGATCGCAACGCCGACGACGCCGACGCCGAGGAGCAGTTCAAGGAAGTTAAAGAGGCGTACGAGGTGCTGTCGAAGGCCGACAAACGGGCGGCTTACGATCAGTTTGGTCATGCGGGCCTAAGCGGCGCAGGGGCCGGTGGTCCGGGTGGTGCAGACGCGTTTAGCGATATCTTCGGCGACGTTTTCGGCGACATTTTCGGTGGTGGCCGCCGTGGTGGGCGGTCGCAGGTGTACCGTGGCGCCGATTTGCGTTACGAGCTCGAAATGAGCCTCGAGGACGCGGTCGCCGGTGACACCGTTAGCATCGAGGTGCCAACGACCAGCAACTGCACGACCTGCGGTGGCACGGGAGCGGCGCCTGGTACCTCGCCCGAGACCTGTACAACGTGCGGCGGCACCGGCCAGGTGCGCATGCAGCAAGGGTTTTTCTCGGTGCAGCAAACCTGCCCCGCTTGCCGGGGTCGCGGTACTGTCATCAAAGACCCTTGTCCGACATGCCACGGTAGTGGTCGAGTGGTAGAGAATCGCAAGTTGGCCGTCAAAGTGCCGCCAGGCGTCGATGACGGTGACCGCATCCGCTTGACGGGTGAGGGCGAGGCTGGCCGTAACGGCGGTCCGCCGGGCGACTTATACGTTGAGATTCGGTTGGCGGCTCACAAGTTGTTTGAACGTGAGGGTGGTGATCTCAGTACCGAGGTCCCGATCAGCATGGTGACGGCGACCCTCGGCGGCAGTGTTGAGCTACCGACACTCGAAGGCCAGGTTGTGCTGAAGATTCCGGCCGGTACGCAGTCGGGTAAGGTCTTTCGGTTGCGTGGCAAAGGTGTGGCGACTGTGCGCGACTCGCGCAAGGGCGATTTGTTCTGCCGTGTCGTTGTCGAGACGCCTGTAAACTTGACGCGCGACCAGGAAAGTTTGCTGCGCCAATTCGGTGAGTCGGTTTCGATGGACAGCACGCAGCACAGTCCGCGCTCGGAGAGCTGGACAGATTCGGTGAAGCGCTTCTTCGATCGGATTAGTTCATGAGTGACGCGCCGCTGCGCGTCGCTGTACTCGGCGCGAGCGGCCGCATGGGCCGGGCTGTGCTGGCCGCAATTGGCGCCGATCCAGCCGTGGAAGCGGTATCGGCTTGGTCGCGTCAGCAGACCGACACCGAGGGTTGGACGAGCGACTTGGTCGCAGCGCTTGAGCGCGCTGATGTCGCGATCGACTTTACGCTGCCGGCAGCGACACCGCTGATCGCCGCGGCGTGCGTACAGCACAACACGGCGCTCGTTAGCGGCGTAACAGGGCTTTCGGACGAGGCGAGCGCTGCTTTGTGCACCGCCGCTACCGATGTGGCTGTTCTGCACGAACACAACCTAAGCCTTGGGGTGCATGTCTTAACGGCACTCGTTGCGAACGCGTCGGCGTGGCTGCCGGCTGACTTTAGCTGCACCGTTGTCGACACCCACCACGCGCAAAAGCGTGATGCCCCATCCGGAACGGCGGTGACGCTCGCCGCAGCGATCCGCGCTGCCTCATCTCACCGTGAGCCGTCCGTGTTGTCGGTTCGCGGCGGCACCGTGATCGGTGATCATCAAGTGGCTTTTTTAGGTCCACGTGAGCGTATCGAACTGTCGCACCGAGCCGATGATCGTGCCGTTTTCGCGCACGGTGCCGTCGCCGCGGCGAAATGGCTCGCGACGCGTTCCGCCGGGCAGCTCTGGCGTGTGGCCGATTGGCTGGCAGAGGGAAATGCCCATTGAGTAGAGGTAGGGCTTGGAGTTAAACTTACCCAGGTCGCGACCGGCTGCGGCAGCCAACCCAAGCGGAAGTGCCAGCTCTCAACGAGCCGCCTTCCGCTTTCGTGCATCTGGAGCACGGAATTGCCTAGCGGTGAGACCCGAAATTTGACAACGATGAGGGACAGCCACGCATGACACGAGCGATTCTCGCCTTGGCCGACGGTAGCGTTTTTGAAGGCGTCTCAATTGGTGCCGAAACCCGCTCCATCGGCGAAGTTGTCTTTAACACGGCGATGACGGGTTACCAAGAGATTCTCACCGACCCCTCGTATTGCCGCCAAATCGTTACCCTGACTTATCCGCATATCGGCAACACGGGCACCAACAGCCTGGATTTCGAGTCCCGCGAGATTTTTGCAGCCGGCTTAATCGTTCGCGACCGCTCGATTATCACGAGCAACTACCGCAACGAGCAAAACCTTACCGAGTTCCTGCGCCGCGGTAACATCCCGGCGATCGCCGAAGTCGACACGCGCCAACTCACTCGAACCTTGCGCGAAACGGGCGCCCAGGCGGGCTGTATCGTCGTCGGTGACGAAGCGGTCGATGATGCGATCTCGGCCGCTGGAAAGTTCCCAGGTCTTGCTGGGATGGACCTTGCGAAGGTCGTCAGCTGCTCATCCAAATACCAGTGGGCGCTCGGCACTGAGTGGCCGGATGGGGCGGGTCCCGTTACCCGGCATGTCGCCCAATTCCATGTGGTCGCTTACGACTTCGGCGTAAAGCGAAACATCTTGCGTCTCCTCAGCGATCAAGACTGTCGGATCACCGTTGTCCCTGCGTCAACTCCGGCAGAGGAGGTCTTGGCGCTTGACCCGGACGGTATCTTCTTGTCGAACGGACCGGGTGACCCGGACCCGTGCGACTATGCGATTGCAGCAACACGCGAGTTTCTCGATCGCGAGGTACCCCTGTTCGGCATCTGCCTAGGCCATCAAGTGCTGGCGCTAGCGATGGGTGGTGCGACCCGCAAAATGAAATTCGGTCACCACGGCGCCAACCATCCGGTTCGCGACGAAGAATCACATCGCGTTTTCATTACTAGCCAAAACCATGGCTTTGAAGTGGATCCCGAGTCCTTGTCGGACGACATCACCGTTACGCACCGCTCGCTGTTCGATGGGTCAGTGCAGGGAATTCGTAGCAACAGCAAGCCAGCCTTCGGCTTCCAGGGGCACCCTGAGGCCTCTCCAGGACCTCACGATATTCAAGAACTGTTCGGTCGCTTCGCTGAGCTAATGCGTATTGCGCAACAATCAAAGGGCACGGCTGATGTCAGTGCCTAACCTCTATCGCTGAACTTTGACGTTCGCCAACAACAAAGGTTGCCATGCCAAAACGTGACGACATCAAGAGCATACTGATCATCGGCGCTGGGCCTATCGTGATTGGCCAAGCCTGCGAGTTCGACTACTCAGGCGCACAAGCCTGTAAGGCGCTTCGCGAAGAAGGGTACCGAGTGATCCTCGTCAATTCGAACCCAGCGACGATCATGACCGATCCCGACATGGCCGATGCCATTTATATCGAGCCGATCGCATGGCAAGCCATTGAGCACATCATCGAGAAGGAAAAACCTGACGCGCTGTTGCCGACGATGGGCGGGCAGACAGCTCTGAACTGCGCGCTGGATTTAGACCGCGAGGGTATTCTTGAAAAACACGGTGTCGAAATGATCGCCGCGTCGCGTGAGGCCATCGATATGGCCGAGGATCGCGATCAGTTCAAAAAGGCAATGATCAGTATCGGCCTCGAAGTGCCGCGAGCCTACATCGCACACTCTCTGGAAGAAGCTTACGAAGGCCAAGCGAAAATCGGCTTCCCGACGATTCTTCGGCCATCGTTTACGATGGGGGGCACCGGCGGCGGTATTGCCTACAATAAAGAAGAGTTCGAAGAGATCGTCTTGCGCGGCCTCGATCTCTCGCCGACAACCGAGGTCTTGGTCGAGGAGAGTGTACTCGGCTGGAAAGAGTACGAGATGGAAGTCGTTCGCGACAAGAACGACAACTGCATCATCGTCTGTGCGATTGAGAATCTCGATCCAATGGGCGTCCACACCGGTGATTCGATTACGGTTGCGCCCACGCAGACGCTTACCGATAAGGAATACCAGCTCATGCGCAACGCATCGATCGCGGTGCTGCGCAAGATCGGCGTCGAGACCGGTGGCTCCAACGTGCAGTTCGCCGTCAATCCACGCGACGGTCGCTTGGTCGTTATCGAAATGAACCCGCGCGTGTCTCGATCATCGGCGCTAGCCTCGAAAGCGACCGGATTTCCGATTGCAAAAGTTGCGGCGAAACTTGCTGTCGGGTACACGCTCGACGAGCTCGATAACGAAATCACCGCCGGCGCGACGCCGGCATCGTTCGAGCCGAGTATCGATTACGTTGTCACTAAAATTCCACGGTTTACTTTCGAGAAGTTTCCGGATGCCGATAGCCGTCTGACGACGCAAATGAAATCGGTGGGCGAGGTTATGGCAATGGGTCGTACGCTGCAGGAGTCGCTTCAAAAAGCACTCCGTGGCCTCGAGTACGGCTATGACGGTCTCGATGAGCAATTGCCACGTGATGCCTCGGAGAGCGATCTCGAGATGCTGGAGAACGAGTTACGCTTCGCCGGGCCCAGCCGGTTGATGTACGTGGCCGATGCGTTCCGGCACGGCTACAAAATCGACGACGTGCATCGCTTGTCCGGCATCGACCCGTGGTTCCTTGGTCAAATTCTGGATCTCGTTCGCACCGAGGAGAACGTCCGGCGCCTCGGCCGGGCCGCGCTGACAGCGGAGAACCTTTGGTCGATCAAGCGCAAAGGTTTCGGCGATGCGCGTCTCGCTCGGTTGATCGGCGTCGACGAAGTCAAAGTACGCGAGATTCGCGTCCAGCAAGGCATCACGCCGGTGTACAAACGCGTCGACACCTGCGCCGCAGAATTTTCGACGCCGACCGCGTATATGTATTCAACATACGAGCGTCAATGCGAGGCCGAACCAAGCGAGAACCGTAAAATAATGATCCTCGGTGGTGGTCCAAACCGTATCGGCCAAGGCATCGAGTTCGACTACTGCTGCGTGCACGCTGCGCTCTCGCTGCGCGAGGCCGGCTTCGAAACGATCATGGTCAATTGCAACCCGGAGACCGTGTCGACGGACTACGACACGTCTGATCGACTGTACTTTGAGCCGTTGACATTCGAAGACGTCATGAATGTAATCGATCTGGAGAAACCGATCGGCGTCATCGTGCAGTTCGGCGGGCAAACACCGCTTAAGCTCGCGCGGGCGCTGGAAGCGGCCGGTGCGCCGATCATCGGGACCTCGCCGGATTCGATCGATCTTGCCGAGGATCGCGAGCGCTTCCAGCAGTTGGTCGCCTCGTTAGACTTGCGCCAGCCGCCTAACAAAACGGCACGCAATGACAGCGAAGCGGTTCTGATGGCGGCAGAGGTCGGCTACCCCCTGGTTGTGAGGCCGTCGTACGTTCTCGGTGGCCGCGCGATGGAGATTGTCTACAGCGAGGAAGACTTACGCAGTTACGTGACCGAGGCGGTGCAGGTTTCTAACGAATCACCGATCTTGCTGGACCGTTTCTTAGATCAAGCAAAAGAAGTCGATGTTGACGCGATTTGCGACGGTGAAGACGTCCTAATTTGCGGCATGATGGAGCACATTGAGCAAGCTGGCGTGCACTCGGGCGACTCCGGTTGTTCTTTGCCGCCCTTCAGCTTGGATGCAAAAGTGCAAGACCAGATGCGCGAGCAAATGCGCAAACTGGCGAAGGCATTGAACGTCGTGGGTCTGATGAACACACAGTTCGCGGTCCAGAATGGCGTCATTTACCTGTTGGAGGTGAATCCGCGGGCATCGCGAACAGTACCGTTTGTCTCGAAAGCGACGGGGTTGTCGGCGGCTAAAATCGCCGCTCTGGTCATGGCGGGTAAGACACTGGCGGAGCTCGGTGTCTTAAACGAGCGAATCCCGCCGTATTTCTCCGTTAAAGAGTCAGTGTTCCCGTTCCGCAAGTTCCCGGGTGCCGATCCGATCTTGGGGCCGGAAATGAAATCGACCGGCGAGGTCATGGGCACCGGCCGATCGTTCGGGGAGGCGTATGCCAAAGCGCAATTAGCATCGGGCGTTATCCTGCCGACGCAAGGGACTGCGCTGTTGTCGGTACGCAATCAAGACAAAGAGGCCATCGTTGAATTAGCGCGCATCTTGGTTGATCGCGGCTTCAGCCTTGTGGCGACGCACGGTACGGCAAAAGTGATCGCGGCCGAGGGTATCGCGTGTCGCCGTGTGAATAAGGTTCGCGAAGGGCGTCCGCATATCGTCGACCTCATCAAGAACGAAGAAATCAGCCTGATCGTCAACACGACCGAGGGTAAGCAAGCCATTCGGGATTCGCACCCGATTCGGGCTGCGACGATCGGCCGTGGCGTCACCTATTACACGACCCTGGCAGCCGCTCAAGCGACCTGTTTAGCGATCGAGCATCTCGACGACGATGCCGTCAATCGGCTGGAAGACTTGCACCGTGAGGCCGCCGCATGAGCAGTAAGGTGCCCATTACTGTTTCCGGTTCGGAGAAGCTCAAAGCCGAGCTCGACAAGCTAAAGAGTTCTGACAGGCCGCGCGTAATTGCTGCGATTGCCGAAGCGCGTGCGCACGGCGACCTAAAGGAGAACGCCGAGTACCACGCAGCCAAAGAGCAACAAGGTTTCATCGAAGGGCGGATCCAGGAGATAGAAGCCAAGCTCTCGAACGCGCAGATCATCGACGTGACAACTCTGAAGCAAACCGGTCGCGTCGTCTTTGGTGCGACCGTCGAGGTGTTCGACGAAGCGACGGAAGAATCGATCACCTACAAGATCGTTGGCGACGACGAGGCCGACATCAAAGCCAGTCTAATTTCGGTGAGCTCGCCGATCGCTCGCGCCCTGATTGGCAAAAGCGAGGGCGACGTTGTCAAAGTTGCCGTTCCCGGCGGAGACCGCGAACTTGAGATCGTCGAGGTGCGCTACGTTTGAGTGGTTGGCGTTGCCGTCACTCGAACGAGAGCCGTGGCTGCTTAGGGTGCGGTCGGTATAGCAACGCCATCATCCCGACACGTTGCACGCACTCTGCCTGGGTTGCCGAGCACAGCGCATCGACGATTTTTGCACGACTCGCTTTGTCTCGGCCACGCGCGCGAACTTTTACGAGCTCGTGGTGCAATAGCGCCGCGTCGCATTCAGCGATAACCGCTTCGGTGAGCCCCTTATCGCCGATCAGCACAATCGGGTGAAGCAGGTGACCGAGGCGGCGCAATTGTTTTTTCTGTTTCTCTGTCAGCATCGGGTGGACGATACCGATCGGTGGCGGTCGGCGCCATCGCGATTGCTATTGTCATTCGGGTATCGATTGTCGTGAGCAAGCCGCGGGGTAGTCAGCGCGGTTGGCGTGACCGTCAAGAACGCGACCCCTACGTTCAGAAGGCCCGTCGCGATGGTTACCGCTCGCGAGCGGTGTACAAACTCGAGGAGCTGCTGACGGCGGCCCGCTGGCAGCCCGGCCGCTCAGTAGCCGCCATCGACCTGGGCGCCGCCCCCGGGGCGTGGTCGCAATACGTGGCCCGTCAGGCGCGCGGTGACGTGAAGATTGTCGCCGTCGATATTCTGCCTATCGAGCCAATGCCCGGTGTGACGACGGTCCTCGGCGACTTTACGGAGGATTCGACGCTCGCTGAGATCAGACAGAGCATCGACGCCGGTGGGGCAGACCTTGTAATGAGCGACATGGCGCCCAATCTCAGTGGCATGAAGGCGGTTGACCAGCCGCGTGCCATGTACCTTGCCGAATTGGCGATGGAGGCAGCGACCGAGTTTCTAGGTGCGGGCGGTTGGTTTATTTGCAAGCTGTTCCACGGCGAGGGCTTTGATGCTTACATCGCCGAGGCGCGGCGGCGTTTTTCGTCGGTTAAGGTGAAAAAACCGGCGGCGTCACGCGGCACCAGCCGCGAGACCTATCTGCTGGCGAGAAACTAATCGGTAGTGTAGGGTCTAATTTGGAAGCGGCTGCCTGGCCGACGCCGCCTTTGGCGCGATGCTGGGGCCGAAACTAAGAGGCATGATCGTGAATGATCTGACCAAGAACATCGTTGTTTTTGTCGTAATCCTGGTGGTTTTGCTGTCGGTGGCGAAAGGCTTCGGGCCTGGCATCGCGGCTCAGCAATTGGAAAAGCCGTATTCGGATTTTCTCCAACAGGTCGACGATAACGACATTACCGCCGTCCTGTTCCAGGGCGATCGCATCAGTTTTGCGACACGCAATGCGACCAGCAACAGCAACCCATACCCCTTCTTCACGATGTCGCCGGAATCGAGCAATGAGGCCGTCGTCGGCACACTGCACGATAAGGGGATCAAATTCAGTAGCGAACAACCGGAAGAGCAAAGCTTCTTGTCGCAGCTCTTCATTAGTTCGTTCCCGATTTTACTGCTGATTGGCGTCTGGATTTATTTCATGCGCCAGATGCAGGGCGCGAGTGGCGGGCGCGGCGCGATGTCGTTCGGCAAGAGCCGAGCGCGGCTCCTCGGTGAGGACCAAGTCAACGTGACGTTCGCTGACGTTGCCGGCGTCGAGGAGGCTAAGGAAGAGGTCGGCGAGATCGTCGACTTTTTGAAAGACCCGAGCCGATTCCAACGACTCGGCGGCAAAATTCCCAAGGGCGTCTTGATGGTCGGCTCGCCTGGTACCGGTAAGACCTTGCTTGCGCGTGCCATTGCCGGTGAAGCGAAAGTGCCGTTTTTTACTATTTCAGGTTCTGACTTTGTCGAGATGTTTGTCGGTGTCGGCGCCTCGCGTGTTCGCGACATGTTCGAGCAGGCGAAAAAGCATGCCCCTTGCATCATCTTTATCGATGAGATCGATGCCGTCGGACGCCACCGTGGTGCAGGTCTTGGTGGCGGGCACGACGAGCGTGAGCAAACTTTGAACCAGCTCCTTGTTGAGATGGACGGCTTCGAGGGCAACGAAGGAATTATCGTCATCGCGGCGACCAACCGTCCTGACGTACTCGATCCAGCCTTGCTTCGCCCGGGTCGTTTCGACCGGCAGGTCGTCGTACCCCTACCAGACGTTCGTGGACGCGAGCAGATTCTGAAAGTGCACATGCGCAAAGTCCCGCTGGGCGATGACGTCAAGCCAGCGATTATTGCGCGTGGCACGCCGGGCTTCTCTGGGGCTGACCTCGCTAACCTCGTTAATGAGGCGGCGCTGTTTGCAGCGCGTGCGAACCACCGTGTCGTTGGCATGGAGGAGTTCGAGAAGGCGAAAGACAAAATCATGATGGGCGCCGAGCGGCGCTCGATGGTCATGAGCGAAGACGAGAAAAAGCTAACCGCGTACCACGAAGCAGGTCATGCGATCGTCGGACTGCTCGTGCCCGACCACGACCCGGTCTACAAAGTAACGATTATCCCGCGCGGTCGGGCACTGGGTGTGACTATGTTCTTGCCGGAACAAGACCGCTACAGTGCCTCTAAGCAGCGTTTGGAGAGTCAAATCTCGAGTCTCTACGGTGGTCGGCTAGCCGAGGAATTGATTTTCGGTGCCGAGTCCGTCACGACGGGCGCGTCTAACGATATCGAGCGTGCGACCGATATCGCTCGGAATATGGTGACGAAATGGGGACTGTCCGAACGCCTTGGCCCGCTAACGTATAGCGAGGATGAGGGCGAAGTGTTCCTCGGCCGATCCGTCACCAACCACAAGCAGGTATCTGACGAGACGATGGATACGATCGACCTTGAGATACGGGCGATTATCGACCGTAACTACCGGCGTGCGAAGACACTTCTCGAGGACAATGACACCAAGCTGCACGTGATGGCCGACGCGTTGATCAAGTACGAGACGATCGACGAAGACCAGATCAAAGACATTATGGAAGGGCGTACTCCACGACCGCCATCCGGTTGGGAGGACAGCGATTCCATGCCGCCTCCATCCGGTGCTGATTCGTCACCTACAGGCCGCGAGCCTGGTGGGTCGATTGGCGGTCCGGCCGAACAGCACTGACCCAAATCAACTATGCCGTAGCCGCCGGGGATCTCATCCTCGGCGGCTCACACGCGCATGTCATGGGCGTGTTAAACGTCACACCCGACTCGTTCTCCGATGGCGGTAAATTTCGTGCCGTGGACGATGCGTTACGCCACGTCGCGAAGATGCTGGAGGACGGAGCGGCAATCATTGATGTTGGCGGTGAATCGACTCGACCCGGTGCAGCCGCTGTCGGCGAGGCCGAAGAATTGCAGCGTGTCATACCGATCATCGAGCACATTCGGGCGCGATTCGACGTTCCTATATCGGTCGACACGAGTACCCCCGCCGTCATGGCAGAGGCCGCTGCAGCCGGCGCGGCATTGATAAACGACGTCAGAGCGCTACGGCGCCCCGATGCGATGGCAACTGCCGCAAACACCTCCGCAGCAATCTGCCTGATGCACATGCAGGGGGAGCCAGCCACCATGCAGTCGGAGCCGCAGTATGTGGATCCGGTTACCGAAATCCACGATTTTCTCGAGGCACGGGTGGCGGCGGCTGTTGCGGCCGGTATTGATCGAACGCGCCTCCTGGTCGATCCCGGCTTCGGTTTCGGGAAGAGGCTAGCCCATAACCTTGCTCTGTTGGCGCAGTTACCGCGAATCGGTGCGCTCGGTTTGCCCGTTCTTATCGGTTTATCCAGAAAGTCGATGCTGGGTGCGTTGACCGGTCGCGATGTCCATGACCGGCTCGCCGGCGGAATTGCGGCGACCGCCCTGGCGTTGCAAGGCGGAGCGTGTATAGTTCGCGCCCACGACGTGGCGGCCACGGTTGATGCCGCCCGAGTTGTCGCCGCTGTGCGGGAGGCCTCCGGAGACTGTTCATGAGCAGACGTTATTTCGGCACCGATGGTGTCCGTGGTGAAGTGGGCAAGCACCCGATGACCGCCGAGTTTGCCTTGCGCCTTGCGAATGCCGCCGCACGCGTCCTAGCGCCGAATGGCGGTAGCGTGTTGATTGGTAAAGACACACGCGTTTCGGGTTACATGTTCGAGTCGGCATTAGAGGCCGGTTTCGTCGCTGCGGGTGTTGACGTCATGCTGCTCGGACCGTTGCCGACGCCGGGTATTGCCTATATGACACGGTCTTTCGCCGCCGACCTGGGCGTTGTAATCAGCGCGTCGCACAATCAGTACTTTGACAACGGGATCAAGTTTTTTGATCGCAATGGCTCGAAGTTGTCGGACGATGTTGAACTCCAAATCGAATCGTTACTCGACGAGCCGTCGAGGACGCTCGAGTCGAAGCGGCTCGGTCGAGCGACGCGTATCGAAACGTCGCGCTCGCGCTATCAAGAGTTTTGCAAAGACTCCATTAAAGGTGTGTCGTTGGACGGACTACGCATCGTTCTCGACTGCTCGAATGGCGCCGGTTACAAAGTCGCGCCGCGAATTCTCTCTGAGCTTGGCGCCGAGGTCATTCCGATTGGTTGTTCGCCGAACGGGCGCAACATCAATTATCGCTGTGGGTCGACGGCGCCGGAGCTTTTGCAAAAGACTGTCGTCGCGGTTGATGCAGACCTTGGCGTTGCACTTGACGGCGATGGCGATCGTTTGGTGATGATCGATCACGAAGGGGCGCTGATCGATGGCGACCAGTTAATCTACATTATCGCGAACGCGCGGGCTGACAGTCAGCAATTGAGCGGGCCAGTGGTCGGTACCGTAATGAGCAATCTTGGTCTTGAGCGAGCGTTGAGTGACAAAGGTATCGGCTTTGTACGCGCCAAAGTCGGCGATCGCTATGTTATCGAGCAGATGCAGCAACACGGCGCCTCGTTAGGGGGGGAGTCTTCCGGTCACTTAATTTGCCTGGATAAGACGACCACCGGTGACGGTGTCATAAGCGCGTTGCAGGTGTTGTCGATTGTCCAAATTAGCGGCCGCCGACTGAAGGACTTGGCTGCTGACATGCAAATGTTCCCACAGTGCATGATCAACGTACGCGTCGAGAAACGCTTTGATCCGCTGGAGTCCGCACCGATTCAACAGGCGGTCGCCGCAGCGGAAGCGGAGTTGGCGGAGCGAGGCAGAATCGTCCTGCGAGCATCCGGTACGGAACCGGTCATCCGGGTCATGGTCGAAGGCGAGGACGAGAAGGAGGTCCGCGCGACGGCCGAGTCGCTTGCCGGCGTCGTAAAGTCAGCGGCCTGACAATTGATTTGCGTACCCTCGGCAGGTACGCTTGCCGCCTTTTTGGCACCGGGAAAGGAGCTTCGCGTTGCGTAAGCCCCTCATTTGCGGCAACTGGAAGATGAACGGCAGCCGTTCAGCGAATGCGGCGCTGGTCGCCGGAATCCGCGCTGCGAGTACACCACAGGCAGAGCTTGCCGTTTGTCCGCCTACGCCGTACCTCGGTGACGTGGCCGATTTGCTGGCCGGCTCAACCGTTGCGCTGGGCGCTCAAGATGCGCATGCCGAAGCGGCGGGAGCCTTTACCGGTGATGTCGCGGTGCCGATGTTGGCTGAATTTGGCGTGCGTTATGTCATCGTTGGTCACTCGGAGCGACGGGCTATGCACGCCGAATCGGACGACGACGTTGCGGCAAAGTTCATCGCTGTATTGGATGCCGGTCTCGCGCCGATTCTGTGTGTCGGTGAGACACTCGACGAGCGAGAAGCTGGAACAACAGAAACGGTCGTATCTCGGCAGTTGAACGCGGCCTTGGCCGCGGCTGGTCCCACCGATTTGGGGGCAGCTGTCGTTGCTTACGAACCGGTGTGGGCTATCGGCACCGGACGGACGGCGACGCCAGAGATGGCGCAAGACGTTCACGCTCACATACGTGCGCTACTGGCAGCGCATGACGAGAACGCGGCGAACTCGGTACGCGTTTTGTACGGTGGCAGTATGAAGCCGCAAAATGCCGCGGAGCTGTTGGCGATGCCGGACGTTGACGGCGGGTTAATCGGTGGTGCGTCCCTGCAGGCGGACGATTTCGTGGCGATTGCCGCGGCGGCGCCGGTTTAGAGAATTTACTAGGTATGGACATGAGTACGCTTTACGTATCGCTCACCATTTTGTTGGTGTTCGTCTCGATCGCGCTTATCGCGTTAGTGCTGTTGCAAAAAGGCAAAGGTGCCGATGCCGGAGCAGCGTTTGGTGCGGGAGCCTCTGGTACCGTCTTCGGTGCACGGGGCAGCACGAACTTCTTGTCGCGTTCGACCTCATTGCTCGCGACCGTTTTCTTTGCCGTTTGTTTGGCGCTTGCCTACCTCAGTGCGCAACGTTCTGAACCGTCCAGTTTGCTGGACGAGTTGGAAGACACAACGCCCGCCGCTGTAGAAGATGCGGCGCCAGCTAGCAATGAAGAGGCGGAGCTCGCGATCCCGGATGAGGCGACCGATCCTATGGATTTGCCGCTCGAAATTCCGGAAGATGCGACTGAGTCTCAAGTGCTGGAAATTCCTACGGATGGACCCGCAGCGGGTGCACCGGCTGACGAGGGCAATAACTGATCGGTAACGCCGATGTGGTGGAATTGGTAGACACGCTGTCTTGAGGGGGCAGTGGCGCGAGCCGTGCCAGTTCGAGTCTGGCCATCGGCACCACCCGATCAGTACCAGCGGCCGCAGGAGGTCGCAACGCGAGCGCCGGGGCATCGCCCTGGCGGGCTCGTCTTCGCCGCCGCTGGACGCGACGAAACCGTCGAATTCTTGGCGCTCTCACCGGCAGCGCGGTGGCGATTGCAATCGGCGAAATCAACCCCGTATTACTTACTCGCGCGTCTAGACGCTGATACAATAAACGGCTGACGGGGGACCAGCTTGCGGGTACGCGGGCGGTCCGAACAGCAATGGCGTGTTTGCTGCGAGTTAGATAGTGCTCGAAAATTATTTACCGATTCTCATCTTCCTAGGTGTCGCGGGCGGCCTGGGCATCGTTTTGTTGGTGCTCGGCTTCTTGCTCGGGCAGGGCGGCAAAGACGCCGAAAAGCTCTCTCCCTATGAGTGTGGCTTCGAAGCCTTCGAAGATTCGCGAATGAAGTTCGACGTTCGTTACTACCTGGTCGCTATCCTCTTCATTATCTTCGATTTAGAAATCGCCTTTCTGTTTCCGTGGGCCGTGCGCTTTTTCGAGCTGGGACCGTTTACCTGGATCGCGATGGGCGTCTTTCTTGCTCTGCTCGTGGTCGGATTCATCTACGAGTGGAAAAAGGGAGCATTGGAGTGGGATTGAGCCCTGAGTCACTGCCAGCCGAGCCGGTCGACAACACGTTACCGGCCGGCAGCATCCAGCAAAAGGGGTTTGTCGTTACAGCCGTCGACACGGTTGTTAACTGGGCCCGAACCGGATCAATGTGGCCAATGACCTTCGGGTTAGCCTGCTGTGCAGTCGAAATGATGCATGCGGGGGCGGCGCGTTACGACCTTGATCGGTTCGGCGTCGTGTTCCGGCCAAGCCCGCGCCAGTCAGACGTCATGATTGTTGCCGGAACGCTCGTCAATAAGATGGCGCCAGCACTTCGTAAGGTCTACGACCAAATGCCGGAGCCTCGTTGGGTCATTTCCATGGGGTCCTGCGCAAATGGTGGTGGTTATTACCACTACTCGTATTCCGTGGTTCGCGGCTGTGATCGCATTGTGCCGGTCGACGTTTACGTCCCAGGGTGCCCGCCGACAGCGGAAGCCCTTCTGTACGGAATAATTCAGTTGCAAAACAAGATCAAGCGCACCGACACCATTGCGCGCGGCTGATCCGAGCAAATTATGAGCAGACAAGCAGAAGCGCTGGTCGCAGCGCTGGACGAGACCCTAGCGGAGCGCATAACCGTTAGCGTCACGCCACAAGGTGAAGTTGCCGTCGAAACGGGCGTCGACGACCTTATCGCGGTCGCAACGCTGCTTCGCGATAGCGAGCCGCTCGCGTTCGACACGCTCATCGATCTTTGCGGTGTCGATTACTTGACCTACGGTAAAGCGGAGTGGAAAACCGAGTCAGCGACCGATTCGGGTTTTTCGCGGGGTGTCGATCGTGAGGCCGCGGTCGTCGACTATTCAAGCCCTTTTCCTGCTCGCCGCTTTGCTGTCGTGACTCACCTGTTGTCGGTGCAGCACAACTGGCGGCTGCGGCTGCGTGTGTTCACGGGCGAGGCGAACCCGCCGATCGTACCGTCGCTAACCGCCGTATGGGCAAGTGCCAATTGGTTTGAGCGTGAGACGTTTGACCTGTTTGGCATCGTGTTCTCGGGCCATAGCGATCTGCGTCGTATCTTGACCGACTATGGCTTTATCGGGCACCCATTCCGGAAGGACTTTCCGCTGTCGGGGCATGTCGAGGTGCGGTATGACCCGACACTCGGCCGCGTGGCCTACGAGCCGGTTAGCATCGAGCCGCGAACGCTGGTGCCGAAAGTTATCCGAGAGGACAACCGCTACGACGAGCAGTTGCGCAGGACCGGCGGCTGATGGCAGAAATCGAAAACTTCACGATGAACTTTGGGCCGCAGCATCCGGCGGCCCACGGTGTACTCCGTCTCGTTCTGGAAATGAACGGCGAGACCATTCAAAAGGCCGATCCGCATATCGGTCTTCTGCACCGCGCCACGGAGAAGCTCGCGGAGTCGAAGCCGTATAACCAGAGCATTGGCTACATGGACCGGCTCGACTACGTCTCGATGATGTGCAATGAGCATGGCTACGTCTTGGCGATCGAAAAGTTGCTCGGTATCGAGCCACCCGTTCGTGCGCAATACATTCGTGTCATGTTCGATGAGATCACGCGGATTCTCAATCACCTGATGTGGCTCGGGGCGCACGGTCTCGATATCGGTGCGATGACGATGTTCCTGTTCTGTTTCCGGGAACGCGAAGACTTGATGGATTGTTACGAGGCGGTTTCCGGTACGCGGATGCACGCAACATACTACCGTCCCGGCGGTGTCTATCGCGATCTGCCGCAGGATATGCCGAAGTACCAGGCCTCCAAGTGGCGCTCAGAAAAAGAGGTCGACAACCTCAACGACGCACGTAGCGGTTCGCTGCTCGATTTCATCGAGCGTTTTACCGAGCGCTTTCCGGGCTGCGTCGATGAATACGAAACGCTGCTAACCGAGAATCGCATTTGGAAGCAGCGCACCGTCAATATTGGTGTGGTTACGCCGGAGCGCGCCAAGCAGCTCGGCTTTACCGGACCGATGCTGCGCGGGTCTGGTGTCGAATGGGACCTTCGCAAGAAGCAGCCGTACGAGGTGTATGCCGATGTTGATTTCGACATACCGGTCGGTGTCAACGGCGATTGCTATGACCGTTATCTCGTGCGAGTTGAAGAAATGCGCCAATCAAATCGCATAATCCAGCAATGCGTTAGATGGCTGCGAGCTAATCCAGGACCGGTCATGCTAGATGATCGAAAGATTGCAGCGCCGCGACGCGTGGAGATGAAAGACGACATGGAGTCGTTAATTCATCACTTCAAACTCTTTACCGAAGGGTATTCAGTGCCTGCCGGCGAGGCCTACGCAGCGGTTGAGCACCCCAAAGGTGAGTTTGGCGTTTACCTCGTGTCCGACGGTGCGAATAAACCGTACCGGGTGAAAGTGCGCGCGCCGGGTTTCGCCCACTTGGCTGCGCTCAGCGAAATGGTGGAAGGACACATGTTGGCCGACGTCGTTGCTGTCATCGGTACGCAAGACGTCGTGTTTGGTGAGATTGACCGATGAGCGAAGCCGGATTGAATGACCATCTGCGCGAAGCCATTGATCATTGGCTGCAGCGTTTTCCAGAAGACCAAAAACGCTCGGCCATCATCGGTGCGCTGCATGCGGCCCAGCATGAAAACCACGGCTACGTCACCGTCGAGCAAATGGACGCGATCGCCGCTTATTTGGACTTGGAGCCGATCAAGGTCTACGAAGTCGCGAGCTTCTATTCGATGTTCGAGACGAAGAGGGTTGGCCGTCACAGCGTCTCCATCTGTACGAACGTTTCCTGCATGTTGCGAGGTGCCGAAGAGCTCGTTCAGCATGTTGAAAAACGCTTAGGGATCGAAACGGGCGACAGCACGGCCGACGGGCGTATCTATCTCAAAAAAGAGGAAGAGTGCCTCGCGGCGTGCTGCGGTGCACCGATGATGATGGTCGACCACGTTTATCACGAAGACCTTACCGTCGATAAAATCGACGCCATTCTGGATGCCCTCGAATGACAGAACGTCCGGTCAATAACGTCTGCTACGCAACGGTCGGCAAAGACGCGCCGGCGGGTCTTGATACGTACCGCTCACTCGGTGGCTACTCAGCATGGCAACGAATCCTTGCCGGCGAGTTGTCGCCGGACGAGGTCATCGAAATCGTCAAGAGTTCAGGGCTGCGCGGCCGCGGTGGTGCGGGCTTTCCCACCGGGCTTAAGTGGAGCTTTATGCCGCGCAACGCGCCGGTGCAAAAGTACATCGTTTGCAATTCCGACGAGAGCGAGCCCGGTACGTGCCACGACCGCGAAATTTTGCGTTACAACCCGCATTCATTGGTAGAGGGTATGGCGATCGCCGGTTACGCCATGGGTGCGACCGTCGGCTATAACTATATCCGTGGCGAATTCATTGATGAACCTGTTCCCGTTTTCGAAAAAGCGGTAGAGGACGCCTACTCCGCTGGGTTACTGGGTAAAAACCTCGGCAGTGCGGGCGTCGACTTTGACCTTTTCACGTTCGTCGGTGCCGGTGCTTACATCTGCGGCGAAGAGACCGCTCTGCTCGAGTCGTTGGAGGGTAAGCAAGGTAAGCCGCGGTTCAAGCCACCGTTTCCTGCGAATTTCGGTTTGTACGGCAAGCCAACGACGATTAACAACACCCAGAGTCTAGCCAGTGTGCCGAGCATACTCTCGCACGGCGGTGATTGGTTCCGCGATCTCGGCGTCGAGAATTCTGGCGGTACCGCGATTTTCTCGGTGTCAGGCCACATCGAAAAGCCGATGAACGTTGAATTACCAATGGGCATTCCGTTCCGCGAGCTGCTCGATATGTGCGGCGGTATCTGGAAGGGCCGCAAACTGAAAGCAGTCATACCGGGTGGGTCATCGGTGCCGGTTGTGCCCGGCGAGATCATCATGGATTGCACGATGGACTATGATTCGCTGAAAGCAGCCGGGTCGTCGTTTGGTACCGGTGCGGTCATGGTCATGGACGACACCACGTGCATGGTGCGAACACTGCGTCGTATCTCGCGTTTCTACATGGCTGAGTCGTGCGGACAGTGTACGCCTTGCCGCGAGGGCACCGGCTGGCTGTATCGCATGTTAACGCGGTTCATTGCCGGCCAGGGCACCGAGGCAGACCTCGACAAGCTCCTCGATGTCGCCAACAAGATCGAAGGCCATACGATTTGCGCGCTCGGTGACGCGGCCGCGTGGCCTGTCCAAAGCTTCTTAAAACACTACCGCCATGAGTTCGAGTACATGGTGGAGAACGGTGGTCGCAGCGTCGTTGACGATGCGGATCGCGCTGCCGCCTGAGTGAGACTATGTCTGACGATGTAATAACACTGGAGGTCGACGGCGAAGAGGTAACAGCACGCCGCGGACAGATGTTGATCGAGGTAACCGATGCGGCATCGAAGTACGTGCCACGGTTCTGTTACCACGAAAAATTATCGGTGGCGGCGAATTGCCGCATGTGTCTCGTCGAAGTTGAAAAAGCACCCAAACCGTTGCCGGCTTGTGCTACGCCGGTTGCGGACGGCATGAAGGTGTTTACGCGCTCAGAACGAGCTGTATCGGCACAGCGCGCGACGATGGAATTTTTGTTGATCAACCACCCGCTCGATTGCCCCATCTGCGACCAAGGCGGTGAGTGCGAGCTGCAAGATCTGGCGGTTGGTTACGGGCGTGATGTGTCTCGCTACACCGATCGCAAACGCGTCGTTGCCGACAAAAATTTAGGACCGCTCGTGTCGACCGACATGACGCGTTGTATTCATTGCACGCGGTGTGTTCGCTTCGGCCAAGAGATCGCTGGTATTGCAGAACTCGGCACGACCGATCGCGGTGAAAACATGAAAATCGGCACATTCATTGAGAAAAGTGTCGATCACGAACTGTCCGGCAATATTATCGATTTGTGCCCCGTCGGTGCGCTCAACAATAAGCCTTATCGCTACAGCGCGCGCGCTTGGGAAATGGAGCAACATCCAACCATTTCACCGCACGACTGTGTTGGCGCCAACATCTATGCGCACGTTCTGCGCGGGACAATTAAACGAATCGTGCCGCGTCCGAACGAGACGATTAACGAGACGTGGATCGCCGATCGCGATCGCTTCAGCTACGAAGCAATCTACTCCGACCAGCGGCTAACGACTCCACGGGTGCGCGACGCCGACGGCAACTGGGTAGACTGCGATTGGGCGACAGCGCTTGAGGCCGCTTCCGGTGCGATGACCGGTGTCGCCAGCGACCAACTCGGCGTACTTGTTTCCCCGAGTACGACGCTTGAGGAACAATTCCTATTGCGTCGCTTAATGGATCATATCGGTTGCTCTAATGTCGACTATCGGCTCGGTCAGACCGACTTTTCGGCGCCCGCTATCGAGCCGTTGTTCCCCAACCTGGGTATGGCGATCGAGGCAATCGAGCAGCGCGATGCCATCGCGCTTATCGGTGCGGCTCTGCGAGACGAGGCACCGATACTCGCTCACCGAGTTCGTAAAGCGGCTTTGGCGGGCGCTAGCGTTGCTGTCATTGATAGCGAAACGCGACCCTATCGATTTGAGCATACGAATCTGACCGGCGAAATTCTGGACGAGCTTGCGGCAATCGGCCAAGCGCTATCGATCGACACAAGCGCATTACCTAGCGATGTCGCGACGTTGATAAAAAATGCGCGCGTCAGCGATTCGCAGCTTGCTCTGGCGACAAGCTTGCGTGACGCAGAGCGTCCCTACTTGCTCGTCGGAATCGGCGCGAGTCGACATCCGTCCTACGCGGCCCTGCTAACACTGAGTACGGCGATCGCTAATGCTATCGATGGCGTCGTCGGGCAAGTAAGCGCCGGCGCCAACAGCGCCGGGGCTCGTCTGCTCGGGCTTACACCTGAGGGTCGCGATGGCGGGCTGAACGCGATCGAGATGTTCGAGAAACCGCGCAAGAGCTACTGCTTAGTCATGTGTGACCCGGACATCGATCTTCGCCACACGGGAGCGATGCAAGCACTGCGCGAAGCTCCGTCGGTCGTTGCTGTTACGAGTTTTGTCAGTGACGCGCTGCTAGAAACCGCTACCGTGTTGTTACCCGCCGGCACGTTTGCCGAAACGTCTGGCACATTCATCAACGCTGCCGGTACATGGCAGAGTTTTCAGGGCGTCGCATCGCCCGTTGGCGATTCGCGGCCATTGTGGAAGGTACTCCGTGTGTTGGCGGAATTCTGTGATGTCCCAGACGTCGCTTACCTCGATTCGAACGCTGTTCTCGACGCTGTTAACGAAGCGATCAACATGCCGGATACGTTGCCGCAGCCACGTTTGTTAGAGGCGCCCGTCAGTGTGCGGCGGCTGAATGGCGAGGCCGCGGCGATTCACGTACCGATCTACGAAGTCGACCCGGTGGTTCGGCGAGCGAGTGCTTTGCAGCTTACGCGCGCTGGCAGCAATGGCCTACAGTGGCGGGGCGGACAACGACAGTCATGATCGCTCGCTTCATCAACGACAACCTCGCGTTACTGCAGACCATTGGCGCCATCCTCGGCGTCACGGTCGTGCTCATTCTGTGTGTCGCCTATGCAACGCTCGCCGAGCGGAAATTCATTGGCTATATGCAGCGCCGCCTAGGGCCGAACCGGGTTGGTTTCCGTGGCTTGCTGCAACCGTTTGCCGATGTTCTCAAGTTGTTACTGAAAGAAGTTGTTGTTCCGAGCAACTCGAGTCGGTTCCTGTTTGTTATCGCTCCATTGCTGGCGATTACACCGGCGTTTGCGGCCTGGGCGGTTATGCCGCTATGGGACGGTTTTGTCATCGCGGACATCGATGCCGGATTGTTATACGTTCTGGCACTGACGTCGGTCGGTGTCTACGGGGTTATCCTCGCCGGCTGGGCGACCAATTCAAAGTATGCCCTACTCGGTGCAATGCGGTCCGCCGCACAGATCGTTGCCTACGAAATCGCGATGGGCTTTGCGCTGGTTGGCGTGCTGATGGCGGCGGGTAGCCTTAATTTAGGTGAGATCATCGAAGCGCAACGCGGCGGCGTTGGCCATTGGTTCCTGCTATGGCTGTTGCCGCTGTTTGTCGTCTACTTCGTCTCCGGCGTCGCAGAAACGAACCGGGCGCCGTTCGATGTTGCTGAAGGCGAGTCGGAGATCGTAGCGGGTTTTCATGTCGAATATTCCGGCGTGGCATTCGCGGTCTTTTTCTTGGCCGAATACGCCAACATGATTCTGATCGCTGCGTTAACGGCGATTTTCTTCTTCGGCGGTTGGTTGTCACCGTTCGAGGGTGTGCCCGGACTGGCCAATACGTGGCTGGCGGCGGCCGGTTTGCACTGGCTTGCCATCAAAACCGTTTTCTTCTTGTTTTGTTTCTTTTGGTTCCGCGCAACGTTTCCGCGATACCGCTACGACCAGATCATGCGCTTGGGTTGGAAGGTTTTTATTCCAGTGACCATCGTGTGGATCGCTGTCGAGGTTGTATTTGCGTGGCAACAGATCGGACCTTGGGCACAAACTGCGGTTGAGGTAGCTGCATCATGAATGCGTTAAAGCACTGGACCCGGACGTTCTTACTGTTGGAGCTGTGGCAAGGCTTGTCCGTCACGTTTAGAAGCCTCTTTCGGCCGTCGGTTACCGTTCAGTACCCCGAGGAGAAAACGCCCCAGTCACCGCGTTTTCGTGGTTTGCATGCGCTACGCCGGTACGCCAACGGCGAGGAACGCTGTATCGCCTGCAAACTGTGTGAGGCGGTCTGCCCGGCCCTGGCTATAACGATTGAATCTGGCGTCAGCGCCGACGGTACACGCCGTACCACGCGCTACGATATCGACCTTTTCAAGTGCATTTATTGCGGCTTTTGTGAGGAAGCGTGTCCCGTCGATGCGATCGTTGAGACGCGGATACACGAATACCACATGGAAAACCGCGGCGAGAACATCATGTCGAAAGAGAAACTTCTCGCCGTTGGGGATCGGTTCGAGGCGATGATCGCTGCGGACAAAGCGGCCGACGCGCCGTACCGATAACAATAAGCAAACTCTGGGAGCACGCGTGTTTCAGGCAATCCTGTTCTACGGATTTTCGGCCGTACTGCTGGCGGCGGCGCTAGGCGTCATCTTCGCCCGCAACCCTGTGCACTCTGTCATGTGCCTCGTGCTTGCCTTTTTCAACAGTGCGGCCTTGTGGTTGCTCATCGAAGCGGAATTTCTAGCGATTGTCCTGGTACTGGTCTACGTCGGTGCGGTGATGGTGCTGTTCTTGTTTGTCGTGATGATGCTCGATATCAACGTCGAAGAAGCCCGCCGCGGTATTCATCGCTACGCACCACTTGGCCTCGGTGTGGCGGCGCTGATGGTGTTCGAGTTACTGCAGATCATCTGGTATCGCAGCGCCAGCTTGCAGGCGACTGCGGCGACCGAACTGCCAGCAGCGCCGGTCAGCAATACCAAGGCGCTTGCCGGTGTGTTGTACACCGAACACGTCTACGCGTTTGAATTAGCGGCGGTTGTCTTGCTACTGGCTATCGTCGCGGCGATAGCCTTGACGATGCGACGCAGACCGGGTCTCAAAGTCCAAGATATTGCTCGCCAGGTCGCGGTTAACCCGAAGGACCGGGTACGGGTCGTATCGATGGAGGCCGAAAAGTCATGATGAGCATCGGTCTTGGTCACTATCTAACCCTGGCAGCCGTGTTGTTCGCCATTAGCATTGCCGGCATTTTCATAAATCGGAAAAACGTTATCGTTTTGCTGATGTGCATCGAGCTGATGCTGTTGTCGGTGAACTACAATTTCGTCGCCTTTTCGCGCTATCTAGACGATCTTACCGGTCAAGTGTTTGTCTTTTTCATTTTGACGGTTGCGGCGGCCGAAGCCGCGATTGGGCTGGCCATTCTCGTCGTGTTGTTCCGCAATAGGCGCAGCATCAATGTTCAAGAACTCGACGCGATGAAAGGCTAGGGCACGAGCATGCACGCTATTCACCTCACCATCGTACTTGCGCCTTTGCTAGCTAGCGTCATCGCTGGACTTGCCGGCCGTTACATTGGCCGCGCAGGCGCTCACTGGGTCACGATACTCGGCGTCGGCGTCTCTGCGGTTTGCTCGGTCCTCGTTCTAAAGCACCTGATGTTCGACGGCGGTACGGTGGAGAATTACACCCTGTATCAATGGGCCGTGCTCGATGGACTCAGCATGGAAGTCGGCTTTTTGATCGACCGGTTGTCGGCCATGATGATGGTTGTCGTCACCTTTGTATCGTTAATGGTGCATATCTACACCATCGGTTATATGCACGACGATGATGGCTATCAGCGCTTCTTTAGTTATATCTCGCTGTTCACATTCGCCATGCTCATGTTGGTCATGTCGAATAACTTTTTGCAGTTGTTTTTCGGTTGGGAAGCGGTCGGCTTAGTATCGTACTTGTTGATTGGTTTTTGGTTCAAAAAACCGTCGGCAATATTCGCGAATTTAAAGGCATTTTTGGTCAACCGCGTGGGTGACTTCGGGTTCATCCTTGGAATTGCGGGCGTCGTTTATTTCGCGAATACATTGGATTACCAAACTGCGTTCGGTGCGGCCGAAGCGATGTCGGGCGAGACGATGGTGCTCTTCGGCGATACCGCCTGGAACGCCATGACAGTTATTTGCATTCTGTTGTTCATCGGGGCGATGGGTAAGTCGGCCCAGGTACCGTTGCACGTTTGGCTACCAGACTCGATGGAAGGCCCGACGCCGATCTCGGCACTGATTCACGCGGCCACCATGGTGACCGCCGGCATTTTCATGGTGGCGCGGATGTCGCCGCTTTACGAGTACAGCGAAGCGGCGTTGGCGTTCATTCTTACTGTCGGGGCTATCACCGCTTTCTTCATGGGTCTGTTGGGTCTCATCCAACACGATATCAAACGGGTTGTCGCTTACTCGACGCTGTCGCAGTTGGGTTATATGACGGTTGCCCTCGGTGTGTCAGCCTACGCGGCGGGTATGTTCCATCTGATGACGCACGCGTTCTTTAAAGCGTTGCTTTTCCTCGCAGCGGGTTCGGTCATCATTGCAATGCACCACGAACAAGACATGCGCAAGATGGGCGGCCTTCGTAAGTACATGCCCATAACCTATTGGACATCGCTGATCGGTTCGTTGGCGCTGATCGGCTTCCCTGGGTTCGCTGGCTTTTTCTCGAAAGACGCACTCATCGAAGCGGTAGCACACGCCCACCACGACCATTCGACGACGGCAACGTGGCTTGCGTATTGGAGTGTATTGCTCGGCGTTTTCGTGACCGCGTTGTATTCGTTCCGCATGTTTTTCCTGGTCTTTCATGGCAAAGAGCGGATGGACGAGCACACTCGGTCACACCTGCACGAGTCGCCGGCCGTCGTTTGGGTGCCGTTGGCATTGCTCGCGATTCCATCGGCCGTCATCGGCTGGTTTACGATCGGACCGGTCTTGTTCGGCGACTACTTCGCCGGCGCGATCGTCGTGCGACCCGATCACGATGCGCTGGCCGCACTCGGTGCCGACTTCCATGGACCGGCCGGCTTTGTGACCCACGCTCTGAAAACAGCGCCGCTGTATTTGGCGTTGGCGGGTGTCGCGACAGCGTGGTTCTTGTGGCTGCAGCGCCCCGATATTCCGGCCCGGTTAGCGGTACGCCTGGCGGCGCTCAAGCACTTGCTAGAGCAGAAGTACTACGCCGATGCGCTGTATCTCAATGTCTTCGCTGCCGGTGGGCGCCGCTTAGGACGGGGGCTGTGGAGCGTCGGTGACCGCGGCCTTATCGATGGGCTGCTGGTTAACGGAACCGCTAGGGCCATTGGCTTTATCGGCAATCGAGCTCGGCACATTCAAAGCGGTTACTTGTACCACTACGCGTTCGCGATGGTGCTCGGCTTGACGGCCATGTTGGCCTGGGTGGTGTGGCGATAATGGATGGGTATTGGCTAAGTGCATTGATCTGGCTGCCGGTTATCGGCGGCTTGGCGCTGTTGTTTCTTGGCTCGGGAGACCGTGGGGACAATCCTTACTCACGTTTAGGGGCTCCGTTGGCGCTCGCGATTTCGATGGCGACACTGGTGCTGTGTATACCGGTCGTAAACGCATTCGATAGCGCCAATGCCGCCATGCAGTTTGTTGAACGCCAGCCGTGGATCGGGGCTTTTAACGTTTGGTACTACCTCGGCGTCGATGGGTTGTCATTACCGCTCATCGTTTTGACAGCGTTTGTTACGCCGTTGGTGATCATCGCCGGTTGGAGCGCCATTAGCCGCAGTCCGGCGCAGTACTTCGGTGCTTTCTTGATCTTGGAGGGCTTGATGATCGGCGTGTTCTGCGCGCTCGATGCCATGCTCTTTTACGTCTTCTGGGAAGCGATGCTGGTGCCGATGTTTATCATCATTGGCGTATGGGGCGGTACGCGACGTGTGTATGCCACGATCAAGTTCTTCTTGTACACGTTCCTTGGCTCCGTTTTCATGCTGGTCTCGTTGATTTATTTGTACCTCGAGTCTGGCAGTTACTCGTTGCTCGATTTTCACGCACTACCAATCGGTGCGACTGCACAAACCCTGATCTTCCTCGCTTTTCTGTTCGCGTTCGCTGTCAAAGTCCCCATGTGGCCAGTTCACACGTGGCTGCCGGACGCTCACGTCGAAGCGCCAACCGGCGGCTCCGTTATTCTGGCGGCGATCATGTTGAAGATGGGCGGGTACGGGTTTGTGCGGCTGTCTTTGCCGATCGCGCCCGACGCCAGCCAGAGCTTAGCTGGGATGATGATTGCGCTATCGCTGATCGCCGTCGTTTACATCGGGTTTGTGGCGCTCGTGCAAAAAGACATGAAGAAGCTGATCGCCTATTCGTCGATTGCGCACATGGGTTTCGTGACGCTGGGATTTTTTCTGCTGTGGCCGATCCTCGCTCACTCTGGTTCCACCAATGGCGCGGCACTTGGTATCGGCGGCGGCATGGTGCAGATGGTGTCGCACGGTCTGGTTTCCGGCGCGATGTTCTTCTGCGTCGGTGTGATGTACGACCGCATGCATTCGCGTGAAATCGCCGACTACGGCGGTGTCGCCAACACAATGCCGCACTTTGCGGCCTTCATGGTGTTGTTTGCGATGGCGAATGCAGGCCTACCAGGGACGTCCGGTTTCGTCGGCGAGTTCATGGTGATCTTGTCGGCGTTTAAGGCGAATTTCTGGTACGCCTTTTTAGCCGCGACGACGCTTATTCTCGGTGCGGCCTACACCCTGTGGATGGTCAAGCGAGTGATCTTCGGGGATGTCGCCAACGAGCAAGTCGGTGAGCTGACCGATTTGAACGGCCGTGAGTACTTCGTGCTCGGCGTGCTGGCTGTCGCCGTGCTGCTCGTGGGTGTCTGGCCCGATCCACTCGTCGACATGATGGCGGCCAGCGTCGAGCAGCTGGTTACGCAAGTTAGCCAAAGCAAACTGTAGGCGCGAGCACGAGGGAAACGCTCCATGGAATTTGTCATACCCCAGTTTCAGCCCGCCTACCCGGAGATCGCGCTGCTCTCGGCCATCTGTGTGGTGTTGGTTGCCGATCTTTTCGTTCCGACCAACCGCCGTATCGTGACATGGTCTCTCGCCTTGCTGTCACTCGCGGTGACTGCAGGGTTCTTGCTTGACGGGGGGTTCGCGTCGACCGTTACGACATTCTCGGGTAGCTACATCGCCGACCCACTCGGTAGCCTACTGAAACTGTTTGCGGTACTGAGCATGGCGCTCGTACTGATTTACGCGCGTGACTACCTGCGCGAGCACGCCTTAGAGCGTGGCGAGTTCTATGTGCTCGCGTTGTTCTCGCTGCTGGGCATTATGGTTATGGTCTCGGCGGCTAGCTTGTTGACGATGTACATGGGTCTTGAGGTCTTGTCGCTGAGCCTCTACGCAATGGTGGCGTTTGATCGCGACTCATCGGTATCGGCAGAAGCGGCAATGAAGTACTTCGTGCTTGGCGCCATCGCGTCCGGCATTTTGTTATACGGCGTCTCGCTGGTCTATGGCACGCTCGGAAGCGTTCAATTTGCCGATTTGGCGCAAGCCCTCAGTCGCACCGACGGCAACGACTTGGGCTTCTGGTTCGGGCTGTCGTTCCTGGTCGCCGGCATTGCGTTTAAGTTTGGTGCGGTGCCGTTTCACATGTGGATTCCCGACGTCTACCACGGCGCTCGAACGCCAGTGACGCTATTGATTGGCACCGCACCGAAAATCGCCTCGTTCGCGCTGGCGATCCGGGTATTGGTCGACGGGCTGGGCGATTTGCACGCGGCCTGGCAGAGCATGCTGATCGTTCTGGCGGTCGGCTCGATCGCGCTCGGCAACTTGGTCGCCCTCGCGCAAACCAACCTGAAGCGCATGCTGGCCTATTCGACGATCTCGCACGTTGGTTTCATATTAATGGGCATTTTGGCGGGAACGACGGCTGGCTACCGGGCGGCTCTTTTCTACACGCTCACCTATGTGCTGATGAGCGCCGGCGCGTTTGCCATGATTCTGTTGCTGTCACGGCGCGGCTTCGAGGCCGATAACATAGACGATTTTCGCGGTCTGAACCGGCGCAGCCCCTGGTTTGCCGCGATGATGGCGTGTTTTATGTTCGGTCTCGCCGGTATTCCGCCGTGGGTTGGATTCTGGGGCAAGCTCAACGTCATCAGTGCGGTGCTAAACGCTGGCGACGGCTCGCTGTACCTCGCGCTGGCCATCATTATGGTCGTGTTCTCAGTGATTGGTGCGTTCTATTACCTGAGGGTGTTGAAGGTCATTTACTTCGATGCGCCGGAATCGAGCGAGCAAATTTCGAAACCGATCGATTTTCGCTGGGTCCTCTCTGCCAATGCGCTGGCCGTTCTTGGTCTGGGCTGTTTCCCTGGGCTGCTGCTCAAGCTTTGCAGCGACGTCATCGCCTGACCAACCTGTGTTGAAACCAGGGGTTGCGCTCCTGTACACTTCTCCAACTCGGTTGCGGGGTGGAGCAGTCTGGCAGCTCGTCGGGCTCATAACCCGAAGGTCGCAGGTTCGAATCCTGCCCCCGCTACCAAGCGCGCGGTAGCCGAAGCCCCAGTTGGGGCTTTTTGTTTGGGCCGAATCGGCCCAGCGGCTTCTAGCTCGATGCCAGTGCCAGATGGCAACGTGAGGAAGATGGGCCGCATGGCCCATTTTTCGTTTTGGAATAAAGGTTTGTAAGGAGTAGCCAGAGAAGCGTCGGTGCAATCAGAAGGATTAGAAACTCTGCTGAGTACGACAGTAGCCTCGTTGGGCTACGAGTTACTTGAGCTCGAACTTAATCTGACTGGAAAGCGCCGAGTCGTGCGGTTGTTCATCGATGCCGACGCGGGTATCGACTTGATGGACTGCGAACGGGTAAGCCAACAGGTGAGCGCGGTTCTCGATGTCGAGGACCCCATTCCTGGCGAGTATTCGCTAGAAGTCTCATCGCCCGGCATTAACCGTAAGTTGTTCACCGTCGAGCACTTCCGTCGCTTTATGGGGTCAGAGGTCAAGATCGAGCTGAAAGAGCCGATGGACGGTCGCCGACGCTATCGCGGTCACGTTATCGATGTTGACGATGCCACGGTCACGGTAAAGGTCGATAACACCGATTTTCGGCTGCCTGTCGCTGAAATTGAGGTCGCTAGGCTGGTTCCTGAGTATTAGATCGCCGGCGGCCAGAAAGAGAATGCAATGAGTAAAGAGATGCTAATGGTCATCGACGCCGTCTCGAACGAGAAGGGTGTCGAACGCGAAATTATTTTTGATGCGATGGAAGCAGCGCTGGCGTCGGCGACCCGCAAACGCCACGGTGAAGACATCGACGTTCGTGTCTCTATTGATCGCGAATCGGGTGAGTACGACACATTTCGGCGCTGGCTCGTCTTTGCCGACGATTCGACGGAGCTTGAGTTTCCGGATCGTGAGCTGCGCATGCTTGATGCGGTCGATTACAACCCCGAGGTACAACCGGGTGAGTTCGTCGAGGAGCCGATGGAATCGGTTGAATTCGGCCGAATCGCGGCCCAGACCGCCAAGCAAGTCATTGTGCAAAAAGTGCGAGAGGCCGAGCGCGAGCAGGTCGTTGAGGAGTATCAGGACCGCGTTGGTGAGCTCTTAAGCGGAATCGTTAAGCGGGTCGACCGCAACGGTGTTTACATTGATCTTGGCGGTAATGCTGAGGGTTTCGTCGCTCGTGACCAAATGATCCCGCGCGAGCCGGTCCGACCACAAGACCGCCTCAAGGCGTTGTTGGTGGAGGTACGATCCGAGATTCGTGGCCCACAATTGTTTATGACGCGAACGTCGCCGCAGTTCTTGATTGACCTTTTCAAGATCGAAGTACCTGAGGTCGGCCAAGGTCTTATCGAAATTATCGCCGCTGCGCGTGATCCCGGTTTGCGGGCAAAGATCGCTGTAAAGAGTAACGACAACCGCATCGATCCTGTAGGGGCGTGCGTGGGTATGCGTGGCTCACGTGTACAGGCGGTCTCGAACGAATTAGCCGGTGAGCGAGTCGACATTATTCTGTGGGACGACAACCCGGCACAGTTCGTTATCAACTCCATGTCGCCGGCCGAGGTCGTCTCGATCGTCGTCGACGAAGAAGCCCACTCGATGGACATCGCCGTCGACGAGGAGAAGCTGTCGCAGGCCATTGGCCGTGGCGGCCAAAACATTCGCCTCGCCAGTGAGTTGACGGGCTGGGAGCTCAATGTCATGACCGAGTCTGACGCTGAGCAAAAAAGCGAGGCTGAGGTTCGCAGTCTCATCGACGCATTCAAAGAACAGCTCGATGTCGACGAGGAGGTGGCGTTGATTTTGGTACAGGAGGGCTTCTCGACCATTGAGGAGGTCGCGTATGTACCGACCAGCGAGTTGACGGCGATTGACGAGTTCGACGAAGACATCGTCAACGAGCTGCGCAATCGGGCGCGTGATGTGTTGCTGACGCAAGCAATCGCGAACGAAGAGGCGATCGATGCGAGCGAGCCGTCGAGCGATTTGCTGGAGGTCGACGGGATGACACGCGAATTGGCCTTTGTTCTCGCGAGTGCCGGTGTGCGTACGCGCGAGGATTTAGCCGAGCAGGCGACCGACGATTTGCTGGAAATTCAAGAGATGGATCAAGAGGACGCTGCCAAATTGATCATGGCGGCCAGAGCGCACTGGTTTGAAGGCGAGGAGAGCCAGGCCTAAGGCGGGAGACGGACAATGGCAGACGTAACGGTCACACAATTCGCCGAGGCCTTGAAGGTGCCGGTCGATAAGCTACTAACGCAACTCGACGAGGCGGGCATCTCCGTGTCCGGTGCTGACGACACGATCAGCGACGACGCCAAAATGGAATTGCTCAATCATCTTCGAGCCAGCCACGGTCGTAAAGAGGGCGCCAGCTCGGGTGGCGCAGCGCCGAAGAAAATCACGCTGAAGCGCAAGAGCCAATCGGAACTGAAGCTATCGGGTGACAAAGGCCGATCTCGGACTGTTGCCGTCGAGGTGCGCCGCAAGCGGACCTACATCAAGCGCGACGTACTGGAAGGCGAAGCGAAACAGCGTCAGGAGGAGCTTGAGCGACAACGGGTTGCTGAGCAAGAGCAAAAGGACGCCGAGGAGCAAGCTCGGCAGGTACAAGAAGAGCAGCGTCGCAGTGAGCTTGAGGCGGAGAAACGCGAGGCCGAAGAAGCCGCGAAACGCGAAGCTGAAGAGCGCGAGGCGGCAGAGCGCGCCGCGCGCGAGGCCGCTGAAGCCGCTGAGCGGCAGCGTAAGGAGCAGGCCGAACGCGAGCGAAAAGAACGCGAGGCGCGTTCCAAGCAGACGAAGCAGCCGACAAAATACGGACGCAAAGAATTGCACGTCACCGAAGGTAAGGGTGGCAAACGCAAACAACGGCGTCGGCCAGATCGGCGTCGCGCAGCTGTCAATGTCGATACGCAACACGGCTTCGAGCGTCCCACCGCACCTGTCATACGCGATATCGAAGTGCCCGATACGATAACCGTTGCAGAGCTTGCTCAGAAGATGGCGGTGAAAGCGCCGGAGGTCATGAAGACGCTGATGGGCATGGGTGCGATGGTCACGATTAACCAGTCGATCGATCAAGACACGGCGATCTTGCTGGTCGAGGAGATGGGCCATACCGCCAAGCCGCTCGAAGAAACATCGCTCGATGAGGACATCTTGAGCACCGACGAGCTGACCGGTGAGGCGGTTGACCGCCAGCCTGTCGTGACGATCATGGGTCACGTCGACCACGGTAAGACATCCCTGCTCGACTACATCCGTCGCTCGAAGGTGGTCGATGGCGAAGCTGGCGGCATTACCCAGCACATCGGCGCGTACCAGGTGAAGACCGACAGCGGTCAGATTACGTTCTTGGATACACCCGGCCACGCGGCCTTTACGGCAATGCGTGCCCGTGGGGCGCAAGTCACCGATATCGTTATTCTCGTCGTTGCGGCCGACGACGGCGTCATGCCACAGACGATCGAGGCGATCCAGCACTCGAAAGCGGCCGGTGTGCCGATCATTGTGGCCGTCAATAAGATCGACCGCGAGAACGCCGACCCGGAACGGGTCCGATCTGAACTGTCACAACACGAAGTTATTTCTGAGGACTGGGGTGGCGAGAACATCTTCGTCAACGTGTCGGCACACACCGGTGAGGGCGTCGACTCGTTGCTCGAGTCGGTATTGCTCCAAGCCGAAGTCCTCGATTTGAAAGCGATCGAAAAAGGCAATGCCCGCGGCGTCGTGGTCGAAGCCAGTCTTGAGAAAGGTCGCGGTACCGTGGCCACCATCTTGGTTCAGTCGGGTACCTTGAAGCAGGGCGATGCGATTATCGCCGGCGAGGAGTACGGCCGTGTTCGTACGATGTACAACGAGAATCAAGAGACGCTGAAGGAAGCGGGCCCATCGACACCGGTCGTTGTGTTGGGTCTTTCCGGGGCACCGGCGGCAGGTGACGACGTTGCCATCGTCGATGATGATAAGCGCGCACGCGAAGTAGCGGAGTATCGCAAGAGCAAGACACGCGATATCAAATTGGCCCAGCAGCAGGCGGCTAAACTCGAAGATGTGTTCTCGCAGATGTCCGCCGGCGAACTCGCTAGCGTGCAATTGTTAGTCAAAGCCGATGTGCACGGCAGCTCCGAAGCGCTTACCGAGGCGCTGACTAAGCTGTCGAATGACGAGGTGAAGGTTCAGGTTATCGCCTCGGGCGTCGGTGGTATCACAGAGACCGATATCAACCTGGCGGCCGCGTCTAATGCCATCATTATCGGCTTCAACGTCCGTGCTGATGCAGCCGCGCGTGAGGCGATCAAAGAGTCTGGCGTCGACCTTCGCTACTACAGCATCATCTACGAAGCGATCGATGACGTGAAAGCGGCGGTATCGGGTTTGTTATCGCCAGAGATTCGCGAACAAATCGTTGGTCTTGCCGAAGTCCGCGAAGTGTTTCGTTCGCCGAAACTCGGCAACGTTGCCGGTTGTATGGTGGTCGATGGATACGTCAAGCGGTCTAACCCCATTCGCGTTCTGCGCGATAACGTTGTGATTTACGAAGGCGAACTCGAGTCGCTGCGCCGCTTTAAAGACGATGTCAATGAAGTTCGCGCAGGCACCGAGTGCGGCATCGGCGTGAAAAACTATAACGATGTCAAAGACGGCGATCAGATCGAATGCTACGAGCGCGTAGAGGTTGCTCGTACGCTCGACTAGCGTCGAGGTCGCGGCGTGGCCGAGTTTTCCCGTCATCAACGGCTCAATGGTCAGATCCTGCGAGTCTTGAATGAGCTACTTCGCAGCGAGAGCAAGGATCCACGCCTACAATTCGTCTCTGTAAGCAGCGTTGACGTATCGCGCGATCTGTCTGTCGCTCGCGTGTATTTCTCGACCCTCGACCCGGACGCGGATCCCGAACCGGTCGCGCAAGGTTTAGCGAGCGCCGCCGGTTTCTTACGGTCCCGGATCGGGAGAGCGTTGAAGATTCGCCGCTCACCCGAGCTGCGTTTCGCCCACGATGACAGCGCGGCGCGCGGTGCTCGCCTGTCGGCGATGCTGGCCGCCGATGCGCGCCCGCCTGAGACGGACGAGGACGGCTAACGGCATGGGTCGCTCGCAACGCGGCCGGCCGATCGACGGAATTCTGCTGCTCGATAAGCCGGCTGGCATCACGTCAAACCGGGCGTTACAGACGGCACGCCGGCATCTCGACGCTCGCAAGGCGGGTCATACCGGAAGCCTCGACCCGGCGGCCACGGGCCTTTTGCCACTGTGTTTTGGTCATGCCACTCGATTAACACCGTATCTTTTGGATGCGGACAAAACCTACGCCGTGACCGCCGAACTCGGTGTTCGGACGGACAGTGGAGACTTGGACGGTCAGGAGATCGAGCGACGTTTGCCGCCTGATTGGCAAGCAGAGCGGTGGATGAGCTTGCTCAAGACCTTCATCGGGCCGCAACAGCAGGTTCCGCCGATGCACTCCGCGCTCAAGCACGAGGGTCAGCGGCTCTATAAGTTGGCCCGCCAAGGCCTCGCTGTGGAGCGGCCGCCGCGCTCGATCGTTATCCACGACATCACGTTCAAACGTCTGGCGGGTTCCAGCCTCGACTTCGAAGTACGCTGTTCGAAAGGCACCTACATCCGCAGCCTCGTTGAGGATATCGCCGGGCAGGCCGGCACGATTGCAACAACGGCGGCATTGCGTCGGCTCGCGGCCGGTCCGTTTGGTGGTGACGGTATGCGCTCGTTAGCCGCTGTCCAAGCTGCGTCGCAGGAGACGGTGGAATCCTGGTTATTGCCTCTGGACGCAGCGCTGCCAAGCTGGCCGGCCGTGCGGCTGGATGAGACGGCCGCCAGCCTGTTCCACCAAGGTCGGGCGGTTCGGCCGATGACGCTCGAAGTTGCAGGCGGTCAGGTCAGGGTCCACGGTGCGGACGGGAAGCTGGTAGGACTTGGGGAGATGGCCCCAGATGGGCTCGTTAGCCCGAAAAAGGTGTTCGGTGCTACCCCAAACCCGTCATAAACAGGGTGTTTTCCGCCAAAACTGGCGCTACAATACCGCGCTGCGCTAAACAGGCATAAAGAATTCGGAGCACGTTTTAGATGTCACTGCCCACGGAACGCAAACAGACAATCGTCGAGGAGTACGCTCGCGGCGACAACGATACTGGGTCGCCAGAGGTCCAGGTCGCACTGCTGTCAGCACGCATTAGCGATTTGACCGAGCACTTCGGCACGCACAAAAAAGACCATCATTCGCGCCAAGGTCTGCTGCGCCTAGTTAATAAGCGTCGCAAACTTTTAGATTACTTGAAGTCGAAAGACCAAGGCCGTTACCAAGAGCTTATTTCACGTCTTGGCTTACGACGCTAACGGCACCGCACGAATGAACGAAAAGCCCACTCCCGCTACGGCGCGATTGGGCTTTTTGTATTTTTGTTCCTCGCAAACACACCCGTCGGCCTCGAAGAACAAAACAGCCGATGGAACATCATTAGGTTAAGGATAGGTTGTGGAATCAATTTCGAAAACATTTAAGTACGGTGCACACGACGTCGTACTAACCACGGGCAGTGTTGCCCGCCAAGCCGACGGTGCTGTTATGGCATCGCTAGGCGAGACGCAAGTGCTCGTGACGGCTGTCGGCCGCAAGAGCGCCGACCCTGGCCGAGACTTCTTTCCGTTAACAGTGAACTACCAGGAGAAGACTTACGCGGCTGGCAAAATTCCGGGTGGCTTTTTCAAACGTGAAGGCCGACCCAGTGAGAAGGAAACGCTGACGTCTCGTTTGCTTGATAGACCGATACGGCCGCTGTTCCCGAAAGGCTTCAAGAACGAAGTTCAAATCATCGCGACCGTTGTATCGCTCGATCCGGAAATTGATCCAGACATCCCTGCGATGCTCGGGGCGTCTGCTGCACTGGCGATTTCGGGTATGCCGTTCGCTGGCCCGATTGGTGGGGCGCGAGTCGGTTATGTCGACGGAGAATACGTCCTCAATCCGTCGATCTCCCAGCTGGCCACGTCGAAACTGGACTTGGTCGTTGCCGGTACCACGGATGCCGTTTTGATGGTTGAGTCGGAAGCCGACGAGCTTTCTGAGGAGATCATGCTCGGTGCGGTCATGTACGGTCACGACGCGATGCAGGCAGCGATTACTGCGATCCAGGAGCTCGCCGATCAAACCGGCAAGCCGGCTTGGGAATGGCAAGCACCGGAAGAGAATGAAGCCCTTGCAGCGGCCGTCAGCGAAGCGGCAGCCGATGCACTGACCGCCGCTTATCAAGTGACTGAAAAACAGGCCCGCCAGGAACAAGTCGGTGCCGCCAAAGCCGCTACTGTCGAGCAACTGACCGCGGGCGATGAGCCGGCGTATTCCGCCGAAGAAGTCTACGGCGCACTTGGGAAACTCGAGAAGAATATCGTGCGCCGGCGTGTGATCGACGGCAAGCCACGTATTGACGGTCGAGATCAGTCGACGGTTCGCCCGATCGACGTCAAGGTGGGCGTTCTTCCACGTGCCCACGGTTCGGCCATTTTCACACGTGGCGAAACGCAGGCGCTCGTCGTTGCCACGCTCGGCACTGGACGCGATGCGCAAATCATCGATGCGTTGGAAGGCGAGCGCAAAGAGCCGTTCATGTTCCACTACAACTTCCCGCCATACTGCGTCGGTGAGACCGGCTTTGTTGGATCGCCGAAGCGCCGTGAGATTGGTCATGGCAAATTGGCGCGCCGCGGTATCCAAGCGGTAATGCCGGATATGGAAGATTTCCCGTACGTAATCCGCGTCGTTTCGGAAATCACGGAATCAAACGGTTCCAGTTCGATGGCCTCGGTCTGCGGTTCGTCGTTAGCACTGATGGATGCCGGTGTGCCGACGCGCTCTCCGGTCGCCGGTGTCGCCATGGGCCTCGTCAAAGAGGGCGATGACTTCGCGGTCCTAACCGATATCCTCGGCGACGAAGATCACCTTGGCGATATGGACTTCAAAGTAGCCGGTACCGATAACGGTGTTAATGCACTGCAGATGGACATCAAGATCCAGGGCATTACGAAAGAGATCATGTCTCGCGCTCTGGATCAGGCGCGCGACGCACGTCTACACATCCTTGCCGAAATGGGCAAAGTCATCGACAAGCCGCGCGATGAAATGTCTGACTGGGCACCGACGATCATGACCTTCAAGATCGATCCGGAGAAGATCCGCGATGTCATCGGTAAGGGCGGTGCGGTCATTCGCTCGATCACCGAAGAAACCGGTGCGACGATCGATATCGAGAATGACGGCACAGTGCGTATCGCATCGGTTGACGGTGCTTCCGGTAAGGAGGCGCGCAGTCGTATCGAGTTGATTACTGCTGAGGTCGAAGTGGGCCGAATCTACGAAGGTCGCGTTGCACGGCTGATGGATTTCGGCGCGTTTGTGACGATCCTGCCAGGCAAAGATGGCTTGGTACACATCTCGCAGATCTCGAACGAGCGTGTTGAGAAAGTCAGCGACAAGTTGTCGGAAGGCGACATCGTTAAGGTGAAAGTGCTAGAGGTCGATCGTCAGGGTCGCGTGCGCCTCAGCATGAAAGAGGTCGACGCGGCTTAACGCTCGGAAAGAGCGCCGTGAATAATGGCGGCGGGCGCGTTAGCGCCCGCCAGCGTCGCTGGTAGCGATCGCTTTCGCGCTCGTTTGCGTGTCACTGTTAGCGGCGACACCGAGCTCATGCACATAAAAGCCCATGGTCCGCGCGTGCAGCCAATACTCAGGTCGCAGCCATGGCCGACCGTTAACAAAGCCGACGTGGCCGCCGTAGCGACTAAATTCTGCCCGCACATCCGCCGGTAGATCCGCTGTTGCGGGAAACGCGGCGCCGGTCATGAACGGGTCGTCGAGCGCGCTAATCAGCAGTGTCGGTTTCCGAATGCTGCCGATGAATTGGCCGCAACTGGACCGCGAATAGTAGTCATCCACGCCACGAAACCCGTGCAGGGGCGCCGTAACCTGGTCGTCAAATTCGTAAAACGTCTTAGCTTGCATCGCTCGGTCCCAGTCGAACGGCGCATACTCAGGCCGATACTTAACGCGTAACGATGCGCGCATCCGGCGCATCAAGAACGACTGGTAAAAACGCGACGGCCCAGATGACAGCGCCAGCGCCGAGTCAGCGAGGTCGAACGGGACACAAACAGCGACCGAGCCATCGAACACCGCGCTGTCACCCCGTTCGCCGAGGTACTTCAATAAGACGTTGCCACCGAGTGAATAACCAACACCGAGGAGTGTGGCATTCGGGTGTTGTTCGCGGAGAAGACCGGCGAGGAAGTCGATATCGCCGGTGTCTCCGGCGTGATAACGCCGCGGCAGGCGATTGGGTCGGCCACTGCAGCCACGGTAGTGCATTACGCCGAGCGCCCAACCGGCTCCGACGGCGGCTGCGCCGATGGTTAATGCGTACGATGCTTCGCTGTTGCCTTCTAAGCCCGGCAACACAATCAGCAACGTCTGATCGGGACGCCCAGTGCGCCCCGCCCAGTCGATATCGACGAAGTCACCGTCAGGTAGCTCGAGCGCTTCGCGCTCGTAGGCGACGTCTGGCGAGCGATACAGCGGCGTGCTCGGAAACACCGTTTGCCAGTGGCGGTTCGTGCACCACGGTGCGGGATCAAAAGCTTGCGTCGTATAGTTCATCTTTCCCACAAAAAAGGCCCCCCTGAGTGAGAGGGGGGCCCGCATAAAGGAGTTGACTCCTTCAGGCTTTACGCAGCAGGTAGCGGGGGAGCAAGAAGGCCTGCTGCACCGCAAAAACTAGGCCATTGGTCTTACCCTGTCAAGCGACGCCAGACGCCGACAAAGGCCCGCTAGTGCCCGGGGTCGTCCTTGTTGTCGCGAGGTTTGCCGCTCAATACGCGAAAGACATCGTCCTGTAGCGATTTCCAACGAGCGAGGTTTCGCTCGGCAATCTCAGTCACGGAACCAACCGGGTCGAGGCCGGTGACTTGTTTAAACCGGCTTCGCGCCTCCGCTTGTTGGCGCATGAACAGCTCCATGCTTTGCTCAAGGTAGGTGCGAGCGAAGTTCGGCATGACACTGCCATACGAACGAATAATCTGCGAGAGAAAGTCCTCGCTCATTATCGATTCGCCCTGCTGCTCCTGCTCGCTAATGACTTGCAACAAGATACTGCGGGTTATGTCGTCGCCGCTTTTCTTGTCGACAACGCAAAACTCGACCTTATCGATGACGAGCTGACGAACGTCAGCCAGCGTGATGTAGCGGCTTTCGACGGTGTCGTAAAGCCGGCGGTTCGGGTACTTTTTTATTGTTCGCACGTGCTACCTCCGGGGTGCACGTCTTTCTGCCAGTCAGCACCTTAACGGATTTTGCTGCGGGGCAACAGAGGCGTCAGTCAGGTGCGTCATGCCTGTCAAGGCGTCGATGCGCCAATGGTCAATACCCCATGCGAGTAGCTCACCGGGGCTGGCACTCGCGAGCGCCGCTGGGGGTTCCTGACGGAGCTGTGTTAGTGCTTTCCACAACTGTTCGCTGGCTCGGTTGGGGTCTAAACCCAGCGCGCCCGTTTGCTTTGCTAGTTTCACGCCCTGGGCGTCGGTCACGATCGGCACGTGTGCATAGCGCGGCGTGGCAACGCCGAGCAGTTGTTGTAGCCAGGCCTGGCGCGGCGTGCTGTCCGCTAGATCGACACCGCGAACGACATCCGTTATGCCGTCGTCTGCATCGTCGACGACGACCGCGAGTTGGTACGCCGGTAAATCATCGCGTCGCCAGATGACGAAATCACCACAGTCTTGGCCGAGATTAACGACGCGGTTGTCTTGCAGGCGGTCGCTGACAGCGATGTCCCCGGTGCCAACGCGGACGCGTATTGCGCCGGTCGCGTGGTTTAGGTGGCGACACGTGCCGGGGTAGAAGCCTAGCGAGCGACCAGCGGCGTCGTTTGCAGCTCGCAGAGCGCGCCGTGAGCACTGGCAGTGGTACGCGAGATCAGTCTCTACCAACTTGGCAGCGATCTGCGCGTGACGGTCGTGCTTGTCACGCTGATAATCGACGTGGCCGTCCCATTCGAACCCGAACGCTTCGAGCGTCGCAAGGATTTTTTGGTCGGCACCCGGTTGCTCGCGTGGTGGATCAATGTTTTCGATCCGAACCAACCACTCGCCTGCGTGGGCGCGTGCGTCGAGGTAACTGGCAAGCGCAGCCAGCAACGAGCCCGCATGCAACGGGCCGGTCGGCGAGGGCGCAAACCGGCCCCGATACGGCCTAGCGGTAACGGTCGTCCCGGTCCCGGAATTGGCGCTCCGCCAATTCGCGTCGCTCCTGGGCCTCCAGCGACATCGTTGCCACCGGTCGGGCTTCTAGGCGTTTGAGGCCGATTTCCTCACCGGTTGCTTCGCAGTATCCGTAAGAGCCGTCTTCGATTCGGCCAAGGGCTTGATCGATTTTGCGCAGCAGCTTGCGCTCGCGGTCACGGGTGCGCAATTCAAGGCCGAACTCCGACTCCTGGGTCGCTCGGTCGTTGGGGTCGGGGAAGTTGGCCGCTTCGTCTTGCATGTGGTTCACGGTGCGGTCGACTTCTTGCATGAGTTCACGTTTCCAGGCCAGCAAAATCTGTCGGAAATGCTCAAGCTGCTCGGGACTCATGTACTCCTCGCCGCGTTTCGGCTTGTAAGGAGCAATGCCGTGGATCGGGCCGCTCAACACATCACGTTTTTTAGTCGACGGCGCCGGTGTGACTGGTGGCCGAATCGGTGCCGCGCCTTGATCGCGCCGCCGCGTTGTCGGGATCGCCTTGCGTTCGGGCGCTCGCTTGGAGACCGTCCGTGACGCTGTTGCGCTGGCGTCGGCCGGAGACTTCGCCGGTTTGGCTTTGGTTGCTGCCGGCGCGACTTTCTTGCGTGGTGTTGTCTTTTTCTTGGTAGCCACTTTCTTGGCCGGTGCTGCCTTTTTCTTTACGGCGGTTTTCTTTGCTGTTGCTTTTTTCTTAGCGACAGCCTTGCGCTTCGTTGTTGTGGCTTTCTTGGCCGGCGATTTTTTCTTCGCCGTTTTCTTGGCCGGCGCCTTCTTGCCGGTTGCTTTCTTCGCCGCTGCTTTCTTCGTGGTCTTTTTCACCACGCGCTTTGCAGCCGCTTTCTTTTTCGCGGTTTTCTTGGTGGTCGCCTTTTTCTTAGCTACGACTTTCTTTTTGGTCGCGGTTTTCTTCGTAGCCGCCTTCTTGCGGCTTGCCGGGGCACTGCGTGTCGTGCGTTTCTTGCTGGCTTTCTTTGCAGCAGGCATAAACGTATCTCCGCTCCCAATTAAGGAAAATCGCGGGATTATACCGATTATTCCCCGCCGTAAAAGTGCCCTGTGAGAGGTTTTCCTGGCCGAGCTTAGCCCGGCTGGCCGGGAGGCAGTGTTACGGGTTCCGGCGCGCTCCAGCCGGCCTTACGCTGTTCCGCCACGACGGCTGTGTAGACGCCGCCGCGAACGTTAAACCTCGCTGTCACACGCATAAAGCGTGGGTCCAGCGCACCGACCAGGGTGTCGAGGATCGTGTGGGTGACGGCTTCATGGAACGCGCCTTCGTCGCGGAACGACCATAGGTACAGTTTAAATGACTTCAGCTCGACACAGCGCTGGTCAGGTACATATTCGAGCAAGATCGTTGCGAAATCGGGCTGACCGGTAACCGGGCAAAGGCAGGTGAATTCCGGTGTCTCGATTCGGATCGTGTAATCACGAGAGCTATTTGGATTATCAAAGGTTTCCAGCGTTTTACTCGGCTGAGCCGTAGGTTTACCGCCTAGTTTTTCCGTGTTCGCCATGGTGCTACCAACAAAATAAAAGAAGCGCACGTCGCATATCGTGCCGATCGTTGCAGAAAGGGTGAGGCTAAACCATCGACCGAAGTCGCATACTAACGACCGTCGTCTTGCCGCACCGATTACTTTACACTAGCCGATTGCCCCACGTTCTAGACAAGACTGTCCATAGCACGCCTCGATGCGCCTAAGCCGAATTAAGCTCGCCGGGTTCAAGTCGTTTGTTGACCCGACCACCATTTCCTTTCCGTCAAACCTTGTTGGTGTCGTTGGGCCCAATGGCTGCGGTAAGTCCAATGTCATCGACGCGGTCCGCTGGGTAATGGGGGAAAGCTCCGCGTCGCGTTTACGTGGCGACTCAATGACCGACGTTATTTTTAACGGATCTAGCGCACGCAAACCGGTCGGTACCGCGTCGATTGAACTCATTTTTGATAACAGCGATGGCACCGTTGGTGGTCAGTACGCGCAGTATTCGGAAATCGCTATTCGCCGATCAGTTACCCGAGATGGTGCATCGAGTTACTTTCTGAATGGCACGAAGTGTCGTCGGAAAGACATCACGGGTATTTTTCTTGGTACCGGTCTTGGGCCGCGCAGCTATTCGATTATCGAGCAGGGCATGATCTCGCGCTTAATCGAAGCGAAGCCCGAAGAGATGCGGGTCTACATCGAGGAAGCAGCTGGAATCTCGAAATACAAAGAGCGTCGCCGCGAGACTGAAAACCGCATTCGGCACACCCGCGAGAACCTCGAGCGGTTAACCGACCTGCTAGACGAGGTCGAGAAGCAGATCAAGCACCTAGACCGGCAAGCCAAGGCGGCCGAGCGGTACAAAAAGTACAAGGCCGAGGAGCGCCAAGCCGGTGCTGAGCTCCTCGCTATGCGTCTACGCGTTCTCGATAACCGCGCGGCTGAACTCGACCGGGAACTAGCGTCGGCCGAAACGGCATTGCAAGCGGCCGTGGCGGAGCAGCGCCGCATCGAGGCACAAATTGAGCAAACTCGCGAGCAACACGGTGAGGCGACCGAGCAGTTTAACGAAGCGCAGGCGCATTATTATCGCGTCGGTGCGGAGATCTCGCGACTGGAGCAAGCCATTGAGCACGCGGCAGAGCTCCGCCAACGACAACAAGCCGATTTGGACCAAGCGATTGCCGGCGCCGCCGAAATCCGCTCGCACATAAACGACGATCAAGCGCAGCTTGAACAGCTGACCAGCACACTGACGGAGTTAGCGCCGGGACTTGAGGCGGCAGCAGAGCGAGCGGCCCGCTCCGGCAGTTCGTTAACACAGTCTGAGAACGCCATGGCCGACTGGCGCGAACACTGGGACCAGTTCAATGCCGAGGCGTACGAAGCGGAGCAAACACTTAAGGTCGAACATTCGCGGCAAGAGCAGTGGGCAACCGCGGTTCAGCAGCTCTCGCAGCGCCGCGAACGGCTGAGCGATGATCAGCGACCCGCGGAGCTAGACGAGCTTCGCTCGACGTTGGCGCAATTGGCTGGGGCGGTCGATGGGCAAAGTGCCCGTACCGAAGAGGCCGACCGCAACCTTGCGTCGCTTCGCGAGCAGTACGACGGGGCGCGACAAAAAGAGCGCGACTTGCGCGACGAACTCCAAGCATCGCAGGACGCGCTGCAAAACGTGCGTACAGAACTCGCGACACAACGCGCGTTACAACGGGCTGCATTAGGTGCCGCTGATGAGCAACTGGCCGATTGGCTGGAGACCAGTGGGCTCAACCGCAACAAACGGTTGGTCGAGGTGCTCGACGTTCAGGCGGGCTGGGAAAGTGCCGTCGAAACGGTTTTGCAACAAACGTTGCAGGCCATTGTCGTTGACGATATCGAACAGGCCGCATCGCTGGCAGCCTCACTAGAGAGCGGCGATGCACACCTCGTTCGACGCACCGCTGCTACCGGTGCACCCACGCCCGGGACGTTGGCTGAAAAAGTCAGTGGCGCACCCAGCAATGTACATGACCTTTTGGCGGGTGTTCGGGTTGCGCCAACACTGGCGGCAGCGCTAGAGCGGCGCGCCGACCTTTCCGAGAGCGAGTCGCTGGTAACAGCGAATGGCGAGTGGGTAGGGCGCGACTTTTTCTACGTACATCGCTTAAGTGCGCAAAGTAACAGTGTGGTCCGACGCGAAGGCGAAATTCGTGCACTGTCTGAGCAAGTTACGGCTGCGGAGGATAAGCAGCAGCAAGTCGCGCAGGCGCTCGATCACCAGCAGCGCCGTCTCGCTGAGTTGGAAACAGCACGCGATCAAGCACAAGCCGCTGCGAGTCTTGCGCAACAAGAGCGCAGTGATGCGGTCGCTAAGCGCGAGCAAGCCGCGCTGCGCGTGCGTCAAGCGGAGGAGCGTCAGCAGATCGTTGAGCGCGAGTGCCGGAGCATCGACGACGAAGTGGGGAGAACCCAAGAGCTGATGCGCGCAAGCCAAGAGCGTATCGACGAAGCAAAAGCGACAACCGCGACGCTAGATGAGCGCCGCGCTGCTCTCGAGCAGCAGCGGGTTCAGCTTAGCAATGAACTTGACCGAGTGCGTGAGCAAGCGGAACAGGACCGCGCAGCCGCGCAAGACTTACGGGTGCAATTCGAAACTCGCAAGTCATCGCAGGATTCGGCTGCGCAGAGCCTTGCTCGCATGCAAACGCAATTGGTGCAGTTCGAACGCCGTGAGTCGGAATTGCAAGCGCAAATCACGGCAGCCGAGCAGCCGGGTCAGGAGCGCGAGCAGCTATTGGCAGAGTCGTTAAATTCGCGTGTCAATGCAGAGCAACGTCTCGGTGAGGCGCGCGAGCGTCGCGAGGCTATTGAGTCGCAATTGCGCCGCTTTGAGGCAGAACGCGGTGATGCCGAGGAGGGCGTTGTTGGTGCACGCGAGGGCCTAGACCACGTCCGCATGCAAGCGCAAGAAAACCGGGTCCGCCAGGAAGGCCTACTTGAGCAATTCGATGACGCCCAGTTCGACCGGCAAGCGCTACTCGCTAACCTTGACGAGGCGGCAACCGTCGAAGCCTGGGAGGAAAATCTCGCGAAGCTAGCGAAGCGGATCGAACGTCTTGGCGCTATCAACCTTGCCGCAATCGACGAGTTTCGGGAGCAGTCTGAGCGCAAGGAATACCTCGACGCACAGTTCGCCGATTTGCAGTCGGCGCTGGAGACGCTGGAAAACGCGATCAAGAAAATCGACCGCGAAACGCGTAGCCGCTTTAAAGAAACCTTTGATGCGATTGACATCGGATTCAAGCGCTTGTTCCCGCGTTTGTTCGGTGGTGGTCACGCCTACCTGCAGCTGACCGGCGACGATCTACTCAGTACCGGCGTAACAGTCATGGCTCAGCCGCCTGGCAAGCGAAATAGCACGATACATTTGTTGTCGGGTGGGGAGAAGGCGCTGACGGCGGTTGCCTTGGTGTTCGCGATTTTTGAGCTCAATCCCGCCCCGTTTTGTATGCTCGATGAGGTCGATGCGCCGCTCGATGATGCGAACGTCAATCGCTATTGCGATATCGTTCGAGAAATGTCTGAGTCGGTGCAGTTTGTGTTTATTACCCACAACAAAGTCACCATGGAAATGGCTCGCCAGCTCTCGGGTGTCACGATGCAAGAGCCTGGCGTTTCTCGATTGGTAACCGTCGATCTCGACGAAGCCATTAAACTAGCGGTGAGCTGACGGCGAGCGCTATGGACGGTTTTCGCGCGATACTGGCTGTTTTCGGTGTTGCTGTTGTCGGGCTCGTTTACTGGCTAAGTCGGCGCGAATCACGTGCCGCCGACAACGCCGAAGACCGAATTGAACCGACCTTGTCGGATGATCCCGTCGAGGTGGCAGAACCGACGAGCGACTACGAGCGCAATGAGGTGGATGTTCCCGCCGAGCTAGACGGTCGCGACGAGAAGCCCGAAGAGCCAACGCCGGCGGCACCTGTTGCTGAGGCCCAGAAGATCGTCGCGATACGCGTCGTCGCTCGTGAAGAGAACCCCTTTGGTGGCGAGCGCTTGGTGTTAGCACTGCGTGGTCTTGGGTTGCGGCATGGCCAGTTTGGTATTTTTCACCACCAGGATGGCGACTCGGAGAACCCTGTGTTCAGTGTCGCCAATCTAGTCGAGCCCGGTAGTTTCGAGCTCGCCAATATTCGCGAGCAAACGTTTACCGGGATTAGTCTGTTCATGGTGCTTCCTGGGGAAGTCGCCGGTGCCGAAGCCTTCGATATGATGATTAACGCCGCACGTACGTTGGCAAAAGAATTCGATGGCGACTTACTGGACGCAACGGGCAGTACGCTTAGTATCCAGCGCGAGCGATTTATGCGCGAGGAAGTCATTCAATTCGAGCACAGTCTAACGTTGCAACAAGACTGATGAACGCGAGTCGCCCTGATCCGATGGATGAAATGGCTGGGTTGGTGCAAACCCTAAACGACTACAGCCATCGCTACTACGCGCTCGACGAACCGGCTGTCCCCGACAGCGAATACGATCGATTATTTCGCCGTCTCGTTGAGCTTGAAGCCGCCCATCCCGATGCGATTGACCCGTCTTCGCCTACACAGCGCGTCGGAGAGGCACCTGTTTCGGAATTGGTATCGGTTCAGCACACGAAACCGATGTTGTCGCTCGACAACGCGTTCGATGAAGAGTCGTTGCGAGCATTCGATAAGCGGTCTAGCGAGCGGTTAGGGTTAGCATCCGGCGAGTCGCTCATCTACGCGGCTGAGCTCAAGATCGACGGTTTAGCGATCAGTCTGCATTACGAACACGGCAACCTTGTTCGGGCTGTTACACGTGGCGACGGACGGGTCGGTGAGGACGTCACCCACAACGCAAGGACCATTCGTGATATTCCGGTACGCTTAATAGCGACGGATACGCCGGCTTCATTGGAGGTACGCGGCGAAGTCTACATGACCCGCAGTGGGTTCGATGAATTGAACAAGCGGGCGGAAGCGGCTGGCGAAAAAGCGTACGTAAATCCGCGCAATGCAGCGGCAGGTAGTCTGCGGCGCTTGGACTCGCGGGTTACCGCTAAGCAGCCGCTGCGATTTTTCGCTTACAGCGTAGGCGACGACGAGGCGGCATGGTTACCGGCAACCCATTTGAATACGCTACAACAATTGAGCGACTGGGGGTTTCCAATGAACCCTGAGTCACAGCAGTGCATGGGCTTCGATGCTTGCCTCAAGTACCACGAGCACGCAGGGGCTATTCGGCCGTCGCTTGATTACGACATCGACGGCGTCGTCTTCAAGGTTGACTCATTCGCGCAGCAGCGCGAACTCGGGTTTGTCTCACGTGCGCCGCGTTGGGCAATTGCCCACAAGTTTCCAGCGGAGGAGGTTTTAACCACCTTGCGTGATGTCGAGTTTCAGGTTGGTAGGACCGGTGCCATAACGCCGGTCGCGCGATTGGAACCGGTATTTGTTGGCGGTGTGACGGTGAGTAATGCCACGTTACACAACATGGATGAGCTCGAACGCAAAGACGTACGAAAAGGCGATACCGTTATCGTGCGCCGAGCGGGTGATGTTATTCCAGAGGTGGTTCGGTCATTACCTGAGCGACGACCGAAAGGCGCTCGCCGAGTCAAACTTCCGACCCGTTGCCCCGTGTGCAATTCGGCCGTGGTGCGACCGGAAGGGGAAGCCGTAGCCCGTTGCACGGGTGGATTGGTTTGCGCGGCACAAGTTAAGGAGGCGCTTCGGCACTTCGCGTCCCGATTGGCGATGGACATTGAAGGGCTAGGTACAAAGCTCATAGAGCAGTTGGTCGAGGCCGGTACCGTCAAAACGCCTGCCGACGTCTTCGATTCCACGCGTGTCAACGTGGAGTCGCTTTCTTCGCTGGAGCGAATGGCCGAGAAGTCTGCGTCGAACGTGGTTGCGGCGATAGAAAAAAGCAAAGCGACAACGTTACCGCGGTTTCTGTACGCGCTCGGAATACGAGAGGTCGGCGAAACAACGGCGGGCAATCTCGCAACGCATTTTGGCGACTTAAAACCGCTGGTTAAGGCGTCAAAAGAAGAGCTAGAGACCGTTCCCGATGTAGGCCCCGTAGTAGCTGAACGAGTGCGTGCATTTTTTGATGAACCACATAACGAAGAGCAAGTTCAACGCCTTGTCGATTCTGGAATCAACTGGCCAGCCGTCGAAAAAAACAATGTCGTTGCCGATAGCAAGTTTGCCGGCAAGACCGTGGTGATAACCGGTACATTGGAGAACATGTCCCGACAGGAAGCGAAAAAACGAATCGAGTCGCTCGGTGGTAAAGTCAGCGGCTCGGTGTCGAGCAAAACTGACTTTTTGCTTGTTGGTGAGAACCCTGGGTCGAAGCTTGCAAAGGCGGAGAGTCTTGGGGTTGAGGTGATAGATGAGTTACCTATCGCGAGGTAAAAGTGGAATCGCGAAAACGAAAACTCAATAAGGCTATCGGAAAGCTCCTCTTGCCGGTGATTCGGTTAGTTCTTCGTTTCGGAGTCGGTCACGCGGAATTCAACGCGATTTCGAAGCTGCTGTTTGTAAAAGCGGCTTCAGATGATTTCGGAAAAAGGGGGCGTCCGACAAACTCAACGAGAGTAGCTGCAATTACCGGTATCAGTCGGAAAGAAGTGGCTAAACTCAGAATGGCTCTAGAGTCCAACCAGGACTTGAGTTCGAGCTTCATCGTTTCGCCCAGTAACGTAATTTCAGAATGGAAAGCCAACCCAGAGTTTCGAGACAGCACAGGGGCACCTATGGCTCTTTCTTACGACGATGGGGATTTAAATTTCAGCGAGCTAGCTCGCATCGCGGGTCCGAACGTCACTCCGGGAGCGCTTCGGGACGAGCTCATAAGAGTCGGTTGTATTAGTCAATCAGAAGACGGAATGCTCATGCTGGTGCGCGATAATTATTACGACGGAACGAGCAGCCCAAATCGTCTTTATGCTGGTTTCAGTAATAGTCTTCGGCTGCATGCGGAAACGATATTTTACAACGTTGTTACTCCTGCATCTGAGGGTTCACGTTTCGAACGAATAGTTTGGACTGATCGACTTCGAAATTCAGATGCAGATTCATTTAGAAGTCTTTCTCGGAAACGCCTGTCTGATATTGCTCAGAGGGTCTCGGATACCATTGATGACTATGAGTACATGAATGCCACATCCGATTCGGAGCCTATTGATGATCGTACTACCGCAGGCGTCGGCTTGTTCTACTTTGAAACTCCGAATGTTATCGATACTAATGATGATGAGGATCAGTCTCAGATCGAAAGCTAAGGTGTTTTGACCTGAGGATCGCTAGGGGATTTGTGTGAAATCCCTCGACCTGATCTGTGACTAGTCGTCTTTTGACAAAAAAATACAATGGCAAAATTGGGAAGTCAGCAAGTAGCGTGGTTTCCAGGTCTGCTAGTTTCAGCTGACGTGCTTTGTTCTCTAACTTAGGCAGAGCCTCGATTCCTTCCTGAAACTTCACATTGGCGTAGCCTAGAAAGTTGTTCGGATTACCCTCAGCAAAAATCTCGAGAAAGCTAATCGCATCTGGATAGTCTGCTGTCCAGGAAGAGCGAATCACCTCCCACTTGGCCGGGTCTTTCATTGTGTCGAGCAGTACGCGGAACTCCTCTGTCTGTATCACTGTCCGTACCGGTAACTTGCTACTCCACTCTGAGCTTACGAAAAGCGCCACGCTACGGTGGTTAGTGCCGCTATTTACTAGGATCGTGATCTCTAGCGGGTTTTGTTCGTTATATCCGAGTTTCTGCATTGCATTTCGAGCTTTTGCGAAATCAAAGTCCCGTGCCTTAGTTCGGACACTTTGAGCTACGGAGTCTGAGTAATTGGGTGTTTCGGGTGGAACTAACGTATAGGCAGGCTGCTGCCCCCCTCTTAGCACCTCTTGTGTTAGCTTTTTGCGGTCAACAGCATGATAAAGCGCCTCTCTTACGGTTGCTGTCTTTAGCTTCGGGTCTTCAGTGTTAAAAAAATAAAAGTATGTCGCTAGCTGCTGAGCAGGCTTATATGCGTGCTCGAGGTTGTCCTCAATCCATTGCGTGTATTGGTTAGGTACTGTGGACGTTACATGTATCTCTCCTGCTCTAAACCTCTGAAGCATAGCGTTCTCGTCGACAATCGAAAGATACTTAACTCGTTCGATCGCAACGTTCCGGGAGTCCCAGTAGCTCGCGTTTTTTTGAAGCTCAACTGATGAACCGGGTGTCCTTTGAATTAATTTATAAGGCCCATTCGTTAGTTGTGTTTCCTTGGACGATGAGCTGCGCGGGTAAGACACTGGATAATCGAGAATCCACAAAAAATACGGCGTGGCTTCGTCCAGTTCGATTCTTAGTTCTTTCTCGTTGATTGCTGTGACTCCAAAACGTTTTGGGTCACCGCCTGCATAGTACTCGTCGAATCCGCGAATAGCGCTCAACAGTTTCGCTTGAGGCGATCTATTCTCCGCGCGGGCTGCGAAACGGATACCTGCTACGAAATCCTGCGATTTCATAGGCGATCCGTTGGACCAAAAAAGATCATCACGAAGTACAAAAGTGAGTGTCTTACCGTCATCAGATATTTCATAGGAATCGGCAGCGCCTACTTCTAGTTCGCCGTGGGCATTCGTTGACATCAGCCCCTCATAAAGATCCCGCACGATCTCAGCGGAGCCTGTGTCTACAACGAGCTGGGGATCTAGCGATGATGGGTCTCCGTCAATGGTTCTTACAAGCGTTCTCCCTTTTGCACCCGTGCCATCAGCATCGTTCCCACATGCAGAAACGAATAAACAAGCGATTGCGAGACAAACACTTGTGATCCTGGGTCGCATGCGAATTACATTCATTACTTGGTACTCAAGGTGCTCGAGTCTAGGGACGATGCAACAATATAGTGAGAATCGTGGAATAGTCATCTGCAAATGTTTGTATATCAGTATATTTGTGCATAATTACTTAAAAGTTATTCAGATAATAGGCATAAATCTATGTTTTACAATGAGAAAAATAGACTTTAACGTTTGGGTTGTCGTTTTTTCTGCACGACTTTGTACTTACAGTTGTATTCCGGACGGACCCGGTTATTATGTTGATCAATAAAGGTTTATGTCGAATCCGATGAGTAGTGAAGCCGCAGACTACCGGGTGGCTCTGCTCGCCGCATTTGCAGACCTGCTTATGCCGCTTGTGCGCATTTGTTTGGAAGCAGGGGTTTCGTCAGAGGATGTAGAAAAAACTGTCCAGCAAGCTTTTGTGAGGTCGGCTTACGGGCATCTAGAAGCTAACGAGGAAACAGCCACGCAAGTTATCGGTCAGATTGCCGCGATTACCGGGGTCAGCTCAGCTGATATCCCGGCGTTGTTGAAAGCATCAACAAACGTTGATGACGCAGGTAATCAACCAGCTCTAATGAGCATCTTGAGCGCGTGGGAGAAGCGTGCGGAGTACCAAGGTGCATATGGAGTGCCGCTTGACCTGCCGATTCGGTCTAGTGAGGGTGTTTCGTTCACGAAACTAGTCGAGGACCACGGGTTGGGCATCAGCTGCGACGATGCTCTCGCGAAACTTGAAAGCCGAAAACGTATACAAAAGATCGAGGAAGACACAGTAAGGCACGTTTGGAACTTCGTTGTGCATGAAGCGTCCGCAGTTGATTTTGCGAGGCATATCAGGCGCGCCTTTGTTCGGCTTGGGAACACAATAAGCCACAACTTTAATGCTGGTGAGAACGACCGGAAGAGACTTGAACAAGTTCAGTATTCAGACGTGGGGTTAACGCGAGGGCAGTACGAGGAGTTCGAGCAAAGATTCCGAGAAAAGATCGAAGAACTTTTTAAGTGGTCTGATAGCTGGACCGGTTCCGTGGGTCGCGAAAACGAGATTCGTAAAGCTCGCGGAGAGAACTTGTTAGAAGCGGAAATCTGGCCTGGAATCGGGGTTTATCAATTCAACGATAGCCCCGAAGAAGCACCGGGAAATCCGTATAATAAGAGCAGTAAAGCTAAAAAATAAATTCATGACAGCGACGGGAAATCGCTGTTTGGACAGATGAGCCGAGCGAACTGAATTAGGGCTCTTGAGGGTTGGAGTTTACAGAAATGGCATTGGAAACGCCTTGCAGCGTTTTCGCTAGGTTTTCTTTATTGCTGGCAACTACTGTTGCTGTTGCCGCTAACGTCGTGGCAGCCGACGAGGTGCTGCAAAAACCTAGTTCGACGTCTAACGTCCAAACGATTAACAGTTGGTCCGATGGCACGGGCCGCGTCAATTCGTGGTCCGACGGCACAGGCCGAATTAACTCTTGGTCTGATGGCACCGGCCGGGTCAATTCCTGGTCCGACGGTACTGGCCGGACGAACTCGTGGTCCGACGGCACAGGCCGAATTAACTCTTGGTCTGATGGCACTGGCCGGGTCAATTCCTGGTCCGACGGTACTGGCCGGACGAACTCGTGGTCCGATGGGACCGGTTTGATCGAGGGGTGGTCGGATGGCTCTGGGTTAGCAAACAGCGCTTCCGGCGACGACTACAACGAAGGCTCAGGCGACGACTACAACGAAGGCGGCGGCAACACCGAGATAGCGCCGCCATCTAGTGAGGTCTCAGCGTTTGCTCCGGTCTCTGCGGTCTCAGGTTCGACGATGTCCGTTATGGGCTTTGAGATTGATACTGCGGGTAGCGACGAAATAAGCGCAGCGGATGTTGCGGTCGGCACGATGGTTTACGTTGAGCTAGAGGTGTCTGGCGATTCGGTGACGCTGACAGGCGGCTACGCCTCCGACGAAACATTTGTGCCGGGCGCTACTCAGGTCATGCTCAAGGGTGAATCATCGGCTACCTTGGATTCAGCGACCGCGAGCAGTAATGCTTCGTACGCCTCAAGCATGTCTCAGATCGGCAGCGTTAGCGTCGATTATACGGCGGCTCTGGGTGCTCACGAACTCGTGTCCACTGGCTCTGACGTCGCCTTCTTCGGCGTTATGTACAGCGCTGATTCAGCTGTCTACGCGACCGACCTACAGGTTTTCGACTAGCCGCCGATAGCATCGCTGGAGCGTTACGGACTGACGCTCCGAGTGAGAGTTGGGCAAAAAAAAGCCGGCATCCCTGCCGGCTTAGCTCACCTCATCAATAGGAGATTTGAGGGTTGAAAGAGGCGGTTCCGAGCGAATAGTCCCGCCTCCGAAGTCTTTATACGCGCCCCCTGGGCGCTGAGGTGTGATACCGGTCACACTAAGACCAACCCTTGAACCTAATGTGGCGTGCGGCTATTGCTGGCGCCATTAACATAAGTTCAGGTCGGCTGATCTGGACTTAAAAAAAGAGCGCCACGAGGGCGCTCTTTTTATTTAACCGAACGTACCGTTACGATCCCAGTCCCGCTTTTTCACGCTCAGCTTCGATGAAGTCGCGAAACTTCTGCTGCTCGAGTTGTGGCTTGATTTGGTCTTTCATTGTGTCGAACGGCGGCGGTGTCGCATCGCGACTGCCTTCACGAAGAATGACATGCCAACCAAACTGCGTTTCAACCGGTTCGGCGGTGTAGGCACTGTCTTCAAGGGCGACGACCGCGTCGGAGAACGGCTTCACCATTCGGTTGGGTGGGAACCAGCCGAGATCGCCGCCACTCGGACCTGATGGACCGGTCGACTTTTCTGTCGCCAACGTCGCGAAGTCGGCGCCACCATCGAGTTCACCGATAATGGCTTGCGCCTCCTCTTGGGTTTCTACCAGTATGTGCCGGGCTTTGTACTCCGTCCCAGCATCGCCGGACGTCATTTTTTCGTACTCGGCGCGAACCTCGTCCTCGCTTGCTTCATTGTTTTCGAGGAAGTCATTGGCAATAGAACCCGCCAAGACACTGCGACGTTGGAAGTCGAGCTGAGCGACGACCTCGGGGGCGCGATCCAGCTTCTGCTCCCGCGCTAGTTCAGAAAGTAAATAGAGATCTTGGAGCTCCTTGATTAGGTCAGCCCGTTGTTCATCGCTCAACGTGTCGGGCTCTTGGCGGGTGCGGTTCCGCGCGTAGATCGCGAATACTTCTTCGCTAACGCCAACGCCTTTCACGGTCGTAATCGCGTTCGCGACAGGGGCGGGTGCCGAGTCATCCCTCTTGTATTGCTTGCAACCGGTAACGCCGATCAAGAGGGCGGCGATTGCGACGGGTGCTATGCGAAAGTAATTCATAAGTCTTTCCACTTTACGGTTTACGTAGGTTTAGGTTTCGTCGGGAGCGCGAGCACGAATGCTCAGCGCGTGAATATCGGTTTTCAGTAAGTCGGCGAGGCACTCGTGGACAAGTCGGTGGCGATTTATTCGCGAAACACCGCTGAACTCAGCGCTAACGATGTCGACAGCGAAATGACCACGGCCATCGGCTGCGCCCGCGTGGCCAGCATGCAGGTGCGATTGGTCCTTGACCAGCAAATGCTCTGGAGCAAACCGCGTCTGTAAAGCGGTATGGATGGTGTCCGCGCGATCTGTCATTGCTGTTCCTGCGTGGTTGCTGCGGCTCGCTCGTTCCTAGCAAGTGCTTGGGTCATCCAGATCGCTTGAGCGATGGCAAAGACGAATGTCATGCCCATCAGTCCCCATAACTTGAAATAGACCCATGTTGATTCGCTGAAAGAGTAATAAACGAAAAGATTGACGGCGCCAACGACCGCGAAAAAAACACCCCACGCGACGGTCAGTCCACGCCACTGCGGTGCACTGAGTTCGACGCTGTTACCCAAGAAACGTTGCATCAACGGTTTGTCGCCGATGACGCAGCTTGCGAAGCAGGCAATCCCAAGAGCCCAGTTGAGCGCGGTGGGTTTCCACGCGATAAACAATGGGTTGCGAAACACCAGCGTAACACCGCCCAGTATTAGCACTAGTGCTGTAGAAAAGAGATGGATCTTATTGATTTTTTTAGTAAGTACGAAGCCCCCAACGAGCATGATTGGCATCGCCGCCATCAGCACCGCTGTCGCGATAAAAAAGTCCTTAGTCAGCGCGTAAGCGCCAATGAAGGCTACGACCGGTAGGTAGTCCAGCAGTACTTGCATCGATGGTTATGATCCGCCTAAAACCGCCGGCGATCATACCTTAACGCCCCCGCGACGTCCGGTAACTGTCACGTCTAAGGGTTATGCTCCGCCAATGGCATCGATTGTCCGCATTCACCCCGATAACCCACAGCCGCGACGGTGCGACGAAGTCGCGACGGCACTGCGGTCGGGTGCACTGATTGCCTATCCCACCGACTCAACCTTCGCTTTCGGCTGTGCAATGGGCAACGCCGATGCAATCGAGCGCATTCGACGTATTAGGAAAACCGATAAGAACCATAATTTTACGTTGGTTTGTAAAGATCTTTCTGAGATAGCGTCGTACGCACGAGTGGACAATTGGGCGTACCGCTTGCTTCGCTCAGCAACACCCGGGCCATACACATTTATCCTGAGGGCGACGGGCGAGGTGCCAAAGCGTATGCAACACCCGAAACGGCGCACGATTGGCATTAGGGTTCCGGACAACGCGGTTGTGGATGCGCTATTGCAAGCGATAGGCGAGCCGATCGTGAGTTCAACATTGATTACGCCAGATTGGGACTATCCACCAACCGATGCCTTCGAAATCGATGCCGTTATCGGCGGCCAGCTCGACGTCGTTGTAGACGGTGGGCCGGTCAGTGTCGAGCCGACCAGCGTGCTTGATTTGTCGGCGGGGGAGGTCGAAGTCCTGCGTGAGGGTAGAGGCGACACGGCGCGATTCATTTAAGACGAGGCCGGACGTCGGCAGCACACCTCGGTATACTTGGTTATCACCTCGCACTCCTCCTTGCATGAAACCAGAACTTAAACTCGTGTCCAATCAGGACGCTCCTCAGCCATCGCCGTCCGACGAAGGGCCAGCGCAGAGTGAAATGCCGTTTGCGATCGTATCGGGTGAGCCGGTTACCGAGCTACCGCAAGACCTCTACATTCCCCCGCACGCCTTGCAAGTGTTCTTGGAGGCTTTCGAGGGGCCGCTCGATCTCTTGTTGTATCTGATCCGGCGCCAAAACCTCGATATCCTCGATATCCCAATTGCCGAAATCACCCGACAATACGTTGAGTACATCGAGCTGATGAAAGAGATGCAGCTCGAGCTAGCTGGCGAGTACCTCGTCATGGCGGCCATGCTCGCAGAGATAAAGTCGCGGATGCTGTTGCCGCGACCGGTCAGCGAAGAGGGCGACGAAGAAGACCCGCGGGCCGAATTGATTCGGCGGCTGCAGGAGTATGAGCGCTATAAGAAGGCCGCCGAAGATCTCGATGCGTTACCGCGTATGGAGCGCGATACCTTTCCAGCGACGGCTGAGCCGCCGCCCCGTGAGGTCGTCGTTAAACTGCCAGACATTACGCTGAAAGAGTTGCTCCTGGCCTTCAAAGAAGTGGTAGAGCGGGCTGAGTTGTACGCCAGCCATCACGTTACTCGCGAACCGCTGTCGGTGCGCCAACGCATGACAGAAATTCTATCCAGTATTGACGGCAATGAGTTCGCGACGTTTGGCGAACTTTTCGACGTATCCGAGGGCCGGCTTGGCGTCGCCGTTACTTTTATTGCCTTGCTCGAGCTCCTCAAGGAATCGTTGATCGAAGTGGTGCAGTCGGAGAACTTTGCTCCGTTGCATGTGCGCTCGGCTTCCAGCTTGCGCGTCGTTGACGGCGACACCGAGGACTCGGCGAGCGACTCTAGTGCTACAGAACAAGACTGATGGAAGAACTAAACGCAATTAAGCCGGTGCTCGAAGCATCACTGCTTGCAGCGGGCCGACCGCTGTCGATTGATGAGCTACACGCGACGTTCAAGTGGGGCCAACGTCCGGACAAGAAACTGATTCGCAAAGCGCTCGCGGCACTGATCGAGGATTACGAGGGGCGTGGCATCGAGCTCGTGGAGGTGGCATCTGGCTTTCGGGTTCAGGTGCCAGCGACATTTAGCGAGAACCTTGAAGCATTGCACGACGAGCGGGCGCCACGATACTCACGGGCATTGCTCGAGACATTGGCGTTAATTGCCTACCGGCAGCCAATCACTCGCGGTGAGATCGAGGAAGTGCGGGGAGTGGCTGTCAGTTCGAATATCATCCGTACGCTGCTTGAGCGCGAATGGATTCGGTCCGTCGGTCATCGTGATGTGCCCGGTAGGCCGGAGATGTTCGGCACGACGAAGCAGTTTTTGGATTATTTCAACCTCAAGAAGCTCGATGACCTACCCTCATTGAGCGAGCTAACGGACATTGAGAGCTTGCAGGTGCAGCTCGATTTGCCGACGGTTGAGTCGCAGATCGTCAATCACAATAATGCCGACGCCACGCCTCAAGTCACTGAGGGCTCAGAGCCCGATACGGGTGCAGCAGACGAGGCTGACAAATCGGCCGATACCGTCGTCATTGTGGCCGATGATACAGCCGGTGCGCTTGTGGCTGCTGAAGACTCGCCGCCAAGTGAGTCAACGGACGACGCTGATGAGATTGGCGACGTAAACGCCGCTAACCAATAGCGTCTTTGAAGTTGCGTTGGCAGTCGCGGTGGCAGAGCGCGTCCAAAAGTTGTTGGCAAACGTAGGCCTTGGGTCTCGCCGCGAGATAGAGCGGTGGATTCAGGCTGGTCGGGTAACGGTGAACGGCGAGCCAGCTGAGCTTGGGCAGCGCGTAAGCAACAACGATCAGATCTTTGTCGATGGTCGCCGAGTCAACCTTACCGGCGCCCGGCACCGCAAGGCACAGTACATCCGCTACAACAAGCCACCTGGCCAGATCTGTACTCGTCGCGACGAACAACGCCGCCCAACGGTTTTCGAAAGTTTGCCAAGAGTACGTGGCGGACGGTGGGTGGCAGTTGGCCGCTTAGACCTGAATACATCCGGATTAATGCTGTTCACGACCGATGGACAATTGGCCAATCGTCTGATGCACCCGTCGAGCCAAATCGAACGTCGTTACATGGTTCGTGTCCATGGTTTGCCGAGTGATGAAGTATTGCAGAAGCTAACAACGGGCGTCGAGCTTGATGACGGACCGGGTAGGTTTGCGACGTTGTCAGAGCGTAACCGCGGTAGCGCCAACCAATGGTTTGAGGTCACGCTGCGAGAAGGACGCAACCGCGAGGTACGGCGGCTTTGGGAGGCCGTCGGATGCTCGGTAAGCCGTCTTACGCGAATCGCCTATGGACCCATTCAGCTCGACAAGAAACTGCGCCAGGGTCAGTACGCCTACCTTACCGATCAAGAAGCGAGTGCACTGCGCGAACTGGTCGCGTAATGATGCGGATGTCGCTTAAGTCGCAGTTCCGCCGGCTGGCGTTTAATTTTTTTCCCGCACTGCGGGGTACCGGCGGTCGGGTGACCTATCTCGCTGACGACCTGAAAGAGATTCACGTTAAAGTACCGCTGAATTGGCGGACAAAGAACTACGTTGGGACCACGTTCGGCGGCAGCATGTTCGGTGCGGTTGACGCCTTCTACATGGTCATGTTTATCAATTTACTGGGCAAGGCCTACGTCGTTTGGGACAAGTCTGCGACTATCTACTTTAAGAAGCCGGGTCGTTCCACGTTGCGCGCTAAGTTTCTTATCACCGACGAGGAGCTCGACTTTATTCGCGCGACGCTGGAGACGCAGCGAACGCTTGAAAAGACCTATGTCGTCGAGCTCATCGACGAAGACGGTGAAGTCTGCGCCGTCGTTGAGAAGCTGCTGTACTTTCGCAAGAAGTCGTAAGGTGGCTTTACGGCGTATACGATTGCGCGTCGATGCTAAGTGGCCCTTCCTTACCGACACCGGCACCAAGGTGATACACGAAAATCGGTGCGATTTGCTCCGGTGTCGGCAGTGTATCCCGGTCCTCACCCGGGTAGGCCGCCAGGCGCATATCGGTGCGCGTCTTGCCGGGGTTAATGACGTGCACACGAATGTTCGTGTTGCGATTCTCGTCAGCGAGTACTTGAGCAAACCCTTCGGTCGCAAATTTCGATACCGCGTAGGCACCCCAATGCGCTCGGCCTATGCGACCGACGGAGCTTGACGCGAACACCAATGATGCATCGTTCGACGCTTTTAGTAGCGGCAACAGAACTTTGGTCAGTACAACCGGTGCGGTGAAGTTTACGTGCATGACCCGCTGAAATTCGGTCATGTCAGCGAATTCGAACGGTGTAAGCGTACCAAGTTGCCCGGCGATGTGGGCGATACCATCCAGTTGCCCGTACGTGTCAGATACAGTTTCGGCCAACTGACCGAACGCCTCGCCATCAGCGCTTTCGAAATCAAAGACGGCGATACCGGGCTTTGGATGGTCGGCGCTGACGATGGTGTCGTACGTGGCCTCAAGTTTCTTGCTGCTACGGCCCAGCAGAACAACGCGAGCACCGTGGCTAGCGGCAGAGATTGCGACCGCTTTCCCGATACCGTCGCTCGCTCCCGTTACTAGCACGACTCGGTCATTCAAGCAGCCTGCGGATGGCAGGTATTGAGAGGCAATAATCGTATCGTTAGTTGTCATCGTTGTTCCGTAATCGCTTATGCACGCGCCGAACCGACCGCCAGGCGCGCAGCAATTGCATAAACTTACCGGCGGAGCGATTGCGTTTGGCAGCGCGCAGTTTGCCACGCGTCAGTGCTGCAATAACAGCGGTCGTTGTCTCGTGATGAGTCGACTGCGAGCATGCCGCGAGTTCCGCCTGTCCCGCGGCGACACAGCTTTGCACCAATTGCATCCGTGCCGGCCTATCTTGCTGCCAGTGCGTGTCCGTCCACTCGGTTGGCAGCGACACTAACGGCGGCGAGGCCTGATTAATCAAAGCCAGTGCGCTGTCGGCAAAACCGGCCGCAATGGCTACATGGTGTACCGTTCCCGATGCCTCGGCGCTGGCCGCAGTGGCTGCGTCGAAGCACCAGTACAAGGCGGGTGCATATTGGCGAAACATCGCGACGCGGCATTCTTCAAGGTTGGTCGGACGTTCGCCGCGAAGCCACGATTCCACGAGCACCAAGTACTCTTCGAATATCGACCAATCACTGCTCTGTTGTCCTGTTGTCGCCGCCAGTGCGTCGGTCAGTGGGTGGCGCGCATTACCGGCGCTAGCGCGTCGCAATTCGTCGTACCACCACGTGATCTTGACGGTGGCGACCGCATCACTGGCGTTTGCAAGTGACAGCAATTCGTGGCGCAACGCGTTCGCAACGATGAATCGTTGCTGCGCCGCACCTCGCAGCAGTGCAGCCACCAATTCCGAGTCCGAGCCGGCCGCCGGTGTTGGGGCGGTATTGGGGGTTTGCACGACGCTTAGTCGTCTTTGGCAGCGCCGATACGAGGAACGGCCTCTTCGCCCGCAGAGCGCGTCTGTCGGGTGACGTTACTGGCGTCGCGAGCGAGCGTATCGACATTCTCAACCGTTGGGATTTCTTTTTTGCTTTTGATGCCAAGCTCGACGAATTTACGCGCCCCAGGCAAGACATTTCGCTCAAGCGAGCCGACCGCTTTATTGAAGTTGCTAACACTGCGATCCAGGCTCGTGCCCACGGAATTGATGTGGTTCGCAAACACGGCGAGCCGATCGTACAGATCCTCAGCAAGTTTACGAATCTCTTCGGCATTCTCAGCCAGCGCGAGTTGTCGCCAACCGTACGCGACTGCCTTCAGCAGCGCCACGAAGCTCGTCGGGGTGGCCAATATGATGTTTTGACGCAAGGCGTCATCGATGAGGTCGGGCTTTTGAGTGAGCGCGGCTGTAAGGAATTGATCACCTGGTATAAACAAAATGACAAATTCCGGACTTTTCGGGAACTGTGCCCAGTAGCTTTTCTGCGCTAGCTCGCGAATACGCTCCTCAACTTTACGTGCATGCCGATTGAGTGCATTTTGCCGCGCGTCGTCATCGCTCGCCTCGATGGCCTCAAGGTAGGCATCGAGCGGTGTTTTCACATCGACGACGAGCTCGCGGTCGTCGGGCATGCGTATCACCATGTCCGGACGCAGTCGCGCATCGCCATTGGTCGTCGTGACTTGTTCCGAGAAATCGCAATGCTCAACCATGCCGGCGAGCTCGGCCAATCGTTTCAGCGTAACCTCACCCCATTGGCCGCGTACTTCCGGTCGGCGCAGTGCATTGACGAGGTTACGTGTTTCATGCTGCAGCGACTGCTGACTCTGCTGCATGAACTTCAGTTGCTCATGGATGCTGCCGTAAGCTTGCTTGCGTTCTTTCTCAAGTTCCGAGATTTTCTCGTCGGTCTTGCGCAGCGCATCGGCGATCGGCTTCACCAGGGTTTCCACCGCTTTGGTCTGCTGGTTTAGCTCGCCTTTCGCTTTTTCTTGCTGCACGGATAAATTTTGCTCGGCCAACTTTAAGAACAGTTCGTTGTTGTCCTTGAGACTTTGCGTTGCCAACTCGCCGAAGTGTTTTTGAATTTCCGTTGCGGCCGCATCGACAGCCGCTTCGCGTTCTTTCGCCAGCTCGTCCTGGTGGCGAACGCGTGCCGACAGTTGATCATTGTCGCGTTGCAGTTGGGTAAGTTCTGAGCGTCCAAACAGCCACTCGAGCAACAGTCCGGCAACGAGTCCAATGACGATCCCCAGTGCGCCAATGAATAACCAATCGAGCGGTAGCGAGAGGTTCACGCCGCCCACCGATCGGTGAGGAACTCGAGAAGGTCAGTAGGTTTCGTCGCAATCCAATCCGCCTGCCATGCCTCGGTTGAATCACCCTCTTTGAGGTAGCCCCACCGGGCGGCGACCGTTGCCATGCCCGCGGCCCGGCCAGCATCGATGTCGCGCTGATGATCGCCGATATAGATGCATTGGCTTGGCGTTACCGTGAGGCGCTCGGCCGCGTGCAGCAACGGCATTGGGTCCGGTTTTCGCACCGTCAGCGTGTCTCCGCCGATGATGCAGTCGTGCGGCACATCGAGTTCAAGCAAACGAAGCAGGCGCCGACTGATCGCCTCCGGTTTGTTGGTGACGATGCCCCATGGCAACTGGCGGTGCTCTAGCCAGTCCAACACGGACGACCAGCCATCGAAAAGCACCGAGTTATCCGCGACGTGTTGTGTGTATTCGTTCAAAAACTCAGGCAGCAGCAAGTCGCGTTCCGTATCGGCTACGTCACCAAAGGCCGCGCGCAAGAGCGCCATTGAGCCGTCGGACACACGGCGGCTAGCTGCCGCTAGGTCGGGTATTGGTTGCCCGTGACTCACACAAACGCGAGCGAGTGCCGCCACCATATCGGGTGCGGTGTCGACCAGTGTTCCGTCAAGGTCGACGAGGAGTGCCGCTCTAGCCACGGTCACTCGGTTTGTGGGCCGCCAATACGTAGTTGACGTCCGGGGTGTCGGTCAACGAATGCATATTGCTCAACGGGTCGTAGCGCAGGCCAGCGATATCGTCGACCACGAAGCCGGCCTTGCGAAGCATCGCGGCCAGCTCCGACGGTTTAATGAATTTCTCGTAGTCGTGGGTGCCGCGCGGCAGCAGCCGCATCACGTATTCTGCGGCGACAATGGCCAGCGCGTAGGCCTTTGGCGTGCGGTTAATCGTCGAGAAAAACGCTGTCCCACCGGGCACCAGCAGCGTGCAGCAATCGTTGATCAACGCTTGCGGATCCGGTACGTGCTCAAGCAGTTCCATGCAAGTCACGACATCGAACGATTGCGGCGCTTCGTCGGCCAGTTCTCGCGAGGGCATTTCGCGGTAGTCGATCGTGAGTTGCGACGACTCGGCATGTAAGCGTGCGACAGCCAACGCCTCGCCAGCGAGATCGATGCCGGTGGCGGTTGCACCGGCCTCGGCGAGCGATTCGGTGAGAATACCGCCGCCGCAGCCTATATCGACGACACGCGCACCGCGGAGTGTCGTACGGTCAGCAACAAAGCCAAACCGGATCGGATTCAATTGATGCAGCGGCTTGAACTCGCCGTCGGGGTCCCACCAACGGGCCGCCATCGCGTCGAATTTGGCGACCTCGGAGGGGTCGACATTGGTAGTGGGTTGTGAGGTTTGTTGAGTTGCCATTAACACAGCCGCTCGCGCCATTCTTCGGTCCGCGAGTGTACCGCGTTCAAATCGAGCCGGCTGTAAGTGCCCTGCGTGAAGCGGTTTTGTCCGGCAATCCACGTATCGGCAACCGCACAGCGAGTTGCTGCGAAGACCAATTGCGACACCGGGTCGTGAACCGGCCAGCAGGCGGGTTCATCGAACGCGATGGCAACGAGGTCGGCCAGCTTGCCGGGCTCAATACTGCCGATGTCGCGTTCCAGGCCAAGGCAGCGGGCGCCGCCCAGCGTGGCCATGTTGATGCACTCGTGCGCCGTTAGCGCCAACGGATCGGCTTCGCGCAGTCGTGCCAGCATGGCCGCGGTATGCATCTCGCTCAACATGTCTAGATCGTTATTGGAGGCGGCGCCATCGGTTCCTAATGCCACCGCAATACCGGCATCGCGTAAGTCGCGTATCGGCGCAATTCCTGCAGCCAGCTTAGCGTTTGATTGTGGACAATGGACGACGGCGGCGCCGGCGGTCGTGATTCGGCGTAAATCATCGCAACTCAGCTGAATCGCATGCGCCAACGACAAATTCGCGTTGACGATGCCGGCGGACTCCAGCCGCGCCAGCGGGGCGGCCCCGTGGCGGCGCTCGGATTCGGCGAGTTGTTCGCGGGTGTCCATAAACGGCACGTGCAGGCGCAAGTCGAGCTCATCAGCCAGCGTTCGCAGTCGTCGCAGTCCCGCGTCGGAACAGTCGTTCACATCGTCGATAACAAAACGCGTCGAGATCAGCGGGTCGCTCGCCCATTGGTCGTGCACGTCGATAGCGCGACCGAGGTAGCCCTCGGTCGCGCTACTCCACCGCGGTGGGCGTTCGGTAAACGGCAACCCGACGACACAACGCATGCCGAAATCGGCTGCTGCTTCGGCGCAAGCGTCGGGGAACCAGTAGGCGTCAGCGAAACAGGTGGTGCCCCCAGCGAGCATTTCGGCCACAGCAAGCCGAGTTCCGTCACGAACCATGTCGGCGCTAACCCAGCGCTGTTCCAGCGAGCCGAGCCGGCGCCGTTGCGGATCGCCGGTGCGTAAATCGTCGGCGAGGCCGCGGAACAATGTTGTGGCGGCTTGCGTACGGGCGTTAATGAAGCCCGGCAGAACCAGGTGGCGACGGCGCTCCACCCGCTCTGTTGGGCGCCACAGGGCCCGTGCCACCTCGATCGGTGCCACCTCAATAACGCGGCCATCGGCAATAACAATCGCGTGGTTATCGAGGACCAGGCCGGTCGGCCTAGCGGGGACGACCCAGCGTGCTTCGATGACGAGATCGCACGGTTGCGAGGCAGCCATTGCGCTTTCCATGGTACTGTACGGATAACCAGTATACGGCTTTGGAGCGATCCGGCAAGCATTGCAAACATGCCACCAGAACGCCCCCCTTTTAATGGCTGAAATAGGCTGCCAACGAAGCGGCTTGTGGTATCATTAACCGGTTGTATTTGCAGTTTTTTTTGGGTGTGGGGCTGGCCGTTCTAACGAGCGCGAAAACGCTTGTTTCATAAACGTTTTTTGACGTCTCTACGACCGTTGTGTGGCGGCCGACACACGCAAGGTATCTGAAGTAATCATGAGTGACATCGCCCAGGAGCTCGTCTTCGTAAACCTCGAAGACGAAATGCGTCAGTCGTACCTCGACTACGCGATGAGCGTCATTATTGGCCGCGCTCTGCCCGACGTTCGGGACGGTCTAAAACCGGTTCACCGTCGTGTGTTGTTCGCGATGCGCGAGCTCGGCAACGACTACAACAAGCCGTACAAGAAGTCGGCGCGTGTCGTGGGGGATGTTATCGGTAAGTACCACCCGCACGGCGACTCGGCGGTTTACGACACGATCGTTCGCATGGCGCAGCCGTTCTCGATGCGCTACATGCTGGTCGACGGGCAGGGCAACTTCGGCTCTGTCGATGGCGATGCGCCAGCGGCTATGCGCTATACCGAAGTGCGTATGGCGAAGATCGCCCAACAGTTACTGGCGGACATTGACAAAGACACCGTCGATTTCGTTGAAAACTACGACGGCACCGAGTCGGAGCCGAGCGTCTTGCCGACCCGCGTTCCGGCACTACTGGTCAATGGTTCGTCCGGTATCGCCGTCGGCATGGCCACCAACATTCCGCCCCATAATTTAGGTGAAGTGATTGCCGCATGCTTGGCGCTTATTGAAAACCCGGATATCGATGTCGCCGGGTTAATGGAGCATTTGCCCGGCCCTGATTTTCCGACCGCCGGCATCATTAATGGCGCGCACGGCATCTACTCGGCCTACAAAACCGGTCGGGGCCGTGTCTACGTGCGCGGCAAAACGCACATCGAGCCGCTCGGCAAAGGTGATCGTGAGGCGCTCATCATTACCGAGCTGCCGTACCAAGTTAATAAGGCGCGGCTCATCGAGAAGATTGCCGAACTTGTTCGCGAGAAAAAGATTGACGGTATCAGCGAACTTCGCGATGAGTCCGATAAAGACGGCATGCGTGTCGTTATCGAGCTCAAGCGCGGCGAGGTGAGCGATGTAATTCTGAATAACCTCTACAAGCAGACCACGCTGCAATCGGTCTTCGGGATCAACATGGTCGCTCTGCACGAGGGCCAGCCGAAGTTGATGAGCCTTAAAGCGGTACTCGATGCGTTCTTGGCGCATCGGCGCGAGGTCATTACTCGGCGTACGTTGTACGAATTGGCGAAAGCGCGCGATCGTGCTCATGTCCTCGAAGGGCAAACGGTGGCTCTCGCCAACATCGATCCGGTGATCGAACTGATCAAAGCATCGCCGTCACCGGCTGAAGCGAGAGCCGGGCTGATTGCCACTCTCTGGTCGCCGGGTCAGGTGCTCGGAATGCTGGAGCGGGCCGGCGAACTCGCTGTGGCGCCCGCTGGTATCGAGTCTGATTTTGGACCCGTCGAGGTCGATGGTGAGACGCAGTACCGATTATCGGAGGTTCAGGCCAAAGCGATCTTGGATCTGCAATTGCAGCGCCTAACCGGTCTCGAGCAAGAAAAAATAATCAAGGAATACAGTGACATTCTTGATAAAATTAAAGAGCTTTCACTTATTCTGTCTGACCAAGATCGACTGACTGAAGTCGTTCGTGAAGAGCTAGAAGCGGTCCGCGATGACTTTGCGGACGAGCGGCGCACGGAAATCGTCCAAGACCACTCGGACCTAACGCATGAAGATCTGATTCCAGAGGAAGACGTTCTTGTCACCCTCTCGCACGGTGGCTACGCGAAGGCACAGCCAGTCGACACCTACCAATCGCAGCGTCGCGGTGGACGCGGTCGGGCAGCGACCGCCGTCAAAGACGAAGACTTTATCGATAAGTTTTTCGTCGCCAACACCCACGACACGCTGCTGTGTTTCTCAAGCCGCGGTATGGCGTACTGGCTGAAAGTTTACCAAGTGCCGCAGGCCGGGCGCGGCGCGCGTGGCAAGCCGCTGGTAAATCTATTACCACTGCAACCGGACGAGCGCATCAATGCTGTCCTGCCGGTTCGCAGTTTCGACGCGGACAACTACGTGTTTTTCGCAACGTCGAGTGGCACGGTCAAAAAGACGCCGCTCGATGCGTTTTCACGCCCGCGGGCGAACGGCATTATCGCCATCGATCTTCGTGACGACGACCAATTGGTCGACGTCACGATCACCGATGGCGATACCGACATCGTGCTGATTGCGAGCTCGGGTAAAGGTATCCGTTTCAACGAGGCGGATGTTCGGGCAATGGGTCGGACCGCGGCGGGGGTTCGGGGGATCAAGCTGCCAGACGATCACCAAGTGATCGCGCTGTTGCAGCTCTCGGGCGGCTTGATTCTGACGGCAACCGAGAACGGCTTCGGCAAGCGCACGAAACCGGAAGAGTTTTCAACACAAGGTCGCGGTGGCCAAGGTGTGATCGCAATTCAGACAACGGCGCGCAATGGCCGTACGGTGGGTGCGTTAGAAGTTCACCCCGACGACGAAGTCATGTTGATCACCAGCAATGGCACGCTGGTACGGACACCCGTTGAAGAGATCTCGATTGTCGGGCGAAATACTCAAGGCGTCCGTCTGATTCGCCTCGACGAAGGCGACCAGCTCGCCGGCATGGCGCGGATCGCACCAATCGATGAGGAATCGTCACAAGACTGACATACTGCACCCGCAGGCTTGCGCACTCTTTGTCCCGTTCGCGCGAGCGCGAGGAACCCATTAATGAGTCGAGTACACAATTTTAGCGCCGGACCGGCAGCGATAGCGCTGGACGTTTTGGCGAAAGCGCAGTCGGAGCTCACCGACTATGCCCAAGCGGGCATGTCGGTCATGGAGATGAGCCATCGTGGTTCGCACTTCATCGAGCTGGCGGAGCGCGCTGAAGCCGACTTGCGCGAGCTTATGCGCATACCCGACGATTACGCCGTGTTGTTTTTGCAGGGCGGTGCCACTCAGCAGTTTGCCGCCGTGCCGCTCAATTTGGCGGAGGATGGCGATGCCGTCGACTATGTAATCACGGGCAGTTGGGGCAAAAAAGCGGTGAAAGAAGCCGCTATTTTTTGCGACGCGGCCGTTGCGGCAACGAGCGAGCATGACGCATTTGCTTACATTCCGGCGCTAACCCCAGACTCTTTCCGGGCGCAGGCTCGGTACGTTCACATCACCAGTAACGAGACGATCGGCGGAATCGAGTTTCAGACTCCTCCGGATACAGGCGGCAAGCCACTCGTGACCGACATGTCGTCGAGCATCTTGTCGCGCGCCATCGATGTGAGCGATTACGGCGTGATCTATGCCGGCGCACAAAAGAACATCGGTCCATCCGGGCTAACGATCGTCATTGTTCGCCAAGATCTGTTGGAGCGAGCGCGGCAGCAAACGCCATCGATGCTGAATTGGAGTGTCCAGGCCAAAGCCGGTTCGATGAGTAACACGCCGGCAACGTTCGGCTGGTACATGGCCGGGCTTACGTTCACGTGGCTGAAGGATCACGGTGGAATCGATGCGATCGAAGCCGTTAACAAGCGCAAGGCGGAAACCTTGTACTCGTTGATCGATGCCAGCGATTTCTACGCGAACCCGGTGCAGCCAGAGTTTCGGTCGCGTATGAATGTACCGTTTACGCTGGCCGACCCTGAACTCGACAAAGTCTTTCTGACCGAGTCGGCGTCCGAGGGGTTGGTTGCACTCAAAGGCCACCGCTCCGTCGGCGGTATGCGTGCCAGTATTTACAATGCGGTCGGCGAGGACTCCGTCATCGCCTTAGCTGATTTCATGCAGGAGTTTGAGCGACGCCACGGTTGAGCGCTCGGGTAACAGATAGACCTCATGTACAAGATTCTTACGCTTAACAATATTGCGCTCGCGGGTTTACAGAAATTGCCGCGGGCTAAGTACGAAGTGACGACCGAATGCTCGGCACCGGATGCCATCGTTTTGCGGTCGTACAAAATGCACGACATGGAGATTGCCCCGTCGGTCGAGATTATCGGCCGAGCCGGTGCCGGCGTGAACAATATCCCGGTTGATGCAATGTCCAACCTTGGCGTACCCGTGCTTAATGCGCCCGGTGCCAATGCGAATGCGGTCAAGGAGCTCGTTATTGCTGGAATGTTGATGGCGGCGCGCAACATTCCGGCAGCTCTGGAATTCGCAGCTGGGCTTGACGGTGACGATGGCGAAGTATCGAAACAGGTAGAAGCCGGTAAGAAACAGTTTGTGGGGTCAGAGTTACCTGGCAAAACGCTGGGGGTGATCGGCCTCGGAGCCATCGGCGTACAAGTCGCGAATGCTGCCAGTAGTCTCGGTATGAAGGTGATTGGTTTCGACCCAAAAATGACGGTCGAGAGAGCGTGGGAGCTATCGTCGGGCGTGTTCAAGGCCAGCGGTATCGATCAATTGTGTCGCGAGTCAGACTTTATCTCCGTGCACGTGCCTTTGATGGATGCAACCCGCAACATGGTCAGTGCCGAGCGGATTGCCTCGTTGCCTAAGCACGGCATCGTGATCAACTTAGCGCGCGGCGGAATCGTTGACGAAGATGCCATTGTCGCGGCATTGGACGAGGGTAAGTTGGCCGGTTACGTCGCTGATTTCCCCACCAAGCGCCTGATTACGCACCCGCGTGTGATCGCGTTACCGCACCTCGGTGCATCGACCGGCGAGGCGGAGGAGAACTGCGCGGTGCGGGTATGCGAGAACGTCCGCGATTTTTTGGAGAACGGCAATATTCGTCATTCGGTCAATTTTCCAGATGTACACATGCCGCGCATCGATGCGTGGCGTGTTGGCGTGTCGAACCGCAACGTGCCGAACATGGTTGGGCAAATATCGACGGTACTAGCGGATGCAGGTTTAAACATCGCCGATCTGTTGAACAAGTCACGTGACGATGTGGCTTACTCGTTGATCGATTTAAACAGTGAGCCGTCTCAAGCGACGCTCCATGAGCTGGCATCTATTGAAGGGGTTCTGCGTGTTCGCTCGCTCGGCCGGCCGGGCGACGACAGCTAGGTCGGAGCGATGAGTGACGACGCAACAACCGAGGAGCTTGCCAAGATCCGGGAGCGAATCGATGCTGTCGATCAGCAGATTCAAGACGCGATTGCCGAACGAGCCCAGTTAGCTCGCCGTGTCGGTGAGATCAAAGGCGCGGCCAACCTAGCAACGGTCGATTATTTTCGCCCAGAACGCGAGGCCGAGGTGTTGCGCCAGGTTATCGAGCGCAATACGGAGGGGCCGCTCAACGATCAAGAAATGGTTCGTCTGTTTCGTGAGATCATGTCGGCGTGCCTGGCTCAGCAGGAGCCATTGAAGATTGGTTATTTGGGCCCAGAAGGCACGTTTACGCAGACGGCAGTCCAGCGCCACTTCGGCCATTCGGTACGCGATCTGCCGCTCGCGACAATCGACGAGGTTTTTCAGGAAGTCGAATCGGCAAATGCTGATTTCGGTGTTGTTCCTATCGAGAACTCGACCGAAGGCTCGGTCAACAACACACTCGATATGTTGATTTCTTCGCCACTTAAAATAGGTGGCGAGATTGAACTTCGCATTGAGCAGCACTTGATGGCGAAGCCGGGTGTTCGTTTAGAAGGTATCGAGCGCATTTGCGGCCATCAGCAGTCGCTCGCGCAATGCCGTGCTTGGCTGCGCGAGTACTTGCCAACCGTCGAACTGGTTCCGGTCGGCAGCAACGCGACGGGTGCGCGCCGCGCGCGTGACGAAGTCGGTACGGCCGCTATCGCCGGCGATGCCGCGGCAAAGGTGTACGGTCTCGATATTCTTGTGGCCAACGTTGAGGATCGCTCAGACAACACCACCCGTTTTTTGGTACTCGGTCGCAAGCTCTTAAGCCCGAGCGGCGACGATAAAACAACGTTACTGCTATCGGCCGAGGACACGGGCGGTGCCGGTGCGCTGCACACCTTGTTGCACCCGTTCGCAAAACACGGCGTTAATCTAAACCGGATCGAGTCTCGTCCGTCCCGGCGTGGCAAGTGGCAGTATGTGTTTTTTCTCGATATCGACGGACATGCCGACGACGCTAACGTCGCCGCGGCGCTCGGCGACATTCGCGAGCTAACGCCGCTGTGTCGTGTGCTTGGCTCTTATCCGCGCGCGCTGGTGTAAAAAAGCCCGCTAACCCCTTGATTCTTTTCGAATCGCTGGTAGGCTCTTGCCCCCGTTTTTGAGGACGATGCATGCAGTGGCTGATTCCCGGCGGCGCCGCACTTAGCGGCTCGTTGCAGGTGCCGGGCGATAAATCGATCTCCCATCGAGCGTTGATGTTCAACGCCTTGGCCAATGGCGAGGCGCAAATAGACGGTTTGCTTGAAGGCGATGATTGCTTGGCGACGGCGCGCGCCTTGCAGGCCATGGGGGTGTCAATTACCCGCCTCGGAACGGGGCAGTACCACGTCCACGGCGTCGGTCGCCACGGCCTCGCAGCGCCAACAGCACCACTTGATCTCGGCAACTCAGGCACGTCAATGCGGCTCTTCTGCGGCATCCTTGCACCCCAGCGCTTCGCGTCAACGCTCGTCGGTGATCGCTCGCTATCGCGGCGGCCGATGGCCCGCGTCATCCGCCCGCTCAATGCCATGGGAGCTCAAATCGCTGGCAAAGCCAATCGACCGCCATTGACGGTTTTACCGACGGAGCGAGTGCTAGCGGTGCGCTACGGTATGCCGGTCGCAAGCGCGCAAGTGAAATCAGCGATCTTGCTTGCGGCATTGTACGCGGACGGCGAAACACAAGTATCGGAGCCAGCCCCGACGCGCGATCACACCGAGCGAATGCTGGCAGCCATGGGTGTGCCGATCGCGGTCGATGCCGATCGTCATTTGATTAGCCTCACCGGTCCCGCTGACCTTCAGCCACTTAGCGTCAGCGTGCCCGGCGACCCCTCGTCGGCGATGTTCTTCGTTGTCGCGGCCACATTGGCAGCGCCATCCGGCGTCACGATCCGAGGGGTGGGCGTTAACCCGACCCGCATTGGTGCGCTTGAGATTTTGCGTCACATGGGGGCGCGAATTGAGATTCGCAATCGCCGCGACGTCGGCGGTGAACCGGTCGCTGATCTGCACGTTCAGCAGGCTGAGTTAACTGCGATCGACGTTCCGGAGGCTCTGGTACCACTCGCCATCGATGAATTCCCGGTGTTGTTTGTCGCGGCGGCCAATGCGCGCGGGGTGACCCGGTTTAATGCGATTGGTGAACTGCGGCACAAAGAAAGCGACCGAATTGCTGTCATGATCCGTGGGCTACGGGCAATGGGCATTACTTGTGAGGAAAGCGACGATGCGGCGGTGATCACCGGTGGGCCTTCTCGTGGTGCTGAGATTGACGCCGAAGACGATCACCGCATCGCCATGGCCTTCGCTGTTGCCGGATTGACAGCGAGTCAGCCGCTGATTCTTGCCGGTACAGAGACTGTGGCAACGTCGTTCCCAGGGTTTGTTACGTCGTGTGGCTCATTGGGTTGGACGATCGAGGAGATGTCGAAGTGATTCCTGTATTGACGATCGACGGCCCGAGTGGGTCCGGCAAGGGTACCGTCTCGCGAGAAGTGGCCGAACGACTCGGTTGGCACCTGCTTGATAGTGGCGCTTTGTACCGCTTGGTCGGTTTGTCGGCCGAACGGGGCGGCGTGTCCTTCAAAGATGGGCCAGCACTCGCCGACATTGCCCTAAATTTGTCGGCTCGCTTCGGGAGCACGGACAGCGGTGATGAGCGAATTTGGCTGGCTGGAGAGGTGGTGACCGACCTCATTCGCACCGAACGCTGCGGTGAATTGGCATCGCTCGTGGCCGCGCATCCAGCCGTACGTGATGCGTTGGTGGAGCTCCAGCGCGGTTACCGCGCGCCGCCGGGGCTCGTGGCAGACGGTCGCGACATGGGCACCGTGATATTCCCGGATGCAGGGGTCAAGGTATTCCTGACAGCCAGCGCTGAGGCACGCGCCGAAAGGCGCCATAAGCAGTTGAAAGAAAAGGGGATTGGTGTTAGCCTCTCGGCGCTTTCGCGGGAGATCGCAGAACGCGACTCACGCGACGCCAACCGTTCTGTCGCGCCGCTGCGTGCGGCCGACGACGCGGTCGAAGTCGATAGCACCAACCTCAGCGTTGCAGACGTTGTTTCACGGGTTCTGGAATTGGCGAGCGAACAGCGCTCGCCGATAACGAGTTAGGGGCCCGGCAAATTGAAGTAAATGAGTAATAAACCGGCGTTCAGGATGTAACGCCTTTTTTTTGATAACCGCAGCAACACGGAAGTCACTGCGCCAACGTTAACTAACAGGCGCCCCTTATCGAGGGGCTTTTTTAACCATCATGACTGAAAGTTTTGCAGAACTATTTGAAGAGAGCCTTGCCAGCCAGCAGATCAAACCTGGCTCAATCTTAAACGGTAAGGTCGTCTCCGTTAATTCCGACGTTGTCATCGTCAACGCTGGCCTCAAAAGTGAGGCTGTCATTCCGGTCGAGCAGTTCCATAACGACAAGGGTGAGTTGGAGGTCGCTGTCGGCGACGACGTAGAGGTTGCACTCGATGCTGTCGAAGACGGCTTTGGTGAGACCCGTTTATCGCGTGAGAAGGCGAAACGCGCCCGCACGTGGACCCGGCTCGAAGAAGCCTTCGAGAAAGGTGAAATTGTTAGCGGCATTATCAACGGCCGCGTCAAAGGTGGCTTCACCGTCGAAATCGACAATGTCCGCGCCTTCCTGCCGGGCTCGCTGGTCGATGTTCGTCCGGTTCGCGATCCCGCCTACCTCGAGGGGAAAGACCTCGAATTCAAAGTCATTAAGCTGGACCAAAAACGCAACAACGTTGTGGTCTCGCGCCGCGCCGTCGTCGAAGACGATTACAGCGCTGAGCGCGAACAGCTACTGGAGACGTTGCAGGAAGGCAAGACCGTCAAGGGTATCGTCAAGAACCTGACCGATTACGGCGCGTTCGTTGACCTCGGCGGTATCGATGGCCTGCTGCACATTACCGACATGGCTTGGAAGCGGGTCAAGCACCCGTCCGAAGTCGTTAATGTTGGTGAAGAGATCGAAGTGCGCATTCTGAAGTTTGACCGCGAGCGCCAGCGTGTCTCGCTCGGTATCAAACAACTCGGTGCGGACCCATGGCAGAACATTAGCCGTCGCTACCCGACATCAACGCGCCTGTTCGGCAAGGTCACGAACATCGCTGATTACGGCTGCTTCGTCGAGATCGAAGAGGGCGTTGAAGGACTGGTTCACGTCTCCGAAATGGACTGGACCAACAAGAACGTCAACCCGTCGCGTGTGGTTCAGATCGGCGACGAGGTCGAAGTGATGGTGCTCGAGATCGATGAAGATCGGCGCCGAATCTCGCTCGGTATCAAACAGTGTAAATCGAACCCATGGGCTGAGTTTGCGGCGACCTTTAACCGCAACGATCGGGTCAAAGGCCAAATCAAGTCGATTACCGATTTCGGTATCTTCATCGGCTTGGATGGCGGCATCGATGGGCTCGTTCATCTGTCTGACATTACCTGGGAAAGCGACGGCGAAGATGCCGTTCGTAACTACCAGAAAGGTCAGGAACTCGAAGCCGTTGTGTTGTCGATCGACCCCGAGCGTGAACGTATCTCACTCGGCATCAAACAGCTGGATGGCGATCCGTTCTCAGCCTGGCTTGCCTCGCATCCGAAAGGCAGCATCGTCAAGGGTGTTGTTACGGAGGTCGAGTCGCGCGGTGCAATGGTCGATCTGGGCGATGGCATCGTTGGTAATTTGCGTGCTTCAGAACTGCAGCGTACGCGTGTTGAAGACGCGCGCACCGTGCTGAAAGTGGGCGATGAAGTCGAAGCTAAGTTTATGGCTGTCGACCGCAAGTCACGTGCGATCGCGTTGTCGATTAAAGCGCGTGAAGCACACGAAGAAGCGGAAGTGGTTGAGAACTACAAATCCGAAAGTTCTGCGGGTTCGTCGGGCACAACGCTCGGTGAGCTGCTGAAGGATCAGATAAACAGCGCTGACTGACCCAGAACGTGCTAACGGGGCGGCGTTAAGTCGCCCCGTTCGTACTGCAGGTAATGCTAGGCCGAACTAACAAGCGATACGCGTCATGACCAAATCGGAATTGATTGAGCTGATAGCTCGCAAGCAAAAACACCTCGCCGCCAAAGACGTGGAGCTGGCGGTGAAACATTTGCTTGAAATTATGAGTAACTCATTGGCCAATGGTGAGCGCATCGAAATCCGCGGCTTTGGCAGCTTCTCTCTGCACTTCCGACCTGCTCGGCAAGGTCGTAACCCCAAGACCGGTGAGCCGGTATCACTCTCCGGTAAATACGTGCCGCATTTCAAGCCCGGCAAAAGTTTGCGTGAGCGCGTGAATCAGAACCGTCACCTGCCGATCAAAAACTGATCCCCCCAGGAGCGCTGGCGCGGTATAGTCCGCTCATGATTCGTCGACTTTTCGTCTTCGTTGTCGTGCTGCTCGTTGCGGCCGCCGTTGTGGTTTTTTGGGGCCTAAATCCCGGCCGTGTGTCTCTCGACTTCGGTTTCTCGAAAGTCGATGCGGCGTTACCGGCCGCCTTCGTCGCAGCATTGGTTGTCGGTTGGGTGTTCGGCCTACTCAGTTGTACGCTCTACTTACTGCGCGTCGCCAACGACCGGCGCAAGCTCCGTAAACAGTTACGCCTAGCTGAAGCCGAAGTATCGAGTTTACGAAGCCTGCCACTGCAGGATGTTAGGGACTAGCACGTGCGTCTCGCGCAATGGCTCATCCGGGCAGTCAGTGTTAGCGGGATTGGACTCTAATGCCTAGCGAACAGGCTTTTCTGCTCGCAGGGTTTTTCGTGTTACTAACGGCGGCTGGCTGGTCGATTCGTTACCTGTGGGAGCGCGATAGGCCACAGGAGAACCACCAGTACTTGAACGTTGAGTACCTGAAAGGGCTTAACTTCCTGCTGAACGAACAAACTGACCAAGCTGTCGATCTGTTTCTACGTATGGTGCGCGTTGACGATGAAACGATCGAGACGCACTTTGCGCTAGGGAGCCTGTTTCGACGTCGTGGCGAAGTCGATCGGGCAATCCGGATTCACCAAAACATCATTGCTCGGCCGGGGCTACCGGAGGAGCAGCGCCAGCAGGCACTGTACTCGCTGGCCCGCGACTACATGACGGCTGGCCTCTTGGATCGCGCCGAATCGTTGTTTTTGTCGTTGATCGAGAGCGGCGACTATCGCGACCAGGCCTTAAAACACCTCACGCGCATCTACGTACAGGAGCGCGATTGGGATAAAGCGATTGACGTCGGCCGGAAACTGGAATCGCGTGGCGGCGAGGAGGTCTCGCGCAGTGTCGCGCACTATCATTGTGAATTGGCCGAACAGGCGATTGAGCGTGCGGACTACGCATCGGCACGGCAGTTTCTTCGTGACGCGCAATCGGGGCGCGGTCGAACCACACGTGGCACGTTGATTCGCGCCGAACTCGCCGAAAAAACCGGCGATACGGCGATGGCTTACAAATTGTATTGGCGCGTTGTCGAGGAAAACACTGATCTGATCGTGGAGGTATTGCCGCGCCTGCACGTGATGTACGCAGCCGATGGCAAACTCGGCGAGCTGGAGGCTGCGTTGGCAGAGCGCGTTGCGAAGCAGCCGGAGATTTCACATGCGTTGGCTTACGTTGCCGTGCTACACCCTGATCTCGATAGCGATGTTCTTGAACGATGTCTCAGCGACTACGTTGGTAATGAGCCAACACTCGCCGAGTTTATCGACGTGTCTGCCGTGAAAGACAGCGCGGTAGCCGACGAAGCGCTTACGAAGGTGAAGGCCGGCCTATCACGGTTGGCAACAAAAACGCCGAAGTATCGTTGCAGTGAGTGTGGCTTCTCCAGCATGTCGTTACTCTGGCACTGCCCGAGCTGTAAATCGTGGGAGACGCAAAAGCCAGCTAATCAGGTGCGATTCGACTCGTTGGTGCGTGGTGAGCGTGTCGATTGGTAGCGAAACGCCGCGATCCGAGATGAACTCGCGTTGGGAAACAGTGGCCTGGTCGATCGGGCAAATCGCGGTGCAGATCTACCGCGACGTTCCCTCTCTATTGCTGCTTTTCTTCATGACGCAGGTGCTCGGAATCTCGCCAGCGCTTGCAGGTACGGCGATATTCGGGCCGAAATTGGTGGTTGCCGTCTTAGCCGATATTGGTGCGGGTTGGCTTAGTGACCGGCTACGACAAGGCAAACGACGAGTACGCCTAATTCTAGCCGGCGCATTGCTATCGCCGGTCTTCTTGATCCTGCTGTTTCAAGCGCCGAGCGCGTCGACTGAATCGGGCCGAGCGCTTTATGTGGCTTTGATTTTGTCGGCTTATATGCTTGTTTTTTCGTTATTTTCTGTACCGCATTTGGCCATCGGTACCGAGGTATCTGACGATCGTGATACGCGTACTGCAGCGATGGCATGGCGCACGGCGATGTCGGGTGTGGGCCTTTTGGTCGCAGCCTCGCTGGCGCCAATTTTGGTCGGACGCTTCGGCGGTGGCGCTGACGGCTACGCGGCCATGGCCTACGTGTTGGCCGGGCTCTGCGCCGTTACGCTGGTAGTCGCCTGGGCGGGTAGCCGCTCGATTGATAACCGCAGGGTGGGGGCTGACGACGTTGCCGCCGCAAACGCATCGACCGGTGACACCGACGGACCGGACTGGCGCTCGATCGTGCGCAATCGAGCGGCGATCGGTCTGATGATGGCGTTCTTTAGCCAGCTTTGTGCAATGGGGATGGCATACGCAACGCTTGCGTACTTATTCACCTTTAACCTTGCGTTCGCGCGACCGCTCGAGACGATCGGCATTATGGTGTTGCTGACCAGTGTTATGGCCATTGGTATCCAGCCGTTGTGGGTGAGCGCGGCGCGACGGATCGGTCGGCGCAACGTCTATGTCATCGGTTTGCTTGGGTACACGGCGGCTTTGCTGGTCATCGCGTTCGCGCCTTCGCAGAATGCACCGTGGATCTATGTCGGCGGTCTGCTGATGGGGATGTTTCAGTCGGCCTGTTTTACGTCGGCTTTCTCGATGTTGGCAGATGTGATCGAGAATGACCGTTTGGCGCTCGGTCGCTCGCGGGCTGGACTCTTTTCGGCCTTGTTTTCAATCATTGATAAGACCGGGTTCGCGCTCGGTGGGACGTTGCTGGTTGGCTTGCTACTCGAGACCAGTGGATTCATCGCCGGCCAGGCGGTGCAAACTGACAATGCCATGTTCGGGATCGCGATTGGATTTGCGCTCGCGCCCGCCTTATTGAATGCCTTTTCATTGGGTTTGATCTGGTTTGTCTATCCGGCCGAGCGACAAAGCCCAGCGGTTGTCGCGCCTTAAGCGTGGTGGCGACCGCATACCTGCAGGAACTACCCATTTTTTCGGCATGCGAGTCGCCGGCTAATTGGCTGAGACTTCTCGCTGTTGCGGCAGCCTATGCCGCGTCGGAAAATTCAAGGAGTCCTGATGATTCGAAACCTAGTCGCCGCTGCTGCGTTGGCGTTAGCTCTAGCAAACAGCCCCATCCAAGCCGCGGAGGTCAACATCAATGCGGCTGGTCCTGCCGAACTGGCCGCCAACCTCGTTGGTATCGGCGCCGCTAAAGCGGCGGCAATCGTCGATTATCGGCGCTCAAACGGGCCGTTTCGATCGATTGACGATTTGGCGAAAGTCGACGGAATCGGCAAGGCAATTATCGATCAGAATCGGGCGATTATAACGCTGGGCAAACCCGCGAGACCGAAGTCCGCCAAACCTTAGCCATGCCAAGAGCGGCGGCGTGTCTGGTCACGCCGCCGCGCTGTGCTGTTTTCAGCAGCGCCACGTTGTTACCATCGCACCGAGCGTAAGGTCGGAGTAGTTAAATGCCGCAGTCGGTCAAAGCCGCCGTTTTCCCTGTCGCGGGTCGCGGGACACGTTTTCTTCCAGCAACCAAAGCCAGCCCGAAAGAGATGCTGCCGATCGTCGATAAGCCGCTCATACAGTATGCGGTTGAGGAGGCTGTCGCGGCCGGCGCCACGAATTTGGTTTTCATAACGCACGCATCAAAACGCTCAATTGAAGATCATTTCGATGTCGATCCGGAGCTTGAGCGGGCGCTCGACGAAGGCGGCAAGAGCGAACTGCTCGACATCGTGCGAGCCATAAAACCGACCGGCGTGTCGTGTACGTTCATACGGCAAGGAGAGCCTTTGGGTCTTGGGCACGCCGTACTCTGCGCCGAACCGGCAGTCGGCAATCAGCCGTTCTTCGTCCATTTGCCGGACGACATGATCAAAGCCGAGACGCCGTGCCTGAAACAGATGGCGCAGTTTTACGCTCAGCACGGTGGTGCTGCGCTAGCCGTGCAGACGGTGCCAAAGGAAAAGACGGCAAGTTACGGGATTGTCTCGTTACACGAAGGCAATGCGTTGCAGCGAATCAGTGGCATGGTGGAAAAGCCACAACCGGATGTCGCACCATCAAATCTAGCGGTTGTCGGCCGCTATCTGCTCGACGGCAGTATTTTCGATGTGTTGAAGACCATCGGACGTGGCGCTGGCGGGGAAATACAACTCACCGACGCAATCGCGGCGCAGCTGGACGATGTGCCGACCTACGCGTTCCCGTTTGAAGGTAAACGCTACGACTGCGGCAACAAACTCGGCTTTTTAGAAGCGACGGTCGAATACGCGCTGCAACACGAAGAGATCGGTGCGGGCTTTAGGGACTATCTGACCTCCCTAAGCTAGCGTTCATTCAGCGAGATAGGCTGCCAAGCCAGCAAAATAGTGGTCCCAGCCAGCATCGTGCTGGCTCACCGAGCCTTTGCTGTGGAAGCCACTGTGGACCAATTCGACAACGGTTTGATCGTCCTTTGCCGTGAAGCGGACGTCGATCGTCGAGACCTCGCCATCGTTATCCCATTCCCACGAATAGACCAGACGTCGATTCGGTTCAACGACGGAGAACGTGCCCTTATTTCGCGCGGAAAACTCTGGTGTCGTCGCGTAAAGGATGTAATGACCGCCGACTCGGGCATCAATGTCCATTCGCGTTGCCGGCGGGATGATCGTATCGTTCGAGACCCATGCCGCGTAAACCCTGGCAACAGTGGTGTCGATGGCGATCGTCTTTTCGATTCTCATGGCTAGAGTTTAGACGGGTAACCGGCCGCGGTGTTCACTGCGCTTACCGATATAGTCCGCAACGGTGCTACGCGTTAGCTAATGAGATCAAGCAAACTGAGTGTAAATGTAGGGTGCTCCGTATGCTGGTCGACTGACGCGGTATCGGCGTGGTCGCAGATCAAGTCGGTCCCGATCGAGACGTACCTTATCGCTGAGTCGCACTTTATTGTCAGTCTCCGGCGCTGTGCCTCGTGCGGGCAATGGTATCTGCAGGTAACGACGGAGACGATCGACTGGGACAACGGCGACGACCCTGTGTTTCGAACCATTGTTCCACTGAGCGAAATGGAACAGCGCCGCTTGCTGCGCGATCAACCGCCCTCCGAATTGGATTTGCTGCGGCTTGGATCGCAGCAACCGTCGTTATGCTACGACCACCCCAGCGGTGCAGAGGCTAGTGTGTATTGGGGGAGGGGGATGCGGGTCGGTCCGCACGACTGACGCTTAGAGCCGCCCGAACACTGCCGTCACTGTGTAAAGCAGCCATTATTGGCCGAGCAACCGCAACTAACTGCACACAGATTTTTTGGCCCGACCCAAGAAATTTGGCCCCTCCGGCCACTGAACTCGGTTTTCTGACACCAAGAACGCCGTTTTTCGGATGGAAGGAGCCTGCTATGCCCGTACGCACGTCGATGCCGATAGCGCTGCTATCACTGTTGCTGGTGTCGCTCTCTGGCTGCGGTGGATCAACCAACGGCGCCGCTGATCCACCGCCGGATGATGACCCTCCACCAAGCGAGGTCACATTGTCGATCGCCGATGGTTCGGCAACAGAAGCCGGTGGCGCGGTTGTCTCCTTGAACGTGACGCTGAGCGAAAGCCGTAATGTCGATACTTCTGTCGACTTCGCGTCGGCAAATGGCAGCGCCGAGGCGGGCAGTGACTTTGTCGCGGCGTCCGGCATCGTGACGATTCCAGCCGGTCAGACGACAGCGACTGTCGGCATCGATGTTATTGATGATCCGAACGATGAAGACGACGAGACTTTTACGGTCGAACTGTCAAACGCACCGGCCGGCATCTCGATCACCAAAACGACGGGTGTGGGTACCCTCATCGACGACGATCCCGCACCGGAGCTCTCGCTCTCTGCGGCCCCCGTCGTCGAAGGCCAAGGGGCAGAAGCCATCGTCACGTTTCAGTTGTCCGCCTTGGCGCGCGGCGATGTTTCTTTCGACGTTTCGACGGCCGATGGGACGGCCGTGGCTAGCGACGATTTTGTCGCTGCGACGCAAACCATCGTCATTCCAAAAGGGATGCGGGAGGCGACATGGTTGATCGCGTTGGTTGACGATAACATCCGTGAGTCGTCCGAGCAGTTCGAAGCCGTGGTCAGCAACGTGTCGGCAACGGCGAAAGTCGCTGCAGACAGAATTCAAATTTCCATTACTGATGATGATCAAGCCGTTACGCGAGGCTTTCCTTTAAACGATACGGGCGTTACCCGCTGCGGTAACGCAATGACCAACACGAACGATTGCGCCAGCACTTCGGCCGGCACCGACGCCTATCCCAGTCAGGATGGCGAGACAGGCCGCGATGCCAGTGTGAACGACGACAGTGATGGCGTCGCCGGTTTCGTATTCACCAAAAAAGACAGTAGCGGCGTGCCGCTAGTCGATCAGACGCTCGCCTTCGGCACACAGCCTTGGGCTTGTGTTAGCGACGAGGTCACGGGCCTTACATGGGAAACGAAAACGCTCGATGGCGACATAAGTGATGCGTCGTCGACATACCGTTGGACACTAGCCAGCCAGGGTACTGACCGCGATCAGGAGGCGGGCGATTGTCGGGTTATTGATAGCTGCGATACGGCGAGCTTTGCCGCAGCTATCAACGCAGCGCTCTTATGCGGTTACGACGACTGGCGTCTCCCAACACGTCACGAGCTCGTTTCACTGCTTCATTTCGGCGTCGATGCGGGCGCCTATATTGATAGCGAATACTTCCCGCACCAAGTAGCCACGGGTTACTGGAGCGCATCAACGCGCTTCGGAAGTTCAGTGGTTTACGTCAACTTCAGCGATGCCACTACGGGTAGCGTCCGTCCCGGCGAGGCCTTGTCGGTGCGATTGGTTAGAGGAGGTCTTTGAGGTGAGTACACGAGCTCGAGTTATTGGTCGGTTAGCCGCAACCGTTCTGTTGCTTGTTGCGCTTGATTTGCCGGTACGGCAGGCAATCGCCGATGAGGCGAAAGAAGCGTATGCGGTAGGCGTGTTCTTCGGTACTGGCCTTAACCGCAACGGTGAGGCGCCCAGCGTCTTCGGTGCAGCACCTAGCAGTCCGTTTTTTGACGAGCGTATGTCACCGTGGGAAATGCCCTACCTTAGCGACGAGCACGGGGCGTGGCTCTTCGCCGATGCGACGGGCAGAACAAGAAACTACGTCTATAGCGGGCAGCGAACCGGTTTCCCTCGGTCGACGGATGTGAATCCGCAAATGCTGTGGATAGGGAATTTTGTTAGGACCGATGCAACGAACCCACGCTTTACGGTTAATGCAAGCAGCATGAAAGTCTTTGCCCAAACGAAGGGGTCGGGCAACTTGTTTGAGGCCTGGACCGGCAAAGCCATACCTCCGTATGCGCAATGGTACTTCGCTGTTCGACTGTACAAAGTCGCGGATGGTCGGCGGCTTAACGTCCCGGGCGAGGTTTTCACATCTCGCGCAGAAGTCTCCGGCATCATGGATGATCCAGAAACACCGATGGAGTTGCTGTACGCCGAGGTCTCGGATCAGACGAGCGGCGCCCAACGCGGCAATACCATCAGTGAAGACTTTATTCGAATCGCCTTCTCGATCAATTGTGTTCCCATTGATCTAGAACTAAATGAACAGTGCTTCCGGCGAGCGGTGTCTACGGAGTACGGGTTCCCTGAGACGTCGCGAGAAATAGACCTTGATGCGTTTGGCATCAGCATCGGTGATGAGTACGAGATTCACTACGCAGTGGTGACCGCAGCGGGAGAAGACGGCGCGGAGCATTATGCCGAGGTCTTGCTGGGTGACCCTCTGGACGTAGACGGAGCTAGCATTGAACTGCAGACGACGCATCAGCCGGTTCCCGCGTCTGGTCGCGGTTGCGATGCGTACGGCGATACGGACCGTTTTGTCATCAACGAAGATGTGGTCGTCGATCAGACGACAGGATTGACTTGGCAGCGCTGCCCGTTGGGGTATAGCGTCGACGACCAAGCCACGGCAGATCTTGCCGACGACCGCTGCCTAGCGAATGGTGTTCAAACGGCAAGCTGGCAATCGGCCTTACAGCAAGCGGTGAGTAGTCGAGTCGGCGGATTTGATGACTGGACCATACCGGACGCTAAGCAATTGGACTCGCTGGTGGTCGCGAGCTGTGAGTTGCCGGCTATTGATAACTTGGCGTTCCCGGACACACCGCCGTCTGCATTTTGGTCCAGCACGCCAGCCACTGACGGTGATGAGGCTTGGCAAATTGAGTTTTTCCTCGGCGAGTTGCAAACGGCGATAAAAACGCAATTGGCGCATATTAGACCTGTCCGGCGAGGCGTGCTGGAGCCCATTGCCCCACGTATAACCCTCCGAGCTGCGCCGGTAAGTGTCAGCGAGGATGGACCGACTGTTGATTTGGAGCTGACTCTCAGTCGACCCGCCGAGACCGACGTCGCGCTTGTGCTGGGCACTGAGTCCGTAAGCGCAACGGCGAACATAGACTACGCCGATACGATCGTTAATGTGACGATACCAGCCGGGCAGCAGCGCCTAGCCGTCAGTTTCGATGTAATTGATGACAACACCCCTGAAGTTAACGAAGTGTTTGCCGTCAACATCTCGTCGGATTCGGATACCGTGTTCGTCGCGACGACAGGTGTTCTGGTAACGATAATTGATGACGAAGCGCGTCTCGATGTCCTAGCTGAGCAGCCTGATATCTATGAGGGCGACAACGGCAGTGCTGATGCAAACTTTCTGGTGCGATTGTCGTCACCGGCCACCAGTACTGTAACGGCGGACTATGTTGTAACCAGTAATACCGCCACGGTCGGTATCGATGTCGAGGCTGCAGCCGGGACGGTCACGATCAACAACGGCGAGACCGAAGCTCGTATACCCATTGCCATCGTCGGCGATACCGTTCCGGAGAACGATGAACACTTTGCGGTAACTGTTACTGCTGTATCGGGGCCAGCGATAGCGAGAGTGGATACAGCCACTTTGGTGATCGTCGACGACGATACGAGAGCGAATGCGGTGGCGAGTAATGACAGCGGCGTAACCTATTGTGGTACCGATGCTGGAACGCTGCTTGCCTGCCCGCAACCGGGTTACCCGGGCCAAGACGCCGAGTTCGGACGGGATGCGGTCTTTGCAGACAACAGCGATGGTGCCGGCGGGTTTCACTTCACGAAGCTTGATGCAGCCGGCGACCCATTGGCTAATCAAGACGCGTTGTACCCATATGTCAACGTACCCTCTAACCCACAACAAGCTCGTTGGGATTGCGTTCGCGACGAGGTCACCGGCCTAGTCTGGGAGATAAAAGCCGACCAGCCGAATGACGTACGCCATTACGATTGGACCTATACGTGGTACGACTCTGATGGCGTCGGTGACGGTGGCGATCCCGGTACGGAAAACGGCGGTACGTGTGCGGCCGGCCTGAACTGTGATACCGAAGCGTACGTTGCGGCGATTAACGCCACCAGCCTCTGCGGTTTCAATGACTGGCGGCTACCGCGTCCTGATGAGTTTTTTGATTTGGCCTTTGTGGCATCGGCAACGGCGGATGCTCGTCGCGGCCTAGATGATGGCTATTTCCCCCACAATTACAGCACCAGTCTGGGTGGCGACGTCGGCGATACGTTCTGGACCGACTCAACGTTACCCAGCGACCCGACACTGGCACGCGGTTTTCGAAACAAGGCGCGGTTACCGGAGCAGACATTGCTGCCGAAGTCTTCTGCGTACGCCATTCGTCTGGTACGCGGCGACCTATAGGCGCATTAAGGAGAACACCGATGACCCGATCGACTTTAGTAGGACTGACATTGATGGCAATCAGCGTTTATTCCTATGCCAGCGAGTGTAACGACGCTGTGCATGCCACAGCGCCCGCCAGTCGATTTGCTGTCGCTGCGGACGGCACTGTGATCGACAGCGTTACTGGACTGCAATGGCAGCGATGCGCGGTGGGTTTCAGTTTCGATGACAACGGGACGCCAACGGTATCTTCGGATGACCGCTGTCTGCCGACTGAAAGTCCTAGCCGGCTCAGTTGGGCGCAGGCGTTAGGTGCTGCTGATTCGCTAAATAGCGACGGTGGAAGCGCCGGATTTACCGACTGGCGAGTCCCGGGTATCAAAGAACTGGCGTCGATAGTGGAGTGGCAATGCCTGCGGCCAGCCGTTAACAGCAGTACTTTCCCGGCGACTGAGCCGACGCGCTTTTGGTCATCAACGCCGGCGGCCACCATTAGTTCGGCGCTCGGTATAGACTTTGACGATGGCCATGCACTGTCGATCTTTACCAACGCAAGTGGTTTTGAGTCGGCAGTGCGCTTGGTAAGAGGGGGAGGGTAGACCCTCGATGGCAGAGTAGGCGTAGCGAAAACATGTATGGCGGCTAACCCACAAGAGATTACGCGGCTCATCGCCGATGCCAAAGGCGGTGATCGTACGGCCGAGGCGTCGCTGTACAACGCGGTTTATGGAGAGCTGCGACGAATTGCAAGTGCGCAGCGGCGACGCTGGTCTGGCAATAACACCCTGAGTACGACAGTGCTAGTGAACGAGGCCTACCTCAAGCTCGCCAGTGCCGCAAACTCAGACTATGGCAACCGATTGCATTTTTTTGCGACAGCCGCACGGGCGATGCGACAAGTGTTGGTGAACTACGCCGAGCGGATGCAGGCACAAAAACGCGCAGGTGGTCACGTTCAGCTAACGTTTTCCGATGCGCTCGTCGGTGTCGCGGATACAGCCGAGAGCTTACTGACGTTGCATCGCTTATTGTCAGAAATCGAGGCAAAGAATCCGCGCTATGGCCGTTTGGTGGAATGCCGGCTGTTCGGAGGCCTCAGCGTCTCCGAGACTGCGACAGCTATCGGAGTTTCGGATCGTACCGTGAAACGCGATTGGGCATTAGTGACCGCTTGGCTGGTACGTGAGATGGAGGGAAGCCAATGAGGCTTTCCGACGATGTCGCCACACTGTTCTCGACGGCTTTGGAGAAACCTGTCGAGGAACAACGCCGATGGTTGAGGGAGCAGTGCGCCGGAAATCCGGCGCTTTTTGCTGAGGTTTGCTCGCTGCTCGATGCGGCTGAGCGCGCACCGGCTGTCATGGATCATCTGGCAGACGGTTTTCTCGCGCTTGCCCACGTCGGCGGCGAGCTTCCCGTAGCCCATCGAATAGGACGGTGGCGCGTTGTTAAACGCGTTGGTCAGGGGGGGATGGGTGCGGTCTACCGTGTCGCTCGGGCCGATGGCGAATACGAGCAAGAAGCAGCGCTAAAAATACTGCCCGTTGGTCTCGACAGCGATGCGCTGCGGGCAACGTTTACGCAAGAGCGGCAGTTTTTGGCACAGCTTCAGCATGAGAATGTCGCGGGTCTCATCGACGGTGGGGTAACGGAAACAGGTACTCCGTACTTTGTTATGGAACTGGTCGCTGGAGAGCCGATCGATCGGTATTGCGACAAGCGGAAGCTGGATGTAAGCAGTCGGATCCGGCTTTTTCTTGGGGTTATTGCGGCCGTGGCGCATGCCCACGCCCAACTTATCGTTCACCGCGACATCAAGCCTTCGAATGTACTGGTTACGGACGATGGCGTGCCAAAGTTGGTTGATTTCGGTGTCGCCAAGTTAATGACAGGTGGTGACAATCAGCGCACCCATGTGCGTGCATTGACACCCGATTTTGCCGCTCCGGAGCAGCTGCGTGGTCAGCCGATAACGACAGCTACCGATGTGTACGGCTTAGGTCTATTGCTATTCACGCTGCTCGCTGGTCGCAATCCCCGGGCTGGCGTTGAGGTCGATAGCTTGGATCGCTTTGAGCTTCCGCGGTTGTCCGAATACGCAACATCGGCCGTCGGCGTTGAATTAACTAATGTCGATGATCTGCTCGCGGCTCGCAGTACATCGTTGAAGCGCCTACGCCGCTCATTAGAGGGTGATCTAGATACCACGATTGCGAAAGCGACGGCTGTAGAGGCCTCTGAGCGCTATGCCACCGTCAATGCATTTGGTGAAGACTTACGCCGTTTCCTCGATAACCAGCCGGTTCTAGCCCAGCCCCAAACAGTGACTTACCGGATGCGAAAGTTTGTGCGCCGGCACAGAGGCGGTGTGCTTACCGGGTTTGCGACGGCGTTGGCCGTCTTAGGTGCGCTTGTCATTGCGCTTTGGCAGTCCGCTGAAGCCACGCGCCAACGCGATGAGGCTGTGTATCAGCAGCAACGTGTCGCTGCAACGAATCAGTTTTTGCTTGTTCTTTTTGCAGAGCTGCGTGATGCGGAAGAACCTATTTCGAACACAAGCTTGCTAGCGCGCGGTGTCGAGCTACTGAAAGACAACACTAGTTTCGATGCACCGTTTGCAGCCTCAATACGTAGCAGCTTTTCCCTTTTCTACTCAGCGTTGGGCGACAAAGACCAATCGCTGGCCTTGTTAAACGACGCGATAGAAACCGCTCGTGAAGTCAATGAGTCTCGGCTGCTAAGCAGTCTTTTATGCAGCCGCTCCAAGATCATGCAGTTTAGTGATGGTGAAGCGGCGCGAAAGGATTTACGTGAGGGAAAGGCTTTGCTTGAAAAGGCGAATCTGTCTCTTACAGTTGGTCGTGTAGATTGCCTTGAGGCGGAGGCCCTGGTACTTGCGCGCGAAGACGACATAGACGGTGCCAAGCAGCGCTATATCGAAGCCCTCGATCTCGTCGCTGCGATGCGTCCGATACCAGAGTTTCGCCGCGCGTCGTTGTACAGCAAACTGGGTGAGCAGTTTTTTAACTCCGATGACCCTGGTAAGGCGCTCGAACTCATCGCTAAGTCGATTGATTCGCGGGAGCGTTTGGGTCTAGGCCATACGGTCCAGGCATTGATCGTTCGCTTAAACCGAGCTGCCGTGTTGTCGCGCTTAGGCGAGATAAAACAGGCTGCTATTGAGCAGGCCGTCGTCATGCAGCGTTTAGAGCAACTTGAAAAGCCGCTGGTCGGCGCTAGCAACCACTATGGCAACAGTCTATTGGTACTCGAGCGGCTTGATGAGGCGCTCAACTTGTTCGAAACAGACCTAGCGGCCGCACAGGCGAGTGGCAACGAACGTTGGATTGCCATGAACGAAACGCAAATCGGTCGAGTGTTCAGCAAGATGGGGAGGCCTGCCGAAGCGGAAGCGCATTTTGCGATTGCCGAAGAGCTGTTCCAAGCGGCGGGGCCAAGTCAAGAACGTTGGCTGCGCACGATTGCAAGGGCTCGGATTGAGGGAATGCTTCGCAGTGGTGATGTTACTGGTGCTGCGGTAGCGCTTGACGACGTTCTGGCGCAAGCCGAGTACCCAGAAACGCCGCCCACTTTCGCGCTCGCCGGACATCTCCTGCTCGCTGCGGAGTGTGCAAATCTGCTTCAGCGCTATGATCAGGCAGAACAATTCGCTACGGATGCTTATGCGCTGTACTTGGATCGCGCTCGCGATGCAACGTCAAGCGGCTTCGTGGGGTTAGCGTTGGTACAACAAATGACGGCTTTGGCGGGTCAAGGCGAAAACACAGCGGTCGAACGACTGAAGGCTGATGCTGAACGTGCGTTGTCGAATGGTTTGGGTGGCGATCATCCCGTTTTGCAACTCGTAAATGACCTTTAGAACACTCTGCAGGGCTTGTGATGCCCGCTTTTGAGCAGAGGCGAATGGTGGTGGCGGTCCGGATTTCAGGCTTCGGTGCATAGGCGGACGGATGGGTAGTGTATGCAGGCACCTACTCTTGGCCAGTCGTCGGCCCGGTCATTTCGAGAATTTTAGCCGCTTCCGCAAGTCGCCAAGGTTGCACGTTTAACTCTTCCCGCCGAGTTTTCGAACCGGCGGCAGCTAATGCTGTCGCGATCTCAATATTGCCAGCGACGAGTTCTGCCTCGGCGCGCCAGAGCGTGACGTCAGACGCCCATTGATTACCGGGCGACGTCCACTGCGGTCCTGACTGAATGAGCGTGTAGGCTTCCCGCAGATTGTCGGTGGCCTCGTCGATCATTCCTGTTTCCAATAGAGCTTTGCCGAGTATCGATTGAACTCGCCCGGCCGCTGGCGTCTGTTCGCCAACCGTCGCTTTCATTCGGCGAAGTATGTCGGGTAGGGCGCGCAGCGCTTGCTCGCTATTGCCCAAGTAAACATTGGCGCGGGCGAGATTGATTTCCAATGCAAGTCGAGTAAACGAGTCGTTTGGCAATGCGCCTTCAGCAATCTTAGTGGCCTCGAGCAGCGCCGATTTTGCCGTGTCGAACTGCCCAAGCGCGATGTAAGCGGCGGCCACGTTAAGCTGCGCGGACACCAGGCCCACATAGTCGTCACCGAAGCGTTGCTTCGTCCGCTCGATACATTTGGTGTATGTCGCAATCGCATCATGGAGGCGCCCAAGTCCGTCATAGGAGTAACCGAGATTGCAAAGTACGGTGATAGCGCTCGTGCGCAGGGTGTAGCCGTTCTCTTCAGCGATCTGCAGTGCTTCTTCTTTAAGTCTCGCGCCGCGCTCGAAATCGCGATTAGCTTCGTGGACGGAGGCGAGGTTGGACAGGTGAACGTATTTCAAATAGACATCGTTCGGCGCCAGTGCCGCTAGTATTTCGCCCTTTCGTTCCAGGTTGTCGATGCTAATCTGTATTTGTTCTTTGGTTTGGCCCCCAGTCGGGTATAGCAGTGGCGTGGATCCCAGTACATCTGCGAAAGCCAGCGTATCGTCCATACCGAGCGCCTGGTATTCCGCAATAGCCCGTTGCATAACCTCGCGGGCGCGGTCGTAGTCGCCAATCGATGTGTACATAGGGCCAATATCGCCGAGGGCCAATGCACGTTTTTCGTGTGGCATTGGCTTCGTCGTGTCATGGTAGTCCAGGACTCGCTCCGCGAACATAAGCGCCTTTTCGGAATCCCCCAGGCCCTGGTAGCCCGACGCAATCAACGCCATGATGTCGTGACGTATCTCGTGCGAGGTCTGGAGTTCGCGGTCTATCCGTAGCGCGGCTTCATCCATGACGTCGCGAAGCGTGATGTCGACGTTACCGGCGACCTCTGGATCAACGCGATCAAAAAGACTACGGACGAAAGTTGCTGTTTCGTTGGCACGTCGTGCTTCAACGGTAGCCTGTGAATACTGCCACCAAGTGGCTGCGAGACCGGTACTGAGACTCGCAACAACGGCGGCAATCGCCGTTACGACGAGCCGGTTCCGACCAAGGAACTTGCGAAATACGTAGCGCGTTTCGTTGCGGCGTGAGCTGATTGGATAGCCGTCGAGATAGGCGGCTATCTCTAGCCGTAGTGCATCGACAGACGCGAATCGATCCGTGGCCGATACGGCCGTGCATTGCTCGATGACTAAACTCAGATCGTGCGATACAACGGCGTTGCCGCCGCTCAGCAGTGTGCGCAACAGACAACCGAGCGCGTAGATGTCGCTGGCTACCGAATGCGGCTGGCCGCTCTTTAACTCTGGGGCAGCGTAGCCGGCAGAAAATCCCGTCGGGTGGCTGTCGTAGGATTTTCCCGTCCATTTGCCCACACCAAAATCTAATAGGCGGGCTCGATCATTGGCGACCAGAATGTTCGCTGGTTTGACGTCACCGTGAACAACAAACGACTGATGGCAATACGAGACCGCATCACAGACTTGTAGAAAAACGGCCAGGCGGCGAGCTTCGGAAAGCGGCGGGCAATAGATATCAATTGGCTCGCCAGCAACATACTCCATAACGAAGTACGGCATGTCATCGCCGGTGACCCCGGCATCGATAATCCTCGCAATGTTTGGGTGCTCCAGTCGCGCTAAGTTCGACCGTTCGTCGAGAAAGAGTTGGCGCTGTTTCTCGGTGTGTTGAAACCGTGGCAGAAACTTTACGGCGACCGTTTGCTCATAAACGCCGTCGCAGCGTTCCGCCTTAAACACAATCCCCATACCGCCCCGATCGACTAGGGCCGTGATCTTGAATGGCCCAACCTCTGAGCCGACTCGGTCGAGGTCTTCTTTCAAGAGCATTTCGCTGAATAGAGACGGTGCCGTCTGGTCGATGCTGTACGGTGCCGACTGATCATCCAGCGCGAGGTTGAGGAGTCGTTCGAGTCGCTGTGCGGCCTCAGGATGATCGCTTGCAACGGTCTGCAACATAGTTGCACGAGCGCTTGGCGATGCTGCGAGCAAGTCGTCCAGCGCCTTCTCGAAATTGAAGTTGCTAGGCGGCAATTCTGGTCCTTTGGTGTGCGATAGGAGCCTTCTTGGTCATACGATAAATGACGTTGAAGACCGCCAATGCTCAATCGCTCGTCAAGTAGTCACCGACGAAGGCGCGGGCTTTCATCCAATTGCGCTGCGCGGAACGTATTGAGGTTCCGGTGGCTGCAGCGAGCTCCGCATCGGTGAGGCCGGTAAAGAACTTGAGTTCGAAGACGTCGGCGAGACTTTGGCTATGTGCAGCGAGTTTATCAATGGCTTCATTAATGAGCAGAACTTGCTCAGCTTCTGACGCTATAGCGGCGTCGCTTTCTTCTAATTCGACGTGAGCCATATCCCCGCCGCGTTTGTCGGCGTTCCGCGTGCGGGCATAGTCTACGATGATCTGGCGCATCGCTCGTGACGCGATGTTCAGCAAATGCGCACTGTTTTCGGCGGCGCCAAGCGATCGGCGCATTTTCAAATACGCTTCGTTGACGACCGCCGTGGTCTGCAGGGTTGGATTACCGCCAATGTTCTTGCGAATGCGATGGGCGACCCGTCGTAACTCCGAGTACAGCAGCTCCATCGCATGATCGTACGCAGCGTCATCGCCTTCCCGGTGCGCTTCAACAAGCTGCGTAATTCCGTCCACCTCTGTCAACCAGAGTCCTCCCAGAGCGATTCGACCCTAGTGAACCGCAAGGAAAAACCCGCCGCAAGCGTTTTTCTTGCAAAAAAATTGGCGGACTTGTGAGCTGCGCTACGTATCTCTAAGTGACGTCCCGGTTTGGGATGCTCGACGGGGTAAAAAGGAGGAACGGTGCTATGTCTAGGTTGTCGCTATTGGCACGTGGGTGGGTTGCTGGTGGGGCTGTGCTTACGCTCTTTGTCGTTGCTGCACATGCCCAACAAACCATCGACGCAGAGATTGAGCAGGCGATCGCTGCGATGCGTGCAGCGGGGCAGTCGGAGCAGCAAATAGCGGATTTTGTTAAGGCCATGGACCAAGTGCGCGCGATGAGCGTACCGCCTGCACAGGCTACCGGTCGTCAGGCGAATGACATTCAGGCCGCGACGGGAATGACGGACGAGGAAATGGCGCTCGTGCGTCCGATGGCCAACGCGATTAAGGCGCGTCAGGACCAGCAAATCGGCGAGATGCTGCAACGTGATATCGACGCGTTCGAGAAACGGTACGCCCACAAGCCGGATATTGCCGTTACGTTCGACGGTAACGACATCACGATGAAGCGCGTCGATTGCCAAGGCGGAGACGCGTTCAACGTCTCGGCGCAAGCGGCTCCCACCGTTCATCACCAGGCGGGAATGATGATCAGCGCGCACCGCGGCTGGAGTGTTTCACAGAACAAATGGCTCGCCATGATTGGTGTCCAACAAGGCGGCAACAACTATCGCGCCGACCTGCCAGCTAGTGCGATTAGCGAGACACGCGTTCATTTTGACGGTGTAGTCACGTCGAGTCGCGGTGATAGCAAACGCTTAGTGTTTACCGCATCGTGTGAGCCGTCATGAGACGGGTCACGCCGGCTGTTACCACGATGATGGTTGCGCTAGTTGTCACCGCCTGTGGATCTGGCTCACCCGACTCGCTAAGCGGAGCGAACGGCAAGCGAGACGTCAGTAAGGGTTCGGGCAAAGGCACGGCGACGTTAGACGGCGTCAGCGAGACGTTGGAAACGTGGCCGGTCATGTGCGGGCTTACCCGCGACGGCAACAGCTTCGTTATGCGCGGCGGCTCTCCGGACGGCGACGACAACCCACGAAACAACGTTCTCAACTTATCCATCGGCGGCGAGAAAAAACCGCGGCCTCTCGTCAGCATCGTCTACGACCCGCCGGGCGACGATACGCGCGAGGAGTCTGTCACGCTGACCGGCGATGACGCCGTGTGGATCGATGGACTCCGCTTCTCATGGACGGGGCAGACGCGCAGCGGCAAGACGCTGGAGGTGGACATCGAATGCTAAGTAAACGACTAACGCTTGCTATCGTGCTGGGCCTAACTCTGGCAGGCGCACTCACTGCATGTACGAAAGGAGAGTCGGCAGCGAAGCACGAGGCCGTTATTCGGGTCGACTATTTAGAAACAACGTTTAATTTCACGATGAACGAAAACGCCGACTGCGGCACGCTTGACGATGGTCTGCCGTACGTCGAAGCGAAATGGCTCCAAGCCCCGTCTTTCGAAGAGGAGCCGCCGTTTTTCATTCAGGGGCGTGGCGGTTGGACAGGCAACACCTACGAAGACCCGCACACATGGATATTCGGTGTCTACGCGACCGGCAACCGTACGCAGGAACTTGGCTTTGCGATCTACGGGGAAGAGCTCCCTGGGTTCGATGCAGACAACGTGTTTCGCTGGTCAGGCGTTACACCGCTTGGTCAAGAAATGACGGTGGAGGTGATCTGCCCATGATGTTCTTTGTAAGGAATCGATGTTGTGCGGTCTGGGTGGCATCTACATGTTTGTTATGCGCTTGTGGTAGCGACATGGTTTCACCTTCAAACGCAGCGCAAACCAACGTAGCGGCCACCGTCGAGTTCTCGCTGGATAATCAATCGGTGTCACTGCCGGTTTTGATTTCCTGCACCGACGGCGTTTATGGGGCCGGTCTGCGTGCACAGGCGACGCCGGGAAAAGACGCAACGGTTGATGTTCTGCGATGGACGGGGTCTCCACCCGACGAGGAAGGTTTAAAAGCGGTTATCAGCTACGACGTGGCGGGCGGACGCTATCTCGCGAGTGACGATGTGAGCCGCGACGACGAATGGCTAACTTGGTCAGGCGAATTCACCTTTCTGAAGAAGACGGACACCGGGTCCCGTAAAGCAGGCAAGGTGCCGGGTTCAGTGCGGTTCAAGTGTTCGTAAAACACACATACGTTAGCGACGAGTGCGTACTCACACTTACTGGCTATGACTCAATGCCGAGCTTGAAATGCGACGCGGATTAATCGTCGTTGGTGTATTGCTGGTTATAGCTCTCGCGGTGTTTGGCTTTCGAACCTACAGACCCGCGGAATCCGCTGAGGAACTTTACGGTGCCGAGAGCACGGCTGGCGCGTTGTCGCGAGAGATGGCTACTGTTTCGAATGAATCATCGAACACTGTCACGTTCGACAGACAGGTGTATGCGCTGAGCGTCCTAGAGCCGTGTGGAATTGGGTCAGACGGACAGCTACGCCTTGTCGCAGTAACCCTGAACGATGATGGATCAGTTCAGCCAGACGGCCCGCAGTTTTCAGTTCAAAGTGGGCCATGGGAAACCACTGCATACTTTTTTGCCGGCTCAGGAGAGGTTCGCGCACTTTCTCAGCGCGGTAACAAACGAATGACACTTGACGCGGGTCGCCTGCGCATTGACGGCCGAACCGATGGTGTTGACGCCGGCGCCATGAGTGTCGACCTAGCTTGCCCGTAGAGCCAACCGCGGAGTAACTATGCGACTGCTTGCCCTTTTGATCGCGCTAATCGTGTTTCCGGCCGGTGTCTACGCGCAGACGGCAGCAATAACGAATATCGCTGTGATTGACGGAAAAGTGTTACCGGGTCAAACGATAACGGTCGAGTATACGGTCGCGTTTGATCGAGTCGTCGAGTATGGAAAAACCGAGATGGACGCGTTCCAGTTCGCCGATGGCTCAGGGAGTGTTTGGTATAAAGTAGACGCAAATAGTCAAGACACGTTAGGCCCATACAACGCCGTAACAGCAACCATCGGACCAGAAAACCAAATACGAGAGCGTTATCGAGTGTACGTTAGCGATCTTTCGTTTATTGACTGTGGTGACAACAGTCGCTGTCTGCCTTTTCTCGTTGAGGTATTTGTGGCGAACTCGAACGGGCAGCGTAGAGTGCAAATTGCTCGCAAAACCGAGCGGATTCCCATTTACTCGCCGCCTGTCAGCGAGGATCAACTTGCCACACGGGATGTGATTGATCCGGGCAACTCAGCTGGCGATGACCCGAGCGCGACAAACCTGATCGACCTCAGTTCCGGTGATTGGGGGCTAAAAAAAGTTGAGCTAATTGACGCCGAGAGCGATCAAGTGCTTTCGAGCCTTGTGCTCGGCCAAATATTTCGCTTCAAGATAACGCTCGAGGAGCCGCGGGCGAAAGTACGTATCCCTTGGGTACATGTACGCTCGCCTAACGCAGAAAGTTGGGATTCGCTACTCATACTCATCGACGAACGGAAACTAACTCAACCAGGAGTGTACGTAACCCACACATATTCGTCGCCCAGCCGACTCCTCGACGGTTCCGAAGTTTGGAGATTGGAATTCAATCTCATTCCCTATGGCACCAGCCACGGTGAAGCCGAGACCGGCGCGGTACTCAATGACGGCAACATCGCGAACAATCTCGCATCGCTGAGCATTCCAATAGAGCCGGCACCCGACCCGGACATGACCGGCGGCTCGAAAAGCAACTCAGCGGATGTTGATCCGAGGGCAACAAATCCGATCGACCTCGGTTCCAGCGATTGGGGGCTAAAAAAGGTAGAGATAATCGACGCCGAAAGCGATCAAGTTCTTTCAAGCCTTCTTCCCGGTCAACGCTTCCACTTCAGAATATCGCTGGATGAGCCGCCTGCGAAATTACGTATCCCTTGGGTAGGTGTGCGCTCAACGAACGCAGAGGGTTGGTATTGGTCGCCCTTATCAATCGACGAGCGGTCCGAGACTCAGTCCGGCGTCTACGTGACCTTTGGCAGTCGATATTCGCCGCCGAAGCAACTCCTCTACGGTGCCCAGAGTTGGGCGTTGGAATTCAAGCTAATTCCCTACTTAACCAGTTACGGCGAAGCTACAGCGAACGCGGTATTCAACGACGGCAACATCGCGAACAATGTCGCTTCATTGAGCATTCCGATTGAGCCACCGCTCGATCTAATGATCGATAGCGTCCAACCCATCGGCAACGTCTCCGCAGCTCGGTACTCGCCTGGTGATACGGTTAGTCTGCGTGTCTATCTCAACAAATCTGGCGCCAGCGAAGTGCCTTCGGACCTTGGCGTAACGCTGTATACCGGTTATGCGCAGCAACCGACATATACGCTACCCGTACCCGACTTTTCTGAACCGGGCGGCGGCGTGTCGCTTACCTTCGACAATGTCCGAATCCCTGAAGAGGATTTTCGTTTCGCTTTTCCAACAGACGAGAACGGCTCAGTTTGGCTCCTGCTTGCAGTCTTGCATGTCGGGGGTGGCGGTGCGACTCGCGATGCAGACCCGTCGAATGATCAGCTCACGTTCTCCATACCGATCAGGACAACTCAAGAACACCCTGCGGCGCCGTCGGAACCCACAGTTTCGTTATGCCGCGCCAGGTGCTACAAGAGATGTGAAGGCATCGGTTACCTAGCCGGAACCCAAGAGGGCTCGGCGTGTTCACGATGGCCGGCTTTGGCGGTATGTGCGTCACAACGCAGCGCGACATTAGGCCAAGTCCAATACTGTAAACGTGCAGCGTGTTCCACATCGGAGGCAATGCAGACGTGTGAACCGACCGGTTTGCCACCGGTTGGCGGCGGGTGGTCCGGCAAAGCCAGGGCGGGAGAGGGAGGCTCTCGCAGTGATGGAGGCGGCTCTGGCGGTGGCGACGACTCTGGCGGGGGCAGCGATCCTGGCGGTGGCGGCGACTCTGGCGGGGGCAGCGACTCTGGCGGGGGCAGCGACTCTGGCGGAGGCAGCGGCTCTGGCGGTGGAGGCGGCTCTGGCGGCGGCGGCTCTGGCGGAGGCGGCGGCTCTGGCGGTGGTGGTCCCGATGGTGGTGGTCCCGATGGTGGTGGTCCCGATGGCGGCGGCGGTCCCGACGGTGGTGGCCCCGATGGCGGTGGCGGTCCCGACGGCGGTGGCGGTCCCGACGGCGGTGGTGGTCCCGATGGCGGTGGCGGTGGCGGTGGCGGCGGTGTGATCCCGCCGAGGTGCTATAGGCACGCTTGCGGTTGGGGCGACCCGCACCTGATTTCGTTCGATGGCGTCAAGTTCGATTTTCAGGGCGCTGGCGAATACTGGCTCGCCCGCACGCGCGACGGTGAGTACGGTGTGCAGGCACGGATGGAGGCATCCGGGAGTTCGGTATCAGTTGTTTCAGCGCTAGCGATTAAGTCGGGCAACAACCGGATAATGATTCGCAATCACAAGCCGAACCCCATCTCAATCGATGGCGAGCCGCTGTCGATAGAACCCGGCTTGTACAACGCGTTTTCCGATGAGCGCGGCCTTTACATCGTCCGCCGGTCACTTCGGGATTACACCATTGTGTTACCGAACGATTTGAAGGTGCGTGTCACGACAGGTTATGCGGCGATGTCCTTCGACATCAGCGCACCCGACATTGTGTCGATGGGCCTAGGTGGGTTGCTGGGTTCGGCGGATAACGATCCCGCCAACGACGCCATCCTTGCGAACGGGGCTGTGCTGAGCGGCGCATTGTCCAGCCTAGCGCGCGAAGACTTATACGATCGGTTAGGCAACTCGTGGCGTGTAACAGCGGCCGACAGCGTATTCGATTACGACGAAGGAAAGTCAGCAGACGACTACAACGTCCTCTCGTTTCCAGAGCGCGTCTTGTCGACCACGGATTTGGACGCCGATGTCCGCCAGCGTGCGGAGCAGGTTTGCCGCGAAGACGGTGTTGTAGTTGCTGGTCTGCTAAACGATTGCATTTACGACGTCGGGTTCAGTGGCGACGAGCGGTTCGCTGATGACTACGTAGACCTGGCTACCAGTATCTCGTTACCGACGCTTGGCAACGAAGCCCGTTTAACCGCGCCACAAACCGTGCAGATCGGCTCGCAAGTGCGAGTTGAATGGGTCGGGCCAGCGAATAAAGGCGACTTCATTAGTTTGGCCCGCACGAATGAACCGGGTGGGCGGTATGCGAGTTGGGCGAGCGCGGGTGTGGCTGGCGCAGCGGTATCGCTGACAGCCCCGAGCGTTCCCGGTGAATACGAAATCCGGTATGTATTTTATAAAGATCGCGACATCATCGCGCGCCGTCCCATTACCGTTGTTGGCACCGCAGCGACGCTAGATGCTCCCGCTGCGGCGGAAGTCGGGTCGCAGATCGCGGTTCGATGGACCGGGCCGGGCAATAAAAACGACTTCATTAGTTTGGCCCGCGCGAATGAACCCGGTGGGCGGTATGAGAGTTGGACGAGCGTGGGTGCGGCTGGCGCAGCGGTATCGCTGACAGCCCCGAGTGCTCCCGGTGAATATGAAGTCCGCTACGTGCTTTATGAAGACCGCCAAATCATCGCTCGCCGTCCCGTTACGGTTGTTGGCACTGCAGCGACGCTGGATGCTCCCGCGGCTGCCGAAGCGGGGACGAAGATTGCGGTTCGATGGACCGGGCCGAGCAATAAAGGCGACTTCATTAGTCTCGCTCGCCCAGATCAGCCAGGCGGCCAATACGAAACCTGGAGCGACCTCAGTCGGGATGGTGCGCCAGTGTCCCTCGACGTGCCGACGGCTCCCGGCGAGTACGAAATCCGCTACGTTTTGTTTCGCGATCGCGTAATCGTCGAGCGTCGGCTAATTAGCGTTCGCTAGTTCACCGTTGAGATCCTATTGCGGCGAATTTCGCCGCCGGTGAGAAATCGCGGCTCGCTCGATGTTCGTACGTGAATAGTTGAGCGTTCAATCGCTGGTGAGTCCGGCCCTGTTCGCCGGTTCAGACATCGAAAAAAAAGCCCGCACAGCGGCGGGCTTCTTTAAGAATTGGTTCCTCGGGCCGGACTGGAACCGAGGCGTCGCGGTGTCTATAAAAGAACGCTATTGGCGAATCGCGCCTCGCTAGGTGAGCGGACCTCCGTCGTTGAGCGTTCTACTCGCTGGTGAGTCCGGCCTTGTTTGCCGGTATCGAGAGCGCAAAAAAAAGCCCGCACGGTAGCGGGCTTCTTTAAGAATTGGCTCCTCGGGCCGGACTCGAACCGAGGCGTCGCGGTGTCTATAAAAGAACGCTATTGGCGAATCGCGCCTCGCTAGGTGAGCGGACCTCCGTCGTTGAGCGTTCTACTCGCTGGTGAGTCCGGCCTTGTTTGCCGGT
>JBCDIL010000011.1:0-118337 GCA_038749025.1 Pseudomonadota bacterium | reverse complement strand
CGAGCCGGTCGACGAGAAAGACGTTCGCGTTCGTGGCCCGCTCGTTGACGTCAACACCGCCGAGTCGACCTACGACGTGCAACTACGGCCGTTCTTCCGCCGCGACGGCGACTTTGGCGTTGTCTCTGTGAACGTCACCGATGATACCGTGTACGAAATCGACGGCGAGGCCTTCCTGGGCACTACCGGTCTCGATGCCATGGCCCTGTTAGCGAGCGGCGCGCCAACGCGTGCGATCGGCACACTCGACGTCGATGCACGCAGCTTTACCGCCACCGAGGTATTGGCCGGTAGCAGCGTGCCCGGTTCCACCGCCGATGCGGTGCGTGGCCACGTGACCAGCCGTAACGGCAATACGTTTACCGTTATCGGCGCCACGATCCTACGCAGCGACCGCGATGCGTATTTCAACGACACCGTCACCGTCACCGTGGGTGACGACACGCGCGTCGTCAGCGGCGGCGAAGCGACGACGATCGGCGCGATTTCGGTCGGCCAACGTGTCTGGATCCGTGGCGAGGTTACGCCGGGTCTTCAAGGCGGCTTGGCTATCGACGCGACTAACGGCTCTGTACGGTTAATTCGTACGCGGCTCTCGGGCATGATCGTCGCCGCGAATCCGGGTCAACTCGACCTCGATCTCACCGCCATCGGTGGTCGTCGCCCAGCGATGTTCGACTTCGCCGGCACCGGCGCCGATCCGTCGACCAATGCTGACCCTGACAACTACGAAATCGCGACAGGGCCGTTAAACGTCGCTGACTTTGCGGCGGGCGCACCGGCGGTGGCCTACGGCAACGTCAACGAATTCGGTTTCGCGCCGCCGGACTTTGTCGGTCGCACGCTGGTCGATCTTGATGCGCTACGTGCTTCGCTAGGTATCGGTTGGACGGCTGAAGGTAGCACGGCACCGTTCCTATCGATCTCGAGCGACGGTCTGGTTCCCGACCCCGAAGCCTTCGCGATGGATGCCCGCCAAACGATCAAGATCGGACCGCGGATTGTTAGCCTCGGCGACATCGACGGCGGGATCACGATTACCGGCAGCGATGCACGGCGCACGCTTTACGGTATTCGCGACGGCGATTCGGTGCAGCTGTACCGCGACTTCGCTGACTTCACCGATGCCGTTGCGACAAGCCTTGATGGCAGCACGGCCGCTCGGTCACTGAGCGCCCAAGGTTCGTACGCGACAGACACGCAGGTGTTCAGCGCCAAGACCCTGTGGCTAACGCTACTTCGCGATTAATTCCTCCCCCGCTAATCGCGACTGCCTATCCCCGGACGGTAACGTCCGGGGATATTTTTATGTAGCGGCGTTAGGGCCGGCCGGTGGCTCGATTGCGACCGGTTTGGATACCAATTGGGCCGCGCGGAAGCGATAGGGTGACCGTGCGTCCGTCGCGCAGGACGTCTATTGTCACCGGTTCGCCGCGCTCGCCAGCAACCGTTAACCGATTAAGCTGGCCCGATGAATAGACGCGTGTCCCGTTGTAATTTTGGATCACATCACCCGCGCGCAAGCCCGAGTACTCGGCCGCTGTTCCAGGCATCACACTCGAAATCGACATGCTCATACCCTGCGCAGAGAGGTAGCGTTCGAACGACTCATCGCCGAGCACCGTTCGCAGCTCCTCGAAGTAGCTGTCGCGACGCGGTGTCGGTAGCGTGCCCTCCAGATACATGTTGCGCCGCAAATCCCAGTCCGCGTCGAGATCACGCACCTGCCGCTCTTGCTCGAACGTTACGATCCGATCGATTTCGTCATCGCGTAAGCCATTACGGGCCAGCATCTTGCGGCGCGCGGCTTGTGGGTCACGCCGCCACAACGCCCGTAATTGCTCGCGCTCTGAGACCTGAGCCACCGAGGCATCCTCCGGCGCGTCCGCCGTCTCACGAACCGCCGCCTCCGGCGGCACGATAGCCGCGATGTCCTCATTGCTGTTCTGTTCAAGACGTTGTTCCAACACGGCAACTCGCGCCTCGAGCGTTGCGATTGTCTCTAACGCATCCGGTAGAGCGAACGGGGCCGCTGCGGTTGTCGGTGTCGGTGCGACGGCTGAACGCGCGTACAACGCCGAAGCCGTGGCCCCGACCAACGCCGCGACCAGCAACCAGGTGTACTTCGGCATCGGTAACACTCCTCGACGACATCGTCAGTAATTATGACCGTTTCCGGTCGATGTGGTTCGCTCTTTGGGTTAGCCCGTCAGGCGCGCCACCATCAATGGTCCGATCGCGATCAGGACCGTACTGATCAAGCCGACGGCGAGGAGATTTAGCATGAATCCAACGCGTGCCATGGCGGGCATCGCGACTTCGCCGGTTGAAAACGCGATCGCGTTGGGTCCGGTCGCGATCGGCAGCATGAACGCGCAACTTGCGGCCATGGCCACCGGCACGGACAGCAACACCGGGTCGACACCCCCGGCGATCGCGAGGGCCCCTAATATGGGCAACAGTGCGGAGGCGGTAGCGACATTGCTAGCGAGCTCGGTAGCGAAAATAACGAATAACACCAATGCGACGATCAGTAGCCCCTGCGGTAAGGCGGCGATGCCGGCGAGCTGGGTTCCGAGCCAACCGGCGAGACCGGTCTTGGTTATCGCCGCGGCCATACTGAGGCCACCGCCAAACAACAATGCGACCCCCCACGGAATTCGTACCGCCGTATCCCAGTCGAGTAACCGCTCGCCATCACGCCCGGCTGGGATCAGAAACAGCACGATCGCGCCGGCAATCGCGATAACGTGATCGGTCAATCCGGCAAACGGCGTTAGCGATCCGAACGACAGCGCCGTTAGTGGCTTACGGAAGATCCACAGTGCAGCGATAACGACGAACGTTACGAGAACACGGCGCTCGGGCGCCGACATCGGTCCGAGCGACGCGAGTTCACGGGCAATGACCTCGCGCCCACTGCGACCATCGGTCGCCTCGATACGAATCGCCCAGCGCGTAACGACCAGCCAAGCGAATGGCAGCAACAAAACAACGACCGGTAGACCCAGTGTTAACCAATCGGCAAACCCCACTTCGATGCCGAGCTCGCTGTCGAGATAAGCCATCACAATCAGATTGGTTGGCGTTCCAACCGGTGTTGCGATACCGCCGATGGATGCGCCGTAAGCGAGACCGAGCAACAGCGACAGTGTTAACGGCGCTCCAACCCGATCAGGTCCGACGATGGCGCGCGCCACCGATAGCGCAATCGGCGCCAACATGATGGTCGTTGCTGTATTCGAAATCCACATCGACAACAAAGCGGCAGCCAGCATAAAGCCACCAACAATCGCCTGCGGGTGTTCACCGGCCCGAACAACGATGCCAAGTGCGAGTCGGCGGTGCAGATTCCATCGCTCCACCGATGTTGCAATGATGAAGCCGCCGAGTAGCAATAGAACAATTGGGCTCGAGTACGGTACCGCGGCTTCGGCGATCGGCATGACGCCGCCGACCGGCAGGACAACCAACGGTACGAGCGAGGTAACGGCGATTGGTACCGCCTCGGTTATCCACCAGATCACCATCAGCACGACCATCACCACGGTCAGCCACGCCGCGTCGCTTAACGTTTGTGGGCCAGGTACGGCAATCAGGCAAGCCGCGATCAGTAAACCCGCCCATAAACCGAGGTCGCTAACGCGACGTTGTGCTGCCGTAGGCTTAGTCAAACAGTACGACCGAACGGATACTCTCGCCCGCGTGCATCAACTCAAACGCGTTGTTGATTTCGGCCAACGGCATCGTATGGGTAATTAAGTCGTCGATGTTGATTTTGCCGTCCATGTACCAATCAACAATCTTCGGTACATCGGTTCGGCCACGAGCACCACCAAACGCAGTGCCACGCCATACGCGACCAGTTACGAGCTGAAACGGTCGCGTCGAAATCTCCTGGCCCGCACCAGCCACACCAATGATGATGCTCTCGCCCCATCCTTTGTGACAGCACTCCAGGGCTTGGCGCATCGTTTCAACGCGGCCGATGCATTCAAACGTGTAGTCCGCACCGCCGCCGGTCATATCGACCAAGGCCTCGACCACATCGTCAACGTCTTTAGGATTGAGAAAATCCGTCATGCCGAACTTGGTCGCCAATTTCACTTTCGACGGATTGATATCGACGCCAATAATTTGGTCGGCGCCGACCATGCGCGCCCCCTGGATAACGTTCAAGCCGATGCCGCCGAGACCAAAGACGACGACTTTCGAACCCGGCTCAACTTTCGCCTCGAACACGACCGCACCGACGCCCGTCGTGACACCGCAACCGATGTAGCAAACCTTGTCGAACGGTGCGTCGCGACGAATCTTCGCAAGTGACACTTCCGGCAAGACCGTGAAGTTGGAGAACGTCGAACACCCCATGTAGTGGAATAGCGAGTCGTCACCCAATGAGAAGCGGCTCGTGCCATTTGGCATCAGCCCTTGTCCCTGGGTCGCGCGAACCGCTTGGCAAAGGTTTGTCTTTGGGTGCAGGCAATATTCACACTCTCGACACTCGGCGGTGTACAGCGGAATGACATGATCACCCGGAACGAGTGACGTCACACCCTCGCCGACTTCGCGCACGATACCGGCGCCCTCGTGCCCGAGAATGGCCGGAAACAGACCTTCGGGATCGTCGCCGGACAACGTAAACGCGTCGGTATGGCAAACACCGGTCGCCATGATCTCAACCAGCACCTCCCCGGCCTCGGGCCCGCCCACATCGACCGTGTGGATTTCCAGCGGTTTGCCCGCGGCAACAGCGACAGCGGCTTGTGACTTCACGGCGATCCCCTCTGTATTTTTTTGACCCCTAGCGACGATAGAATAACCGCAAGGCACTTTGCCTGTCAGTTACCATCGAACGGACCTCACGCATGAGCCTCATCCGCGAGCAAGATCTCGTCGCTAGTGTCAGTGACGCTTTGCAGTTTATCTCTTACTACCATCCTCTCGATTTCATCCATGCTGTCCACGCCGCTTGGCAGCGCGAAGAGTCGCCGGCCGCCAAAGCGGCGATGGCGCAGATCTTGGCGAACTCAAGGATGTGCGCCGAAGGTCATCGGCCTATTTGCCAAGACACGGGCATCGTGACGGTCTTTGCGGATGTCGGCATGCAGGTTCGTTGGGATACCGATCGGGCATTGGAGGAGATCATTAACGAAGGCGTTCGTATTGCCTACCAACACCCCGACAACCCGTTGCGGGCATCGATCCTTGACGACCCCGACGGCGCGCGCAAGAACACCGGCGACAACACACCGGCCGTTATTCACACACGTCTCGTACCCGGCGATACGGTCCATATCGAAGTCGCCGCCAAAGGAGGTGGCTCGGAGGCGAAATCAAAGTTTGCGATGCTCAACCCATCCGATAGCGTGGTCGATTGGGTTTTGAATACGGTCCCGACAATGGGCGCGGGTTGGTGCCCGCCGGGTATGCTCGGTATCGGCATCGGCGGAACCGCCGAGAAGGCGATGGCCTTGGCCAAAGCGTCATTGATGGAACCGATCGACATCCACGAGTTGCAAACGCGGGGGCCACAGAGTCGCAGCGAGGAGCTGCGCCTGGAAATATTCGATAAGGTCAACGCGCTTGGCATTGGCGCACAAGGGCTTGGCGGACTCACAACGGTGCTGGATGTCAAAGTCCACGACTATCCGACGCACGCTGCGAACAAACCAATCGCTATGATTCCGAATTGTGCGGCAACACGGCACGCATCGTTTACATTGACGGGCGACGGGCCAAGCTTGCAAACGCCACCCCAATTGGATGACTGGCCGGCGGTAAGTTTCGAAGTCGGCCCAGCGGCACGACGCGTCAATCTCGATACCGTGACGCGCGAAGAGGTGGCTACCTGGCAACCCGGCGACACGTTGCTATTGTCCGGTACGATGCTGACCGGCCGCGACGCGGCCCACAAACGACTCGTCGATCTAATCGACCGCGGCGAACCGCTACCCGATGGCGTCGACTTCAAGAATCGCTTCATTTACTACGTCGGCCCGGTTGATGCCGTTGGTGATGAAGTCGTAGGTCCCGCTGGCCCAACCACCGCGACGAGAATGGACAAATTCACCGACAAAATGCTGGCCGAGGCCGGTCTACTCGGCATGGTTGGGAAAGCGGAACGCGGTCCCGATACTGTCGCCTCTATCGCACGACACGAAGCGTGTTACTTGATGGCGGTCGGCGGCGCCGCCTACCTTGTCAGCAAAGCGATTCGCGAAGCGCGCGTAGTCGCTTTCGCCGACCTCGGCATGGAGGCCATTCACGAGTTCGTTGTAGAAGACATGCCGGTCACGGTCGCGGTCGATGCACGCGGTGAGGCGGTTCATAAGACTGGGCCCGCTGAGTGGAAGGAGATTCTGTTCGAACGCCGCCAAAGCGGCGCGGGCGTTTAAGTGTCGTCGTCGGTAGCGAAGGCAACTAACGACTGCCCGCCTTTGACCTGATCACCGACGGCACAATGGACAGCGGCGATTGTCGTCGTTTGCACGGTTTTGATCGGGTGCTCCATTTTCATCGCCTCGACGATAACCAACGTTGTTCCGGCCGGCACGGTTTGACCGGTTTCAACATCGACGCGAATCACGGTACCGCTCATCGGTGCGACGGCGCTCGGTTCCTGCTCCTCGTCGGCGAATGAAGCGAGGGTCGGTCGCAAGACAACCACGTTGGCCGCCCCGTCGCGGGCAAACAGCCGTACAGATGATAACCCAACCCGCGCACGCCAACGTTCACGCACGCCACCAAGTTCTAGATCAAGCGCTTCGCCGTTTAGTGCGCCGATAGCCGTTTGCTGTTCGCCAGCACTCATCGCGTCAATTCGGTAGCGACCGTCGGGCAATGGGGTGACATGAGTCGCGAGTGTTCGCTCGTCGTCGCCGAGTCGAAGAACGAGCGATTGCGATGCGCGAACGCCCAAGCGAAAGCCGTCGCCAACAAGCCACGGCGAATAGGGATCGCCCGTCGCGGCTTGCTCGGCACGCCGCCGATCATCCAAGAGCGTCGCGGCGACGGCTGCTAGATACCAGCGCAACGCATCTTCGCCACCGGCAAATAAATCGCTGTGGTGACGTTCAATAAACCCGGTATCGAGTTCGACGCGACGAAACGCCGGATGCGCGACCAGCGCGTAAAGCAAACGAACATTGGTAACGAGGCCATTCACTTCGACATCGGCGAGTGCTTGGCATAAGCGATCGATAGCTGTCTCGCGATCCGCGCCCCAAGCGATGATCTTCGCAATCATTGGGTCGTAATGGACGCTCACTGTATCGCCGGTTTGTACACCGGTGTCGACGCGCACCCCGTCGCCCGCCGCCGGCAACGTCAGCGATGTGAGCCGACCACTCTGCGGCAAAAAACCGTTTTCGGCGTCCTCGGCGTACAACCGAGCCTCTACCGCGTGGCCGTTTATGGCAAGGTCCGCTTGTGAGCACGGCAACGCCTCTCCCGCAGCTACCCGTAGCTGCCACTCCACCAGATCCTGGCCGGTAATCAGCTCGGTGACCGGATGCTCAACCTGTAGCCGGGTGTTCATTTCCATGAAGTAAAACCGACGGTCGCTATCGAGCAGAAACTCGACCGTCCCGGCGCCTTCGTAGGCGACCGCTTTGGCCGCCTGGACGGCACTCTCCCCTAGCGCCTGACGCTCACTGGCCGAGAGTCCTGGCGCCGGCGCCTCCTCAATGACTTTTTGATGGCGCCGTTGCAGCGAGCAGTCACGCTCAAACAAATACACGCCGTTGCCATAACTGTCACAGAACACTTGCACTTCGACATGGCGGGGCGCGGTCAGGTATTTCTCAACCAGCATCGTGCCGTTGCCGAAGCTCGCGAGCGCCTCGCGACTCGCGGCGGCGTATTGCGACTCGAAATCGTCGGGATTGGTGACGATTCGCATGCCTTTACCACCGCCGCCGGCGATGGCCTTTAGCAAGACCGGGAAACCGATCTTGGTCGCCTCGGCGAGCAACACTGACGCGCTGTCGTCACGGCCGTGGTAGCCCGGCAGCACCGGCACACCGGCGTCGATCATCGCTTGTTTGGCCGCCGACTTTGAACCCATTGCCGCAATGGCTGCCGCCGGCGGTCCTACGAACGTAGTACCGGCCGCGCGACAACGCTCGGCAAACGCAGCGTTTTCTGACAAGAAGCCGTAACCTGGATGAACCGCATCGGCACCGGTCTCTCGCGCCGCCGCCAAAATTCGCTCCATATTGAGGTAGCTTTTCTCCGCCGGCGCCGGACCGAGATGAACCGCGGCATCGGCACCACGAACGTGCAGCGCTTGTTCGTCCGCATCTGAATACACAGCGACCGTAGCGATACCGAGGCGACGCGCCGTGCGTTGGACGCGGCAAGCGATCTCCCCGCGGTTAGCGATCAATAGCCGAGTAATCATGCTTACATCCGAAAGACACCGTGCCGTGACGCGGGCACCGGCGCGTTCAAGGCGGCCGATAACGCAAGCGTCAGCGCGCGGCGCGTTTGGCGCGGATCGATAACGCCATCGTCCCACAAGCGCGCCGATGCAAAGAACGCGTGGCCTTCGCGTTCGTAACGCTCACGAATGCGGCCTTCGAAAGACTCTATCGCTGCTTCGTCGATGGACTCACCGCTTTTGGCTTGCTGATCGCGTTTGACTGTCGATAAGACCTTCGCGGCTTGCTCGCCACCCATCACTGAAATACGCGCGTTTGGCCAACTGAATAGGAAGCGCGGCCCGTAGGCGCGCCCGCACATGCCGTAGTTGCCGGCGCCGTAGCTAGACCCGACAATCAACGTCAGTTTCGGTACCGCAGCGGTTGCAACCGCATTGACGAGCTTCGCACCGTGCTTGGCGATACCCCCGGCCTCATAATCTTTGCCGACCATAAAACCGGTGATGTTCTGGACGAATAGCAATGGGATACGGCGCTGCGCGCACAGCTGCACAAAGTGCGCGCCTTTCTCGGCCGACTCACCAAACAAGATACCGTCGTTCGCGACGATACCGATCGGGTAGCCTCCTAAGCGGGCAAAACCACAGACCAGCGTTTCACCATACAAGGTCTTAAATTCATCGAGCTCGGATCCGTCGACGAGATAAGCCAGTACGTCACGAATAGGCATCGGCGTTCGTGGATCAGCTGGCACGACCCCGAGAATGTCATCGGTGTCGTACAACGGCTCTACCGGCGCTGCGACATCGAGTGACACGTCTTTGCGCCGATTAAGCCGAGCAACGGCCGCTCGCGCAAGCAGCAAAGCATGCTCGTCGTTGGTCGCGTAATGATCAGCAACACCCGACTCGCGACAATGCACATCGGCACCGCCTAACTCTTCCGCCGAAACCACTTCCCCGGTCGCGGCGCGGACCAGCGGCGGGCCACCCAGGAAAATCGTGCCTTGCTCTCGAACGATGATCGTCTCATCGGCCATGGCGGGCACATAAGCACCGCCCGCTGTACACGAACCCATTACAACGGCGAGTTGCGGGATATTGCTGGCCGATAACTGCGCCTGGTTAAAGAAGATACGACCAAAGTGATCGCGATCCGGGAAGACATCCGCTTGCATCGGCAAGAACGCGCCACCTGAGTCAACGAGGTAGATGCATGGCAACGCGTTCTCAAGCGCGATCTCTTGAGCCCGCAAATGCTTTTTCACGGTCAATGGAAAATAGGTACCGCCTTTTACCGTGGCATCATTCGCTACTACCATGCATTCGACACCAGCGATGCGTCCGACACCGGTAACAATTCCAGCACTCGGTACGTGATCATCATAAACGTCGTACGCGGCGAGTGCCGACAGTTCAAGAAATGCCGAGCCGGGATCGATCAGTTTGTCAATACGATCACGAACGAGCATTTTGCCGCGCGCCGTATGCCGCTCCTGTGCGGCGTCACCGCCACCGTCTTGCACCTTTTTGAGCAGGGCCTCAAGCTCAGCGGATTGCGCGGCTAGCGCTGCCGCATTGGAATGAAACTCAGGCTCGTCCGCCGTCAATGAAGGTTTGAGGATCGTCATCCGTCGTTGCGAGTGCCTCTAGATGTCGCGGAGTCTAGCATGCACCCCAAGCGCAGCGATCAAAGTCGGCACTCGTTAAGCGAAGTCTCGGTTCGCGATAACCGCTCTATATCTACGCAGGCGTTATCCGCCAGTAACTGACGTGCCATGACAAAGTCGCGTGGTCGGTTGACTGCATCAACAGCCACTAATCGATTGCCGTCGAGGTAGCACAGAGCGAACGAACGTCCGGCGTCTTTGTCACCACGTATGACCGTGCTTGAGTAGTTTTCCGCCAATCCAGCAATCTGCAGTTTGACATCAAACTGATCCGACCAAAACCAGGGCACCGCGGCGTACGCTTGTGCATCGCCCGCGATGCCGCGCGCGACGATCATACCTTGGTCGTTAGCATTTTGGACGGACTCCAGTCGCAAGCGTTGCTCGAGGTGTACGTTCAATCCGACCGCGCAATCGCCACAGGCCCAGATGTGTGGATCGCTCGTACGTGCGAACTCATCGACGACGATGCCGTTGTTGCAGTCGAGTCCGACCGCTTCAGCCAGTTCAACGTTCGGCAAGACCCCGATTCCGACAATGACAAGGTCAGTATCGATTCGCGTGCCATCGGCGAGCTCAACCGCAGCAACGGTGGAATCGCCCACCAGTTGCGTGACGCCGGTACCGGTCCTCACGTTAACGCCCTCTTCCGTATGCACGCGCTCGAAAAAAGTCGACATCTGAGGCGACGTTACACGCTGTAATACACGCTCGGCCGCCTCGATTACCGTTACCGCAGCGCCGCGCTTGCGCAGCGTCGCCGCCGCTTCCAATCCGATGTAGCCACCACCGATGACTGCGACACGCTCGGCGGATTCGGCGCTGGCTTGAATCGCGTGACTGTCAGCCGCATTGCGCAGGTAATGGACACGACCTAAATCGGCACCGGGCACCGGTAAGTGACGCACCCGGGCGCCGGTTGCCAACACCAATCGGTCGTAGCTGAGTTCACTGCCGTCGCCTAACGACAATCGTTGTTTGTTGCGGTCGATAGCGGTAACCGTCTCACCAAGACGCAACCGTACGTTCGCATTTTTGTATTGGGCGTCCGGGCGTAGGTGCAATTGTTCAATGGTCTTCGCACCGGCCAGAAAATCTTTCGACAGCGGTGGTCGGTGATACGGCATGTGCGGCTCATCACCAATTAGCGTGACCGATCCGTGCCAACCAGCTTTCGCGAGGTTTAACGCGACTTGGCTGCCCGCGTGGCTTGCGCCAATAACAACACAATGCTCTGTAGACATAGTCGATGTGCCGTAAGTCAATCGATTCGTGGCTGCACGCTCGCCAGTATCGCGTTACCGACACCGCCGGTCGAGTGGCACGGTTCACAGTTAGCCGCAACGAGAGCGACGTAATGACCAGCCGGAACTTGCCATGGGCGGAGCTGGTGCCGAAGCGCGGATTCGAACCGCGGACCTACGCATTACGAATGCGTTGCTCTACCAACTGAGCTACTTCGGCACGGGGTGCCCCAAACGGGCGAGCGAGTATAAAGCAAGCGTTTAGAGGGTGCTACGGCCTAAGAACGGCCAGAACGCGCGTTTTGCAGTCGGACGACGATGTCGATGTCGAGCTCGCTAGTACCGGCGGGTAAATCGGCAAGTCGCCAGCAACGCAACCCGCCGGGCGCGATGTCGGTCAACTCACCGGTATCGACATTGTAAAAGTGTGCATGCGGGGCCACCCGGGTATCGAAATACACCCGCTCTCGGTCGACGAACACGCGCCGGACTAACCCTTCATCGGCGAAAAGGTTGAGTGTGTTGTAAACCGTCGCTCGCGCGATGCCCTCTCCGCGGCTCGCCAATCGCCTGACCAGTGCATCAGCCGACACATGCTGCTCGCCCACCAACAGCAACTCCGCGATTCTGAGACGCTGTTCAGTGATGCGTATTTTGTGCGCTTCCAACCATGCTCGCGGGGGAGCGACGACTGAACTGAGGCCGACTTCCATACGCAAATCGTAGCAAGGCAGTACATTAAATGCGAATGCGTATCACTTGCGTGTGGTGAATGTCACGATAATCGCGCCAATTGCGCTGCTCTAATGACCCGTGGCATCGGTCAGACTGGTGCTATGCCTCGCCCAACCGTCGCTGCTCGCGGCTTTAGCGCCATCGAGCTGGCCATCACCATTGCCGTTGCTGGCACGCTAATCGCTGTGGCCTTGCCCGGCCTCGGCGCGTGGCAAGCCAGCCTTCGCGCGCGCACCGAAATCAACGCTCTGCACCATGCACTGCATTTGGCCCGCCGCGAGTCGATTACCCGCAATGTTCACGTTGTATTGTGCCCGTCGAGCGACTCGCAGCAATGCCGAGCCGACGGCGATTGGTCAACGGGGTGGTTGCTTTATGTCGAATCGCAGCGCACCGCGCCGCCACAGCGCCAAGCTAACGAGCAACGACTGCTCGCCCGGCGCGTCGATCCGACCCTGACCATCGTCGCGAATCGGCACCATTTCGCTGTCCGGACCCGGCGATTTCGGGCCACCAATGGCACGTTGGTCGCGTGTGATCGACACGGTCGCGGCCAAGGCCGCGCGCTTATTGTGAGTTATACCGGCCGCCCGAGAGCCCGCCCGGCGAGCGATGTCGCCGCTCGACTCCCCTGCCGCTAACGGCGCCGCGGCGCATCGCCGGCCGCCGCGAGACCACTTATCGGCCAGGATCAGCCGCTCGTCGGCGATTCTGGCGTCTGGCGACGACGCTGCTAACGTGGCGCCATGGACAAAAAAGCACAGCAGGGTTTCACCCTGTACGAATTGTTGGTCACGGTCGCGGTGGCGGGAGTAATTATTGGCTTCGGCTTGCCGAACCTGCGCCAGTTCCAGCTCAACAATCGCATGGTCGCTGCCTCAAACGACATGCTCGCCGTGTTGTCGATGGCCCGCACCGAGGCGATCAAGCGCAAAACGAACGTGACTGTCTGCACCGTCAACCCGAATGACGGCAATGGCAATATCGACTGCTCAAACGCCTTTCCGTGGCACCAATCGTGGATGGCGTTTGTCGATGAGGACGGCGATCTGCGCTTCGATGCCGCCGACGACGAAATTCTCCGCCGCGCGGGCCGTATTTCGGGCAACGACGCCGATCCGGACGACGCGAACAACATCAAGATTGCGACCAATAGCGGCTCACATTATTTCTCCTTCCGGGCGACCGGCTTTGGTCGCGGTGTCGTCGGCGCGAACGGCGACCCCCTTGCCGCCGCGTACATTTATGACACGCGCGGCAATGTTGGCATCGCCGGCGGCGTATCAACGGCGCGAATCGTCACGATCACGGCGGCGGGGCGCCCTCAGGTGATTCGTGATCCCGCGCTAATCAATACGGTTTGCGGCGACGCCGCCAATAACCTCAATTGCCCGATTTTGTAAGCGAGCGAAACCCCATGCATTCGTTAATCGGAAAACGTCAGCGCGGCTTTACACTGATAGAAGTGTTGGTTGCCATGGTGGTCATGGCGATCGGTATGCTCGGCATCGCGGGCATGTATGTACACAGCTTGCAGGCCGGCCGCACCTCGCAACTTCGCACTCAAGCGGTCACGCTCGCGAGTGATGTCGCCGACCGCATCCGCGCCAACCCGTTGGGCGGAATCACGTACATCGGTGGCGGCGCGAACACTAACTGCACAGACGCGAACGCCTGCACGCCAGCGGATCTCGCTAACTACGACATTTGGTCGTGGAACCAGCAACGCGATCTCGCCATGCCGCCTGGCACCGACGTCGCTGTTCGGTATGACGACTCGATCGTCGGCCAGCCACCGACGTATACGGTGCGAATTACATGGCCCGAAGCCGGCGAGAACCCATCCTACGAAATCGTGTTCGGCGCGGTGGAGTTTTAAGCGATGCATAAGTCAGCCACTCAACAAGCCGGCCTTAGCCTCGTCGAACTGCTGGTATCGCTGGCGATCGGGTCTTTCTTGATCATCGGCGCCCTCACCGTGTACACGCAGAACCGGGCGACCTACATCAGTAACGAACAGCTGGCGCGCGTCCAAGAAAACGCGCAGTTTGCCTTGGATGTCATCGAGCCGCATATACGCTTAAGCAGTTACTGGGGCCAAACCAGTCGCTGGGGCGATATCGCCGGTGCTCGCACCGACGCCGATCCGAATCCGTCTGGCTTGATTACGCCGGCCGGCAACTGCGGCCCTGGTTGGGCTTGGGATCTTGAGCGCTCGGTCGAAGGCGAGAACAACGGTTACACCCTCGGTTGCGCTCCAACGCACCCGGCGCAAAACAACTCGGATGTATTGATCACGCGCCACGCGAGCGTTGATACGGCAGCGCCGACCCCCGGTCGCTTGCAGATCCGTAGCTCACGGGTAAACGGTGTGCTGTTTGACGACGGTAACGAACCGGTACTCGGTGGCGGTATCGCAGAAGCCACTTTCGATGTCTCGGTAAACGCATTTTACGTCGCGCAGCGATCCGATCTTTTCCCCAACTACCCGTCACTACGCCGCAAGGTATTGCGTGACGTCGGTGGTGCACCGGTTATCGAAGACGAAGAAGTCGCACCGGGCGTCGAAAACATGCAGATTCAGTTTGGCCTCGATACCGACGGCGATAACTCGGTCGATCGCTATGTCGACCCCGATAGCGCGTTAATTGATCCGGCCGATCCCGGCTTTATTGCCGGCACACGTGTTTTGACCGCTCGCATCTGGTTACTGGTGCGCGCCCAAGCACAAGAGACCGGTGTTGCGGATAACCGTAATTTCACCTTCGGCGATGTGGACTTGGGCGTTTTTAACGACCGCTTCCGCCGCCTACTCGTTTCCAAAACCATTCTGCTTCACAACGCGCGGCTGTAATGAGGGCTCTAACCATGCGTAGCGTAGCTCTGCGAAAAAACCAATCGGGTGCCGCACTCGTCGTCGGCATGATTTTGCTGATGGTACTGACGGTACTCGCCATTTCCGGCATGAACACGGCGACAACCGAATTGGCATTGGCACAAAACGCACAGTACTTTGAAAGCGCGTTCCAAGCGGCCGAGAGCGGCATTGAAGAGGCTTTGTCGCGCCCCGACACCGAATGGGATTTGACCGCTGCCGGCGTGACAATCCCACGGCGTGCCGTCGCCGTTGCTAAAGATGGGGTCACGCCGGTTTCGACCGTTGAAACAACGGTTGTCTTCCAAACGACAGCACCGGTTCTAGAGACGGATGCAACGACGTCGATGAATACGTTTGAAGCTCTGCACTACGACGCGCGGGCCGATGCTGAGGCGACGCGTGGCGCGACATCGCGCCACCGCCAAGGCTTCTACCACATCGCCCCACGTAGTCCGACCTTCGGCGCTCCAACAGCACCGTAACCGACCGCGAGCGAGCCCAAGAATTTTTGAAGGATAAGACGATGAAACTACGACTGATTGCAGCCGGCTTTTTGGCACTAATGACATCGATCGCACAGGCGGACGAATGGGCCTACGAAGTCGAAGCAGGCTTAATCCAGTTACCGGGCAGTATCAGCGGTTCGGTCATTGTGCGCGAATGCGATAGGTGCGAGACGTTCACTCACCGGGTCACGGCGAGTACTCGCTACCGGCTAAACGGCGCGGCAACAAGCTTGGAACGGTTGTCTGCCGCCATGCCGGCGGCGCGCGATTCGCAAGGCGTATTCGTTGTCTTTTACGACATCGAGACTCGTCTCGTAACAGCCATCGCACTGGATCTATAAGCGCCGCACCCCCTACGGCCCCACGAATTCAAGAGTATTGAACGATGAACAAAATCACGTTTAAGAGTTTGCTAATCGGCGCTTCGGCCGCCGTGACGATCGGCGCTGGCCAACCGGCGCTGGCTGACGACACGGAAATTTTGTCGACGACAACCACGGCTGCTCGCGAGAACCGTCCGAACACGCTGTTTATTGCGGATACGTCAGGAAGTATGGGTGCCGGTATCTTCACCGAGGAGATCTACGATCCAGGCCAGACGTACGCGGGCGCCTGCGACCAAAACTATGTCTACTTCGCGACCGACGGTACGGCGCCGCCTACCTGCGCAGGCAACATTAATTGGTTCGATCGTGGTGATTTGGTCTGCCAGCAAGCGAACATCGCGTTGGATAACGGCGGTCGGTATTCGGACCTCATGGCGCAGTACTGGTCCGCATCGGGCGCAGGTGCACCGCGCTGGGACTCACTCAGCGAGCAGAATGAAGACTTTATGGTCGAGTGCGCGCGCGACGATGGCGTCCACGGTGACGGCGGCGCAGAGGTGTATGCGCGGCGCGGCAGCAGCGGCGATCCATGGACAAATGACACGAGTGAAGCGGTGTTTTGGGGTGCTCAGCCAACCGAGATCACGTATTACTTGTACACCGGTAACTACCTGAACTACGTCGCCAACCCGCCAAGCTCTAACCAAACGCGTAACTCGGTTATGCGCGACGTACTCGTTAACTTGTACAGCACGCTACAAGACACGAATGCCGGCCTAATGCGCTTCAACGGTGGTAATGGCGGACGTGTAATCGAAGCAATTGAGAACCTCGATAACGGTACGCACCGGCAAGATCTGATCAACACGGCGGCGGCATTGCCGGCCGGTGGCGTTACGCCGTTGTCCGAAACGCTGTACGAATCGACGCTGTATTGGACGGGCGCTACACCCAATTACGGCACGACCGGAAACACCGATGCTGATGCGCTCGACGGTGCCGGCAGTTACGAGGCACCGGTCAGTTTCGAGTGTACGAATAACTACCAAATTCTGTTGAGTGATGGCGCGCCTGTCTCCGACTTCGACACCCCTGGCCTCGCCCCAGGCCTGACCAACTGGTTTGGTCTGACGGGTAATCCCGCCCTCGAAATCTGCACCGGTGGCGTCTTCACCGGGGGCGCTTGCATGGACGATTTGGCCGCCTACCTCGCACCACCGGATGAAGGCGATGACACGCTGATCAAGGCGAAAGCCGACGCCGGCGTTCCAGACGTCACAACTTACACGATTGGTTTCCAGTTGCCGGTAGGTTCGACCGCCGAAGGCCGCATGATCGAAACAGCGACGCGCGGCAAGGGCCAATACTTCCCAGCCAACAGCTTGGTGGACTTGGTCGCAGCGTTGGAAACCATTCAAGAGCTGGAAGCATCGGGGGAAACAACGTTTACGTCGCCCTCGGTGTCGGTCAATAGCTTTAACCGTACCCGGACACTGAACGATCTGTATTTCACCGTCTTCGAAGCATCGAATCAGTTGCATTGGCCGGGTAACTTGAAGCGCTACAAGCTCGATAATGACGGCACAATTGTTGACCAGCTCGGCAATGACGCGGTCGGCGCCGATGGCTTGTTCATTGATAGCACCCGCAGCTTCTGGACACCGGCGGGCGTTACCGACGGCGGTATTGTCCGTGCAGGCGGTGCCGCCAGCGTATTGCCGGCTGTCGCTGCTCGGACCGTGTACACGAATTTCGATAACGGCAGCGAAACAGCGACACTGACCCCGATCGAAAACGTCGCGTTGGATCCCGACGATCTCGGTATCAATGGCTTACCGAACGACCCGACGGTCGCGGAACTTGTCGATTGGATTCGCGGCAACGACCTTGCTGATATCGACGGCGACGCGACGACAACACTGCGTCAGCAAATCGGCGATCCACTGCACTCGCAGCCAGCCAGTATCGTTTACGGCGGTACGGCCACAAATCCGCAAGGACTGGTTGTATTCGGTACGAACGACGGTTTCTTGCATGCGATTGATATGGAAACGGGTGTGGAAGCATGGTCGTTCCTGCCATTCGAATACCTAGAGCAGCAGAACAGTCTCTTCAAAGACCAAGCCGTTCGCTACAAAAACTACGGCGTTGACGGCAACATGGTGCCAATCATCTTCGATGAAAACCAAGACGGCATCATCGCCGGCCAAGACTTTATCTATTTGGCTTTTGGAATGCGCCGTGGTGGTCAAAGCCTCTATCTGCTCGACATCACGGACCGTAACCAACCGCCGACGTTGAAATGGCGTCTCGATCAGACCGACTTGGACCAGCTTGGCTGGACCTGGTCACCGCCGGTACCGGCACGCGTACGGGCGCCGAGTCTCGGTCAATCACCGGCTAGCCAACAGATCGTGTTGTTGTTTGGCGGTGGTTACGACACCGTTCACGATGTTGTTGACCATCCGGCTACCGACGACGGTGAAGGCGGTCGAGTCTTTATGGTCGACCTAGAGACCGGCAAGGCGCTATGGGCTGCGGGCACTAACGCGGTACCCAATGTCAGCGCAACCACGGAAGTCGATCGTAACGGCGCGACGATGAACCGCGCTATTCCAGGCGAGTTAACCGCCATCGATATTTCTGGCGACGGCTACATCGACCGCATCTACGCAGGCGACATGGGCGGTCAGATCCTGCGCTTTGATATTACGAATGAGCTTGGCGGCGCCGCCTTTGACGCTGCCGGAGGCGTTATAGCGCAACTTGGCGCCGAGGGTAATGGCGGCACCGGCGCACCTCTCAGCGAAACTCGCCGTTTCTTCACAACGCCGGACGTTGCGCTCATTCGTGATCCGGAGTCCGGCAATCGGTTCCTCGCGATCTTGATCGGGTCGGGCTATCGCGCATCGCCGCTTAACGAGAACGTTAGCGATCGGTTCTACTCGCTCTGGGATCGGGACATCTTCACGTCGCTGTCGCAGAACGCCTACGACAACTACAACATCATTCGCGAAGCGGATCTTGCGACCGTTGATCGCAACAGCAACGCACCGGTTGTCGTCAATGCCGGCGAACGCGGCTGGCTGCTGCCGATGGCACAGGGCGAGAAGATTTTGTCAAATGCAGGCACATTCCTAGGGACGACGTTCTTCGCGAGTTTCACGCCAGCATCGGCGTCGAACAACCCGTGTGTCGCCGCCGGTGGTTTAAACCGCTTGTACCGGATCGATCCCGCAACGGCGGCACCGCCGGTGCTGGACACGAATGCCGACCCGTCCGAAGACCAACGAGCGAAAGATCTCGCCCAGACCGGTATCGTGGCTGATCCGGTATTTCTCTTCGGCGACAAAGATACGCCGCAACCAGTACCGCTGCCGCCGCGCCCATCAGGGTGCGCACCGGAGTTGTCTGACAAAGAGTGTATTTGTCTCGACGATCCTAGCAACGCTATCTGCGGCCCAGCGTCCTGCGAAGATGATCCATCGACAGCGAGTGCCGTGGTTTGTCTGGCCAACTTCTGCACGTCGCTGCCAGCGTGCTTACGCCCAATCCGTACGATCTGGACGCAGGAAGGGGTTGAGTGATGCGAGACTTCGTCGCTCGTCGTGGCCAACAGCGAGGCGTCACGCTACTTGAGCTGATGATAGTCGTGGTCATCATCGCCTTGTTGGCGGCCATCGGCTACCCCAGTTACGCGGCGTACACATTGCGAGCGCAGCGTACGGAAGGTCGATCGGCTGTCATTCAGTACGCCGGTGAACAGGAGAAATTCTTGTTGACCAATAACACATACGCCAATTCGATGGCACAACTTCGAGGCGGTGGTGGCGCGACGTTTTTAACCGAGACGGGTCAGTACGAGATAAGTATTCGCAACGCCACGCCGTCGACATACGAAATCGTTGCTACCTACCAAGGCACGGCGGCATCGGAAACAACCACCTGCCAAGAGATGTCGATCAACCAAGACGCAGAATTTGCGTCGACACCGCAAGGCCCGGCAACTTGCTGGGACCGTTGAGAAATTGCCGACGTGCCTTGCGGCGCGTCGGCTAACTCAATTTGCTGTATTCGGCGTTTTACGAACAAACGAATCGAGCAGCGCATCGATAATTAACAGGGCTGCACCCACACTAATGGCTGCGTCGGCGATGTTGAAAGCGTACGGAAAGACAAGGTCTTTGTAGCCGAGCAAGACGAAATCGACAACGTAACCTAGGTGGATACGATCGATGACGTTGCCAATAGCACCACCCAAGATCAGCGACAATCCAGCAGCCAGCGGCCAAGGGCTATGCCTCTTAAGGCCTTGTAGCCAAGCGACGATAAACCCGCTGACAGCGATCGCTAGCGCAACAAAAAACCAACGTTGCCAGCCCGACTGACTTGCTAAGAAACTAAACGCCGCACCGGTGTTATGGCGATGGGTCAGCTCCAATAACGGGTTTATAACAATACGATCCGCCAAATCGATGCGCGTGTGAACCAGCCATTTGCTTACCTGGTCAAGCCCGATAACAACACCGCTCAGCCACAGCCAATTTAGCGCCGTACGATCATCACTGTCCGCCGCTGCCGTCTCGTCTTGCATTTCTGCCATTACCTTGCTCCCCATTGCCCGCCATCGCTAACGCGTGACGCGCCCGATCACAGTCGTTATGCATCTGGACCACCATCGCGTCGAGTGACTCGAACCGAGCCTCCGGACGAAGGTAGTCGATAAACTCTACTCGCAGCCGCTGTCCGTACATATCGCGGCTAACATCCAAGACATGGACTTCGAGAAGGACCGCCCCGTTGTCGGCAACGGTCGGACGCGTGCCGAGGCTCGCAACCCCGGCGTGATTCGTCAAGCCCGCGCCACTCACGCGCACCGCGTATACGCCGTGTCTCGGAACTAAACGCCGATGCAGCGATAGATTCGCGGTTGGAAAGCCAAGCGTCCGTCCGAGCTTTTGGCCGTGCCGCACCCGGTCGACAACGGCGTAAGGTCGACCGAGAAATTCGCTGACTCGATAGATCTGACCAAGCCGGAGCGCTTCTCGAATAGCCGTACTACTCACGCGTTCGCCACCAACGACGACGCTGTCGGTGCGCTCAACCTCAAATCCAAAGGATTGCCCAGCCGAGCGCAACGACGCGAACGTACCGGTGCGCTCGCGCCCATAACGAAAATCGTCACCAACAACGATATGGCGACAATGCAACACCTCCAGGAGCCAGTGACGAACGAAGTCGTCCGCGGATTGATTGGCAAGCTCAGCGTCGAATCGAGGACAAAAGAACATATCGACGCCAAGCTGCTGCAAGCGCTCGAACCGCTGGCGGAAACACATCAAGCGGTCATCGCCTTTCGTGCCGGCGAAGAACGCCTTTGGAGCCGGCTCAAAGGTCATCACGACCGCCCGCGACTTACGCTGAGCCGCCAGCGTACAAACACGATTTACGATGGTTTCGTGGCCAACGTGCAACCCGTCGAACGCACCGATCGTGACCACGCTGCCGGTGCTAACAAGCCCGACCGATTCCGGCACTGTGTGGCGACAAAACCGCACTAGCTCTCCTTCTGACTGGCAGTACCCGCGGCGAATGTGCCAACCCGCAAGCCGAGTCCCATCGCTATAACCACAAAGACCACGCCACCCAAACCAACCCACGCCAACAGCGCGCTCGTTCTTTGCAGCTGCCCCCAATCAGTCCACGTCGGCGACGCCGGTACTAACCACAACAGGGTAGCGACCATCACGACGGTCGCGACAGTCACTTGGCCAACTAAACCGGGCCATCCGGGGTGGTGCGCGAGAACGCTGGCCTGACGTAGCCCGCGATACAACAGCGCCGCATTGACCCACGCGGCGATCGATGTCGCCGCCGCCAAGCCGGCATGCGGTGCGACCCAACCATAACGAAGTGCCAGCAAGACAAATGTGCCGTTCAATACAACATTAACGGCAAGCGCAACGAGGCCACAACGCAGCGGCGTACGCGTATCGAGACGAGCAAAAAAGCCCGGCGCTAACACCTTTACGAGCATAAATCCCAACAGTCCGGTTGAGAATGCCACCAGACTCCACTGCGTCATGACCACGTCGGTTGCCGTGAAGGCACCGCGTTGGAACAACGTAATGACCAGAGGCCCGGACATCACGATTAACCCAGCGGTTGCGGGCAGGCCGATGGCGAAAACCAAGCGCAGGCCGCGGTCGAGCGTCGCAGTGAAGTCGGCGGCGCGGCCACTGGCGTGCTGCGACGACAGCTGCGGTAAAATCGCTGTGGCAAGTGCTATACCAAACACGCCGAGAGGAAACTCCATCAGGCGGTCTGAGTAGTACAACCAACTGACAGACCCGGCCATCAGAATCGACGCGATAACGTTATCGATGAAAATATTAATTTGTGCGACCGACGAACCGACCATCGCCGGCAACATCAGTTTCAACACCCGCTTAACACCGTCACTCGCCGGCGACCAACGCGGCAACCGCAGTAATCGCAACCGCTGCAGCGACGGCAATAAGATAAGCACCTGTAAGATGCCCGCGACAAAAACAGCGCCCGCCAACGCCATGCCCGGCTCATCAAGCTGCGGCGCGACCAGCAACGCGGCGATAATAAGCGCGGCGTTCAGAAGCACTGGCGCCAGCGACGGCAATGCGAAGCGGCCGTAACTATTCAGCACCCCAGACGCCAACGCGGCCAGTGACACGAATAACAGGTACGGGAAAGTCCATCTGAGCATCGCGACCGTCAGGTCAAAACGATCATCCGCGGCAAAACCAGGTGCGATCGCGATGACCAGCATGGGAGCGAACAAGACGCCGACTCCGGTCAGTGCCAACAAAAACCCACCGAGCGTGCCAGATACGGCGGCAACGAACGTCGCTGTGTCGCCGACCGTGCGGCGCATCTTATAGTCGTTTAAAACCGGAACGAAACCTTGCGAGAAAGCCCCTTCGGCGAAGAAGCGCCGCATCATGTTCGGGATTTTATTGGCGACGAAAAACGCCTCGGTGACGCGGCTCACACCAAAGACATTGGCGATGACGATGTCTCGGACGAGGCCCAGGATGCGCGACAGCAAGGTGAATGCGGAGACGACCCCGGTAGCTCTCAATAGGCCGACTCGTCGGGGCTCGGCGGATTCTTGGCTCATGGGTCGGCGTACACGGCGCAGGTCAATGCGTAGTGTAACTGTAATACGAGCGATTTTGCCCAGGTTAGCGTTGACAGCCTTAATGCGCCCACGAGATAATAAGCGGCTTTCCAGAATTCTTTCGAGACTACCGTGGCAAACATTAAATCTGCCCAAAAACGTGCCCGCCAAGCGGTCAAACTGCGCCAGCACAACATGGCGCTGCGCTCAAAAATGCGCACGTACATCAAGAACGTTATCAAAGCGATCGATGACGGCGACAAAGAAGGCGCGACAACCAAGTTTGCGGCGGCTGTGCCAGTCATTGATGCGATGGTGAGCAAAGGCATCATCCATAAGAACAAGGCAGCTCGCCACAAAAGCCGGCTTAACGCCCGGCTCCGCGCACTCGCCTGAGCGAAGCGCTTTACAACGATCACGCGCAACGCCGGCCGCATGAGTCGGCGTTGTTTTATTCGTTGTTTGTATCCGACGATAAAACCGCCTCTCGACGCGCCTCGATCTCACGGGCAATGGCCTGCGCTAGTGCTTCGCAGCCGAAGCCCGTTGCGGCACTGATTCCATAGACATCGGTGTCGGCGACCCCCAGCGTGTCTGCGTGAACTTTGAATCGCCGTAGTAGCGCGTCGCGCTCATTGTCCGGTACGAGATCAAGTTTGTTGACGACCAGCCAGCGTGGCTTATCGACAAGCGCCTCACCGTATGCCGTCAGCTCATCAATCAACGTCTTGGCCGTCTCAACAGGATCTGACTCATCGGCCGGTAGCGGGTCTACGACATGCAGTAATAGGCCAGTCCGCGATAGGTGCTTTAGGAATCGAATGCCCAGACCAGCGCCCGTCGAAGCACCTTCAATGAGCCCAGGGATATCGGCCATAACGAAGCTTTGCTGATCGCCAACGCGGACGACGCCTAGGTTGGGATAGAGGGTTGTGAATGGGTAGTCGGCGATTTTCGGCCGTGCCGCGCTTAGCGCCGAGATAAGCGTTGACTTGCCAGCGTTCGGCAATCCCAGTAGGCCGACGTCGGCCAGCACGCGCAGCTCTAGCTTGAGATGGCGCTGCTCCCCCGGAGTGCCCGGTGTCGTCTGCCGTGGGGCTCGATTGGTCGAGCTCTTAAACCGCGTGTTACCGAGACCGCCCTCGCCGCCGGCCGCGACGCGCAAACGCTGACCGTTGTCGGTAACGTCACCGATCAACTCGCCAGTATCTACGTCGTAAACGGCCGTCCCGACAGGCACCGCGACAGTAAGATCGTTGCCGCTCTTCCCAGTACGCTCGCGGCCGGCACCCGGTTGGCCATTCTCCGCACGAAATCGTCGCGCAACGCGAAAATCGGCCAGTGTGTTTAGTCCGCCATCCGCCGCCAGGTAAACCGACCCTCCGTCGCCGCCGTCGCCGCCGTCGGGCCCACCACGCGGAATGTACTTCTCGCGTCGGAAGCTCAGCGACCCGCCACCGCCATTACCGGCGATGACACGGATAGTCGCTTCATCTACAAATTTCATGACGGATGGGAAGGCATGAACAAAAAACCCCGCACTGGGCGGGGTTTTCGTCAGTCGAATCGTACGCCGCTAATCAGTGACGATACTAATGAAACGACGCCCTTTGGGACCTTTGCGCGCAAACTGTACACGGCCAGCCGCTTTCGCGAACAGCGTATGATCACGACCGACACCCACATTCACGCCCGCATGAAAGTGGGTACCACGCTGGCGAACCAGGATGTTGCCTGCGAGCACTTCTTCGCCGCCGAAACGCTTAACGCCCAGTCGTTTGGATTCCGAATCGCGACCGTTCTTGGAACTGCCGCCTGCTTTCTTATGAGCCATTGCAAGTACCTCGTATTGTTCAGCTACCGGAAATAGCGGTGACTTCCACTTCGGTGAAATGCTGCCGGTGGCCTTTGTGACGCAGGTAATTCTGCCGGCGCCGGAATTTGATGATGTCGACTTTCTTGCCCTTGCCTTGGGCAACGACTTTAGCGACGACCTTGCCGCCATCGACCAAGGGTTTGCCGACGGTGATGCTGCCGCCGGCCTCGCCAATCAAAAGCACTTGATCGAATTCGACCTCGGCGCCGTCTTCAACGTCGAGTTTTTCTAGGCGCAGCCGATCGCCTTTTTCGGCTTTGTATTGTTTACCGCCGCTTTTAAAGACCGCGTACATGTTGGTCCGCCTTCTGTTTAGCCGGTGCACGAATGCTGGGAATGGGGACACTGTCCCCAATGCAGCCCGGTATTTTAAGTCCCGATAACCGGCTGGTCAATCCAAAATCAGCAAATCATGAGCTTCCTGCGGTAGCCGATCCGGGTCGCCGACAAGCTCGTCGAGGCCCAGACGCAGGTGCGCGATTCCGCCAAATCAGGCACAATTTTGCGATGCAAATCGCCCGCCCGATCTCGACGGACGGTGACTTCGCTGCTGTGCGAGCGCTAGTTGCCGATGATCTCAACGCCGTCGACACTCTCATTCGCTCTTCCTTGTCCAGCGACGTTGCGCTCGTCTCCCAGGTTGCCGAGTACATCGTCGGCGGTGGCGGCAAACGGCTTCGTCCAGTCGTCGTCTTGCTGTCCGCACGCGCATTGGGCTGCAGCGGCGATGCCCACCATCATCTGGCCGCCATCATCGAATTCATCCACACGGCGACACTGCTGCATGACGACGTCGTCGATGGCTCGGAGCGGCGCCGTGGCAAAGCGACGGCTAATCAGGTCTTTGGCAACCAAGCCAGCGTCTTGGTTGGCGACTTTTTGTACTCCCGCTCGTTCCAACTGATGGTAGCTCTCGGTCGGCTGCCCGTCATGGACATCTTGGCCGATGCGACCAATACGATCGCCGCGGGCGAGGTCATGCAGCTGATGAACGTCCATAACCCGGAAACCACCGAAGCCCGCTATCGGGAGGTGATTTACCGTAAGACAGCGCGGCTGTTTGAAGCCGGCGCCGAGTTAGGGGCTGTCGCGGCGGATTCAGACCTCCGCACTCGTCGAGCACTCGCCGTATACGGACGTGAATTGGGTGTCGCTTTCCAGCTGGTGGACGATCTCTTGGATTACACGGCTGACGCCGGAGAAATCGGCAAGAACGTCGGCGATGATTTAGCAGAAGGCAAACCGACGCTGCCCATTATTCGCGCGCTGGCGACGAGTTCGGCGCTGGAGCAGGAATTTCTGCGGAAAGTGATTGTGAAAGGCGGTCGCGGCGATCTGGATCGTGTGCTGTCCATCGTTGAATCAACCGACGCGCTTCAGTACACTGCGCGGCGCGCTGACGAGGCAGCGCAGGCCGCAATCGACGCGCTGGAGTCTATCCCGGAATCAGACTTCAAGCAGGCGCTTCGGACTATCGCTGAATTCTCGGTACAGCGGTCGCACTAAGCCGACGGTCCACCATTAGGTATTAAACGGCTTACAACGCGGGGTGTAGCTCAGCCTGGTAGAGCGCGTCGTTCGGGACGACGAGGTCGTTGGTTCGAATCCAGTCACCCCGACCAACTCTGTAAACCGTCTATCACTGGGCATCGGGCTGCACGGCCGGATCAGCCGCTCGAAATGCCTCCATTGCCGCGCACGCGGAGAACACGCGTGCAACAGTCGGATACGGCGCCATGTCGACATCAAAGCGGCGGTTGTTCAGGACCTGCGCATACAAACAAATGTCGGCGAGCGTCGGCGAGTTCCCATGGCTGAACTCGCCGGTCTCGGCGTCATTGGCCAAACGCTGTTCAAGGGCCTGGCAACCAGCGCTCGCCCAGCGCCGGAACCAAGCCGCGATAGCGTCTTGGTCCGCACGCAATTCGCGTTTTAGGTAGCGCAGCACGCGAAGGTTGTTAATCGGGTGAATATCGCAGCCGACGATTTGTGCCAATGAGCGCACTCGCGCACGGGCTAGCGGCTGACTTGGCAACAATGCTGGGGTCGGATAGACCTCATCGAGGTACTCGATGATTGCCATCGATTGCGATAACCCGTCACCCGCTGGGGTTAGCAGCGCCGGCACCAGCCCTTCCGGATTAACCGACCGGTAGCGTGCCTTCGATTGCTCGTTGTCGAGCAGCGACACCGCTTCGTATCGGTAGTCGAGCCCCTTTAACGCCAGGGCGGCGCGAACCCGAATCGATGTTGAACTGCGAAAGTAGCTATAGAGCGTGTACTGTTTCATCGTTGTTCGACTGGAGCCAACCTGATGCCGATACTAACCCGCCACGCACTGGGCGCGGCAGCTAAGCGCATGGCGGCCGTGTGCGCGGTGACAGCCGTGGTTAACGGCTGCCAATCACCGGAACCCCTTAGCATCTCCGATGACGCATTGGTCTTCGCGACGGTCGATGAATTACGCGAGCAGCTCGAGACGGGTGCGTTAACGTCCGAGGCGCTGGTCATCGCGCTGCTCGCGCGAATCGATGCTATCGACGACAGCGGACCCACCCTCAATGCCGTGATCGACACGAACCCAGACGCGCTCAGCGCGGCCATCACGCTCGACCAGGAACGCCAACGTGGCGCCGTTCGCGGTCCCTTGCACGGTATCCCCGTGTTGCTGAAAGCGAATATCGACACGGCCGATCGGATGGCAACCTCGGCGGGCTCCTTGGCCTTGGCCGACCACATCGCCAGCGATGATGCACGCCTCGTTGCGGATCTTAGGGCTGCCGGACTCATCATACTGGGTAAAACAAACCTCAGTGAATGGGCGAATTTTCGTTCGTCGAATTCGGTCAGTGGTTGGTCGAGTGTCGGTGGTCTAACGCGTAATCCGTACGTGCTCGATCGCAATGCCTGCGGCTCGTCGAGCGGCTCGGCGGCTGCCGTGGCAGCCGGGCTAGCACCACTGGCCATCGGGACGGAAACGGACGGATCGATCGTTTGCCCGGCCTCGATCACCGGCATCGTCGGCATCAAGCCGACACTCGGTTTGATTAGCCGAGATGGGATTATCCCCATCGCGATCTCGCAAGATACCGCCGGACCGATGGCCCGCACCGTCCGTGGCGCTGCCGCGCTGTTGTCGGCTGCCGCGGCCGAAGACCCAAGCGACCCGGCGGCAGCCGGTCACCCCGGTGAGGTCGACTACGTGGCCGAACTGGCGACCGTTGAAATAATGGGTCGGCGGATCGGGGTTTGGCGTGGCTATTTCGGTCATGGGCGCTACCCCGCCGTCGATGAGCTGTTAAGTGACGTCAGTGCGGCACTGAAGCAACGCGGTGCGGTGCTCGTCGATCCGGCGAACGTCGACATTCCGGAAGACAGCGGTGACGCCGAGTACGAGGTGCTGTTGATCGAGTTTCGCGACGGTTTAAACCGCTACCTTGCCGATACGAACTTACCCGCCGAGAGGCGCACACTCGATGCACTGATCGCGTGGAACGAGCAGCAAAGCGACACCGCGATGCCTTGGTTTGACCAAGACATCTTCGAAGCCGCCGCCACAGCGGCTGCCGTCGACTCGCCAGTGCATGCGCAGGCTCTAGCCGCAAGCAGAGGTGCGATGCGCGCAGCGTTGCAGGTGTTATTCGACACAGAAAAACTCGATGCGCTGATCATGCCGTCTAATGGGCCAGCGTGGCCGTTGGACGTAATCGGTGGTGATCGCTTCGGCGTCGGTAGCTCAAGTCTGGCAGCCGTTTCCGGCTGGCCGAACGTCACGGTACCGGCTGGCGATGTATCAGGGCTGCCGTTGGGGATCAGTATCGTCGGAGTACCTTACAGCGAAGCGCTGTTGCTTGGCATCGCGCGGCAAATAGAGCGTGCGCACGGCGGTTTTCGGCAACCTGAGTTTTTGCCGTCGCTAGAGCCCTAGCAACGATGCCGCTAGCCGCGTAATTCGAACCGATTCGATTTGAAGTAATGCCCGTAAACGATTGTTTAACAATGGAACCTTGTCGCGAGCACCGCTAATTCAGTGGTGTGCGTGGGGTTGGCAATGCTCATCCAACCAATATTCGCTAACCCACTGATTTAACAGTGAAAAGCGATCTCTTCGGGACACGCTTCGATGGCTGCAACCGGTCATGATCGTGGGCCGTACCCGGCTTCAGAAAACGACCCATGAGAACGACGCGTTAATGCACAAAAAAAACGGCCCATAAGGACCGTTTTTAGTCTACGACAGTGTAGTTCCCCCGCCTCGACCTTGCCTGAAGGTGTTGCGTCTGTCGCTGTTAGAAACGCCCGTGCTTGGGTCACTGGCTGTTTCTTGTCGCGCAGAGTGGCAGAGAAACAACGCTGTGTCAATCTTTAATACGCCTTAAACAGGCTCTTTGAAGACTGAGGCATCGTTTTGTGGCATTAATACCACAAAAGAACAAGGGTTAGACAACCGGGACATGCATTCCGGCCTTAACGGCTGGCCGGGCAGCAATCTTTGCTCGCCACACCTCGACATGATCGGTGTTGTCCAGTAAGCCCGGGACCTGCGGCGCCAACGCATCGATCAGGGTTTGAACCCATGGGTAGCAAAGGATGTCGGCGATTGAATAGTCGCCTGCCAAGTAATCGACGGCCGCCAGACGTTTCTCCATGACGCCTAAAATCCGCTGCGCCTCGTCACGGTAGCGCGCAATAGCGTACGGCACCTCCTCCTTCGCGAAGCGGACAAAATGGCCTAACTGTCCGAACATAGGCCCCAAGCTCGCCATCTGGAACATGCTCCATTCGAGGACGGCGGCGCGCGCCCTGGTGTCAGTCGGCAGTAGCGCACTGCCCGTCTTGTCGCATAGGTAGATAGCAATCGCGGCTGACTCAAACACAGCGATGGGTGTGCCGTCCGGGCCGTCGTGATCGACAATGGCAGGAATCTTGTTGTTCGGTGAAATCGCCAGAAACTCGGGCGCAAACTGCTCGTTCTTTCCAATATGAACCGGGTGCACGGCATACGGCAGACCGAGTTCTTCGAGCAGCACCGATACCTTGCGGCCATTCGGTGTGGCCCATGTGTAAAGATCGATCATTGCGACAGCCTCGGTCTCAGTGTGGCCCTAAACCATACCGAACGGTCGGGCAAAAAAAAGCCGCGTCGACTGACGCGGCTTTTGTTATCACCGATAACGGCGTTGTCGGCTAACCGGCTTTTTGTACCCACGTCCGGCACCAACCTTTTGCGCTGACAGCCTTGCCTGGGAAAATGCTGCACGGCCCTTGCTCGGCGTCACCGCCCGTGTAGAGCTGGCAGTTGGCACAGTTCGAGCCGGCCTTAAAGGTCGCTTCCGCGCCGTCAGCAATGCTCGCGGCGTCGGCAACGTAGCCAAGTGCCTGTGCAGCTGGGTCGTCGCCGGTTAACTCGGCCAAGTCCTGCGCGTATGCCGACCGCAAGGCGATTGCGCTTAGCGGAATAGCGGCCACGGTAGCCGCGCTTCCGGCCAGTAGATCGCGACGAGTAACGCCGCGACGGTTTTGCTGTTTCGTCGTCATAATACCCTCCAAAAACTGGGAAAAGTTTATCAGCTAGCCGTGTGAACTCTGCGTGAAAAAACCTGCTTGTCGACGTTTTTTAGCGCTAAATGAGAATCATTTTTATTTTAAATTTCAGTTGCTTAGCGATACGTGCGCAGGCTGGCAGGTATGTGCCCAATGCGATTGAAATGGTCGAGCGATAATCGCGACTGAGTAAACGTCATTTGCGTTAGCGACGCGTTATTGACACGCCAACAGAGCCGCGCAGCCGCCAATGGTGGCGCGTCAAGAACGTACTGCGTGGCCGCGGCAACGACGCCGCCTGACGTTACGGCAACAACGTGTGAACGCGACGGGACGCGCTGCTGAATCGTCTCGATGAACTCGTAAACGCCCGACAAAAACCGTTGCCATGACGGTATCCCGGCCGCCTCGTCTCGACGATCGCCACGAACCCAATCGTCAATCGCGAATTCGAGCAGGCGTTGGACATGACGTATCCGTTGGTCGCGTTCAATGTCTCCCTCCAGCGCGTTTAGGGACGTATCGACGAGTTCATTGCGACCGCGAAACCTGTCGATCTGCACCCGTAACATGGCATCGAACGGAAACTCGTTCAGCAAAAGTGCCTCATTGACGACGACGTCTTGCCCGGCACTTATACGAATACCCGCCAACGTTTGTTGCTGGCGCTTGAGGGAACCAACAAACACATGCGTCGGCTCTGGGCCATCGGTCGCCAGTGCGGAACCAACCCGCTCAGCTTGCTGGTTGCCAAGCGGCGACAGCCGGTCGTAGTCGTCGGTGAGAAACATGGCTTGACCATGACGAACCAACGTCAAGCGACTCAACGCGATGGCTCACTGCGCGTGAACGTCAAGCGCTCCGCCGGTGCTTCGGGCTCAATCACCAACCGTTCACCGTCGGCGGTAACGCGAAGCGCCGACTCAAGTGCAGCGACAAAGCGCTGCTCATTACGAGCGATTGGGTCGGGACACGCCTTGCGGGTTAGAGCCACGGCACTGACATACAACGACTCAGCGTTACGGCGATAGGCGGCGCTGAGCTGATTGCAGCCTGTAAATCCGACCAACCGATTGTCCTCGCTAAACGCAAGCCACGCCGCGTCACCGGCAGCAATCGTGTCAGCCCCAATCGCAGTGAGTTGCCACCGCTCGCCCGCCGGTTGCGGCGCCGTGGTGGCGGATTTATCACCACAACCAAGGAGCAACAAGGCCAAGAGTAATGGCGGGATCAATTTGCAAGACTTCATAAAAACGTTACACAGTTACGATGACAGAGACAGAAAGTCTGGCGGCACGCGAGCGACTCTGCAAGAAGCGTCGATTCGCGTTATCGTCGGCTTGTTGGACGTGGAGAAGACTTACCGATGCGCGTATGGGTCCTGGTCGTTGTCGCGATCGTCGCAGCTTGCACCGGGCCGACGCCCGAACGTGCCGACGTCGTGCTGACAAACGTGAACGGCGCTACGATGACCGACGCCGGTCTGGTCCGTTTCGATACGGTGGCCATTGCTGAGGGCCGTTTTGTCGCGATCGGTTCGGCCAGTGACCTTCTCGTCCGCTTCGCCGGCGCATCGGTCCGGGATGGACGTGGCTTAAACATGCTGCCAGGCCTCATCGATGCCCACGGTCATGTGTCGTCGCTGGGTGTCGTTACCGAGAGTATCAACCTAGCCGGTGTTGACTCACTGAGCGACGCATTAACGATTGTGGATGACTTTGCGGACGAGCATCCGGACAGACAATGGATAACCGGCCGCGGCTGGAACCAAGTGCTGTGGGCCGGTGGCGAATTTCCAACGCGCGAACACCTCGATTCCGTCGAATCGGAGCGCCCTATTTGGCTAGGGCGAATCGACGGCCATGCGGCGTGGGGAAACAGCGCGGCACTGGCGGCTGCCGGGGTCGATCGTGAGACGGCTGACCCGCCGGGCGGACGGATCATTCGTGACGAGAACGGTGAGCCAACCGGGGTTTTCATCGACGCTGCAATGAACCTTGTCGAAGACGCGATTCCGGCAAATACGGACGCAGATATCGCCCGTTATTTCGAAGCCGCATTAACAGAGCTCGCGCGGCTCGGCATTACCAGTGTCCACGACGCCGGCGTTTCGCTACAGGAGACTCGCGTGCTGCGCTCACTCGCCGACTCCGGTCGCTTGACGGTCCGGATCTACGCGATGCTATCGGGTGCCGGTGATGTGTTAGACGGTTTTGGGGAGCCGTTAATCGACTACGCCGACGGGCGTCTAAGCATCCGCAGCGTCAAGCTGTATGCCGACGGCGCACTCGGCAGCCGCGGCGCCGCCTTGATCGAAGAGTATGCCGACGAACCGGGTAATCGCGGGCTACTGTTTGGTGACGAACACACGATTGCTAGTCTGATCCAAAAATCGAATACCGCTGGCTTCCAAGCCAACGTTCACGCCATTGGCGATTTGGCTAACCGGGTCGTATTAGAAGCCTTCGCCGACGTACAAGGCGGGCAACCCTCACCGCTTCGCAACCGAATCGAGCACGCACAGATCGTTCCGGTCGAACTGATCGCCGATTTCGCGCGACTCGGTGTCATTGCCTCGATGCAACCCACTCACGCGACGAGCGATATGAACATGGCCGAAGACCGTATTGGTAGTCTTCGAATTCGTGGCGCTTATGCGTGGCGCACAATGCTCGAGGCGGGCGCGATTTTGGCCGCCGGCTCTGACTTTCCGGTCGAGTCTGCCAATCCGATGTTTGGCTTGCATGCTGCCGTAACCCGCACCGACCACCAAGGACTACCCGAAGGTGGCTGGTACCCGCAACAAGCATTAACACGCGAGGAGGCTCTGCGTGCCTTTACGATTGATGCGGCTTTCGCTGCACACCAGGAGAATGAGTTGGGACAAATCGCACCGGGTTTCCGCGCGGATTTCATTCTGTTAGATCGTGATTATTGGACGATGCCAGCAGCCGAACTCTACAGCCTGTCGCCCGTCGAAACATGGGTTGGCGGTGAACGTGTGTACGAACGCAGAAATCCGCAATAAGCAATAGGTTAAACGTGATTATCGAGCAGATTTGGACGGGCAACGCTTACCGTAATTTTAACTACTTGGTCGCCTGCCCGCAGACCGGTGACGCCTTAGCGATCGATCCACTCGACTCGCAGCGGTGCGCGCAGCGCGCCAACGAGTTGGGCCTAAAAATCACGGCGATTCTCAATACGCACCACCATGCCGATCATATCGGCGGTAACAAAGCGCTGCGAAAAACGACCGGAGCGATGTTGTACGCTCACGCCGATGCCGTTGATCGCATTCCCAGTGTCGATCAGACCCTAGTCGCCGGCGATACAATCACGGTCGGTCAACTTGCGCCGCTGAAGTGTCTCGATACACCGGGTCACACAATGAGTCATATCTGTTTGTTCGCGGATGGCGACGCACCGGTACTGTTCAGCGGTGACACGATGTTCAATGCCGGGGCAGGTAATTGTCACAATGGTGGTCACCCAGAAGCGCTATACGCAACCTTTCGCGATCAGATTAGTCAGCTACCCGAAACAACGCGTCTTTATCCGGGCCACGAGTACTTGGCAACCAACCTTAAGTTCACGTTGTCGTTGGAGCCCGACAACACAGCGGCCGTTGAAATGCTTGCGCTAGCCGAGCAACAAGACCCCAACGACGCTCACGTAACCACCCTAGCCGAAGAGTCGACGTTTAATACTTTTTTGCGCCTTGACTCTGCTGCTTTGCTAAAGACGCTTGTGCACCGCTACCCAGAGCTTGGGCCCAATCCGAGCGACAAGACGATATTCATAAAGCTCAGAGAACTTCGCAATAATTGGTAAGGTCGTTGCTGCTGCACGCGCTCGCCCACAATAGATGGATACCGCGGTAGATAGCTTCCCAATTCTCCAGCTCATGGGACAGGCGTTCCACGTCATCCGGTGCGTAGGCGCTGAGCAAGCGTAACCGGCCGCTTGCATCGAGGTCATGATGCGCCGAAACGACCGCCAAATCGAAGCGTGGGTCATTGTCCGCTGCATACTCCCAATCGATAAGGGTCAGCGACCCGGCAGCCAGAAAATTATCAGCGACCGGGTCGTTATGGCAGGGCACTAGCTGGACCGGCCTCGCGGCAGACAGTCGCTTTGCAATGTCGTTTGCGACCCGCTTCGCCGTTTGCCGTACGGACGCCGGGCAACGACTAACATAGCGGCGAATCGCCGCGACAAGATCGAGCGTATGGCCTACCGATTGGCCGCTGTGCAGCACTCGGAGTAGGTGCCCGACCGCTTGTTGCGTCGCCGGGTCAGCCATGTCAGCGCGTTGCAGGGATCGACCGGGTGCGTACGCCGTCACAGCAATGCCTGCATCCGGCGCCGCCAACAATACCGCCGGGGCGATTCCGCGATCAGCCGCATGGCGTTGGATGGCCAGTGCCGCTTGCCAATCTACACCTCGATCGGCGATACGCAAGACGACATCGTTGCCGTTGAGCGATAGCCGGTAGACATCGTCAGTCGATGTACAGCCAATGGCAGTAACGGATGCTAGATCCACCCGACCCGGCAATCGTGCCAGCGCTTCAGACAGCGTTAGTCTGGAGCTCATAGGTGCGACGCCACGCGATATACCCAAACGGGATCATGACGAGATAGATGGCAAATGGCAGTGCAGCTTCGGTTAAACCTTGACGGACAAACAAGACGATCGTTGCAATATCGATAACGACCCAATAAAACCAACTGTTGAGCTCCTTGCGAGCTACCAAGTAAGTTGTCCAAATTGCCGCCAACGTTGTTGCTGAATCGCCAACGCTATCGATCATCGTGAGCTCGGAGCTTGTCAGCGCATTGCGAGACGCGGTAACCAAGAGCGTACCACCGGCGATTGCCAGTAACGCAACACCGTGAATGCCCAAAGACCAACGGACGACCGGGACGGAATCGTCATTGCTCTGGCCGCCGCGCCAACGCCAATAGCCGTATGCCGCCATCGCTACGTAGAACGCGTTGAGTGCCGCTTGGCCAACAAGATTCACCTGCCACGTGAGGTAAACGTAAATGGCACTGCTGGCGCCGGCAAACCACCAACACAGGATCGACTCTCGAATCACTAAACCGAGGTAGGCGATCGCGCCAACGACCGCTAGCCATTGCAGTACGAGAGTCGTACTCATTGGTCGACCGCGTGACTCAATAACCCGCTTTGTCGGCGTTGAGGACTTTCATAACGAAAACACCCTGATGTGAGCCATCGAGACTAGGCTCAATTTCGTTTTGTAGGGCCTGCATAACCTCTCGGTACTCGCCGGTTAATTGTGTACTCAAGCGGTTCACATCGACATCGATGTCATCGTAAGCGCGCAAGCGCGCGATCACGTCGTCGATCGGTGCAAGATAGTCCTCTGTCAACGGATACAAAGAAACATCAACGACCACACGCATCAGTTCAAACTCCAGTCGACTCGAACCCCGATCTGCCGACGGTCACCCAGTCGCACATACTGAGTATCCGGAAAATTCGGCGGTTCGTTCCCAAAAAAGAATCCGCGTACCGCGTAACGCTCGTCGGTAAGGTTACGACCGAATACCGTTACTGTCGTATCGCCGAGCCTGTACCCGAGACGCGCATGCAATAACTCATACGCATCCGAGCGCTGGTCGTGACCGCTTGAGAAGAAAAATGCATCACGCGCAGTCACATCGAGTCCGGCAAAAAAACCGGTCTCCGGTTCGTAAGCCAGGCCAGCCGCAAACGTATAGCCCGGCGCGTGCGGTTGCTCACGACCATCGAGTAAGGCGAGTGCACCGGCGGTTTCGAGCTCCGTCGACAGAAGACCCGCCGACAGGTAGCCACGGACGTTGTCACTGAATCGGTTGTTCACCTCAATCTCAAGACCATACGCTTCACCCCCGGCCGCATTATCGATGAAAAACACAAACGAACTTGGGTCATTTGGGTTCAATTGCTCCGAGGTCGAGATCTGCTGGTCATCGCGCCGATCGAGGAACGCAGCCGCCCGGACGGACAACCCGCTATTGGTAGGCTGCCAAATGGCACCGACCTCTAAGCTATCAACAAATTCTGCATCAAACTCCGTCAAACCATCCGGGACCGGCCCCAAGTTAAAGCCGCCGGCCTTGTAGCCGCGCGCAAGGCGCAGGTAGTAGCGCTCGGCGTCGGTTCGATCATAAGTAAGCGACAATTGTCCGCCGACCATAGACTCAGACGGGCTCAGTACGAGTCCATTGGTATCGTTGTAATCGGCGTCGCGCTGCTCGACGCGTAGACCCCCTGTCAAAATCCATTGATCATTAAAAGTCCACTCGAGCTCGCCATACGCGGCGATGTTCGTCGCGGAGTAGTCACTGGCGACCGGCGGAGCATCGACAACGAACGGGCCGAACGCCGGGTCGACGTAAACGCCCTGATCAAGTGCGATCAAATCTTCGCGCAACCGTAACGCATAAACCCCGGCCACCCATGATAGCCGGCCGTCGAACAGCTCCGCGCCGGGCGCCGAGACGAACCGAAACTCTTGGCTTTGATTTTCACGAACCCGCCGTCGGTCGGAAACGAAGTCATAGACAAACGGTTGCCAAAAGTCGGGGTTGCCCCAATCCGCATCGAAGCCGAACCGAATATCCGAGCGAGCGACGCTACTCAGACTGAGCAGCTGCCATGTCGGCGCAGCATCCCAGCTAACGCGAGCCGACAATGCGCGGCTGCGTTGCGCATCCCGTCCAGGTCGGTCGGAAAACGTTGTAAAGCCGTTGTCGAGCGCGAACGCGTCATAACCGTTGTCCACGTCGATGTACAGCGCGGTCAATTCGACATCGAGGTTATCGCCAAGACCGAAATCAAGGGCGACGCGCCAATCGGTCTCGTCGCGGCCGTTGGTGTCATCGCGATCCAAAAAAGGGTTATCGCGAAATCCGTTTGCTTGGTAGTTGTAGCCGCTGACGCGAATCGCTGCGTTAGTACCCAATGGTGTTTCGGCCGCAATACCGACGGCTCGAGCGTCGTCGCCACCGACCAAGACGCGCGCATCCATCCCGACATCATCGCCGGGTCGACGACCGCGCACGCTCACCAAGCCTGCGATGGCATTCGCCCCGTAGCGAGTCCCTTGTGGACCGCGAAGAACCTCGATTTGCTCGACATCCCAAGTTAACGCGACGCCGCCGATCGCCGAAAAATCGATGTCATCGATGACGAAGCCGACCGACGGATTAGGTGCGCCCTCATACTGTGAGCGCTCACCGACACCGCGTATCTGGAAGTAGCGTGGGCGATTGCTGCCGCCGGCGAAGTTTAAGTTAGGAATGGTCTGCGCCAGCTCCTCGAAGTGCGTCAACGCAAGCCGATCGATCGCCTCGCGATCGATGATCGTCACGCTGGCCGACAGCTCGCTAATGGGGCGCTCACGCAAATCAGCACGCACCACGATCTCGTCAATCGGTGCGGCAACGACGCGTGAAAACAACAGTCCAAAAAAAAGCGCACCCACTAACTGGGCGCGACGCTGATTAAGCATTATCGATCTCCCTACGGCGGTACGAACCGCATCAGGTTCAAAGGGTTCTCGCTGCTAGAACTCAATCAGCGAATCTCAGGCCGAAACCACCCCTGGGATGTGAATGGTAACGTTGCCGTCGATGGGCTGCAAAAAAACTCGCCGCTTTCGAAGGTCGTCGATGCACCAGCAAAACTGACACAATAGCGGGTATGCGTCTCGTGCTCACATTGCTGGTCATTGTCGGACTCACGGTCAGTGGGCTGTGGGCGGCGAGTAGCGGTCGATTGGGCCGAGTTGACGGCCCGGGCTCTATTTCCTTACTGCCGGGGCATTCGCGAAACGATCCGAGCGAGCGGGCCTTCGGGATAGCCAATATTAAAAACGCACACGGCCTCGACAGCAAAACATTGATCCGGTTCGGGGACCCACGCGTATACACGACCGTATCGGACGCCGCGTTCCTGATCAGCTTACCGGTGTTTGGTGGCCGTGGAGCGGCGACGCTCGGAGACGCTTGCGACTTCGCAAGGTACTGTTCAGCCGTCGATTTTTGGGCGATCACAGACCACGCAGAATCATTAACACCGAACCGTTGGCAACAAACGCTAGAGGGCGCCGCCCAGTGTACGGAAGTCGCTGCCAGCCAAAGCGAGGCTCACGACGTGTTTGTGGGTTTTTCCTGGCCCTTCGATGAGGGCAACGGCGTGCCCGCGCATGCGGTGCTCTTGAACCAGTTTGGCACGACTGCAAAACCACCGCAGCCACCACGCTACAACCTAGCCGCGACAGCCCGAACGGCATCAACCTGGCAGGAGCGAGTCGCGCTCACGGCGCAAGCCTTCTCGCAACGAGTGTTGGATTTCGCTGCACACAGTCGAGCGACCCGGCAAGATAGGACTTGCAGAGCAGACAATCTAGACGGGTGTGCCGACAACGCAACGTTTGAAGACGCATTGCGCACTGTCGCTACCGAACCGGGCGATGTCGTTAGTATTGCCGTCGATAACACCGTCGGCGAATACCTGACGCGCGCTGCGCACACCGAGCTCAATGCGGCGACTGAGTTGTTTGAGATCTACTCCGGCCGTGGCAGTGCCGAGATTTATCGACCACTCGACTGGAGCGAACTGGCTCGCCACGCCACATGCCCTGCCCCGACCAGCGACTATCTTGCCCCCTGTTGGCGTGCCGGAGAATTAATCGCCCTTCGCTGCGCGGCTGATGGCGGTGATCCCGTTACCTGTGAGCAACGCGCAGCCGCCGCGCGCGCGGTGTATGCGCGCGTCCCGATCGGCGGTCATTTGTTGTTCCGTGAGGAAGCGGCGGCCGCCTGGCGCGATGCCGGACAATGCCGTAACTGCTTTATGCCAGCGTTTGATTACCGAGACCGAGGTTCCGCCCAGTATCGCTTGGCCAAACGCAACTTTACCGACGATGGCTCGCCCGTACGGCACTACCTAGGCTTCGTCGCGGCCTCGGCATCGCACCGCGCCCGTCCAGGTAATGGCTACAAAGAACGCGATCGATTCCTTAATACCGATGCGGTGCGAACATCGTCCGAGGCCTTATTCGAACGGGTGTATGGCTCTAACGTATCGGCGGACGAAGATTTCGGCGATTTACTCGCTGCCACGAGCAGCGAACTCGGTGCGGAACCGGCGCGCTTCGCACCGGTCGCAGACGTCGCTCGCCATCTGGCCGAACACGAACGGGCACAAAGTTTTTTGTACAGCGGCGGTCTGACGGGCGTCCACGCACTCGACTCATCGCGCACAGCGATTTGGCAAGCGCTGGCAACAAGATCGGTATACGCGACCAGTGGCGATCGAATCCTACTCTGGTTCGAGGCCGGCGCCGCTGAGAACCCGGTTCACCCAATGGGCTCGCGCTTAGTGCGCACCGTGTCGCCAAGTTTCAGAGTGGTTGCCGCAGGCGCCTTCAAACAGCTACCGGGCTGCCCCAAACCGATAGCCGATTCCATCGGTGACGACCGGCTCGGGCAATTGTGCGCCGCCGAGTGTTTCAACGAGTCGGAAGAGCGCAAACTCATCAGCCGTATTGAGGTCGTCCGGGTCCGCCCGCAAAGCTCCCCCGACGAACCGATCGCCGACCTTATCGACGATCCATGGCTGACGCACGTTTGCGAGCCCGACCCGTTAGGTTGCGAATACCGCTTTTCCGATCCCGATTACCAGCGTAGGCAACGCGACACCACGTATTACGTCCGTGCTATCGCCTCCCCAAGCCTCGCCATCAATGGCGCTGGCCTGCGGTGCGAATACGATGCCGATGGCCAATGCATCGCCACGACCCCGTGTCGCGGCGAATTGTCCAACCCCGACTGCTTAGCGCCGGTGGAGGAGCGCGCGTGGTCGTCGCCCATTTACTTGGAATGGGCGAACTAGTTCAACGGTCGGTGACTTACGCCGCGTCGGCTTTTTTAATGACGTCGGCACGCTTGGCGCGCGGATCCAATCCTAACGAGCGCGCGATTATCTCGCGCATGATCTCCGACGTGCCGGCGTAGATACGCGAGATACGGGCGTCGGTGTACATGCGTGATATCTGATACTCGTCCATATAGCCGGCACCGCCGTGCAACTGCACACATTCGTCGGTTACTCGCCCTTCCAGTTCGCTGCAATGCAGTTTCGCTTGCGCGGCGATTTCCGCCGTCAGGCGGCCCTCGTTGTGTTCTTCAACGCAACGATCAACAAACGCTTGCGCTACGTCTATCGAGGTCCGCATATCCGCCATCTTGAATCGGGTATTCTGAAAATCGCCGATCGTTTGACCGAACGCCTTTCTTTCACGGACAAACTCCAATGTCAGATCGAACGCCTTTTGTGCGGCTGCGACGTAACTGGCGGCACCGATCAAGCGCTCTTCAGCCAGAAAGTTCATCAAGTTATAAAAGCCTCGTGTCGGATCACCCAGCACATTCGCTTTCGGCACCCTGACGTTATTGAAAAACAGCTCGGCAGTATCTTGCGCTTTTAGGCCCATTTTCTTGAGGTTACGACCTCGTTCGAACCCGTCCATGCCACGCTCAACGACGAAAAGGCCGATCCCGTGTGACGAATTCGGTACGGTACGGGCAGCTACGACAACGAGGTCGGCGAGAATACCGTTGGAGATGTAAGTCTTCGATCCGTTCAACAGCCAATGGTCGCCTTTATCTTCAGCCCGGGTGCGAATGCCCGCGACGTCTGATCCCGCCCCCGGCTCGGTCATAGCGATTGCAAGAATCTTCTTGCCAGCCGCGCAGTCCGGTATCCAGCGTGCTTTTTGCTCGTCGGATCCAAGCTCGCCGAGGTACGGACCCACCAAACGGTTGTGCAAGGTCATGAAAAACCCGGGGTCACCGTGATAGGCCAGCTCTTCAATCAGGATTTGTTCATAGCGAAAATCCGCGATCCCCAGACCACCGTATTGCTCTTCCGCCCACATCATCAAGTAGCCCATTTCACCGGCTTTCTCGAACGCCTCGCGATCGACGATGCCGTTTTCGCGCCATCGTTCACAGTGTGGTGCGATCTCGTTAATCATGAACTGTCTTACAGAGTCACGAAACATCTCGTGCTCTTCTTCGAAAATAAACCGTCGCATGGTCGTTATCCCTGCCGTTCGTTGAACAGTCGCTTAGCGACCTTTGAATTGAGGTGCTCGCTTTTCGAGAAAGGCACTGACGCCCTCAACGTTGTCCTCAGTGAATAAGAGTTCCGTCTGCGTACGCGCCTCGAAATCGTAGGTCTCGTCGAATGACGCGGTCATGGCAAATCGCATAACTTTCTTAGTCGCTGCCAACGATAACGGCGCTCGCGCTGCTAACGTCGCTGCCAACTCCGCGACAGACGACGCCAACTCATCCGCCGGCACAACGCGATTAACGAGTCCGTAAGCCAATGCTTGCTCGGCAGTGATTCGCTCAGACAAGACACTCAGCTCGAAGGCTTTTCGGTACCCTAGCTGACGCGCCAGCAACCAATTGCAACCACCATCACCGACCAAGGAAATCGTCGTGAACGGCGATAATAAGAACGCGTTGTCGGCCATGATCGTCATGTCGGTTGCCAGTGCATACGAAAGACCAATGCCGGCCGCTGATCCGTTGACCGCGGCAATGACCGGCTTTGGCATGTCAGTAATCGCTCGGAAACTTGGTCGGTACTCCTGCTGCAGCTGCTCACCGACACGGTAGTCGCCCTCTGGGAAACCCTCCTTCAAGTCGGCTCCGGCGGAAAACGCCCGGCCGGCTGCGGTCAAGACAACGACGCGCACGGAATCGTCATACCGCAGTTGCTGCATGCTAACGCCCAACTCTTTGCGCATCGCCGTATCAAACGAGTTCATCGCGTCGGGACGATTCAACGTTACGGTCGCAACCGCACCATCGCGAGTCACGCTAATCGTTTCAAATTCGCTCATCGGTGTTTCCTATGCGGCTGTTTGCTGCGCCGGCGGCATGGCGTAAAACGTCCCGCCCGAAGCCGCCAACTTTCGTAGGGACTCAGGGACTGCAAAACGGTCGCCATATTGCTCGTGCAATGCATCGGCGTTCTTGACGAACTCGGCCAAGCCTTCCGTCTCAATGAACGAAATCGTGCCACCGGTGTATGGCGGAAATCCCCAACCGAATATTGAGCCGATATCCGCATCCGCAGGATCAGTGACGACGCCCTCGTCCATACAGCGCACACTATCGAGAGCCTGAGCGTACAACAACCGCTGACGTAAGTGCGCCACGTCAGGCTGCGTATCGGCAATTGGAAATTCACTCGCCAACCCTGGCCACAGATGCTTTTTCTCGCCTTCGGGGTAGTCGTAGAAACCTTTGCCGAAACGTTTGCCGCGACGATCGAGATCGACAACCATCTTGTTAACGACGTCGTCGGCCGCACTCCAAGGGTAATCGTCACCTAAGTCTTTGCGGGTTTGCTCCATGACGTGATACGACAACTCCAGGCTCACTTCGTCAGTAACCGCTAGCGGTCCGACCGGCATACCGGCGTGTTTGGCGACATTTTCGATGAGGGCCGGTGCAACACCCTCCGCCAACATGTACATGCCCTCGCGGGTGTAAGTACCGAAAACCCGGCTGGTGTAAAAACCCCGGCTATCGTGGACAACGATCGGCGTTTTGCGAATTTGCGCGATGTAATCGAGCGCAACAGCGGTCGCGCGGTCTTCGGTTTCCTTGCCGAGAATCACCTCTACCAGCGGCATCTTGTCGACCGGCGAGAAGAAGTGAATGCCGATAAACTGCGTCGGCCGTTTGGACGCTTGCGCCAAGCCGGTAATCGGTAACGTCGATGTATTCGATGCAAATATCGCCTCGGCGGGAATAACGGCTTCGGTTTTTTCGGTAACGGCTGCTTTGATTCCGCGATCCTCAAACACTGCTTCAATCACCAATTCACACCCGTCAAGGTCGGCGTAATCGGTCGTTGTTTTGATTTTCGCCAGTAAGACCTCGCCTTTATCGGCCGTCGTCTTACCTCGCTTGATGCCTTTTTCAACAAGCGCGCGCGAGTAATCCTTACCGTGCTCAGCCTTGTCAATCTCGGTATCGAGTAAGACAACATCCATTCCCGCTTTCGCGGACACGTAGGCGATACCCGCACCCATCATACCGGCTCCAAGCACACCCAACTTCGTAACGTGCGACTTCGGCACATCGGCCGGGCGACGCACAAGCTTATCCGCCGCCTGCTTGTTAACAAACAAGGTACGAACCATGTTGCGCGCGACTGGATCGCGTAGCAGTGAAACAAAGTACTTCGACTCAATCGCGAGACCCTTATCGATCGGTACAACCGTACCCTCGTAAACGCATGACAAAATGGCATGCGGAGCCGGGTAGTTGTTGTTGGTTTCTTTCTGGGTCAAGGCGGAGCCAACCATTAGCGTCTGGATAGACTTCGGATGCATCAATCCTGCACCGCCCGGCACCTTGAAACCTTTCACGTCCCAAGGTTGCTGCGCCGAACCGCCGTCAGCTATCCAACGACGCGCCGCGGCAACTTCGTCGCCCGGCTCCACCAACGCATTAACAACACCGAGTCCCTGCGCTTCGGCGGGCGCCAGATGCTTACCCTGTACCATTAGCGTCAGCGCTTTTTCGAGGCCGATCAGCCGCGGTAAGCGTTGCGTGCCACCGCCGCCCGGCAGCAAGCCCACCTGAACCTCGGGCAAGCCAAGTTTTGCTTTGGGATTGTTCGCAGCAACGCGGTAATGGCAGGCCAAACAAATTTCGAGGCCACCGCCCAACGCGGTGCCGTTAATGGCGGCCGCAAACGGCTTACCGCAAGTCTCGAGTGTACGCAGTAAACGTTGGAAGCCGGACACTTGGCTATACACTTGCTCTACCGGCAGTGTCGGATCAAACCAGGCAGCCATACCTTTCAGGTCTGCGCCTGCGAAAAACGACGATTTCCCGGAGGCGATCACCGCGCCACGAATAGCGTCGTCACTGGCTACTCGGTCGATGCACGTCGCTAGGTCCTCAGAAAACTCAGGGGTCAGGACGTTCATTGAACGATCAGCAATATCGATCGTGAGCGTCGCGATGCCGTCGGTGACGGTGAAATCAATAGTCTTAGTCATTGTTGGTTCCTCGTCAGACGCGTTCGATGATCGTTGCAGTACCCATACCAGCACCGATACACAAGTTAACCAGCGCCGTGTTTAAGTCGCGGCGCTCGAGCTCGTCGAGCACGGTGCCGAACACCATCGCACCGGTGGCACCGAGCGGGTGACCCATTGCAATCGCGCCACCATTGACGTTTATTTTGTCGTGATCGATGTCCATATCCTTCATAAATTTCATAACGACGGACGCAAAAGCTTCGTTCAATTCAAACAGGTCGATGTCATCGACCGTCATGCCGCAGCGCTTCAGAACTTTCTGAGCGCTCGGGGTCGGCCCGGTCAACATGATAGTCGGCTCGGAACCGACCGATGCAAACCCGACAATGCGCGCGCGTGGCTTCATGCCTTGCGAATCACCGGCGTCTTTGCTGCCGACGAGAACCGCCGCCGCTCCATCGACGATACCGCTGGAATTACCGCCGGTGTGAACGTGATTGATGGTTTCAACTTGCGGGTACTTTTGCAGTGCCACGGCATCGAAGCCCGCTTGCTCACCGGGGATAACGAACGCTGGGTTAAGACCGGCAAGGTCTTCAGCCGTTGTACCGGGGCGCATGTGTTCGTCGCGGTCAAGCAAGACCATACCGAGCTGATCCCGGATCGGCACAACGGAGTTGTCAAAGTAACCACTGTCCCATGCGTGTGCGGCACGCCGCTGACTCTCGACCGCGTACGCGTCGACGTCTTCGCGCGTAAAGCCTTCGAGTGTCGCAATCAAGTCAGCCCCGATCCCTTGGGGTGCGAAATACAGTTCGCTTGCCACTTTAGGATCGGCTGCCATCGCACCCGAATCCGAGCCCATCGGTACTCGCGACATCGACTCAACGCCACCACCGACAACCATATCGGATTGGCCTGACATGACTTGCGCCGCGGCTGTGTTAATCGCCTCAAGACCGGACGCGCAGAACCGATTGAGCTGCTTACCCGGCACAGTTTGGTCGTAGTCGGCTACCAGCGCAGACACGCGACCGACATTGGCACCTTGGTCGCCGACGGGCGAGACACAACCGAAGACGACATCGTCGACACCGCGGGTGTCAAGCTTATTGCGGTCGCGTAATGCCCGCAGAACCTGCGCGGACAACTCGATCGGCGTGACTTCATGCAACGAACCGTTGGGACGGCCCTTGCCGCGTGGGCTTCGAACGTGATCGTAGATAAACGCGTCGGTCATGATTAATTCCTAGTGAACGATAGAGATGAACTAGGCGGCACGTGCGAGGTGATTTCGCAACCGCTGTTTGGCGGAGCGACGCATCGCGTCGAACCGCACGTGATCGGGGACCAGCAGCCACAAATGCGTGGCTCCGACAATGGAGGCGACAAATTGCACCGCTTCGGCATCGACATCGATGTCATTGCGAACACTGCCTGCAGCGATACCGTCGCTTAGCCAAGTGACGACATCGCTGATCTGGCGCCGGTACGTATCGATGGCGAGACTGCGAGACTCACTCTCCGGACCGCCGGCTTCCGAGAATAGAATTTGTTGAATACGTGCATCGTCCGGTGACGCTTGCACGAACTTGGCGTAGGCATCAATGGCGGCACACATCGCATCGACTCCGGTCTGCTCGCCCACTTCCGTCTGCAAGACAGCGAGCCAACGCCGCGACACCGCTTTACCGACCGCTTTGAACAAGCCGGCTTTACTGCCGAAACGATAGGTGGCAAGGCCACGACTGTAGCCCGCTTTCTCGCCAATCGCCGCCAGTGTCGTCCCGCCGGCGCCTTTCTCCAAAAGCAGCTGACAGGCGGCCTCGATCATTGCGCGATCGGACAGCGCCGAGCGTTCGGCTTGGGTGAGCGTTGGGGCGGAGCCCGACTTGGTCATATGCGGATGGTGCGATGCAACACCCGCAAACGATACTTGTTACCGACAAGCAAGTAAATGCTATTTGGCTATAAGCACACGACGAAACGACCGATGTGGCGTGACCGTCACCCTAGCCAAGCCCGCCCAGCAGCAACCCGCCATCGACCGTGATGTTGCTACCGGTCATGTAGCGCCCAGCATCACTGGCCAACAGCAACAACGGGCCAGCCAAATCACGGTTCTCACCGATGCGCTTTTGCGGAATGACGTGAATGAGCTGCTGAGCCTGGGGCGAGTCGAGGTAGTGCTCGTTAATCTCGGTTCTGTAAAACCCAGGCGATATCGCGTTTACCCGAATACCGAAGCGGGCCCACTCATTCGCCATACTTTCGGTAAGGCTAAGCACACCGGCTTTGGACGCACAGTACGCCGACAAGGTACGCGATGAGCGATGCCCCAAGACCGATGCGATATTCACGACAGCACCCGGATGCCCGGCCTCGATGAGTCGATTACCGAATTGTTGGGCGACAAGGAAAACGCCCTTCAAGTTGGTATCGACAATAGCGTCCCAATCCGCCTCCGTAAATTTGCCAATAAACTGCTCGCGACTGACACCGGCGTTGTTGATCAACACATCGGCTCGCCATCCCAGTTGCTCGATTTCGTTAAAGGCGTCCTCGACCGACTGCACCGCTGTCACGTCCATCGGCACACAGATGGCCTCACCGCCAGCCGCGACCACGCGCTCACGAGTCGCCTCAAGTTTGTCGGCACGGCGCGCCGCCAGAATCAGTCGAGCACCCGCGCCGGCCAATACGTCAGCAAAGCTCGCGCCGAGGCCGCTGCCAGCGCCGGTAATGAGAGCGGTTTTCCCCGCGAGCGAAAAGTCTGCGTATTGTTCTGGCATCGTTCGATTCTCCGTCGATGTGATGTTGGTCGCACAGAGCGCCGGACTTTATGGCAAGCTTCGGCGCGGAAATTAACCGGGACGGGCATGGTACACGAAGCGACGATACGGACTGGACCGAGTTACGTGGTCGGCGCATTTGCGCTCGTGCTTTGTCTGCTGCCGGCCGCCGCGTGCGGACAAAATGTCGTAAATGCCGGCAATTCGGCGGGCGATAACGATGGCGCTTTGCCGTTATGGGAGCTCGGCGCGGGCGCAGCTGCCGCCTACATTCCAGCGTACCCAGGCGCTAGCGCTACGCAAACGCGGGCCGTACCGTTGCCGATCGTTATTTACCGAGGTGCTTTTCTCCGTGCCGGCGACGGCTCGCTGGTTTCCGGCAAGCTCGTCGAGAACGACCGCTTGGAGCTCGATATCAGCTTGAACGGCAGCTTCAATGCGGACAGTGACGATGTCGCTATCCGTAATGGGATGCCCGACCTTGGCTTCCTATTTGAAGTCGGTCCCGAGCTCGAATGGCATCTGACACCCGAAGGCAGTGACCGCCACTGGAAACTCGAGTTTCCGGTACGGGCGGCGTTCTCCGTGGATGACGGACGACTCAATAGTCGCAGCTGGGTGTTTAACCCGGAGCTTGAGCTCGAAATGCCCGGTTTTTTCGACCCCAACGATGAGCTCTCCATCGCCGTTAGCGCCGCCTTCGCCGGTGAGTCATTAATGGAGTATCTGTACGAAGTACCCGGGCCGCTCGCAACACCGCTGAGGCCGGCCTTCGACGCCACAGCGGGCTACCTGGGCAGTCGACTCAGCGTTAGCTGGTCGCACCGATCAAAAAAACGATTCTTCATCGTTGGCGCAGCTGCAACGTTCTTGGGTGGCGCTGAAAATATTGGCAGTCCACTGGTCGAAGAGCGTGTCAATTTCAGTGTTTTCGCCGCCGTCGCCTGGTCGCTGATGCAGAGCAAGCGGCCCGCCCCATAACACCGGACAGTGCCCAATTCTTTGGGATTCGGTCACGTTTTCCCGCTAAGGAATCCCGCCTGCGTGCCGATACACGATAGAGGTGAGGCAAGCGGGCGCCTGCCGACGACAGGAAATCCGGAATGAACTTGGATATTCAAGGCAAGATCGATCGCTTTGAGGTGGTCAGGCTATTGGGGAAAGGGTCGCAAGGCTCGGTTTACCTGGCGAACGACCCGAATTTGGGTCGCAAAGTCGCCATCAAAGTCATATCAGCTACCGCGCCGGAACTCGCGGCGGACCAAACCGGCGCAGCGCCACTGGAAGGACGTATCTCCAGTCAGCTGCGTCACCCGAACATCGTGGCGATCCATGACGCCGGCGAGTCAGAGCATGGCACCTACATGGTCTTCGAGTTCGTGGAGGGTGAAACACTCCGGGAACGAATCTCGCGCATTGGGCCGATGACGATCGCCGAGGCGACACCGATTATTCGCCAAGTTCTCGACGCGCTCGGCACTGCTCACAAGATGCAATTCGTGCACCTTGACCTGAACCCACGCAATATCTTGATGGATGCCAGTGGTGTGCCGCGAGTCATGGACTTTGGTCTTTCGAAGCATGTAGAAAACACGCCAAGAAATTCGAGTACCGCGACCGGGACGCTGCGCTACATGGCTCCCGAACACTTCACCGGATACCCGCTCGGACCTTACACCGACGTGTTCGCGCTAGGCAGTACGTTTTTCGAGTTGGTGACGGGCCGACATGCCATGGATGCGACGACGATCGCGCTGGTGATGAAGCAGATCCAAACAGACGATGTCGACCTCTCCCGTGTAAGAGAACTCGAGCATGGTGAGGCATTCGCTCGCTTTCTGCGCGGCGCACTCGAAAGGGATATAGAAGGTCGCTATGGCTGCGGCAGCACGATGCGCGACGCTTTCGACCTGTTTCTCCGTGAAACGGACCTTGAGAGCGAAGCGCACGCGAGTAACAGCAACGTTACCGTCGAATTTCTGATGCGTCGCATGCAGCGCAAACAAGACTTTCCATCGGTGTCGAAAACACTGCTCGACATCAACCGTCTGACTGGCGACGGAACGACGGCTTCGGCCGATAAGTTAGCGAATGTCGTTCTCCGCGACTTCGCGCTGACCAACAAGATCCTCAAGCTAGCCAATTCTGCCATTTACGGTAATCGCGCTAGCGAAGTAACCAGCATTTCGCAAGCAATCGTCCTAATGGGCGTATCGCAAATTCGCATGATTGCGAATAGTTTGAAAGTGTTCGGCCATCTGCGCAGTGGCAACGCATCCGTTGATCTAAAAGACTCGATGGTGCGAAGTCTGCTCGCCGGCATGATCGCTCGGCACATCGCGAAGGAATCGCATATTCGTCAAGCGGAAGAAGCCTTCATCTACGGGATGTTCCAAAATCTCGGCGAGCCGCTCTCGATTTATTACTTCAATGAGGAGTGGTTGGAAATCAGGGAAGCGCAACGCGAGCGTGGACTGGACGCGATGGCGGCATCGCGCGGCGTGCTCGGCGTTTCCTACGGTGAGCTCGGCGCCGCCGTTGCTCGGACTTGGCAACTACCTGATTCAATCCTAGCGGTTATGGTAGGGGCTCCTCAGACACCGGAAATCGCCGGCGAAGACGATGCGCGTATGCAGCACTTCGCCATTTTCGCCAACGAATTGGCCGGTGTCGCCGAGGGCCCCGTCGATCCCACGGATCCCGAGCCACTGCGACGGCTGCTCGATCGTTACCGGATCGAGATTAATATCTCCGAACGCTATGCGGTCGCGTTACTGAAAGCGGGCTACGACAAATTGGCAGAAGCGGCTGACATTTTCGAAATCAACGTTAACAAAAGTGATTACTGCCAACGCCTGATCCGCTGGTTGGAAGTTGCATCGAAGACCTTCGCTCGCCGCTCGCCGGCTAGCGCCGCGTCAGCCTGAAGCGGGTCGGAAACGCGGCGCTCGCCGTTCGAAATTCGCCGCAACCGCTTCCATTTGGTTCGGTTTACCCATAACGCCGAGTTGGGTTTCAGCCTCGTCTCGGAGCGCTGCTGTTGTATCGCCATCGATAGCGCGGTTAAACAACGCTTTGGTGGCTTGAATCGCATCGGGTGAACGGTTCGCGATAATCGTGGCCAACTCAAGCGCACGCTCGCGCGGTTCACTCGTAATTTCAGTCACTAGATTTGCCGCGAGCGCCGCCGGCGCGTCGATCACGTCACCGGTTAAGGCGAGCCGTTTGAGCTGATCCGCGGGAATCACGCCGCGGGCGGTAACGGTCATACCCATATCGGGGACGACACCCCACTTCACTTCCATAATCGAAAAGCGTGCATCTGGGGCAGCGATCCGTACATCCGCACCGAACGCAATCTGTAGTCCACCTCCCAGGACGACCCCGTGCAACGCGGCAATGACCGGAACTGGCAAGCGTCGCAATCCCAATGCTGGCTGCTGGTAGAAGTTCGCATCGGTCCCTTCCAGCGGCTGCATCCGCTCGAGAGCGGAGGTCGCTCCGCCGGCGGCGAACGAGGCGACGTCGAGTCCAGCGCAAAAGCTCTCCCCAGCACCGGCCAACACAACAACGCGTACGTTTGCGTTGCTCGCGATCGAGTCGACCGCTGCCGTAATGCCATCGAACATAGCGGGGTCCAGTGCGTTCATTTTGTCCGGCCGAGCCAGCTCCAATACGGCGATATGGTCGTTGATCGACAAATTGACCCGCTCAGTCACGTTGCAGCTCCAGAAAAACGTTGTCGGCGGAGCATACCTGCTCGCGCAGCAGAACGCGCCTTGTCTTTGTGCGGGCAATACCGCTAGCCTTGCGGTATGCGTTGGATGATTCTTGTTCTCGTGACCGTTATCAGTGGGGCGGCGTGCTCGTCGACACCCGCCCCCGCCGCTCGCGAGTCAACCGGATCGGTGGCGATAGCTACCGCCGATGCACGGCGTTATGTCGTTGACGCACAAAGCTCCGATATCGAGTTACGGATTTACCGAGGTGGACGCCTCGCATCATTAGGTCATAACCACGTCATTAGCATCGGCGAGCTGGCCGGTGAGTTGTTCGTTGCGAGTAAGCGTAGCGAGACCGCTGGGATACTGTCCTTTCCGGTGGCAGCAATGCGGATAGATGAGCCGGCAAGACGCGACGCTGCCGGCCCCGACTTTGCGTCTGTACCGAGCACTAAAGATATCACCGGCACGCGGCGCAACATGCTCTCTGAGCGTTTGTTGGACGGCGACCGCTTCCCGATCATCGAGTTAGCCATCGCCAGTAGTCACGTACACGGCGACCACTCGACCGTGACACTGTTTGTCTCGGTGAAAGAACAAACCACTAGCATTGACGTACCAGCCTCGATTACGGTGACCGACGACCGCGTTATTGCAAATGGGGCTACCACGTTGAGCCAACGAGAGCTGGGCCTCACGCCCTTCAGCGTTATGCTGGGCGCGCTAGAGGTTAAGGACGCGATCGACGTGCAATTCACCGTCGTTGCCATTCGGCAATAAGAGGGCCTCCATCGATGGCAAACCCACGTGCCATGCGATTGTGGCATCGCCTATCTGGCTCGGCTATTGGTCGGCGCTTGTTTTCGACGATTGTTTGTTGGCAAGCGCCGTACTTCGGCTCAATACGGCCGCGTTTTGAGGTGCTCGAATCAGGTCGAGCGGTTGCATCAGTTCGCAAGCGCCGCGCCGTAACCAACCATATTGGTACCGTGCACGCGATAGCGATGGCCAACCTGTGTGAGCTCGTAGCCGGTACCGTAACGGAAGTCTCAATACCGGCAACGATGCGCTGGATTCCGCGCGGTATGCAAATCGATTATTTACAGAAAGCCACGACGGATGTTCGCGCTGAGGCGAATCTGCCATCGCTTACCGCCGGTGTCGCACAAGACCTGGTCGTGCCCGTCGATGTCATCGATTCGAACGGCCGGCTCGTCGTACATGCCGACATAACAATGTATGTCTCGCCGCGTTAATTCAGCGGGTCAGCGATGAGCCGGTTGGCGTAAGTCCCAGCGGTTTCCGTACAAGTCTTCGAACACAACGACTTGCCCGTACACTTCGCTGCGCGGTGTTTCAATAAACGTTACACCGCGGCCGCGCAGTCGCTCATACTCGTCCGCAAAATTATCGGTGTCGTAGAACAGCCAGACCCGGTCTGGCGCCTGCCGACCCACCGCTGCTCGTTCGGCTGTGTTCTTAGCTTTCGCCAGCACGAGGCCGGCGCCGCCCGCTTTAGGACCAACAACTACCCAACGTTTGCCGCCATCGCCTAATGGCGTGTCTTCACGCAACTCGAAATCCAAACATTCGCAGAACCAGCTGACCGCCTCGTCATAGTCATGCACCAGCAAGGCAATCGCCGTTAGCTGTGTTTTACTCATGCCGTTAGTGTGCAACGGCCGGTCAAGACACGAGTCTGCTGTGGCGCCGCCGTTACATCGAACGAGACCACCGGACCGTCCTGCCACATGCGAACGCGCAAGTCCGTGTCGATGCAGACCGCGCTGTGAAGCGTGACGTGTAGACCGCGAAGCAGGGTCGGATCGTAGTCGCACACCGTCGCAAGAATTGCACGACAGACTGACCCGACCAAACAGTCACCCGGAACGACTGGCCGATCGTAGCCGGCGTGGCGGGCTGCATCGGTATCGATATGCCAATCCGGCCCGGCTGCTAACCAACGGTAGAGAACGGCACTGTCGAAACCCGGTGTCAGCGCTAGGAGAAAATCGGGGTCGCGCTCCGGAACTGTATTTTCTACCGTGACGGTTGCCGCTGTCGGTGCTGCCTGCGCCAGCCGGTCGGCGCGCGCGTGATAGCAAGTCGCCAAAGCAAACAATGCCCGCCGATCCCTTGATCGGCGCGCCTCGCTGCGAAACCGAATATGGCAGCCCTCACCGTTCGTATCTGGCCAGACGTCAGTAATTTCGCTAGCGATATCGATGCTGTCGCGCGGCAGCATCGGGCTAAACACTTCCAACTCACGTGCGGTAAGCCGAGCGTGTTTGCGTTGCCAGCCGCTTGCATCGAGCCACGAATCGTCGACCACTAGCGCCGCAAACGTCGGCATCACCAACAAGCCTCGACCTTCGAACAGATACGGCAATTCGCTCCGCTCGAGCTCATCGCGGCCGAAGCCGGCCGCTAATGCATAACAAACGGCATCGCGCTCAGACCAACTGGCGCTGGTATCGACCGGACCCTCTCGCGTCAGCGAATCCGGATCCAAACCACGAGTTGTAGACGGGTCGGCGGCCAATCAAGCGCTCACTCGTTGACCGAGTCTTTCGGTTCGACGAAAAAGTCGGGAAACGGCTCCACATCCGGATTGACTTTGTACGGCGTAAGGTCGGTGATACCCGCCGTCGCCAACACCTCGTCGTCGACAAAAAACTGACCAGTCGCCGCCGCTGGCGCCTGTGAAAGAATGAAGTAAGCCGCGTCGCCCATCACTTCCGGCTTTAGCGACCGGTTGACCATCTCGTCGCCGCCGAGCAAATTTTGCACAGCAGCGGTTGCAATTGTTGTGCGGGGCCACAGTGCGTTAACCGCAATACCGTGACTACGAAATTCTCCGGCCATACCGAGAACGCAGAGACTCATCCCGTACTTGGCAATGCTGTAGGCGACGTGCGGCGCAAACCACTTTTCCTCAAAATTGAGCGGCGGCGACAAATTAAGAATGTGGGCGTGATCGCTCTCTTTTAGATGCGGCAGACACTTTTGCGAGACCAGGAACGTACCGCGCGTATTGACTTGGTGCATCAAATCGAAACGTTTCATTGGCGTCATCAGTGTCGGCGTCGGTGATATTGCGCTGGCATTATTGACGCAAACATCAATGCCACCGAATCGGTCAACGACTGCCGCAACAGCCGACTCAACTTGGCTTTCGTCACGGATGTCGCAAACGACAGGCAATGCTCGGCCACCCGCTGCCTCGATCTCCTCGGCCGCCGTGTAAATCGTACCGGGTAGTTTCGGGTGCGGCTCCGCCGTTTTGGCGACGATCGCGATATTGGCACCATCAGCCGCACAACGTGTCGCGATCGCGAGGCCTATGCCTCGGCTCGCACCGGTAATGAATAGCGTTCGATCTTTCAATGTAGCCATGTTTACGGCTCCTTGGCTTTTTCCTGGAACAGCGCCAGGTGCGCTCCGGCCGGATCACGAATGACGCAAAACCGTCCGCCGGCCAATGGCGCAGGACCATGCACGAGCGAGCCGTTTTTTGCAATGCAGCATTCGATGCTGGCGTCGAGATCAGGAACGCCGACGTAGTTCAGCCAAACCGGCGGCAAGCCCGCGTTGCTCTCGCGTGCGTGGCAAACCCCAGCCGTGCCGGCCTCGTCGTTCTCTGCTAGCATCGTGTAATCGTTGTAGCCGCCCATGTCTGTGTCCATGACACGCCAACCGACAACATCGCGATAAAAGTCGCGCAGTTCAGCCGCATTGTCGACCGTGAGGTCCGTCCATACGATCCTGCCGAACGCATTTTCTGTCATTGCTGATCCCCCTTAACGATGGCCTCTAAAGTACCCGCCGCCTCTTCTCGCCAACCGACGTCCGATTGAACAACCGAACCTAGCCGTTTAAGCCGCACCAGGTGGGCTTCGAGCGAACGCCGTGCCAACGGCCAAACCAGTGACGGCACGTCGTCGTAGGCGAGACGGACAAGCGTATCGATGCTGCACGGCTGTGCCGATTGCAACGCCGTTGCAATCTTGCGCTCACGGGCCAGGCGGTGCTGCAGTATGCCAATGATCTCGTTCTTGGGATCGTCGATCAGTGTCCCGTGTCCTGGCGCGATGGCCGTCAACGACAGATCGAGTAAACGTCGAAGTGACTCCAAGTAATCATGCATATCGCCGTCGGGTGGCATGATAACGACGGTGCTCCCTTGCATTACGTGATCGCCGGTTATTAACACGCCGTCGGGCGTTAAGTAGCAAAGGTGGTTGGACGCATGACCCGGTGTATGAACAACGCGCAGTGGCTCGAGAGTCGGTACGAAGATCGTGCCACCGTCCGCCAGTACCGTATCGGGTACGAAACCGTGTTCGTTCTCCGGTGTTGCGGGTGGCGGCATACCGAAAACCGGCACGCCCAATGATGCGGCGAGCGGCATCGCCGCCGGGCTGTGGTCACGGTGTGTATGCGTGACGGCTACCCCGATCACCGGAGCCGGCGCGAGTTTCGTGATCGCCTCGCGATGGCGAGCCTCATTAGGACCGGGATCGATGACGACGACACCGGCGTCGCAGCCGAAGAAGTAGGTATTGGTGCCGGAGCCGGTCATCGGCCCCGCATTGAGCGCCGTTAAACGCCACAGGGTCGGCGATAGTGAGATCAACTCTCCGGGTGTGCATGGCTTAGTCATCGCTCTATTCTAGGTGCGACGGCGCTGCCTGTCGCGATTCCGACCGAATCGGCCAAGTTCTGCTAGCGTACGGCGCTGCGAGTTCTGTCACCGTGGGTGCGTGCGCATAACGACACTACTTCTTAGCCTCGGCATCGCAAGCGGTGTTGCCAGCGACAGCCTTGCCCACGATGCTTGTGCCAAGCTTGACTGCCAGCGACTGGCGGCGAAGATCGAGCGGGCTGAGGCGAAGCTACGCCGCAAGCACTCTTTGCGTGAGGGCAAAAAACTCAAGGCGAACCTTATTGAGTGGCGCGCTGAGCAACGCCGCTTCTGTCGACGCTACTCGCGGTAATCGCCTGTCGAAAACGACCGTCTCGGTACGAAACCCTGCCGAAATTCAACGATTTCGGAAAAATCAGAGTATTTTCCGACCGTGGCGTATTCGAACGACCGGACTAATTGCGCGCACAAGAAAGCCGGGCGAGCATCGATGCTGGTCCGACTTTATTGGCTGGCGACTAACGCGCGCGTTGCTGGTCGAGTACTTACGCCGGGAAGAAGTCGATCGGCTTCGTCGTTGTAATCGCCTCGACGTCTTTGGCATCGAATCTAAAAAGCTTAACGCGCTGTACCAGCTTACGTTCTAGCTCAGCGTTACCCAGCTCACTCGAGACTACTTCGCACATCGTCACCGAACCGTCCGGTGCAATGGTCAGACGCAAAACGAGCTTGCCTTGCAGAGTCGGATCTTCGCGTAACGCGCGGTTGTAGAGCCGATAAATCGCGCCCTTGTTACGATCGAAGACCAGTTCGATTTCTTCTTGGCTGCGCGATGCTTTGTTACTCGTGCCGCTGCGCCGAACGTTGTTGCTGCGAGCGCTACCAACGCCTTCGACTGGCGAGTCGACGGACGTTGTCGCCCGAGCGACCAGCCCGCTGCCACCGGTATTGCGTGACAAGTTCGCAGTGTTGATGCCGCTGCTTCCGCCCGCGATATTGCTTGTAATCAACGATCGCTCGTTGGCACTGTCGGCACCAACCGAATCGGACAAATCCCGTTGATCTGCGATGTTCGAGACCAGTTCGTTATCGGTCAACGACGCCAAGTCTTCAGCAAAAGGTAACAGTCCCGCGACGGCAGCTTGTTCGCGCGCAGTGGGCTCCGGTGTCACTTCTGGCTCCGGCAATGGCTCAGGCTCCGGCGGCGTTTCTTCAACGACCTTCTCCGGCTCCTCCGTCTCTGGCTCCGGTTCCTCAGGCTCAGGCTCCGGTGGTGGCGGTGGTGGCGGCTCGGGCTTTTCCTCAAGGACGAGTTTGGCGAAACGCGGTGGGATCTCCTCGACCTCAAACGGGTCTTTTTCTTGAACCGGCAGGAACGGCCAAACTGCGCCGAGAAAAGAGATAACACCCATAGTTGTGAGCAGCGTCTTCCGGAACTTCTTTTCGTCCGAACTTGAGACGCTCCATGGCAGCGAATACTCTCTGTAGAACGGTAAATTCACGCCAATATCCTTTTAGCTGCCTGCACTGGCTTGGGCGAGTTTGTCCGAACTCTTCTGCAGCACGGCCAAAGAAATCCGGCCGTAGTCTGCATCGGTGCAGGTAGCCATAACCTTCTTCAACAAACGGTACGGAATATCGCGGTCACCCATGATCGTGACTTCGCGCTGCGAGATATCGGCGTTAGCCGTTTGCCGAAGCACGCGATCATTCTGAGAAATCAGCGCTTGCTTCAAGGGCTCAATAACGTTGCCAGTGGCCTCGTCGATCGTGTCGATCGCAACGACTGGCGCTCCTTGGACGAGGATATCGCGTTCGGTAATCATCACAACAACGGTTTCGTTCGCTTTTTGCTCGGCGATCGATTCCGGTAGCTGCAGGTCTTTCGCATTAGGTAATGATTCGACTTCCGAAGAACTCACCAGGAGGAAGAACACCAGAATCGTGAAAATATCCATCAGCGACACGAGGTTCAGCGCCGTCGAGCCTTTCGCGCGACGGTGGCGTCGGTCCATTCTGACTGCGCGCTTCGACGATGCCATCAGGCTTCTCCAGCAGGCGCCGCGACCGCATCGCCCATCGATATATCGGGAAACAAATCGGTGCGTTCAACCGCATCTTCGACGACGTCCTCTCGAACGCGCATCTTGTCCATAACCTGCACGACAATGTCGTACGGAATATCCTGCTCAAGCAACAACGTCGCGTCGGTTTTGTCGGGATTTTTGTCTTTGATTTCTTTGAGCTTGTCCGACAAGCGTTCGAAGTCGTAGCCGTCGGTTGTGTTCTCGATCCGGGCCAGGACGAAACCGCGTCGATCGCCTACTTCGATTAGACTTTCACGAACGGTAATCTCCAGCTGCAACGTTTCTTCTTGATCTTCGGCGGGCTCGGAAGAGGATGCCGGCACATTCAATTCCAGAATGGCTAGCCGCGAGAACACAGCCGTAATCAGTAGAAACGGAACCAGAATCACCATCAGGTTCATGAACGCGGTAATGTCGAGGTCCGCCGCTTCTATATCGCGACGGGCCCGGCGGCGAGATCTCACGCGGCGGCTCCTGCTTCACGGCGCTCCGTGACCGCATTAAGGAACTTGACCGACGCCATCTCAAGCGAATCGACAATCGTATTGGTTTTGGTCTGCAACACACTGTGCAAAAGCAGCAGTGGGATAGCGACCATCAAACCAAACGCGGTTGTGTTCATCGCGACCGAGATACTGGCCGAGAGCATATCTGCCTTATCCGCCGGGTTTGCCTGAGCGACAGCAGTAAACGCCCGAATCAGACCGATAATGGTACCGAGTAGACCGAGCAGTGTGGCGATGTTAGCCAGCGTGGCAAGATAGTGGGTGCGCTTCTCAAGACGCGGCAAGACCTCCATCAAGCTCTCGTCCATCGCTTTTTCGATATCGTCGCGGCGCCGTGCCGAGCCAATACGGTACAAGCCGTAACTCATCACGGTGCCGATCGCAGCGCCCGATTTAGACGTCATTTCCGAGGCTTGCTTGAAGTGACCCGCTTTCAAAAGCGGAACGACCTTTTTCCACAAAGCTCGGTTCTTGGCACCGGAAACCGACAGGTAGGTGTAGCGCTCGAAGGCGATAGCCAAACCCAAACCAAAAACAACTAGGATTGGGTACATGAACGCGCCACCGTTCTGGAAAAAATTGACAACAGCGTCTATAGCATTCATTTGACTCTTCCTCTTACGTCATCAAATGCGTGAAAAAGCAACATCGACTACGGCTCTTCAACCGGTTCGACGTTGTACAAAGATTCGTAATAGCGGCTCTGGCGACGGAACACATCCCGATCGACAGGCTCAAGCGCCTCGTCCAATAGGGTATTGACGGGTCGGCCCACCAAATCGCCGAGATCCGCTTGCTTCCAAGGCAAGATATACAAGACCTTCGGTAACTCTTGGTTACCGGTAATCGTGGTGCTGCCGAGATCTAGCTCATCGATGACGCCACTGTCGGAAGCGCGCCGCACAACGCCTTCGTCGGGTCCAGGGCCAGGCGGCGCATCCGCGCCGGCGGCATCGAGTTCGGAACCGGATACACCGGGCTCGATATCGTCAACGGCAATCGGTTCCGCTTCCTGCGCACTAAGCGTCGCTACCGACAGAAAAATGCCGGCAACGGTTGCCCAGACTGTGGTACTGCGATGGTGCTGCATTGGCGAGTCCTAAGCCCTAGTTCTGACCTGTTCGACGCGTCAGATCGGTGATCCAGCGCGCAACCGTCGGGTCCTCGTCGGGAGTCAATAATTGGTACGAGCGATAAAACTCCAATGCATCGACCAATCGACCGAAATAAAGCTCGTTCAAGATCCCGAGGTTCAAGTGTGCCAACGGGTAGTCAGGCCGAACTGTGATCGCCTTCAAATATGCGCTCTCTGCTTCCGTAAATTGGCCATTTCTGCGATGCAGTATGCCTTGTTGGTTCATCGCTTCGGCTGATTGCGGGTTCAACGTTAGCGCCGTATCGATCGCCGCTTGCGCATCGTCCAAACGACCCTGAGCGGTATAGATAATGGAGAGATTTACGTGCGGGCCCGCGTAACCGGGATGAGCCGCAATAAAACGCTTGAACTCAGACTCGGCGCCGCTTTGATCGCCCGTCTCTAGGAGCAGTACGGCTCGTCCATAAGCGGCCGCCACCTCCGGCGGTGCTAACGCCGCATCGGTCATTGCCGCGCCACTCCCACTGGCCGCTGGGACCGATGCCGAGGCAATGACACGATCTGTTTCAGGCTGAGGTGACGTAGCGCCACTCGACGGTGTGCCGCCCGGCGCAGCGCAACCGGCCAGGCAGAGCAAAGCCACGAGATTAGTTAAGGGTAGCCAGCGCATTTTCACTCCGTTCGTACTTGGCGTAGCGAGCAGGCAACAGCTCCGCCAGCGCATCAAAACTGCGCCGAACCCATTCGTCATAGACGCCATCGGCGGCACGCGCCGCGTTAGCCTTGTAAAGGTCGATGGCCTGCTCCTCAAACGGAAACGCTTGTTCCTCGAGCAAGATCTCGTACTGCTCAAGTGCATCGGCGTTGAGGTCGGCCGGTCGTTCAGACTCCATCAGGTCGCGACTGAACAGTTGATAGGCCTCGCCAATTCGGAAGGTGGCGGCCGTTGTCACCTCGGCAACCCCGTAGTCCGAAGCCCTGCTATACGCCGCAATCAGACCCTCCATCAGGTCTTTTTTGACGCCCAAACTCTGTTTTAGAGGAATCGTCAGTTGCATCGCGCTAAACGCCAAGCGTTGCGGCTCGGCCAACTCCAGTGTCGCTTTCGCCGCTAGGAATTTGCTGCGATCGGTTCGGTCAACGCCAGCCGTCGCATCGGCACTGATAATCTCGCGCAGCCAGAACGAGCGCGACGCGGAGTCGTTTCGTGCACCGGCACCATCGGCCAGCCGCAGCCTCGCTTCGATCGATTCCGACAACGGCTCGGGGTACTCATTGACAATTCGCTCAAGCAACGCCGCTTCCTTCGCCGGGTTACCGGTGTCGCGATAAAGATCGGTGGCTTGCCAAAGCGCTTCACGTCGCATATCAGGCGTTGCGCCGGTGGCGTTCGCCATGCGCTCGAACTCTTCGGCCGCACGCCCTTGATCGCCACCTTTCAAATAAACAACGGCGAGTTTGCGTGTCGCTTCCTCGTTGAATTCGCTATCCGGGAAAGTTTGGCGAAATTGCTCCAGAACGCTGGCCGCAGCGGCCCAATCCTCAAGCTCGATCAACGCCGATGCCGCATCGTATTCGGCTGTTTCTATGATCGGCGAACCAACCGCGACCAATCCGACGCGGCGGAAATTACTAACTGCCCCCGCCAAATCACCGGCAGCGCGGGCTTGTTCGCCTTGCTTATAGACCGACGAGGCGATGCGCTCACGAATCTCGGTCTGCCGCTCGACCTCATTGGCCGGAATGAAAGGCGTCAGCGATAAATAAGCCGATTCCGCCTTAGCGTACTGCGCCAGATCGAAATGCGAATGCGCGATAACCGTCCACGATGTATCGAGCAGCTCCCGCTCCGGTTCCGGCTGCTTCGCCACAACGTTGCGCGCAACGGCGATCGCTAGATCGAACTGCCCTTGACCGAACAAATCCTCTGCCACCGTTGTCATCACCGGCGCTGCTTGCGGATGCTCCGGGTAGGTATCGGCAAAGCGTAAACCGCTGTCGAGATACAACTGATGCCAATCATTTTTCTGTACGGGATCCGCCAGTGTTTCCTCATGACGCTGATAGGCCAGCAAAGCGGCATAGCCGGCTTCTGCGGATTTGTCGTGCAACGCGTAGGTGTACGCTGTCGTTTCATACTCGCTGGTTGCTTGCGCGTAGTCACCAGACTCATAAAGAATCTCAGCTAACAAAAAGTTTGTGTTCGCTGAATCGTCTTCGCCTGGGAAGTAATCGAGGTATTTACGGTACCAACGGGCGGCCGTCTGGTAATCCGGACGCGATCTCTCCTGCTGCGCTTTAGCGTGATAGAACTGCGCCAGGTCATCGAGGTTGGACTTCAAGCTCGTCACAACCGCTGGGTGCTGCTCGCGCTCGCGCGTTGTCCAAAACGCCGTATCCATGCCGTAGCGCTCAACGAACTCCGCTTTTGCGCTCAGCACTTCACCGGGAAATCCACCCTGCTTGTAAGCCTCGATCACACGCTCTTGCAGGAGCGGAGCCCGGAAATGCAATGGATCGCGCTCTACATAGGCACGATAAGTCCCGGCCGCATCGGCAAAACGTTCTTTGCTGAGATAGAGGTCGCCGAGGTTTGCGTAAATAATATGAGCGTAGCTAGGCTGTGCGCGACGGCCGAGGTAGTTGTCGATGGTTTCGGCACCGTCTAGGTACGAAAAGCTGATCGACAACACACGAAATGTATCGGCAACCAGTTCCCGTTCGGCCCTCGATAGGCTGTCTTCAAGAACGATGGGCGCCTCTTCGGTGTCATCGGGGAGCTTGCGGTCCAACAGCTCAAAAAACGGATCAAAGCTCTCTTCAAGGAACGACTGCTTAAAGCGAGCCCACCCTAGTTTGTACAATGACTGTTCGTAAAACGTCGACTCATCACCAAAATCCACAACGCTGCCGTAGGCGTCTTCCGCCGGCCCGTAACGTTTATTGATGAATAGCATCTCGCCACGGCGAAACTGCACCTCGTCGATGAGATCGGTGCGGGGATAGTCTTGAACCAACGCATCGAGCGTTGTCAGCGCGGATTCCGGCTGCGCGGCGCTTTCGTAGGCACGAGCCAATTGGTATCGCACCATGTCATTGCGTTCGTAGTCGGGATAACGATCCAACAGTTGCTCATAAAGTCGGATCGCGCTGTCGTAACCCACCTCACCGAGCGAATCGATGTTCTCAGCCAGCTGTTGCGATTCGTGAATCTCAAGCTCGATATCCGCTAAGCGGCGCATCGCTTCGACGCTAAGGCGCGGATCGTCACCCACCAAATCCAAGAACGCCCGGTAATTGTCACGCGCCAGCTCAGCCGAATTTTCAATCGGCTCAGACGGAATAACCGTTACTTCACGTTCTTCGAGACTCCGAATCGTCTCGTCACGATTTGGGTTTACGTCATCGCCGAAGGGCCATAACCAACTCATCGCAATCAGTGCAGCTGTCGTCGATTGGGACACTAGTTTTGCCCCCCGCCGGACGCGCGATCGTAAATCGATGCCAGCGCAAAACGTGCCTGTACGGTATATGTGTCAAGCCGTTCCTTACGCGCCTCCAACTCAGTAACAGCAATGCTGTTTACAACGGCTTGTTGCCTAACCAGTAACGTATCAAGCGCGCTCGATAACGCATTAATTCGTGGAATTAAATCAGCGATGCGGCGGCGAAACTCAGCGAAACGCTCCGGTTCGTCGTCGAGTGCTATTGCCACTTTCGCATGCAGACCGCGTGACATATCGAGCGCACGATTAATGTCGCGTAGATCTTTTTCGATTTGCCACACGCGCGCCGGGAAACTCTTTTCCATCTCCCACTGCATCACGCCGCGCAGCAGGCGCAACTTATTGCGGGCGTCAGCCGCCTCGGGCCATGAACCTTCTAGTCCAGGCGTCGCGGCGTAATCGGCAATCTCTTCCCACAATTGCGCTTCGCTTGACGGCGCCATAGCCGCAACGTTGCGTTCGCTGCGAATCGTGGCGATACGAGCGGACAACAGATCGGCATGGTTTTGGAGGTCATCTAGATCGTTGCCGTTGACCGTTTCTAATGCCTTCGGTCGACGCGCATCGAAGGACAACTCGCGCGTCTCTATCATGCTGTCGAAAACTCCGACATTCTCGCGCCAGATATCGAGGTTGTCGCGCAGTTGGCCAAGATCGCGAAAGTTCTTCAGTGCCTCCTGAAACTCATGCGACGCCAGCAAGTGGTACAGATAGCGCGATTCATAACTGTCGGGTACCGCGCGCAGCTGCCAAAACCAACCGGCATCGGCATCGATATCGGGGTCTAGCGCTAGCAGGTCCGCGACGATTTCCCCGGACTCGATCCGTTCGATCGCTGTATCGAGACGCTGCGTTTCATCGACGTAGGCTTCGATCGCCAATAGGTATTGCTGCGCCGCCTCGTTATTGGCATCCAGCTGTCCGTAAGCGAACGGTATAGCGAGCAACGACTCCTGTACCGCCGCATCGAGCAGATCGCGGCCCCGCAACTCAAGCCACGGCACCAACGCGCGCCGATAATTTTTCAGCTCGGCATCCGCCCAACCGACACCGAGTAACGCTTTGTTCGAGTAAGGACCGTCCAGCCGGACCCGCTGCAAGACGGTCTTGGCGTCGTCCGGTTGCTTGTTTTGTAGGTACGCATAGCCGAGCGCTACATTGGCTCGGTCTTGCAGTGCCCGAAATTCCTCGACGTCGACGTCACCACGACGGCCGAGTTCTTCTAGGATGCGGGCGCCAGCGATGATATTGCCAGCGCGAACGTAGGCCACGCCTAAGTTGTACGACGCAAAATGGTGCCAGTCCTCCGGCCCGCGCCAACCCTCAAGCAACCGCGCCGCTTCATCGTAACGCTCAAGCTCCATCAAAACATTGGCGTGCATCATGCGCCGCTCGGCACGCAAGGCTTTTTCTAAACGTCCCTCGATGGACTCGAGTGCCTTCAGCGCCTCAGCGTGAAAACCACGTTGATAACGAATCTTCGCAAGAAAAAACCACGTGCGGTCCCGTACCGCCGGTTCCGTCTTGGTGGCTAAGAGTCGGTCGAAGATCGTTGCGGCTTCATCATGCAAGCCATACGACAGATACAGACCGCCAAGTAACAGCTCCGCGTCATCCGCGTGATGGGGCAATCGGTCCCGCGCCGATGCAGCGGTGATATCGATAATCGAATCGAAATACTCGCCTTGATAGAAATTGAACAGCGCTTGGCCGTAGTACGGATCTTCAACCTGTAACGGCGGGGCTGCGACGGCGGGCAGGCAAAGCACCGACGTCGCCGCTGTAGCGACGATCGCCAATCGTTTTAGGCAGCATCCCAGCACCCGTTTATTCCCATTCTTGGATAAAGAACTCGGGCTGTTGCTTGCTCTGGCGGTCCGAAATACGAAGCTCCATGTACTTCGCACCGAGTTTTTTTGTAAACGTGTAGTCGGCGCCGCGCTTGTACTGACGTGAGTGCGGCCCCTCGCCGGTGAAGTAAGCCACTAACTCATGGTCACCCGCTTTTAAGTTGCCAAGAAACACCCGGTGGACACCGCCGCGCAGCAGCGCTTCGGCTTCTCGTTCCGAATACAGATAGTGGGCGACTTCTTTGCCGTCGATCTCGATCTTCACCGATTCCAGTGCAAAAAAATCACCGATGTCGAGCGACAAAAACAATGCGACCTGTGAATTCGCCGGGAACAACAATTCCTCTTCGAGCAGGAATAAGTCGCGGTTGAGATCGAGCACCTGCTTTTTAAGCGCTTGTACTTCGGCATCAAGGCCTGTGTCGGTAGTGTCGGCCTGCGTTGAGCCAATCGAGAAGCCACCGAGGCAAAGCAGAAACAAAGCGAACTGCGCGGTTTTCAACGTCATTACTCCCAGCGTTGTGCGCCGGCGCCGCAGGGCGCCGGCCCAACGGTCATTAGCGCTCGCGAATCAACTCGCGAATCTGATCGAGGTATTTGTCTTCGTAGCCTGGCTTATAGCCGTGGTGCACGTAGCGAACCATGCCTTGGCGATCGACCATGACCGACACCGGCATAGCCTGAACGGCATACAACTCACTCACTTGCTTACTGCTATCGAATAAAACCGGAAAGCTGACGCCCAGCTCCGCAATCATGTCCTTGGCACGTTGTGGCTCGTCGTCGATATTGACGCCGAGTAACTGAAAGCCTGCGCGGTTGTAGCGTGAATACAGCTCGTCGAGGATCGGCATTTCCTCACGGCATGGGCCACACCAGGTTGCCCAGAAATTGATCATGATGACGTCGCCGCGAAAGTCCGTGAGACTGAGCGTGTCGCCACTGAAACTGTCGAGCGTGAAATCGGGCGCCGGACGTTGCTCAGCAAGATCGGCCGCGGCGAAGGTCGGCAGAATCAGTAGCAAGGCCACGCGAAGAGCACGGTGTAGGGTATGTCGCATTCTGTGAGATCCCGTAGTTTACCCGGTTAGTCGCAACCGGGACTGAACCCAAACGAAGTGCCGGCAGCGGGAAGACATAATACTCGCAACCCGTGCCGGTCTATGGCCGTGACCAAAGTCACAATCCACTGTTGTACCGGGTTAGCTGGGGTATTTCCTTGACCCAGTCGACGCCTTCGAGCGCGCGCCCCAAGAAAACAGGTTCGACCACCTGCGCCGCTCTCGAGTTCTATCGTAACTCGCTGAAATTGAAGGCTAAACTGTCTCTATTCAGCGACATCGCCAGCCGCCAAACCGTGCGAATAATGCAACCGTTGACGTTCATCGACGATGACTGCCTCATAGTCAGCCAATGAGTCGATCAACGCGAGACCGGCCTCGACACCCAAAACGAAGACCGTGGTGGACAGTGCGTCGGTCCAAACGCCGTTCGGACCAATGACACTCGCGCTCCGCACCCCTTCGGCCGGGCGGCCGGACTGGGGTGAGACAATATGGTGATAGCGCACACCGTCGGCCTCGAAGTAGCGCTCGTAGTCGCCGGATGTCGAGATCGCCTCATCGGCAAGGCCGAGTCGCACGGCAACCGAATCGTCAGCGCGCGGGTTTTGGATACCAACGATCCATGGCTGTCCTAGCCTATCGCCGACGAGGCGAGTGTCACCGCCGGCGGAAATCATCGCGTGCCGTACGCCGAAACGAGCCAACACACCAACCGCTTGTTCAACGGCATAGCCCTTGGCGATTCCACCGAGGTTGATCCGCACACCCTCGTGCGAGAACGCAATGCTGTAATCGTCTGGATTGAGACTCAATTGGTTATAGCCGATACGGACACGTTCGCGCTCGGTCGTTGCGTCGTCCGGACGTTTGCCGGCGCGAAAATCGTAGTGTTGGCCAACCGAATCGTAGGTGATATCGAATGCCCCATCCGACATTCGCGAAAACGCTAATGACTGCTCGATCAGTCCATAGAGTTCGGCGCCGGCGGCAACCGGACCGCGGTGCGCATCGCGATTGATTGCCGAAATCGCGCTTTCGTCGATATAGGTGCTCATCAGCTGTTCGATGCGGGAAATCTCCGCCAAGACAGCGTCGATGGCCGCGTTGGCGGTTTCCGCCGGAACGCCGGCGACCGTGACGCTAATCCGTGTACCCATCAACGCAGCATCACGCGTCGCCCACTGTTGATCCGCGACCGCTCTATCGAGCGGCGCGAGCAGCAGCACAAGCATCGCTAGCCTCACCGCGAACCAGCCGGTATTCTGTCTAAAGACTTGGGAATGGGAGTCATCGATGACGGGGTTTCTCATCTTTCTAGGCGTCATAGTGGCCCTGGTGGTGTTTGGCATTGCGATCTACAACCGCCTGGTTGCGGACAAAAATCGTGTCGCCAATGCGTTTTCACAGATCGACGTCCAGCTGACGCGCCGCCACGATTTGATTCCGAATCTGGTCGAAGCGGTCAAAGGCTACATGAAACACGAACGCGAAACACTCGACGCCGTCGTATCAGCCCGTAACCAAGCTGTGTCCGGACTGAACGCCGCAAAGGACGATCCGGCTAATGCCGCGTTAATCGCGGAGTTAGGCGCGGCCGAGAGCGGTCTCGGTGCCGCACTAGGACGATTGTTCGCTCTCGCCGAGGCATACCCTGACCTCAAAGCCAACGAAAACATGATGCACTTTCAGGAAGAGTTAGCGACGACCGAGAACAAGGTGGCGTTTGCGCGCCAAGCATTTAACGATGCCGTGATGAACTACAACATCACACGCGAGAACTTCCCGAACAGTATTCTCGCCGGCATGTTCGGGTTCAACGCCGCGAGCCACCTTGAAATTGAAGCGGAGGAAAAACGCGCGGTACCCGACGTTTCGTTTACGTAAGCCGCGCGACCTCGTCGCCTAAGTGAGAGTGACGGTAGGGCTGTGAATTTTTTCGACGCGCAAGATCGCTCGCGACGGATGACCCGCCGGCTGATCGTGCTGTACTCACTCGCGGTTGTCATCATCGTTGCGCTTGTCACCGCGGTTGTCGGCGTCGCGTTCTCTGCTGATCAATTCGTAACTCCCGGTGACCCGTTACTGACGAGACTGAGCAACAACGTTGCGTTGCTAGGCGGTACAGCAATTGGAACAGGTGGCTTTATCGGCCTCGCCAGCTTGTACCGCATCGCTCGCCTTTCAGGCGGCGGCGCGCGAGTCGCGATGGACCTTGGCGCGACACCCGTTGCAACGGACAGTGATGATCCACTTCGGCGGCGATTTCGCAATGTCGTTGAAGAAATGGCCATCGCGTCTGGCGTACCTGTCCCGGATATTTTTATCTTGGAAAACGAAAGCGCGATTAATGCGTTCGCTGCCGGTTACGGCTCCGAAGACGCAGCCATCGCCGTCACACGCGGTGCACTTGAGCAACTTAGCCGCGATGAACTGCAAGGTGTTGTCGCGCACGAGTTTAGCCATGTGCTCAACGGCGACATGCGCCTCAATATCCGGCTAATCGGCATCCTGTTCGGGATTCTTGCGATTGGGATGATCGGACGAATTATTTTGCGCGGCTCGGGCCGTCGCCGCAGCAGCTCGTCCCGCAACAATGGCGCAGGTGCGCTGGTAGCTATTGGGGTGGCGCTATTCATCATCGGTTATGCCGGCGTGTTCGCAGCGCGTTTAATCAAGGCGGGCGTTTCACGACAGCGCGAGTTTCTTGCCGATGCCTCGGCCGTTCAATTTACGCGCCAAACCGATGGCTTAGCCGGTGCGTTGAAGAAGATTGGCGGTTACCAACACGGCTCGCGCATGGGTGCCACCGATACAGAAGAAATCAGTCACATGCTGTTTGCCAACGGACAGCGGATGTTAGCCGGCCTACTAGCAACTCACCCACCGTTGGACGAACGCATCGCCGCGCTCGATGCCTCGTTCACCGCAGATCGAACACGCCGTGCGGATGGCCCGTCGACACTGGCGTTCGATACCGGCGATGCACCGGTCAGCGGTTTTGCCGGCGAACGCGACGTCAATGCGACCGCGTGGCTTGAGCAATCCGGCCAACCGGCGGAGCGGCATGTCGACTTCGCTGGACGCCTGCGGCGGTCCGTCCCCGAATTACTGGACAGTGCCGCGCATTCTCGCGATCAGTCGGTCCTGTTGGCACTGGCCTTAGTACTCGATGCCGACGAGCCGGAACGCCAACGGCAGCTCAACTTGCTAACAGCCAGGCTCGGCGAGTTACGCTCAAAACGGGTCGCCGAGCTCTATGACGAATTCGCCAACCTCGGTGTCATCTACCGCCTGCCGCTTCTCGAAATTGCCTTCCCGGCATTGAAATCGCGGCCAACAGCGCAGCTCACGTTTCTGATCGACTTGGTCGACGAATTGATCCAAGCGGATGGCCACGTCGAGCTGTTCGAGTATGCGGTCGCCCGCGTGTTGCAAAGCAAGTTACGGGACTCGCAGGTACCGCGCCACGCGGTGGTCGGATCTCGGCGACTGCGCGCATCAGCTGGCGCTCGGCGTGCGGCTCGCACCGTTTTGTCGGTGTTCGCCTACCTGGGTCACGAAACCGCCCGCGACGCTACCGATGCGTACCGCCGCGGGTTGGCAGAGCTACCGATCTCTGAGCGCGAGCGAGCCGAGTGGTCGGAACTCAGCATGCCCGGCGACTGGGTGCAACGTACCGACGCCGCTCTCGCCGTGCTCAACCGCTTGGACGGACAGGACAAGCAACGCCTCATCACGGCCTTGGTCAAGACCGCCGCTAGTGACCAAGGACTGCGACTCGCTGAAGTCGAATTGTTACGGGCAACCGCGGCGGTTTTGCAATGCCCGCTACCTCCCATCGTCGGAACCGATACACCATGAACCAGGCAAGACTGTTTGTCGTTATCGCCGCTGTCGCGCTAGCGACGGCGGCGCAGGCCGAAAACGCTCTCGATATTCGTATCGACAACGCGGCGCTGTCGTGGGACGGGGTCGTTACCGGTATCGGTGGCAGCCTACCGGAAAGACTGCGTAGCGATGCCCGAGCGGTTATCGTTGTACCGCAACTTATAAAGGCCGGGTTCGGGTTCGGCGGCAGCTTCGGCCGAGGCGTGTTGCTACGGCGAGCCGCAAACGGGCAATGGCAGCCACCGGTGTTTGTAACGGTCTCGGGCGGCAGCTTCGGTTGGCAGGCCGGCCTCTCGTCGATGGAGTTGCTATTGGTGTTTCGCTCCGAACAGGCGGTTGCCGCATTACTCAATCGCGGCTTGACACTAGGCGCCGATGCTGGCGTCGCAGCTGGTCCGTTCGGTCGCCGTGCCAGTGCCTCCAGCGATTTTCAAGCCGACGCTGCGGTAGTCAGCTACGCGGTTGCGGGCGGCTTGTTTGCCGGTGTTTCCGTTGAGGGGTTGCTCGTTCGAGTCGAATCACGCAATACGCAGCGCTATTACCGCAACGCAGGTTTTGCGCCACCGTACGACCAACCACTGAAACTGAGTCAATTACCGCAAAGTGCGCAGCGGTTTCTCGCCAAGATCGCCTCTGACGTTAGCCCCATTGCTTCTACCGATACGCCTGACGAAGGTGCTGCCGATGACGACGACAGCCTGGTAACGTTCGGGCTCGGGCAACAACCTCTCGACGACGATAACTAGCCGACCGGGTCGTTCGACCGCTGATTGGAATCCTGATTGCGACGCTCAAGTTCACGACGCACGGCATCCAAGTCGGTCGTCTCCTCATCAGCCGGCGCGGCGGTATCGTCTGGCGAGTCCTCTGCCGCTTCATCGACGCCTGGCACCGGTGACTCTGCGGCGCCATCGGATGGCCCGGTACTGCTCTGCGCGGCGCCATTGGTATCCGCGTTCGGTGCAACACTCGAAGCATCGCCGTTGAATTGCTGTTCGTACAGAAACTCTTCACGCTCACGCGCCGCTTCTTCAGCGCGTCGGCGCGCCGCTTCGGTCGCCTCGTTACGCGCCCGAATGGCATCGCGCTTGCGTTGGCTTTCTTCGTCAAAGCGCCGCTGCAATTCGGCTTCTCGCTCGGATGCCATTCGCTTGTTAGCCTCACGGGCGTTACGGCATTCGGGGTCGTTGCGCGTACCACGCCGATCTGTGTTGCAGCGTGCGAGGGTCGCCTCAAGCCCGATTTGGTCTTCCATGAACTCGGTGACGGTGCGCACCGGCACCTCTTCGGCACAACCGGCAACGAGTGTGGCGAGTGCCGCCCCGATAAGCGTCAGATTTCCCGTAAACTTTGTCACGACGACCAGCAGACCTCAGGTTTCGTAGTGCGTGTGCGGAGTGCAACTACGGCAACAGGAGCGTAATTTGAGCCAAATCGGCTGTGAAATCATGATCCCCGTCGCATTAAGGCAAATATCTCGTGTTCAGACCAGTGAGAGGGTGCACTGGTTCACAAAAAGCACGTTTCGAGGCCGTGGGTCGACTTGTGGCGCAGGCAATGGCTGAGCCGTCGCAGTTCGCCTTGCTCGGCCGACGGCGCTTTTTGCCGTATTTTCTCACGCAGTCATTAACGGCCCTCAATGACAACGTTCTGCGCTACGGCCTTATTCTCCTGGTTACGCAAGGCCGCTTATCCGTCGGTGGCATGTCGCCGGATGTCGTCGCGAGCCTTAGCGCCGCTGTTTTCATGCTGCCGTACTTTCTATTTTCGGCGTTCGCCGGGCAACTCGCCGACAAGTTCGATAAAGCATCGCTTATTTTACGCATAAAGGTCCTTGAGCTCGGATTGATGCTGGCTGCGTGGCTCGCAATTGCCAGCGGCAGTGGTCTCGCGCTGCTTAGCTTGTTATTCCTGATGGGCACTCAGTCGACCCTCTTCGGTCCGGTCAAGTATTCGATGCTCCCGCAAGTACTGCGCCGCGAGGAATTAACCGGTGGCAACGCGCTCGTGGAAGGCGCAACCTACTTGTCCATCATTGTCGGCATGGTCGTCGGCGGTATCGCCGTCAGCGGCGAATCGGTGCACGTACTTGGCGGCGTGCTCGTCGGAATCGCCGTACTCGGGTGCGTGACGGCGGCAATGATCCCCGCAGCCGCTGCACCAGAACCGGCGCTGCGGCTTCGGTTCAATCCCATACCGGAAACGTGGCGCGTCATTCGCATGGCTCGCGAACCGCGTAGCGTCTTTCTCGCGATCCTCGGCATTAGTTGGTTCTGGTCATTTGGCTTGGTCGCGATGTCGCAGTTGCCAGTCTACGCTGACATCATTCTGCGCGTACCGCCAGACAGTGCCAACGTCCATATCTTGCTGCCAATCACCTTCGCGGTGGGTATCGGCATCGGTGCGTTGCTCTGCGAACGCTTGTCTGGACCGATGATCGAGCTTGGCCTTGTTCCGCTCGGAGCGCTGGGGCTCAGTGCATTCGCGATCGATCTCTATTTCGCCCAACCGACGCCATTGGCGATATCGCTAACGTCACTCAGTGAGATTGTCGCGAGGCCCGATGTCTGGCGTATCCTTTTTGACCTCACCATGCTCGGCTTAGTTGGGGGCATTTATAGCGTACCGCTGTACGCGATGATGCAGCAGCGCTCAGAGCCGCGCCAGCGGGCTCGGGTCATTGCCGCCAATAACGTTTTGAATTCGGTTTTCATGGTGGCCGCTGCCGGTTTTTCGGCCTTGCTCGCTGCTCGTGGCGCGACGGTCCCGCAGATATTTCTGGTCTTCGGTTTGCTGAACATCGCGGTCTCGATCTATCTGTTCACGCTGCTGCCAGAATTCGTCATGCGCTTCATGACCTGGATCCTGATTCATACCTTGTACCGAATTCGCAGCGACGATCTCGACAATATTCCGGAGCAGGGCCCGGCGCTTATCGTCTGCAATCATGTCAGCTACGCCGATGCACTGGTTATCGGCGGCAGCGTGCCGCGGCCGGTCCGGTTTGTCATGTACTTTAAGATTTTCCAGATCCCAGTTTTGTCATTTATTTTTAAAACGGCAAAGGCGATTCCAATCGCTGGGCGGCGCGAAGACCCAGAACTTCTTGAAGCGGCCTACGAGAAGATTGATGCGGAACTTGTCGCCGGTAACGTCGTCGGTATTTTTCCGGAAGGCGCCTTGACGCGTGACGGGCTAATCGCAGACTTCCGACCGGGGGTCGAGAACATTCTAGCTCGCCGGCCGGTACCGGTAATCCCGATGGCATTGTGTGGGCTGTGGGGAAGTTGGTTGAGTTTTAAAGACGGTAAGGCCGCGCTCAAAGTACCAAGACGTTTACGCGCGCGAATCGGGCTAGTTGCCGGCGAGCCGATCGATCCCGCCGATGCGACCGCGGCCACGTTGCAGGCACGCGTGCAAGCACTGTACGACAGCCATCGTCAGCTGAGCACTAAGGGCTAGCAAACTCTGGTAGGCGCTCACGCCATGCACGCAGCGTTGCGTCGATAGCTTCGGGGCTGTTCAACGGTGCGCTTTGATCCAATCGCACGGTGATGCGCTGCAACTCCGCGCCGTGGCCGAGCAGCGACACCTCGAGGCCATCGCGACTGACCGCCATCCCCATCGAAAACCGCAGCGCAGGTAGCAACTGCGCAGACACGCGTTCGGCACTACCCGGGTTGATCGCTGAGCTCACCAACCAATTGTCTGTTCGACACACCAATCGCAAGCCATCCCCGGACACCGCCAACTCGCGACAGGCCTCTCCAGTTACTGCGTGGCTGACGGCAACCGCTGGATCTAAGGAGACCAGATCGATGTTCCCGGCTGACGTGGCGACCGCAAGCTGATTGGCTGTTACGGCCACTAACGCGGTTACGGCACTGTCGCTAACGACCTGTTGGTCACCGATCAGGCTTTGCTCGACGGACAACACGCTGATAAGGCCATTGTCATGACCGATCGCAAGTCGTTCAGGCGACAAAAACTCGGCCACAGTGACGGTGTTATCGAATGTTCGAGAGGCGACCGCCGTGCCATTGAAGGCATCGAAGAGCCGAATTTCACCGGGTAGAGCCAGTAACAACCAGCGTTCGTCAGGACTGAACGTCATCGTCACAATATCGGCGCTTGGCAATCGAATGAAGAACGGTCGCGGGGCGGCTTCAGCGGCTTCCCAGACTCGAACACTTCCGTCCGACGCCAGTGACGCGGCAACCGTTCCTGCCGTACTTTGGCGCACTTGAACGACCGGCGCCGTATGACCAACGAAGCTGACGCGATCGACCGCGCGGCCCGCCGAGCCGTCGACCGACGAGAAGCGTACCGTCCCGTCGTCACGTGCCTCGGTCAGCGTTGCACTATCAGCGCCGGACGACGCATCAACGAGGATCGGTACGCCTGCATCAATCAGCGTGGGGTCATCATCAACGCGGAAGACTTTGGCTAGACCGGACACCGGATTAACCAGTAACAACGTATCGCGCTCACCACTAAACCGCAGAGTGTAGGGTTCAGCACGGTTGCCAGTGCGGATCAATGGCACTACCGGCGTCAGCCTCGTTGCATCGACGACGGCAAAACCTGCCGCAGGATTACCAAGAACCATACGTCGCCCGCCAGGATCAACCGCCATCAACCAATCCGTCGACGAACGGCGTGTTACCAAGGTCTGATCTTCCGCAGCGAAATCCCAGAAGGACAAGTGTCCATCGTTGCTGCGGATTAGCACCTGCCGATCGTTGGCGTTGAAATCCAATGCCGCGACAGCGGCGGGCACCGCTACCTCCGCTACCGGCTCACCGCTGGCCGTTGCCCACAGGCGCACGGTCTGGTCAGCGTAGGCAATAGCAACGCGCGCACCGTCACTCGATATCGCCAGGCCGGCCAGCTCCGCGGCTACCGGTAGTGTCGCGACCGCACGTTCCTCGATCAGATCGAAAATCGTCAATTCGGCGTCAGCACCCGCACCGACAATCGCCAAAAACTGGCGATTCACCGATAACGCGCTGAGCAGCACCGTCGTTGACACGGGTGGCGACCAAGACGCATCGCCAGTGGCAAGTGCATAAGCGACCAGTCCCTGCGCACGGGCCACCAGCAAGACACGCTCGTCGAGTACGAAACCAATAATTCGATCGGCGCCGGTGATCGGTATCGACGCGATCGCCTGACGAGTCGCTGTGTCCCACACTTGGGCGATACCGTCTGGAGACGCTGGCAATGCAACCGCGTAACGCGCCGCCGGGCTGAGCACGGTTCGACTGACCGGTGCAAGCGCCGGCTCACGCAAAACGGCCGGCGACTCGCCCGCTGCGAACGCCCCGTGACGAGCGAAGTCAAGTTGCCAGCCAATCAGCGTACCGGCAATGGCTGGTCGCCGGTCGACAATGCTGAGCGTCCAGCCACCGGAAACATCTTCTTGTTCAAGCGCGCGCAGTTCACTGACCTCGCGACTGGAAAAGTGCATCCCTGCGCCCGGCGCAACGATCGCGTCGATTCCGGCCAATGACACACTACGACCCGACGGGCTGGTCAGTCGGACACTAAGGTCCGAGACACGATCGTGGGCGACATTGATTTGCACGGAGAACCGCCCGGCGCTGCCACGCCCTGTGACGGGTAAGCGCGAGAAAACCGGAAAAACATCGAGTGCAGCGGTCTCCCACTCCACCGTTGGCCGTTGCGATCCTGCGCCGATGTCAAACTGGCGCACGATTGCATCGCTGACGGTGGTTAAAACACGCGCATCCTTGGAGAGCGCCGCGACGTCGATGGGATCGGTCTGTCTTAACACCGCAATGAGGCGACCGTAATCGTCGCCCACCAACGATTGCGCGGCCTGCAGGCGGCGGCCGGTAACGACCTTGAGTGCGGCGAGACGCGAGCGCAACGCACCGTCACGATCAGCCATTAGCGCCTGTCGCGATGCTTCTCTATCCCAGAACGCGGCTGTCAATCCATCAGCGCGCTTGGACGTGCCTGGCAGTTCGCGCAGTAAGCGGTCGAACTCAAGAACATCGTCAAGCTCACGCGCCGAACGGCTGCGGCGATCTAGGTAATTCGCTAGCAATTGGTTCGCTAGTTGCCGGTGGCCTGGCCACGCTCGCATGCGCTCATGCGCTTCAGTGGCATCCTCGACACTCGTTGGATTCTGAATCGTCGCGATCCAATCGCGGGGCAGAATTTCGACGTACCACAGTGGGATCAACACGGCGAAGATCGCCACTGCCGCTGCCATCGCCGTCGAGCGAATTCGCATCGGTAAGTTATCGTTAACCCAACGCGTCGTTAGCGTCAGTGCATAGATACGATTGGCGATAGTCAGCCGACCGTCGCCATTGACGGCAATCAGTCCTTCGCCAAGTAAGCGCCGTTGGATCAGCGAATCACGATTGGCGGCGATTCGATCGCCTTTTCGAATACGGCCGTACAAGGTCAACACTTGCTCGCGATCGGGTAATTCCTCGAGCAGCGCGCGACGGATAACGCCAAGATGCGGCTCGCTATCGAGCACTTGAGCGTGACCAAACAGGTGCCGCACGCCGTGGTCAACGTCGGTACTGGCGCCCTGTCCCGATGCCACTTGACGAGCAACCCGGCGCGCCAATTTCATCGTTAGAAATGGCTGGCCATTCGTCCAGTAGAAAATACGATCGAGCACGGTACGCGCGGCGTCGATCGGCAGCGGTAACCAATCCGTTAAGGCATCGAGTTCGGCGCGTGTAAACGGCGATAGCTCGACGCGTTGACTCGCGGCGAAAAAACTCAGCTCCTCGCGGCCCCGCAACGTTTCGGGCTCGGCGACAGCCAGCAATACGAAATTCAGCCTCGCCAGATCTGGCTCGGCCGCTCTGGCCGTATGTAATGCGTCGATCGCGCCCAGCAATTCGTCGGCGAACGGCAACGCATCCAAGGGCTGTGGAGAGTCAATAAACACCGTCACCGCTTGGTCGGTGTTAGATAGCACAACGTCCCAAAACAATTCGGTTAACCGTTGCCGGTTGGTCAAAATCGACTTGTCTTGCCACCAATCCTGCAAGTCGATCTTGATACGCAACTGGCGAAGTAAACGAAAGGCGAAACTATAAAACCACCGTGCCGTGTCGAGTTGGTCGTCTCTCGAGCCGATCTGCTCCAGGTCGATAACGGCAACGAGGCGCTCATCATTTCGCAGCCGTTCTGCCACTCTCGCCGTCAGTGATGATTTACCCGATTGGCGTGGCGCAAACACATGTGCGAATTCGCCGTTCGACGCGAGACGGTACAGCTCGCTATCGGCAGCGCGGCGCAAATACAGCGGCCGATCAACCGGTACAACGCCGCCGACGACGAAATGCCGACCGACTTCAAAACGCCGCTCGGCTGTGCCGCCCACCTGATTGTTGCTCGTCTCCGCCACGGCACCGATTATTGCACGGTGGAAACGGTATATTGCGTGCCATAGTGAACAGTGACGACAAAAAACCGACGGCAGAGTGCTTGAAGCGTGACTTGTTCGGCGAAGTATGGTTATGCACCGCGACCGATAGCCAGTACATCGAGCGCCGCCACGGGCGGGCGCCGCTGGCGACACGCTGGATCGCACGCTGGTTAGCGCACCGTGAGGCGCGGGCATTGACCTACTGCGCTACGGTTGACGGCACACCATCTCTTTTGCACTTCGACAGTCAGGTATTGCGCCGATCGTACCTCGCGGGCACGCCCATGCAACGAGCCGTTGCACTCGACAAGGATTATTTTCGTGCGGCCCTGCGTTTACTGAGACGCTTGCACCGAGCCGGTGTTGCGCATAACGACCTTGCCAAGGAACCCAACTGGCTGGTTACCGCTGATGGCGAACCCGCCGTGATCGACTTTCAGTTAGCGATGACGACACGCCGCCGCAGCCGTTGGTTTCGCACCTTGGCGAGAGAGGACTTGCGCCATCTCCTGAAACACAAGCGGACCTACAGTGCCGCCACGTTGACGGCACGCCAACAGCGCTTGCTGGCGACAAAAGCCTGGCCATCACGTGTTTGGATGGCCACCGTTAAACCCGTTTATTTGTTCGTTACTCGTCGGGTGCTGGGTTGGGCCGATCGCGAGGGCGCCGGCGACCGGTTTGGACGTTAAACCGTGCGAGCAGATACGGCTGGCACCATCGTGATCTTTAGTGCGCCGCCTCGTGCGGCGCGATACGGCCAGCGAGGCGAAATGCCCAGACTCCAATCACAGCGCTAGTAATAACGCGGAGCGGAAAATAGAGCAGCGCGGGAAGGCCGAAGACCCAGTGCACAAAACCGGCGGGTAGCACCCAAAAAGCGAGCTGCTTAATCCAGTAGAGAAAACCGACATAGTTGCGAAGGAAGTCATCGACCGTGACGGCCCAGGATTCGGTCCCGCAACAAGTCGTTTTGGCGAGTGCATACACGCCCAACGCGCCGTCACCGACACTACCGAGCAGTGACGCATAGCCAACAAAAAGCCAGAACCGTCGCATGTTCTTACCTCCTGCCTACGCCTTCCCTAAGTCTAGCGCACCGGCGGTCGAGCGGCCGCACCCACGGCCCGCGACGCTACGGCAGAATATCGCCGCCGACCGGCAAACCACTCGGCACATAAGTGGGTATCTGCCGCGAAAATCCCGGGTCTGACAGCGTCAGCAAGAACGCCTCGATGTCACCGAAATCGTCGTCTTCAAGCGTCACCCCAAGATCGTCGCGTTCTTCGTACAACGCGATGGCATCGCGGAGAGTCGCGCGCGAGCCGTCGTGCATGTATGGCGCTGTCAACGCAACGTTTCGCAGGCCAGGGGTCTTCACGGCAGGCTTATCGACTTGTATGGGTTTACTGGGATCGATCAGATTATCTGCCAACATCGGGCCAGCGTGGCAGTCGGTGCACCCTCCATTGATGAACTTGTTGAGTCCCGTTACTTCGGCCGGTGAGAGTGCCGACTCGTCGCCAGCGAGAAAGGCGTCGAAACGAGTCGGCTGTGTGGTTAGCGTGCGTTGATACGTGACTAACGCATTCGCGATATTCGCTTCATTGATCGGAGTGGTGTCGGTAAACGCCGCCGCGAACAGCGACTGGTATTCCGGGATCAACGCTAACCGGCGGGCAATCTCAGGGATGATCTCATCGTCGAGAAAGTCGCTGCTGCGCATTTCCACTTCGCTCCGAATCGGGTTGAGCGCCTGCGTCTCCAGTGTATCTGCCCTGAGGTCCCAGAAGTATCCGCCGGCAACAAAGCCGGCGCCAGGATTCGTCTCTGTGATACCGGTAAAGGCAACATTTAGAATCGACGGTGAGTGAAAAGGAGTGTCGAGCGATCCGCGGCGGTTTGGACCGAGGCCGTTGCCGTCGACGCCGATCGATACTGGACGGCCATCGGCCCAGGCGTGATCGGGGTGGTGACAGGTCGCACAGGCCACGTTCATCCGGCCGGACAAAATCGGGTCCCAAAAGAGAAACTCGCCAAGCACTCGCTTTTCGTCGCTGTACGGATTTTCCAATGGGAAGATCGCCGTATCCGGCAGCGGCGTAAAGAAACTGGTATAAGGCTCGGCTGGGGTATCGCCCGACGCGCCGGGCTCTTCACAGCCGGCTAAACCGAGCAATGCAACCAAACCTAGAAAAGCGAGCCGCTGATCCATTGAGAACTCCGTAGTGCTGGATAAAGCGACATGCTAGCGATACAGCGGGCACTGCCAGCCCCCCACTTCACGAACGATCCCAGTACTTCGTGGGTCGTCACGGCCCGGACATGAATCGTCAGGTGCCAATGCACGATTATGTTGCGTCCCCGCGGAATCTGCGGCTCGGTGCGATAGTGCTCGTCTTTATTGTGATCAATCAGGTCAACGATCCACTGATCAATGCGACGATCAATCAGGAACTGCTGTATTGGTGTACCCGCGTTGGTTGCTTAATTGCCGGGCTCTGGGCTGCGGACTCATTGGTCGCACGATGGCGACCCGACAGACTCAATGAGCCGGCTTGGCTTCGCCCCGTCGTCATCGTGTCCGCCGTCGGCCTTCTGCCGTACGCCTTGGCGGAGATCTTGGTCGAGCCACACCTGCCGATCCGGCCAGAGTTCGTCGATGATGATCTGTGGGCAGTCTCGCCACTGCTGGCTTACGTCGGTGAGTACGTAACCATCCTGACGATCGTCCTGCCCGTTCACTTTTTGTTGTGGCTGTTGATCGACAAACGGGACGTGACGGACAACCGAGAGGGTATCGATGCGACCCCGCCAGACAGTGTATTGCCGCCGTTTCTCGAGCAGTCGGCCGTCGGTACCGTCGATGATGTTCTGGCCCTGCAAGCAGAGGAACACTACGTACGTGTTATCGCCAGCCAAGGCGCGCAATTGATCCACTATCGCTTCGGCGACGCCATCAATGAGATGCCTGCCGGACTGGGATTGCAGGTCCATCGGTCATGGTGGGTGGCAGGCCATGCCGTTCGATCGGCGAAACGCGGTGCTCGTCGCTGGCAGCTCGTCCTCGACGACGATCTCGAAATACCTGTTAGCGACAGCTACGTCGCCGCCGTCCGAGAGCACGGGTGGTTAAAGCGCAAACCAGAGCTTTCTGGAAACAAACCTACGATCGACCACAGGTAACCGGCCAGTTGGCCCCGACGGACCCGGCCGCATGCGTCTCGCACGGGTGCCGCGGGTCGCTTTGCCTCGCTGAACCACGACCGTCGCTACACGCGCTCGACCGTTGCTTGGCGATGCCGACACCTTGACTTACCGTCCTAAGTACATATACTGTTTATGTACTAAATACACTAAGTGATTCGCCCCATGCCGTTCCAATACGATTACCCCCACCCTGCCGTAACCGTCGATATCTCGATATTTACGATACGTGGCGATGAACTCAAGGTCCTGTTGGTCAAGCGGGCGCTGGCGCCGTTTAGGGGCGAATGGGCGTTACCCGGTGGCTTTGTGGACATTGATGAGAGCCTAACCGATGCAGCGATGCGTGAATTGCGCGAAGAAACCGGCGTAGAAGCGGCCTACTTGGAACAACTCTACACGTTCGGCGAGCCGCGACGAGATCCGCGGGAACGCGTCATCAGCGTCGCCTACTACGCGCTAATGGCGTCGGATACGCTCGAAATTAGAGCGGCGAGCGATGCCGAAGGTGTGGGCTGGTTCCGTCTTGACGAACTGCCGGCCCTCGCTTTTGATCACGCTGAGATTCTCGACATGGCGCTGCAACGACTAGCAGCCAAGCTTGGTTACTCGACCATTGCGCTGCAGTTGATGCCGGCCGAATTCACGATGGCCGAACTACGCCATATCTACGAATTGATCGGCCGCGAGCAACTCGACGCCCGTAATTTTTCAAAGCGAATACTCGCGCTGGACGTCATTGAACCGACCGGCAAGAACCGTCGCGACGGTGCTCATCGCCCCGCAAAACTGTTCCGAGTGAAAGACCGGTCATCGGTCAAATTCACCCGTTAGAAAAAGGAGACACGCCATGCTGAATTACTTTAAAGGCGAACCGAACACTTACACGATTTGTTTCCGAAATGGCACCGTACGAAAGCACGGTGCGGGTATCAATTTCTGGTACTCCCCTCTGACAACGACCGTTGCAGCCGTACCCATTGCGAGCCAAGAATCGCATTTCGTTTTCACCGAGACGACCGCCGATTTTCAGGAAGTCGCGATACAAGGCGTGCTTAGTTACCGGCTTGCAGCACCCCTCGAAATCGCGGCGCGCCTCGACTTCACCGTCGATGCAGCCACGAAGGGTTTTTTGTCTGAAGACCCAGCCAAACTCGTCCAACGGGTGATCAATGTTGTACAAGGACATTCTCGTGCGCTCGTCAGCCAACTGTCACTCGAGTCGACATTAAGTAGCGCTGAGCACATGGCAGCGACCGTCGTCTCGCGAGCAATCGCGTCGCCGGAGCTGCAAACGCTAGGCGTCGAGATCGAGGGTTTGCACATTGTCTCCGTCAAAGCAACACCGGAGATGCAAAAGGCGTTGGAGGCAGATCTTCGGGAGAACCTCAACAAACGCGCTGATCAGGCGATTTATGCACGCCGGAAAGCGGCGGTTGAGGAGGAGCGAAAAATACGCGAATCGGAGATGAATACGGAAGTCGAGCTAGAAAACCGCAAGAAAGCGCTGGTCGACACACAAGCCCGTAACGAGTTGGCGCTCGCCGAAGCGCAAGCCAAAGCAGATGAACTGAAGTTATCGCCGTACGGCAAGCTGCCGCCAGAAGCTCTCATCGGATTAGCACTGAAAGAATGGGCGGGCAATGCGGGGTCGATCGATAACTTAACGATCACACCGGACTTACTCGGCAAAATCGTCTCGTACGTAGCGGGTTCAACAAAGCACTAGGCGTAAAGTTGATGAGCATGCCAATTTCGAAAGTTGTTGTCGTGACTCGCGAGACGGAACTCGACGAGCTTGTTCGACGCTTCAACACGAAAGCACAAGCGAAATTCTACCTTCAACAAGGCGGACACTCGTTCGCCGATATCCAGCGCACTCACGACAGTTACCAGCGTGTGGTCGGGTCAGTAATCGACTCGATACCGCGTGAGCAAAAAATTCAGCGCATCGACCGGGCGCTGATTCCCCGCTTTACCTTCGGTAGTGACGAACTCGTCATCACGATCGGGCAAGATGGCCTCGTCTCTAACACCGCCAAGTACCTATCGGGGCAACCGATTTTTGCGGTGAATCCAGCGCCAGAGCGTTTTGATGGCGTTCTTTTGCCGTTCGACCCGGACAATTTCTCGGCGCCGCTACACGCCGCTTTGCACGGCGAAATGAATAAAAGACCAGTAACACTCGCTCGCGCGCACGCATCTGACGGTCAAGAGCTGTTGGCTTTCAATGACTTTTTTATCGGCGCCAAGTCACACGTATCAGCACGCTACGAAATACGCATCGCGGATCGGACGGAGCTACACTCGTCGAGTGGAGTTATCGTCTCGACAGGGGCAGGGTCAACTGGCTGGCTACAGTCGGTCTATGCAGGCGCAGCAGGCGTCGTCGCCACGTTCGGTGGAAAATTCATCCCGCCACCGGATCAGGGTCGACTACCTTGGGACACCGATCAACTCATCTACTCGGTTCGCGAGCCGTTCCCGAGCCAGACAACACAGTGTTCGCTAGTGCACGGACGACTAAGCCGCGCGTCGCCACTAACGCTATCGTCGAGAATGCCGTCGAACGGCGTCATTTTCAGTGATGGCATCGAATCGGACTACCTCGCCTTTAATTCCGGGCAAACGTTGACGATTGAACCAGCGGCCCGACAGTCGATTTTACTCACGCATTGATCGTTACCGTTGACCGACGTCTCGCGGAGAGAGACGTCTAGCGTTTATAATCACAGGGTCTCGAACTGACGCAGCAAGTACCTTGAACTACTCCCATCGTCATAATCTCGTTCGCCCGGAGCAAGCCGGTGCCGATCGGCTGTACGGTATTCGCAGCCACTTACCAGCGACCGACCCGTTTACGCGATTGGTCGGGGGTGACTGGGAGCACATCGACTGGTATGCGACGCGTGAGGATCGCGACGAGGCACTCGCAAACAAACGCAAACGCCATGGCTATTACCGCAACGGTGATGACGTCAGTGTTGTCTACGAAGCCGTCGACCGAGACTCAACGGATAGGCGAACCTAAGAAAAGGTAGATGCTGGTGTCGCCGTCCTCAGAAAAACCGGCGGCGAGGAACAACGGTCCAAAAGTTGTATCCATGCCGACAAAACCACTGCCGTTGACGAGGGCTGAGTCGAGACTGACGTCGTCGCGGTCTTCCCAAACGTTGCCGCTTTCTAATGACGCGCCGATGTACAACGGCCAATCAAACAGACCGACACTATCGGCACCTAGGCGACGGTAATACAGCAATCGTGCGAGTGCGGCATGTGGCCCGCGTAATTGGCCGCGATCAAGTCCGGATAGCGACAAAAATCCGCCTAGATCAAAAAAGTCGAGAACCGAGACCTCGCCGGACTCGGTGGTGGCAAGATCCAACCCGAAAGCCAATGAGTGCCTGCCGTAACTGCGAACGCGCGTCCAGCTCGCGCTCATCAGACTCGCTTTCGTATCGGAACCGAGTTCCGGACGAAATAGGCTCCACGCCAGATCAAGCTGGGTACCGTTGCGCGGAAATTGTAGATCGTCGAGTGTGTCGCGCCGTAACCGAGCAAAGTAGCGGCCTCGATCAAAGTCGAGGTTTGGTAGCGCCTCATCGCCGATCTGCAGCCGTGCACTGCCGGTACTGTGGGCAACGCCAACCCGCAGCTCGCCCGAATTGCCGAGTTCGCGGCCGACCGACAACGCAAACTCGGACTGGGTCGCCCGGTAGCGTGCGAATGGCTCTGTCGCCGAGAATACGTTGACGTTACGCTGCTCAAACCGAACCTGCGGGGAGACAAAATAGCGCAAATCGAACGACAGTGGCTGGTAGAACTCGGAGTTTAGCCGCGGGTTTGTGCCGATCTGTAAGTCGGTCCGCCACTCGGCACCGAGTCGATTGACGGCATTTTGGATGTACCGAGCACCGATATTAAATTCGCTGGTGCCCTCGAAGTCTTCCTCAAACGTTAGGCCAAAACGAAGATAGTCCGGACCCCAGCTCCGTGCCGTTGTCTGGAACTCGATACCGGTCCGACCGTCTTTCTCCACCAATTGGTAATCGACAAACTCAAACAACTCGAGGCCGTAAATTCGTCCGGCATCTTCAGCGGCACGTGCAGGGTCGAGCGGCTCGCCCGGTTGCGTCGCGAGTCGGGTTTTCAGCACATTCTCGGATAACGGATTGTCGCCGCGAATCGCAACGAACGCTGGCGCGGGTGCTTGGCGCCGCGCAACGTCGCGGTGCGCGACGAAATCGGCGTACTGCGCCGAGCTGATCGCAAGCGCCCTAAGCTCGTCGGCGACAGCCATTGCAGCGACATAGCCTGTAGGAATGACGGTCGCAACATCGGTGAAATTCGCCGACGAGTAGCCCTCTAGCTCCGGAATCACCAGGACGTCGCGAGGCCGCATCGCGGTAATCTGGGCGTTGGCCTCACGTCTAATGAGGATCGTCAACATTTGATCGGCGACCGAAACGGCACTGTCGAGCTCGTCGACGTTTTTTAATGGAAAGCCAACGTCTACCGCGATAACAATATCCACGCCCATGGCTCGGCCGACGTCGATCGGAATATTTTTCGCGATGCCGCCGTCGACGAGGACCCGACCGTCGACCTCAACCGGCGCGAAGACACCGGGCGCCGCCATACTCGCGCGCATGGCAGCAACCAAGTCGCCGGCCCCAAGAACAATACTAGCGCCATCCGCGAGATCCGCTGCAACAGCGCGGTACGGCGTCGGCAGATCATCGAAGTCGTCGATATGGCTAACCGGGAGCGTCTGCTCACGCAAAATCAAGCCGAGCTTTTGGCCTTGAATCAAACCCTTAGGCAACTGGATCTCGCCGTCATTGAAGCCGACGTCGAATTTAACGAGGTAGCCGAGATCGTCTTGGCGGCGCCGAAACGTCCGTGTCGTTCGCGCCGACCGATCGCTGAATGCGTCTTGCCAGTCGATGTCCGTGACCAGCCGCTCAAGCGCTTCCGGCTCCATTCCCGCGGCGTACAGTCCACCGACCACGGCGCCCATGCTGGTCCCTGCTACCGCATGTACGGGAATATTCATCTCTTTCAGCGCTTTTAGCACACCGACGTGAGCCGCTCCGCGGGCGCCCCCGCCCGACAGCACAAGGCCTATCCGGGGACCTGTCTCACCGGCACGGACAAACGACCCGGCTGTGGCTACGAGTAAACAGAGCAACACGGTTATCAGGCGTCGGAAGGGCATTTGCTGGGTGCGAAGCCGGGCGTTAGCGAGCAACACGGACTATAATCGGCGTACGGGGTGTGCGTCACGGGTAGTCGCTGATGAGCGAACCGGTTTGTCCGGCCTGCAAGACGACGGGGATCGATAACACGGTGTCCGCGCCAATTACGGAAAAGGCGCGCAATGGCAGTGCGTGGTTCTACGTCGCGCATTGCGCGCAATGTGGCTATGTCTACGGCGTTTTCGCCAAGCACGTTTTTGGCCGAACCGGGCCACAGCTCGTTATCGACTCGAAGTCTTAACATCAGATGACCACCGCACACCCCAGACATCTACAGCAAATACTATGGAGTTGACGAATGACGGGACCTGAACTTACGCCGCCAGCTGACGGCGCAAAAATCACTATTGAAAACGGCAAGCTCCAGGTCCCCGACAACCCGATCATTCCGTTTATTGAGGGCGATGGTACCGGCCGCGATATTTGGGCAGCGTCGGTGCGCGTTTTCGATGCCGTTGTGGCGAAAGCTTACGGCGGCAAACGCGAACTCAAGTGGATGGAGATTTTTGCCGGTGAGAAAGCGAACAACCTATACGCTAGCTGGCTACCGGATGCGACTGTCGACGCCTGTCGTGAATACCTCGTGTCCATAAAGGGCCCGCTGACGACCCCGATTGGCGGTGGTATCCGCTCACTGAATGTCGCGCTGCGCCAATTGCTGGACTTGTACGTCTGTCTGCGCCCGGTTCGCTGGTTTGAAGGTGTGCCGAGCCCGGTCCGCAAACCCGGCGATGTCGACATGGCCATTTTCCGCGAGAACACCGAAGACATTTATGCCGGTATCGAGTTCGAAGCGGGCAGCGAACGCAACAAAGAATTCTTGGAGCTGTTTCAGAAACACTTTGGAAACGAATACGAGAACATTCGCTTCCCGGCAACATCTGGCATCGGTATAAAACCGGTTTCAAAAGAAGGTACGGAGCGTTTGATCCGCGCGGCGATCGACTACGCGATCGCCAATGGCCGCAAGAGCGTCACGTTCGTGCACAAAGGGAACATCATGAAGTTCACGGAAGGCGCCTTCCGTAACTGGGGCTACGAACTGGCTGAGCGTGAATACGCCGAGCACACGTACACCTGGGACCAATGGGAGCGCACCCGCGCGAAAGACGGGCAAGAAGCAGCGAACAAAGAGCAGGCCGATGCATTGGCGGCGGGCCGCGTTCTGATCAAAGATGCAATCGCCGACATCACGCTGCAACAAGTACTGACACGGCCGCGCGAATTTGACGTTATTGCGACAATGAACCTCAACGGTGACTACCTATCCGATGCGCTCGCGGCGCAAGTCGGCGGGATCGGGATAGCACCAGGTGGCAACATTAACTACGCCACCGGGCACGCGGTCTTTGAGGCAACACACGGCACGGCACCGAAGTACGCCGACCTCGATAAAGTGAATCCCGGCTCCGTCATTCTGTCCGGTGAGATGATGCTTCGTTACCTCGGATGGACCGAGGCTGCCGATCTGATCATCTCCTCCATGGACAAGACCATCGGTGACCGTCTCGTCACGTATGACTTTGCTCGCCTGATGGACGGGGCTACCGAGGTCAAGTGCTCACAATTCGCCGACGCCATGATCGAGCGAATGTAGCTCAGCCACGCCGTTGTCGCCTCCCATTCTCGACAAGCCTGTCGACGCGGCGGCAGCGGCGTTGGTCGCTGCGTTCGAGCGTTACAATCGCGACTTTCGCGAGGTAACGCGGCGAGCGCAACGTCGCTTTGAGCGTCGCGAGTGGACGGCGATGCAAAGCGACGCGGTGGAGCGTATTGAACTGTACGGCCATTCGGTTGGTGCGGCGACAAGCGATGTTACGGCAGCTCTAGGCGAGCACATCGATCGTCGTGCGGTTTGGGCGGCGGTCAAGAGCGAGTTTGCCCGCCGGATCGAACCGTTGATCGACAGAGAGTTCTACCAAACGTTCTTCAGCTCGGTTACTCGTCGCGTATTCAAAACCGTTGGCGTGGACCCGGATATTGAGTTTGTTGCCGAAGACGTAACGCCTTCTGAGTACCGGGTCGATCAAGTACGACGATTCGATTATGACGTGCGCGGCAATCTCGTTTTCGTCGTCGATGAGTTACTCGCCGACTACCGCTTCAACGGCGCATCGTATCGCAATGCTGAGAGAACCGTCGGTTATCTGGCTGCGGAGCTAGATGCGTATTGCCGGACCCGCGGTCAAGGCTGTCGCATTGATCGCATTGAGATGTTGCAGACCGTGTTCTTCCGCGGTACACGGGCTTACCTTGTTGGCAGATTGCACGGGAACGGGTGGGAATCGCCACTGGTCATTGCACTCATCAATTCAGAGGACGGCATCTATGCTGATGCCGTGATCGTATCGACCAGTGACGTCAGTATGTTGTTCGGCTACACACGCTCTTACTTTCATGCCGATCTCGCGGCGGTTGGGCCGGCCGTTAGCTTCCTGCGGGCATTGATGCCGAAAAAACCGATTGCCGAAATTTACATTGTCCTTGGCCGCGCAAAGCAAGGTAAGACGGAGCGTTACCGACACTTCTTTGCGCACCTCAACGGTTGTCCGCCGGATGACCGATTTGTCCACGCGAGCGGCGACAAAGGCATGGTCATGGAAGTGTTCACCCTGCCCTCATACGACGTCGTGTTTAAGCTCATCCGCGACCGGTTTGCCTACCCGAAAACGATGAGCCGACAAGATGTCAAAGACAAATACACGCTGGTTTTTAAGCACGATCGTGCTGGCCGCTTAGTCGATGCGCAGGAGTTTCGGCGCCTTAAGTTTGCACCCGAGCGATTCGCACCGGAGTTACTCGATGCGCTGCTCACCGGTTGCAGCAAAACCTGTCGCCTGGAAAACGGCTCGGTCGTTATTGACCATCTCTATATTGAACGCCGACTTACGCCGTTGAATCTGTTTCTAAAAACGGCGTCGGATGCCGAGACGCGGGCGGCGACGATTGATTACGGGCAAGCGATTCGAGACCTCGCCAACAGCAATATTTTCGCCGGTGATTTACTGCTAAAGAACTTTGGTGTTACCCGACACGGCCGGGTTATCTTCTACGATTACGACGAACTCTGTCTCGTTACGGAGTGCAATTTCCGTCGCTTGCCCGAGCCGCAGGACGATATGGACGAAATGCGTGCGGATGCGTGGTACTACGTCGGACCGAATGACATATTTCCCGAGCAATTTGTCCAGTTCCTTGGCTTCAGCGAACCGTTGAAAGCGATTTTTCTTGAACATCATGCGGACTTACTGGACGCCGACTACTGGTCGACGTTGAAATTGGAACTGGGTCGCGGTTCTCATCGCGAAGTGCTGCCTTACACTAGCAAGTCATGGATCGAACTCGTACAACCCGGTCTGTACCGACCGACGCAACGCTAACCGAGACGCCGCGCTTGACGGTGTACATTGATCGATCGTGCTCAATATGCCGGCGCGAAAGCGACGCGTTAGCTAATGCGATTCCATCGGAGCAGCTCGAATTTATCGATTGCGCCGCTCCCGGTTTTGCCGATGCCGCCGCGGGCAGAGCGGGGCTTTCTGCCGCAACCCTGCAAGGCGTATTACACGCGCGAGATGCGAACGGGCGCTGGCTGCGCGGCGCCGACGCGGTCGCAGCGATGTACCGGATGGCAGGACTCCAGCGCTTGGCGGCTTTGTTTGATTCGCCATGGCTACGGTGGCTGAGCGTGCCTGGTTACTGGTTATTCGTGCGCAGCCGTGGTTTTTTAAAGGCGACTGGGTTGGCGTCAGTTTATTTGGCGGCGGTCGAGCGGATTCTACAATCGCGAGCAAACCCCAAACAGCAAAACGACTCTGATCAAGCCGCCACCTGAAAGCGTCGGTCGGTAACCGCGTGAAACTCATCGGTAGCCGCGTTTCGTTCGCTATCTGACCACTCAAGCTCCGCTGCCAATAATGCAGCCACAGCCGCGACCGCAGCGCGACCGCGATCTGGCCCCAGGCCGATCATCGTCCGACGATTAATAACATCATCGAGGTTGCGCGCAAATTCGAACCGACAGGCAAAAGGGATTTCGGCGGCCAACGCACCGGACCATTGGCACACTGTCTCGCGCCACTCGACATTGGTGTCTGCGAGTGCGACGACGTCGAGCGCTCGCGAACCGTAGACTCGCAGCAGATGCTCGATCGAGCGTTCAGCTAGCCACGGCCGCTGCAGTTGATTTCTAGTAGCACCAACACCTGTCGATCCCGGCAATATCTCACTGCGAGTCCGACACGGCGCGAGCTGCCAATCAAAATCACGACCGATTTGTTTTAGGCAATCCTCAGCCAAACTGCGGTATGTCGTTAGTTTGCCGCCGATAACGGAGTACAGACCACGCGCGACATCGCTGTGATGGCGAACGATATGTGATCGAGTTATTGCGCTGGTCGGCCCATCCACCTGGTGCGGCAGCGGCCGGAGCCCCGAGTAGGTGTGTCGTATGTGGTCGCGCGAAACGTTGGCGCTGGGAAACAAGCCATTCAACTCGGTCAGCAAGTACTCGATTTCGTCACCACTCATTACCAACTCTTCCGGCGGTGAGTCGTCACGAATGTCGGTTGTACCGACCAGTAACTGATCGTTCCAGGGAAGAACGAAAAACGGCCGACCATCGCTACGCGCCTCTACATAAAGCGCTTGCTCCGGCGCGCCCGGGAAGCGATCCATAATCAGGTGAGAGCCTTTGGTGCCGCCCATCTGACGAACAAATGGATCGGTGTCGACTCTGTCTAGCAAGGCATCGACCCACGGTCCAGTGGCATTAACGACGACCGGAGCAAGCGCACTCTCTTGCTGGCCTGTCAGCCTATTCGTCCAGTGCACGGCTCCGACGTGAGAGCCGTTGACATCAATCCGGGTAACGGGCGAGTGATTGTGAAGGACCGCCCCCGCGGTTGACGCGGACAACACGTTCTCCAGGACCAGACGCTCGGCATACTCCACTTGACCATCGTAATAACTGGCGGCGCCTCGCAACCCCTCAGCGTCGAGTGCCGGGAATAGCTCCAGTGTCTCACGGCGATTGAGCATGCGATGGCCTGGTAGTTTTTTGCCGAGCGAGAGCATGTCATAAGCGAGCATGCCCAGCTTGACGAGCCACGGTCCGCGTCGGCTTTCTTTATAGATGGGTATCGTCAATCGCAGTGGCTTGACGAGATGTTCAGCAGTACGAAACAGCGCGCGTCGATCGTGCAAGGACTCATAAACAAGTCCGATCTCTGCATACTCAAGGTAGCGCAAGCCACCGTGAATAAGGCGACTCGACCAACTGCTTGTGCCACTACCGAAATCGTCCTTTTCAAGTAGCAAAACACGCAAGCCTCGCAGTGCAGCATCCCTGGCAATACCGACACCGTTGATGCCACCACCAACGACGACTACGTCAAAATCCGTTTGCATATCAGTTCGGTCGTGTCTGCCCGCTGCCGCGGACGCAATACTTATAACTCGTTAACTCATTGGCACCAACCGGACCACGGGCGTGGATACGGCCGGTCGCTATGCCGATCTCCGCACCCATGCCGAACTCACCACCATCGGCGAACTGGGTTGATGCGTTGTGTAGCACAATTGCACTGTCCACTTGGCGAAGAAATGCATCGGCTGCCGTCTGGTCGTTCGTGACAATCGCATCGGTATGACCAGAGCCGTAGGTCGCTATGTGCGAAACGGCAGCAGCAAAGTCTTCAACAACACGTATGGCGACAATCGCGTCCAAGTATTCCGTCGTCCAGTCTTGCTCGGTGGCGGTACTTGCCGACGACACCAAGCGTTGCGTCGTCGTGTCGCCACGCACGCTACAACCGGCAGCCTCGAGTGCTTTGCCGAGTGCAGGCAGCACACGTTCAGCGCACGCACTATCGACGAGCACCGTCTCAGCCGCGCCACAGATACCGGTTCGCCGCATTTTGGCGTTCACCGCAATATCGATCGCCATCTTAGTGGAGCAATCGCCATGCAGATAAACGTGGCAGATCCCGTCAAGGTGACCAATGACCGGTACGCGCGCATCGTTGTGGACCCGCTCAACCAAGCTGCGGCCACCGCGCGGCACCAGCACATCGACGTTACCATTTAACCCTGCCAACAGAAGCCCAACGGCCTCGCGGTCCTGGGTAGGTACGAATTGAACGGCAGTTCGCGGAAGGCCATTTTGCTCTAGGGCATCAGCCAAGCACGTGTGCAACTGCCGGTTTGAGCGAACGCATTCGGAGCCACCCCGCAAGATGACCGCATTACCGGACTTCACACAAAGGACACCTGCATCGACGGTCACGTTTGGGCGACTCTCGTAGACAATACCGATCACTCCAAGCGGCACAGTAATGCGCTCGATACAGAGGCCGTTCGGTCGTTCCCAGCGTTTATCAATCTGTCCAAGCGGGTCATCGAGCATTGCGACCGCATCTAGACCGGCAGCCATCGCGTCGATACGGGCTTCGTCCAGGGACAGACGATCGAGCATCGCGCCGCGACGGCCGCTGGCTTGTGCTTGCGCTTTGTCCGCGGCGTTGTCTTCGAGTATTTGTTCGCGGCGTTCGCGAATGAGTTCAGCGGTGCGCCGAATGATACGGTTGCGCGTCGCAGCATCAGCGCCAGCCAGCGCCCCGGTAGCATAACGGGCCGCTCGACCCATAGACGCCATACAGTCAGCCGTTGACTGCTGCGTTTCGTCTGCCGCCGCACTCATGGTTTCGATTCTCTCTCCGTCAGCACCAGATCATTGCGATGCACGAGCGCAGCCTGTCGATCCTTCTCACTACTACGACCCGTCAACAGATCACGAGTTTCCACGTCATCACGGGCGCACAATCCGCGGCCTATCTCGGTTCCATTTTCATCCATTAACACAACGGTGTCGCCACGCTGGAACGAGCCATCCACGCGTCGCACGCCAACCGGCAGCAGACTGTTACCGTTCCGCAATGCCGCACAGGCGCCCGCATCAAGCCACAATTGTCCGGCTGGCCGCAACGACCCAGCAATCCAGCGTTTCCGCGCCCTCTCGGGCCGCGCACTCGCAACGAAGTGCGTCGCCGGGCCACCGTTCAACCAACGCTCAAGGCAACCGCTACGTGTCCCATTCGTGACAAAAACCTCGACACCGGCTGCGCTCGCCAGACGGGCGGCTGCCAACTTACTGCGCATACCACCGGAACCCCACGCGGAACGCCGCTCGCTGACCATAGCCTCCGTCGCATCGTCAATCGTCTCGATCCGAGTCACGAGTTCCGCGTCGAGGTTCGATGGATGCGCGGTGTAGAGTCCATCGACATCGCTCAGCAACACGAGTGCATTGGCGTCGACCATTTGTGCAACGCGTGCAGCCAGGCCGTCATTGTCGCCGAACCGGATCTCATCGGTGGCAACCGTATCGTTTTCATTAATGACCGGCACAACGCCGCGACTTAGCAGGACCCGTATCGTGTCGAGCGCATTAAGATAGCGGCGCCGTGACTCCGTATCCCCAAGCGTTAACAATAACTGCGCAGCGGTCAGCCCATGGGTCCCCAAATGCGCTTGCCACAAGCGCGCGAGTCCAACTTGCCCGACCGCTGCCGCTGCCTGTAATTCATCGAGTCGATGACTGCGACGCTTCAGGCCTAGTTGCGGTGCACCCAGTGCGATTGCCCCGGACGACACGAGCAGCACATCGACCTGACTGGCTCTGAGACGAGCGATCTCGTCGGCAAGCCCAGCAACGAACGCCGTATTGGGTTCACGTCCGGCATCGACAAGCAATCCAGAACCGACCTTAATGACGAGACGTGAGAAAGGACACTGCATGACGGTTACGACGTCGCCAAGCTCTCCGACAACGGATGTGCGTGAATTTGATCCCCTTTCATCGCAGCCAACGAGCCCGAGCGAATCACGGCTCGAATATCGGCCCGCTGGCCGCAGCGCTCGATGAAAGCATCGAGCTCGGCCGGTCGTGCCGCCAGCTCGACGGTGCAGTTCTGTTGCGAATCATCGAGCAACCGAGCGCCAGCCGCCTGGCAATCGGCAATAACCGCATCGTACTCACCCGTCGCGATCGATAGCTTCAACAACAGTAACTCGCGCTCGTAGTGCTCGCCGAGTGTCATGTCGTAAATGCTGACGACGTCGACCAACTTCCCTATCTGACCCGCAATTTGGACCATCGTGACATCGGACCCGCTGCTGACGACGGTTAGCCGCGAGACGGTCGGGTCATTGGTCGGCGCAACGTTTAGCGACTCGATGTTGTAGCCGCGTGTCGAGAACAACGAGGTGAGTCGGGTCAACGCACCGACTTCGTTCTGCAGCAGAACCGAAATAATGTGGCGCATTGCGGGCAGCTCAAACGTCGACAAAAAGGGCCACGCAATGATCGCGCAGCGACCTCGGTATTGCAATGCACAATAAAATTACCGAGACTCGAACGCGTATTCGCCGGAACAGTGCCAATCTGATGGTCCGAATGGTTACACCTAACCCGACGCCACCCGAGCCTCACAGGCTCGCGGGTGCGTCGATGAGCAACGCGGAAATCCTCGTTCAGGTTCTAGTTGACGAGGGTGTTGACACGGTATTCGGTTACTCCGGTGGCGCCATTTTGCCGGGTTACGATGCCGTTTTTCGCTACAACGAAAAATCGCTCGCGAGTGGCAAACGGCCGATTGATTTGGTTGTACCCGCCAACGAACAAGCAGCGGGCTTTATGGCTGCCGGCTACGCACGAGCATCGGGCAGAGTTGGTGTCGTTATGGTGACATCAGGCCCGGGCGCAACCAACACCGTGACTCCCATTCGCGATTCGTTCGCCGATTCGATTCCAATGGTCGTTATTTGCGGCCAAGTGCCACGAGCGGCTATCGGAACCGATGCCTTCCAAGAAGCGCCGGTAACATCGGTGATGGGCTCAGTCGCGAAACACGTGTTTTTGGTTACCGACGAGACGAAGCTCGAGGAAACAGTTCGAACGGCGTTCATGATCGCTCGCGAGGGTCGACCCGGACCCGTCGTTATCGACATCCCGAAGGACGTTCAAAACGCAATTTGCCCATTTCGCGGCACCGGCGAGTTACCGGTTCCAGGATTCCGACGTCGTTTAGCTGAGACCACCGATAACCATTTATCGCAAACGCAGTGTGAGCATTTCTTCCGTTTACTCGCCGCATCGGAACGACCGCTGATCTACGCGGGTGGCGGCGTCATCAATGCTAATGCGCATGCAGAATTGCGCCGCTTGTCTGGCGAGTTTGGCATTCCCGTCGTTACGACCTTAATGGGAATTGGTGCCGCCGATACCCTCGACCCGCTGTGCTTGCACATGCTCGGTATGCACGGAACCGCTTACGCGAACTACGCGGTCGAAGACTGCGACTTCTTGATCGCGTTAGGTGCCCGCTTCGATGACCGGGTCGCTGGCGTACCCGATGCATTCGCGCCTAACGCAAAAAGCATTGCCCACTTCGATGTAGACCCTTCCGAAATCGGTAAAGTCAAGAAAGCCGACTGGGCGCACGTTGGTCGTTTACACCGCGATTTAGCAGCACTTGTCGGCTACGGTCTCAGGATTCGCTTCGCCAAGTCTTTCGATGCGTGGGCCGAACATATCGCAGTTTTGAAACGCGATTACGCGCTGAACTATGACCGGGCAAGCGAGCTGATTCAGCCGCACTACGTTATCGAGGAGATTAACCGCCAAACGAAAGGTGAAGCGATCGTGTCCACGGGCGTGGGCCAGCATCAGATGTGGGCCGCTCAGTATTTCGATTTTCGCGAACCTCGTTTGTGGCTAACGTCTGGCAGCATGGGCACGATGGGTTTCGGGTTGCCAGCGGCCGCCGGTGCGCAGTTCGCCTGTCCCGATAGGACCGTTATCGACATTGACGGTGACGCGAGTATCCGCATGAACCTCGGTGAACTTGAAACGCTGACCACCTACAATTTGCCAGTGAAAGTCGTGGTACTTAACAATCAGGGCGACGGCATGGTGAAGCAGTGGCAGAAAACCTACTTCGAAGGTCGTCTCGCAGGCAGTGACAAAACACTGCATCGCAAGGATTTTGTCTTAGCAGCGAAAGCCGACGGATTTGGTTTCGCCGAGCGGCTCGACAACAAAGCCGACGTGAGTGCCACCATCGAACGCTTTTTAAACTTCGCCGGACCGGCTTTCTTGGAAGTGCGAATCGACCCGGATGCGATGGTATTCCCGATGGTCGGTCCCGGTCAGAGCTACCGCGACATGCTGACTGGCGATCACATTCCGTCGCGCGAGCCGCCGCCGGCAGACAAGCCCGATCCAACCTCGATGTTTTAGGCTGCTAAGCGTCGTCGCCCACCAAACGAACTTCGCGCTGCGGAAACGGAAACGCATAACCTTTGCGACGAAATAGCCGGTAGATCTCTAGCAACAAATCCGCCTCTACCCGGTTTGGCCCGTCGTCAATCCCTTCCATCCAGTACTCCACTAGGATATCGATCCCGTTGTCACCGAAACCGGCCACCTCCGCATCGGGTTGATGATCTCTTTCGATACCTGACCCCGACAACACTTGCGGATGCGCGGTACATAGCTCACGTAGATCGTCGAACAACGCATCGAGGTCGGTGGTATAGGCCACTTGGAACTCAATGGCGTAGCGCTGCTGTGGGTCTTTATGCGTCCAGTTGGTGTAGGTCGCGGTGATGAACTGTTCGTTGGGTACGACAACATCTTTGCCGTCATAAGTCTCCAAGACACCGAAACGCATATTGAGCTCACGAAGCGTTCCGGAGCGACCGTCCTCTAGCTCTACGTGATCACCAATCGCTAACGAGCGATCAAGCAAAATAATAATGCCGGAGACGAAATTCGATGCAATCTGTTGCAGCCCAAAACCAAGGCCAACGCCGAGCGCACCACCGAAGACCGCCAGCGCCGTCAGACTGATACCCATGATTTGCAACAGCAGTAGGAAGATCAGTACGAACAAGCCGATCTCGAACAGCTTCGCGAAAACCTCGCGGGTGCCAAGATCCAGTTGTTCTTGACGTCGTATGGCTTCCTTTCCCGCCACGTTCGACAGGCGACCCAACCAAAACAAGATCGACCCAAATATGAACGCGCGGGTCAGACCGTACAGCGAGACCTTTATGTTGCCCGCAGACAATGCGATACCGTCAAGAAAACCCGTCACATCATCGAGCCACCCGAATACCGCAAGGAATGCGACTGGCAGACCAACCCACAGACCCATCGCTCGAATAAAGGCGTTACCCACCAAGCGGCGGATGAGCGAGTAGAGCAACGCGACCAGTGCCAAGCCCTCGGCAGCTCGAATTAGCCAGGGTTCGCCACCAACATCGGTCGCGCTGTACAAACTGGCGGCCAACATCAAGGCAATGATGATGGCAAACGGAATGATCGCTCCGCGCAATCGGTACACACCGCTGCGAAATGCCGCAAAACGGGCATCGCTCGGTGGCGCCCGGAAGACGGGCAGACGCCGGAGCGGCATCGCCACGAATGCCCCAACGACAATCGCCGCTATAACGGCGCCTAGCTGCACATAGAATGCCGGACTTTGAACCCATTCGCTGAGCACGGCGACGACGCGTTGCGCCGTCTCGGCTCCGAAGACCAGCAGTTCGTCATAGTTCATCGATCAATCATCCCTACACAAGCGTCGGCAAGCCGAACCTTAGGTCGTTCGAAACGACCATCATGAACAAGGTCGTTTGCGCTTACATGGTGAATCGGTGACGGCGAAGATCGGCCCTCTTCACTTGCCCTACACGTTCGCCTGGTATGGTACCAGCCAAATTCGAACCGGAGACTCCTGTGGCTGAATTGCCGTTTGTCATGATCGCTACTGCGATCGCCATTGTTCTGGCGCTAACCGCACTGTGGCTCGTAAGTGTCGTTATTAAAGACGCAAGCATCATCGATATCTTCTGGGGCCCAGGTTTTGTTCTGACAGCCTGGGTCGCGTACTTATTCAGTGACGGAATCGAGGCGCGCAAGTTACTCATTGCCGGGCTAGCAACCCTTTGGGGGTTGCGATTGGGAATTTACCTTGCTTGGCGAAATCTTGGGCACGGTGAAGATCCCCGTTACCAGGCCATGCGCGAGCGAGCTGAGCAAGCGGGCAAGAACTTCGCGGTCAGAAGCTATGCTCGTGTCTACTTGCTGCAGGGCGCCGTCATGTGGATCGTCTCGCTTCCGCTGCAGATCGGCCAAACGTACGACACACCCGATTCGGTCGGGGTATTAGCGTGGATCGGTACCGCCATCTTCGCTATCGGCTTTTTGTTCGAAGCGTTAGGCGATTACCAATTGGCGGCATTCAAAGGCAACCCAGCCAACAAAGGTCAGGTAATGGACCGCGGTCTGTGGCGCTACACCCGGCATCCGAATTACTTCGGTAACGCGTGTTTGTGGTGGGGTATTTTTATCGTCACACTTGAGAATCCGGTCGGCTGGTGGGGCATTATCGCACCGGTGCTGATGACGTTTCTTTTGCTGAAGGTATCCGGTGTGAGTCTGCTGGAAAAGTCGCTGTCCGAAACCAAGCCCGCCTATCGAGACTACGTAGCACGCACCAGCGCGTTCTTGCCGCTGCCGCCCAAACCGCAGGCTGACCTCGGCTAGTCGGCGATTAGTCGATCGATCTTGGCGGCACAGATAAAGTCATTGTCGCTGAGACCGTCGATGGCGTAGGTCCGGTAAGAAACCTCGGCAAAGCCATAACCAATCGTCATCTCGGGGTGATGCCCTTCGGTTTGAGCAATAAACGCAACCGCGTTGACAAATCCCATTGGGCGATTAAAGCCAACGAAGGTGAACCGACGTGAAATACGATGCACAGTGAGATCGAGCTGCCAGGCAGGATCGAGCGCGCGCATCAGCTCTTCGCATTGCTCCGGGGTCAGTGGTGGCACACCACCCTCGCACGGGACACAGCGTCGAGCAGCTAATGGGTCCGCCATCAAGGCATCCTCTCTCACCCAAAAAAAGGGTCCGCCGAAGCGGACCCTCCTATTGTGGCTACAAGCCCGCCAGCTGTCCACGCAGCGTCGCTGGCGAAACGCCGACCCGCATCTCAACGCGGCGTTGTCGTGCCAGTGAGTCAATGGTTGTATCGGTGGGATCAAGCTCCGTCGACCCGTGCCCGGTTACCGTAATCCGAGCCGCCGGAAAGCCCGCCTCTAACAAAACACTACGGACATTTTCCGCACGTCGTAGCGATAAGCCAAGGTTGTAGTCCGGTGTTCCACGGACGTCCGCGTGGCCGTTCAGCTCGATGACAACGTCAGGAACCCCCGCCAAACGTCCTGCCAGGGTCGCCAAACGTTCGGCGATTAGCGGGTCGACGGCTGCCGTATCGGTGGCAAACAGCAGATCCATAGCCAGACCACTCGAAAGAATCTCGCGGGCCTGCTCTACCGGCAAGCGTAACGAGTCGATCCGGGCATCCAGCGTCGCGAGATCGGATTCGCGTGCGGCTAACTCCGCTGCGAGTGTGGCGGTGCGCTGTTGCTCCGCTGTCAGTGAGGCATCTAGCTCAGCGATTGTCTCGCCGCGCTTGTGAAACCGATCGCCGACGAAAGCGCCCGCCGCACTGCCAACGATAAAACCGATCGGACCGCCGGCGACAGCACCAACGACGCCGCCAACACCGATGCCAACGTTTTCCGATTTCGATGCTAGCGCTTCTGCCGTTGGTGCGATCGCGGTAACGACGCCGATGGCGGCCACGGTCCATACTGTGTGTTTCATGAGACTGCTCCGTTAAGTGAGTACGCGATACAGTCTGCGTTGGCGCTGTGGCTTAACGGTCGCCGAATCCGCCACCGAAGCGATCAATTATGGCGAAAAGTGACGGGCGATTTAGCTGCGGTCCGTGACAGCAACAAAGGTACCGCCGTTACGAAATGTGAGCTCGCGCATCAGCGCAGAAAATTGCCGCGCCTCCTCGCTGACGCGACCACTCGAGAAGCGATGCGGAAAACCAACCGCATGGATTCGAACACTTCGCTTGCCGTCGGCATCTTCAGGGTTCAGCCTATCCACTGCATCGGCCAGCGCCTCAACGGAGCCGCCCTTGAAGTCATCACCGAATACGTAGAGCGAGACCTTCTTGCCTTGGCGCCCATAGGTACGGATTGCGGTCTTGATACCATTCACCGGGCTCGACACACTCGTTGCACGCCAGTTAGACATGCGACGGTTGATCAGCTCGCGTCGTGCCGGCGTATCTTTGAGCCATGAACCGGCCGATTCTGGAAACATGTAACGGCCGTTATCGTTCATGATTTGCATCCCTAGAACGCTCGGGTACAGATCGAGCGTCTCGCGGATTTTCCGCCGAACTTTTTGCCAACTGTCCTGCTGCATACTGCCCGACGTATCGATAATAAAGACCACGTATTCGCTGTCGACCGGGATACCACCCACCGGCGCATCATCGGCCCGGCGGAAATTCGGCCGCAAACGCTGCATTTCTTCAGTAAGGGCTTGACGCGCGAGGCGCAGCTCCCCTTCCGTTTCTTGTGAGAACGATGAATCGTCTTCTTGCGGATTGTATTGACCACGAATCTTGGTCAGATCGCCGCGCAGTTGGGCCAGTTTCTTTTGCGATTCCGACACTTGCTCGCGCGCACTTTTGAGCTCCCGGTTCAAGACGACCGATTCGCCGCGGATCTCAAAGAGCTCTTCCTGTAGTTTCGCGATGAGCGACTGCAGATTGGTTTTTGCCCGCTCGATCGTAACTGGCTCGTAAATCTTCGTTAGAACGAGCAACAGGATAATTGCACCAAAACCACAACAAATGCAGTCGAGAAACGACAAACTGAAGTTATCCGCTTCACGTCTTTTTCGTGCCATCTTGCGCAGTCCTCGTTAGGGCCAGTCTTTGCTGACGCTCATAAATGATCCGCCGCTGTTGTAGGCCAACATCCAAAACTCGACCGGTGCGTTGTAGTCACCCTCCATGGGGTACAACATGACATTGATCGGGATGCCGGATGGGAGCTCTCGCACGGCCTCACGGAACAACCGCAAGCGTTCCGGTCCGGTCACGAAACCGCCACGGCTCCTGCGGTCACCTTGGGTCGGCAACGAATCGGTCAAAACGAAAACCGAATCGGGCCGAGGTACAAAACTGTCGATCGTACGCAACGCTTCTTGGAGATTGGTGCCGCCTTCCGGTGGCGTTTTGCGAAGCGTGCGAACCGCCTCGCCTAAGGTATTGCCTTCACCGACATCGAGCCAGACACCGTCTGTCCCCTCAACGACCGGTTCCGTCGTTTCGTTGAACATATACATCTGAAACTTGGTGTCTGGCCGCATTTGCGACGAAATCCAATCGACCGACGCGACGACTTGGCGCCATTTCGCCGAGGCGAGCTTTTGCTCATCCTTAAGGTTGCGACGCCGAAGAATATTGACCAGTTCGCGCGCGAGCATGCTGGCCGAACGGTCGACGAGAATAAGCGAGTGCGTGCCGCCAATTTTTAGCCCAGTCAAATACTGCCGATCGCCGGTACCGACAAAGCTTCGGACGTTATTTCCGGGATTCTCCTCCTCCGCCGCCGCTGCTAGCAGGCGTTCTCGCTCCTTCTCTAGGGTTTCGATATCTGACCTAAGCTGTTCGATCGATTCCTTGCGTGCCAGCGAATCCCCGTCGAACTCTGCAAGTTTTTCTTTGATCTCCTCGATTTGCTCGAGAATACGCGCTGACTCGCCATCTGTTCGAATCCGCTCCTCCTCGACCGTTTCGAGAACATTGCGTAGCTTGACGAGGTTCTTTCGCCCTTCGAGAACCTCCTCATCGATCATGTTTGTTTCCGACATTAGCTCGGCATTATCGGCATCGGATTGAATGGCGACGGTGGCATTAATGATCATGAAGAACAAAATCACGGCGCCGAAACCGCAACACATGCAGTCGAGGAACGACATGCTGAAGGCTTCAGTACGCCGTTTACGCGCCATGATCGACCACCACCTGTATCAGCGACAGCTCAACGCCGGGCGTACCGACTCGGATAACATCACCGGTTCGCAGCAACGTCGATCCGTTGACCCGATTGCCATTGAGGTAGGTGCCATAACGACTGTGATCGGCCAACACGCAACCACTGTCATCGCGATGCAGCGAGCAGTGTTGTTGCGACACGCCAGCGAGACCATCAGGCAAAGCGATACGCCGTGTGCTCTGAACCATTCCAGTCCCGACCATCAGTGCTTCGCCGTTAAGCTCTAACGCCATCGAGTCAAACAAAACATGCGTGGGTGCATCCGCGGTCGCGGAATCCAGTTGAGCGCTTTGCAGTACCACAGTCGCTTGGTCAGGTGGCAGTGCCCGGACCAGTCGACGCTCGCCTTGTGCTTGAACTGCGCTCAGTCGCGCCAGCGCACCACGCGCGGCGTTGTCGGCATCAACGACGAAGACATCGGCCGCCGATCGCGACTTCAAATAATCGGACAACCCGGGCAACGCGTCGGCGTTGGCATCGAGTTGTAAGGCGATATTGCCGCCGGCACTGGCGAGCGCCCGCAACGCGTCAGCGATTTGTTGGTAGACGGCACTCGCCGCTTCCGGTAACAGCAATGTATCGAGCACCGCCTGGTGTTCAAGGCCGCCATACGCCAGCCGCGCCTCAACCGAATTACCGCGGCGTACATCGGTAAGCCATTCTGGCATCCGATCAAGCATCAGCTGCTCGATATCGGCCGAGTGCAACGGATCAAAACGGCTCTGCTCAACAAATTGCGCCGCGATCGCTTCCAGCCACCGTTGCCGTAGCGCCTCGATCCCACAGTCTTCTAAAACGACGTGCCGAGCAACCGACAGTTCTTCGCCTTGGTCGATCAAGGTTAGAACGGCCGCGTGCAATCCAAGCTCCAGGTTAACCAGGGCCGCCCCATCGAAGCGACGACGAGAGTTCGCAATAGCCGCATCAACCAACCCCACCACGCGCGGACCCAGCGCGCCGGTGACACCGAGTAGGACACCTAGCGCCGCTTTGTCGAAGTAGCCCGGCACCACGAGTAGGACCGGCTGGCCATCGGACGGCCCTAACAAATCCTCGATCAATGCCGCCGCCAGATCGGCCGGAGACAGATGTGAGAACCGTTGGTCGCGTAGCGGATCCGTCGACAGCTTGTAAACGAACCGGTTCTTCACTGATCTCGGATGGCGCCGCGACTGCGCGAACGCCGGATCACCAACAACCAAACCGTTCTCAGACAGGTAGGCAAATGCCGGGGCAGCGCGCGAACGCGCACTGTCCTCCAGCGCTAAGCACCGTGCGTCGTTTAGATGAAGCGCGATCGTTCCCATCGATCGTTCAACTTGCCTTTAAGTGACGAATCAGATTTTGATCGGTGTATTCCTCGGTATCGAAAACCAAGCGCTCCTGCATCAACTGCAGCTGGTGCACGAGGAACATCAAAAAGATACTGATTAACAACGCGATGAAGGTCGAGTTAAACGCAACGCCAAGACTCTGCGTTACGCCGGCGATGTCGCCTTGGACTGCCCGATCAGCTTGGGCAAGCGCCTCGCCGATACCACGTACCGTGCCGATAAACCCAATCGATGGAATAGCCCACGAGATGTAGCGAATCATCGCCAGTTCGGACTCGAGCCGTTCGGCTTCCGACTCGCAGACGGTATGCGCCGTCGACGATACGTCTTGAACGTTACGCGTTGATCCAAAGCGTTGCAACGCGGCTAGCAGTGAGCGCGGCAGTAGCATTCGGCGCCGTTCATCAGGGAGATTTTGAATCTGTCTCGCAAATTCGCGAGTATCGTCCGGCAGTATTCGCATCCCCTCGGCAATCGGGATCAGGTTCTCATCGAGCAATTGGCGCTCACGCACGAGTGTGACCGCTTTGTAGATCATGATCGCCAATGCCCAAATCATCAAAATGAAACAGGCCTCTTGCTCGAAGTCCTTAATCAGCACCCACGTTGAGCGCTCGCGTACGTAGTCAGGGTCTTGTTCGGCTTGTAAATTTTGCTCCGCGATTATGACCTCCGCATTTGGCCGCACAACACCAACGTAAAACGTGTGTACGACGATTATGGCGATAATCAACGCAAACAGCTGAAAAACAAATTCAACGGGAATGTTCTTGGTTTTCACAGGCTAGCCTTGGTCAAATATCGTCCGGGTAGGTCAACGGCTGATCGGCCGATACGTCCTTCGACGGAATGAAGTCCTTGTCGTCCTCGTACGAACCGCTCTCGGTCGGTTCCTCATCGATTTCTATCGGGGTCTCGGTCGCCGCCTCATCGTCGTCCGCGTCGGACTGAGCAAAGCTCATTATCGCCACCAAGGACAGTCCGAGCGCGAGTAGCACGCGTCGTCCGTTTAACCACACCATAGTCATAGCCCTCACTCGGAAGCCGCACCTGCACCCGGCGCATTCCGGGCAATTCGAAAACCAACATCGTCACGTGCGCGATTACCAAAATCACGATAACTCAGCCGCAGCGTCGTTTGGGTCGCGTGCCGCCAGCTCGACCCGCGAATCACATTGAAACGAGCCTGTTCCGGCCCTTCTGGATCCGTATAGACACGCGTCGAGTCGGGCGTATAAACCTGGTAAAAATCGTGCACCCATTCCGCCACGTTACCGGTCAGGTCGTAAAACCCAGCTTGATTCGGTCGAAACGTAGCGACCGGTGCCGTTGCCGCGTACGCATCGTCATAACCCGGCAGTACCGTCGGTACTAGTTTAGACGCTGATTGATCAGCAAAGTTGCCGAGCGGTTTGCGCGGTGGCGCGGAACGCTCACCCCACGGGAACTTCAAGTACGCCTTGCCCGCTTGAAACCGAGCGACCCACGCCCATTCGGCCTCGGTCGGTAACCGGTAGCCATTCGGCGTTGGCCGAACCGGTACCAATTTATCAAATTTCTTTTCGTAAACCGGGTCGAGACCGTCTTTTTCGCTCAGCCAATTGCAATACGCTGCAGCATCCTGCCAGCTAACGTTGATAACCGGATTGCCATCCGCGGCAAGAATAAGCGGTTGTTCCCGGCTGGTAATCGATTCATGTTTCCGATTAAACAAGCGGTACTCGCGGTTCGTAATCTCACGCGTACCCAAGTAAAACGGACGGGTTAGCACCACTTGGCGCAGCGTCTCATTCGCTCGCCTACCGGGCTCACGCCGGGAAGCGCCCATCGTAAACTCGCCAGGATCGACATAGCGAAGTACCGGCCCTTGGCTCGATGTTAGCGTCTGGGAAACTTTCGACAGTCGCTCTTGATTCAGCGTCTTCAGACGAACTGCAACACGTTGCGGGAAGCCGGGTCGCGGCGTAATCGTTTCGCTCCACTCGACATAACCATCGCGTTGCACCGTGATGCGCTGCGGCGCTGCTGGCAATCGCAACTCGCTACTTCCGGCGCCACGGCGCTGGCCATTGACAAGCACCGTGGCGTCAACCGGCCGCACGTCGAGAGCAATAACGCCGGACCGGGCCGACAAGTCGACGAACAGATCTTCTCCTTCAGCGGAGCTGAGCGTTACAACCCGCGATGTTCGCCCGTACCCGGCTTTTGACAACTGCACGACGTATTCAACGTCAGGTGACAAGGCAATATCGATCGGCGTCTGGCCACGGTACTGCCCATCGACTGTAACGTTCGCCCCGGCTGGTCGTGACCGCACGCTGAGCTGTCCATCGGCAGGCTCAAGCGTTATCGGTTCCACGCGATGTTCACCGCCAGCGAGGACATCAACGATGACCCGCTCTGGTTTATAACCGGCCAGTAACAGCGTCAAGGCTTGACGACCCTCAGGCACACGCACCACTCCGTCGGCGGTACCGAGCTCAAGCTCACCGGCCGTAACCATCGCCCCGGCCGGTTCCGTTTGAATGTCAACACGCCCGAACGTCGGGACCAAATCAGCGACAATCGATTGATGCAGATCGCGACCAGCGACTTCCAGTCGACCCTGCCACGGTAAGTAGAGCGGCGCCTCGATACGCAGCTCATAGACGCCCGACGGCACGGAACTCAAGTCGAGCGGCAGCTCGCCCAAAGCCTCGCCATCCAGACTGACTGTCGCCGTCGTTTCCGTCTGGGCGGCAACGCTCAGTCGACCCGGTAGCGGTTCCAACTCGGCGCGAAGGGTTAACGGTTTGTCTGCCAGCTCGAATCCTTGCACGTAGTCGTAATAGCCAGGCGCCGATAAACGCACGGAGTGATTACCCGGTCGTAACAAATACCGATCGCCCACTTTGAGCTTGAACCAACCACCGCTCAGCCTAACGTTTGCCATTTCGGCTGGAACAGTATCGAAACGAACGCTTTGTGCCGTAAATAGGATAGCGCCAACGATGCCAAGCGCGGCTAAGGCAGCACCGACAGCGTAAGGCCAGCGAGCTCGGCGTGGTGGCGGCGGCGCTACGTCGGTGGCAGCTCGGGTGAAAACGGTGCTTTCGATTTGTTCGTCATCATCCACGCCACCGGCTAACTCGACAGGCGCGGCTGTTACGTAATCACTGCTGGTTTCCGCTACCGTCACCGACAGCTCAGCGGTACCGCTCACCGTGATGGTTAACGTCGATCCGAAGTACTCGATAGTGTCGCCAGCATTGAGTCGCGTTGAGCGCGCTAGCGCAGCCCCATTGACGGTCAGGCCAGCGGCGCCTGCGGCCGGTTGCAGCACCCAATCGCCATCCAGGTTGTCGATGGTAGCGATGACATCAACCCCGCCTGGGCCTGGGATCTGCAGCGCCGCCGCGCCACCGGGGCCGAGCGTCAGCGGCAATTGATCGACGCCATAGGTCTGTCGATCACCCGATACGCGTTGGATATGGATCGTGCTCAAATCTGTTCCTCACAACGCACAACAACCGGTGCGGGCGGGTCCTCTGGCGAGACTCGGAATTCTAAGCGAACATCGCGGTAGCCGAGCCGCGTTCCCACCGCTGTGTAGAGCCCGGGGCGCAATACCAATGTCGTTCGATCGAATTGGCCGAGACGGCCAACTTTATAGACGGACACGTCGGTCAGTTCATCGGATACCAAATCGACCTTTATCGGCGTCGCCGCACGCTTCAGCGCAGCCTGCAAGTCGTCACGCTGCTGACGCAGTCGCGGACCCTGTGGCTCGATCGCAGCCATCCGAGTGAGGACGCCCGATGCCGCTTTTAAGGTTGTCGGATCGGTTAGCAAATCCGGATCACCGAGGTAGCGTGCAAGCGTGTCATCCAACGCTTTGCGCGCCTGCGCATCGGCTAGACCATCGCGCGCCAGAACAAGCTTATCGTCAACGGTCAGCATCTCTTGATAGAGCGCGATGGCTGCAGGCCAGTTCTCCTCGCGCTCCGCCGTTGCCGCATCGGATTGCAAGGTATTAATGCGTGTCAAGCGGCCCGCTTGGTCTACTTGCAGCAGTCCGTCCGTTGGCTCTCGTGAACCAGGCTTTAATGTGCGCGCTTCGCGAAATGCGCGGCGCGCGGCGCCGAGCCGACCCTCATCCAGCGCTAAAAAGCCGTCCGTCATGCGATCACGAAATTGCCCGTCCAAAACCAACTGGGCGGTGCGCTCAAGGCCCGTCAAGGCATCCGGCCACTCAGGGTCGACGTCAAGTGCTTTCTGGTAGGCCGCTTTCGCCGCGACATAGTCACCATCGAACTCCGCATCGGCAGCCGCTTCAACGAGCGCCAAAACCTGATCCAAGCGCTGCGCACGCGCGAGGCCATCGCTTGAGCGGGGGTCGTTCGGCGTAATCTCAAGTGCGATCCCGTACAGCCGTTCAGCTTCTCGGCTATCGCCGTCGGCGAATGCCGCATCCGCTGCCGACAGCGTATCGTCGAACACGCCGGTTACTCGGTCGATCAGCGTATCGAAGATCGCAACCGTTCGTGAGTATTGAGCAATCGCGTTTTCAAAGTCGTCGGCGATGTAGTATTGGTCACCCGACTCATAGGTCTCGAGCGCTCGTTCGTAGTCGACGCTTGCCCACGTAGCAACGCCGCGACCTTCCAGAACCTCTTGCTTGGCGAGCAGCTCGCCGAGGATGCGACCGGCCTTCTGCTTAGCTGTCAGCCCGGACGCATCCAAGACACTATCGAGCGAGCCTTCGTTGAACTCGAGTTGTTCCCCAAATTCGTTCGCGACGCGCCCGGTCGATAGCGAATCGGCCGCATCGCGCGGCGTGTCTTTGGACTCGTCTCCAGGCGTTTCGATAGTCGTCGTTGGCATGGCTGGCTGGACGACATCGCCCGTGCCGCGACCAACCCAGGTCAGCAGCGCTGCAAACCCAACCAGCAAGACGACGAGACCCGCCACTACACTTTTGACGGACAACCCGCCGCCGCGGCGCACCGGCGGTGGCGCAGCAGCCGGCGCCGCCCCGATGGGGATAGTCGCCTTAGCGGTACTGCCAACGCTAACCGTCGGCTCGATCGCCGGTTCGATGTCTGCGCTTGCGGGTGCCAACGGCTCGCGCAGCAGGCTAGCCGGTAATGCTGTTGCCGAAATTCCCGCCAACTCCAGCGCTTTGTCGATTTCCTCCGCATTGGGCCGCTCAGCAACGGGGCCGCACATCGTCGCGATTAAATCCGTCAGCTCGGTTGGCGTTGACGTCGCAACATAAGCTTTAAGAACGCTACCCAAAGCGAATATGTCGTCACTCGGTGTCGCCGGTTCGCCGGGCCGGCGTTCCGGACTTCGATAGGCCGGCGTGCCGTCGCCGCCGCCGACGATGACGGAGCCGCGACTTGCGCTACCAAAGTCAATGAGAAACGGCGCGCCGCCCCGATCAAAGAGAATATTGCTCGGGCTGAAGTCGCCGTGGCTAACGTCGCGGCCGTGCAAATAGGCCAGCGCTCTAACAACCAGGCGAATTGGTCGTGCCAGCTCGACCAGATCGACCGCCCCGAGATCGACCAAGCGTTGACCATCGATATGGTATTGAGCGAATGCCGCCGGTGGTCCATCGTGAAAATCGAAAGCCCGGACGACATGGGGGTGGTTGATGGCGCGCAGCGTTTCCCATTCGCGCTGCAAGGCAGCTGGATTATCACTGCGCTTTAAAACGACAGCGGCGCGCGTGCGCTCATCCGTGCACAACCAAACACTGCTGCGGGGTGTTTCGTGAAGGCTGCGAACAGCGACGTAGCGCTCGTGTAACTGTAAGCCGGCTGTTAGCGTCAGTCCGGCCGCGTTCTCAGACACGGTCAGACAACTCCTTTAACGGGTCGGTTGCGGTACGCGTTCAGGAACGCCGATAACCGCCTCTTCTTCGATGAAGCCGGTTTCCGCTTCGTAGATTTCCTGCAGGAGTTTGCGCCATTGGCCATATTGAGCCTCGGCCGTACCGCTGAGACGACGCGTTTGGCCACGGACTTCCACGACCATATCGGCCGCTTCCGCACCGAAAGAATCCGCCAATTCGGCGATGGACTCTTTATAGAGATTGGCAGACGCACGTATGTTGAAGCCAGCGCGGACGGCCTCGAGGCCGCTGTAGATCACCATGTTGCGCAGCCCACGCTGCGCTCGACCGCTGGCGTTGTTGCTTCGATCGACATCGGCCTGCATCGCAGCGGCTACAGTAACCACACCGGCGATCTGTTTAATCAAGGCGGAACGGCGCACTTCTTTGTACGAGATGACTTCTTCGCGCGCGGCCTTTCGCCAGTCTTCGTAGGGGATGGCGATGCCGTAGTAAAAATTCGCGTAGTGTTCATTCAAGGTATCGATGAACAGCTGGTCACGTTCGCGAACCCGCCGTAACCGCTCGACCATTGGGTCCTGTTCCGCCGGCAACCGTTGGATGGTGCGTTGCCCTTTTTTGTCAACGGTGACGTAGTCCCCGAAGATACGCGGCGCCAAATCCGCCATGAAATTCAGTTCGGTGACCGAACGTATCGTTGCGATGTCATCGTCGGGTAGCCGCTCCAAGTAAACGGCCAAGTCATTTGCGAACTCGTTGTAGATATTCTGGTACGGATCGTTCGCGTAGTCGCGTCGCGTGGAGTACGAGTTGCGGCCTGTGTGGGTTTTGTAACTGCGCGAAAACCATTCTTTACCGGTCGCATCGGCGGCACTGAAACGCACCGATGCACTCTCCCCATCGGACGACAGAATCATGCCACTGATGGTCAGATCGACATGCGCTTCAGCGCTCGGTAGAACGCGAATTGCACCCCAGTGGCCAGCGCGTTCGAGCGTACTTTTAAGGTGATAGGGAATGTAGCGCGATTCGGCTCGGCGAATGTCGGGATACACCCAATCGGCCGGCTTATCCGGATTAAAGTTCGGGTCGAACTCGACGATGCCAACGTCGAGTAGCCGCTGCTCTTCCACAGTGGTCGCCGCCGCGACGTTTAGCTCGACCTGTTCAACAGAAGCCTTTTCAATTTTTGCAATGGCACAGCCACCGACTGTAACTGCCGTAGCGACTAGCGCAAGACGGCGCCAAACGTGCGGTACCGATGACGCCATCAATTAATCCCTTTGTACTTCCGATACTCCTCCCAGTACTTCTCGCGTAGCTCTGGGTCTTCTTCCGCCAGTGCCGCTTCGCGCAATTGTTGCGCAACGATGTCGTCGTCGAAGCCTTCTGGGATATCGTCTGGCGTGCGTTCAGCCGCTTGGTCCGATGAGATTCCACCAACACTCGGCTGGCTGTCACCCGACTCCTCACCGCCCGGTGCTCCGCTTCCGGAAGCGCCACCGCCCGAGGATTTACCCCCGGTACTGCTGGGTGCTTGCGCATTGGGATCGGCTGTATTGCCGACACTAACACCACCACCTCGGCGACCGCCGCTGCCACCGCCGGATTGACCGCGTTCGAACGTGCCGAGGTCGCGACCTTGCTCGTTGGCTTGGCGCTGCTCGCCCAATAAGTCGTCATCGAAATCGTCGAGTGACTTGTCGAAATCATCGTCCAGCCCGCCGAGATCACCGCCACCAGGAGCGCCGCCACCGCCATCGGGTCCATTGCCGAACGGGTCGTTCGCACCACCGCCGCCCGGCATACCGGCACCACCGCTCGGCATACCCGCACCCGGCAACGACGGACCACCGCCGCCGGCACCCCCACCGCTCGGTAAATTACCGCCCGGCAAGCCCGCACCGCCGCCGCCACTTGCGCCACCGCCCGGCAAACCGCCACCGGGCAGGCCGGCACCGCCGCTAGGGCCGCCGACACCGCCGCCGCCACTCACACCCACCGACGTTGAGGAGCACCCGGCCGCTGCGCTCAGCAGCGCAGTCAAAGCGATGGCTCCGAGAGCCTGGCGGGCGCGAATAGGGGTCTCATTGGCTTTCATACGGGCTCCTCCGCAGACGATCGGAAGTATAGCAGTGCTGTGTCATCAATCCCTTGGATTGACTTAACCTGTCTTAGTTCCGCTACAAATAAGGTCGCTGCCGCTGCTCAACGGCGGAAAACGAGCAACGATAAGTCGTCCGGTTTAGATGGCATGCCGGCTTCTAGACCGAGCATCCGCTGCGCCGCGACGCTAATCAGTGCCGGAACGACCTCGGCCAGCGGTCCACAACGCATTATGGCAATGATTTCGCTGGTTAACAGATTATCGGTCAGTCCGTCACTGCAAACCAACACCGTATCCCGTGAGCGCAGTTGAATCTCGTCGCTGATGTCGACGCGCATGGCCGGATTACCCAAAAAGTTGGCGACAATGTGCCGATCGATATGAAACATCGCTTGCTCTTCGCTCAGCAGTCCGGCAGCTACCGCGAAGGAGACCGGCGAGTGGCCGACCGTTTCAAAGCGCAACGCACCGCGTTGCCCAGAAACGATAGCGGCCGAGTCACCGACGTGAAAACAACGCGCCCGCTGACCTTCGATCAGCACGGCTGTTAGCGTAGTGGCAGACCCGTTGCGCAGCGCCATAACAGCGTCGTTGGCCGCATCAATCGCTTGCCGTACTGCGTGCGCCCACGACTCTGGCGGTGTTTGAACCGCCGTAATGGCCGCTAAGACCGTCCGCATAGCGGTTTGCGAGGCCGCCTGAGCACCGGGCAAGCCACCCGCACCGTCGGCGACGACGAGGATGCATGCGTCAGCATCGATCGCGACAACACCAACGGCATCTTCGTTACCGGAGTCTTTCGCCGGCGCCACCAACGAGAAGGCGACCGCCGTACCGCCGCCTGCGGCGACCTCAAAAACCGCCCCGTCTTCGGCATCAGCCGAAAACCAAGCGGCCGGTGTGATGCTCACTTGGGCCACCGGCTTACCCGGCGGTCAGACTCGGTGCGAGTGTTGGCCACAAGCGATACGAGGGGCGAGCCAAACGCGGCCACGCGGCGCAACTCTCTAGCCTACGACGTACATCGACAGAATCTCAGCCACCAGCGCCGGTTTTTGCTCGCCTTCGATATCGATCGTGATCAGGTTCTTGACCAGGATTTGGCCGGGTTTCTTCTCAACCGCACTCTGCATGACCGAACGAGCCCGAATACGCTGCCCAGACTTAACGGGCGTTATGAACCTGACTTTATCCGAACCGTAGTTGATGGCCATGATCAAGCCCTCCGGCGCCACGGCTCGAAACGTTGCGAGGTAGGTCACTAGAGAGAGTGACAAAAAACCGTGCGCGATGGTACTTCCGAAGGGTGTCTTAGCTGCCTGCTCGGGGTCGACATGGATAAACTGATGATCCATTGTCGCGTCGGCGAACTTATTGATACGGTCTTGGTCGATGTCGAGCCAATCCGATGGTTCTCCTTCAACGCCGATGTAGTCGGCGAGTTTCTCTTTGGGTACAAATTGCACAAGCTCTTCCTTAACGACACAAAACAGGTCTTACCGGTGGGTGAGATCGATAGTGATAACCGGTAACTCCCGTGTATCGCGAGCGCCAATCCCGACCCGATCACCGAAATGAGTTTACGGCGGTACTTGTTTCGGCACCAGTCGCTATGGCTTTCGCACTCACGGCTTTGATGGTGTTATTCCTTGGGGCCCCACTCGAGGCCGCGGCACCGCTAGGCACGCTCCTGCTGGTTTGGTGCGCCGCCTCGGCACTGTGGCTAGCTACGATCGCACTGCGACCTGGCTTATCGATTGCCGCTGCGTGGTCGCAATTGCCGGCGTGGGCTTGGGTTGCCGGGCTCGGCCTCCTTACGCTAGCCGTGCTGGCCGCCTTGTCACTGATCGTCGCGTCGCGGCTTATCGATACGGCTGTCGGTGAACCGGCGCTTGCAACCTTGGCGCTGGCGACTGCTGTCATGGCCTTCTGGACGGCGTTGGGGCTCGCGTTCCCAGCCGCGGGTGGTGCGTCCCGATTCAGTGGCCCGGACTACTGAATTAGCCGCTTCACCGTACACGGCGCACGGCATCGACCCAGCGCGCGTAATGCGCATCAGCCACATCGCTCGCCATCGCGATCTCGAATCGCCGATCGAGCGCCCAAGCGTCGGCCAGCGACTGTTTGGATTCAAACAACCCGGCGCCTAACCCAGCGAGAGCCGCTGCGCCGAGTATGGTGGACTCGGTGTTGTTGGGTCGTTCAACGGATATGCGAATGATGTCGGCTAAAAATTGACAGTACCAATCGTTGGCAACCATGCCACCGTCAACGCGCAGTGTCGTTGGTGCAATGCCGTCATCGGCCATGGCTTTCATCAAATCGGCTGTTTGGTAGGCCACCGACTGCAGCGTCGCCGTGCTGAGCTTGGCGCGATCGGTATCGCGGGTCAGGCCAAAAATCGCGCCACGCGCATGTGGATCCCAGTACGGTGCGCCTAAGCCAGTGAACGCCGGCACAACGACAACGTCGTCGACGATGCCCGATTGCTGTGCCAAGGTTTCAGTGTCGCGTGCATCGTCGATCAAGCCAATGCCGTCGCGCAACCACTGCACCGCCGACCCGGCGACGAAAATACTGCCTTCCAATCCGTAAACCGTCTCGCCGCTAACCCGACTCGCCACTGTCGTTAATAAATGGTTTTGCGAAGTGAGGGCGGTGGCACCGGTATTGGCGATCACGAAGCAACCGGTGCCGTAGGTGCTTTTGATCATACCCGGTTCGAAACAGGCTTGACCGAACAACGCCGCCTGTTGGTCGCCGGCGACGCCGTGAATAGGCGCTGCGACGCCGAAGAGCTCTGGGTCAGTCATCCCAAAGCGCGCGTCACAGTCTTTGACCTCGCCGAGTATCGCCGCGGGTACGTTGAACGTCGCCGCTAATGTCGAATCCCAATCGCCGGTATGGATGTCGAAGAGCGCGGTCCGCGAGGCATTAGTCGCATCGGTTACGTGCGCCTTTCCCCCGGTCAGCCGATGGATAAGGAATGAGTCGATGGTCCCAAAACACAACTCGCCCGCTTCTGCGCGCCTTCGTGCCCCCGGCACATGATCGAGAATCCAAGCGACTTTAGTCGCCGAGAAATACGGATCGAAACGGAGGCCCGTCTTCGCCGCGACCATCGATTCATCGGCCGACCGCTTCAATGCATCGCAAATATCCGCGGTGCGCCGATCCTGCCAGACAATGGCGTTGTGAATCGGCTTACCGCTCGCCCGCTCCCAAACAACTGTCGTTTCGCGCTGATTTGTTATGCCCACCGCAGCGATTTGTGCAGGTGTAATGCCGGCCGCCGATATCGCATCGCGGCATACGGCAACTACCCCATCCCAGATAACGTCGGCATCGTGCTCAACCCACCCGGGTTCCGGGTAGATTTGCGCAAACTCTTGCTGCGCGCTGCCCCGTGCAACGAAGTTGGTATCGAATACGACTGCGCGAGAGCTGGTCGTACCTTGGTCGATCGCCAAGATGAACGTATCGGTTGTCATGCTTTTCTCCGTCGCATCGTTATCGCCGCCGACACCGAGTCCGGCAACGGTACGTCGCTTTGTTGATCGAGTAGCTGAGTTAATACAGCCAATACCTCCGGCGGCCATTTATATGCGCGTCGCGTGTCGGAATCGACGTGCAGGTGCATCCATTCGCAAGTCGCCACCAACCGCTGTGACGCCGTCGCCGCGGGTGCCCACATTGACTGAAATTGATGGAGCCGCTTGGTGTCTACAGCAACCAAGCGCGTCGTCACCGCGAACGGCTCATCGACAGTGATCTCGCCAAGATAGCGTGCATGCGATTCAACCGCGAACGTTGTCGATGGGTTCTGAGCGCGGTATTCGTCGCCGTGCCCGATAGCCTCCCAGAGCGCATCGACGCCGCGGTCGAATACGTGGCCATACCAGGCGACGTTCATGTGGCGGTTCGCGTCGATCCAAGCCGCGGGAACGCTACCGGTGTAGACAAGCCGCCCGCGTGGATCGTGAAGCCAATCGAGCTCGGTTGTCAGACAGCGATCTCCGGAATATCGCCAGCGATATGCAAGGGTGCCGCTGTGGCAGCAACGATATCGTCAACGCTGACTCCCGGCGCTCGTTCGCGCAGCTCAAAGCCACGGTCGGTGACGTCGATAACCGCAAGGTTTGAGACAATACGTTTGACGCAACCAACACCGGTTATCGGCAACGTACACTCGGTCAATAGCTTTGACTCGCCACTGCGGCTTGTATGAATCATCGCAACAATAATGTTGTCGGCAGCGGCCACCAGATCCATCGCCCCCCCCATGCCTTTGACCATCTTGCCCGGTATTTTCCAATTAGCGATATCGCCGTTGTCGGCGACTTCCATGGCACCGAGAACGGTTAGATCAACATGTCCGCCGCGGATCATGGCGAAGCTCTCATCCGACGAAAACAATGACGAACCTGGTAACGTGGTTACCGTTTGTTTGCCGGCATTAATCAAATCCGGATCGACGTCTTCCGTATAAGGACACGGCCCCATACCGAGCAAGCCGTTTTCGCTCTGCAAGACAACGTCGACCCCCGTTGGGACGTAGTTGGCAACGAGTGTGGGTATGCCGATGCCGAGATTGACATAGTAGCCATCACGCAGCTCCATGGCGATGCGTTTCGCGATGCCGTTCTTATCGAGACTCATGACCTAGGCACTCCTTACGCTGCACGCTCACTAACGGTGCGCTGCTCGATACGCTTCTCGTAGTCAACGCCCTGAAAAACGCGCTGCACAAAAATTCCGGGTGTATGGATGTCATTCGGATCAAGTTCGCCGACAGGAACAAGCTCGTCGACCTCCGCGACCGTTATGCGACCCGCCGTTGCCATCGCCGGGTTGAAGTTACGCGCGGTACCGCGATAGACCAGATTGCCCATCGCATCGCCACGCCAAGCCTTAACGAACGCGAAGTCTGCGGTGAGCGATTGTTCGAGTACGTAATGCCGACCGGCGATTTCGCGGGTCTCCTTGCCATCGGCGACTTCCGTGCCGTAACCGGTGGCAGTGAAAAACGCCGGAATGCCAGCACCGCCCGCACGAATTTTCTCAGCCAGCGTACCTTGGGGTGTCAGTTCAACCTCCAATTCGCCGCTCAGAAGCTGTCTTTCGAACTCGGCATTCTCACCAACGTACGACGAGATCATTTTGCGCACCTGTTTGCGGTGCAGCATTAAGCCAATGCCGAAATCGTCGACACCCGCGTTGTTTGAAATACAGGTGAGGTTGGTAGGCGCTAGACGCAGCAATGCGGCGATTGCGTTTTCTGGAATGCCGCATAAACCGAAACCGCCGAGCATCAACGTCATGCCATCGGTCACGCCAGCGACCGCCTCATCCGCTCCGGCTACACGTTTGTCGATTGGCATCGTGCTGTTGCTCGTCAGTCCAGGGACGCTGATGCTAGCAGATGCCAAGCGGCTGCCCCAGCTGGAGTCGGTCCGAAGACACCGGTACCGTACAGGTTATGACAGAGCAATCGACAATGAGTCGCGCCATCGAGATCGCCGCTCCCGGCGGTCCTGAACAGCTGCGGCCCGTGCAGGTGTCCGTGCCGCCACCGGCACCCGGAGACGTGCAAATCGCCGTGCAATTTGCCGGGGTCAACCGACCGGATTGCCTGCAAAGGCTCGGCCGATACAAGGTACCGAGCGATGCAAGCCCACTGCCCGGGTTGGAGGTCGCCGGAACGGTTGTTGCCGTCGGTAAGGCCGTTACCGGCATTGCGGTGGGCGACGCGCGCTGCGCCCTCGTCCACGGTGGTGGCTATGCGGCGCTGTGTAACGCAGATGCCCGCCACACGCTGCCTGTTCCGGCTAGCTACACAGCGCGCGAGGCCGCTGCGCTGCCTGAAACGCTGTTTACCGTTTACTACAACCTCGTCATGCGCTGCCGACTCATACGCGGCGAAACGTTGCTCGTGCACGGTGGGTCCAGCGGTATTGGTACTACCGCGATACAGGTCGCGAAAGCGCTCGGCGTAACGGTGGCCACGACCGTCGGTTCCGAAACAAAACACCGCTTCGCATCCGAGCTCGGTGCCGATGTTGTCATCAACTACCGCACTGAGGATTTCGCCGAGCGGGTCCGCGCCGAACTCGGTGGCGTCGATGTCGTGCTCGACATGGTCGGCGGCGACTACACGCAACGCAATCTCGAGCTTCTCAATCGGGACGGCCGGTACGCCCTAATCGCGTTTCTGCGGGGGCCAAAGACCAACCTCAATCTTGCTCCGATTCTGTCCCAACGGCTAACGGTGACCGGCTCCACATTGCGACCGCAATCAGCCGACGAAAAAGCGGCAATTGCAAGCGGCATTAAAGAGAACCTATGGGCGGCCGTCGACTCCGGTGTCATACGGCCGCCGATCTATGCCGAGTTTCCACTCAACGAGGCGAGCGCCGCCCATACGCTGATGGAGTCGGGCCAACACATGGGTAAGATTGTATTGGCGGTTAGCTAAACCTAATAGCCACGGAAGCCCGCCTAGAAACCGCCGTGTTCCCAGCAACACACCCGGCGGTCTATAGTGTTCGGCAACAGACGAATACCGAGACGCATCGTAGCGGCTCAACCGGGAGGGAGCATGTTCCGTAGGAGCATCGTCGCGGCATTGGGAACGGCGATCATTACCGGCCCAGCCCACACAGCAACCATCAAGCCAGCACCACAGCGTGACGAAGGCCAAGGGCCGTTTGCGCGATTAATTCTGCGCGATGCCACGCTGGTGGCCGGTACGGGCGCTCCGCCACGCGGCCCCGTCGATATCGTCATCGAAAAAAACCGGATTACGCGCATCGTCAGCGTCGGTAACCCCGGGGTACCGGTCGACCCGAACCGTCGGCCGATCGCCGACGACACAACGCACGTTGTCGAGTTGGACGGCGCCTATGTTCTTCCCGGCTTTGTCGATATGCACGGACACCTCGGCGGTGTTCAGCAAGGTACGCCGGCGGAGTACGTATTGAAGCTTTGGCTTGCGCATGGCATCACGACAGTGCGCGAGCCAGGTAGCGGCAATGGCATCGACTTCATCGTTCGTCACAAGGAAGCGAGTGCTGCCAACGAAATCACGGCACCCCGCCTGGTCGCCTATCGTTTCTTTGGACAAGGAGCGAGCGCCCCGCTTGCGAGCCCTGATGCGGCACGACGCTGGGTCCGCGCATCAAAACGGGCGGGAGCTGATGGCATCAAGTTCTTTGGCGCTGCACCGGCAGTACTCGAAGCTGCTATCGGCGAGGCGAGCAAGCTAGGCATGGGAACCGCCATGCATCATGCGCAACTCGATGTCACGCGGGCGAACGTTCTCGATACATCGTCGTGGGGACTCACCACGATGGAACACTGGTACGGCTTACCCGAGGCACTGTTCGACGAACGAACCATTCAAGACTATCCGCCGAACTACAACTACAACAACGAGCAAGACCGATTCGCTGAGGCCGGTCGACTGTGGCAACAAGCGGCCGCGCCTGGCTCGGCCCGCTGGATCGAAGTGCGCGATACGCTGCTCGAACGCGACTTTACGCTCGATCCAACACTGACGATCTACGAAGCCAGTCGCGACCTGATGAATGCGCGG
>JBCDIL010000010.1:0-124869 GCA_038749025.1 Pseudomonadota bacterium | reverse complement strand
GCGTCTCGCCGCGATGAAGTCCGCGGCTGACAGCGACGCTGCTGTCATCGGCCCGAGACGGGCCTCCCACATCTTCGTTTGGCATTGCCGGTTACTTCCTCGATGGAGGTGCTAAGGATGTGGGAGCGGCGTCTCGCCGCGATGAAGTCCGCGGCTGACAGCGACGCTGTTGTCATCGGCCCGAGACGGGCCTCCCACATCTTCGACTATCGACGGCGCCAAACCCCGATGTGGGAGCGGCCCAAGGCGACTCGCCGGTAGGCTCGCCGCGTTCAACCCGGCCGAAGCAGTGCTTCGGCGTTCCCGGGTTTCACCCCGCCGCGATGACGTTCGCGGCCGACAGCGACGCTGTTGTCATCGGGCCGAGAAGGCCCTCCCACATCTTCGTTCATCGACTGCGCGGCCTTAGCTCACTACCCTGCCATCTGCTCAGCCACCAACCGATTGAACGCCGCTAGCGCCCCTTCGAACCGACCGAACGTCAACTGCTGGTTCGCACCCGAATTCAGACCCGACTGAATACTCTCTCCAATCGTAAAGTCCTCACGAATCGTATCCATGAGGATCGTGTGGTTCTTCACCCAATGCTCGATATCGTCGTCGGATTCTAGCCGGTCGGCCGGGGCTAATGTGCTCGATCGGATTCGCGTTCTACCCGGCCCCAACGGCTCTAGCTGCAAACACGCGATATGATCGGACTGCACCAACAACTGCGTTGTCGGCATGATCGTGTACAGCACTTGCGCGTGATCCCGCAGCCGCCATGTGTTTTCAGGTGTCTCGGCTAGGTCGGGCATCGTTCGGCGTGCCAAAATCGACCGTAAATGGGGACCGATGGTTCGGTACGACGACAGATTGTCCTCGAAAAATGGCCCAATCGTTTTCCTATGCGCGACCCGAAAATGGTAGGCCTCTAGCCCGCCTTCGATGAGAATCTTCCAATTCAGATCGCGCTCTTCGACGTCGGTGTGAACGACACGGTGATTGGCAGCATCCAAGCCCTCAAAATCAGCGACTAGGTCACCGAGAAACGCATCGACGTCCGGGGTTTCGCCATCGCTCGTTACCCACAGCCATCCATACCGTTCCAGGCAGCCGAGACGAACCAACTGAAACTGATCGCGATCTAGGTCAGGAAAACCCAGCCCCTCATGCGGCACGCTCTTTAGTTCGCCTTCGTTATTCCATGTCCAGGCGTGGTAGGGGCACGTGAAGCGCGCGCGGCAACCGGCGGCATCGTCCACTAACCGAGTACCGCGGTGCCGGCAAACGTTCAGGAACGCGTGTGCGTGTCCATGCGCGTCCCGTGTCAGCAACAGCGGTAGACCCGCCAATTGGCGAGTCAAAAAACCATTGGCTTGGTCGAGCTCGCTGGAGTGGGCGGCAGGCAGCGGGAGTTTGCGCATTAAATCGACACGTTCGGCGTCAAAGTGCGCCTGATCGGTGTAAATACGCACCGGGCTCGGAGGTACGCCATCTTCCAAAAAGGCCGATTTTTCAGCCTTTAGACCCAATAGCTCTTTCACCAGAGCCGTTTCTGTATCACGCCGCATCGATACTCCAGGGACCCCCCATCCGCGAAGTCGTAACGATAGCGTCGTCCGAGCGCGATGACTACGTCTGCCACATCTGCGCATTTATTCGACAGGTTCGGCGTGCGCCAGAAAAACGCGATCATTCTGACGGCTTAAACTGTTCTTAAGACGTTCTTCAAACCGCGAACCGAGCACATCCTGCATCGTGACGACGTCGCTCTTGCCCTCCGAATCGCTGCAAGGAGATCGCTCATGGTTCGTACCCACCGACCCAACCCAACCCTGCACCACCTTGTTTCGCTGGCTTGTCTGATGTTGCTGGTTGCTGTCGGTGGCTGTACGGCCATTCCCGGCGTTGGCGTACCGGCGAGTGCGAAGCCATTGCCGGGCTGGAGCGACGCTAAGCTACGCGAGACCTTTGGTACGCCCAGTTGGGAACGACCCGGCCCCAAGGGCACCAAGGTCCTGTATTTCGGGTATAAAACGGCGCCGAACAGTCGCGCGTTGGCGGCTGCTACGGCGATTACCACGTTCGGTCTGGTGCGTGATGCGGGCAGTCTAGACTACCAATTGGTGGCGATTGTTGATTCGGCGGGTCGACTCGTTTGCGCGGACCGCGCACGACATCCTTACGGTGACGTCGACTGTGAGCACGAGCGTCGCTTGGCGGTCCTGGATGGGCTACCGGATCCGGAGCGTGGTGTTTACGACTCGATGCTGCGGGTTATGGATCCGAAGACCTACGTGCCAGGTTACTACGCTGTGGTTGAGGAGTCGGCGCTGGCGCCCGACGCAATTGTTGCTGCAATAGAGACCGGCAAGGACAAACCGGCCGTACAAGACTCTGTCTACTACTTTAACGCCCAGTGCTATCTGCTAACGCGGTGGCATGCTAAACACCTGGAGGCCAGTCGACAGGACACGGCGGCGGCGACTGAGGCGGCTATTCGCTTCGGCAACGGAGTCTACGAGGCGGGCGGCTCGCGGGGCTACGATCAATCGCTCATCGACGACGACATCGGTCTTTATGTGCCGGCGATGCAACGAGATCTGAACAACGGTCGTGCATCCCCCTATGTTCGGCAAGCGACGATTTGCCAAGGGGCAACAACAACCTCCGAATGGACAACCGGAATGGGGATCACAGACTCGGCCATCTACGAGCGCGTTACTCAGCAGATTGACTTAGCGAAGAGTCTGTTACGCCACGGGCAACCGCAGCCCGCAGAAAAACCCGATAACTATTACTACCTTCGCTTCCTACCAACACCTAACGCTGTCGATGAAACTGCGGCCGCGACCATGCTTGCCAAACAGAAAGTCCTGCAGGAACGCGTGACGCTGGACGCGATCGCCGAGCCACTGTACATCTACGATACGTTGTTTACAGAGATTCTTCGCAACGGCAACGTACCGTCACGCGATCTTGTTCGTCGTTTGATGGTTGCGCTTGATGCAAAAATTGCCATCGGCGATCACACCGGTGTTGTTCAAGCGCTTGCCAATATCGGTCGCTACTACCTCGCCAATACCCCCAACACCACGATGTTGTCGCGCGGGGCCACTGTGTTGGTCGCCGCTGCTAGTATGGCTGACTACCAGGGCGACTACGACAGCGCCGCTTCGCTGGCCTTGATGGCGGGCGAAGTGCGGTTGGCATCAGTGGGAATCATCCTTGCCAACAATGGGCTGGCTAACGAAGAGAGCCGCGACAACGTTCGCGAGATTGTTAACTTCGTACCGTACAGCTACGAGCGTACGGCGTGGGACGGCACGGTAACTCGCTACACCGTCAATGCCGCACCGTTCGACGCACAAGGGATGTTCGCGTTAATCAGCGAGATTGGCCGTCATCACGTCGCTGCCCAGGTACCGCTCGGTTACGCCGTGTCGATGATGTTGCCACCGGCCGCTGCCGGCGACTACTTCATCCGCTTAGGCGATGAAACCAACGAGCGTTTTTCGACGCTAGGCGCGTCGCAGTATTACCTACTCGCCCATATCGCGTTTGAGGCAGCAGGTAACAACCTGCAGGCGACGGTCGCAGAGTTGTTTCAGCGTACCAACTATGTCGCGTCGCAAACGCGCTCCGAGACTGGACGAAAAAATGCTTGTGCGTCGTATGCCACTTTCCGACAAGAGTTCAACGCGAACTTCAATAAGCCGAGTCGAGAGCAGGTCGCCGATCTATTTGGGACAAGCTTTGCCACACAGATGCGGCGCTATGACAAGCGGTGCAAGGTGAGGTGAATGAAGAGCGCTGTGCTTATCTTACCGGCGGCGACCACAACGTTTTTCGTTAGCGAATTCGGTTGAGACTAACCGGAAAGACATAACGGTTACGTCGGTCAAGCAGAACCGATATCGCCCCATGTGGCCGTATCTGCCCTCCGGACTGACCTTCGCCTTTACGGTAACGTGCAGCTGCGAGTCAGCTTGCACGATAGACGTGTAGTTGTCGCTAAACAGCTGTAGAAGAGAGTCGGAGTTAACCCAGTACTCGCGCTTGTCATTGATACAGCTTTTCAGAACAATCCGTTCAAACGAACGCAGGTAGATCCCTTCTTCCATGACCTCAATAAAGCTTGATGCAACGGCGGCAGGCATCTCACTGGGGTCGCAGCGCAACTCCCCGATACCCATTATCAATAAAAACTCAAGCACAGCTTACTTTCCCTGTCGGTTAAGCAAGGTTCTGTGGTGACGCACGCATAACACCACGGAGTACGTAAACACCGGTATGGACAAAAACAACAGCGTACCCAGAACGTATGCTGTGTAGAGCGTTACATCATTCGCTGTGCCTTCCAAGATCGATGGCATACGGCTAAAGAACGTCCGGTAGTTCAAGCAAAACTCGAATCCCCAGGCGCCGCATAACAAACCGGGTCCCCAATTCCAACGCAACAGACCCATCGCACCGCCAACCACTAACGCGACAGCGATGTAATCGACGATGAGCATCGGCAAAAACTGACCCCACTTAACGTGCACGGCAGTTTCCAATGCGAAGTGTAGAAACGCCATGACGAGGCTGAACATGGCGAAGCGCCGTTGTCCGAGAGTCGGTTGCAAAGTCTGTTACCTCAAAACGACTAACAGTTTGGCGCTACCACCAATCCGCACAATGCCTGGTTGACACGCCGGACAAGCATCTCTAGTATGCGCCGCCCTACTGGAGGAAGACGATGTTAGATCGCACAAAACAACTTTGCGATACCCGCGTAGCGCGGGCTGCTAACGTCGTGCCTCATTCGTAGCACACGCACAGCTCCCGCTACTCGACCCACACTTTTCTTTGATTTGTTCTGAGCACCCCGTGCTCAGGCGTGATGCACGATTGCGTCTTCGCGACGCGGCGTGCGAGGAGCATAGCTATGTCTACACTTGTAATGGTTGAAAAAAACGGCGTTGGTTGCATCGCCGCCGATACGCTCACAACGTACGGACCGCGTAAGCAGCAAGCCCACTACGTTGTGTCCGCCGACAAGATTCTCCGTGTTGATGACGCCTACATCGGTGTCGTTGGCTGGTCGGCGCACATGGACGTACTACAGAGCGTTTTCTCGAACGGTTTTCGGCTACCGGCGATTAGCGCCAAGCGCGATCTGTTTGAGTTCTCGCGCAAGCTGCACAACAAGCTAAAGGATGATTACTTCCTGCGGCCGAATGATGGTGACGCGTACGAAACGAGCCAGATGGCGCTGTTCGTTTTGAACGGCAACGGGATGTTCGGCATGTTCGATGACCGTTCCGTCGAGCAATACCGTCGTTTCGCGGCGATCGGTTCTGGCTCGCGCTACGCGTTCGGTGCGATGCACGCGCTGTACGAAACAGAAGCGGATGCGCAAGCCATCGCGCGGGCCGGAGTCCTGGCGGGCGTCGAGTTTGACTCGGGCTCGGCGGCGCCGGTTACGGTAGAACACCTTGAGCTGAAGCACTAACGGCTAACCCCGCGGCGCCAAGTCGCGGGGTTAGTTTAGGTGACGTAACCTGCAGCGCTCTCCCGATGTAGGAGCGACGCTTCGCCGCGATGAAGTCCGCGGATGGCAATAGCGTTGTCGTCATCGGGCCGGGACGGCCCTCCCACATCTTCGTTTATCGCTGCGGCGCGGTTCGCGAAAGGGCTACTACTGATGTAGGAGCGGCGTCTCGCCGCGATGAAGTCCGCGGATGGCAATAGCGTTGTCGTCATCGGGCCGAGACGGCCCTCCCACATCTTCGTTTATCGCGGCGGTGCGGTTCGCGATAGGGCTACTACTGATGTAGGAGCGGCGTCTCGCCGCGATTAGCCCCCTAGGTCAATCTTTCACAACGAACTACAGCGTACCGGAGCCACCCAGGAAACCGCGACTTTTTACAACATCGACGACGGCGCCATGGCCACGCAGAAACTGAGACAACCGGATTACCGTACCGGAGCTAAACTCCAGCATGTACCAGCTCATCGACGTATTGTGTGTGACCTTCTTTAGATCTCGCCACATCCCTATCTTTCGCCCGCTCCACGGCGTGCGCAGCGTTATTCCTTGGTCGTCGTACCGACCGCGGACAAAGAAAAATTCACCCAGCGAGTAGACAGCTGCGGCACCGAAACCGACCAGCAAACAGACAACCGCGATGAACTCCCCACGATCCGTCCAAACATCGTTGTCAATGAAAAACGCGCTTACGGCAAACAACGCCAAGGCGGCTGAACCTACACCAACCCATAGAATCGTCATTCCGTAACGAAGTGTGCCGTCGCCCGGCTCGTTTCGCAGTTTCTTGGTAACGACCGCTACTAAAACGCCAGCGACGACAGCGCCGATAAGTCCGCTTATGGCCGGGGAGCTCATTCTTCGGTGGTATCCTTCTTTTCGACCTGACCCTTCATCCGCTGGATATGTCTGGCAACGGTAAGAAAGAAATTGACGACATCGACAGTGCCAACAAAGCGCTAGCAGTCAAAGCTCTTGTTGGGAAGCAATCTCAACGACGCCACTGTGTCCCGCAACGAATTGTGATAATCGGATTTGCGTACCATCGCGAAAGTTAAGTTCGTGCAAGCTCAAATTGGTGTTGTGCCTGACGCTGACGAGGTCGCTCCAGCGACCGTGCTTGGTTCCCTTCCATGGCGTATGCAGGCTTATGCCCGTCATGTCATAGGTACCACGAACGAGAAAGTACTCACCAAGCAAGTAGATTGCTGCAGCCCCGAAGATAACGATTAACCCCAGTACTGACACGAGCTCAATGGTATCTATCCAGATGTCGTCATCGGTCAAGCCCATCCCAATCGCAAAACCAGCCATCACCAACGAGGATGAACCCAGCAACAGATACCCTATCCCGTACCGCAATGTTCCATCGTCTGATTGGCTGCGTCTGTTCACCATGATGGCGGCAGCCATGGCAAGAACGACAATGGTGATACCGACGACGAGGCGTAGTGTTGGGGAATTCATTCGTTTTCAGTCTCTTGTTTTTCAAACTGCCCCTTCATCCGCTGGATATGTTCGGCGACGGTACGAAAGAGGTTGACGACATCGACGGTGCCGTCATCTTCTAGCCGCTTAGCAATCATCGTGATTGGGTGAGCGACGAGTGACGTTTGCTCCCAACGAAGGCCGGGCCACTCGTTACCTTCCGCTGACAGGCTCACCCAGTGCAGATCGACCACCTCCGCCAACGCATCGCCCAGTGCGACGCCCAAGCTTTGCAGCTTGGCTGTTTCATTCGGTTCGATCCAGCCATTCTCCAGAATCGTTGTGACAACCTGCAGTTTGTTCGCCGTGTCTTCGTACACGGTCGGGTCTTCGAAGTGCGCGGCGACCCATTCACGGCAGGCCGTTAGCTGCTCGGCGTGTTCAGCGGAGAGCGGATGGATATCGGGCGATGGTGCGGTTTCAGTCATGGTTGGTGGTGGTGTCAGTAACGGTCTGTTTGTACCACAGCTCGGCGCTTGGCTAGAGCTCGCCGAGTAAATCGTTGTCGCTTAGAAATTCCAATGCCTCCTCTTGCTGCGCGCGGCCGGCATCGAGCATGTAAACGATGGCAGTCTCCTCATCGACTGGCCCGCCTTCGCCTTCGAGCAACATACAGGCGTATAGATATTGTGCCTTCGGTACGCCGAGATCAGCTGCCCCGCGCATGTACGCCCGCGCTTTCTCCATATTTACGGCGAGGCTGGAATTGCCGGAGTAGGCAGCGGCCAGCAGGATTCCCGCTTTTGGGCTGTTGCCGTTGTAGGCGCGCTTTAGCCAGAACAACGCCTCGTGTTCCTTCTTGTCCATTTTCGTGCCGGTCAGCATCATCGCGCCGAGCGCGAGTTGCGCCGCCGGTGCACCGCGACCGGCGTATTCCTCGATAACGCCGAGTGCCGCCTCGCCGCCACCGTCGGCCTTTCGCTGTAGCAACGTTGCCGCAAACTCCGCATCACGTCCTGGGACATTTTCTTCAAAGAACTGGGCGCTACGCGCAATAAGCTCATCGTCCGACAGCTCCTCGTCGCCGAGGGCAGCGATAAATTCGCGGGCGTTGTCGATGGGACGCTTCAAACACCGACACCTAAATGCACAGCGGTCGCGTTCGCACAATTAGCTTTTCTTCTTACTCGGATTCTTCTTGGATGGTCCACTTGACGTCGCTGGCTTCTTTTTCGACGGCTTTTTCTTCGGAAAGACGTTTGTCACCTGAGTTCTCGTTGTGTAGTCGTTGTTGTTCGTTGTCATTGAAACCACTCCATGTGTTAAACGATACGAAAAAAACCGTAAGTAAAACCCCGACAAGAAAAAGTAAACCCACCCAGCTGTTTATTCTATCTAGCTTCTTAGAACAGCTTCTGCTTATTTCCCATGCGTCTTCTTCGTCATCTATGTAGTAGCGTTTCGCTGCCTCAAGCAAGATTTTCGAAATGCGTATGCCATAAAGCATGCCGCTTACACACAGCACGATACTCAAACTCAAGGAGACCCAAGACGCGATTAGAGTCCAAGTCGCCCTCGCACTATCCAAGCTGACAATATCTTTGATGAACGCAAGAGATACACCGAGTAATGCGACCGCAAGTGTTAGAACGGATTCATCAAACTTTTCTGCGTTTTTTCTCTGAGCCGCAAGAAGTTCTTCTCGCGTAGTCTCGTAAAGCTCCTGATTATGTGGTTTTTCCGTACTCATCCGATGCTCTCCATAGCGCCATTGCGAAGCGCTTAACCAAGCCGGGAATCGTAGTGATTGTTACCACCCGAATCTGAAAAACGACGAAGAAGACTGATCTTAGAAGCATCTAGAGCAGCGCAGTAACGTTCTAGTCCTAGTGATCGGCATGGATGCCCAGTAAGTGCGTCATCCCACGTACCGATCTCTACCGGAGCCGTGAACAAGAACCGGCCACCCGGTTTTAGTGTTGTTGCAACGCGTTTGATCATGCTCAGCTGATCTTCTTCTTCCAGCAAGAACAACAGGCCAATGCTAACAACGGCATCGAACGTCCGATCGAACCAGCTTCCATCTTGGACACGCTCACAACGAACGCGCAGATCAGGAAAGCGAGACTCGACCTCAGCTATTAAAGTCGGTGACGAATCGATGGCCGAGACGTGCAAGCCAGCGGCTAGTAGCGTCTCTGTGACCGGGCAACCGCTGCCGCAAGCGAGTTCGAGCACGGTGGATCCCGGTGCCAACGAGTGTGCCCAACGTTCGATAGACTTTGCGCCAATAGTCGGACTACGACAGGCGATAAATTCGTGTGCGTAGGTCTCGTACGCAATAACGGACGCGTCGGTCACCGCTCACTCCGCCGGTCGCGTGGCATGTTCGTCGATCCACTCGCCGATTCGCTGCTTACGCTCCGCCGTCGCGGTTTTCGCACCGCCAGCCACGAGTTCAGTGAGCGGCACGGCCGCCAGCGCGTCGCGGTAGCTGGCTTCAGCGCTGTGAAAGGCTGCCGCGATGTTGCACGGTCCTGGGCACTCGGCTGGCGACGCCCCGCATGGGCCATTTCGCCGGACTTCTGTGCACCGAAACAACGGACCGGCGCCCTCGACAGCCGCCGTAATGTCCCATAGCGAGACGTCCGCGGCTTCCCGAGCCAGTCGGTAACCGCCAGCCACGCCGCGCTGCGCCGTGACGATACCGGCGCGGCTCAAGGCTTGCAGCTGTTTAGCCATGTAGGCCGCCGGAACGCCGAGAAACTGCGCCAAAGCATCGCCAGGCAGCGCCCAGCCCGGCGGCAGCAGGGCCAGCACCGCGCTGGCATGGGCCGCCCATTCAACGCCTTTGCCGATCTTCATTGCGGCGCAACTTTACCTTCTGTGTTATTCCGGATATATTTTATCCGCAATACAAATGTCGAGTAAAACAGATGACCCTTCGCCTGATTCATCGTTCGACCGCTATGTTGCTGGCGCTATTTATCGTCACGCATCTAACCGTTCATTTATTCGCCGTCGCGGGCCCCGATCCCCACAGTACCGCACTCACCGCCGTGCAGTGGGTGTATCGCAACCCCGTTGGCGAGGCGGTGTTGGTCCTCGCCATTATCGTACAGATCATTACCGGTGCATCGCGGCTTCGCTACCGGCGCCAGCGCGGTTGGGGGCTCGTTCAGGCGATCAGCGGTACGTACCTACTGATCTTCCTGCTACTACACCCCAGCGCTGCGTTATACACGCACCACCTATTCGGGATCGAAACCGACTTCTATTGGTCGGCCGGGTCGTTGTACTACGACTCGATCCGCTACGGCTTCGCCGTTTACTACACGCTCGCCATCGTGGCGGTGTTCTCGCATCTTGGCGCCGCCGTGCACTACAACGCGCCGTCGCTGAACCGTCTGGCGACGTTGATGCCAGCCATCGGTCTCCTTATTGGCGCCACCATTGTGCTCAGCATCGGTGGGGCGTTTTACCCAATCGACTTGCCAGCGGAGGTCGCTAGCTACTACCAGCAAATCTTCGGGGTCGAGTAGCGGCGTGCGCGCCTCAACAAACGTGCGTAGCTACGCTTAAGTCAGTACGGTAGGGAGCAAGCTGCCAAAGGAGCTCCCTGTGTTTTCTGTACCTACAACCTTTCGTTGTCTTGTAGTAAGCGCGCTTATCGCATCGCTACCGACCGTAGTAGCCGCCGATACCAAGACCGAGCTGCCTGGCTACCGCGACGAGCCCCATGAGCTTAGCGACGAGGCCAATGTCCGGCGGCAGTTGCTGCAGGTATCGATGGCCCGTGAACCGGCCGACCTCATCATTACCAATACCACGGTACTGAACGTCTTCACCGGTCAGTGGGATGAAGCACAAGACATCGTTATTGCCGGCGAGCGGATCGCTTGGGTTGGCAAGACCGGCGAATGGCCCGGAGAGGCAAAGACCACACGTGATGCTGAGGGACTCTGGGCGGTACCTGGATTCGGTGAGTCGCACAAACACATCGAAAGCAGCTATCTGACGCCGGAGTACGAGGCCGCGCTGGTCGTCCCGTTCGGGAGCACCTGGACCGTTGAGGGTAGCCATGAGCTGTCGAACGTGGTCGGGATGAACAACGCCGCGTTCTGGCTCATGGCCGAGGATGCCGGCAGTCCTTTGAAGATCTTTCCAACCATCGGCTCAGCCACGCCGCCAACGGTTTACGAGATGGGCGGTGGCTACTATGGGTACGACGCTATGGCCAGCTTTATGCAGCAAGACCTGCGCGTAGTCGGGCTCGGCGAGGTCATGGACTGGACGGCGGTGCAGCGCCTGGACGCCCCAGGGCATAAACGCATTTGGGGCATGATGGATGCAACGTGGACCTATCGAGGTGTTGTTGAAGGCCACGGCGCCGGTCTTGTTGAAGCCGACGAGATCAATGCGTTCGCAGCGGCCGGGATCTCGTCGGACCATGAGGTCCGATTGCCACAAGAAGGCTTGGAGAAGTTGCGGCGCGGCGTCTTCCTCGAGGTTCGGGTCGATACCGTTCGTGACCTCTTTCCCTACCTGATTGAGCAAGGCCTAGCTGACTGGAGCAATGTATCGGTTACCACCGACGATCGCGACGTCCACACGACAACGCAGCTGGGCTCTATGGACTACAACATCCGCACGGCAATCAAGGCCGGCGTTGAGCCACGCATCGCTTATCAGCTCGGTAGCTACAACACGGCACGACACTTTCATATCGAGCACTTGGTCGGTTCGATCGCCCCGGGGCGCTACGCCGATGTCGTTTTGCTAACCGACCCCGATTCCGTTGCTATCGAGTCGGTCTACGCCAACGGCAGACTGGCTGCGAAAGATGGCGAATACCTTCTAAAGGTTCCGACCATCGTCTACCCGGACTGGGCGACCGATACGCTGAACATTGGCCGAGAGATGACCGGCGCCGACTTCGTGATTAGCGCACCGCCGGATCGCGATGAGATGACTATTGCCTTGCTGCAACCCTTCTACTTCGCGCCCGACCTGCCGACTACCAAGCTACCGGTAACCAATGGCGAACTGGTTGCGAATCCGGCGGTAGGGATCAGTAAGGTCGCGATGGTCGAGCGCTACCACGGCACAGCGGCCACGTCGAAAATGTTCTGGCAAAACGTCGGGCCGGTGACACCGGGCTCAGCGTTGGCGAGCTCGCAGTCACACGACCTTCATAACGTTTGGGTACTCGGTAACGATGACGACGCGATGGCGCTCGCTGTCAACACCGTCTCGGATATGCAAGGTGGATGGGCCCTCGTTGCTAACAACAAAGTGGTCGCCAAGGTCCAACTCGAAGTCGCAGGGCTGGTGTCGCAACGACCTGTCGAGATCGTTGGCGCCGAGGTGGAGGAGCTCTTTAAAGCCGCCGATGCGATGCAATGGATTTCTAACCCGGGATTGCCCGAGCGCATGCGCTTTGCTTTCCTTACCGCGTCGCCGTGGAAGTGGCAGCTGGTGGCGCCGTATAAAGGCAACCCGGGTGGGCTGGTCAACGTAACAACCGGTGAGACGCACCCGATCGCCTGGTAGCGACTGCCACCATGGCAAGCCGGTGGGTACTCTTGTTTCTGTCGACGGTGCTTTTCGCATCATCCGCCAACGCGCACCTATTAAATATGTCGAAGGCGCGCGTGGAATTGGCACCCGGCGGCGACGTTACCGTTACGGTAGCGGTGGATCTGCTACGAACCGCGGGAGATCGCCCGGCCTACTATGCGTTGAGTCAGCGTCTTGACCCGAGCACGGACCCGGTTATTCTCGAGCTACTGGCAGACCTACCCGGTGCTGTCCGGCTCGAATTCGGTGACCAAGCCCTGCCGCTAACGTTGGTCTCCGTGCGGTTTCCCGATTTGTCTGAGGACATCTACCTCGACCCACTCAGTTGGCCACAGGTCGTGATTGGGTTAACCGGTTCCGCCGACCGCCTCGATCGGGCGTCGGTAACGCCTATCTTGGTGGTGAGGTTCACTGACGAGTTCTTTTTCGAGGAGCCAATTGCCACTACCGTTATCGATACATCGACCGGCATCAACCAAACCCGGTGGCTCGTTACCGGCCAGCGCTCACCGGATTTCGACGCCAGTGCGTGGCTCGGGCTTGAACCCGTTACCACCAAACTGCGTAAAACTAACTCGTTGCAGTCGTTCATCAACTACCTCGTTGCCGGCATATTGCACATTCTGCCGGGTGGGCTGGACCATCTACTGTTCGTGGCCGGATTGATGCTCGCGTCACGAACGGTTAAGCAACTCGTGCTTACCGTCAGCCTGTTCACGCTAGCGCACTCGGTCACGTTGATTGCTGGTGCGCTGGGCTGGGTACAAGCATCGCCGTGGCTGATCGAACCGCTGATTCTGGCCAGCATCATCTGGGTTGGCGTGGTTAACGTCCGTGCCGTGGAGCCCGGTGCCTCCAGCCGCGTGGTCGTTTTCTTGTTCGGCTTGTTGCACGGTTTCGGATTTGCCGGTGCCTTGCGCGAACTTGAACTGCCAGCGGAGCAGACCATTACCGCGTTACTCGCCTTCAATGTCGGCGTAGAAATTGGCCAGCTGACGTTTCTGGCGATACTGCTCCTTTGCTACGCCGCTATCGCAAAAGTAATGATCCAACCAGCGGCGCTGCTGCCTGTTGTCCAACCCATACGGCGGGCGGGTGGCGCCGTCATGATCGCTGTCAGCATCGGATTAGCGTTAGGCCTCGCCGGCGTCATCTAATTTGGCCAGACGATTATCAACGCGGTGCCGGTTGTAGCGCACCACGAGGAGCGGGTATAGGTTCGCGACAACGTTTAACACCGTAAAGACACCAACGCCCAACCAATCGTCATTTGACCCCAAGTACACCGCAACACCTGCCAGGAACAGCAGTGATACCAGGTGAGTGACTTCGAGCGGTTTACTTTGGCGAACGTACGCTCTTAGTTGTTGAGTATTCCAACGACGGCGCTTTGCAAGTCCGAGACGTTGCCAGAACGCGCCACCGGCGACAAATGGCCGAAAAGCACGAACACGCAATAACCGGTACAGCGAACCGGACTTCTCAATCGGCCAGGGGTCGAAATAGCTCACCGATTTAGTTCGTCGTGACGGAAATACTCATTGGCAGCGTTCGATGGGGCCCCAAGACCAGTAGTCTCGTCCGGTTACTCCGTCTTTTGCTTTTGCCTCTAACGCTTCCCAAAAGTACCGATCGTTCCCGTCGAGTTGAATTCGCCATGTGAGGAGCACGCCTTCATGCGCACGTGTCTCATTGTCCATTTTGAGATTCACGCCGGTATCGTCCACCGCAAGAATGTCATAGCCGGTTACCGTGACAGATTTCCCATCGTACATTTCGATCGGATTGGCAAATGTGATGGTCAGTCTCTGACGGTCAGAGGACACGTCTATTATCGATCCGCCATCTTCACAGGCGAAATTGCCTTCCGCCCAGCCCCAGGTGCCTTGTACGGTCGCCAGTACGTCTTCAGCATCATAACTGTTAGCAACCGTGACGAGTCCTAATGAAAGAATGGCTGCGCTGATTGTAGGTAGTCTCAAAGTACTGGCCTCAGGCGGGTTAAGTTTTTCGGATTGCTGGCTACGCCGACAAGCTACGCTGCCACCATGAGACGTCGTGCCAGTCGCCAAACTTACGACCGACATCCTTATAGACGCCCACTTTCTCGAAACCAACCGCTGTATGTAGCGCAATGCTGGCTGGGTTCGGCATCGTAATACCGGCCAACGCACTTTTGTAACCCAGCGTTTGCAGCGACTCGAATAGCGCGTAGTACAGCTTCTTGCCAACGCCTTTGCCACGGTAGTCAACCGACACATAAACTGATGTTTCGACGGAAAACCGATACGCTTCGCGAGTCCTGTGTGGTGTGCCATACGCGTAGCCGCAATAGCGTTCGCCGTCTTTCATAACCAACCACTCGTGGGTTCGCAGCGAGTTCTCGATACGTTCCGCGAACGTCTCCAACGTCGGGGGTGTTAACTCGAACGAGATCGTCGAGTCCTTAACGAACGGCGCGTAGATATCCAACAAGGGGCGTGCGTCATCCGCGGTAGCGCGCCGTATTTGCATTATTCGATCACCCAGCCGGTAACCCACCCCTGATAATGAACGCTAGCGCGAGTCAGCCTTTTTGGCCAGTCACCGCAAGCAACCAGCCGCTCTGGTCGATTCTTGCTTCTGAGCCGAACCCGGCAGCGTGCGTTGGCCGGCCCGAGTCGCGAATCTCGACAGCCCAGTAGATCAGTACGAGCAGCCCAACGAAGATGCCAACGACCTCTAGCGAATGCCTACAGGTATCGCTTCCCGCCGAGATGTTGCCCTCAGATAGCCTGAATTACGTCTTCGGGGCCCGCGGAAAGAATCGGCTGGTACGACGTTGGTAGTCAGTAAACGCTGGGCGTTTTTGCACCGAGTAGTACTCGGCGGGGATAGCGCCCGAGTAATACACCAAGGTGTTGTACATGAAGTACGACACTAACAACGCGCCTGTGCCCAGACCCAACCAAACGATGAGCGATTCGGCCGGATACAACGCGATCCACGATGGTATGGTCGCGATCAGCACACCGTTCCACCCCATCCACTGCCCGAAGTAATTCGGATGACGGCTGTAGGCCCACAACCCTACATCGCAAACGGCGTTCGCTTTACTCGCGCGCTTTTGCTGGCGCACAAACTGCCGTTTCTGGCGATCAGCCGCTTCCTCGAACGTGAACGCCGCTACCCAAATAATGAAGCCAACCATCTCGACTATCGAGATCGACGGTTCTGGATTCGCGGCGATTATAAACGCCGGCACGCAAAGGAATGATAGGTTGAATGCACCTTGAGCGATTACCTCGGTCTGCGCCGCCAGCATCGTGTTCCGTTTACCGGCCTTTTCCCAGCGACGTCGCTGGTAAGCATAGCGGGGCAGCTCTTCTTTCAAGTGGCCGCTTTGCCAGTGGTTAAGCGCCATGATGCCCATCCGGGCACCGACCAACAGGTAGATCGTTCCAATAACAAACTGGCGTAGCCAATCACCATTGAGCGTCGCCATCGCTGTTATGCCGATAACGACAATTCCCCACGGCCAACCGATATCGACGTACGACATGCGTCCGGTGCGGTAGAGAGGCACGCAGACTACGGTAACAAACAGTATCGCCTGGCCGATCGCATTTGTGGTAGCTGTCGTGGCAAAAGTGTTGCTCACCAGCAAGATGGCGAGGCCGATGATGAACGGAATTAGGATCGAGAAGTATTTCACGACAGATTGGTCCGCTTAGTCGAGCCAGGTCACCGTGCCAAAATTGACAGGACCGATTTCTCGCAGAAGCGCAACGTCGCCATCGTAGATACTACTCGACACATCGAAACTGCAGCGTTACCGAATGGGCTTCTGGCCGGTCCTCGAGCACTTGCGGTTTCCCATCGTTAAGCCACGTACGCGTTGCCTGGCCAGACGGGCATTGCAAGATCGACTGCACCGAAGGCGCCGTTTGTAACGCAAGATCTTTCAGAAAAGTCTCGGATTTGCGTACGCCAGCAATAACCTCAAGGGTTGCTGCGGTTCGTTCCGAATTGGGCGTTATGACGACATTCGGCTTCACCGATGCAAACGTTGCACAACCAGTAAGCCCAATACCGTTTGCAACAAGCATGGCTGTTAACGCACGGGTCTTGCGTAAACGCTTCTTACAGACGCTCATACCTAACAAGCTCCTCTGGACTGGATGTCGTGGTTATCCCTTACCTTGATCGGTGCGCGTTGCCGGTTCAAGATCTGGCTAGATCAAACCTTGCTCCAGATAAATAAGCACGTTGATGGTGTTAAGGGTAACGAATACGTACAAGACTCGTCGCCAGTCAAACCTCGTCCAAAAAATACCCATGGCAACGCCTAAGATTGCCATTCGCTCTGCTGCAATTAGCACGTACAAGCTTGGGATGAATGGAATAGACATCGATGTGTAGTAGTCCATGAGCAGCATCAAGTCGTGAAAGAGGTAACCGGTAAACAGGATACTTAGTGCCAGTAACAACAGGCGTAGTAACTTTTTCGACCATCTAAGCGTTTTGAACGGTTCCTTTGTTTGCCGCTCAAGTAACACGGTGCCCGCAACAAAAATTTTCGTAATCAATAAGGCAAATAAGCCATAAAGCAGCGCAAGTTCTTGCGTGTACGTAAGACCAAGCTCGTCGTCAAATGACATCGTTACTGTTATGAAATGGCGTCGGCGATCTGAGGAACGCAAAACAACGTTTCGCATCAGCGACCTGATAAGACCTGCATCGCTTGTTAGAGCGCACTTACTCGAAAGCAGCGGAGTAAACGTCGTAGCTTGACGCAAGTGACTCCGCGTATACCTCAATTTGGGATAATACTTGTTCGATGTCCGGGTCTTTGGTTTCAACGAACATGTCAATAGAAAAACGGAGTGTATTACCCAGCTGAATCTCTGTCCCTGCCATTGGTGGGAGTCCGATACTGCGAACTTGGATATTTTGACCGCTTCTCGATAGGTATCGTACCCACCAAGACAAGAACTCTAGACCTTTCAATCCAGATGCACTCTTCTCTATCGTAAAGTAAGCAGCAATAAGCACTTCATTGTCATGATTGCCATCGGATCGCCGCAAGCTGGAAATAGGCAAATCAGCGTACTCGCCGGCCCAACTGATTGCGTTTAGTTCTGATACGTCACTCGCTGAATACCAATACTTTCGGACGTCTTTAGTCGTAACACCGGGGACGGAAGAAATTGCTTCAGACAAAGCGATAATTTGAGGTGGTAGCTCATTCGCACTTATCTTTACTGGCAAGATCATTAGTGCGATCGCAAACGTAGCGAATAGGGTTAGTAGTCTCATCGTGCGCCTTACAGAAGTTTCAGCAATCGAGTCTTCGACACGGACGCCCTTTTAATCGGCCAGCCAACGAAAAGCGACCGCCTCTTGTGCCGTTACCACACATCGCATCGTTGGACAATCTAAATAAACAAAGGCAGAAGCATCGCACTAAAGAGCGCGACCGCGATACGAGAGATAATCACCATGATCAACAGCTCACCAATCTCGGCATCGGTGAAATGCTTCAGCAAAGCGAACAAGACAACCCACGATGCAATAAAGCCGATCCAACCCGGGAGTAACGCAGCGGCGGCGGCTGCGACCACGACAATGACGATGTCCTTAAAGTCGCAATAGGTAGCGCCGGGCTGCATTCCATAAAGCCTGGCCGTTATTTTCATGCCAATCCACAGGAATGCGGCACCGATTAGTGCGTCGAGCACGAATACCAATGCGAAGAGAAGCACACCGGTCATAGGGTTTTACCCATACATCCGCACATATGTGAACGTCTCCCCGTCGAAGCTTTGCGGAATGAGTGAATGCCCAGCGAACATGTCAGCGTCATCATACGAAAAATCGACGGAGTCCGACCCAAGAAAACTCATACCCACCAACGTTAGTTTTTGTATGAATTGATTGGCCGTCAGCACAGGATCGTGTTCCTGCCGCCAATTGTCGTTGTAGTTCTGAAGCATCTCCTCGGCGACTTTTTGTTTGGCTCTAGCGTCATAGCCTTCTAAGCCCGACAGAAATTTCTTCGCAAGCCGTAAAGTCGTGGCCAGTTCTTCGCCGTCTGGATCAACACGAATTGCTACGTCTTTACGCTGATACGCAAAATTACCTTTCAGCCCAGCGCGGGCTTTTCCCGACTCGGTAAGCGTGGTGAGAACGTCTACGTATTGAGCGGGTTGCGTCATTGGGTTGGTCTTCGTCGTTATTACCGCTGGTGAGAAATGTGCCTGGCGACGCAGCGGTACGATTGCTTTGTCAAAAATCGGCCTGCTTTTTGAGACGGATGGCGACCGAAATACGTTGGATATCATCAACTATCTCAACGGGCCGGACCGAACCGTATTCGCCTGCCTCGTTAGATTTCTGCCGTTGCTTGACGGTTACCAACGGATCATCGGCAAGGAAAACCTTTGGTGCCCATTGCCGACCGTACGTGTCGGACTCCACGGTAAAGTGAACATGAGCAGCTTCTCGACCTAGGTGATCAGCAGCCGGCCGAATAGTGCGAAACTCAAAGCGCCCCTCCGAATCGGTTTTCGCCCACCCCTGTAGCCGCCATGTTGCGCTCGCTTTGTCATTCGGGCCAAAGTCGAACCCGTTTCGGTCTCTGTGGTAGCTATGAACGACAACGTCGGCGGCAGGCAGACCGTTTGGTGTTACCACCAAACCCGCGATAACCAGCGGAACGCCAGGTTCCTGCTCCGACGCGATCCTTCCAACCGGGCTAAGCGTAGCTGGCTTATTTTTTTGACTGTCGTCCCAGCTACGCAGCCATTCGGGGTCGGCTTGACCCAAGCTCTGTGAGCTGGCGAAAACCGCCGCGAGCAATACACAGGTTAGAGGTATCCAGCCGGCTTGTTTTTTCATAGACGTAGCTTGCCCTCATGCGTTAAGTGCGAATGGCCCAATTCATAGTCCCCATTGGACCACTGCGAATCTCAGCGGCCTTGATGAATCCTAGGTTATAAATCTCGCAGTAATAAATCGTCTCGCCGAGTTTCTACAGCGTGACTTTGCAACGACATTAACCATGCCTGACGAAACAAAAAGCGTCAGTGACGGAATTCGGTGATTCTTATAAAGACGTCGTCGTCCACGACATCGCCGTTTATCAAACTGATACGGACGGGAATGCCGGTTTGCAAATCGAAGCCAGCGGAAGCTCGGCATGTGTGTCTGCAAGCGGTAATCCTCTCGAACAGTTCGGCGATGGTATCGACATGGGCTAGCCGTTTTTTCGGTACGCTTTCGCCCTTACGGACGGGCGAGCCCGCACAGGTAAGGTTATCTGCGTCGTAGACGGCCTTTTTGACTATTCCGTTCTTCACGGTTACTCGCATCGGCGGGCTACCACAAAGCCCGGCGGTTGCCGAAACCGTATACCGGTAGCTTTTTATACCCTGCGCCTCCCAAGTCAAACGACTCTGCTCGAAATCATCAGACCAACCGTGCCCATCGCTGAAGTCGTAGACGACGGCGGAGCATCCACCTAACAGTATCGGCGCGGCAGCTATGACGATAAATGGTCCGATGCCCGCGGTCCTTCGCATGAGTTGTGTTTTCCCGTCGCTTCTAGGACTAATTCATAATTCCCATTGGGCCGCTGTAAATCTCGGCTGCCTCAATAAACCCGAGGTTATGGGTTTCGCAGTAATGAATCGTCTCGTCGAGTTTCTGCAGCGTGATTCTGCAGCCGTCCTCCCAACCTTCCTTCGCCGCTGCAGCGAGGATGCTGTTACGCCCGTCGGCAAACAGCTGCTTTAACTGCGGCACCTCGGCGGCCGGAACGTAGCCGCCGACCATATAGTTCTCACTAATGGCGTCGTCATCGCGGAGCTTCGCCGCCGGTAGCTTCTCCGCGAACGCGGAAAACGGCGTTGCGGCCGACTGGAACATCACCGTCGGCAGTCCACCGAGATCGCACAGATACGTTGGCCAGACATAGCCGCGCGTCATCCAACCCGGATGACTGATCGCCGCGAACTCGATAACACAGTGTTGTAAGTACGCCGTGAGGCATTCCGCTGGGTCCATGGACTCGCCGTCGGGGATCTTAACCTCCGTGCCCGCGCGCAACGCGGCCACGGCATCGCGCATCAGAACAATCTTCCAACTCACCTCGTTATAGAAGTCTTCGCGCGATGGCGGCGCTTGCTCGAATTTAGGCTCAATGGCGCCAGCGAGTTGTGGCCATTTGTCTTTGATCGCTTGACCCGCGAGGGTGTTCACCGCTGGTACGTCAGCATCGAGGTAGCGGGCGATACTGGCCGTCACTTGCTCCGGTGTATCGCCCGTGATGAAAAATGGCCGCCCCCAGACGTAAAGGTCGGATTCAAATTCAAACTCACGCTCCGGCCGCTTCTTGCCCGCGAGTTTTAGTGCGGCCTTCTTGATGGCGTTTTGATTATCCCACTCGTACTCAAGACGGCCCTGTTCGTGATAGCGATCAAGAATGCCGAGGCCCCAGGCGTTTGCCTGAAACCGTGCCTGGGCGATCGCGGTTGGCTTGTCGAAAAACGCCGTGCTATCGGTCTCGCCCAGGATGTAGGGGAAGACGGTCGACTCTAAGTAGTTGACGTCGACTGGGTGGTAGGAGATGTCATAGCCCATGGACTGTTTCCGCTATTTTTGTTGTATCGATAGACTGATGAACTGCGCACGCTATTGGCAAGTACTCATGGAACGAGTTTCCATCGGTTTAAGCCGGTCCACCAATAATAGGTACTCGCGCGTGTAAATGATCATCAAGAATAGCGCTACGTATGGCGCTCGCAATTTTTTGACCGCCTTGCACCGATGGCTCAATCGGTGAGACGGAAGAATAGTCGCCAGCCTCCCGACAAATGAGGCGTAAGTCGATAATCGCTGCTGCGCTGCTCTGTGCTTCTTGCAGGATAATCTCGTTGAACATCGCTAACGCGGCACGCTCAGCCTCGCCTATATTGGGCACCTGATCGTAAATCGTGCAGACGTAGAGAGGTAAGCCATGCGCCATAATGGCGCGCAGCATATCGTGGTACCGCGAACGGAAAACCTGCCGAATTTCACCGAAGCGGAACATTGCATCGGCGATAGTGCCGGCTGTTTTGGTGAACTCGGGAAGAAAGTTAAGCGCATCGTTCCCGCCGCAACTCAGCACCACGTGTGTTGCGGTTGACGGCATATCCTCCAGTTGCCCTTCGACATGAACCGTCGTGTCCCCATCAACGGCTAGCAATGTCACGCTCGCTCCTTCAGGCAGGATTTGCTCAAGCTGTTCACGCACGGGTGGTTCGCCAGGGACGTAGGCGCCGTTGTCGAATATCGAATCGCCGAGCAGGACGATATGTAGGGTGGAACTCATAATGTTCGCAGACCAATAGTCCGCTGTAGGTATCTCACACAACTGTCAGCGGTTCTCTAAGCGGTGTCCAGTCCTAATTGCGCCCGGGCGATGTCGCTAACAGGTGTGTAAACACGTTCCACCGGTGTGGTGAGTCTATCGAATGGGGCACTAGCCGCGGGCCGCTTCGCCGCGACGAACTCACTGATATCGGTGATCGACACGCACTCATCAGTGCCATAGCGCTGCAGTATCTCGCCACGCAACCCAAGCTGCACCGCCCGTCGTTCCAGCTTGGCACCGGCCGGGTCATGGTCAGGGTCCCATTGCAGCCGAACATTGGATGACTGCACAGCTTCTTGCCATGCGGCATGCGACTCAAACAGTTCTTCGTTAAAACTGGACGGAACAGCCTGCTCCAAGATCTCCTCGAAGAACGGACGCCGAAGTCTCACGGCGAGCGTGATCTCTTGCCCGGGCTTCGTGCCCCAACCTGAGCGGTACATCATCCACAGGAAGTTTGGCTTTATCCAGCTCATTCGGGAATAGCTGAACTCGCCGCCGAACTTACCGTGCTCGGCCGCATAACGGCCGATGGCGGGTCGGTACGCTTGGTAGACGGTAACGGTGTCGTCGTTGTAGTCGGCGAGTATGTGCCGCCCGGCTGCGGGCCAGCGTTTGGTCTGAGAGCTGTAAAGTTCAGTTTCCACGGTGTGATCTAACGATGGTGTTCCAGCAATTCTTCGAGTAGTGGTGTGTACAGGTCTTTGCCGCGAAGCGCATTCTGCCACCGCATTGGTATGCCCTGGCGACCAAATCGGACGCCCGCCAGACCACCGGCGATGCAGGCCGTGGTGTCCGTATCGAAGCCAAGGCCAACAGCACCTCTTACGATGGCTTCAAACGACTCGAGAACCATCAATTGCCGCGTGCTGTGCAGCGAATCAATGACATAGCCTGTACCAGTGCCAACCACAGTCTCGTCCGGCCTTACCTCTCTCTCTAGTTCATCTCTCAATAGACTATCGGTTCCAGCTATTGATCGGAGCGTACTTACCGCGTTATCCCAAGGATCTGCGTGTTCCTGCAGATATCGTCGCGTCCACAAGCAGTAAAGCGCACAGCAAACTTGCGACCGCGGATGCCCATGAGTAACTCGAGACTGCGCACAGGCGTAGCGAACCAGTTCCTCGTCAGGCCCAACGTGCCACAACGCGAGCGGCAACACGCGCATCAACGAGCCGTTACCGTTCGATCTCTCATCGGAGGGCCCAGCATCGAGCGGCTGTGAACCCGCTTGCAAACGGTTTAGCGCGGCATTCGTCGTAAAGCCAATATCGAATACCTTCCCGCCGACCGCCATGTATCCGTAATCGCGCCAGTTTTGTAGACGATTACCGAAGTCATGCGCATCAAATTCACCGCGAGTCAGCAGTGATGCAAGAAGACAAAGTGCTTGTGCGCCGTCGTCCGACCAGGTGCCCGGCGGAACGCCGGGATGAGCTCGGTCGAACCCGTGGGGAGGCTCGAACCCGATAAGCTCTGGCTTGGGAATATTAAGCGGCTTGTGAAACTCGTACGGCACACCCAACGCATCGCCAACCAGCAAACCGATTAAGCCACCCTCGATTTTCGTTTCGAGACTCATACGTTGAGGGCTACCGGCAGCGTACTCAGTGCCACCCATCAAGCGCTCATCGGCACAATGACTCTACCCAAGAGCCAAAGTTTGGGTAGGAATCTCGCGCTTCGTTGATAACAGCCGGAGCCGTAAGCATATGTCGAGTCGAATGCTGTTCAGCGAACGTATGGAAAGTTTTGTGTTGGGTATGTGCGTCGCTGGGATAAGCGACTGCTTCGTACGGACCGACGCCGCCAGCCAAGACCCACAAATAGCTGGCAAAGTCGATAGCGACGACCCCGGTTTCACCTTCCGACCCCATGAACACGATCGGCTGTTGAAGAATGTCCTCGATGTCATCTTGCAGCCAAAATGCAGCGTACCCCCCAGTACCATCTTGGCCGAAGATTCTGAACACCGATCCCTCCACTTCAGGATTCCCGGTCCACAAGCGGAACCACTCCCGGGTTTCTTCGGCAGTCATAAAGGCTGTGTACGGTTCGAAGTCGATACCATCGCCATCCGCGTAGTCGAACTCCAAGCGATGCAGCTCGCTGAGTAACGGCGGGAATGTCGTATCCCACATCAGTCAACATCTCCGGTAGATTCGGCCGCCGTACTGCGTCTCAACCAAACAAGCAGCAAGAGACCAACTGCTGTTCCTACTGGGACCAGTACGATCCACACCCAGGCCAGTACGCGTAGTATTTGCTTAAACCACCCAGGAGATTCGGTGCCTTTACGCAACAAGAGCCAAGCGATTAATACGCCTACGAACCCACACATTCCCGGAACCAATAAACCGGTAAGGATCTGAGCAAGCCCGCCGGCGACGAGCCGCGGATCGTCCGGGGAGCCGTACAGAGCAGTAATCTGGACGAATTTGAGAACCCCTAGCATCGCAATGGCTAGCCCGAAGAGGCCAACGACCTGCAGAAACAAACTTACAGCCGCAAAAAGGCTACGCACTTACTACTCCAACTTATTGGCGACAAATGCTTAGTTTTTCGAGTCGCTATCTAGCGAAAGCAATCGCATATTTCCAAAGGATCAACAACGCTCCCAACAGCAGCACGGTAAACGTCATCGACATTCCGGTGACACGGAAGCTGTAGTTCTCCTTTGGCTGACTAACACCGTAGGCATGCAAAAGTCGTCCAACAAGTAGAAGGAGGCACAGTCCATGAATGACGATCGAGCTTTCAAGCCGTGCTTCCAAAAAGAACACGAGTAACAACGCAAACGGCACGTACTCCGCAAAGTTTGCATGTGCTCGTGCCGCACGCTCGACAAGGGTTTGGTCGCCATGCCCAAGAGCCACGCCAAAGCGTCTTCGCATAATGATGGTTCGGACGCTGAGTGTGAAAAACAGCAGTGCGAACAGCGCGGCGTAGGCTGGCGTTATGATTATTGCGTCCATAGTTTCCTAGTAACTCTGTTGAATAGCATCAGGTGACTTGCGTTGTGTTCGTCTGGCGTAGCTGAATAGATCGGCTCTCGATTGGATAGGGCCCAATCAATAGGTCTCACCCTCAGCAATTTCGAATTTGGACATCTCGACCAGTGTGTACAGCAGTTTGGAAAACGCTTCGTTCGACACTAAGCCTGGCCCGTAAGTAGTCCACGCCTTGTAATCACCGTTTTCAGATAGTTCAAGAATCCATCTTGCACCATCGAGAACAACAAACTCGATATTCTCTGGACTCTGATAGTCGCGGGCATCAGCGACTTGATCCTGAAGAGCCTCTGCGCTTGTTGGCGTCAATATGTAGCTAGTTTTCTCAGCGATGTGGCCCGGTTTGTAGCCACCCGCCCCTGACAGTCGTACAGCGTTTACCGCACATTCTTCGGCACAGTCGATACGAACCACAATGGGGTTATGAAAGGTGCGCAACCACGTTAGCCGGATAGTTCGGCTATCAGTCTGTGGGAAAAGCGGTCGCTCACGAGCGGCGATTAAGTGCTTCGAATACCACTCTCGCTCGAAATCACTTAGGTCTGTCCAGCTTGGGAATTTGTCTCGAGTGAACGCCACACACGCGGTGAGAAATACTAGTGAGGCGGTAATAGACAGTCTAAATGGCATCTAGTACTCGTATTAATCCAATACAGTCGGCCGAGTGAACGCTTAAGGGTTGCGTGCGACTGTCACCATCGTTAAGAGTGCGCAGCCGAGTCTCGGAGGTTGGTGACGCTGCGGCCATAGCTACGAGCAGGCTCAACACAAATCGCTAGGGCTTTTCACCAAGGTCCTTATCCATTCTATTCGGCAATCGCTTCGCCGAGTTACAGCCGCGAATGAGATCATGTACGCCTTGTCCGCGGCTAGCGCCACATCCGGCCAGTACAGGCGCTGCCTCGCTCGCTGGGTTTCGCAACAAAGCCTTCGCAATGGCAACAACGATTTTATTCAGGATCGTTCCTTCTTAAGACGTTGCTAGCGGGTCCCCACTTGCTTAGCTGCTTACTTTTAGGTAACCGTATCTGCTATTCGAAATCTTTAGTCGGCATTAAACAGAGAAACGATCGCGGTGACGGTGATTTTTGTCAAGCCTGCGATACGCCGTCCGGTGTTTGTTCAAAACGATCCTGGATGTGCGTTGATTTGATCAGATAGGTAGAGAGAACTATGTAGAGCAGGTACTCGGCTCCCATGATGAAAAATCGTGCTGTGCCACCGCCAAACGCATCGAAGTCCACCGTCTCTACAAAGCATAGAGTTGCCAGCGTCGCGTACATCGTTATGGTCGCAAACGGTGTGAAGCGCCACCGCCAATAGAAACCGACGAGGAAGATAGATCCGGTGAGTAGAACAAGAACCCAGTGGAGAAACTGAACGCCACGGGGAAAGTTATCGTCTTGCAAACCAACGTTCACCGCCGGGACGAAGTACTCAACAAGCCCCAACAGACCCCAGGCGACGAGTAATCCCTTAACGGCGAAAAATACAAACAAGAAGTTACGGCTCATACTCTTACGTTTGATTCTCTCGTCGTCACAATAATGAACCTGCTGCCTATAGACTTGAACATAGGATCGCGGAATGTGAGCACTGGATGTGCACGGGTATCCACGTCGAGAGCCGCACAATCCCTAAGTGAACATCAATGCACAGTGCCGTCTCCACCACCCAGCTAGACGCATCCCCACAAGCTCTTTCGACTCCGCTCGCACCGCAAACGCTTCAACACCGCCTACTGATACCGTTTAGGTCCTACCCGAGAGTGCGACGATACCCGCCCAAAAATCGCTAACCGCCTGCCAAGGTTCCGGGCAATCCAGCCACCATGAATACTCTATTGCACTAAAACCGCTTTCGATTCTTACGCAGTAGGTAGTTCCGTCAAACCCGCCAGTAAATGGAGGTATGGCCGGCAGGCTCGCGTCTCCTAATTCGGTGAGGAGCGCCTCTACCGTACTTCGATCGCCGGTGTGCTCGGTAAACGCCGATCACCGATCAATTCGGCCTCTGCTTCGAAGAGATTTTGTTCGGTTGACCGGCCCTGCTTGCCGTAGCACTACGGCGCCATCCTCCCGGACCGAGAGTTCCACCGCAAAGCCGAGCCCTTTATGGGCTCGGGCCCAACACGCTATCCGCATGACTTGCTGTAGTACGCTTTCCATCGACTATTACAACTTCATCCAGTATCAGGCTGCCCGCTAGACTTTGCCACCTAGGTGCGTCTTTATCCGCTGAAGCGTGCGCATCGTAATGTCGTTACCGCTAATCACATCAAGTACAGGTTGCTAACCGCTCGCACCGCATCTGACCAGAGCAGGGTCTGCCTCGCTCGCTGGGTTTCGAAGGAAGGTGTTCGCAAGGGCTACTGCCATAGTATGTGTACAGCGGTAATCGTTACGAACTGCTGATACGCGTGCTGATTTGATCCACGAATGTCCTGTAGCCATCTTTCGTGTCGAATGCCCGTGCGGGAATAACGTGAAATCGGTAGCCGGAGATTAGAATGTAACTAACGGCTCGGAACGACCATAATTTCTGAATACCAGCCCACTTCGTGGCGGTCGATGTTGCCAATGTGTCCTCTACAAATGCATCGTCTGTGATCTCAAAGGTATGTTGACCCAACGATCCGTGTTTCTCCGATGCCATCAAAATGGCAAAACCGATACAAAAAGTCATCGATATCGTGAAAGCGACAAATGCGAATAGTGTTACCACAATCAAATAGACCGGAACGCCGAATTCCGCCGCAAGACCGAAATTGATCACACTGCCCGTGACCCACAAGAGCGCTAGAAAAATATAGTTGGCTCTCAAACGAGGAATTAGTCGAAGCTGCCCCTTCAGTAGATCTAGCCTCGATACGGTAACGTCGACTTTCATCGGTAGGTCGCCCATTGCGTAGCGTACGATGTGCGCGGCCAGCATGCGTTGCTGCTGCGGAGAGCTGACCTAATAGTATTCGTTAGCGGGCTAGATGCGAACCATGATTGGATTGTTGGGCGGTCGCATTCAACGGAGCGCTTAACAATAACGAGAGACGACAGGAAAGTGGACAGCCACATTTATACCAGAAGATTGGATCAGGCCCGGCGCTTGGGCATCGACGCTGCGTAATAAAACCGCCTCAAGAAAGCCAGCCTGTACGACGTTACGGATATGATGGGATCGCGCTGGCCGCCATCATGCTCTACCTACTATGCCCGTCTTGTTTCACTGACTCAGGTAACCTGCGGCGGACAGCGGCCCCAACTTAATGCCGCTTCTACTCGTTTTGGTTTGCTTCGCTACGCCGTAGCCCTGTAACGAGCGTAGTGTCGAACCATGCCTTTTGCCGAAAAGCAGGTACGGACCAAGCGGTAGTGCAGCCGGACTGAAGAAAACTACAACTCAACCACTGGGGCGAGCTTGTCGATCGCCGCGCTCCATCCTTCGCGAATGATGTCTCGCAATTCCTGATCACCATCGACCTTCACAGACGGTATGTTCGAATGCACCAGCTCGACATGCGTACCGTCCGGAACCGCGGTAAAACTAACCGTGATAACCATCGGATCGTCCTCGTCGTTAGACGTATACGCGAGCTTATGGGGCGGGTCGTATTCAATGAGCGTCGCGAACCCTGGGACCTCATGCGTCCCGGCGTTCGTTTGTAAGGTCATGTGATGGTTGTACTTGCCACCCACCTTCGCGTCGACCTCAGACTGTACATCTGTGCATTCAGCACAGCCCCACCAGCGTTTGAGCTTGCTGGTCTCTATCCAGGCATCGAACACATCGTCAATCGATGCAGCATAGGTTCGGCGAACAACGAGGTCGTTTCCGCGAAATTGGATATCTGTACTCATGACGCTCGGTTCCCTTTGATTTTCTGTTTCCTCTTACTGAGGTAGGCATCCACTGCGTCGAACTGGTCTTGCCAATGGCGGGTGTAGAAATCAATCCAGTCGGTGACCTGCTTCAGTGGGGCTGGTTCTATACGGACAATGGTCTCGCGACCGGATTTGGTGCGTGTGACCAACCCGGCTTTTTCAAGAATGCGCAGATGCTTCGATATTGCGGGCTGCGATATCGCGTATTTCTCGGTAAGCGCGCGAACGTTGTGCTCGTGCCCAGCGAGTTGGGTAATCATGTGCCGCCGCGTGTCGTCCGACAGTGCGGAGAAAACGGCGCTAAGCCCATCGTTATTCATAACCAAAAGGTTATATAAAAGTGCGATTCGAAGTCAAGATAGTTTCGTCGTAGGTGTGGTTTGGTCGGAACCCGCTTCGTCGATTTTCTAAGCCCTTCTAGACTCTTAGATTCCTCCCGCAAGACGCTAAATACGGGCTTATGCGACGCCATAACTCAATCGAGAGAGCGTTTAACTCCTTTGAGCCTAAATTTTTCTGTGGGTTGAGCGATCGCTAGATCGTGTACTTATCCGAGCCGTCGTTTTTCTATGACACGGGGGTTGGATCGCTAGGGGTTTAGTTGGCCGCGACTTCGTGTACTTAGCCGTTTCGAGGCTTACCAACGTAAATGTAGGAATTAACGCTGTAAAAATACTGTCGTTCCGCAGCAAGGTCCTGCATCTCAGTTAAAAACGACTCGTACTCGACCCGATCCAGACTGCCTGCCTTAACCAAGCCCGATAAATCTCTCAGTCGGTCGAATCCGTACTCGCCCGCTCGATACGCCGTTTCCAACAGCGTGAAACTGGCAATATCGCCCGTGAACTTTCCGCTGCCTTCAAACAGGCCCCACAAGCGCCGACCCATCTGACCATCGGCGGCCTCCATCCAGCCTTGTTTCCAATCGGCAAACGCGGCGACAAATGTCCGAACGCGCTGAATGTTCTCCGAATTGTAAACCTGGGTATCCCAATCCCAGTGGGCACACAGCACCGTTCCGCCCGGTTTCAGTACGCGAAATATCTCACTTAGGAAAACAGACTTATTCGGTATGCACTCCAACGTGTCCACGGAAACGACTAAGTCGAAGCTATTGTCCTCAAAGCTAAGTCGGTCGATGAACTTCTCTTTACGGAACTCAAGGCTCGGGAAACTTTCTCTCGCGATAGCCAATGGTCTATCCGTCGAGTCAATGCCAATCAGTTTGGCAGTCGGCCCCATGACACCGGCAAGGTGGTTGAGAAGCGAACCTTGGCCGCAGCCGATATCTAGCACATGCAAGTTGGACTGTTCTTCTAGGTTTAGAAGAGACACGATTTTGGTGTGCAGAGCTTCTTTCATGTTCCTAGGACATCCGTACGCCGCACGGTGCGATTGATGAGTAACGTTGGCATTCGCTTGTCGAGCACCCGGTCGCTAGGCTACTTGCCAATAAGATAGCCCCACATACCCAAAACAGCGAGAAAATTGACAGTGAACACGACGCCTCGCAACCGGATATTAGAGGTAAGTATTTGCACAAAACTGTGCGCAATCCGACCCGCGACGAACACCCAAGCAAGCACCAGAAATCCCGTTGCATTCGCGGCGCCTATCAGCATGCCGAGAAGGCACGCGACATAGAACAGAACAGGCCATTCGAACTGATTACTGAGATTGGCACTTATCCGCGGCTCCAGGCTCTTCCACGGATTACTGCCGTCCTTGTCGAGGCCTACCCCCCAGACGGTCGGTGCTCTAACGACGGTCAATGCCGCATAGAGAATGGCAGTCAAGCAAACATGCGCAAGCATCGGAATGAAAATGGGCTGCGCGTCAATTTGGCCGAACATACCAATGCCACCTAACGCCGGGGCTCAGTAGCGACCGCTACCGGATAAAGACTCCGCCGCAGAGTGTGATTATGCGTCGCGCTGCGCATCGCACCTTGCAGGCGTACTGTCACGCAACAGCTCCCGACAGGAGATGAAAAGCCGCGTAGAAGGCGAAGAACATATACGGCCACTGCGCTATCGAGACACAGGAAATGACCACCTTCTTTCTCCTGCTTTGCTCCTGAAACCGCTTTCCATCTGCCAAGTGCACATGCACGTAGCCAAGCGCAGCAAACCCAACAATACCAGCGACCAAGTAGATCACTAACCAGCCGGTTTGCTCTGGGCCAGGCACGAGTCAGATATCTCTACTGACGATATGGCCGACTGTTCGCCGCCGCAAGGCTAGCATGGAGCGCAAGGATATCCGCTGAAGCCGTTTGTTACGTGTGCGGTTCATGGCGGTCGCTCGTAGGAGACTTGTTGCTCTGACGTACCGCCCACCACGTCAGTCTCAAAAAACTCAAGATGGCAAACAGCACCGCAAGCGAAAATACAAACTGAACAACTAAAGGCCCATCGATACCAACCTCAAGGCTCAACTGAAGTTCGCTCAGTCTGCTCGACAGAAAATACGCGCCAATAAATAAACCGGTCGAGATGAACAGCAAGATACGCCCCGGCACACGCCTGCGAAAAATCATCAGACCAAGTATGGCTAGAAAGGTAAGCACCGCGATTAGCTTAACCACAAGATCACCTTGCATGAGAAAAACCGCGTTGCGGCCAGAGGCTTCTGAGCTCATCAAGAAGCTGTCAATCGAGGACGAATAAATCATTGAGTATTCAACACAAACCTTAGACTGTACTCAGAAATCGGCCTTCTCCTTTAGTCGGATACTCACATCAACGTGCTGAACACCATCGGTGGTCCTAACGTCTCGAACCCAACCAAACTCTGCCGCTTCGATGGATCGCCGACGTTGGTCTGCGCTTACCAGCGGGTCATCGGCGAAAAACACCGTAGGTGCCCACTGACGCCCAAAGTCGACAGACTCAAGCGTGATGTGGATATGAGCGCCGTCCCGACCTAAGTGATCAGGGGCCGGTCGGATAGTCCGGAATTCAAAGCGCCCCTCTGCGTCGGTGACAACCCAGCCTTGGAGCCTCCAGGTCGTGAGAGTGTTGTCGCCAGACCCAAAATCGAAGCCGTCGCGATCTCTGTGATAGGCATGAACGACGACCCTTCCCGCCGATGTGCCGTTCGGCGTGACGACCCGACCGTGAATAACCAAGGGAATGCCAGGCTCGTCCTCTGCAGCAATTCTGCCCCTGGACGACAAGGTCACCGGCCGCTGTTGCTCCGCCTCATTCCAGCTTTTCAGCCACGCTGGATCTGCTTGCGCAAGGCACTCAGTCGCAGTGAAGTTTACTGCCATGAACACCAACCATCTGACTAGCGAAGGCCGCCGTATCGTCATGTTGCTTCGAATGTCCATCACGCCATTTGAGCCCTTTGTTACCTTGCGCTCAAGCCAGTCTGCACCCGCACGGCACCTTGGCGGCATTGACAGGACATACCGTGCTTTATCCAGACGTTAGACGATACTTTATTTAAGGCCAGCTTCCCGCCAAAAGAAGGCGGTTTGTTAGCGCTCATCGCGCCAGATTCGTCTGTACGCTGTCAATAGCCAGCTGCCGCACTTTTTTCTGCAGTTGCAGCTCAAGAAGACGTCCAGTCCCGATCCAAAGCTCCTCGCTTATTTATCCCGAGCTAGAACTAGCGAATACCCCAATACCACCGGAAGCAAAAACCAAGACGCCCCGGCGACTTGGATTGTCACCGGTGTTGCCGCACCCACTAGTAAACAGATGCCGAATAAACCCAAGGTTGCTACGCCACGAATCCGTCCAACAGTCCCTCGGCTACGCATACTGAGCAGCACAAACAGACAAGTGAACAGAGCCATACCTCCATACAGGCCAAGCGAGTACAAGCTGCGAATCGCACCACGCAACGTTTCGAACACCGCAGGCTGCGTCGAATACACGTCGAGCGCTGGCCCATAACCGCCGATAGTCAGGCCAAAAGCGACGACAACCAGCATTGTCAGGAGACTGATCGCGCCCCAAGCAGGGGCATAGTGCGACGGAGCATCGCGCAGCTGGACAAGGCATGCTAGTGCAAGAAAGCCATACCCTAGCAATTGGAAAGACCAGATCGTCTTAAGCGCCGACCATTCTGAGAGCACGAACTCCAGTGTTTCTGCCCGTGTTCGAAGCACCCCTATCCAGCCGATTTGGTACTCAAAAAAAATGGTGATGAGAATCGTCAGACCCCCAGCCATCAGGAGTGCGCCTGCAAACTTGGACTGCTGCATCTATTCGGTACTTACTTAACCCGCACCCTGCGCGCCGTCGCCGTACACTGGAATGCAAAAGCTTTAGCTACGGAGTGGTCCAATCCTAGAGCTCCGAGAAAACGACTTCCTTGTTGTATGCTGCATTCATCAGCAAAACGGCCCCCAGCAGCGAGTCACGAGTCCCCGGTGCACCCCCGTGCCATGCCAGGTACACACCGCCATTGTGAGGACAGATACTCATAATCGGAATATCGTCCTCAAAAACTTCGAGCCGCTCTGCGGAGGACGATAGGCAGTACCCCTGCTGCGCCAACCCCTTGGCAAGGCCATCGAAGTCGATCTTCTTCGCTGTAAGCTGATACTCGTAACTCACCCAGTGACGCCTATTGCTGAAGATCAGCTGTGCTTGCACCGATCACGCCGCCAAGCGTTAGCATGGCAAGCGAACCGTCAAGCGTCAGCTGCAGCAACTGGTTAGGTGGCGACACTCTCAAGCCGGATGAATTTGAATGATGATCCATCGACTAGAGCCGGCTCCAATAGAGATTCGAATCCCTCGCGACAACGACAAAGGTATGCCTCAAGAACGGGCTCGGCATTGTCGATACCAATACGGAACTGAAGCCTGTCTTTGGCAAATAACCGTCTCCACCAAGGCATTGAGAATACCAGTCGATCGCTAGAAAAATGGACTTCATCGTATGAATGACATTCAACACGAAGAAAGTCTGCGTCTGACCGAGACAGAATGAACGTAGTTTCACTTATGGCGACATCGCTATTGGGATATTTCTTTCCCCCATTACCGGCGATTCGCATCAACTCATTCTTCGCGAGAACATGCGTAGCTTGGCCGACCAGGACAAGCTTCAGATCCACGCTAAGTCTGTGCAGCTGTATCACGCCAACTAACGCCACGGTTCAGGTACAACGTCTTGTTAGGCGTCACCGCGACCACGCTTCAACTTCAGCCGAAAAGTACCCGGCGATACCGACACCAATTGTTTCGAAAAAATGCCCCTCAGTACCGCCGATTTGCGGCAATAGCGGTCGCCAAAGACTCAATGAGTACTGCTGGGAAATGTACGAGTAGCCCCCATCGTCGGATGTCATCGCTAAGTCACAAGGAAGACTCTCAAGTAAATCCGCTCCCGGCTGTTCGAAAACACTCTGGCCGAAGAGCTCAACTATCTGATTTTTAGACCGCGACAGCTCGATGTATTCGACTGTTTCATCATCATCGAAGAACACTTGAAAGCTCGAATCATAGTAAGCGTCAACTATTGATCCGGGTACTTTCTCGAATGGCTTAGGTGCTTGCCCCATTTCGCGACGAGAGGCTTGGCGTGTAGCGCCGAGTGTGATCGGCGATACACCTTCCAATGGCGTGACGCAAAATCTACGCATACGTTGCCTTGACGGCTAACGCCGACGTTCAGGTGCACCGGAAGCGCCAGGCGCCTTGGCGCCGGCCAAGGTGCCTGGCGGGTCAAGTGTCAGCTGCAATGACTGGTTATATGTCACTTCAACGATTACCTAAAAGTAGTCGTCCCGTGCCGAGCCCTGAAGACCTCGCACCCTCAAGCAACATTTCTTGAAATCTTCGACCAGATCCACACGGGCAAGGGTCGTTTCGTCCGAGTTTCTCAACGAGATACTTATCCTCGCCAACCACTCTCTGACCTTTCTTGACCTTTGTCTCGGACGGGAAGCCTCTGCGACGCTTACTGGTCCGCTCGGAAGGAAATCTGTTCTTCTTCGTATCGCTTACGCATGACGCACCTCCATGTTGTGTACGTGACAGCTCTTTTATTCTACGACGAAGTTAGCGTGGTACATAACACCCAAGCTCAGCTGCGATTGGGGCTGCTGCAGTGACTGGTTAAGCCGCGAATGGACTAGTGAAGTCATGAACCCTCCTATCGGATTCGTCATACTCGGCCCAGTAAATGACGTCGCGATAGCCTCTCATGGCGGCTTCGATGAAGTGGCCGATCCGCTCAGCGTTACCCGGCCAAGGACACGACACAGCGAAGCACGCGATCGGTTTCTGGGCCAGTGTAGGAAGCCAGTGCGTTTGCAATCGACCCTGCGGACCTTTCGAAATCGTCATTCAGTCGCGCGCTGATATCGGGCTTCAACAATGGGCCAAACTGAATACACCGGCTCGCGGCTTAACGCCCAAGTCCAGCTGCGATTGACGCGGGCAATAGCTAGAGCGCTGACTGGGTCAATTATCAGTTGCAACGGCTCGTTATGCTGCACAGTGCGCATTGTCTGAAGATACAACCTCTACTTTGGCACTTGAAGTTTGGCTACTGAAACCGGCTAAAGCGAACCGAACGCAAATTGGAGACAGAAGTACCACATGGACGCGGTTGCCCATGTAGTGAGCAGCCAAACCAAGGCTCTCTTTGTAGCGTGCCCGATATGAACGAAGGCTGCCTTCAGCGCATCCATTAGAGCGCCCTGTATCCTCGGTGGTCCGCCAAAAACAAAGGCAGCTGCCGGCAAAAGAGCGATGACGGCGACGATCAGAAACATCAGGTCATTTCGTGACTCTCCCGAAACAAGCGCTGCGGCCCAAAAGAGAACCTGGAGGGCTGTCCCAGACCAAACACCGGCGAGAAAAGCAGTCTTGTTAGTGGCAGGAGGCAGCGTAAGCGTGAGCCACTTACGCACTATCGTTGAATCGATAGTTGGGAACCAAGACCTTCGCTCGGACTAGGAGAGCTACGCGACTGGGTCAAGCGTCTGCTGCAGTGACTTGTTAGGCGGTAACAGATTTCGATTCTTGAGCATAGAGCTGAATTTGATTTGTCGCGTCCAGCATCTTTAGTTTGGAAAAGACGCATTTGCCGCATGCCATGTTTTGTAATACGTAATTTCAGTAGGCGTAATTTGGTAACCCCAAAGGCCTCCGTGACCGAAGTTGAATTTTGAGTCTTCGACTAAAGCTGACCGGAAAACGCCAATGCATACGATTTTCTTGCCATTTAGTTTTCTGAGAACTTGATCATTGAAGCCGAACGCCCCATGTGAACCTTCTAGCCAGATTCCAAGATCCTTTTGTTCCGACTTCGGCCAGTGCGTTATATAGACGTTCTCAAACTCATAGCAAAGCAGCCCTTCAACGCAAACACGTTGTTCGTGCTTGCTGATGTGCGTACACGTCAACTGATTCACGGTAAGCGGTAGCATTTCCGTCTAACACCAAACTTCAGCCGCGGTTGACGCAGTCGTGGCTCTGGCGGTAGCCAGAGACTCGGCTGCGTCAATTGTCAGCTGCAACGTCTGGTTAGGCTGCGCGTGCGAGAGTACCCCTCGATGACTACGCAATGACATCGGATACTCTCTCCTGAGGTAAACCAAGCAACTTCGCGAGGCTCATTGCATTTACCTCAATCCATGCTTCGCTGTCGGAATCAAAGGGCGCAATCGGCTTTGTGGAGTTATAGAGCGTCTTAGCAATAGCCTCTTCAAACAAGTATTGCGCCTTGGCAATAGATTCGCCTTTCTTGGGGGCTAACAAGGTCTTATTACGAATCTCGGACATCAGATCCTTCGCCTTAATCCATTGGTGGGGATTTTCGCAGAAATCCCACACACGCCGATTTGATTCCCTGTCGGGTACAACATCAAAGAAAAGATCGAGCAACATTTGGATTTCCTCGATCCGGAAGTCGCCTAGCATGCGTATGCTGCGCTGCCTAACGCCCGAGTTTAGCTGCGCGTGAGGCTGGCGCTGTGAAGGCGGCAGCTGTAGCTGCGGCAGCGTCAAGTGTCAGCTGCAACGTCTTGTTAAACGGCCTTGCGATTACGTCGAATCCTCACTCGTGTAGAACTACGTCCTTCGCTAATTTTTATCGCGATACTTGAAGAAATCAGTGATCTCACTTTCTGTCGCGTCTAAGTATAGCTCTGCATGCTTTGGGCGATTGTAGGCTAACGCCAGGCAAGACATTATGGGCTCGAAACAGTGCTCGCCCCAGGCGCTTTCACCCCGACGAAGTGCAATATCAGCCAATTTTTTGAAGGACTCACTGTAATCAGGCTCTAGCTCCATCGGCACAGAAGGATTCTTACGAATCGTAAGGCGGGCGATCTCGACGACTGCCGGAAAACCAAATGCATGCCACTCGATTGTTTGCGCTTTTTCGGCGTAGGCGACGAGGTAAGGAATGGTTGCGTAAGCTAACTCCCCTACGTCGCCTTGATGATGAAGCTCATCCCACAATACGTCCCAGTCGCGACCATTTGCTGTGGCGCGGACCAGACGGAGAAGAAACTCCTGAATATCGAAGGATAAGAAATTGTATCCCGTGCGATAGTTCGCCCATCGGTTATCGTCTAGCGGGAGCATTCGGTCTGCCGTTTAATGCCCAAGTACAGCTGCGCTTGAGGCTGGCGCCGCGGAGGCGATAGCCGTAGCTGCGGCAGGGTCAAGTGTCAGCTGCAGTGTATTGTTAGGTGGCATATTTCGAATCAGGCGAGGCCCTAGAAAAAAGCTAGCCAGCCAATGCTAGTGCCAACGACTGCCAGTAACCCGGCGAAAATATAGAGAAGCAGCGACAACACGCCGAGATCAGGAGAGGCGCTTAGGCCAAGAGAATCTCGAATCTCAAAAACCTCATGCCTCGAAACTCTCATTAGTTTAGCTGCGTAAACGAAGAAAACCGCGAACGTGATTCCCATCATAGCTGGGAGCAGAAGCGCAAACTTTAGTAGACCCTCGCCAAAGTTATTCAGATAGTACGAAAGGATTGCTCCGGTTATTGCGTAATAGAAGATGTTGAACTCAATCGACAGCTTTAAGTAGTGCTTATACAGGTCCACATTCAGTTCGTACTGGCGCCAAAGAAGCTCTCGGTCATCCATATCCGTTCCTTCAACTCGCCACCTAACAGCGAGTTAGTTCGCAAATTACGACGTAACACATATTTTTACCTCGCATCGGATCTTTCCTAACGCCCCCATTGGCGTTTGCGATTCGCGTAATAAGCCAGCATTCCCTCTTCGAACCCTTGCACCTCTTCCGAGTCGCAGCGGTGTTCATCCATCAGCTCGCTAACCGCATTCGTCAATTGAGACACGCCCTCCAGTCCGAACAGCGCTTCAATAACGCCATCCGCGCCTGACGATGCAGCAGGCCGACTGAACACGTCCTGGAATAAGTCCGCATGCTCGCGCTTAATACGGAACGTGCTGGACATGGGAACGCCCTCAATACGACTCACCTCGATGCCATTCGCCGTGCGGGTAACCGTATCCACACGCTCCGTAAACGTGACGGTCACGGCGTCAGCACCCAGACAAGAGCCGTACTCATCCTCGTAGTCCACCAAGTACCGCAACGCCACAGCCGTCACCGCACTCGGGTTATTTAACTCACGCGCCGCACTCTGCAGGGGTCGCCCTGCCGTACCGAATAACTCCGCCATGGAACTCACTTGCTGTGACAGGAACCTAAGCGCCGGTGCCACGCCCGCCAACAGCTCGGCGTCCATACTGGCCAACGAATTGAATTCACGGTTGTAGAGCGCATTGAGGTAGGCATCGGAGCCGGTGCCTACAAACGGACGCGTTCCGGCCAGTTGCCCGTCATACACGTTACCCAGCCTCTTGAGGTGACGTTCCGTGCGACCGCTTAAATCGCCCGGTCGGAAATAGCGTTCATCTAGTGCTGCCAAAGCAGACGTGGTTCGCGCGTTGGCTAGCTGCTCCGCAAGGGCGTCTTCCTGCTCTTTCTGCCAATCGAAGCGCAGTTCTTCGTAGTCTTCCACTAAGTCACGGAAGTCGCCGTATTCCAGAACACGGCCGTACCGACCCACGAGTGTCTTGTTGGCCTTCACGAGTGCCGCCAGGTTTTCAAGGCTTGGTGCTTGATCGCTCAAAGTCTCAAACGCCGGCCGCTCCGTATCGGCGAACTCATCCGACAGCTCATCCAGTCGGTCCTTAAACGGCTCGGTCGCCTCGGCGCAAAGGTCTTGCAAGGCCTCGCTACAGATGAGCCTCGATTCAACGCCGGATACCCAGCGGGCCATCCTCACAGCGTCTCTACGCGCCTCGGCTTCGCGGCTGAACTCAACCGCTTTATCGACCAAGACTTCAGCAACGAGTGCGTTTGCCGGTTCGTCGCGAATATCTTCGCGTCTCAAGGCAGCTTGCCAAAGCTCTTGCATGCGAAAGAAATCGGCGCCACGCATGTTGCTGAGGTAACTCTGCTCCTCGCGACGCGCGATCATCACCTTGTTCACAGCCACAATCTGCTGCGCATAAGCCTTTGGATCGTAAGTCGAAGCGTCTGCCAACAGCCGTTCGAAGTTGTGCTTCTTCGGCACAAGTTCCAACGCCTCACCGGCGGCATACGACAAATCCGGTAACGGCTCCGACAGCAACAACGGCTGGGCGCGGTTCTCTAGCCACTCCTTTGCGACGGGACCTGCCAGCGCGATAAAACGCCCGTCCCGGAATAGGCGGTAGTCCGTTATCGACAGCAAGGCTCTAACGACAGCGTTCTGCCGGCGGTCCCGACGAATCATGCAGCGAGCCGAGAGCGCGCGACGTATCTCCCGGCGTCGCTCGGCACGCAAATCTGCGACGGGTTCACCAAAAATCGGCTGCGTCACGGCATCCGTCCACAGCGCGCTCATATCGCCGCGGCCTGACTGGTCCAGCGGTAGGTCTAGCCCGGCCTGAATCCATTGTTGTAATTCATCGGGGCATTCGCCTTGCTGGTCCTCCGTGCGAATAACCACTTGTTCCTGAATGGCTAATAGCTCACTCTGTAAGTCGGTTAGCGTTTCGGGAGGCGGACGCTGCAACAAGCCAAAGTCGCAGCGTTGGTAGCTCAGTAGCACGAACTCTTCGCCGAACAGCAAATCAAGACGGAGTGGCCGGCTTTCAACTTGCTCTTCAACGTCGGCCCGCCCGGTGATCGGTTCGTAGTCACCGATCAAGACGCGGTCCGTAATCTCTGTTCGACCGTCAGGCGAGATATAGTTTTTGCGACCGAGTGCGGGCGTTAACGTCCAGCGGACTTCGAGTTGATCATCATCTAGGCCTTTAACAGTGATGCGCGTCGGAAAATCTCGGCCCGAGCAACTCAGCAAGCCCTGCCATTCACCTTCAACTTTTCTTAGTGGTTGCGTGTCAACTAAATCCACCGGCTCGACTGCGGTTTCCTGCCCCTCCGAGTCGGCTCCGCAGGCACCGAGGACGACGGTGGCAACGATGATCACGAGTCGGCGTGAATAAATGGACGTCAGTTTCTTGGCGAATCCGAACATTCAATTAACCTTATGAATTTTGTGCACAATACCAAAAACTGAGGCCGAACCGATTTGCGGCAGTGCAAGCGCTTTTTGAGGCAAAGATGTGTCAGTCAAAATGGGGAAGTCCACCCGAGTAGTCTCGGCACTTCACAACCAATCATCATGACAAACTTAATACGAAAAATGTAAACGGGAGACGCTTCACCGGTAGGCCGTCTAGCGGCCTATGTCAGTTGCGCAAGAATTGTGCTCTATTCGCTGCGAGTGAAGGCACCGCCAGCGAGACCCATATGCAGGGATACACTGTAAAGCGCGAACATCCTTTTGCCGAGGTCCTCAAGATCGAGGAAAAATGCGCTTGTGAGAGCCGGTTTTCCGTCACGCTGAGACGAGTACCTGAAACTTTGCCCAATAGGATCGATCTCTGAGAGTTCCCTAATCTCAGTTACAAACCAACTGCGTGAAATATCCTCGTCATACCTCTCCTGTACCTCCACAACGAAGAGGTTCAGAAGATTAGCTAGACTGTGTCCGTGAGCTGGCTGTTGCAGCGCGTGCTTAAGGAACAGCTCGAGCGCGTGCCGATAGAGGAACATCATCGGATACTCACGTCGAAAAAGATCGTATCCCTGATGTTGCTCCTGAAGTTGCTCCCGTAGCGAATCCGCGCCGTGAAAGAATGCAACAGCCATTTCCCAACTCCCGAAGGGTTGCTGATCGTCGAATAGAACACGAGTCTGTAGGAGATCGCTCTCTAGCCACTGTTCGGTAGCCGTTGAGTCGCTAAGCGCGCGATACAAATTCTTGGTTTTATCCATGATGCATCTCTTTTAGATCCGTAAAACCCTAGCTTAGTTGCAATTGAGGCTGGCGCGGGCTCGGCGATAACTGAGACGACAACAGCATCAAGTGTCAGCTGCAGTGTCTTGTTAGGTTGCTCAAAATACGGCATTTCGTTAAATCTTGACGACACCACTTACGCTACGTAGCTTCGGTTACTAATCTGTCAGAGGGAACCCCTATCGCCAAGGAAGTAACGGCCGGAATGGCTGCAGGCCACATCATTGCGATATTGGATAAGTTCGAGGGAGTTTTTGCCCGCGCAAGAAGATACATTCTGTTTCGAAAAGAGATCGAGCGCGCTACGTTTCCGAGTAAATTAGCCTCGAGAGTCGGTCCGAAAAAATACCTCTTTACCCGATTTCGGGTTTAGAAAAATTCTGGAGACCTCCCGGCAGGTTCTAACTATCCTTAATGAGAGTCACGACTCGATGGTGCGGGCTGAAATTTTAGTACCTATCGATATCAGAGCATTACGTGGCGCGAGCGCTTGGTATCGTCGAGGTACCGCTGCGATTGACAAAAGCATGTTCTGGACCTTGCTAAAGGCTCGGCCGTGTCCGTTGTCGCCTTCAAAAACTCGTTAGCTTTCCTGGGCAGAATGGATAACTAGCGAATATTTTTTCTGTGCCTTTACGACTTGATAGACCTTAACAGCAGGCATCTCTGCACTAGCACGCTCTCTTAGCGTTTCCCTTACTAGACTTTTAACACTTCGACTTGCTTGGCAGCCGAGTAATACAGCCGTCAACGCCTCCGGCCGAAATTCAAAACTTCTGTTGGCGCCTGTGACATCAATCAAACGATGCTCCTTCTCGTACTCCCAGCCGATGTACTTGCGCAGCAAAACATTTATGAAGTCACTTTCGACATACTTAATCCAGTTAACGCCGGGATAGTCTTGGCTGTACTCCACGGGGAGCGCTCCTGCGAATAGATCGTAGTGCCTAGCGCGCTCAAACTGAATGCAGATCCCGGTGTGACTTGCCGCGTAGTGGCTCCACATCAAAATGCTACGCGGGTCGCCGGCGAATGAGCAAACTCCTGTCTCAGACAACTGATTCGTATGGATCTTTTGTAGCCTGCTGACGATCTCGTCGTCCGTCTTACGCACCAGCTTGCCGGCAAGCTTTTCGCGTTCCTTGAACGTCATCCCTCCATCCTTGAGGAGAGCTAGATATCTATGTCTTTTTTCCTTTCCGGTGCCTTCTACTCTGAAGGTGGTCGCCATATCGAATGGATCATTGAACGCCAAAGGTGAACTCAGCCAAAGTCGGTTTTCTAGAACAATGGTTCTAAAACGAACTACAGAAGTTTCTGAGTCTGGATCCAGGCCACGAAACTTGTAAAGCCACCTGCTCTGTTGAGGACGGATAGCTCGGCTAATAGCAACCCGTCGCTGATGATAAGGCAGCGTGCAAAGATTGGCGACGATAGGTGGTACGGGGAACACAGTTCTATGTTAACGACAGTTAACTCTGAATCTCATCTACGCTTGACGCAGGCGTAGGATTCCTCATGGCAAAGTTCACGATAGGGCTAGGTCAGTGCTGCATCGACTTTTTATGTGAACTACGCCATCGTAACGAGATTTTCTCCATCTACCAAGATTAACGTTTTGTATTCCATAACTCTTTGTAAAAAATAGAGATTCAATTTGAAATCACCAAAGAACATAGCTGTTACCTCTTCACTTGAGGCGACGCTTCGTGACCTGCGAGTCTCGAATACAACGATTAATGATATCCACCGAAAGATGCACCAAGTCCTCAACTTCCTCAATCTCAAACACTTTTTCAGGATGGTCGGTTGGATTTCGAAATCGAGTTCTCAGGTGATCTAGGTGAGCGAGTAAGATTTCGTCCGGCTTCGGGCGTCGACGCTTACGTCTTAGTTCTTCACTCAAAGTTCCCCATGCCCTCGATTGATTTCCTCTCGGGAAGTAAGCTCTGTACATGCATCGTAAGCACTCTTCAACGCATCTAAGAATATGAAACGCAGCGGCAGTTGGACACTCAAATACCAGGCAACGACAAGCATCGTTCAGATCAGAGCGTGCTAAGTCTGAAAGATCGTCGAAGACATCTTTACCAAGTATCGCACCTGGAGAATTTAGTAAGTGATCTATCGAAAATCTCCGCGGTACGGGTGACGCTATAACTCGTGTCTTAGCTTCCGCAAATACTGTGTGTTCAAATTCGACAACGGCCCTCGATAAAGACCGTGCAGATTCCGTACCCAGCGTTCCATCATCGTCGCCAGAATCGATTGCTGCCTTTCTCTTCCCAAATGCTCTTTCGTAATCAAGTAGTTTCCGATCGTATAGGTTGCGACTTACTTCGAATCCGAGAATGGTTAGACTGTCGCGAAGCCACACCAAATTGTCATTTAGGAAATGCTTGCCAAATATTGGGGTATCTGCCTGTGCACCAACCAGATAACGCATAACGCCTCCCAAAGTGATGAAGTCTTGCGGATTAGTGATTTTCACAGAAATTCTCGATCTATCTTGAAGGCCAAAACAAATGCCTATCCAAACTCTCGATCGCACGGGTATCAGTAACCCTCGCCGCCTCCACTAACTCATCCGGCAACTCAGCATCGCCACTCTTCGTCACCTCAAGCTCAGTGGCGTAGCCTAAAAACAACCGCGTGAAGTTTCGGCTCTTCCGATCAGCCATGGACAATGAAACGATTCTCGCTTCGATCTCTTCGAAGTAGTCGTAGTCGTAAATCGCGAGACCCTTGCGAATGGGGTCGAGGGTGGCGATGAGTTGGTCGCCGGCCCGGTTTTTTCCAACGTGGATTCTGACCAAAGCGCGTCCTTCGCTGTTGGGCTAGTTGTTGTCCCCTGCGTTGGTTATATACCGGCGGATCACATCATGGAAGACGTCTTGCATCGGTTGTTCCGGATCGACGACATCGGCGATCAGCGGCCAAAGCTCTACGCCGCGGGTGGTGTTCACGAAAATGACGCCGCCGTTGCCGGTGGCCGGTTCGTAGTAGCCGATGGCACCTTCGCTTTGGTCGTTGCCGCCGTGGTGCACGACGAGGCGGTCGCCGTAGCCGAAGAGGTACCAGCCGATGCTGTGGCCATACGGTTCTGGGCAAGGGTCGACATAGTCGGGGCCGCAGCCCCAGATGGTGTGGTCGGTGATGTCCGTTTGCAGCGTTAGCCGTTCTTTGGCCATCGCTTTGTTAACGCCGTCGTTGTTCATGGTTGCGATCAAGAACTTGGCGTGGTCTTCGACGGAGATGAACAAGTCGTCGGCGGCGCTCCAGTAACCTTCCCAGAGTGCGCGTACCTTTAAGAACTCGCCATTAGGGTTAACGGGCATGACAACGTTATCGAGTCGGTCGACCACGTTGTGTGCGTTGGTCGCGCGGGTCATGCCGATTGGGTCGAAGACGTACTCTTTAACCAGTTGCGGGAACGGTTTGCCGAGTTTGGCTTCAACGAAGCGGGCGAAGATGCGTACGCCGATACCGGCGTAGTTGTAGTTGCCGTTGCCCGGTTCATCGATGAACGCGAGCTTGCCGTCGTCGTAGACGTGCGCCCAGTTCAAAAAGCCAGCTTGGTGAGAGAGCAGTAGTCGTGGCGTGAGCTTGGCGTAGCGTGGGTCGTCTTTAACATCCGGGTGTTCGTAGTAAGGCGCGACCGGCTCGTCGAGATCGATTAAGCCTTCGGAGGCTAAGCGCAGCGCTAGCTCGGCGGTAATCGATTTGTTGGTCGATGCCGTATTGAACATCGAAATGGCCGTTACCGGTACGCCGCGCGATTCCTCGCCGTAGTAGCCCGTCCAGACCAACTTGCCGCCACGGATAATGCCAACGCCGACACTGGCGGCGTTGTACTCGGCCATTAACGCTTCGATGCGGGCATCGACGTCATCATCCGGTGGTATGTAAGTCGGTGCGGTCGCACAGCCGCTCGTTACCAGCAGGGCTGTGAGGCCCATCGCCACTAGTGGTCGCATCGTTGGTCCTACGCTTACGGAACGCGAGTTGCAGACTCGCTAGGGTACAACGGCGGTGCATCGGTTACGTCGCAATCGGCGTACCAGCGCATCGGGTGGCGCTGCGGTATCCGTTCGATGAACTCGCCGGTGCCGGCGCGGAACCACACGGCGTTGAACGAGCCGTCCGTGCCGATATCGGCGCGCCATTCGGTGAGATGCTCGGTGCCGCCGAAGCGTTCGTAACGCGGGTGGTCGGCCGGGTCTTCGCCGAGCACGCTTAAGTTGGCGGAGAAGCCACCGATCTGCGCAGTGACGGATTCGCCGCTGCGTATCGAAATCCACAACGGTGCGGCGCTGTGCTCGATGGTGCGGCTCGGGTCCGCAGCGCGGCGCGCGCCCCAGGCGATGCGTATTTGGCAGCCGGCGCGAATGGTGTCAATGAGTTCGTCCATCGAGCCGTCGGTGATATCGCCATCGGCCGTGTTGGCGAGCTGCAAGACCCATCGGTCGGATATGGTGTCTGCTGTTGTGATTGTGGCCGTACAACCACTAACGGCTATAGCTGCTATCCCCGCTAAGGCGACGATGCCTGCTTGGCCAGTACGGCGAGTTCGTGTTCGGTCATTTCCCAGTGTTGCCATACGCGGTCGGTCTCTCCACCCAGTTCACGGTAAAACGCTTGGGCGCGCGCGTTATCGGCCAACACCGTCCATTGCAACCGCGAGGCACCGAGCGCCACGGCGTGCTCGGCAACGCCCACCATCAGCCTACGTCCTACCCCAGCGCGGCGGTAGCCCGCTGCGACAAACAGCTCTTTTAGAACGACCGTGGGTTGCAAGTCGTAGGTCCATGGGATGGTGTAAACGACGGCGATGCCGACTAAGCGATCGGTGTTGTCGTCAACGGCAACAAAGGCCTGGAAGCGTTGGTCTTTGCCGCTGCCGTATTGGCGAAGGTCCGCCTCATCCGGCACGAACTTGTCGATGTAGCCTTCGAACGTCGCGAGCTCACGCATCAACGCCAGGGCCTCGGCAGCATCATCATCTGCGAACGGCCGCACAGATATCGAGTTAGTACCATCCATTGGGCAGTGCATCGGCGAGGTAGTGATCGAGACTCGGCGCATCGGTCAGCACGTGCTTCACCCACGCGTCGCGCTCGTGGTTAATGATGACGTGCTCCCAAACGCAGGCATGAAAACGCTCGGTATCGCGTGATCGGAACTCGGGCGTGCCGTCGGCGGGCGCGGACGCCAGTAGTCGCAACGCGATATCGGCATAAGCCCACCAATGCGCTAGCAACCAAACCGCGTCCTCGCCGTGGTGGATCATCGCGTAGCCACAGCCGTGAGTCTCGTCGGTGTTAATTGTGTCGGCAACGCTAGCCACATAGTTGTAGCCGGCCGTGGCGAGCTCTGCGCTGAGCGGCGCCTCACCGACGGTGATGGCGTAAGGCTTAAACGTCGTCTCGCCGACTGACCATGCGGGTAGGTGCTCGAACCGCCTCGGTGCGTATTGGGTAAACGCACGCACCGCTAGACGTCCGGCAACGTTGCGAGCAGGTCGGTAACGCCGTAATCGACGCCTTGTTGATGCAACAGTGCCGTAACCTGGCCGCGATGGTGGGTTTGGTGGTTAAACAGGTGCTGCAGCAATCCGCCTAACACTTTGCGGTGCGCCGTGCCGTCTTGGGTTTTGTACGTGATCACGCGGTTCACTTGCTGCGGCGTCACTTCATCAACGAACGCGATCAACACCTCATCGAGCGAGCGGCGTGCGGCCGCGAGTGACGGTAGGTTGTCGTGCAAGATGTCGGTGTGTGAGGTCGGCGTTGGGTAGTCGCCTAGCACGGCCGTCGAGCGTAGCGGCGGGCAATCGTTCTGGATACGGCCAAGCCAGGTTAGGTCCCAGACCATAATGTGGTTCAGCGTTGCGCCTACCGAGCCAAAGAACGCACCCGCGTCGCGCCAGATGATATCGCTCGGCACTTCGGCCAGTGCGTCGAAGAGGCGCTGGTTGTACCAACGGTTGTAGGTTGCGAGCGTTTGCCATGGGTTTTGCGCCGCTACCGGCTCGATTAAGGCATCGAAGTAGCGCGTGGCGTTCGCGAACTTGTCGCGGCAACCGGGGTTACAGAACCCGACCGTTTGGCCGCGGTATTCGATCAGCGAATCGGCGGAGACAGGCTCGCCCGACCACGGGCAAGAATCATTAATGGCATCGGTAGTGTTCATTCGGCGAATACCCAATCCGGACAAGAAGCATCGAGGTCGCTGCGCGAGCGCGGCGTACCGTCGTCAGAAATCATAATCATGTAACCGTGCGGCCCACCATAGGCGATCATCGGCAGCGGTTGGGCCGGGTCGTGAAAGCGCATGTCGTGGCCGATGTCGTTGTTGGTTAAGTCCGGCGCGTAGAACATGACGTGCGGCGGGAAAAAGCCGAGCTCGCCGGTTTGCCGGTTCACCGGCCGGTTGTAGCGGCTCAGCATGTAGGCGACGCCCGGTTGCGTCACTCGCTCGAAGCGGCCGCTCTCAAAGCCAGCTTTCACATCGGCACGGATCGCCTCCACCGCGCGCCCGGCCAGTAGCGACTCACCGAACCACAGGACCTTCGGCAGAATGTTGCGTGCGCCCTCGGCGTCGTAGCAGGTTGGTTTCAGCACACGCGGGTCGTCGCGGTTCACAACGCACGTGAACGGGTTCGTGGGGGATTGCGTTTCTCGAAAGCCATCGGCTGTTAATACCCAAACGCCGGCGCCTTCGCGTAGGTACTCGGGTGCTGCGCTCAACGCGAGCGAGCTTTCGCACGCTTCGGTGAGTAGCGGTACCGTCGTCGCGGCAATAGCTGCTTGTTGTTCGCTCACCCAGCGATCCACTTCTTGTCTCAACACGGCCATCGGCATCGCGCCACCGTTAAGCACCACGTCGTGAAACGCGGCGAGGTCGAAGTGTTCACCGAGCGCTTGCTCGGCATCGGCCCGAAAGCGCTGCAACTGCAACATGCCGATCTTGTAAGACGTCGCTTGCCCGGGCCAAACGACGTAGCGTTCCACTTCGCGAATAATCGGGTCGCGCGGCTCGCCGGTCGCCGCCACCATGTAATCGATGGCTTGTTCGCGGCTCCAACCGCGGGCGTGCAAGCCGGTGTCGACAACGAGCCGCACGGCCCGGTAAAGCTCCATCCGCAGCCGGCCTAAATCGCCGAGCGGGTCGTTCTCGTACAAGCCCATCTCGTGGGCAAGCGCTTCGGCGTACAGTGCCCAGCCCTCGCCGTAGTCGCCGAACCACAGCATCGACTGCAGCAGCGGTGCGTTGCCTATCGCGAGTGCCGCCGATGCTTGGAAATGATGCCCCGGCACCGCTTCGTGGAAGGCGAGCGAGCGCAATGTGTACGCCGGTGTCTCGGCGAGATCTTTCAGGTTTACCCAGAACACGCCGGGCCGCGAGCCGTCGAGGGTTGGCGGCGTGTAGTAACCGCCCGATGCCGTCGCTTCTTCGTGCGGTGCGATCCGCCGCACTTCCACGTCGTACTTCGGCGCCGCTGAAAACCACTCAGGCGTTATTGCTAAAACCCGTTCGATGTCCGCCTGCAGTTCGGCGATAACCTGTTTCTTCTCTGCATCGGTGTTCGGGCGTGCATGGGCGGGGTCTTTGGCGAGCGCCTGCATCCGCTCGCCCACGCTGCCGTCGCTGTAACCCACCGAGCACAGCAACGTATCCATCTCTTTATGTATACGAGCGACCTCATCTATACCGAGCGCATGTATCTCATCGGCGCTGAGCCCGGTTGCGCCCCAAGCATCGAGGGCGAGTCGGTACAAGGCCTCGCCGTTCGGTAAACCGGATAAGCCGGCTTGTTCGTTGGCGTCTGGTGTTAACGCCGCGACGCCATCGGCGAAGCGTTGGTAGGCCGGGAAGAGATCGTCCGTTAGGACAGCGAGGCACTGGTCAGCCAGCGCCGCTTTCTTGTCGGCTCCGAGATCATCGAGCGAACCAAGACGAGCCGCGAAGTGTTGGCACAGCCGATGCTCTTCTGGCGTCGACGCAATGTAAGCGAGCGCCCCGCGCTCAACGGTCTCCAAGATAAACGCCGGCGGTACAACGCCGTTGGCCGCATCGGCCTTGGCCATCGCAAGCATCTCATCGAGCGCGCCGGGCAAAGCGCTGAGGCGGGCGATCCAACTCTCGGCGTTGGCCGCGGTGTAAATCGGGTGCTGCGCCATTAATAGCCGCGGCACATCGACGTGCGGCCCGAACAGTTGGTTAACCACGTACGGCGGGCCTGCCGCGAGCAAGACGGGTTGGCCAACGCCGGTCGCGTTATGGCGCTCGGCTAGCGCGTAGGCGTGGTCGACTACTTGGTGGGTGACCCGCTCGCGGGTCGTCAGGGCCGCCGGGTCGAACGCCGACCACTCGCGCCGCAACTCGGCGAGCGTCTCGCGAACCGCCGCGTTGGCCTCAGCCGAGCCGCCGGTCAGCTGGTCGGCGACCGATTCGCCGAGGCGTGCCTCGCTAACGCCAAGCTGCGTGGCCCATTCGGGGTAGGTTTTAAGAATGGTCATCGCGTGGCGCTCGGCGACGTCGGCCAGTCGCTCAGGGTCGGCGGTGGCTGGTGATACCCAGCTCAATACGAATAGCGCAGAAAACAGTGTTAATGAGCGTGGCATCAGGACCTCCGCGTCGTCGGCCAGCGTCGAGGTCGACACGCTACGGTTTTTGTGGATTACTAAAAAGAGCCACTAATGCCCGATTTCACTGGTCCACTGATTCAATGCCTGTCTCCCAAATCGCCATCGAACTGACCCAAGCCGGCGGTACCTACGCCGACCAGATCACGGGGCAGCTGCGCACCGCCATCGAGTCCGGCGAGCTGCAGCCCGGCGACCGACTGCCATCCGCCCGCGGGCTGTCCGCTGAACTCGGGGTCGCGCGCGGTACGGTAACGGCCGCGCTTGAGGGTCTGATCGCCGAAGGCCTGCTGGAGACACGGCAAGGCGTCGGCACGTTCGTGTCCGTCGATGCGCTACCGGCGGTACGGCCGCGACGACGGGCACGGCCGCGCTTGAGCATCGCGGCCCGCCGCCTGCCAAGGCCGGAGATCGACGCGCCGCGACCCGGCGCGATCGACCTTCGCCCCTGCCGGCCATCGACCCGAGAATTCCCCCGTAACCAATGGCGCCGTTGCCTCGCTGACGCGGCACAGCGTCAGCCCGATCCCGATTACGGGTCGGCGCGCGGCCCATTGGCGCTGCGGCGGGCCATCGCGGCGTATTTGCGCCGCGCTCGGGGGTACACCGTCGAACCGGACAACATTGTCATTACGTCCGGCTCCGCTCATGCGATGCATCTCTTCGCGGCGGCGCATGCCATTGCCGGAACGACGGCCGTGGTCGAAGACCCAGGCTACGCACTTGCCCGGCATACCTTCGCGATGGCAGGTGCCGAACTCTTGGCTTGCCCGGTCGATACCGACGGTCTTTGTGTCGGTGATTTACCGATGCAGCCCGAAGGACCGGCGGTCGTCATCGTTACGCCCTCGCACCAGTTCCCAACCGGTGCGCGTTTATCGCTCGGGCGACGGCGCTACCTGGTGGAATGGGCACGCCGCCACGGCGCCGTCATTATCGAAGACGACTACGACGGCGAGTACCGCTACGACGTGGCACCGCTGCCGCCACTCGCCGCGCTGGCCGACGATTGCGTCATCTACTGCGGTACGTTTTCAAAAACGATGTTCCCAGGGTTACGTATCGGCTTCGCGGCGGGGCCGGCCGAGTACATCGCTGCAATGGCCCGCTACCAAGCACTCACCGCGTATGCGCCGGGCGATGTCGTGCATCGGGCGTTGGCCGAGTTTATTGATGCCGGTCATTTCGAGCGCCACGTCCACCGCATGCGTAAGCATTACGCGAAGAAGCGTCGTTCGGTGACCGATGTGTTAAGTGCGCTCGGTGTCGATGCTGAATTGACCGGTCTCGACTCTGGGTTAAACGGCTTACTGCGTCTCAACGATGGCCGTTCTGCGGAACAACTGTGCGAGAACGCGGCCTTGCACGGTGTGGTAGCTAACTCGCTGGAGCGCTACCGCTTCCAATCGAAGCCCACTGACGATGCGATCGTTATCGGCTACGCCGAGCCGACAACAACCGAACTCGCACAAGGCTTGAACGTGTTGTTGTCGACGTCGGGGGTGTAGATCGTACCTATTAAAGCGCCTACCAGCCTTTGTAGCGCCAGCGCTCTACATCGACTAACCAATCGGAAGTGGTTCTGCGGTGTCCATGTCTAACTTACCGGCTTTAAACGGAATCAGTAACGAGACGGGTGGGCACGCAACTCCGTCACCACCGCCATCTGCCAACAACCCTGCAGTTTTCAATCCCGCAATCGCCGTCAAAGTTTCCGGAACCTTGGTATCCGTAGCTTGGCCAACACTGGTCAAGATACCGCCCGATACTGCTGCACTCAGGGTCGACGAGCCATAACCGGTTTTGAACGCCAAGTGTTTCCGTTCCCCGGGTAAGGCAACCACCGATACGGTCGCCTCGCATTTCGGGGTTACCTTGTAATGCACATACGGTACCGGCTCGAAATAAACGAGGCCTTTGTCAGCTTCAAAGTCCAAACCAGCACAACCGCTCGCTAGCAACGTCAATGCACCTAATACCAAATACTTGGTTTCCATGAGTTAACTCCCGTTAGGATTTCGAGAGTTATCTGATGTGAACCGGCAGATCCCCTCACCGACTAAACCAGTCGTGAGTTTGCATTGACTCGTAGCCATCGCTTGGCGAGATCCGGTAACTAGATCGCCCGTGCCGATCAACAGTCAGGGGCATCAGGGACGAAAATGAGCATATCCGACACTGCATCGCAGTGAATGACTATCGCCGCAACGGCCGCCGCCGCGCCGCCGCTTAATTCTACGCGTTACTGTCTTATCGCTGCCGAAAAAGGCGCACGACATCAAACTGGATAAGAGAGTTCGATTCAGGCTGTAACCTTTTCATCCCGTCGGTTGTTTACTACCTTAATACATCGAATGGGGTGTCACGCCATGCCTACTTTTCTGGGAATTCAACCGTACTGTCGTTGGGCTATATCATTCATTTGTTTATGCTTGGTTCTTGGCTTGTCCGCTACGGCTGCAACGCTCCAAGCCAGCAATCGGGTTACTAACCTCCGTGGTGATTTGATCGACACCGGCACTGTCGATACCGCTCTTCAAAAACTGATCGACTCTGGCACAGTCCCAGGAATTGCAGTTGCGATCGTTGACGCGGATGGGATCGTTTACGAAACCACCATGGGTTTCGCGAACTCGGCAACCCAACAACCGCTTCGGCAAGACAGTGTGTTTGAAGCGGCGTCGTTATCGAAGCCGGTGTTCGCCTACTACATCTTAAGGCTCGCCGAGGACGGCATCATCGAGTTGGACAAGCCGCTGTTCGACTACCTGCCTCACCCCGGTTTTGTGCCGGAAGACCTTGAGGCCGCGAAGACGATCACGGCGAGAATGGTGCTGTCGCACACGACCGGTATGCCTAACTGGGCCCGTGGCAAGCCGATCTCCCTTAGCGGCCGTCCGGGGCAGGTCTTTTCTTACTCGGGTGAGGCCTTTCAGTTTCTAACGGCGGCGGTCGGCACCCACCAAGGCCTAGGCTGGGGGCAAGCACTGGGCGCCCAAATGGACGACTACGTCTTTGCACCCCTGAAGATGCCGCACAGCAGTTTCTTGTGGAATGAAATGCTCGCTGAGCGAAAAGCGTATGGCCATAAAGACGGCGTACCGACCGATAGGGAGAGTATCGGCAACGGCAAGTCGGTGGGTGGTGCCTACTCGTTGCACAGCACCATTGGTGACTACGCTCGCTTTGTCACGGCGCTCATCAACCACGAGGGTCTGTCCGAATCGACATGGCGCGACATGTTCGCCCCGCAGGTTCAGTTGCCAGACGACCATGAAGGACGCGACATCGGACAAGTCGCCTGGTCACTGGGATTTGCGATCAAACAATCCGCCAGCGGTGACCGCTATGTTCACACGGGCAACAACCACGATTTTCAGTCGTACATGGAGTTCGATCCCGTGGCCGGCATTGGGATGGTCTATTTCACCAATTCCTCGGAAGGTGCCACAGTCTATGAGTCACTTAGCCAAGTCATGGGGCTATAGCAATGTCTGAGCTTATTTTCGGCGTCACTTTCTTCGGTGGAATTACTCTCATTGTCTTTATTCTGGCTCGCTTCAACTACCTCATTAAAAAGACCGCCTACGAAAACGGCATACCGCCGAACGAGTCGTACTTCAAACTGCGCGTCTTCGAGCTGGGCTGCACGGTGGTTGGTGTGGGTCTTGGGCTTGGACTCTCTGCCGTCTTTATGGAATTCGATCTCTCATCTGGCACGAAAGAATTGATCGTTTACGCATCCACGCTGTGCCTAGGGGGTGCTGGGATGATCATTTCTCATGTTGTGAGAAAACGCCAAGATGAACCCAAGCACGGCGAGTGACCTTCAGCTCGTTGCTTGGATAAAAGCCGGTGACAAAAACTTATTCGTACATCTTGTGGAGCGGCACCAAGTGAAGTGCATGTCCTTGGCGTACTCGGTGACGAAAAACCGCGACCTTGCGGAGGATGTTTTGCAGGATGCGTTCTTAAGCGCCTACAACAACCTCTCGCATTATCAGCCGACGGGCTCATTCTCGGCATGGTTGTCGCGGATTGTGCTCAACAAAAGTCTGAATGCCACAAAAAAGCGTAAGCGGGAATTTTTCGCGCTAACGGACGAGGTGCCAGATACGTCGACGGAGTCGCCTATCGAGGTTCACCAGAGGGCGGAAATGAAGCGAGATGTATTAGGCCTCCTAGACACCTTGCCACCGTCTGAAGCGTTGATGCTGAGATTGTTCTACTTGATGGATATGAGCATTGAGCAAATACACGGCGTCACCGATTTGTCCAAAGCCAATATCAAAACACTGCTGCACCGAGCGCGGAAGCGGTTCGGGCGTCTTTGGGACGCCCGGGAGGAGAATGCGTCATGAACGACGACGAGTTGAGACGGCTTATGCAAGATAGCAGTGTGAGCGTTAGCGCCGCGTTCACGCACAGCGTCATTGAAAAGATTGAGACGACGCAGCATGCCAACCCACAGCCGATGGGCGGGCGAGCCTGGTTGCTGGTGGGTATTGCCGGGCTGGTGCTGCTTGGCTTGGCGAATGTCTTTGCGGTTGAGGCCGTACTGAGATGGGTCGCGGCGGTTTTCTCTATCGATCCGGAATCCTTAGACAACGCGCTAAGGAGACCTTTGCTGATCGCGATATCGCTTTTTAGCCTTGTTGGCGGCAGCCAATTGTTCAAACTGTATACGTCAGACCATTTAGGAGGCCTGTCCCAATGACTTCAGTCACCGGTAAAACTAGCGAGTGCAATACGAACCGTGCTAAGCCAGAAGTCATCAACCGCCGTGAAGTCGTCAAGCGCGCTGTGTCGCTTACCGCGCTGGCAGCGCTGCCACTAGCCGCCACTAAGCCGACCTACGCACAACCGGGCCTAGATATTGACGACTTTATCTCTACGCTGATTGCAGACTACAACCTACCCGGTGCTGGCGTTGCCTTTGTTGAGGATGCAACGCTTGCTTGGCACAAGAGTTTCGGTGTCACTAACGTCTCAACCGAGCAACCCGTTACCGAGACCACGTTGTTTCAGGCGGCCTCTTTGTCGAAACCGATTTTCGCCTACGTTGTGTTGAAGGCGACCGAGAACGGTGAACTCAGTCTCGATGACCGCTTGGTGAAGTATTACCGACCCGACGACTTGGTCAGCGATGCATTCGCAGAAAAGGTGACGGTACGCGATGCGCTACAACACACCTCAGGTCTCCCGAACTGGCGCCCTGACGAAGACGGTCCACAACCGCTAAAGCTCAACTACGAGCCTGGCACAGACACGAGCTACTCCGGTGAGGCGTACCATTGGCTGCAACGCGTGATGGAGGCCATCACCGGCGACGGACTCGACGTCATCATGCGCAAGCGTTTGTTCGAGCCGGCAGGTCTTAGCGACATGCAAATGCTCTGGTCGGCGGATCGCGACGGCCGGGAGACCTACTACCACGTCATCGACAACGACGGCCAGCTGGCTGTCGACACCTTGCAGTATCGACGTGCACTGGGTTGGAAACTGCACGAGGTGGCCGAAAAGTGGGGTCGACCCATGAAAATGTGGACGTGGGAGGATCAGGTCAAAGCCACCTACGAAATGTCGCCGTTCATGCACCCACGCATGAAACGCCAGCCCGCCTGGTATTGGCGCTTGCCTACGGGGATGATGATCGACAGCCCGTCCAGCTTGCGTTGTACGCCGGCCGATTACGCTAAGTTCGTCGCTTTAATGCTGCCGGGTCGGCGGCGTGAGTCATTTGAGCTTTCCGACGCGATGCGCGAAATGATGCTGACGCCCCAATACGAACGGCCCCGCGTACAGAACGGCGTGCTACCACGCGGCCTAGGATGGGGTCTTGAGAAACGCCATGAAGGCGTCGTTTTTTACCATTGGGGCAAAAACGGACCATCGCATCACGCGCTCGCCGTCGGCGATCCCATGACTCGCAAGGGCATCGTCGTGATGGTGCACGGACCGAACGGCCCCGATTTTATGCGGGAAGTGGTGACCACGTTGATGGGAAAAAATTACATCGGGGTCATTACCTAAGTGTTGTAAACCGCTCCGGCAACTGTTTGCTCACCGCGAGAGCGGGCTACGCTAGCGATTCGCGTTAAGTAGGTCCGGCAACCAGGTCGCCAGCGACGGCCAGATCGCAAGGATAACCAGCGCGAGGATCTGAATCGCCACAAACGGCATCGCGCCACGGTAGATGGCGGTCGTGGCGACGCTCGCCGGCGCCACGCCGCGCAAGTAGAACAACGCGAACCCAAATGGCGGTGTTAAGAAGCTCGTTTGCAAGTTGATCGCGATCATGACGCCGAGCCAAATCGGGTCGAGGCCCATCGCCAGCAAGACCGGACCAACGATCGGCACGACAACAAACGTGATCTCGATGAAGTCGAGCACGAACCCGAGCAAGAACATCACGACCATAACGACGAGCAACGCGCCGAATACGCCGAATGGCAAGCCGGTTAGGAGTTCGCGGACGGCTTCATCGCCGCCGAGACCGCGGAAGACCACGCTAAAAACCGACGCGCCGATCAGGATCATAAAGACCATCGCGCTGACGCCGACGGTAGAGCGCATCACATCGCGCAAACAAGCAAGATCGAGCGTACCGCGGGCGATGGCGAGCACTAACGCACCGACGGCGCCGACTGCCGCCGCTTCGGTTGGCGTTGCCGCGCCGACGAGAATGGAACCGAGGACAGCGACGATTAATACCAACGGTGGCAGCAGTGCACCGAGTACGCGGCCAACGCTCACATCGTCGTTGTCCTGGCTGGCGGCCGGCATCAGTTCCGGTTTTAAAACCGCGACGATGGCTAGGTATGCCATGTAGAGGCCCACCAGCATTAAGCCGGGGAGCAAGGCGCCAGCGAACAAGTCATCGACCGCTACCGTCTCGGGGCTAAAGACCCCTTGCTGGAGCTGCGCTTGAGCGTAGGCCGACGACAACACGTCGCCGAGCAACACGAGCACGATCGACGGCGGAATGATTTGGCCCAAGGTACCGGACGCACAAATCGCGCCACTCGCGACGGCCGGCGAGTAGCCGCGTTTTAGCATCGTCGGCAGCGACAACAAGCCCATTGTCACGACCGTGGCGCCAACGATGCCGGTACTTGCCGCCAATAGCATGCCGACAAGCGTCACGGCGATGCCAAGGCCGCCGCGTAGCCGACCAAATACCAGCGCGAGCGTTTCCAATAGTTCTTCAGCAATGCGGGCGCGCTCGAGCACAACGCCCATAAACACGAACAGCGGTACGGCCACCATCGTGTCGTTGTTCATGATGCCGGCGAGTCGGCTCGGCATCGTGCCGAGGAAGGTGAGATCAAACGCACCGACCAACGAGGCGATGAGTGCGAACAGCAACGCCACGCCGCCGAGTGTGAACGCGACCGGGAAGCCGGCCAGTAACACGATAACCACACAAAAGAACATGCCGAGCGCCGCGATACCCATTTATGGCACCTCGCTCGGTAGATCGTCGGCAACATCGTGTGGGTGCAGCCAGGCACGGATCACCATCGAGATGCCTTGTAGCGTTACCAGTACCGGCATAAGGATCAATAGCGATTTCAGTAGCGGTGTGGCCGGGAAGGGCAGCCCTTGCGCTTGCCGCGAACCTTCCCGTATCGCCCATGACCCCGTCACGTAGTCCCACGAGACGAATATGAAAAACGCCATCAGCGGAATCAGCAAGAACACGACGCCCAGCGTGTCGATCAACGCACGCATCTTCGCGCTACGGTGCCGGTAGAACACATCGACGCGCACGTGCTCGCCACGTTCCAGCGCATAGGCGGCCCCGAGCATAAACACGGCAGCATGCATCCACGTAACCGCTTCTTGCATCCAGATGTAGTTAATGGCGAAGACGTACCGCAACACAACGACGGTAAACGTCACGAGCACCATAATCAGCGTTAGCCACGCGACGCATTCGCCGACCCATTGCGACAACCTGTCTAGCCGTTTACCGAGGGCGTCCACCGTCGACTACCGGCGCCAGAACGTTGGCGTTATCAACACCAACAACGTAAAGATTTCCAGCCGGCCAAGCACCATGGCCACAATCGATACCCACTTCGCCGCATCCGACACGCCCATAAAGCCGGCGGTAACACCGCCGAGGCCGGGACCCAAGTTGTTAAGCGTTGCCGCGACGGCGGAGAACGCCGTTACCGGGTCGAGTCCCGTTGCGAGTAGTGCCATCAACACGACAACGAAAACGATGACGTACACCGCGAAGAAGCCCCAGACCGCTTCGATAACGCGGTACGAAACCGCCTTGCTGCCGATTCGCACCGGTATCTCGGCGCTCGGATGCACGAGACGGGTTATCTCGCGGGCGCCTTGCTTATAGACGAGCAGCCAGCGCATCACTTTCATGCCACCGGCCGTCGAGCCGGCACAGCCGCCGACAAAGCTCGCCATGATCAACAGCACCGGCAACGCGCCCGGCCAGCTCGCGTAGTTCGCCGTGGTAAACCCGGTTGTCGTCGCGAGCGACACCGCTTGGAATACACCGGTAATGACGTTGGTGGCCGGATCTTCGTACTCGTTGCTGATGAGGAGCGTGATGGCCGCGATGATGCTGACGGTACACAGGGCGACGACGTAAGCCCTGAACTCCGGGTCCTCGATGTAGTGACGAATGCTGTTGTGGCGCCAGCCGAAAAAATGCAGTGAGAAATTGATGCCGGCCACGAACATAAACACGATGGCGATCAGATCAATGCTCGGGTTCTGAAAGTGCCCGATGCTCAAGTCATGCGTTGAGAAACCGCCGATCGCAACCGTGGAAAACGCGTGGCAGAGTGCATCGAAAACGTTCATGCCAGCGAGCCAGTAACACACGCCGCAGATGATCGTGAAACCGAGGTAGACGTACCACAGTGCTTTCGCCGTCTCGGTAATCCGTGGCGTGAGCTTGTTGTCTTTGATCGGGCCCGGTGTTTCGGCACGGTACAACTGCATGCCGCCGACACCTAGCATCGGCAGAACCGCAACAGCCAAAACAATAATGCCCATACCCCCCAGCCATTGCAGTTGCTGGCGGTAGTACAAAATCGATTTGGGCAAGGCGTCGAGACCGGTTAAGACCGTTGCCCCGGTAGTTGTTAGCCCTGACATGGCCTCGAAGACGGCATCGGTGAACGACATCGTCGGTACTTCCGAGAACAGCAGCGGTGCTGAGCCGAACGTACCCAACACCATCCAGAACGAGGCGACGACCAAGAAACCGTCGCGTAACCGAAGGTCGCGGTTGGCGCGGCGAACCGGCAGCCAGATAACGAGTCCCGAGATCAGCGTTAACACAAAGCCATAGATAAACGGCTGCCAGCTGGGCTCGCTGAAAATCACGGCGACCAATACCGGTGGCAGCATCGTCAAGCTGAAGATCATCAACAGCAGGCCGAGTATGCGTTGAACAACGAGGAGGTTCATTGCGTTATGGGGTTTCTGCCATCACGAGACGTCTTATCGGACCGCTTGAGGCGTTCCTAAAGGAATGAGACGCCGACTTGGAAAAGATCCTCGACCGCCTCAATGCGCCGCCGATCGGTCATGAACAAGATAACGTGGTCGTCAGCCTCAATAACGGTGTCGTGGTGGGCCATGATTAGGTCGCCTTGACGTACGATGCAGGCGATTGTTGTCCCTTTCGGCAACTCGACTTCGTCGATACGCCGGCCAACCACTTTCGAGCTGTCCTTTTTGCCGTGCGCGACCGCTTCAATTGCCTCGGCCTTGCCGCGGCGCAGCGAATGAACCTTCACAACATCGCCGCGGCGGACATGCGCAAGCAAGGAACCGATCGTGATCTGCTGCGGCGACAGCGCGATATCGATATTGCCGGATTCCATCAGCTCGGCGTACGACGGCCGGTTAATCAGCGCCAGTACTTTGTTGGCGCCAAGCCGCTTGGCCAGCATCGCCGACAAAATGTTGGCTTCCTCGGCGTTCGTTACGGCGCAGAACATGTCGCAGCTATCAACGTTTTCTTCGAGCAGCAGTTCTTCATCGGCGCCGTCGCCGACCAGCACAATCGCTTTGGTCAGTTGTTCGGAGATCTGCCGTGCCCGTGCAGGGTCGCGCTCGATGATCTTGACCTGATTGGTTTGTTCCAGCACTTGCGCCAGGCGCAAACCGATGCTGCCGCCGCCAGCGATAACAACCCGCTTAACCGGGTCTTCCAGTTTGCGTAGCTCACTGATGAATAGCCGTACATCTTTGCGTGCCGCAAGGAAAAACACCTCGTCGCCATCGCGCAGCACCGTATCGCCATCCAAGTGAATCGCTTTGCCGTCTCGGTAAATGGCCGCGACGCGGCCCTCGGTGTTCGGAATGTGTTCACGAATGGTTTTTAGCGGTTGCCCAACCAGTGAGCCCTCGCGGTCAGCGCGCACGCCGACCAGTCGAACGGCACCCTCGGCAAACTCCAGTACCTGGAATGCACCGGGGTAAAGAATGAGCTGCGCGATGTAGTTGCAGACGAGCTGCTCGGGCGAGATCCGGACATCGACTGGCACCGACCCTTGCGTAAACAGCTTCTCGGCGCGCATGTACTCGGCCGCACGGATGCGAGCGATTTTCGTCGGCGTATGGAACAGCGTGTACGCGACCTGACAGGCGATCATGTTGGTCTCGTCGCTGTCAGTGAGCGCGATAATGATGTCGGCATCGTTGCCGCCGGCCCGTTCCAAGACCTCGGGGTGACCGGCGTGGCCGACCACGGTGCGAAGGTCGAGTCGGTCTTGCAGGTCCCGCAAGACGTCTTCGTTTAAGTCGACAACGGTAACCTCGTTGGCATCTTCGCGTGCGAGTTGCGACGCTGCCGACGAGCCGACCTGACCGGCCCCGAGGATAAGTATGTTCACGCGTGCTTTCCGACCTACCGGCCAGCCATCACGAAATGTTACAACACTTCGAGATTGGCGTAGCTGAGCATCAGGATTTTCGTGCCGGCCGTCTCAAAATTCACCTGAACCCGGGCGTGTGCGCCCTGTCCCTCGCACGACAAAACCACGCCATCACCGAACTTCTTGTGGCGGACATTCTGGCCGAGGCGAATCGGCGACTCACTGGGAATACCGGTGCTGCCCGGCACCGCGCGGCCGCCGCGGGGTGAGCGCGGCGGTGCCATCGGCCGCGATACGCGGGCCCGTGGGCGCACTTCTTCCACGCATTCGTGCGGAATTTCGGCGATAAAGCGCGAAGGGACCGAAAAATTCTCCATTCCGTGCATGCGCCGTTGCTCGGCGTAGGTCAGGTATAGGCGCTGCATGGCCCGCGTGGTACCGACGTAGCAAAGCCGGCGCTCTTCTTCGAGCCCGCCTGGGTCGTTCACCGAGCGTTGGTGCGGGAACAAGCCGTCTTCCATGCCGGCCAAAAACACGAGCGGGAACTCGAGGCCTTTGGCCGAGTGCAGCGTCATCAGCTGGACGCAGTCGTCCCACTTATCGGCCTGGCCTTCTCCCGCTTCGAGCGCCGCGTGTGCAAGAAACGCCTCGATCGGCGGCAATTCTTCGTCTTCGGCCAGCGTGAAGCCACGCGCCGCGTTAACGAGTTCTTCCAAGTTCTCAACTTTCGCCTCCGAGCGGTCGGTGCGGTCGCGGTTGTAGTGATCCAGCAGCCCGGAGACTTTGACGATGTGGTCCACTTGCTCGTGCAGCGGCAAGCCCTTCGTGTCGCGGTCGAGGAACTCGATGAGATTCAAGAACGCCATCACGGCGTTGGCGGCGCGTGATGCAAGGCCGTCGGCGACGACAGCACCGGCGGCGCGCCACAACGAGCAGGCATTGGCCTTGGCGTATTCGCGAATCGCGTCGACGCTGCGCGAGCCGATGCCCCGCGTCGGCGTATTAACGACCCGCTCAAACGATGTGTCGTCGTCGCGGTTAACGACGAGGCGCATATAGGCCAACGCGTCTTTAATCTCGGCTCGCTCGAAGAAGCGCAGGCCGCCGTAAACGCGGTATGGGATCGCCGCGTTCATCAAGCCTTCTTCCATCACGCGGGATTGCGCGTTAGAGCGGTACAGAATGGCGACTTCGGTGCGAAGGTTGCCTTGGTCGACCCATTCGCGAATACGGTTGACGATAAAGTCGGCTTCGTCGCGCTCGTTGAAGGCGGCATACAAGCGGATCGGTTCGCCTTCGTTGCCTTCGGTCCAGAGGTTCTTGCCCATTCGGCCATCGTTGTTGGCGATGATCGCGTTGGCGGCTTTCAGAATCGTGCCGGTCGAGCGGTAGTTTTGCTCAAGCTTAACGATCTTCGTGCCGGGAAAATCGCGTTGGAAGCGACGGATGTGCTCGACTTTGGCGCCTCGCCAGCGGTAGATGGACTGGTCGTCGTCCCCCACGACGAACGGACGGCGTTGGTCGCCGGCCAGCACTTTCAGCCAGGCGTATTGAATGGCGTTGGTGTCCTGAAACTCGTCGACCAGGATATGCCGAAAGCGCCGTTGGTAATGCTCGAGCACGGCCTTGTTGTCGCGCCACAGTTCGTACGCACGCAGCAGCAGCTCGGCGAAATCGACAAGACCGGCCGTCGCGCAGGCCTCTTCGTAGGCCCGGTACAGCTCGATGAACTTGGCGCGCTGGCTATCGCCCTTGTCGTCGACTTGGTGCGGGCGCAGGCCTTCGTCTTTCTGCGCGTTAATGAACCACTGGATTTCTTTCGGCACCCATTGCGAATCGTCGAGATCAAGCCCGCGGACGATCCGCTTGATCATCCGCTGCTGATCGGCCGCGTCGATGATTTGGAAGTTCTGCGGCAGGTTCGCTTCTTGCCAATGACGGCGCAGCAACCGATGCGCGAGCCCGTGGAAAGTGCCGATCCAGAGCTGGTTGACCGGCAGTTGCAACAGGTGCTCGATCCGGCCGCGCATCTCGGCGGCGGCTTTGTTCGTGAACGTTACGGCCAACAGACTTTGCGGCGCGACGTTCTCCACCTGGATGAGCCAAGCGGCGCGATGCACCAGCACGCGGGTCTTGCCGCTGCCGGCGCCGGCGATAACGAGGGTCGGCGCATCGGGCGCCGTGACTGCTTCCCGTTGCGCGTCATTCAACGGGGCGAGAATGGGGGTTACGTCCATAGATTCCTGATGTCGATCACGCTGTCTCCCGACAAGGCGTGTCGGTGCGGACCGGTAATTATAGAGCGTGTGGGTCGCTCTGCGCTCGTTCATTCCACGTCGAATGACCGGTTGGTTTCAGCCCCGCTTTGACATCTTTGTTGCTATCAACCGGTTACGCCGATATTTGCCAAGCAGTGAAGTAAACCGCGGTAGAACAGACAACGCCAAGTATCCCACCAAGAACCCGCTGGCCTCGTGTCGAGCGATTCCATTCGCTCTCGTTGGCGATTTGTACGTGCGAAGAACGTTCTGCGACAACGAAGACGACAAGACAAATAGCGCCCATGACACTGAGCGTAGCAGCCATGAAAGCGACACTATTAAACGCAAATAGAACAAGCAACAGCTGCCAAGATGTCCAATACAGGAGAACCCAGTAAGCGAAAGCGTGAGCGAATGGGCGCAGCCGAGGAACCGAAAGACTGCTTATCACGAGGAACTACCGGCAGAAGACTTCCGCGAAGTACCGCACGTAAGCAATTTACGACGAGCTGTCGGCAGCATTGAGCGCATAAGAGGGCAGCCAGCCGAGCGGAGCGCTAGCATCGCGACCCACCAGTGACCAGCCACCGTCGGTCGCGAACACGAACACCTCGTCAGTGGCCAGCAGTCGGTCGACCGCTTGACCACGTGGTACGGCATGAAGCCAGGTATCTCGGCCAAGTGGAGTCGGTGCATCGCTCGCTGTTACGGGCTCTTGGTAGCGGCGATTGATCCAGCCGGTCATACCGTCGCGCCGCTGCACACGTAGCCAGTCGCCGGCAGCGGCGCGGGTTTCAACCAGCTCGCGGTTCGACAGTCGCAGCAGTGTGTCGGCTTGCGTGCGTGGAGTGGCACGTAGGTTGAGACGGGTTGCCGTCACGGTCACGAAGCCCCGTTCGAAGTTACTCGGCGCTGGCTCACGCCGATACCGGAACGATTCGAGGTAAGGAAACGGATCGATCGCGCCGCGACCGCGTTGGTAGATGCCAAAGTGCAGGTGCGGTGGTGTGGTACGGGCGTTACCGGTGTTGCCGATGGTGCCGAGTACGTCGCCTGCCTTAACAGCGGTACGGCGCTCGATCGCGACCGTGTCGAGATGGGCGAAGTAATAGCTGCGGTCGCGACCGCGCAGCCAAACCGTATTACCGCCGCGGCGCGATTGGCGCGGCATCGCGATCCCGTCGGTGACGGCGAGCACCGGCGTGCCACGCGCAGCAAAGACATCGACGCCCTCGTGGCGGCGCCGGCCGCCGTCGCGGACATCGCCGAAGAAACTCTGGATCGAGCGTCGTGTGTGGCCTTTCACCGGAAACGACAGCGCCGCATCGAGCTCGAGCCGAACGCGATAGTCGATGGCTGCGTGCAGCTCTGGCTGTAGGCGCAATAGGTAGCGACCGTTGTACGGTAGCTCTATGGTGTCGGTACCTTTGTCGGTTAGCGTCGCGACGGCGAGGTAGGGCGTTTCGACATTGAGCGTATCGACGAAGAAAAGCTGCGCAAACAGTCTGCCTGTCGAGTCGACGCTGCGTTCAATCTGGATCTGTAGCGTCTGTCCCTCGGTGACGTCGAACGCAAGACCCACAGCACGTATGTCGTGTGGGACGAACGCGCCGCGTTCTTCGTGCGGTGGCCGGATAAGGGCCGGCTCACGCAACGCCGCTCGGGCGCTCGCCAACCAACCGCGTACCAGCAACGAGTCAGTGAGTTCGGCAGCAGCGATCCGGGCGATGTATTCGCTATGAGACGGTGGCCCCGCGAGGGCAGGTTCAGGAGGCGGCGGCGGCGGTTCTGGTCGATACGCCATCCAAATGAGTACGGCGGTCAGGACGCCAACGATGCACAGGCCGAGGAATGTTCTCATTCTTGTTATGGCGTGCTGAGCCTCTTCACCTTAGGTGTGACCGCAACGGTCGCTGGACGTTTCAGTCGGTAGCGTCATCCGCTCGTTTGAAGCGCCCGTTTTCAAGGAAGTATTTGACCTGCGTGATGGCGCCCGCGTTACTCATCATGAACGTGTGTGTCGCTGGTAACACGATGTGGTCGGTCATGCCCTGCAGTTTGGTCGACGCCACCGACACTTTACCGTCGTCTGCGCCGGGTAAGTAGCGCGATAGCAAAAAATTAACGGTGCGGTTACCGGCGATGACACCCACCTCAAAGTTGGCAGGCCCTAGCTGCAGAGGCGTACTGGTTTTTGGGTCGGTGCCTAATTGCGCACCGGCGGGACCGTTCGCCCACCGAAACGCCGGTGTCTTGCCCAGGACGTCGACAACCTCGCTGCCCTGGTTTGGCGGTCCGAGCATGACGACACGACCCAATTCGTCGATGCTGCGTTCGGCGAGGTAGGCACGGACCAAGATGCCGCCCAGTGAGTGCGTGACGAAGTGCACGGCATTGGCATCGGCACTACGACACTCGTCCAGAGCAGGTTCGATGGCGAGCGGCGCAAGCTCATCGATCGGGTGGCGACGTGACGGGTAGCCATTATTTACCGCGATGTAACCGTCGTCGGACAGTTCGCGCGCGAGCTTGGTCATGGCGCCGGGACCGCGCGCGAGTCCGTGCAAGAGCACCACACAGTCGGCACCGAGCGCATTGGACGCCGCTATTACAAACAGCAGTCCAACGGCGAGCTTACGAATGGGACTTTTGCGCCATCAATTTGCGCCGGTAGCGACTTTGGACGATGTCCGAAAGCACCAGCACAAGAATTACGAAGTAGAACGTCGTTTTGGTCATCGGCGTCACCGCATTACCGGCGATCATTAGGTGGGCGAGGTGCCCGCCTTCGCTCAGCAGCATGATGCCAACGACAAACAGGATGAAAAGACCCATCACTTCGAACATTCGGTTTTTCTCGAGGAACTCGGCGACCTTGTCCGCAAGGAAGATCATTAACGCACCGCCGATAAGGATGGCGGTGGCCATTACCCAGAAGACGTTGGTGAGTGCCATCGCGGAGAGGATCGAATCGAACGAGAACACGAGGTTCATTGCGACGATCAGCGTGATGACTTTGAAAGCAGACGAGGGTTTGCGCTCATCGTGGCCCAAGTCTTCGACGCGCATCATGTGGTAGATCTCTTTAACGGCCGTATACAAGATAAAAATGCCGCCAAACATGACGATGAGCGCATGGAAGTTGAAGTCGAACTCGAGCACGCCTTTGTTGTGGTAGGCGAATAGCGAGCTTTGGAATTTCTCGACCATTTGCAGCAAGACAAATAGCAACACGATCCGGAGCGCGACCGCGAGGCCGATGCCGAAGCGTCGCACCATCGCCTGCTTGGCAGCCGGTGCGCGTTTCGATTCCAACGAGATATAAAGCAGGTTGTCGAAACCCAGCACGGCTTGCAGCAGGACCAGCAAGCCGAGCGAGATGAAATGATCGAGCGTGACGAAGTCCATGCCTGGCTCCGGTTCGAATTCTTGACTGCGTATGTTATCAGCCGGGCAGGTTCGTAGCAGCGGCGGATGGCGGGTCTATCGCGGCGAGACGCTGCTCCCACATCAGTAGAATTCATATCGGGAAGGCAACGGCAGCGGTGTTGCGGGATGTGGAGGTAGCTTCAGTCTCCGGTAATGGTGACCGAAGATGTGGGAGGGCCGTCTCGGCCCGATGGATACAGCGACAATGCTAACCGCGGACTTCATCGCGGCGGGAAGCCGCTCCCCCGGCGGGGGTTTACGGAGTCGGCGGAAGGAGTTGTGGGAGCGGCGTCTCGCCGCGATTCGACCGATCCGCCAGACCACAGTGTCTAGCGTTCGTCCGACCGCGCTAAACTGCTTTCCAACAACCCTCGGAGGCGATAACCATGGGCAAAGAATTCGCAGCGATCGACGACAAAATCCAGGCGTGGATAGAACGCCAACACCTCTACTTTGTCGCGACGGCCCCGATGAACGGCGACGGGTTAATCAACTGCTCACCGAAAGGCCTCGATAGTCTCGCGGTGTTGGGTCCCCATACCCTGGCCTACGCGGACACGGGCGGCAGCGGGATCGAGACGGTCGCGCACCTTAAAGAGAACGGCCGCATCACCATCATGCTCTGTGCGTTTGATGGTCCGCCGAAGATCTTCCGTTTCTACGGGACCGGCCGTGCTGTAGAGCCGCATGATCCCGCCTTCGCGGGGCTCGCGGCCAAGTTTCCGGCGATGCCGACGATTAGGAACATCGTCGTTGTCGATGTCAAAACCATCCGCGACTCGTGCGGCTACGGCGTACCGCAATACAAGTTTGTCACGGACCGAGATTCGCTCAATAACTGGGCTGAATCGAAATCGGAGGCGGAGTTGGTTGCCTACCGATTGGAGAAAAACGCGACCAGTCTCGATGGTCTGCCGGGCCTAGATGTGGAGCAGATGGCCGACGAGTCGTGATGAGAAGCCTAACCATCCACAATTGCCGCTTCGACGATGCGATCCGCGGCGTTATCGCGGCGAGACGCCGCTCCCACAACGGGGTTTGGCGTCGTCGGTAATCGAAGCTGTGGGAAGGCCGTCTCGGCCCGATGCTGACAGCGACGAAGCGATTCGCGGCGCTATCGCGGCGAGCCGCCGCTCTTACATCGGGGTTTGGCGCCGTCGGTAATCGACGCTGTGGGAGGGCCGTCTCGGCCCGATGCTGACAGCAACGAAGCGATCCGCGGCGCTATCGCGGCGAGCCGCCGCTCCCACATCGGGGTTTAGCACCGTCGGCAATCGAAGCAGTGGGAGGGCCATCTCGGCCCGATGAACCCTACGCGCAGCGGCGCGGCTTTTTCGATACCGAGAAAATGACGTTCTGGCTGAGAATGCGTTGATCGGCGGCGTCGAACAAACGAATGTCGGCGTCGATGATGCCGCGGTCGGGTCGGTTCGGCTCGTCGCTGACGGCGTTGATTTCTAACTCACCCCGTACGGTGGTGTCAGCACGCAGCGGTGCGTCGTACCGTACGGCACGAATTTCGGAGACACCGAAGTCGGCGGTTTGATTCAAGAACTCACGAACGAAAATCGATTGCGCCAACGCTGCAGCCTGCCAGGGGCTGGCGATGCGACCGCCATGCAGTGGTCCCGCTAAGCTATCGTCCAAGTACTGCGGTTGCGGGTCGTAGCGTTGGTTGAAGGCATCGATTTCATCTTGCGGTACCGACGCCGTACCAAGCGCGACGGTGTCGCCGGGCTGGTAGTCGTTGAGGTAATGCATCGCAGCGCCTCAGTCTTCCTCGGCGTCCGACACCATCGATTTTTGGCAATGGGCCCGGGTAGCGCGTTCACGGAAGCGGTTGCCGAGGCTTTCACCCTCGCGCAAACCAGCTTCTTCAGCACATTCGGCAATGTCCTGATTGAGCTCAGCGATCGACTCGGGCGGATCGCTCGCGCATGCTGTCAGCAACAGCGGTAGAAGTAATGCAGCCCTGACCATGGGATCACTCCCCTGCTCGGTTTACATAACCTTACTGTAATCGTTTCGTGCCGGTGAGCGGTGTGAACCGCGTCAAGATTTTTTCGGTTTGTCGCGGCGAAGATCGCAGATGTCCGCGATCGTCTCGGGCGATGGCGATGGCGATGGCGATGGCGATGGCGATGGCGATGGCGATGGCGACAGTGCGATCCGCGGTTGTATCGCGGCGGGACGCCGCTCCCACGTCGGGTTTTGGTACCGACGGTAACTGGAACTGTGGGAGGGCCGTCCCGGCCCGATGATGACAGCGACTGAGCGATCCGCGGCTTTATCGCGGCGGGACGCCGCTCCCACATCGGGGTTTAGCGCCGTCGGCAATCGAAGCTGTGGGAGGGCCGTCTCGGCCCGATGATGATAGCGACAATGCGATCCGCGGCTTTATCGCGGCGGGACGCCGCTCCCACATCGGGGTTTGGCGCCGACGGTAATCGACGCTGTGGGAGGGCCGTCTCGGCCCGATGATGATAGCGACAATGCGATCCGCGGCTTTATCGCGGCGGGACGCCGCTCCCACATCGGGGTTTAGCGCCAACGGTAACCGAAGCTCTGGGAGGGCCGTCTCGGCCCGATGATGATAGCGACAATGCGATCCGCGGCTTTATCGCGGCGGGACTCCGCTCCCACATCGGGGTTTGGCGCCGACGGTAATCGACGCTGTGGGAGGACCGTCTCGGCTCGATGATGACTGTGATTACGCGACGTAATGGTCGACCAGCAATGCTGCAAACAGCGCCATTAGGTAGTGGATCGAGTACACGAAGGTGCGCATTGGCCACGTTTCGTCGGTATCGCGCCAAACGTGGTAGGCGTGCCATAGAAACAAGCCGCCGAGCAGCACCGCCGCGAACAAATACGGCAAGCCGCTCATCTGCGTGAGCCACGGCAACAGCGTGATCATCACGGTCAGGATGGTGTAGAGCAGGATGAACTGGCGTGTCAGCGGATTGCCGTGCGTAACCGGCAACATCGGAATACCGACTTTGGCGTATTCGTCTTTACGGGCGATCGCCAAGGCCCAGAAATGCGGTGGCGTCCAGGCGAAGATAATGAGGAACAGAAGGAGTGCGTGGGCGTGAATCTCACCGGTTACCGCGGTCCAGCCGAGAACCGGTGGCGCGGCACCGGCCGCTCCGCCAATAACGATGTTCTGCGGCGTCGCCCGCTTCAAATAAACGGTGTAGACGATCGCGTAGCCGATCAGCGAGGCGAAGGTCAGCACGGCCGTTAACACATTGACGCCGGCAACCAAGACGCCCATGCCCAGGGCGCCGAGTGCTAACGCAAACAAAACCGCGGTGCGTTCTGAAACGGTACCTTGTGGGAGCGGACGGCCTTGGGTGCGAGCCATCTTCGCATCAACTCTAGCGTCAAGAATCTGGTTAATCGCGGCGGCTGATGCCGACGCCAGCCAGATGCCAATTGTCCCAAACACTAACGCCGATAACGGTGGCATTCCCGGCGTGGCCAAAAACATACCGACGATCGCCGTAAAGACGATCAGCATGCAGACGCGCGGCTTCGTGAGCTCGTAGAACTCACGCAGGCGGCTACTGTCAGCGTGCGGCAGCGTTGATGGGGTCGCGGACATAGCGGAGGGATTGGTTAAGGTTGATGACGGCCAGCAACAGCAAAGCCGCAACGCCATTGTGCGCTGTGGCCAGTGTTAGAGGCAAGGATTGCAGGACAATCGTGACGCCAATCGCGACTTGCGCGACCAGTGCCGCCGCCACGAAACCGCCCGCGCGGCGAATAGCGGCATCGGCGCATTGAAATACGCGAACGAGCAAGACCAAGAACAATGCCGTTACGATCAGCGCGCCGACCCGGTGGGTCACGTGAATGGCGGCCCGAGACGGGTTGTCGAGCACCCCCCCTTCGTAGTCGGTGCCGAGCCCCCGCCAGAGGATAAAGCCCTCTTCGAAGTTCATCGCTGGCCACCACTCGGTCTGGCAAGTCGGAAAGTCGGGGCAGGCGAGCGCTGCGTAGTTGGTGCTGGTCCACCCGCCCAAGGCGATTTGCAGCGCCAGCGCAACTAACGCAATGGCAGCCAGCTGCCGCAAGCCCACGAAGCTCATTGCCGAGCGCCGGTGCTGACGCCACTCCCTCGCCACTAACCAACCGATTAAGGCGAGTGTCGTCATACCACCCATTAAGTGGCCCATGACAATCAGTGGTTTCAGCAGCAGTGTGACCGTCCACATGCCGAGCATGCCCTGGAAGATCACTACCGCAACGAGTGCCAGCGGGAGCCGCCACGGCTGCGTCGGGTCGCGGCGATTGCGAAACGCCAAGAAAGCGATGCCGACAATCACTAGCCCGAGGGTTGAGGCGGCGTAGCGGTGAATCATCTCGCGCCAGGCTTTACCCGTTTCGACCGGTCGTTCCGGGTAGGCAGCGTTGGCGGCCGCAATGTCGTCGGCCGTTTCTGGGACGCCGATCTGGCCATAACAGCCGGGCCAGTCAGGGCAGCCGAGACCGGCATCGGTCAATCGTACCCAAGCGCCAAGCACAACCACCGTCAGCGTCAGAACCAGCGCAGCGTTCAACAAGCGCCCATACCAACGGCGCTCAGTGCTCGGTGCGGCATCGACCGCAGCGGCGGTCGGTTCGAAGGGCAGGGTCGTACTCATCGGGTCAGCTTCAGTAATCGATGTAGGTCTTTATAAAGAGGCTTCGATTCGACGCTGGTGTCGTAGCGCATCATGACCTGCCCGACAGGATCGATCAGGTAGTAGCCGGTGTCGAGCGACTCTACGGTCGCTGCCAACGTCTCGTTATCGGCAAACCGCGCCGCAACCAAACCCTTATGGCCGGCATCGAGCCATTCCGTCTCCGGTAACGTCGCGCCTAGGTAGATACGGCGGATACGATCGACATCGCGGCCAGCGGCCAACCGAATTTGGCGAATCTGCACCAACGAGTCGCGGCACTGTTCGCCGCAGGCTTCGCGTTCCACGTAAAACAAGGTCCACAGGCCGCGCAGTGCTTCGTCGACGTCGCCGTTGTACGCGGTGACTGGAATGTTTGGGAGCTGCAGCGGCGGGTCCACCAATTCACCGTTATTGGTCGTTTCCGGTGGCACCCAATTGTCACCGTAAAAGAGCCACGCCGCGTACAAAAACGGTCCAAAGAAGACCACGGCGAGTGCCAATAGCTGCAGCCGGCTCTTCAAGAGTGACGGTGCGGTGTCAGTCGTTGCGTTCATGTTTTTTCAAACTAAATACAAACCATAAGATGAGCAGTGTTACGGCCAGTGCAAACCACTGCACGGCGTAACCTAAATGCCGCTCCGGCGGTAAGCCGGTCGGTTGCCAATCGCGCGCGGCGTAGCCCGCGTTGGCGTCGGCATCCAACAACAACGCCCATGGCAGCAGTTCGCGCTCCGTCCACGCGGCGATGTCAGCGACGCTCGGGTAGACGACGACGGCCGGAAAACCCGTCGGCGCCGCGCGCTCGCCGCCGAGCGATATTCCCGCGGTCGGTAGCTTGCCAGCTCGGCCCCGAACTTGCCGGAGCGATGTATCAACGCCGATCGCCGGTAGTTGCTCCCGGGCCGGATCGGCCGCCACCCAGCCGCGATTGACGGCCACCGTCTTGTCGCTGCCCTCTAGCGCGAGCAACGTAACGACGAAAAACCCGACGCGCCCTTCGTGCGTAATGTTATCGATCAGAAATTGTTGCTCGCCGAAATACCGGCCGTTAACAACAACGTCTTGGAAGGCACCAACCGATTCGGTGCCGTCCACGATGGCGACCTGTGGCGCCGCCGCCGCCGCTTCGCTGTTTGCGGCGGTCCGTTCTTCGTAGCGGCCGTACTGCCAAATACTGAGACCCACCAACAGCGGCAGCAATAATACCGTGACGAAGCTCGGTACCCATTCGGGCCGAAACTCGCGACCGGCTAACACGGCAAGGCCTCTCGGCCGGTCTGTAGCGGGCGTATACTGTCGGGTATGAAACTCGTCATGTTGTTAATACTGGGTGCCATTATCTACAGCTTGGCCACCGGGCTCTATTACCTCAATAAAGACAAAGGCTCAGCAAGCGTTGCTAGAGCACTCACCTGGCGAATTGCTTTGTCGATTGGACTGTTGCTGTTTATTCTCCTCGGGGCTCGGCTCGGTTGGATAAGCCCTAATTCGATCACTCCATAGCAGCCTTGGTTAGCGTGGAACAGGCCTTTAAGCGCCGGTAAGAGCGCGTGTTAGCAGGCCTACAACCCGGCCTTCGCCGATTGGATGCTCTCTGCAAGCGCCGGATCTATCGACATCGTCTGGAATGGACTTACATTTGATCCGCCGGTGTTGCCGGTCGGGACCCATCCAAGCACCGTTTTACTGGCAGCGCCGATGAGTCGAACGGTTTGGCCGATGACCTCCCGGGCCGATCGATTGCGCAGACCCCACATGAGCATCCGCGCATGAACGCAGACGTGCCAGTATGAGGATTCTTGTCCAAGTACATGAGCCCGTTCGAGCGCCGCAAACTCCTGCGCTGAATCACCGCACAGCCGTGCTTTCTTAGCAGCCGATATCGACGCACGCACATAAGGTGCGATTGCCGCCGTAAACTCGAGTTTTTCCATGGCGTGACTGCATCCTCTCGGCGCAAGTAACCGTTGTTTAGATCGAAAACAAAACGGGGCGCTTAGTGCGCCCCGTCTCGGTGTTGCTGAGTCTCGCGGCGCCTAGAGCCAATACACAAAGATGTACAGACCCAGCCAGACAACGTCGACAAAGTGCCAGTACCAGGCACCGGCCTCGAACGCGAAGTGGCCGGTCGGCGTGAAATGGCCCCGCAGCACACGTATCCATACGACCAGCAGAATGATCGCACCGAGCGTGACGTGCAGGCCGTGGAAGCCGGTCAGCATGAAGAATGTGGAGCCGTAAATGCCGGTTTCCAGCGTCAGGTTCATTTCCTGGTAGGCGTGGATGTACTCCTCCGCCTGCAACGCGACGAAGATAAAGCCGAGTGCGACGGTGATTCCCAAGAAGGCCAACACGATGTTGCGCTTGCCTTCGGCAATAGCATGGTGAGCGATCGTGATTGTGACCGAGCTCGACAGCAGAATGATCGTGTTGATCAACGGCAGGCCGAGCGGACCCATTACCTGATAGTCGCCGCCGACGTTCGCCGGGCCGTTCGATGGCCAAGAACTCTCGAAACCGCTCCAGAGCAACAAGTTCGTAAAAAAGTTGTTGCTTTGGCCGTCTAGCCACGGCAGCACGAAGCTGCGGGCGTAAAACAGCGCACCGAAGAACGCGGCGAAGAACATCACTTCCGAGAAAATGAACCAGCTCATGCCGGTGCGGAACGACTTATCGACTTGGTTGTTGTAGATACCGCTTTCGCTTTCGTCGATAACCGTGCCGAACCAACCGAACAGCATGTACAACATGATCGCGACGCCGCCAAACATCACGTACTGGCCGATGTCCGAGCCGTTCAGCCAGGCCGAGACGCCAGTCATCATGAACAAAAACGCGACCGACCCGATCACAGGCCATTTGCTGCCGTGCGGGACATAGTATTTGTCGGGGTTGTGAGCTTCAGCCATGTTCCAATTCCTGCTATCGCTGCGTGGCGTTATTGTCCCTGAGCGACGCTATCGGTTCTAAAAAACGTATAAGAAAGTGTGATCGTATCGACCTGCTTCGGCAAGGCATTCGATACCATAAATCGCACCGGCATCTCTTTGGCCTCGGTCGCTTCGAAATGCTGCGAGACGAAGCAAAAGCACTCGGTCTTCCTAAAATGGGTCGCTGCCCGGAGCGGCGCTACGCTCGGCACGGCCTGGCCGGTCAGCGCTTCTGCCGTCAGGTTTTCGGCCACAAACGTGGCGGTGTAGAGCTTGCCGGGGTGAACTTCCATTGACGCGGCGGTCGGGCGGAATTTCCACGGCGCGTATTCGTTAACGGTGGTGACGAACTCAACCGTGACGGTCCGCGTAAGGTCCGGTGATTCGACAACCGCGACCGCCTCGCTGTTGGTTTTCCCACCGAGACCGGTGACCTCACAGAGCGCGTCATAGAGCGGCGGCAACACAAAAAAACCAAACACGAACGTGCCCGCAGCAAGTCCGATCAACTGCGCGATCAGCCAGCTGTTGCCAGGGACTTTTTTGTTCTCGTCCGTCATCGTGTTTGGTTAGGCACCGGAGCGCAGTGATACCGCGACGACGAACGCGACAAAGAACCCGACCGCGACCAGACCCAGCAAGATAGCTGAAGTCCGGTTGCGGCGGCGTTGCTCTGCCGTGAGTTCGGTTGTGGTCAACGCACTAGGTTCCTTTCAAACGACCGATGTCGTCGAGGTCACCGATCGTCGGCGGCTCGTCAAACGTGTGGTACGGCGCCGGTGACGGGACGGTCCACTCGAGTCCATGTGGGTTATCCCAAACCTCAGCCGTGGCTTTCTTGCCGCCACGCGCTGCCTGCCAAATCACGACAACAAACAACAGTTGCGACAAGCCGAAGCCAAACGCCCCAACGGTCGCGATCAAGTTGAAGTCGGCGTAAATGACGTTGTAGTCCGGAACGCGCCGTTGCATGCCGGCTAGGCCCACAAAGTGCATCGGGAAGAACGTCAGGTTGACGAAAATGGTCGTCAGCCAGAAGTGCAGCTTGCCGAGCTTCTCGTTGTACATGTGGCCAGTCCATTTCGGCAGCCAGTAGTACGCGCCGGCGATGATCGCGAAGATCGCGCCCGGCACGAGGACGTAGTGGAAATGAGCCACGACGAAGTACGAGTCGTGGTACTGGAAGTCGGCCGGAACGATGGCGAGCATCAGACCGGAGAAACCGCCGATCGTGAATAAGAACAAGAACGCCAGCGAGAACAGCATCGGTGTTTCGAACGTCATTGCGCCCTTCCACATCGTCGCCGTCCAGTTGAAGACCTTCACGCCGGTCGGTACGGCGATCAGCATCGTCGAGAACATGAAGAATAGCTGGCCAGTCAGCGGCATGCCGACCGTGAACATGTGGTGCGCCCAAACGATGAACGACAAGAACGCGATGCTGGCCGTTGCGTAGACCATCGAGTCATAGCCGAACAGCGGCTTGCGAGCGAACGTCGGGATGATTTCCGAGACGATCCCGAACGCCGGCAAGATCATGATGTAGACCTCGGGGTGACCGAAGAACCAGAAGATGTGCTGGAACATGACCGGGTCGCCACCGCCAGCGGCTTGGAAGAAGCTGGTGCCGAAGAATTGGTCGGTCAGCAGCATCGTGACGGCGCCAGCGAGAACCGGCATCACGGCGATCAGGAGATACGCTGTAATCAACCAGGTCCAGACGAACAGCGGCATTTTCAGGAGCGTCATGCCCGGTGCACGCATGTTCATGATTGTAACGATGATGTTAATCGCGCCCATGATCGATGAGATACCCATTAAGTGAACCGAGAAGATCAGCATCGGGAACGCATCGCCGGTTTGCAGCACGAGCGGCGGGTACATCGTCCAACCGCCGGCCGGAGCGCCGCCTAAGAACAGCGTCGACAGCAAGATGCCGAACGCAACCGGCAGGATCCAGAACGACCAGTTGTTCATGCGCGGCAAAGCCATGTCTGGCGCGCCGACCATCATCGGAATCATCCAGTTAGCCAGACCGACGAAGGCTGGCATGACGGCGCCGAAGATCATGATCAACGCGTGCATCGTGACCATCTGGTTGTAAAAGTCTGGTTGGACGAACTGCATGCCAGGCATGCCGAGCTCGGCCCGAATCACCAGTGCCATCGCACCGCCGACGAAGAACATCAGCAAGCTCCACAACAAGTACATCGTGCCGATGTCTTTGTGGTTGGTCGTGAAGAGCCAGCGACCGATGCCCTTGGCGGGGCCGTGGTCGTCGTGGTCGTGGTGATCGGCTGCGTGTGTAGCGCTACTCATCGGTGTTGCTCCTGCCGCGCGGCGTTGGCCGCCAGCGTGAATCGAATCTTTATGGCTTAGTTAACGGCGTTAGCCAGCTGCGGTTGGTCGTCGGCGTCGGCTCGGTTAGCCGCTACCCAGGTGGCGAATTCTTCGGCCGGGCGAACCTCAACGACGATCGGCATAAAGCCGTGGTCGCGGCCACACAGCTCGGCGCAGACACCGCGGTAGGTGCCGACCTCTTCCGCGCGGAACCAAATTTCGTTGATGAAACCCGGTATCGCGTCTTTCTTGACGGCGAATTCCGGAATCCACCAAGCATGCAAGACATCGTTTGATGTCAGCAGGACGCGAACCTTAGCGCCGACCGGCACGACGACCGACTTGTCGACGTTAAGCAGGTAATTCGGCACCGTCTCTGGGTCGATACCCGAGTCGAGCTGACGCGCGGCGTTGCTGGCGGCATCGAGGTTTGAGTAGAACGATACGTCCTGGTCCAAATACTCGTAGTGCCACTTCCACTGATAACCGGTTGCTTTGATCGTGATATCCGGATTGCGCGTATCTTCCATTTTGACCAGCGTCTCAGCGGCTGGCACAGCCATTGCGACGAGGATGACAACCGGGATGACGGTCCAGACGATCTCAGCTTTTGTCGAATGCACCATCGACGTGTCAGGAACAGCGCCGACCGACTTACGGTGATTGATGAGTGCGAAAATCATTGCGCCGAACACAACGATGGCGATGATGACGCAGACCCAAAAGATGATCATGTGCAGGTCGTAAACCTCTTTCGAGATTTCGGTCACGCCCTGCGGCATGTTGACGTCCCAGTCAGCGTAAGCCGCACCGGAGAATCCGGCCAGCAGCAGTGTTGTCAGTCGTTTCATGGTGAACCCAGTTCCCGTTGGCCTCCCGGCCATTAGCATTGCATCAGTCGTTTGATTGTTTAGCCGGCGCGTGTAGCACCTGCCGCAGGCGTTGCCCTAACCCTTTGCGTTCCGCGTCCGTTAAAAACTCGCCGATCGTGCACCACTGATTGCTGGCACCGATAGCGAGTCGTAACCGACCCAAGCTGGGCTCGAGGCGAACGTTCGTCCAAGCCCGATTAAATTGCCGCACGCGTTCGCTACCGTCGCGCTCGCGACGCACCGTCACGGTGTTGTCGTCGATTTCGATCCAGTCCCTGTCGCGTGCGCGTTGATTCACTTTGTGGACACAAAAAAGAAGTGCCCCAAGCTCGAGTCCTGCGAAGGGCAGCACCGGCCAAAAACCTTGCAGGGCAAAGAACAGCGCGATGGCGCCGCCGACCACAACCAACGATCCGTAAAACAACGCCGACGACGTCGAATCGAGCGAGTGGTTCGGTCGTATTTCGAAGCAAGTCATGGTGCGCTCCGCCCCGTCCGCGGCGCTAGAAAAGTCACGTCAATAACCGAGTCGAAAGTTTACGTTGGTGCACTGCCACACGCAACTGCGACGACCGTCACACGTCACAAATTTCGTCTTTTTGAACAAGGCTTTACAACTCATTTGCGGTAACTCATACAACAGCTGGTCAGGACCGGCGGCGACCGATCGCTTGAGGCGCTAGGCGCACCTCTCCGCCAGTCGTTTGACGCCGTTGCCGCGGCGCGAACGCATGCCCACAGATCAGCTCAATCGTGATGCCAAAGCCGTCGCCAGTCGTGGTCAAAGCATCGCTAAGCGCTTGTAATCGATGCGGTGTCATGAGTCCCCGCCGCCGGCCACGCAACACGTTGCCGGCGCCGCTCATCTGCAAGTCCTTCCACAGCGTATCGGCCGACGCGAAGCGAACCGTTAGCCGATCAACATCGACAACAGGTTCGACAAAACCGGCGCGTACCATCGCATCGCCAAGATCGTGCATGTCGGGGAAGGTCGGCACCGCGGCGCAGTCTGGCTCGGTCGCTATCCAAGCGGTTCGTAATTCCTGGAACGTATCGGGGCCGGGCGTTACGACAACCACCGGTGAATCGGCCGTAAGTACTCGTGATAGCTCAGAAAATAGACCATCCGGTGCCGCTAGCCACGGTAACGTCAGATTACAAACTGCCAGCCCCACCGACGCATCGGCCACGGCGAGCGATTCGAGGTCGGGGCCGAGCGGCGGGTTCTTGCCCCGTTGCCACCAGCGGCGTTGCCGCGTCACGGCGCCGGGGCCGGCCGCAAGCAGCTCGATCTTTGGGTAGCGCGCGCGGATGGCGTTGCCAGCGAGTCCTCCGTCGGCACTGACGTCTATGGCCTTCAGCGGCGTCCCGGCCAGCAGCGCGAGCCGATCGGCAACCGCGTCGGCGGTGCGCTGTTGAATGTAGGCGTGCTCCGGCGGGCTAGCACGGCGGCGCCTGGCTTGGCGGCGAACCGCTCGCGGATCGATGTCGTTCAATGTCATAGCCACCGCTGCAGAGTGGCCACGTTGCATTGCGCTGGCAAGCCCAACATTTCGACGTCGTTTGCGCCGTTTTGTGGCTATTGGCGGGACGGTCTCTAGCGCACTATTAACGAGTGCCTTCGAATGTCTATTGGCAACCGTTGCTCGATGCCTTGCTGCCCGCGATGTGCTTGCTGTGTCGTCAAGTCGGCGTCGGTACGTCGCTCTGTGCCGCTTGCGTTGCCGACTTGCCTCGTCTACCGGCGGCGTGCCCCGTTTGCGCGAGTGCTATCGCCGACGCAGCCGCGTTGTGCGGTCGTTGCCAACGGCGGTTGCCGCCGTACACGCAACTCATCGCGCCACTCGACTACGCATTTCCCGTAGACGGGTTGCTGCGCCGGCTTAAGTTTCATCGCGAACTGGCATTAGCCGAGCCGCTAGCTGGCGTGATGGCGGCCGCTGTGCTCGATGCCGACATCGAATGCGATGTCGTGGTCCCGGTACCGTTGCATTGGCGCCGTCTCATTTGGCGCGGCTTTAATCAGGCGCAGTGTTTGGCCGAGCCGCTCGCGGCGGCGATCGACCGGCCAATGCGAGCACGCGCCTTGGTAAGAACGCGCGCGACTCGCGCGCAATCGGCGTTGCCTCGCTCGGCACGGCGGCGCAACGTGGTCGGGGTTTTTTCCGCCGATGCGCGCGTTGTCAACGGACGCCATTGCTTGTTGGTCGATGACGTGGTGACGAGCGGCGCCACGATTACCGTGGCGACCGAGGCCTTACTGGCGGCTGGTGCACGGTCGGTAACGGTCGCTTGTGTAGCGCGTGCGTGAGCCGCTACTGGTCGGGGTCGAACGAATCGTGCAGCGCGCAGACACCGTCGGCGCAGTGCGGCACCCAGCCACGGTCCGGCACGCGGCATAGCGTGTCGAGCGTCGGCAATTGCAGTGCGTTGGGGCAACGGCCCGAGGCCGACAAGATATCGTCTTCGATAGCACCGGCGATACCGACACGTAATGCAACGATGCAGCGTTGCCGCGGTGCACTGATCACGCAATCAAGGTCGTTACTGCAGGCGCGCGCCGACACAAACCGTTGATCGATTCGGGCGCTTTCCGTGGCGCAGTCCACCGGGGTAGGGCCGCGCCTTTCAGGCACAACTAATGGGGTACGATCGCTCATCGTTGGCAGCGGCGACGTCCCTTCAGCCTCTGACGCCGCTTGCATGCGCCCGGCAACGCGATCCAATTGGCGGGCGACCAGCGGTTGTTCCACAATCCACACCGAGAAACTCATCAGCGCGACCATAATGCCGAGCGCCAGAAGGGCAGGTACCACGAACCGACGGAACAAGCCGTTCACCAACCGTGCTCAGGCGACGGCGAACTGGTAGTCCAACGCAATACCGACGAATACGGCGAGGCCTACGTAATGGTTATTACGGAACGCCGCAAAGGCGCCATCTCGGTCGCGGTCGCGAATCAGCCATTGTTGGTACAGCATAAAGGCGAGTACAGCCACCAGTGAGGCGTAATACCACCCGCCGAGTGCCGTGCGTGAGCCGAGCATCAAAAGACCCAAGACCATACTCGCTTGCAGTCCCGCGATAACAAACCGATCGGCATCGCCGAACAAAATGGCCGTTGAGCGAACACCGGCTTCGATGTCCTCGTCGCGGTCGACCATTGCGTACATCGTGTCGTAGATCACGGCCCATACCAACGTAATCGCGAACATCAACCAAGCAACGGCCGGCAGCTCACCGGTGGTTGCGGCAAACGCCATCGGCACGGCCATGCCGAAAGCGGCGCCCAACACCAGTTGCGGAACCGACAGAAAGCGCTTCGTAAACGGGTAAACGATGAGCAAAACCGTTGCGGCGCCAGCCAGCACTTGGGCAAGCGGGTTCAGCATCAAGGCGAGACCAATTGCGATAAACCCAAGTCCAATGAACAACACCGTCGCTTCGGCGACACTGACTTGGCCGGTGGCCAACGGCCGGAATTGTGTTCGGCTTACCTCCCGGTCGATGCGCCGGTCCGCCAGATCGTTAATGACGCAGCCAGCCGATCGGGTCACGACGACGCCGACGACAAAAATGGCGAATAGGTTGCCATTCGGTTGGCCGTCGGCCGCTACCCACAGTGCCCACAGCGTTGGCCACAACAGCAGCCATATACCGATCGGCTTGTCGATCCGCATCAGTGTTAGGTACTGCCAGGCCGTCTCTGACCAAGACTGCCCATTGCGGTGCGCCGGCGATGTCACAGGGGAGCGTGCGCTCATCGTTGCTGTCCAGTGGTTTGCGCGATGATACCGCGCCTCGCCGGCGCCGTCAGACGGTTGCGAATCGTTCGGCGCTGCCGAGCCAGCGCTCAATCAGCCGATCGGCGTCGGCCGGAGCGGTTTGTTCGATCAATGTCGCGGCGCGTCTTACGACCGGCAACAGCGTGCGATCCCGGCTGAGATCGGCAATCCGGAACTGAATGGCGCCCGTTTGCCGGGTGCCGAGCACTTCGCCAGGCCCGCGAAGCTCCAGGTCTTTCTCGGCGACGATGAAGCCATCGTTGGTCTCGCGCATGACGGTCAGCCGCTCTTTGGCTAAGCGGCTGAGCGGCGTGCGGTACAGCAACAGGCAACTCGATTGTGCCGCGCCCCGCCCAACCCGACCGCGTAACTGGTGCAGCTGAGCAAGACCGAGGCGTTCGGCATTCTCGATGATCATCAAGCTCGCGTTGGGGACATCGACGCCAACCTCGATGACCGTCGTGGCCACCAGTAGCGCGATATCGCCGGCTTTGAACGCCGCCATCACCGCCTGCTTATCCCGCGGCACGAGGCGGCCGTGAACGAGCCCGACCCGAAGCTCTGGCAGCAACCCGCGCAACTCCTCATACCGGCTGGTTGCTGCCTCGGCGTTCAAGGTTTCGGATTCGTCGATCAACGGACAGACCCAATAGACTTGTCGCCCGTCGAGGCATGCGTCACGGACTCGGGCTGTTAACTCGTCTCGCCGCGTGTCGGGGATCACCGCGGTTGTCACCGGCGTTCGCCCAGGCGGTAGCTCATCGATGACCGACGTGTCGAGATCAGCGTACGCGGTCATCGCCAAGGTGCGAGGGATCGGCGTCGCCGTCATCACGAGTTGGTGCGCTCGCTCGCCATCGGTGCCGCTCTTTTGCGTCAGCGCCAGGCGCTGCGCAACGCCGAAGCGGTGTTGCTCATCGATAATTGCCAGGCCCAGTTTTTGGAAATGAACGCCCTCTTGGAACAGCGCGTGAGTTCCAACAACGAGATCCGCACTGCCGTCCGCTACCGCCGCTAGCGCAGCGCGCCGCTCGGCGCTTTTCTGGCGACTCTTTAGTTGCACAACACGACGGCCAAGCGGCGCCAGCCACGCATTGAAGGTTGCCCGGTGTTGATCCGACAGTATTTCGGTCGGCGCCATTAATGCCGTTTGCAGACCCGCATCGATGGCCTGCAGGGCCGCGATCGCCGCGACGATCGTCTTGCCCGAGCCCACGTCGCCTTGGACGAGCCGCTGCATCGGAGTTGGTTTGGTGAGGTCCGCCGCGATCTCGCCAGCGACCTGGCGCTGCGCTTTGGTCAATGTGAACGGCAAGGACTCGATAAACGTGTCGGCTAAGGTTCCGGCGGGTATCGCCGGTGCCGCGAAGCGTTCGCTGCGAAGACGCAGCCGCCGAAGCGACAAGTGTTGCGCCAGAATTTCCTCGAGTGCCAGGCGGCGAATCGCTGGCTCATCGACACCCGCCTCCGGATCGACTGCGAAGCCCGGTCGCGGGTGGTGTAACTCACGCAGCGCCTCGGCGAGCGGCGGCAAGCCTAAGTCAGTAACGATCTCGTCAGGCAGTAACTCGGCCGGTGCATCGCGTGACAGGGCGGCGAGCGCCTGGGTGGTCAGTGAACGCAGCCGTTTTTGGCCAATGCCGTCGGCGGCCGGATAGACCGGCGTCAAGGTGTGTTCGAGCGGTGGCGACGCATCGGCCGCCAGCAGCCGGTATTCGGGATGGACCATTTCAAGCCCAGCCGGCCCCATCCGTGTATCGCCAAACATCGAGATTCGAGCGCCGCGCGCGAGGCTACGTGTTTGCGTGTTGCTGAAATGAAAGAGCCGCATCGTTAGCGACCCGGTGCCATCGCTAACCCGCGCGAGAAAACTGCGTCGTGGTCGAAACACCGTCTCTGCTAAGGCGATTTCGCCGACAATGAGGGCCGATTGCCCGCCGCGCAATGCGCCCAACGGTGTCACTTGGGTCCGGTCTTCAAACCGCAGCGGTAGGTGGAACAACAGATCCTCAACGCTGTGAAGATCGACCTCCGCTAATTTGTCGGCCAGCGCCGGCCCGACGCCGCTCAATTCGATGAGCGGTGCTTGCAAACCCGGTGCGGCCGCCTGGCCGCGCTCGCTCACAACACCAAGATGGCGTCCGCTTCGACGTCAACGCCTTTCGGTAATTCGGCCACACCGACGGCCGCACGCGCCGGGTACGGTGCACTCAAGCGTGCCTCCATCACCTCGTTAACGGTGGCGAAGTGGCTGAGGTCGGTCAGGAATACGGTGATTTTGACGGCATTGTCGAGCGTGCCGCCGGACGCCGCAGCGACGGCCGCTAAGTTGTCGAAGACCCGTTCGGCACGGGCGCGAAAATCGCCGTCAACGACTTCCATCGTGGCGGGATCGAGTGGAATTTGGCCTGACAAGTAAACGGTGTCGCCACAGCGAATGGCTTGGCTGTAGGTACCGATCGCCGCGGGCGCCTCGGCCGTCTCGACCCGGGTCTTAGTCGTCATCGTCATCCTCCAGTGCGAACAAGTAGCGATAGACACGCTTAACGCGCGGCATTTTACGCACAGCGGCCGTCACACTGGCGAGATGTTCGTGATCGCGAACATGCAAGTAGAACGTAATCGATGAAATTCCCTGATCGCGCTCGTTAACGTCTACTTGCTCGATGTTCGTCTCGGTCGCCGATATTGATGCTGCGACTTCCGCCAGGATCCCCATGCGGTTTTCGGCCTCAACCACGATTCGACAGAGAAATTCTTCGTCGGTGTCTTTTCGCCAATCGACGGTAATCCATTTCTGCGGGTGTTTCCGAAACGTCTCGAGGTTACGGCAATCTTCGCGGTGAATAACGATGCCACGACCGCTCGATAAGTAACCCATGATCGCGTCGCCAGGAATCGGGTAGCAACAGCGTCCGAAGCTAACGACCATGCCTTCCGTGCCGCTGATGGTTAGCGGTGCGTCAGTACCGGCGGTGGCTGTCTCTTTCGTTGGCGGCTCGTTAATCACCAAGCGGGCGACTATCGGTGCGAGACGTTCGCCCAAACCGACTTGCTCGTACAGTTCTTCCCGAACGTTAAGGCCAAGATCGTCGAGCAGTTGTTTCAAGCGGTTGCGGCTAATTCGGCGCAGCGAGCTGCCCAAATCGCGCAACGCTTGGTCTAGCAGGCGCCGCCCCAGGTCGATTGCCTCGCTGGTCTGCAACTGGCGCAGGTACAGACGAACAGCTGACCGTGCTTTGGCCGTAGCGACGAAATTGACCCAGTTTGGGTTCGGCCGGGCACCGCGCGCTGTGATCACCTGCACGGTCTGCCCATTGGCGAGCGGTGTGCGCAGCGGCACCAGCCGCCGATCGATCTTCGCGGCGACACAGCGGTTACCGATATCGGTGTGAATCGCGTACGCGAAGTCGACAACGGTCGCGCCGCGCGGTAGCCGGAAAATGTCGCCTTTCGGCGTGAACACGTAGACCTTATCGGGATACAGGTCGACTTTGACGTGTTCCATGAACTCTTCGGAACTGCCACGTTCTTCAATCTCGACGAGCTGCGCCAACCACTCGCGCGCCCTAACCTGGGGTGCCGGACTCGATTTGTCGTGGGCTTTGTAGCGCCAGTGCGAGGCGATGCCCTGCTCGGCCATCATGTCCATTTCGCGGGTACGAATTTGCACCTCCAGTGGCAGGCCGCGTGGACCGAAGCAAATGGTGTGCAGACTCTGATAGCCGTTGACCCGTGGGATGGCGATGTAGTCTTTGAAGCGGCGTGGCATCGGTTTGTACAGCTTGTGCACAAGCCCCAGCGCTCGGTAACACGCTTCGACGTTTGGCACGATGACCCGGAAACCATAGACGTCGACAACTTCGGCGAGCGATTTCTTTTTCCGGCGCATTTTGGTGTAAATGCTGTACAGATTTTTCTCGCGACCATCGACTTCGCCTTCAATGCCGACGTCGCGTAAGCCATTCTCGAGTGCCAGCGAGATTTTTTTCAACATTTGCCGCTGGTTACCGAACGAGCGTCGCACCGCCTTTTCAAGAACGCGGTAACGGTGCGGGTACAGATAGCGGAAGCCGAGCTCTTCGAGCTCGGTCTTCATTGTGTGAATGCCAAGCCGGTTCGCGATCGGCGCGTAAATCTCTAGCGTTTCGCGCGCGATACGTCGTTGCTTTTCCGCCGGCATCGACTCTAGTGTGCGCATGTTGTGCAGTCGGTCGGCCAGCTTGACGAGGATGACGCGGATGTCTTCGACCATCGCCAGCAGCATTTTCCGAAAGCTCTCGGCTTGGGCTTCGGCGCGGCTACGAAACTGTACTTGGTCGAGTTTCGTCACGCCGTCGACCAATTCGGCGACATCGTTGCCAAATTTCTCGGCGAGCTCGTCTTTGACGGCCGGCGTGTCTTCAATGACGTCGTGGAGGATCGCGGCCGCGATCCCCTCACCGTCGATGTGCAGGTCCGCCAGGATGTCGGCGACGGCAACCGGATGGCTGATGTACGGCTCGCCGCTGCGCCGGCGCTGCCCCTCATGGGCCGCCGCGCCGAACTCGTACGCACGAACAACGAGCTCGACCTCTTCGGGCGGTAGGTAGGCGCTAAGTTTGTCGACTAGGCGGCGCTGGCCGGTAAACCACGGCGTGTCCGGGAGTCGGGCGCGAAAGCTGGCTGCGTAGTCGACCACCCTAAACTCGCCGCGAGAGCGCGTCGTCTGGCCACGCGTTGGCCGGGCGGCTGGTCGCCGGACCGGCCGGGTTGCAGGGTTGGGTCGCTAGGGCCACCGCTAACGATCGGGCAAAGCCCGTTTTATTCGCCGAGCTTGAAGCCCCGGTGCGGCAGTAGTTCGTCCTGCTGAGCGGCGGCGGTTTCCGCCATCAGCAGTTCGTCTGTCGTGAATTCCGGTTCTTCGAGGATGGTCGACGTTATGTGCCCTTCGGCAATCTCGCGCAGCGCGACCACGGTGGGTTTGTCGTTTTCAAGCGGCACAAACGCCTCGGCACCGTTAGCCACTCGCCGGGCGCGCTTCGCGGCGACCAGCACCAGCTCAAAAATGTTGTCGATGTTTTCGAGGCAGTCCTCGACGGTTATGCGGGCCATGGCGCGCTTCCTTGAAGTGACGATTGCTAGGCAGTCTAGCGCGCCCCGAAGCTAGCAAGCTAGCACTTATGCCACGATCGAATAAGCGTCGAATTCAGCGCGCTGCCAGGATGGCGGCGACACGATCAGCCGTTTTTTGCGTACCAACCCGGTTGCGTCGCAAACGGCCCAAGGCGATGCCCTCGAGATCATCGGTGGCGCGGGTTATGTCATCGTTCACGACGACGTAGTCAAATGCTTTCCAATGGGCGAGATCGGTGAGCGAGTCGCGCAATCGCCGTTCGATATCGTCTTTCGCGCCGGTTGAGTTTTTTCGCCCGACCAGCCGCTCGCGCAGGCTCCCCACCGAGGGTGGAAGAATGAAAATACTCCGACAGTCAGGTACCGCGTTGCGAACTTGCTCCGCGCCTTGCCAGTCAATTTCCAACACGACGTGCCGACCACGGCGTCGCTCGGCTTCGACATCGGCGCGTGATGTGCCGTAGTAGTTGTCAAACACCTCGGCCCACTCCAACAACTCGCCGGCGGCAACCAGTTCTTGAAAACGCGGTTTGTCGACGAAGCGGTAATCGACACCGTCGTGCTCGCCCGGGCGCATCGCCCGCGTTGTGTACGAAATGGAAAAGACGAAGTTCGGGTTGCGCGCGAGCAGCATTTTGACCAACGTCGTTTTGCCAGCGCCGGAAGGCGCCGAGATAACAATGAGTCTGCCTCGAGCCATACGATCTACTCGATGTTTTGAATTTGCTCGCGCATTTGCTCGATCAGGACTTTCAATTCGACAGCCAGATTGGTCGTTACGCCGTCGGCGCTTTTCGACGCGAGCGTATTCGCTTCGCGATTGAGCTCTTGCATTAAAAAGTCTAGCCGCCGCCCGATCGGTTCCTGACGCTTCAGAACGGCGCCGATTTCTGTGACATGGCTGCCCAGTCTGTCGAGCTCTTCGTCGACGTCGAGCTTTTGAGCAAGGATGGCCACCTCGGTAGCGAGGCGTGCCGGATCGGCGTCGCTGCTTAGCTTCGCGATCCGTTCTTCAATTTTCGCCGTCGCTGCGGCGACGATGCCGGGCCGGCGTTCACGAACCTCGGTACCGATCGCTTCGATCGCGCTGAGTCGCTCGCGGATCATCGTCGCGAGCCGCTCGCCTTCACGGCCGCGCATCGCGTCGAGCTCGTCAATCGCGTTGTCGACCAGTCCCATAACCGCCGCGCCCAGGCTGTCGGGATCCACTTTCGTCTCGGCGACAATACCTGGCCAGCGCAACACGTCCAGCGTCGTGGGCGCCGACAGCCCCGGAATAGCATGGCGCACGTCGTCGCAGGTCTCAGCGAGAGTTGCCAGGGCGTCGTGGTCGAGCGCACTGGCGGCTGTGGCGCCGGGTTGGCGTCGCATCAGCACCGTGCAGTCCACTTTGCCCCGGCTAAGGCGCTCACCAATACGGGTTTTTAGCGCCGTCTCGAGGCCCCGGAGGTCTTCCGGAAGGCGGAACTGCACGTCTAGGTAACGGTGATTGACGGTCCGTAGCTCGCAGACGAGCTCTAACGTGTCGTGACTCGCATTGGCGCGAGCGAAACCGGTCATGCTGCGGATCAAAGCCAACCTCCGGTGTGGGCTTGTCAGAGTGTCTCGGCGGGCTTGCCGAGAACGCGAGATGGTACCGCCAAAATCATGACGGGGCTGCGTTTTCCACCAATACGAAGAATATTGGCTAAAACGCCGGATTTGTTGCTCAATTGTGACGTCGGCGACAGACCCGGACGATGATTCGGATGATACTCCGTCCAGTTTGGAAACATGCGCGTGGCCGGGACAACCGCGCTGGGTAACGAAAGAACGTGCGTATCGAATACGGCAAGATCTCCGTTCGCGGCGATCGCAAAGAAAACCAGGATAAAGCTAAGATTGTTGTCGCTGACAACGCGGCTTTGTTGCTGACGTTCGACGGGATGGGTGGTCACCTCGACGGCGCGCGGGCCGCAGATGTGGCGTTACAGACGTTGGAGCAGCTCTTCAACGAGGTCCGGAAACCGATTTTCGACCCACAAGGCTTCTTGTATCTCGCCCTCGGTCGTGCGCATGACGCGATCGTCAACGACACGGCGGAGGTGCCCGTCGACGACCGACCACGTGCGACAGGCGCGATCTGCTTGGTGCAGGATCGTGCCGCTTACTTTGCCCATGTCGGCGATTCGCGGGTGTATTTGCTACGCGACGGTCGCGTCAGTGATCGAACGCGCGATCACAGCCACGTTGAAGTATTGCTACAAGAAGGCGTGATCAAAGAGCATCAGTTGAAGACCCACCCGATGCGTAACTTTGTCGAATCGTGCCTCGGCGGCGACGACGCACTACCGAGTATCACGGTCTCAAGCAAAAAAAGACTCCGCGCCGGCGATACGTTGATCGCTTGCACCGATGGCCTCTGGTCCGGTCTCGCTGAGAAAGACCTCGCCCGCATGGCGGGTCGCGATGATCAGCCATTAATCGATTCGCTGCGCGAAATGGTCGACCTCGCGGTTGGCGCTAATGCGCCCTATTCGGATAACACCACCGCCACGTCCCTACGCTGGTTAGGTTAAGCGACCGCCAAGTCCCGAGGTGGGTTCTGCTGATCCGGGCTCTACTGATGCGGGTCCTACTGATGTGGGAGCGGCGTCCCGCTGCGATGCAGTCCGTGGATGGCTTCGTCGCTGTTGTCATCGGGCCGAGACGGCCCTCCCACAGCTTCGGTTACCGACAACGCCAAACCCTGATGTGGGAGCGGCGTCCCGCCGCGATGCAGTCCGCGGATGGCTTCGTCGCTGTTGTCATCGGGCCGAGACGGCCCTCCCACAGCTTCGTTTACCGACGGCGCCAGAACCCGATGTGGGAGCGGCGTCCCGCCGCGATGCAGTCCGCGGATGACATTGTGGCTGCTGCCATCGGGTCGAACGCGACGAGCCTACCGGCGTCGCCCTGGCCCCCGCATCCTCTTTCGCCGCTACCGAACGACGAGGTGCCTCCACATCATGCCCCCTAACTTTCGTGTATTCTCCGCCGGCGTTTTGTGTTTCCCGACGGTATTTTCATGTCTCGACCCAGCGGCCGCGCGACCGATGAGCTTCGACAGTGTCAGCTCGAAGCCGATGTCACTCGCCACGCTGAAGGCTCGGTATTGATCCGTGCCGGTGATACTCATGTGTTGTGTACCGCCAGTGTTGAGACGCGCGTTCCACCGTGGCTACGTGGCCAGGGCCAAGGCTGGGTCACGGCCGAGTACGGGATGCTGCCGCGAGCAACACACACGCGTGGGCAGCGCGAGGCCGCACGCGGTAAACAAAGCGGCCGGACTCAAGAAATCCAGCGTCTAATCGGTCGCTCGCTGCGGGCGGCTGTTGATTTGCAGGCACTAGGTGAAATGACGGTAACGGTCGATTGCGACGTCATTCAAGCTGACGGCGGTACCCGCACGGCGTCGATCACCGGCGGTTATGCGGCATTGGCCCTGGCACTGAATCGCGAGCGTACGGCAGGTCGACTGAAGCGCGATCCGCTCCATGGCCAAGTCGCCGCAGTGTCGGTCGGTGTTTTCGACGGTGTTCCCGTTCTTGATCTCGACTACGCCGAAGACTCCAAGGCTGAGACCGATATGAACGTCGTGATGAACGATGGCGGTGGCTTTATCGAAGTGCAGGGCACAGCCGAGGGCCATGCTTTTCGTCGCAACGAGCTCGATGCGATGCTCGACTTAGCGGACAAAGGCATCAAGGAGCTGATGGCGTTGCAAAGCGATCTGCTAGCACGCCACCAGGCTTAAGTCATGACACGGCTGGTTCTGGCATCCGGTAACGCCGGCAAACTGGCCGAGATTACGCTGCTGCTGCAACCGCTAGGTTTCTCGCTCGAGCCGCAAAGCGAACACGGTGTCGGTGCCGTCGCAGAGACCGGCTTAACGTTTGTCGAAAACGCCCTCATCAAGGCTCGCTATGCCGCTCGAATAACCGGCTTGCCGGTGCTGGCCGACGATTCCGGTTTGGCGGTGGACGCGCTCGGCGGGAGGCCTGGGATCTACTCGGCGCGCTATGCCGGGACCGACGCCAATGCGAGCGCAAATAACACGAAGTTGCTGGATGCGCTTCGCAATCAGTCATCGCCGAACGCGCGTTCGGCGCACTTTCACTGCGTGCTGGTTTACTTGGCGAGCGCCGACGATCCGGTACCTATCATCTGTGAGGGTATTTGGTCCGGCTACATTGCCACCGAACCGCGCGGCAAAAACGGTTTCGGCTATGACCCGGTGTTCATCGATCCTACCCACCAGCTAACCGGCGGCGAGTTAGATCCTGCGGAGAAAAACCGCATCAGCCATCGCGGAAAAGCGCTGGCGGCGCTCCTTAAACGCCTCAGTGATCATCGCCACGCGTAACCTATGAGCCGTGGCCGCTAACGATCTCGGGCTGTACTTGCACTTGCCGTGGTGCGTGTCTAAATGCCCTTACTGCGATTTCAATTCGTATGCGCTGGACGGTGCTTTGCCAGTCGACGCCTACGTTGCGGCCCTGTGCGAGGACATAACCGTGCAGCATCGGTCGGTCCACGGCCGCACGATCCGCAGCATTTTCATCGGCGGCGGTACGCCCAGTCTCTTTCCGGGTGCGGCGATCGCCCGTGTTCTCGAAACGCTTCGCGCCGTGTTCGAGTGCCCAGCCGATCTTGAGGTAACGCTAGAGGCGAACCCGGGGTCGGTGGAGCTCGAGCGGCTAGATCACTACCGCGCTGCCGGCGTGAACCGGCTATCGATTGGCATTCAGTCGTTCGACGCGTCGGCGCTGCAGACATTAGGACGCCAGCACAGCGCATCTGAGGCAGGCGCCGCATTAGCGACGGCGCGCGCTGCCGGCTTCGACAACGTCAATCTCGACATCATGTACGCCTTACCCGGCCAATCGGTGGCAGCCGCGACGGCCGATCTAGAGCGCCTACTCGACGATCCGCCAGAGCATGTGTCGTGGTACCAATTAACGCTCGAGCCGGGCACGCGCTTTCATCGTGATCCGCCACCGTTGCCTGACGACGATACCGTCGCGGCAATGCAAGACGCCGGCCTGGCGTTACTGGCCGCCGCAGGGTTTGAGCGCTACGAGGTTTCGGCCTATGCAAAGCCAGGCCGGCGCTGTCGTCATAACCTTAACTACTGGCGCTTTGGCGACTATTTGGCGCTTGGCGCCGGCGCGCACGGCAAATTGACCGATGCGGCCGGCTGGCCGGCGCGGTACGAGCGCCCGCGACATCCTCGCCGCTATCAACTCCAGCGGCCGTCGCTCGACGCCGCGCTGATGCCTATCGACGCCTCACAGGTCGCCTTCGAGTTTTTCTTAAACACGCTCCGACTAACCGATGGACACCGTTTTGATGCCCTACCGGCACTCGTCGACGGCGACGATCGCGCTTTGCGCCGTCGACTCGCTGAGGCCGAATCGCGCGGCTTGCTCGAACGGCCATCACCCGGAAGATTTCGGGCGTCAGCCTTTGGGTATCGGTTTTTGAATGACTTACAGGCGCTTTTTCTGCCGTAGCAAATAACCTGTTTGTAAACGGCCATCAGCGGCTTGCCTGGCCGATTTATGCACAATCTGGCCGAAAGCCCTAGTTTTTGGCTCTCACGGGGTGCTCAGTTGATTTAACCTCTGTTTTAAATGCTACAAATAGCTGTTTTTATTAGTAATATAATATTGAACAGATTTTGATCATTGTGACAGCAATGTAATAAAACCGCGGCTTTCGGGCGGTTAATCAACGTTCATCCACAGACTTATCCACAGGTTCTGTGAATAAGCGCAGGCGCCTGATCTGCTGCGCCGCAGCACTTGCCGCCGCACACCCGAATCGTTATCCTACGCGACCTTTTTCTTTGGGTTGCGCGAGCGTCGCGCGACCCTGACCGACGCGGACACTGGAGACATGAAAGCCGACATCCATCCGAACTATGCCGAAACGGTAGTTACCTGCAGCTGCGGGAATACCTTTACGACTCGTTCGACGCTCGGCGGCCCGCTGCAGGTCGAGGTTTGTTCGAGCTGCCACCCGTTCTACACCGGCAAGCAAAAAATCGTTGATGCCGGTGGTCGGGTCGACAAGTTTCGGCGAAAATACGCGCGGTCCTGACCGCTCGGCACGCCCTGGCTGGGCGCGTCAACCTGACAACCCGCTCTCGAGTCGACCGACGCTCTGGCGCCGCCGTCGGCGCGCGGGCCAAACGAATACGGCCACTCGCCATCCTGGCGGGCGTCGTTTATGCCATTAAGGACGTGCCCGATGAGTAACGACAGCTACAAACTGACCAGCCCCAGCGGTGATGAACTTGATCTACCCGTTCTGACGGGATCGTTAGGTCCCGATGTCATCGACATTGGCTCGCTGTACAAAAAGCAAGGCGTCTTCACGTACGACCCGGGATTCGTCTCTACAGGCAGTTGCTCCAGCGCGATTACGTACATCGACGGCACCGCCGGCAAATTGATGTACCGCGGTTACCCGGTGGAGCAGCTCGCGCAGCAGTCGAGCTTTGTCGAGGTTGCGTATTTGTTGATTCACGGCGAGTTACCGACGGAATCGGAGCTCGAAGAATTCAACCAGACCATCACGCTGCACACGATGGTCAACGAGACGATCCTGCGTTTCTTTGGCGGCTTTCGCTACGATGCTCACCCGATGGCGATGGTCTCGGGGGTGGTCGGTTCCATGTCGGCCGTTTATCACGACACGATGGATATCTCCGACCCGCAGCATCGTGACATTTTCGCGCATCGGATTATCGCGAAACTGCCGACCATCGCCGCCGCGGCGTACAAGCATTCGATCGGTCAACCGTTCATCTACCCGCGCAACGATCTCGATTACTGCTCGAACATTCTAAATATGTTCTTTGCGGTACCGGCCGAGCCGTATCACATCGACCCAGTGGCAGCCGAAGCGCTGGATCTGTTGTTCATTCTGCACGCTGATCACGAGCAGAACTGCTCGACATCGACCGTGCGTATGGCCGGTAGCTCGGGCGCTAACCCATACTCGGCGATTGCTGCTGGCGTTTCAGCGCTGTGGGGCCCGGCTCATGGCGGTGCGAACGAAGCTGTATTGAAGATGCTCGAAGAGATCGGCGATACCAGCAATATTCCGAAGTTTGTTGAAAAAGCGAAAGACAAGAACGACCCGTTCCGTCTGATGGGCTTTGGTCACCGCGTCTACAAGAATTTCGATCCGCGGGCGACGATCATTCGCGAAATGTGTCACCGCGTTCTTGCCAAAATGGGCCGTAAAGACACGCCGTTGTTCGATCTTGCACTCGAACTTGAGCAGGTCGCATTGAAAGACCCGTACTTCATAGAGAAGAACCTGTACCCGAACGTCGATTTCTACTCCGGCATCATCTACAAGGCGCTGGGTATTCCGACTTCGATGTTTACCGTGATGTTCGCGATCGGCCGCTGTGTCGGCTGGGTCGCGCATTGGCGGGAAATGACCGAAGAAAAAGGTCGAATCTCGCGTCCACGCCAGTTGTACACCGGTCCCGAGGCGCGCGATTACAGGAAGATCTCTGATCGGTAGGGGCGCGTTTTCTGGTTGTCAGCCGTGGCTAGGTCGCGGCGAGACGCCGCTCCGACAACACTAGTTACCGCATCCGCAGTACCAATAACGTTGCCGTAAGCGGTAACGGCAAACGGAGCTGTGGGAGGGCCGTCGCGGACCGATGATTACGGCATCATAGCGATCCGCGGCTTAATCGCGGCGGGACGCCGCTCCCACATCAGTGGTAACCACTGCGTCCTTTTTGCGGTAACGGCAAACGGAGCTGTGGGAGGGCCGTCGCGGCCCGATGATTACGGCGTCATTGCGATCCGCGGCTAATCGCGGCGAGACGCCGCTCCCACATCAGTGGTAACCACTGCGTCCTCTTTGCGGTAACGGCAAACGGAGCTGTGGGAGGGTCGTCGCGGCCCGATGATTACGGCGTCAATGCGATCCGCGGCTTAATCGCGGCGAGACGCCGCTCCCACATCAGTGGTAACCACTGCGTCCTTTTTGCGGTAACGGCAAACGGATCTGTGGGAGGGCCGGCTCGGCCCGATGATTACGGCGTCATTGCGATCCGCGGCTTAATCGCGGCGGGACGCCGCTCCCACATCAGTGGTAACCAAATCAGTAAGCGGGCAGCGATAACGGTCAAGCAACAACGGCTGTCAGCAGCGCCGACTCGGCTAGAAGCTGTTCGATCTGCTCGGCACGTAAGCGCTTCATCGGGCGGCCGTCGACCGGGCTACACGGAGCTTGGCGGAGCCCATCGACCGGGAACACGGTCGCTTCAACGACAGTCTCGTCGAGACGAAATGCGTAGCCGGGAAAGCTGCTGGTCGAATCGCGACGGTTTTTCAAGCGTCGCTCAAAGGAATCGACACTCGTTCCACTGTTCTCTAGCGAAAACAACACGTCTTCCGGCGTGTCGGTAAAAACGTGCAGGTTGATCGCTGCGCCCTCGCCAGCGGTACCGGCGGCTACTGGCCCTACCAGGCGCGGTGTGAACGCTTTGAGACGGTCCATCGCAACGAGCGCAGTTCGGCGCAGTTGCTCGATATGGCTGGTGTGCGCTTCGCGTCCAAACAAGGCTTGATACTCGACCAACGCCCGTTCGACCTCGGCATTGGTCGGCAACGCCGCTCGCCCACGAATGTTGAGTCGTGCGCCAGCTTTACGCTTGGCTTGGCCGAAGTCCTGAATCCCCTGCTCGGCGATGATACGCGCCGCCTCCTGCGCGACCTGCGCCCGCAGTCGTTCATGATCGTCGTGCTTCGCCATGCCGTTACTCGCTGTACGCTAGAACAAGGGGTCCTCGACCGACTCGGTAAGTTCGTCGGTATTGAACGGGTCGCCGCCAAGCGGTGCGGTCGGATCGGTGAAGTCGGGTCGCGGCGCGTATTCGTCCCGGAATGTCTCGAAGACGATATTCGTATCCCCAGGCCGCGGCAACTCCCCGGTGTCTCGCGAGATACGGACCGTGGTCATGCCCGGCGGTTGCGGCGCAACATGATTCGCCAAGCCGTCCATGGCCAGATCGATGAACTGCACCCAGATCGGTAGCGCAGTCCGCGAGCCTTCCTCGCGGCCGCCGAGAGGCCGATCGGCGTCAAAGCCAACCCACACCGTCGCGACCAGATCGCGATTGAAGCCAGCGAACCACGCGTCGCGACGGTCATTGGAGGTTCCGGTTTTGCCCGACAAGTCGGTTCGGCCGAGCGAGTTAGCACGAACACCGGTGCCGCGCCGGATGACGTCGCGCATGATGTCGCTAACGATCCACGCATTGCGCACTTCGAGCACCCGTTCGGCGAGCTTCATACCGCTGAACAGTTCCGGGGCTTCATTGGCATCCGGTCGGTATGTTTCGACCGATGTTGATGTTGCCATTACCGGTGTTAGCACCGGTTCTGTCGTGGCGTCGTCGTCTTCGTCAACTTGGCAGATATCGCAAACAACGAATGGATCGGCGCGCTCCAGGACAGTGCCGGTCGTGTCGACGATTCTGTCGATAAAGTACGGCTCCACCTTGTAGCCGGTGTTAGCGAAAACGGCGTAACCGGTGGCTAGTCTCAACGGTGACATCGAGCCGCTACCCAGTGCCAGCGACGTATCGCGCGGCGTTGCGCCGCCGCTAAAGCCAAATTGCTGCAGATGCGGAAGGGCATTACCAAGGCCAATCCGCAACAAAATACGGACCGACACCAAGTTGAACGACCGATACAAGGCTTCGCGCAGTGGCGTAGGGCCGTGGAAACGACCGCCGTAGTTAATCGGTCGGTAGTCTTTTTCAAGTTCGGTCGACTCCAACACGACAGGCGAGTCATTGATGATCGTCGCCGCTGTCATACCCTGCTCAAGCGCCGCTGAGTAGATAAACGGTTTAAACGTTGACCCAGGTTGGCGTTCGATTTGGACCGCGCGATTAAACTTACTGGCGCGGTAATCAAAGCCGCCCTCCAACGCCGCAACGGCACCGTCATTTGGGTCGAGCGCGACAACTGCGCCTTGCACAGCCGGTAACTGCGCTAACGCATAGTTGCCGGTAACCGTTGCAATGACATAAACAATGTCGCCAGCTGTTAGTACGTCGGTTGCCGCTTCGATCTCCGGCCCGCGCGTGTCGTCGTCGATGTATTCGCGTGCCCACGAAAGGCCTGCAAAATCGATCGTAAGCGTTGTTTCATCCCGTAACGTGACGGTCGCCGTTTGCTCGTCGACGCCACGAACGAGCGCGACCTTCAGCGGCCCATACTCCGGATGATCGCGAAGTGCTTGGCGCTCAGTACTCGTTAGCGGCGCATCGGGAGCACCGACGTCGGCCAAGTTGGCCAGCGCTCCACGGAAGCCGTGGCGACGGTCGTATTCGAGCAAGCCGTTTTCTAGTGCGTAATTCGCCGCTGTCTGAAGTTTCGAATCGACGGTCGTGTAGACGCGATAGCCGGCCGAGTAGATCGTATCGCCAAACCGCTCAAGCATATTGAGGCGAACCATTTCGGCGAGATACGGCGCATAGATCTCGACGTCGGGCCCGTGCAGCTCAGACTCAAGCGGATAGTCCATCGCTTCTTCGTATTCGGCCACCGTCAAGAAATCGAGCTCCCGCATCCGACGCAACACGTAGCCACGCCGGCTACGAGCGTTGGTCGGACCGCTGACAGGGTTGTAACGTGACGGAGCTGCCAACGTGCCGACGATGGTTGCGGCCTCCGCGGCATTCAACTCGTCCAGCGTCTTATCGAAATAGACCTGCGCAGCGGCGGCGACCCCATAGGCCCGCTGGCCGAAGAACATCTTGTTCAAGAACATGGCCAGGATGTCTTGTTTCGAAAACTCCTGTTCGATCCGCCAGGCCAAAAAGATCTCGCGAATTTTCCGCACGAAGCTGCGATCGCGATTGAGGTAGTAGTCGCGTGCGAGCTGCATCGTGATCGTGCTACCGCCTTGGGCCCGCCGTCCCGATAGCGCAAACTTATAGGCAGCCCGCAGCAAGCCTTGGTAGTCGACCCCCGGGTGATCAAAAAATCGATCGTCCTCAGCCGCTAGTAAGGCGTGTACAACCGTTTCCGGCAGCTCGTCGTAGTCGACCGGCGTGCGTCGCTCTTCACCGATCTCCGCGATCAGCTTGCCGTCGCGTGTGTAGACCCGCAGCGGCACCTTCAGCGGAATATCGCGAATGGTCTCAGCAGGCGGCAGGTTGGGCGCTTCGTAGAAGTAGCCGCCGAGGACACCGGCGGTCGCCGCGATAGCGCCGGCCCCAGCCAGGCCAACGAAAAACAGCACGATGCGAATGAATCGGTTCATGGAGACAAGGCGGCCGTGGGCCGAGCAGGCCCGGGTAAATCTGTACAACGGGGCGGCGAATTCACGTCGTACGACGCCCCAGGGAGTGAGAGTCTACCCACAGTCACACGGCGGTGCCCAGATTGACCGCGAGGTGTCTCGGTGCGCAGACAGGAAGCGCGACTTCCGTTACCATCTAAGCCCTTATTATCTGACATAACATTGGGGCCCGACTGTGTGGCTTCCGTGTCACAATGGCAGAAAAATAATGCCGCGTATGCGCGGTGACTGGGGAGAGCTGCGGCGGGGGGCTGCCACAAAACGGGGAGCCGGCCGGCTTTATTTAACATTAGTGTCTATCGGTACGTGGTTCACAGAAAGCACTGTGTACGGTGCCGTAGTATCCCGCCTGACGCTGCGGGGTGCCTGAGTGCAATTTAACACTCTGTTGCTTTATAGTTAAACAGCTTTGTTGATGTCAAAGGCTACATTCTTATCAGAACTATCTGATCTATAAGGGGATTTACGTGCTTTTCGGGAACAAGAATAAGCCAGTGCTTGGCCTCGACATCACGACGTCGTCTATCAAGCTCATTGAGCTGACCCAGAACGGCAAGCATTTTCGCGTGGAATCGTACGCAGCCGAGCCAACGCCGGCTAACGCCATCAACGAGAAAAACATCGTCGATTCGCAAGCCGTCGGTGATGCTATCCGACGCGCCGTCAAACGCTCCGGGTCGAAGACCCGCGACGTCGCCATAGCGATTTCCGGCGACGCCGCCATTACGAAAGTCATCCAGATGCCCGCGAGTCTTACTGAGCGCGATCTGGAGGGCCAAGTTGAGATTCAAGCTGACCAGTACATCCCGTTCCCGATGGAAGAGGTCAGTTTCGACTACGAGATTCAAGGGGCTAACGACGCCGACCCCGACATGCTCGACGTTTTATTGGTCGCGACGCGTACCGACAACGTTGACCAGCGCCAGGCAGCGGTTGAGGCTGCCGGTTTGGTTGCCAAGGTCGTCGACGTCGAGGCCTTCGCTCTCGAAAATGCCTGCCAGTTGCTAACTCACCAAGTACCGAATGCCGGCATCGGGCAAGCATTGGCCGTTGTTGATATCGGTGCTAGTGCAACAACGTTCAGTGTGCTCGAGGATATGCGGGTTATCTACACGCGTGATTTCGCCTTCGGCGGTCAGCAACTCACCGAAGAGATCATGCGCACCTACGGCCTGTCGATGGAAGATGCCGGTCGTGCCAAAAAAGAAGGTGGCTTGCCGAGCAATTACCAGCCCGAAGTCCTCGATCCGTTTATCGACGATATGACCCAACAGGTCTCTCGTTCGTTGCAGTTCTATTTAGCCTCTGGCGGTGGCCGCGAGCAGCCCGACCTCATCTTGGTTTGTGGCGGTTGTGCAAATATTCCCGGCATTGCCGACGTTATCTCTAGCCGCGTCGGTATTCCGACCGAGATCGGCGATCCGATGGGCCAAATGAAAATCGCTTCAAAAGCGAAGTCGCAAGGGGTGCGTAAGGATTCGACTGCGCTCTTAACCGCGTGCGGACTTGCACTTCGGAGTTTCGACTGACATGCCAAGAATTAACCTACTCCCATGGCGCGAGGAACAGCGCAAACTTCGCCAACAACAGTTCGGTATTGCGGCGGCGGCGGCCGTCGGCTTGGCCGCTTTGTTTGTGTTTGGCGTTAACTTGGTGTTCTCCGGTCGGATCGATTACCAAAACCAGCGCAACGCGACGCTTGAGGAAGAGATTCGCATCATCAAGCGCAGCATCACTGAAATCGAAGACCTCGAACAGCAAAAAGACCGGCTGCTAGCACGCATGGAAATCATCGAGGAGTTGCAGACCAGTCGGCCCGAAGTCGTTCATCTTTTCCAAGAATTGGTAGGGGCGGTACCAGACGGCGTCTACCTCACCGGTATTACTCAGAAAGTACGCAATCTCGAGGTTACTGGGCTCGCGCAGTCGTCAACGCGCGTGTCGGCGTTGATGCGCAACATCGATGCGTCACCGTGGCTCACTAACCCGGAGCTCGACAAGATCGAAACGGTATCGAACAACGGCGGCGAAGAATTTCGTTTTGAGCTCAAGGCCAAGCAGGCCAACCCGAATTCCGAGGACGAAGAATAATGGATGTCTTAGAAGAGCTAAAAAACCTCGACACCAACGATCCCGGACGTTGGCCGCTACCCTTTCGGATCGCGGCTATCGTCATTATTTTTGTGCTCGTTTTCGGCGGCGGTACCTACTACCTCGTCTATAAGAAAAAACAGCCCGAGCTCGAGATTGCGCAGAACCGCGAAAACGAACTCCGCAGTCAGTTCGAGGCAGATCAACGTAAAGCGGCAAATTTGGGCGCGTACAAAGAGCAGCTCGAACAGATTCGTTCGTCATTCGGCACGATGCTGCGCCAGCTCCCTGGCGAGACCGAAATCCCCAGTTTGATCGTAGATATCTCGCAGACAGGCTTGGGTGCCGGCCTCGAAGAACGCCTGTTCGAAACGCAGCCAGAAAACCCGAAGGGTTTCTACGCTGAGAAACCGATCAATATTCGTCTCGCCGGCAGCTACCACGAGATCGCTCGCTTCGCGAGCCAGATTGCAGCCCTGCCACGTATCGTGACACTGCATGACATCAAGCTACGACCGGCGACAAGCCAAGACCGCGGCCGTGCTGCCGACAATAACCGTTTACCCGATGACGACCTCGTTTTCGATGTCATCGCGAAGACTTACCGCTACCTCGACGAGGAGTCCGACCAATGAGCGGACAATTGCTCATCCGTTGCTTAGTTGTTGTCGTAGCGATGTCGCTCGCTGCATGCGGCCGCAACATGGACGATCTCAACGCTTACATCGACGAAGTGAAGTCGCGACCTGGCCAACGCCCAGAGCAACTGCCGGAGATCAAACCGTACGACACGGTCCGTTACACAGCCGATGAAGGTAATGCTCGCTCGCCGTTCGAACCCGATCGCCCGCGGGTTGCGCAAACCGGAGCGGGTGGTCCGAGTCCGGACGATGATCGGCCAAAAGAGTTTCTTGAGCAGTTTCCTCTCGATGCGCTGGCGATGGCCGGCACGCTGCAGTTGGGAGAGACCTCGTACGGATTGCTGGTCGACCCCAAAGGGCTTATCCACCGTGTACTGCGCGGAAATTACGTGGGTCAAAACGACGGGCGGATAACCAGTATTACCGAATCAGAAATTGAAGTTGTTGAGATCGTCGCGGACGGGATTGGCGGCTACATCGAACGTGAAGCCACGATCAGTCTGGCTGATTGAAGCCGTCACGGCATAGGGAGTTAGGAAGAATGACGCGCGAACATGTTTCACCATCAGCCATGACGGCGATTGGTCGACGGCTGAGCAGAACGCTAACCCTGTTCTGGACGTTGACGGTCCTGACCGCCACGGCGGCCGTCGCTCAAGAAGCCAGTAAACAACTGACCGACATTCAGGTCCAACGTCTGCCTAATCAGCAGGTTGAATTGCGGCTGATCTTGACCGGTCCGGCAGAAGATCCGCTCAGTTTTACGATCGACAATCCCGCTCGAATCGCACTCGATCTGGCGGATACGGCCCTCGGTATTTCGCAGCGCCGTCGTGACGTAAACGTCGGCGGGCTGTCGACGGTGCTGACCGCTGAGGCTAACGGCCGTACTCGCGTCGTGCTAAACCTCGATACGCTGACAGCCTACGAGACACGCGCTGACGGCAACGCGGTTATCGTGACGCTCGGTGATGCAGAAACCGGCGCCGCTACACCAACCTTCGCCAGTGCACCCGCGCAAACGTTCTCGTCGCCGGCCAGCGCGGGCGTACGCAGTATTAGCAATGTCGATTTTCGCCGTACACGCGATGGTGGTGGCCGAATCGTCGTCGATCTTACCGACCCTTCGACAGCGGTTGATATCCGCCAAGAAGGTGGTCGAGTTGTCGCCGAATTTCGCGGCACTGATCTGCCAACGAATCTGGTTCGGCGCCTTGATGTTCAAGACTTTGCGACACCGGTAACGACGATCGACGCGATCCGCGTTAATAACGACGCGCGTGTCATCATCTCAGCCGATGGCGCGTACGACCAACTCGCGTACCAGTCCGACAACGTCTTCACGATCGAGATCAATCCGCAAGTTGAGGATGAGGCCGGTACCCAGGGGTTGTTCTCCGAAGACAAGGCTTATGATGGCGAGCGGGTAACGCTGAACTTCCAGGACATTGAGACTCGGGCAGTCCTCCAGCTCTTGGCTGAGATCAGCGGCCAGAACATCGTTGTTGCTGACACCGTTCAGGGTAACGTAACACTGCGTCTCAATAATGTTCCTTGGGACCAAGCCCTCGATATCGTGTTGACGACCAAAGGTCTCGACATGCGCGCGAACGGTAATGTCATCATCGTTGCACCGGCCGAAGAAATTGCGGCGCGCGAGAAAGCCGAGCTTGAAGCATTAGCGCAGATTCGCGAACTCGAGCCGTTATTCAGTGAGTTCTTGCAGGTTAACTACGCGAAAGCCGAAGATCTCGCGCAACTTATTCAAAGTACCAATGCCGCTACCGGATCGCTGTTGTCCGAGCGCGGTAGTGTCGCGATTGATGAGCGGACCAATACGCTGCTCGTTCGCGACACCGGCGAGAACCTGCGGGCCATTCGGCGGCTCGTCACGACACTGGATATTCCGGTTCGTCAGGTCATGGTCGAATCGCGCATTGTTATCGTCAACGATGACTTTAGTCGCGAATTCGGCAGCCGCCTCGGTTTGACTGCTATCCAAGAAAACTCGAGCGATGGCTTGTTCTCGACAACCGGTACCAGCGCCGGGTCGCAAACGATCACGAACTCGGCGTTAACCAACTTGCAGGGGACCGGTCAGCCGTTCCCCGTTGAAGCGCCGGTGATTGACAACCGTTACAACGTCAACCTGCCGATCGTTAGCCCCGCGGGTCAGATCGCCTTGGCCGTGCTCGATTCGGACTACATCCTTGATCTTGAGTTGTCTGCCCTGCAGGCAGAGAACAAAGGTGAGGTTGTGTCGACGCCGCGTGTGATCACGGCGAATCAACGCGAGGCGGTCATTCGCCAGGGCGTCGAGATTCCATTCCAGGAAGCCGCCGCGAGTGGCGCAACAGCGACGCAGTTCAAAGACGCTGTTCTTGAATTGCGTGTCACGCCGCAAATTACGCCGGACAACAACATTATTCTCGATCTGCGCGTCGCGCAGGATAGCGTCGGTGAGCTGGTCGCCAGCGCGACCGGCGGTTTTGTGCCGAGTATCGATACCCGCGAAGTGATTACGCAGGTCTTGGTACGCGATGGCCAAACCGTTGTTCTCGGTGGTGTTTATCAGACCGAGCGTACTGATGTTTCTACGAAAGTGCCGATTATCGGTGACCTACCGGGTATTGGTGTGCTGTTCCGCACGACCCGGAAAGTCGCCAACAAGTCGGAACTGTTAATTTTTATTACACCGAAAATTCTCGATGAGGATGTCTCCGTCTACTAGCCCTGGCCGTGAGCGAAGACGGGCAATCTTTAAGAATTTAAGGAATTGAAACGATGAAATTTTCGAAACTTCTGTTGCTCAGCATGACGGGCATCGCGCTCGCGGCCTGTAGTAGCGGCGGCACCGACGACACGTTGGTCGGCAACGGCAACAACGCAGGCGGTGGTGTTGGCGGCGGCGGTGGCGCTGGCGGTGGCGGTACAACAACGACGGTGCGTATCGGTAACGGTTCGGGCGCGGGCTTTACTGAAGGCGCCATAGCCCTATCGCAGACGATGTTACCGGCGGGCGGCAGCGCCAGTTTGACCGTTACGCTCGTCGACGACACCGGTGTACTGATCGGCGATAGTGTTGATGTCACCTTTGCATCGACTTGCGCAGCCGGCGGCCTTGCTTCTATCGTCGAGTCAACCATTACAACAACAACCGGATCAGCCACGGCCACGTACTCGGCGACCGGTTGTTCAGGCGACGACGAAATTACTGCTACGGCGAACACCGGCGGTTCGATACTACGCGCGACAGGGACCGTTAACGTCATGCCGGCTGCAGTTGGTTCGATCAACTACATCAGCGCGGATCCGACCAATATCGGTTTGCGTGGTACCGGTGGTGCCGGTCGCCAGGAAACATCGACGGTACGCTTCCGCGTGACGGACTCAACGGGTGGCCCACGACCGGGTGCCGATGTGGCGTTCTCGTTGAATACGACTGTCGGCGGTATCGCGTTGCAACCAACTACGGCTGTTTCCGATGCCCAAGGGTTCGCACAAACCATCGTTTCGGCCGGTACGGTCTCGACCGCTGTTCGTGTGACAGCTGAAGTCGTCGGTTCGGCTCCCGTCATCGCCGCACAGTCGGATCAGCTAACGGTCACTACCGGTATCCCAGATCAAAACAGTGTGTCGCTATCGACCGAGTGCCTCAGCATCGAGGGATTCAATCTCGATGGCACGACGTCTGAAACGACGATCCGGATGTCCGACCGATTCAATAACCCTGTACCGGACGGTACGGCCGTCACGTTCACCGCTGAAGGTGGCCAAATTGGAGGCTCTTGTGTCACACAGACGACGCCAAATAACGGTGGCGGCGTTTGTTCGGTTGCTTACGTCAGCCAAGAGCCGCGCCCTATCGACGGTCGAGTTGAAATTCTTGCCACGGCCATCGGTGAGGAATCGTTTACCGATGTCGATAGCAACGGGCAGTTTAATGGGACTGACATCGCTCAGAACATCGGCGAGCCGTTCCAAGATAACAACGAGAACGGCGCGTATGACCTCGGCGAACCGTTCCGCGACTTTAACCAAAACGGCCTTCGCGATGACGAAAATCAGGCTTTCTACGCTGGCTTCAACGGATTGCTCTGTGATGCGACCGGCGGTGCGGTTTGCAGCGTTAACGAAACGCTATTCGTCTTCGATGATCTAACCATCGTTTTGTCGACCAGCGCTGCGGACATCACATTCCCCAACTCACCGGGCGGCATCTTTACCGGTAACGGTTCGGTATTCATCACCGTTACCGACTTGAATGGCAACCCGGTAGCCGGCGGCAGTACCGTGCAGTTAGAGGCGACCGGTGGTTCGGTGACTCCGACGACGTTCACGATTCCGTGCAGCAATGCGATGGGCGGTTCAACATTCGTGGCTTCGATCGCTAACAACACCGGCGGTGCACTGCGGGTTACCGTGACGTCGCCGAACGGGTTGGTTAGCCCTGGGTCAGTCACCCTCGTGCCGTAACTCCAAAGCAGACCAAAGCCCCGCTATGTATCATAGCGGGGCTTTTTTTATGCCTGATGGACGAATAGCCATTGAACGTGTACCTGATCGGCCCGATGGGCGCCGGCAAGTCGGCGGTCGGTAAACAGCTGGCGCGTCAGTTGAAGCTCGATTTTGTCGATTCCGACACCGAGATCGAGAACCGTACCGGCGTCGATATTCCGTTTATCTTCGAGAAGGAAGGCGAGTCTGGCTTTCGTAAACGCGAGTCAGCCGTTATTGCGGATTTAACCGAGCGCAACGATCTTGTGCTCGCGACAGGCGGTGGGGTCATCGGTGACCCGGAGAACCGGCGCCGGCTTGGCTCGCGGGGGCAAGTCGTGTACCTGACCGCCAGTATCGAGCAGCAACTCACCCGCACTCGACGCGGCCGCGAGCGGCCACTGCTGAAGGACGGTGACCCCCGCGAGATCTTGATCGCCCTAATGGACGTCCGCGAGCCGCTGTACCAAGAACTGGCGGATATGGTCGTCGCCACGGACCAACGCCGGGTCAACGATGTCGTCGACGAGATCGTAAAGCGGCTGGAAGCGTTCTAGACCGCGCCGCTGCACAGTTCCTTAGCGCCTCGTAGCCCGTTATCCTTCGCGCGTGACCGAACAAACTGTATCTGTCGAGCTCGGTGAGCGGCGTTACACGATTCGTATCGCCGCCAATGTGCTTGGAGAGCCCCGGGCGCTAGCCGACTTTGTCAACGGGCCGGATGCGCTCATCGTCAGTAACGAGGTGGTGGCCCCGCTTTACGCCGACCGGCTACGCGAGTCGTTACCCGGTGTGCGTCACGAGCTCGTCATCCTGCCGGATGGCGAGCAAACCAAGTCGCTGACGACCATCGCGACCGTGCTCGATCATCTGGTGGCGATGAACGCAAATCGAGATACGACGGTTATTGCCCTCGGCGGCGGTGTTGTCGGCGATATCTCAGGCTTTGCGGCGTCGGTTTACCAACGCGGCGTCAGTTTTATTCAAGTGCCGACGACACTTCTTGCGCAGGTCGACTCGTCGGTTGGCGGTAAAACCGGTGTCAACCACCCTGCCGGCAAGAACTTGATCGGCGCCTTTCACCAACCCGCCCATGTCTTGATCGATACGGGTACGTTAACAACCTTACCGGCTCGCGAGTACTCGGCCGGCATCGCTGAGATTATCAAGTACGCGGTTCTCGGCGATCGCCGCTTCCTCGCTTGGTTAGAGAACAACATCACCGCGCTACGCGAACAAGACCCGACCGTCGTGGCCGAAGCCATACGGCACTGTTGCACGATGAAAGCCGAGATCGTCGCCGGCGATGAACGCGAGCGCGGCCGTCGTGCGTTACTGAATCTCGGTCATACGTTCGGTCATGCCATTGAAACCGTAGCCGGCTACGGCGAATGGCTGCACGGCGAAGCCGTTGCGGCCGGCATGGTCATGGCGGCTATCGCCAGCGATTTACCCGACCGCGACATTGAGCGTTTGCGTAGCTTGCTGGCAAGCGCGGGCCTACCCGTTGCGCCTCCGCCGCTCGGCGGCGACGTGTTGTGGCGTGCCATGCAGCTCGATAAGAAAGTAAAGGACGGCAAGCTGCGACTCATTCTGCTGCGCGAGCTTGGCGATGCGTACGTCACGGCAGATTGTAATAACGCCGCTTTGCAAGCGGCGCTGGCGCTGGCCGATGGTTGATGCATTAGCGCTGTACGCTGCAAGCAGTGACGAGAGCCGTGGTCGGCACTATGCCGAGCCGCCGTCGCGCTACCGCGACGCGTTTGCACGCGACCGCGACCGGGTCGTGCACTCCAATGCGTTTCGCCGACTCGTCTACAAGACACAAGTGTTCGTCAATCACGAAGGCGATCTGTACCGGACACGCTTAACTCATTCATTGGAAGTCGCCCAAGTCGCCCGCACGGTCGCCAATGCGCTTGGCCTGAACGAATCGCTGGCTGAAGCCATTTGCCTTGCGCACGATCTCGGCCATACGCCGTTCGGTCACGCCGGTCAGGACGCCCTTAACGCGTGTATGCGCGACTACGGCGGCTTCGAGCACAACTTGCAGTCGCTGCGTATCGTCGACGTATTGGAGCGTAAGTACCCGGCGTTCGACGGCTTAAACCTGACCTTCGAAACCCGCGAGGGCATCTTAAAGCACTGCTCGGCGCGCGATGCGCGCCAGCTCGGCGATGTTGGCCGCCGCTTCCTCGAGCGTCAGCAGCCGTCGCTCGAAGCGCAGCTTGCCAACGTTGCCGACGAAATTGCCTACAACCATCACGACATTGATGATGGCCTTCGTGCCGGTCTGCTCGAGCTCGATGAATTGGCGGAACTGGCCCTATTTGGCGAGCCGCTACGTGCCGTCCAGACCGAGTACCCGGGTCTTGACCAGCGCCGAGTCATCCACGAAACGATTCGGCGGATGTTTGGCGAAGCCGTCCAGGACTTGATCAAGGCCACAGCGCAGCGGTTGGACGCTGCGGCGCCGGCCGATATTCAAGCTGTGCGGGCTGCCGACAAGCCGCTGGTTGGCTTTAGCACCACCGTTCGCGATAGTCACTTAGCCGTCAAACGCTTTTTACGCGACAAGCTCTACCGCCACCCGCGGGTCACACAAATGACCGACCGCGCCGGCATTGTGATCAACGAGTTGTTTACCGCATACATGAACGACCCGGGCCAGCTCCCGAGCGATTACGCCGGTCGAATTGATGCGCCGGACCCCGTCGCTCGGGTCGTCGCCGACTATGTGGCCGGTATGACCGATAGATTCGCCGAGATTGAGTGCGAACGACTGCGCTAACCGCTCCGGCCAGCGTAAACTACCGAGCTGCATTCGAGCCATGAAGGACTATCCGTGACGCCAAAACCCATCCCGTCGATCGATCGACTTATTTTTGCGCTCGACGTGCCGAGTGCCGATGACGGGCGACGTCTCGCCGATGAGCTCGGCGACGCTGTCAGTTTCTACAAGATCGGGCTGGAGTTGGCGATGACCGCGGACTACTTCAATTTGCTCGATTGGCTGCTGGCGCGCGATAAAAAGGTGTTTGTCGACGTCAAGCTCTTCGATGTGCCGGCGACCGTCGCTGCCGCTGTGCGCAACCTCGCGCAACGCGGCGCGACCTTTTGTACCGTCCACGGAAACCAGTCGATCATGGAGGCGGCTGCTGCTGAGAAAGGCCCATTGAAAGTCTTGGCGGTAACCGCGCTGACGAGCCTCGATCGGGGCGACCTCGATGACCTTGGCTTCGACTGCGATATCGCTGCACTGGTTTTGTCGCGAGCTCGTCGCGCGCTTGAGGCGGGCTGCGACGGCGTCATCTCATCGGGGCTGGAAGTGACGCGCTTACGCGAGCATATCGACAATCGCCTGCTGGTCGTTACGCCCGGCATTCGGCCCGTTGAGAACCGCCCGAGTGACGACCAAAAACGAGTGGTCAGTGTCGAGCAAGCGTTTGCGAACGGCGCCGATCATATCGTTGTCGGCCGACCGATTCGCGATGCCGCCTCACCGCGCGATGCGGCTGCGGCGATTCAAAAGACCATCGCTACACATTTCGGAGATAACTCGTGACTGCGCCACTTCGCAACGACACTTTTCTACGCGCGCTGCGCCGTCAACCGACCGACCGGACGCCGCTATGGATAATGCGCCAGGCGGGCCGTTACTTGCCTGAGTACCGAGAAGTACGGGCGACCGCCGGTAATTTCATGGCCTTGTGCCAGAACCCGGAGCTCGCCTGCGAGGTGACGATGCAACCGCTGCGCCGGTTCGCGCTCGACGCCGCGATCCTGTTTAGCGATATTCTGACCGTTCCCGACGCGCTCGGGCTCGGCTTGTACTTCGAAACCGGTGAAGGCCCGCGGTTCGAGCGGCCGGTGCGCTCAGCCGCTGAGATTCGTGGACTACCGACCATCGATATCGCCACTGAACTCGGTTACGTCACCGATGCGGTGTCACTCATTCGCCGCGAACTCGACGGCAAGGTTCCATTGATTGGCTTCGCCGGCAGTCCATGGACCGTCGCGACCTACATGGTCGAGGGTGGTAGCAGTAAGAACTTCGCGCTCATTAAAGCGCTGATCTACGATGATCCCGCCAGTGCCGATCAGTTGCTCGGGCATTTGGCGGACACCACGGCCAACTACCTCAATGCACAAATCGAGGCGGGCGCGCAGGCAGCGATGATCTTCGACACCTGGGGTGGGTCGCTTGAACCGTCGGCCTACCAGCGCTTTTCGCTCGACCCGATGCAACGCATCGTCGAACAGTTGAACGTCGGCTCTGGTGACAACCAGGTGCCCGTGATTTTGTTTACCAAAGGTGCGGGCTTGCGGTTGGCAACGATGGTCGATACCGGTTGCGACGCACTGGGTGTCGATTGGACGCTGAACCTCGCAACGGCACGCGAGCTGACCGGCGACCGAGTCGCGCTGCAAGGTAACCTCGATCCGTCGATCCTGTACGCGAGCCCCGACGTGATTCGCGAACGCGTTGCCGAGACCTTGGCTAGCTTCGGGCACGGGCATGGCCATGTGTTCAATTTAGGGCATGGCATTCACCCGGATATCAATCCTGAGCACGTCGCCGCGTTGGTCGATGCGGTTCACGAGTTTAGCCCGCAGTATCACCTCGACTGATCCTTAGCGATGCAACCGCCTAGCTACAACGTTGCCGAGCGCGAGGCGCGCCTTGCCGGTATGAAACGTGTGGCATTGGCCTTGCTGCTGCTGATGTTAGCGGTCTATGTGGTCACCGGCATTTACGAACTCACCTACCCGTGGCTGAGCTACGTACGTGCGTTCGCCGAGGCTGCAACGGTAGGTGCCTTGGCTGATTGGTTTGCCGTAACCGCGCTGTTTCGCCATCCACTCGGCTTACCGATACCGCATACCGCCATTGTGCAGCGGCGCAAAAACGATCTAGGCCAGACGCTGGCGCGGTTCGTCTCCGAGAACTTTCTCGTCGTTGAGGCGCTGCGGCCACGCCTGGACCAGATTCGCTTCGCCGATGCTTTTGCGGCCTGGCTTGCCAAGCCGGCCAATGCCACTCGTCTCAGTGACGATGTTGCCGGTATTTTGGCGCAGGTTCTGACGCTGTCGGACAACCGTTCGTTACGCAATGGCGTAAAGGCCGGGCTCGCCGACTTTGTTGCGGGCATTAGGTTGTCGCCTTTAATCGCACAAGTGTTGGAGTTCTTACTACTAAAAGACCCGGAGCAAACCCTCATTAATCAGTTGATCACGGTTGTTCGCGAACAGCTCAACGACAACCAGGACAAACTCCGTGAATCGTTGTCTGAGCGAACGCCGTGGTGGATACCTGGTTTCGTTGATCGGCGCATCGTCGAACGGATCGTCTCTGAGCTCGATGATTTTCTGACCGAGGCCGATGGTGAGGAAGAGGCCGAGACCAAAGCGCGTTTGGTAGAAATGCTTGAGCGGCTGATCGCATCCCTGAAAGAGGATGAGCATCTCATCGAGCGCGGCGAAAGTCTCAAGGCTCGCCTGATGGATCGCCCGGAGCTGGCCCGATATATTTCGCAGGCGGTTAATGACCTGGGTAGCTATCTGGATAGCGCATTGGCCGATCCCAAATCGGCATTGAGGCAGCGCTTAAACACAGCGATGCAAGGCATGGGGGAGCGGCTTCTCGGTGATACCGAGCTCTGCAACGACATCGATAACAGCTGCCGGGAAGCGCTGCTGTACATCGTGGATGGCCATCGCGCCTCCATTGCCAGCATTATTAGCGAGACGATCGAGCACTGGGATGCAGACGCAACCGCGCAGCGGATCGAACTCGCTGTCGGCCGAGATCTGCAGTTTATCCGTATCAACGGCACGCTCGTCGGCGGTTTGGTCGGCCTCGTTCTGCATACGCTATGGAGCCTGACCCACGGCGGCGCTTAAGGCGGCTGTTCTGGCCAGCCACAAGCGAATTACGTCACAGTTTTATCGCTAAACCTCAAGAAACGGCCGAGGTTGCCGTTAACCCGACGTAACCATTGCTCGTAGGGAGAGTCGGTAGTGAAATCGAACTCACGTGGCTTCACGCTCATGGAAATGATTGGCGTCGTGGCCGTAATTGCTATTTTGGCCGCCATGGCCACGCCCATGATTTTTGACGCGATCCGCAATGCACGCGTGTCGGCGTTCGCCCAAGATGTTCGGACTGTTAAATCAGCCGTCGCTCGTTTCTATGCCGATACAGGGCGCTTCCCCATGCATCGACCAAACAACGGGAATACCAACAACCACCAACTGTTGCGTAACACAACGGGGGGGATCCCAGGGTGGGACGGACCGTACATAGAGAACGAATTGGAAGGCCCCATTCCGCAAGGTTCTGGTAATTTCGGAGTCTGGCCGAACCGGAGTGAAGCCGTTAACCAATTCGACTTGGATGGCGACGGCACGGTCGATACGAGCAGTACAACGATCTTCTACGTACAGATCACCAGCGAAGCGGACGCCCGCAAGCTCAGCGATATTTTCGATGGTGACGGTGCCGTCGACACCGGTGCCGGCGCTTGGTTTTCTGGCGGGATTGTCAAACGTCAAAACGGCAACAACAACTACGTCATTTATCTCGCTGGCGAGTAATACCGTGTGGAATGCAACGCCGCTGTGGTGTCTGCCATAGCGGCGTTGTGCTGTAGCCCGCGACCGCAATGATATAATCGCATCTGGTGCTGCCCCCGAGGCCATTGTTTGACCGACGCGATTCCTGCCGAAGACCGGCTCCCAGCGCGACGCGCGCTAAAGCGCCAGCTACTGAGGCTGGTTCTTTACTACATCGGTGTAGCGCTAGCTCTCGCTGCGCTGAACGCCGTTATTCCGAATTTTTTCGAGCACCTGCCTATCGGCGGCGTCAGCGCGATCGATGGCAGTGACCCGGCGACGCTAGCGCTGGAGGATGCGCTATTGAGTGGCGATGAAGACGTCGTCGACGAGTGGGTGGCCGACGGCGTCGTCGTCGAATCGCAGTTCGCCGATGCCAAGGCGTTGACGCTAGCTATGCTCGGCACAATCGTTGTGATGCTGCCGGTCTAATGGGTCTACAAAGCGATCCATGTGGATGGCGTGTATGACCATTCTCTCGACGAGACAGCGCTGATACTACCGGCCGTTGTCGCCGGGATCGTATTGATAGTTCAGCACTCTCTAGCGTTGGCTTTCTCACTCGCCGGTATTGTTGCGGGCGTTAGATTCCGGCGAGCGCTCAGCGATACCTTTGACACCTTGTTTATATTCGTCGCGATCGGCGTTGGTATCGCTGCCGGTGTCAAGGCATTAGAGATTGCACTTGTTATGACGATGTTTTTTACGTTCGCGACCCTGCTGGTCTGTTTATTCGGCGATGGCTTGGAGTCGCACCATACCGCCAACGAAAAGCGGGCCAAACAAGCGCGTAAGGCGGAGAGAAAATCTGCTGAGGAATCTGCCGATGGCAATGCATAAGGCCAACGTTGTGCTGGGTTTGTTGCTCACTTTACTCGCTGCGGTTGCGATGGCCGATGAATCTGCTCGCATCGTTGTGGTCGGCGATATCCACGGAGATTGGGATAATTTTATCCAAACGCTCAAAGATGCCGGCGTCGTCGATGAAAAAGAACGCTGGCAAGCTGGCGCAACCCAGCTCGTTCAAATTGGCGATATTGCCGATCGTGGTCCCGATACGCGACGCATCATTGAGTACTTTGTAAAGCTAGAAAAGCAGGCCAAGCGAAAGCGGGGCGCCGTTCATGTCCTGATCGGCAATCACGAGGCAATGAACATTCAAGGCGATCTTCGCTACGTACATCCCGGCGAATATGAGGCCTTCGTCGATCGCAATTCAAAAAAACGCCAAGACGCGTACTACGAGCAATACATCGTCTATACGAAGCAGACAACGCCCGAGGCGGAGTGGCCCACCTTCGATGCGGCGAACCGCGACTCGTTTAACAAAGAGTACCCGCTCGGCTACGTGGAGCATCGCCGTGCATGGGCACCCACCGGAAAAATCGGCAAGTGGGTATTAAAGAACCCCACGGTCTTGCTGCTTGAGGGCAATTTGTTTGTCCATGCCGGTCTAGCGCCCGCTTACGCCAAGGAGCCACTCAGCACCTTAAACACCCGCGTGCGTACCGAGCTGGCTGACCCGAATGCACTTACCGCCGAGAGTATCGTCAACGCGCCCGATGGCCCGCTGTGGAGTCGCAGTGCGGCGACCGGCGCCGAGAACGCGACTAATGAATTGGAAATCGATGGGGTACTCGCGACTTACGACGCGAAACGAATGATTATTGGCCATACACCGCGTGTCGGTACCGTGTTGCCACGCTTCAATAGCAAGGTCATCAACGTTGATGTCGGTATGTCCAAGCATTACGGTGGCGCGGTCGCGGCCTTGGAAATCGTTGGCGATCAACTGACGCTTATTCAAAATGGCCAACGCTTCGCTGTGCCGACTGACAACGACGGAGTCGAGGGCTACCTGCGCGCGGTTTCACCGTTGGTCGCCGAGCCTCGCCGTATCGAGCGCTACATCGAGCAGCGCCGTGCAGCGGCCGAAGAAATCGGGCAAACCGCAGAGGCTGACGCCGCCGCCAACTAACCGCGGCAGCGGTTCAGTAGTTTTTTCTTGACCTGCTTGGGCTCGCTGGCAATTTTAAAAAAGGCCTCGAGATACTTGCGCGCCCGTTTGGCGTTTCGTTCCGACAGACCGTCGGTTGCGTCGATAGCGGCGAATAGGGAATCTTGCTTGTCGAGATGGCGCTGTACAGCCGCCTCAACAAACGCTGCATCGCGACAAACCCCCATGTAATAGCGCGCTTTTACGTTACGAATCGGGAGACTGTCGGACGGTAAGGCGTACGGGGCGTCGATCAAACCGGCGTGGTCGAAGTCGTAGGGCACCGGCAACATGCGCCGTGTATCGTCATCGAACCTAACGAGCTTCACATTGTGACAGCAGCCCTTGTCGTACGGTGGCGACCCCACGAGCGAGTAATCGGTGTTGCCGATCATGTACTGAAAGACATCGATCAACGCCGACTGTTCTTGATCAAGAAAGCGGTGTCGGGTTTTGTCGTCGGAAAATTCTTTTCCGCCCAGGCGCTTTGCCAACTGCTCGGACGCTTCGATAATGAAGGTCTGTTGCTGCCGCGGTCGCACTTTTTTATCCGTATCAACGTAGGCCAGCGCAACACGCCGTGTGGCAAAAGCGACGTCGCCCGCGACGATCTGGAATAAGCGGTAAGCCAGTTCCTCCAGCAATATTCGCTGTTCGCTTTGCGACTGGCTGGTACAAGGGCTGACGAGTTTGAGCTTGTCCTGACCGCTCAACACGGTGCCCGCCACTGTCGATTTCTTAAAGTTGAGCTGCAGCGGTGGCAGGCGGCAATTAATGCGCCGAAAATTACCGCGGGTTCTGACTTGAATCGGCAGGCGCACTTTACCGCCGTCGGCATTCGTGTAGGACCAATGCCCCGCAACATAGGCCCGCTGTTTACTTTTTTTGTCGCGATACGCTTGTGTAAGCGGAACCGCGATGACCGCCGTTAGCGGTTCATCGGTGGCGAACAACGGTTGCGGGTTGGCGACCGCTGCAGATGGTGACGTTGCCCCGATAAGTGCTGCGGCGATGCCGACCAGAAAAGTGCGACAACTACTCCGCATTACGCAGTTCACGTCGCAGAATTTTGCCGACATTGGTCTTAGGGAGGTCGTCGCGAAATTCGACCTGCTTCGGTACTTTGTAGCCGGTTAAGTTCTCCCGACAATGCGCGATGACTGCTTTGGCATCGAGAGTGGGGTCGCTCGAGACGACAAACAGTTTAACGAGCTCACCTGATTTCTCATCAGGGATACCTATCGCGGCCGCCTCGACAACGGCTGGGTGCTGGGTAGCGATGTCCTCGATCTCGTTCGGATAAACGTTAAAGCCGGATACGAGGATCATGTCTTTTTTGCGGTCTTCGATGAAAAGATAGCCGTCTTCATCCATTCGGGCCATGTCGCCGGTGCGCAGCCAGCCATCGCCAAACATAACCTTTTCGGTCTCTTCGGGCCGGTTCCAATAGCCCTCCATCACCTGAGGTCCGCGAATACAGAGCTCGCCCACCTCGTTGAAGCCGAGTTCGTTGCCGTCGTCGTCGCGGACGCTGGCTTCGGTTGAAGAAATTGGCAGTCCGATTGCGCCGGTGTACTCGGCGTCGTCGATGAGCGGGTTAATAACAGCGGCTGGTGATGTTTCCGTCAGCCCGTAGGCTTGCGTCAGTACATTACCGGTTACCGCCTTCCAGCGCCGGGCTACGTCTTCCTGCACGGCCATGCCGCCGCCGATCGTAATACGCAAATGCGAGAAATCGAGGTCCGCGAAGCCTGGTGTGTTCAGCAACGCGTTAAACAATGTGTTTACGCCGGTGAAGTAGGTAAAGCGGTGCTGCCTAAGCTCTTTAACGAAGCCATCGAAGTCGCGTGGATTCGTTATCAGAACGTTCACGCCGCCCAGCGACATGATGCCGAGGCAGTTACCTTCCAGCGAAAAGATGTGGTAAAGCGGCAGCGCCGTGATAGCAACGATGTCTTGCTCGCCTAGGATTTTATCGCCGAGCCATGACGTCGACTGCAGCACGTTATGGACCATGTTGCGGTGACTCAGCATCGCGCCTTTGGAGACGCCGGTCGTGCCGCCCGTGTACTGCAGGAAGGCGAGATCGATGAGGCCGAGTAGCGGTGGCTCAAAAGTCTGGCCTCGGCCCATCGCCATAACGTCGCGCCAGCGGTGGCGCTGCGGTAGGGAGAACGGCGGTACCATCTTTTTGATGCGCTTAACGACGAAGTTGGTGATCTGCCGTTTCGGCGTTGCCAACATGTCGCCAATCTCGGTAGTGACGACCGTTTCGACGTCGGTGTCGGCGATTACGTCGGCGAGCGTGGCCGCAAAATTCTCGAGAATGACAATCGCGCGGGCACCGGAATCACGCAGCTGATGTTTGAGCTCGCGAGCCGTGTACAGAGGATTGACGTTCACAACGACCATGCCGGCGCGCAGGATCGCACAGAGCGCGACAGGGTATTGCAAGATGTTCGGCATCATTAGCGCGACGCGCTCACCTTTGCGAAGCCCTGCCGTTTGCTGCAACCACGCGGCGAACGCGGTCGATTCGCGTTCCAGGTCGGCGTAAGTCAGCGTAACGCCCATGTTGGTGTAACTCGGACGGTCGGCGTAGCGACTCATCGCGTTCTCGATTAAGTCACGTAGCGACTGAATCTCGCCAGGTTCTACCGTCTCCGGTACCTTCTCGGCGTAGTGCTTTAGCCAGACTTTTTCCACGCGCCCCCCAAAAGTGTCGGTGCTAGATCGTTGTTCGCTGCTGTATACCGCCACAGTCCGATCCTGTGGCGGGCCGCCTATTTTAGCGCTGTCGGCGCTGCAGGTGCTCTTTCTAGCGCCTTTGCGATCGCCGGCCAGGCATTGTCGAGTAACCGCGGCTGGGCGGCGGCATTCGGGTGGATGCCATCACTTTGCATCAACGTATCGTCGAGCGCGACGCCTTCCATGAAGAAATCGACCAGCGGTAACTGATATTCGGCGGCCAATTCGCCGTAGGTGGCGAAAAACTCGGCCGTGTACCGAGCGCCGTAATTCTCTGGAATACGAATGCCGAGCAAAACCACCTTCGCGTCCGCTGACGTGGCTGCCTCGATCATTGCGATTAGGTTAGCGCGCATCACGCGCACCGGAATCCCGCGTAGGCCGTCGTTGCCCCCCAGCTCGATGACGACGATCGATGGCTTATGTCGTTCCAGGGCTGCCGGTAGCCGAGCGCGGCCGCCCGCGGTGGTGTCGCCGGAGATACTGGCGTTAACGACGTCGAACTGATGACCTTCTGCGGCCAGCTTTTGCTCCAGCAGATTCACCCAGCCTTCACCGATTTCAAGGTTATATGCGGCGCTTAGGCTGTCGCCCACGACAAGAAGTGTGTTTGACCCATTGGCATAGCCGCTGTTCGTCCCCATGATGAACAACAACAACCCGAATTGTAGGACGGTTTTCCGCATGCCCGATGCACCCTCAATCATGCTGTCGGCTCGCCAACTGACAAAAAAGGTTAGCAGCCCTGAAGGGTCTCTGACCATTCTCAATGACGTCAGTTTCGATATTGCTGCCGGTTCGACCGCAGCGATTATCGGGCCGTCTGGCGCTGGGAAGTCTACATTGCTGGCTTTGCTCGCCGGTCTCGATACGCCGACCAGCGGTGGCGTAACGCTCGACGGCGTCGCGCTCAACGACCTTGATGAGGACGGTCGCGCGGCGCTGCGTGCTCGCAAAGTCGGCTTTATGTTCCAGTCGTTCCATTTGGTGCCGTCATTGACGGCCATCGAGAACATCATGTTGCCCATGGAGCTCGCGGGCGATTCTGCTGCACGCGCGCGCGGCCGCACCATCTTGACCGAGGTCGGCTTGGCTGAGCGGGCCGGTCATTACCCCAACCAATTATCGGGCGGCGAGAAACAACGGGTCGCGTTGGCGCGCGCGTACGCCAGCCAGCCGAGCCTGTTATTCGCAGACGAGCCGACAGGCAACCTCGACAAGACGACCGGTGAGCGGGTGATCGACCTTATGTTCAGTATGAATGCGGAAACGGGCACGACCTTGGTCTTGGTTACCCATGATGAGTCGCTGGCCGCGCGCTGCGATGAGCGACTGGTCATCGACGCCGGTCGCCTACAGGCTGCGGCATGAAGACGCTGACGTTCGCCTGGCGATCGCTCCTTCGTGAGATCCGCGGCGGTGAGGTGTTGGTCTTGCTAGCCGCCCTGAGCATTGCAGTAGCCTCCGTCACCGCCATAGGCTTTTTAACCGATCGCGTCGCCCAAGCGGTCCGTTTGCAGGCGAGCGAGGTTCTCGCCGGCGATATTCGGGTTCGCTCGGCTGAGCCGCTCGACCCGGTCTGGCTCGAACAAGCCGCCGAGGCTGGGCTCGACAGTGCCGAATCGGTTTCTTTCGTCACGGTTGTCTACGCCGGTGATGAGTCAACGCTGGTCCGTTTACAAGCGGTGACGGACGGCTACCCGTTGCGGGGTCAGTTGCAAACGGCTGACAGTTTGTTCGATACCGGCGTGAAAGTCTCGACCGTACCGCCGCCGGGCGAGGTCTGGGCGGAACGCGCCGCGCTGGCTCGACTCGGCGCTGACGTCGGTACTGTGCTTGATGTCGGCGAGAAGCAGCTCACCGTTAGCCGCCTGCTCGCCTACCGGCCAGATCAATCGACGGGCTTTACCAGCTTCGCGCCAACGATTCTGATTAACCTGGGCGAACTGGATGCCACGGGTTTGGTCCGTGAGGGCAGCCGCGTCAGCTACGCTCAGCTATTTGCGGGTGAGCGTGCACCCGTCGATACATTCGCTGAGCGGCTAAACGGTGAATTGGCCGCATCGATTCGGGTGCAAACTCGCGGTGAGGCCAGCGGCAGCCTGACCGACGCAATTGATCGCGCGAGCCGCTTTTTGGCGCTTGCGTCACTGGTGAGCTTGGTGCTTGCGGCTGTCGCTGTCGCTATGGCGGCCCGTCGCTATGCCGAGCGTCGACTCGATACCGCCGCGCTGATGAAAAGCCTTGGCGCATCGCAGCGCTTTGTTCTGAACGTCAGCATCATCCAATTATTAATTATTGCGGCGATTGCCAGTGCGATCGGCAGCGCGCTTGGTTTCGTCAGCGAGCGCGTACTGGTTAATTTGCTGGGCGATCTGTTACGCGCCGATCTGCCGTCGCCATCGTTGTTCCCGATTGTCCTCGGTGTCGGCACAGCAACCGTCTTGCTCATCGGTTTTGCACTACCGAGTCTGTTGACGCTTAAGAGTACACCGCCGCTGCGTGTACTTCGCCATGACCTGGCACCGCCACCGCCGACGGCGTTGGCCACCTACGGTTCCGCGTTGCTGGCGCTCGGGGCGTTGGTTTATTGGTCAGTTCGCGACTTGACCTTGGTGAGCATTATCCTCGGGGGCAGTGCCTTAGCTGGCGTTGTCCTGTACGTGGGCGGCCGTTTGCTGACCGGCGCACTGGCTTCGCTGCGCTCGAGCGTCGGTGTGTCATGGCGCTACGGTCTGGCTAACGTGGCACGCCGCGGATCGTTGAGCGCTGTACAAGTGGTTGCCTTCGGGCTCGGTTTGATGGTGCTCTTGTTTCTGACATTCGTCCGAACCGACTTGTTGTCGAGTTGGCGCGCGACGCTCGGAGAGGATGTCCCGAATCGCTTCGTCATCAATATTCAGCCCGACGAGACCGACAGCGTTCGGACAATCCTCACCGACGCGAATATCGATGCCCGTGGGCTTACGCCATTGGTCCGTGCAAGGATGGTGCGCATAAACGGTGACGATGTTCGCGAGCGAGAATTTCGCGATGCTGATGCGCGCCGGTTCGCCGGTCGCGAGGCCAATCTGACCTACACCAACACCTTATCTGCTACGAACGAAATTACGGCCGGGGAATGGTGGGGTGAGAACTACGCAGGCGAGCGTGTGCTGGTCTCTGTCGATGAAGAGGTCGCCGTCCAGCTTAGCCTTAGTATGGGCGACGTTCTGACCTTTATGATCGCCGGCGTTGAGATCGATGCCACGATCAGCAGTTTCAGGCGCATCCAATGGGATTCGTTCGAGCCGAATTTCTTCATGGTGTTGTCTGGCGGTGCGCTCGATCAGTTCCCACGTACATTTATTACGGCCTTGCGAGTTGACGATTCGCAACGAAATGCGATGCTCACGCTCGCCCGCGAGCACCCCAGTGTCTCGGTGATCGATACCGGTGCCATCATCGAACAGGTGCGCGGCATCATTGATCGCGCGTCGCTCGCGGTGCAAGCCGTCTTTCTGTTCACGCTGGGCGCTGGCTTAGTGGTCTTGTTCGCCGCTGTACAAACCACGTTGAACGAGCGCCGCTACGAGAGCGCGCTGCTGCGCACGTTTGGCGCCCGATCTGGAACGGTATTTGCGGGCGTTGCGGCCGAGTTTCTCGCCATCGGATTGGCCGCTGGGCTGTTAGCAGCATTAGGTGCCAGTGCGCTAGGCTGGGTCGCGGCGCGGGAGCTTTTTCAGCTGAGTTACGGGTTTGATCCTATGCTGTGGTTGGCAGGTTTCTTGGGCGGTGCCGCAGTCGTTGGGCTATCGGGAATTATCGCTGCCCGCAGTGCCGTAACGACACCGCCAGTTAGGGTATTGCGCGCGGGTTAGCGTCGATGGTGGCGCTGATGCGGCTCGCGAGTTCCGTTAAGCCAGCGCCAATAGCCGCCATGAAGCCCTCGTAGCCGCGATTGCCCGACGGTGTTTCATGAATCTCGAACCTGACGATCGTCACATCACGATCGCGAGCATGCACCAGCAGCGCTTTGCCGCGCATCGTGGCCGCGCCGTCGGTTGATCGCAGCAACTCGTCAAACGATACCTCTATAACGAGCGCCGGCACGAACTCGCGTGGGTATGGCCGAACCAGCACGTCGGCCTGCAATTGGTTTTCCAGGCGCACCGCCAATCCGCGGGTTAGTGCTTCCGATGGCGGCGATGCCCAACGGTGATTGTCGTCTAAACGAACCCGGTGTTCAGAATCGGCGCTGGCGATCAGACTCGACCGTGCGTAGGCCGGTAGCTCAACTTCGGCCAAGCCGATAGCGATTGTCCTTGTTGCACTCGACCCATCACCGAGCGGTGCCGGTAGCATATACAAGGTTGGGTTCGGCGCACTGGCGCACCCAGCCAACGCGATCATGGCGAGTAACAGTCCCGTGTTTCGAAGCGTTTTCATTAGCGTCCCAGTATCAGTGCGTTGGGTTTTTCCTCAAGCCGCGCTGCCAGCGCCGCCAACGAGCGCGTGGCATCGCGAAGCTCGCGAACCGCATTCGACAGATCGATGTACAAGGCCGAATCTGGCGAAAGTCCGGCCAATGTCGCCTCGCCCGCCGTTGCAATCTCATTGAGCGCATTGATCAACTGCGGCAAGTCACTGGTTGCGGCGTTGACGTTCTCGGCGGCTCCGCCGATCGCCGTCAGCGCTGCGTTCAGAGTGGCAGGTAGATTACGGGCATCGGGATTGGCGAGTAACGCATCCGCATCATTGAGTAAGCGGATGATGGCGCCGACCAATTGATCGAGGGGTAGCTCAGCAACGTTGGCGACAATCTGCTCGACGTTTTGGGTCACCGCGCCCAAGTTTGATGCCGATGTCGGCAACTCGGGAAACGGCAACGCGTCAAAGTCGACCGTTAAATCGTTGTCAATCGGCGCGACACCGTCGACAAAACGGATCAACTTTTTGCCAGTGAGGATATTGCCCGAGGCAAGTTGAACACGCATACCGGAGCGAACCCAACGAGTCATGCTGACTCGCAAGTCTTCCTCTGCCACATCCTCCAAGCCGATACGACTCGGCTGCAACTCGAGAACCGCATAGACGATACGTTCATCTTTCGTAACATCGCCGAGGTCGAGAACGATATCGCGCACGTTACCGATGCGAATGCCCTGCCACTCGATCGGTGCGCCGATCTCAAGTCCACGAATCGAGTCAACGAAAAGGGCCATAAAGTAAAAACCGCTGCCCTCAGGGGCGAAATATTGGCTCTCAACGGCGGCATCACGGTTGTCGTAGATGATGAATTGAAAATCCTCAGCAAGGGCCACTGTACCGATCGTTTTACCGATATCACCGAACTCGACGCCCCCGGCTAGCAACGATTCGATCGAGTGAAACGATACGCCGAGGCCGTCGGTTCCGGCCAAGACGTCGACACCCGACACATCCCAGAAGTGCGTCGCCGGTCCGAGCAGCTGGTCATACGGGGCCTCGACAAATGCGTCGTAGACGACGTAGCCGAAGTTCTCAGACAGTTGCTGGCCCTCGACCTGGCCGACCCGAATGCGGCGGTAAAAAACCGGCGAACCCACGCCGATTGAGCCCGCATTATCGCTTCGAAGTTGAAAATGCCGTCCAGCGACACCCGGCGGCGTCATCGGCGGATCTTCGAAGCCGTCGAATGAGCGCTGTCGCTGCTCTGGCGGGCGTTCCCAATCAACCTCGATGTAGGCGCCTGAAAGCAAGGTGCTGAGACCGGTAAGGTTGGTACCGGAAATGTTGGCGCTTACCACCCAAAACTCCGTGGTATCACCAAGGTAGGGCCGCATGAACGGCTCCATCCGGGCACGGACGATAACGCTTTCCAGGTCATCAGCGAGTGTCAATTCCTCTACCAACCCGACGACGACGTCGTTATGGCGTACCTCGGTCTTGCCAGCCGTAATGCCTTGGCCCTTTTGAAACCGTATTTCGACCAATGGTCCCTGTTCAAGTATCGACTGGACGATCACCGCCGCGCCGATAACGAACGCGATAATCGGTACGATCCAGACACGCGACAAACGTCGTGGCGACGGCGTTTCAATGGACAATTGATCGGCGTTTTCAGTGCTCATCAGTGATTCTCGATTCCTGCGAGGGTCTATCCCAAATCAACCTCGGGTCTAAACTCATTGCCGAAAACATCGTCAGCACGACCGACATCGCAAACGCGTTGACGCCAATGCCCGGAGCGATCGACATCAGGCCACCGACTTGGATCAGTGCGGCCAAGGCGGCGACGACGAAGACATCGATCATCGACCAGCGGCCAATAAACTCGATTGCCTGATGGGCTCGGTGTCTTTGATGATTGTTGACCGACCAGCCTTTTTGGATGGATAGCGCTAACCATGCGATAACCATGAATTTACTAACAGGCACGCCGATACTGGCAATGAAGATAACGGCCGCGATGCCATAACTTCCGTGGTGCAGCAGGGTCACGACGCCGCCGAGAATTGTCGATTCGCTAACGCCTGAGACCGATTGGGTCAGCATGATCGGCAGGATGTTGCCAGGAATGTAGGCCAGTATCCCGGCTAACCAGTAGGCCCAAACGGCCTGCAGGCCGCGGCGGTCGGGTCGTCTCAGGGTCGCACCGCATACGGTACAGCGACCTTCCGCCACGTCCGACAACGTCCCACAGCTGCGACACAGCACCAACCCTGCTTCGGTCGCGGTTCTCATAACCGCTGTCTCAACATGTCCCACACCGTATCGCGACAAGTCGCCGACGTACCCATTGCCATGAAGACGATCAAGGCGGACATCGCCCAGAAGGCAGGCCCGACCTCAATGCGCGCAAGGCTACCCACCTTTACCAACGACACGATAACGCCAATCATGAAAATATCGGCCATTGCCCACGGCTCGATCATTTGGCCGATTCGCAATAGAAACGCATGGTGCGCCGGCTTACCGAGCCGGCGGTGTACGACAGCATGCAACACCAAGATCATGACGACCCGCGTTAGCGGGAATAGCAGGATCAACAAACCGGTCGTGATCGCGAGAACACCCATTCCGTTACTCCACAGAATGGTGACCGCATCAATCACCGATATTTCGTTGCTTAGACCCGCGCGCTCCATGCTCATGAAGGGGAAGGCAATCGCGACAATGTAAACCACCAAGCTCGCCAGCATTAGTGCTGTCGTTCGCTCAACGCCACGCGTTTTGTTGGCGAGTACAACACTATGACAGCGTGGACACCGGGCGCGTTGCCCGGGCTCAAGCTGGGGCCGTGGCCATAGTGCATCGCAAGATTGACAGGCCACATAGCGCTCGTTGAGTGCTTGAATCGTCGCCCGACGGTTAGTCATGGCGAGGTCGCATTCGTTGCTCGTGCGACAAATGTAAGCCGATCAGCCTGCCGACGAGAACGGTCAAATAGATTTGACCCACGATCGCTTCGAGCATAACCAGGCCGCGAGTCGCGGCGGTTGTTGGCACGATATCGCCGAAGCCTAAAGTCGTGAGTGTCACAAAGCTGAAGTAAACAAACCGATTCAGTAAGTGCCCATCGGCGCTGATCGAGGGAAATGCGGTCGGATCAATCTGGGCAACAAAGCCGTACGCAAAACCCCAACACAGGCCCAGCATCAGGTAGACGCAGACCGCACCGAGGACTGTATCGAGTGTCACTCGGTGCGAATAGAAGGTGTCGCGAAAAATGACACCGCCCACGTACGCGAAAAACAAACAGCCGGCCCCCATCACGACGAACTTCACAAAACCATTCGTCACGAGCCACGAATCAGCCACGTTGCCGGCAAACAGGGTGAGGCCCAGTGTTGTCGCGACGAGCGTCGTCCGCGTGTTATGGCTGACCGTCCATACCGCAAAAATCAGCAACAAACCGAAAATCAAGCCAACGATAAGGCTTGCATCGACCCGGTACTCAACCATCGGGGCGACAACCAACATAGCGAGAAGGCTGCTTAGTAAACCCCAGTACTTTTTTTCGTCGTCTCGCACAGCGAGGTCCCTGTCCGTAGCCACTCGACACACCGCCGAGCCGCCGTGTAGCTGTCCGTATTCCTCAGGCTCGTCGAGACAATGCCTCGCGAACCCCGGTGGCCGCGGCGTCTGGTGACTGCCCCAATAGGCGCATGACGGCTTCGCACGTCATACGACACGTTGCCTTGCGTGGCCGACCCGCCAGTTGTTGTTTTATGGCTAAGCCAACCAGTGTCGCGATCTGTTCTTCGACAGCCGCCGAGAGTCGAATCGTGATATCCCCGGCGCGGCGCGCCGCCCGTAAGTCGCCCCGCAATGGCGGGCGGATGCGATCGGTAACATTCGTGTAGCGACCGATCGTGTCGCCCAACAAGTGACCGTAAGCCGGCGTCGCTCCCGCATGTCTCATCAGCGTGTGCAACGCGATCACCATCCGTCGACAGCCAGGTGGCTCATGGCCGGCTTCTAGAATCATAACCTGTTCCACGTGCTCGAGGATCGCTAGTGACGCAGCGATCAGGATGTCCGCACGGTCGTCGAAATGGTTGTAGAAGGTGCCATGCGCCAAGCCCGTCCGGCGAACGATGTTTTGGACGGTCGTCGCGTCGACACCCAGCTCGGCAACGACCGAAATAGCGCCGTCTATCAATGCCGCTCGCGTTCGATCGCGCTTTGGTTTGTCGATCGCTGCGTCGGCAAATCGTAAAACCGTGGCTTTGCGCTGTGTCGGCATTGCGTAGATCTTGTAATTGACGATCTGTATAAATATGACATTCTATACAAAATATTTTCTCTTGATCCACCTAGATAAGCCGCGCACACTCTAGCAATAACAATTTCTGCCTAAGCAAATAGTGTTCGTAGCAGACGAACCGGGGATTCCAATGGGCTGGGTCAT
>JBCDIL010000009.1:0-154921 GCA_038749025.1 Pseudomonadota bacterium | reverse complement strand
CACATCAGGGTTTGGCGCCGACGCCGAACGAAGCTGTGGGAGGGCCGTCCCGGCCCGAAGACAACAGCGTCAATGCAATCCGCGGCTCAATCGCTGCGGAAAGCCGCTCCGCCATCGGGATTTGGCGCCGACACCGAACGAAGCTGTGGGAGGGCCGTCCCGGCCCGATGACGACAACGTCAATGCAATCCGCGGCTCTATCGCGGCGGAAAGCCGCTCCGCCATCGGGATTTGGCGCCGACACCGGCGGTGATCTGGGACGTGCGCTTAAACCAGCGCGGCTCTGACAGCCGCCTGCAGTGTGGGCAGGACGTCGACGCCAAACCACGGGTTTTTTGCCAGCCACGGATTGTTGCGCGGACTCGGATGCGGCAAGACGAAAGTATCTGCCGGCCCACCACGCCAGGCTTTCGCAGCCGCCGTTACTGCGCGTGGCGCAGCCGGTACATGCCAGCGCTGTGCATACTGGCCGAGCACGACCGTCAATCGAACATCATTGAGCTGCGCCAAAACAGCCTTGCGCCAAGTCGGCGCGCAACGCTTGAGTGGCGGCAGATCACCGCTTTCGCCGGTTCCGGGGTAACAAAAACTCATCGGCACAATCGCGACCGACTGGGCGTTGTAAAAGGTCGCGGCATCGATGCCGAGCCAGTCCCGTAGGCGATCGCCGCTCGAGTCGGCGAACGGTCTGCCACTGTTGTGAACTCGACGACCCGGCGCATGGCCAGCAATCAAGATTCGCGCCGCTGGATGGATCTGCAAAACCGGACGCGGTTCGTGGTCGATAGCGTCTTCGCAAAGCCGACAGGCTGCGATATCACTAGCAAGGCGCTTGCAGGTACGGTGCTTTTGCTTAGCGCCATCGCTCAAGACAACTCGCTTGCCCGGAAGTACTAACGGGCTGCCGGGTCGACAGGTTCGCCATTGTCTGCTTCCCGGCCCTTCTCAAGCTCGGCACTCTCAAGTTTTAGTGGCCGCCCCTCGGGGCAGAAATTCACCAAGAAATCGTTCATGCCGGCGAACAGGTTGTCTTTGTTTAGCCGGTAATGCACGTGCAGCCCCTTCTTCTCGCTCTCAACGAGACCGGCGTTCTCCAACACGCCTAGATGCTTCGATACGGCGGGTTTGCTCATCTCGAACCGTGACGCAATCTCGCCAGCCGTCAGCGTGGTCTTCGACAAATACGCGAGCATCCGCCGCCGCACAGTCGACGATAGGGCTTGAAACACGTTGTCCATTGATCTACTGTTTAACTAATTAGTTAATTAACTACATGGTTATTTTACCACGCACGGAGCGGGGGAGCAGCCGATGGCTTTTCAAACAATTCGCGACAGGTTGCGAGCCTTGCAGACGCGGTTCGGCGTTACCCGAGTTAACTGGCTGGTTTGGATGCTGGCAGTCGGTGCTGCGTCTCTGGTCGTGCGACTTCTCATTGCAACCGATCTCGACTCCTCGGCCCTCCTGTACGTTGGTGTTCCCTATGTGGTGTCTCTGTTAATTACCTTCATACGACCGATTCGGACCGACAAAGCATGGTGGCAATTTTATTTTGATCACGCGTTGGCAGCACTCGCTGTGTTCCTAGCAAGCTCGATCGTTTTATTCGAAGGCTTTGTCTGCGTGCTGTTTTTTATCCCGATCTATCTCCTGATCATAACGATCGCGTTTTTTATCCATTGGTTATCGCGGGCTGCCAAAGAACGCTACCGCACCTACGTATCGGTACTACCGCTGCTACTCGTCGCCTTGTCGTTCGAGGGAACAACCGATTTTTTAACCGTGGAACGGACAAGCTCCGTTACGGTATCAAAGACGGTCACCCTCACCCGCGATGAGGTCCTGGCGAACCTGGCCAAACCGTTCGATCTCGATAAGAAGCGGCATTGGTTGCTAAGCCTCTTTCCGATGCCCTACGAGATTGAGGCGGGTTCGTTGCAAGCGGGCGATATTCACACAATCAAGACGCGCTACCACCGCTGGTTTGTCACTAATACGCATGAGGGCGAAGCCGAACTCGAAATCGTCGCGGTTGCACCGAATCGCATACAAACGCGTTTTCTGGATGACACAACATTCTTCGCGACCTACCTACGCATGCTGGGCACTGAGATCACGTTGGCCGACGCGGGTCCAGCACAAACCACGATCACGCTGCGTATTGACTACGAGCGCAAACTCGACCCGGCTTGGTACTTCCACCCATTGCAGCAGTACGGCGTGGCGAAGATGGCCGACTTCCTGATCGACGAGGTCATGATCCGTGGCCACTGACAGCAATGCCTACCAGAATCCGCGCACCGACTTCCCAGCGCAAGCCGGTAACGCCGCAACGGGCGATGTGCAGCTCGACATTGGCAAACTCGTTTGGGTCGCCGCCATGCTACTCGGCGGTACAGTCGGCAGCGCAATAACGGCGACGCCCGGCGCCGTCGCTATGTTCCTCGTCTTCACGGCGACCACACTCTGTCTTGGCCACTCACTGGGGATGCACCGGCGCTTTATTCACCGGAGCTACGACTGCCCCCGCTGGCTTGAGTATCTGTTCGTGCATCTCGGCGTATTGGTCGGCCTCGCCGGACCGCTCGGCATGCTGCGTACCCATGACACACGCGACTGGGCACAGCGCCAACGTGAGTGCCATGACTATTTCGGACACGGTCAGCCGTGGTACCGCGATGCCTGGTGGCAGCTCGTCTGTTCGATCGAGCTTGCCTCACCACCAGAGATTCGCATCGAGGCCGACATCGCCGCTGACCCCGTCTATGACTGGATGGAGCGAACCTGGCTGTGGCAACAGCTACCGTGGGCATTGCTGCTGTTTACGGTCGGTGGCTGGGCATGGGTTTTCTGGGGGATCTGCTCACGCGTCACGGTGTCGATCTTCGGTCACTGGTTGGTCGGGTATTTTGCTCACAATCGTGGCGAACAACGCTGGCAGGTCGCCGGCGCCGCCGTGCAGGGCTACAACCTGCCGTGGTTTGCGTTGTTAACGATGGGCGAGAGCTGGCATAACAATCACCACGCCTTTCCCGGCTCGGCGCGACTCGGTCATGACCCCAGCCAATGGGACCCAGGCTGGTGGGTCCTTGCAGGATTGCAGCGCATCGGACTGGTCACGAATCTCATGACCCCTGAGCTCATAACTGACAGAACCGATTTGATGCCGACCGACATAGCGCCGCGACGGCTCGCTCGCAGCGACGAACCGACAACCTAGCTCGCTAGGCATTCGATGTAGACTGGCGCCATGGCCAGCATCGACCACGTTTACCGATACGCACAACCGTCAACCCTAGAGAAATCTGGCGCAGCACCGACTTTGCGTCTGGTCGCGCAGTCGCAGGCGTCCGACTCACAGCGTTATTTTGTCGGCCGGCTCAACCAACCGCTTGTCGCGGCGCTCGGACTGCGCGCCGTTTCGAATTTGGTCGGTACGCGCTTTTACATTCCGCCGAACATGCGGGCACGCCTCATCGCCGAAGCCGACCCGGTTGTGACAGTGTCGGCCGGACGTGTTCGCTTCGAGGGATTTTCCGCCTGTTGTAGCGCCTATGTCCGGCACGATCTTGCGGCGGATAGTTTCGAGGCTGAACACATCCAACCCGGTACAACCAACGTCGATTTTGGAACCGACATGCGCGCGGCATTGGCCACAGTACGCACGAATGATGCGCTTCACCTCGCCGTCGACGAACAAGCCGTCGAGCTAGCAACGGCTACCGAATCCGTCATCGAACGCAAAGTTCCCCTGCCGCTGCGCTGGATACGCGGTTTCGCGGAAGTGCAATCGCATCTTGTCGGTATGGCGCACAGCACAACCCTGAAGACGATCGACGCACAGCGGTTTTTGCGAGCCGTACCGCGCGCCCAAGCCGATCACGAACAATGGCTTGTCACCACGGGGCGATCGGTGCGCTTATCGCCACGAGCCAGAAAAGATGCCGTTATGGTTCGCGGCACACAACGTCTGCGCGTGCTCGAACCGCTCGTCGCAGCGGCCCGTGCGCTTGAGATATGGTTCAACGACGAGCAGCGTAGCTCTGCGTGGGTGCTCAATTTCGGCACGCAGCGTTTGACCCTCGTACTTAACTCCGAGCCTTGGCGCGGTTTTTCCGGCGACGGCCAGGTGCTGACTGACGTCACCGCCAGCCAGGCCGCGACGGTTGCGGCTGTCACAGCTCAACTCGCCTGGCAAAGCGACATCGACAGCAATGCGCTCAGCGGGGCGACCGGTTTCGATAGCGATGCCGTCACCGCGGCGTTAAGTACATTAGCGGCGCAAGGTCATGTGGGGTTCGATCTTGCAACGCAGCGGTATTTTCATCGGGTTTTGCCGTTCGATCTTGGCTTGATCGAACGGTTGAACCCACGGCTTAAGTCCGCCCAAACCTTGCATGACTCGGGCGCTGTTACGCTGCGTGCGACAGACAGCGGGTACAGCGCTGATGTTCGCAGCGATAGCGTCGTACACCGAATTGACATCGACCCTACTGGCGCCCGCTGTACCTGCCCGTGGTACGCCAAACACCAAGGCCGGCGAGGACCATGCAAACACATACTGGCCACGCAGCTTGCGATTGATGCGCAATGAGTGTCGATCTGACGGAAAAGCGCTACCAGAAGTTAGTTCGTACCCGCACGCCATCCGATTGCCTGAAGTTCTTCGTCGGTATGGACAACAAGGAACGGCGCCGTTTCGCGGCGGTGGCGCAAACGACTTACCGTTTAGTCGATGCTGAATGGCGTAACGATCGCGGTCAGAAAACACCGCTACTCGGCAAGCCGTTCCATGAGCAGGTGAACAATGCCCGAGTAGGGCTGGTCGCAACAGCGACACTCGGTGAGCTAAAAAAACTGCGCTGGCATCAAGTTCCGACCGATGGCTTTGTTGTCGACATTGTCCGCGAACTGCGTCCGCCGTGGGTTAACGCCTGGGTCCAGCACCTCTCCGAGACCGAGCCGTTCGCTTACAACGATATCCGTCAGCTCATCGATGCGGGTCTTTGCCAAAAGCCGTCGGGCGATGCCTACATTATCGGAATGATCGAGGGGCTTCCTGGCTGGCGCGGTCGCGCGAGCCCGTGGGATCGCGACATACCGCTCGCCGAGCGAATTCGCGCCATGCCAGACATCGCAACCGAAGACGTTTGGCGGCTGTTCGACATTGAAGGTACACGGGACGCGAGCTTGTCCTCCTACGACAAGTACATCGGCGGCAAAATCGGCCATTGGTCGGGCGCATTGCTGGAACTCAGTAACGACGGCACACTCAGCCGCGACCGTCTGCTGACAGCCTCGCTCGATGCGTTGGCGCGCGACTTTGCTCAGTACCGGTCCGGTTGGTTCTCGCGCTTTCATGAAGCGCTTCAGCCAACTCTTGAGGAACGCGCTGCACGTGCAGATCAATACCGGCACCTACTCGGCAGCACGATTCCACCGACCGTCGCCTTCGCTCTTCAAGCGCTCACAAAACTTGAGAAAGCGGCGATGTTCGTCACCGACGATTCGCCGCAATCGCTCGCACCGGCGCTGCAAGCCAGGGCGAAAAGTACGGTTGTTGCAGCCCTCTCATTGCTAAACAAGACCGCAAAGCGCCGGCCCGCGCAGGCGGCTGCGATCAAACAACTAAGCGTGGCCGCACTCATTCACGAACGCGCTGATGTACAAGCGAAAGCACTCGACCTCATCGATACGCTCGGCGGCGTCGATAACGATGAACTCGCTGCCAGCGTGAACGCCTACGCGAACGGGATCGCACCCTCGTTGCATGAACGCTTTAACGCAATGATTGGCGCGGAGGCAAGCTTCGCCGCCGTCCCAGACCAGAGCGCGTCCAGTGCCGTTCCGGTGGTCAAGGCGATCGAACCCATCACTGCGTTTGATGACATGCACCGTGAGTTCCGAGAAGTTCTAGAAGAGCCGAACGAACCGCTACGCGTTGAGCGACTGCTCGATGGACTCGCACGCTGCGGCGCGGATCGCCCATCAGATTTCACCAAGACGATGGGACCACTGCGTAAACGTGCTCACGCCATTGTGAAGCGGCAGGCTGGCGATTCACTGCAATTGCAACTCGCTCGGTTAGCGTTGGCATTTGCGAGCGACGCCAGATCGATAACCGACAGCTCGCACGACACGATCGATACGTGGCTCGCGCAGACGACCGTCGACCAGCACAATGGGCAGTATTCATTCGCTGTTTGTTTCGCAAGACGTAGCGAACAACTTCTGCGCCGAGTACGACTTGGCAATCGGGTCGGCATGCTGTCGGCTCCGACGGACAGTCGGGGCTACGTCGATGCAGCAGTGCTACTGAGCCGTTACACGGACTATGTCGACAACGGCCTGGCCGTTTGTCCCATTGACATGACCCTCGCATTGTTGCGACTGGCGCCTGAGAATCGGAGCGCGATGGCAAGCCACGATCCGTCGAACGACGAATTCGTACAAGCCATTGCTTTCGCGTGCGGGCGAGACCTGCCGATCGGTCAAACCGGTTGGCTATGGGTCGCGGCATCGTGCGCACGGACTCCCTACGCGCCGATTCCAGCCGTTGCGGCGGCCTTCGGCATGGGGCTACCAGACGCCGGCGAACACGCAGCTTACGACGTACGCTGCGCGCGCGCTAAGTACATGAGCTGGCACTGGCTGACCGTAACCCCCACGATTTCGCATAACGTGCCGAGTAATTACGTCGCAACGCTGTTTCACTTGTCCAACGCTAGCAAGCATAACTCGGCATTGATGTGCGGTTTCGGCATAAACATGGTCCGCTGGTGCGGAACGATTTGGCCTTTACAACTGGACGCTTTTTTCTCACACGGCGTGTGTCACTCGAGCCCAACCGAGCGCGTTGCTAATAGTGCGATTATCGGTTTCCTTGAGCCATTGCTTGAGGCACACGTCCCTGTCGGTGCGATGGGTTGTACGCTGATTATCCTGAACCTAGCGAGCATTGACCCGGCCGAAAAGAGTGTTGCGCTAGAAGCGCTCATTGCTGCCGTTGACGATGAACGGCTCGACATGCGCTCGCTGCAGCGCGCCCTGATAACGCTGTTTGAGCACGAGCATATCCCGCTCGGTCGTTGGACGAAGGCGTTAACGGACTTGAGTCGCCTATCGACGAAGCATGCCGAGGCTGCGCGGGAACTGATCGAGGGGTGCTTAGATCACGACCCGGCTGCGTCACCGCGCGGCATCGGTGGCTTGTTGGAATTACTGTATGAACTATCGATAGCTACCGACACGCCGCCCAGCAAACCCAGCGCCCTTGCCTATCTCGCTGCCGTCACCGGCGGTGGGAAATTGAAAAAATTCTCAGCAAAACTGTTAGCGTTGAGCACGGCATCCAACGATGGACCGTGACGACTAAAGGACCCATGTCACCGCTTCGAACGATATGGTTAAGACCCGGCGAAACGGTCCGGGCGATCGCCCATGAGAATCCGGGCTACAGAGTGTTCTCGCTGCCGATCATCGCAGGCTTCTGCGTGCTGCCGTCCACAGCACTGCTCAATCCACGCAGTATCGACGAACCCGTCGGTTTCTTGATGGGGTCGATCTTTGCTTTCGGCCCGTTACTAGAATTATTGCAGTTGTTTGTCGGTGCCTATTTGCTGCGCGTCACCGGCGCATGGCTCGGCGGCAGCGCCAGCAGCACAAGACTGCAAACCACCATCGCGTGGAGCAACGTCCCGATCGTCGTACTCGGCATCATAGGTATTGCTGTCCTGTTCGCGTCGTCGGCCATCGCCTTCGAAAACGAAGAATGGTTGAGCTGGGGTAGCACGCCCGCCATCAACCTTGTCGGGTTCGCGCTGGTGGCGTTACAGGTTGTGTTTGTCGTCTGGTCGGGCCTTATCTTCCTTACAGGCCTTGCTGCGTTACAACGATTCTCGCTGGCTCGAGCGATTGTCAACGCGGCGCTAGCCTGGGGAATTGTGGCTAGCGCGATCGTCGCGGTATTACTGTTATCCGGTTTAGCCGACATGGTTACCAGCGTCTTTTTCAGCGGCTTTGAGCCTTGGTTAGGTAGCGATGGCGGCGAGTAAGCGACCAATTCGGCTACTCATGTTCGCGACCGACGCGAGCCAGCGAATTCGTGGCGTCGTTGAAGTTGGCTTTGTTGCAGCCATCTTGATGGCCCTCATCTCGCTGGCCGTTCGGGCGCTGCCGCCGGCAGTGATCCGCGCTCAGCAGACCGAGGCAGCATTTCTTGTAGCAACGATCAAAGCGGACGTCGTGGCGTACTATGCGGTTCGCGGTGAGTGGCCACAGACCAACGCCGACGTCCCAAATTCAACGTTGGCTGAACCCGACGGACTTGGCCGATTTGTTGACCGTATCGAATTAGGCCCAGACGGCACGTTAACCAGCGTTTTTGGGCTTGAGACGTCGAACGTCGTTTTGCAAGAGCGACGCCTGACATACCGGCCCCGCGTCACTACGGCCAAGCCTAGCAGCCCTGTCGGCTGGAACTGCGCCCAGTACCGTCCACCAGTCGGTATGCAATCAATCGGAACGGATGTCACCGATATTGACAACCGCCACCTTTCATTCATTTGCAGGGACTAGTCACCGTGTTTAGCTCGAACAGCACAACTCATCTGGCGTTCGTCAGCCGCCAAGTCTCGGCACTAGCGGAGCACCAATCGATTGACGCAGCGCTCAAGGCATTCGCCGCACAAAGTCCACCCGACTATAAGCCCGATCTTGAGTACCTTCGCGGCCTACTCGATGGTTCCAACACGCCGAAGCCATCGTTGGGGCCAAACCCGTATGACGCGATCGCAACGCTCGCAGCGACGGCAAGCAACGCGCGAGAAACACTGTTTAAGGAATTCGTCAGTTTCGTCGAGCGCAGCAAAGTGGTTTTTGACACCTACTGGGCCGGCGTCGTCGGCCTCGCCTGGTATCTCGGTGCCGTTTCGATGGTCGCGTTGTTCGTCGGTTTGTTCTACTCGACGGCGGTCATACCGACCTACGGTGACATGGCAGCATTGTTCGGCGCGGACTTGCCCCCGTTTTCGGCCGCCGTCTTTCGGTTCGGCAGTGGCGGCGCACCGCTGTTTGCGATCGCGCTCATCGTCGCAATTGTCACTGTTGTCGGCGTTGTCATGTTGTTTAATCGCAGAGTACAGCGCTTGCAGCCGCTGCCACACTGGCCGAATTGGACACCGATACTCGGCCGAGTAGCGAGAACATACAACGAGGGTTTGTTACTGAACTATGCGCGGATACTGCGCCGCTGCGGTAGCGACGCCGCGAACGCTTTATACCAAGCTGCGCTCGCCACGAAGCGTACCGACGGCCTATCGCTGGACCGGTTGAAGACCGACCCAAACGCGTTCAGCCCGTCGCAGAGTCTCGTCGAACTAGGTATCGCGGCAAGGCTTAGCAATTTCGATGCCGAACTCGACTACCAGTGCGTTCAACACGATGGGCGGCTAGCCGTTGTGCTCGTTGAGGCTCGGGACCGACTGTCACTCGTCCTCAAGATCGCGCTGTATCTGTATGTGGCGGCTTTGGTCATCGGCATGTACTTACCCATCTTCCAACTCGGTTCCATCATCTAGGTGTCACCATGAAACAGTCTGGTTTTACCCTCATCGAGCTGATGATCGTCGTTGCGATCATCGGTATTCTCGCATCGATCGCCATTCCCGCGTATCAGGACTACGTGATTCGCGCGCAGGTCGTCGAGACGTTCTCCATTACCGGCGAACTGAAACTGTCTATCAAGGACTACTACAAAGACCGCGGCCGGTTTCCGGCCAACAACGCCGAAGCCGGCATTCCGGCCGCTCGCCACTTGATCGGTAACTACGTGAAGACGGTCGAGCTGGTCGACGGTGCCATGCACGTTGAGATGGGCAACGCCGTCAACGCCATGCTGAAGGAGAAAATTCTAACGATTCGGCCGATTTTCGTGACAGAAAGCCCGACCAGCCCGATCTCATGGTTGTGTGGCCTGCGCGAACCGCCGGATGGCATGGAAGCCGCCGGCGAAGATCGAACGTCTATCGAGCCGCAGTACTTACCCTCAGCTTGTCGGCCGTGACGGCTGAGCACGCCAGTTCGGCGAGTACAGTGGCCCGGTAGCATTTTTTACGACATGCCCTCGGGCGCTTTTCGATACTGACAACTGGGTAACTGCGGCCATCGACGAGGAAGCGACACCGGCCGTGCACTTATCCCCAAAAACGTTATTATATAACCTGAGCGCGGTGGAGTAGAAACCGCCAATACGCAGGTTCATTACAACAAGCCAATCTGGCGAAAAACTCGTGGGGCGACGGTTCATACGGCGTCGGCCTATCAGGAGAACTCGATGAAAAGCCATCTTTGCGCACCACTGGTCGTGGTCGCGCTGATCCCTGTTCTGTGGACCGACGCGGCGTCGGCACAGTCCGACGATACCGAAGCGCTCGATACCATTACCGTTACCGGGACGCGCCAGGCATACAGGGGCGATTTTGCAGTCCTAGAGACGCCACAGGCCGAGCTAACGATCGATGCCGAAACGCTACGCGATGCCGGTTCGATCGACCTCGTCCAGGCGTTGGATTTGTCCGCATCCGTCGCCCGGCAGAACAATTTCGGTGGTCTTTGGAACAGCTTTGCCATTCGCGGTTTCGTCGGCGACGAGAACTTACCGAGTAACTTCTTGGTCAACGGGTTCAATGCGGGGCGCGGCTTCGGTGGCGCGCGCGATCTTTCCGGGATTGAATCGGTCGAGGTGCTGAAGGGGCCACGCGCGGCGTTGTTTGGACGTGGCGAACCGGGCGGTACGATTAACCTCGTGACCAAGCGACCGACGTTCGAAACCGCTGGCGCCGTTAGCCTGTCGGCGGGCAGTTGGAGCACTTACCGGGCCGACTTCGATTACACGACGCCGCTTTCTGATTCGGTAGCGATTCGTTTGGTAGGCGCCTACGAAGACGCGGAAAGCTTCCGCGACACAGTCGAAACCGAAAAGCTGCTGTTCAGCCCATCGATCGCCTGGCGAATCAACGAAGCCAGTCAATTAATCTACGAAATGGAGTACAGCGACCAGGAAACGCCGTTCGATCGTGGTGTCATCGCGATTAACGACGTGCTGGGTCTCATCCCCGAAGATCGATTCTTGGGTGAACCGAGCTATGGCCCCATCGAAACCGGTGTCATTGGCCACCAGGTCGAATACCAATACGAGTTCAACAGTGAGTGGAGTGCGCTGGTGGGTTTCAACTACCGTGAGACAGAACTCGATGGGCTCGCATCAGAGAACGGTTTCGGCGCCCCTGATGCCAACGGTGACTACGGCCGGTTCAGCCGCGAGCGTGACTACGACGCGACCTACCAGGTGTTTCGCGCTGAATTGAGCGGCAGTTTCGACACCGGCGATATTCAACATCGTCTCATCGTCGGCATCGACTCTGACGAGTTTGACAACGACCAGATCGCTTTCCGCGACCGCTCTACACCGCAGATCATCAATATCTTTAACCCGGTCTATGGCAATTCGCCGGCCTCTGGCCTTGCCCTCGCCCCGCAGCTCGACAGGGTTGAGGTCCAAGAATCTCTAGGGTTTTACATCCAGGATCAGATCAGCGTCACCGACAAGCTAGATATTCGAATCGGTGCTCGGTTCGATGATTACGAGCAGTCGCTGAACAACCGTCTGTCAGGAACGACATCGAGCTACTCGGAGTCACGGGTCAGCCCGCAACTTGGCGTCGTCTATCAGGCGACCGACTCAGTTTCGATCTACGCGGTGTACGGCGAGAACTTCCGCCCGCTGTCCGGCGCAACGGACCAGAACGGTTTGGACCCGAACATCTCGGAGTCGACCGAACTTGGCGTCAAAATGTCGCTTAACGACGGTGCCCTGACGGGAACCTTTGCTGTCTTTGATGTCAACCAGTCCAACATTGCCACGTTTGACGCCAACTTCGAGCCAACGGCCGTCGGCGAAGCAGGCAGTCAAGGGTTCGAGTTCGATGTTGTTGGCGAGATAACAGACTCAACTCGTTTGTGGCTGTCATATGCCTACGTCGATGCGGAAACGGAAAACGATTACACGGACTTTGTTTCATTCGCGTTTATTCCTGCTGGCTCGGACCTTTTAAACGTTGCCGACCATCAGCTCAGTGTCCAAGTCGCTCATGAAATGGACTTCGGCGGGAAGCCATTAACGGTAATTGGCGGGCTCACCTACGTGGGTGACCGCAGCGGTGAGTTCGGTGATCCGACCTTCCGACTGCCGAGTTACACGACAGTTCGTGCTGCTGCAAACTACGAATTCTCGGAGTCGTTGGGGATCCGGGTAGAACTTAACAATCTGTTCGACGAAGAGTTCTACACGAACTCGTTTGCCGACGTCTGGGTCCAACCGGGGATTCCGCAGAACTTCCGCGTGATTGCCGATTTCCGTTTCTAAGCCGCGGTCGTAGCGCATGAGCGCTGAGCAAGGACAAGAAGGGGCTCGCATTACAGAGCCCCTTTTTTTGGTAATGGGTTGGCTATGGTAGCCGTCGTAAACGGCCTCATGAGGCCACAGTCTACGCTTCGCGTTTGAGGTTCACGGGCTACCGTGTTCGTGTAACATTATAACGGCGCTGCGATAACATTATCGGACACGCCATGATCGGTGTCGGCCGATCTCATCTATAACTCTGGAGTAAGAAACAGTGAGCGAACCTCTCATTGTTGCTGATCAGTTAACGGTCTCTCGAGGCGGCCGCCCGGTGCTGGAATCGGTCAGCTTCACGGTCAATAAAGGCGACGTCTTTGCGCTGCTGGGTGGCAACGGGGCCGGTAAATCGACGACACTGCTGACACTGCTGGGGCTGATCACACCGAGCGCCGGGGAAGCCCGCGTTAACGGTCTACGTGTTCACGACAACCCAGCGGCGGTGCGCCAAGCGGTGGCCTATTTGCCAGAGTCGGCGAACCTCTACCCGCATTTAACGGCACGTGAGAACCTCGATTACTTTCTGGCGCTAGCGCGCGTGGACCGCAGCGGCGACGAGGTAGAAACGGCACTCGATCGCGTTGCCCTTGCCGCGGAGGCTCGCAGCCGGCGACTCGCTGGGTATTCGAAAGGCATGCGCCAGAAAGTGGCGATCGCCTTGGCACTGCTGCGCCAAACGCCGATCCTACTCCTCGACGAACCGACGTCGGGGCTCGACCCAGTCGCCGTCGACGAATTCAATGCGCTGATCAGCACGCTGTCGAAACAGGGCACCACCGTCGTCATGGTCACGCACGATGTTTATGGCGTTTGTCACGTCGCCCGTAGCGTTGGCTTACTGCGCCACGGCAAATTGGTCGCCCAATTCGACGCACCGGATGGTGGCCAGTTCGACGCCGAGACCTTGCACGCGGCATTCGTTAGTCGAGACGCTGCATGACGGGGGCGGTTCGAATCGCGGTCGAGGAATGGCGCTATTGGCTGCGCTCGCGCCTCGCCGTCAGCGCCATGCTATTAATGCTGGCGGTTGTACTGGCTGCCGTTATTAGCACCGCATCGCGTATCCAAACAGAAACGGAGGCGCGACGCGCAATGCAGAGCGCAGCCGAGGAGACCTTCCTCGCGCAACCGGACCGCCACCCGCACCGGATGGTGCATTACGGGCACTACGTGTTTCGCACGCCGGCGCCGTTGGCTGTCGTCGACCCTGGTGTCGACCCGTCAACCGGCACTGTGATGTTTCTTGAAGGGCACCGGCAGAATTCCGCGACGTTCCCTGCCGTCTACACGGCGCCCCAGGTCGCCGGCTTCAAAGGCCTGACTCCCGCTTTTACCTATCAAGTGCTGGTACCACTGGTGTTGATCGTTGTTGGGTTCTCGGTCGTGTCGCGCGAGCGGGAGCTGCAAACAGACATTCAACAGGCGGCGCAAGGGCTCGGCCCCGCGGCGGTCTGGTTCGGTAAATCACTGGCACTGTTGTCGTTGAGTGCATTGTTATTGGCGCCACTAGCCATCGGCGCGCTCGCGCGGATACCGCAAGGCGCTGCCGTCGCGGCGGTTGCCGCGTTGGTCGGCGGCTACTTCCTGTACCTTGCATTCTGGTCTTTCGCGATTGTCGGACTCTCCGCCAGGGCTAAATCGAGCGCGATTGCGCTGCTCATCAGTTGCATCGTGTGGATAGCGATGGCGGTCTTGGTGCCGCGCTTGGTCAGCGATCTCGCGGCTGCCTTGGCGCCGGTGACCGGCAAGATCGAGTCCGACTTCGCGTTGATCGAGGCGATGCGCGATGTCGGTGACGGTCATAACACGGCGGATCCTGCCTTCGATCAATTGCGGGCCGAGCTCTTCAACGAGTATGGCGTCGACCGGGCCGAAGATCTGCCGGTGAACCTTCGCGGTATCGTCGCCGAGGTGGCGGAAGCGGACCTTACCGACGTATTGAACGAATTTGCCGATGCGCGAATGGCCGAAGAGACGGCGCAGGCAAAGCTCGCGAGAAACGGTGCCTGGCTCTCGCCGATGCTGGCACTCAGAAACGCGTCGATGCAAACTGTCGGCAGCGACCTTGGCAACTACCATCGCTTTATGCATGAAGCCGAGGATGCACGCTTCGAGTTTGTGCAAGGCCTAAACCGTGCCCATGGCAGCGAGTTGTCGTACATCGACGATATCAATCGCAACAACGATGAAGCCGCCGGCCGGCGGGCCAGGATTAGTGCCGACAATTGGCGGGTGCTACAGACGTTTGATTTCCAACCAGCACCCGCTGCGCAGCGCATTCGCGCGGCCGGCTTCGGCTTACTGGTACTATTGATCTGGTGTGCGATCGCCGCGGCGTTCGCCTACCGCGGTACGCAGGTATCGGAAGGTCGCTTTCATGCTGCGTGACATCGCTCGCGAAGGGTGGTTCTTACGTCGTGAACGGTTGGCCGTTGCAACGATCATCGCGGCTACCGTCCTTGCCACAATAACGATCGTGATTGGTATCGCTGACGTTAGTGCACAACGCGCGACCATTGCGGCACTCGATGCCAGCACCACCGCCGATCTTGAGAACACGTTAGCGGACCAGTATGACGCCGGTAGCGCTGCCTACTATGGCTTTCGCTTGGTGGTCGATCCGCCAAGCGAGCTCGCGTTTGCCGCGAGCGGTATCCGCGATGAACTACCGTGGAAGCACCGTATTCGATCGTTGGCACTCGAGGGACAGATCTACGAAAACGACGCCGGTAACCCGGAGCTCACCCAGCTGGGTCGCATCGACTACGCCTTCTTAGTCTCGGTGCTCGCGCCGTTGCTAGTGATCTTGTTGTTGCACGACATCGTAGATGGGGAACGACGCCAGAACCGCTACGACCTCCTGGCCGTTACCGCCGGTGATGTGCGACCGGTAATTCGATGGCGCGTGCTGCTTCGTGGTGTCGCGTTGGCCGTCGCGTTGCTACTACCGTTCGTCATCGCGGCGATGTGGTTCGGTGCACGGTTCGCCGCGATCGCAACCATTGCGGGTGCGACGCTCGCTTACGTCGTAGCGTGGTCGTTGGTCGTTATGTGGGTCGCCAAGCGAATGGCGTCTGCGACGACCGCCGCAGCGACACTCCTCGGCGGCTGGACAGTGCTGGTTTTGGTTATTCCACTAACGGCTGGCGCCATCGCCGAACGCACGATCGACGTTCCGCAAGGCGGCGAGATTTTGCTTGAGCAAAGAGAGATCGTGAACCGAGCCTGGGATATTCCCGAGGAAGCGACCATGGACGCCTTCCATGCCACACATCCCGAATGGGCTGATTACAAACCGGTCTACGAAGGCTTTAACTGGATGTGGTACTACGCGTTCCAGCAGGTCGGCGACCAGTCCGTGGCGGAAATTTCCACCGCACTTCGTGACGGCGTCCGTGAGCGCGATGCCTTTATGGCTCGTGCGGCGTGGCTATCGCCGCCATTGTTAGTCGACCGGCTGTTCACACGCCTGGCGAAAACCGACATCAATGCGTTCCAACGCTATGACCAATGTGTTCGCAATTTTCACGAGACATTGCGTAAGGCGCACTACCCGATGCTGTACGGTATCGAGCCGTTCGATGTAGAAAAGTTGCTTGCGCTCGACAAGATGAAGGTGTGTTCGTAGCCGGCGAGAAGCTTCTACGGCTGGAAGTCACCTGCCGATCAGTCAAACAACAGCTTGAGCGGGTTATCCCGGCCCAATAACAACAGCAAAAACGCCACCCGCGGACTTCATCGCGCCGAGACGCCGCTCCCACATTAGTAGCGCCCATCTCGGTGAACCGATCGCGAACGGCGAACGAGTTTGGTAAGCCAACAAGAAAAGGGACCTAATGGTCCCTTTCTTCGTTTGGCGCGCCCGGAAGGATTACCCACAACAGCCTATGGGCTGTTGTGGCCCTGCGGGCTGCGCGGCTGCACCGCTCGGTGGAAAACGCTACCGCGTTTTCTCGAACCGACGAGCTGCGAATCAAAGCCTCCGACCTCGTCATACAAAAAAAGGGACCTGACGGTCCCTTTCTTCGTATGGCGCGCCCGGAAGGATTCGAACCTCCGACCCTCTGGTTCGTAGCCAGATACTCTATCCAACTGAGCTACGGGCGCATTGATCTTGTTATCGTCTACCGCCGGTAGAACCGCCTAACCCGTGGGGTTTTCGGCGGCTGGCAGCGCGTGCCAGCGAGCGGCGTAGTATACCGGCGTTTTGACGGAATACCACGCCGTTAGGGCGATTTTCCGTCGATTATGTGCGCGGGCTCTTGGAAACCGTAAGCATCGTTCTTATAATTACAGTAATTCCTGAAATTACGAAAAAGTCATGAATGTAACGCCGTACCAGCAGGACTTTATTCTGCATTTCGGCGAGATGGGCAGCCGCTGGGGCATTAGCCGAACGGTCGGGCAAATCTACGCCCTGCTCTACATCACCGAGGCGCCGATCAACGCCGATGACATCGTATCGGCGCTGGGGCTGTCGCGCTCCAATGTCAGCATGGGGCTCAAAGAGCTGCAATCGTGGCGGCTCGTGAAGCCGCAACACCTGCCTGGCGATCGACGCGAGTATTTCCAAGCGCCGGCGGATATCTGGCAGATATTCCGCACCCTCGTTGAAGAGCGACGCAAGCGCGAGGTCGACCCCACGCTGTCGATGCTAAGAAATGCGCTGATGAACGATCGCACCGGCACGCCGGATGAATACGCCGAGCAGCGCCTAAAAGAGATGCAGGACCTCATCGAGCTGTCTACCCAATGGCTAGATGATATGCAGCAACTTGAGCAACGCACGGCCGTCAAACTAATGAAGCTTGGCGGTGGCGTGAGCAAACTGCTCGCCGGCAAGGCTGGACGTCGCAGCTAAACAGTTTTCGGACCTAACATTTACAGCAACCATGGAAGCCCTACTTCTCGCCCGCATACAGTTCGCCGCTAACATCAGTTTTCATATCATCTTTCCGATGATCTCGATCTCGCTGACGTGGCTGCTGCTCTTTTTTAAGCTGCGCTACAACGCGACCGGTGATGCTAGCTGGATGAACGTCTACCGCTTGTTCGTCAAAGTCTTTGCGTTGTCATTCGCGCTCGGCGTCGTTAGTGGGATAACGATGAGCTTCCAGTTCGGCACCAACTGGCCGGGCTTTATGGAGTCAGTCGGAAACATCGCCGGTCCGTTGCTGGCCTACGAAGTACTTACGGCATTCTTCCTGGAAGCGACCTTTCTCGGGATCATGTTGTTCGGCTTTAACCGAGTCAGTAATCGCGTCCACACCCTAGCGACGTTGCTGGTCGCGGTCGGGACGACGCTATCGGCGTTCTGGATTCTGGTATTGAATTCATGGATGCACACGCCGGCTGGCTTCGAAATGATCGACGGTCAGGCGCATGCGACCGATTGGTGGGCAATTGTCTTTAATCCGTCCCTCCCATACCGGCTCGTACACACCCTTCTCGCGTCAACATTAACCGCCGCATTTTTGATCGCAGGGTTATCAGCGTACCGCTGGCTGCGTGGCGACCGTGACGGCGCCGTCGACAAAGGCATGCGTACAGGCGTTTGGCTTGCAGCACTGGTGATCCCGTTGCAAATTGTCGCGGGCGACCTGCACGGTCTGAACACCCTTGAGCATCAGCCCGCCAAAGTTGCCGCGATGGAGGGTTTGTGGGAGACGACCGATGGGGCGCCGCTAGTCCTGTTCGGCATCCCAGATGCAGAACAAAAGCGCAATCGCTACGCGATCGAAGTTCCGAAACTGGCATCGCTTGTTTTGACGCACGACCCGAATGGCACGGTTAAGGGTATAAACGAGTTCGAGGGCGAGCACCCACCCGTCGGTGCCGTATTCTGGAGCTTCCGCGTCATGATCGCGGTTGGACTGTTGATGTTGTTGGTCTCCTGGGTCGCCGCATGGCAGATGCGTCGTGGCCGCTCGCCGAGCCGCCTCGTGGCAAGCACGCTTGTCGCAATGACATTTTCGGGTTGGATCGCGGTGTTGGCCGGTTGGTACACCACCGAGATCGGTCGTCAGCCGTATCTCGTGCACGGGGTATTAACGACAGCTGACGCCGTCGGACCCGCGCCGGCCGGTGCTGTCGGTCTAACCCTCGCGACTTGGCTTGCGATCTATGCGGCGCTGATCGTCGCCTACATTTCAGTCGTGTTCTTGCTGGCACGTAAGGCCGGGGCAAACGCTGACAGCAAAACTGGCGTCAACGCCTACGGACCACGCGTTGCACCGCTCGTCGACCGCGACGTCGTTCCCGGCAATGCTTGAACTCGCCCCTGATCTGTCATCCCAAGCAGGCTGGTTGCCGCTAGCCTTCATGGCCATGATGGGCGTGGCGATTCTGGCGTACGTCATCTTGGACGGGTACGACCTGGGTGTTGGTATCTTGCTGCCACTGGCCACCGACGCCGAAAAAGACCTGATGATTGCGTCGATTGGGCCGTTCTGGGATGCCAACGAAACGTGGCTGGTGCTCGGTATCGGCATCTTACTGGTCGCGTTCCCAATGGCTCACGGCACGATTCTGACAGCGTTGTACTTGCCCGTTTCACTGATGCTGATTGGGCTAACGCTGCGCGGTGTTGCGTTCGACTTTCGAGTCAAAGCGCACGATAGCCACAAAGCAGCGTGGAATCGCGCGTTCTTCGCGGGCTCGTTCATCGCGGCCATCTCGCAGGGCTACATGCTCGGCCAAGTCGTCCTCGGCTTTAAGTCCGACGCCCTCGCGCTCGCCTTCTCAATAGCGATCGGTCTCGGATTAGTAGCGGGATACACTCTGCTCGGTGGTTGTTGGCTCACGGCGAAAACGTCGGACGTACTGCAGCGAAAAGCGATCCGTTGGGCGCGCAACAGCGTCATTATCACCGCAGTGGGTGTGGCGTCGGTGTCGGTAGCAACGCCACTTCTCAGTGAAACGATCTTGGAGAAATGGTTCCGGCTAGATCACTTAATCGTTGTGTGGCCAATGCCGATCATCACCACCGCGTTGTTTGTTGTCTTGTGGCGGACCCTCGGTCGGTTGCCGGTACGACTCGACCAAGGCAACGAGTACGGCATTTGGGCGCCGTTTTTCTGCACCGCAGGGCTCTACCTACTCGCCTTTCATGGCATCGCATATAGCTTGTTTCCGTGGTTGGTCGTTGATGAGCTGACGATCTGGGATTCGGCGAGCGCCCCAGAGTCACTGTTGATCATGTTCGTGGGCGCCGTCATCGTGCTACCGGTCATCGCTGGGTACTCGGTGTTTGCCTACCGCGTGTTCGGCGGCAAAGCGCAACCGCTTGAGTACTACTGACTAAGCGCGAACCGTGGCAGCAATGGCGAGCGCCTCGCGAGCTAACGTCGTCACCGCGTCATAGTCGCCGGCCGCAATCTTGTCGGCGGGCGTTAGCCAGGTGCCGCCGCAAGCGACCACGGCCGGTACCGCCAGGTAGTCGGCCAAATTGGCGGCTGAGACACCGCCAGTCGGCATGAACCGTAGCTGCCGAAACACACTGGAGAGCGCTTTTAGGGCCGGTACACCGCCAGCGATCGACGCCGGGAAAAACTTCACGGTATCGAGCCCTAGGTTGATAGCGCGCATCAGATCGGTCGGTGTATACGTGCCGGGATAGACCGGCACCGCTGCCTCATTGGCGATCGCGATGATCGCCTCATCAAGACCCGGCGAGATAATAAACTCGGCGCCCGCCCGCAGTGCGGTATGCGCCTGCTGGGTCGTCAAGACAGTGCCCGCGCCGGTGATGACATCGTCGCATTCCGTTGCGATGGCACGCAAGCAGTCGAGCGCCGCGTCGGTCCGCAAAACGACCTCGATAACGGTAAGACCACCGGCCGCCAAGGCGCGCGTTGTGGCCACCGCGACCGCAGGATCGTCGGCTTGCACCAACGGCACGACAGGCGCTTTGGCTAAGCGTTGTTCGACAGTAAGAGCCACGCGAATTACCTTTCCTTAACGTCGGCGACGAAACTACGGGTGTCGTTACTCAAAGGCAACCGTCAGGCAGACAATTAGCGCGATTACGCGCTAATCGATCGACACAACGCGACCTGGGTTCAAGAGGTTCTTCGGGTCGAAACTGCGTTTTAGACGGCGCATCAGCTCAATCTCCGCCGCCGTTCGACTGGCACTGAGCCACGCGACTTTCTCAAGCCCGATACCGTGCTCGGCCGAAACGGAGCCGGTCAGTGGCGCAAGCGGCTCGTAGACACACCGGTCGCTGTCCGCGTGGAAATCGCCGCGTTGATTGGGCGCAACGAAAAAATGTAAGTTGCCGTCGGCAACGTGGCCGATGGCGTAGACCTGTCCATTCGACCACCGCTCGGCAACATTCGCTTTCACCTGCTGGACGTAGTCGTCCATGTCGCGTATCGGCAGGCTAACGTCGTAGAGATAGACAGGCTGTGGCTCGAGAACGGCATCGAACTGCTCGCGGACAGCCCAGATTGCCTGTACTTCGGTGTCGGACTTCGGAATAACGGCATCGACAATGACCGAGTCCTCTAGCGCCGCCATCAACACCGACTCAAAACGCGCTGTATCGGTGGCTGGCTCTGAGCCTTCGCTTTGAATGGCAACGTAGTACGGGTACTCGCGCGCCAATGGTGCCCGGTGACCCCCGTCGCCAGTGACAGCGGCGAAGTAGTCGCCCCACATAATCTCGAAGGCGCTCAGCTGACCGCCGAGTTCCTTCTGGAGCCGCTGCAGTAACTCAGTAACGGCCTCGAAATCGGTTAGCGCGACCAGCGCATCCTGGCGGCTTGTCGGTTGCGGAAACAAACGCAGTACGGCTTTGGTGACAACGCCGAGTGTGCCCTCGGTGCCGATGAACAATTGCTTCAAGTCGTAACCCGCATTGTTCTTCAGCATGCGGTTTAACGACGAAACGACGGTGCCGTCGACCAACACCGCCTCCAGCCCGAGCACGAGCTGACGCATCATGCCGTAACGAATAACGTTCATACCACCGGCATTGGTCGCAATGTTGCCACCGATCGTACAACTGCCGCGTGCACCGAGATCCAATGGAAAGCGGAAACCGTGCTCGGCGACTGTCTCTTGGACCGCTTGTAACGTAGCCCCGGCCTCGACCACTGCCGTCGCGCCAACCGCATCGATCTCGACTATCCGATTCATTTTCTCGGTAGACAAAATGACATCGTCAGCACTGGCATCGGCGCCGGACGCACAACCGGTGAGTCCACCGTGCGTCACGACGGTCTGGTTATTCGCATGACACCAGGCCAACACGGCCGCCACTTCGTCGCTAGAGGTTGGCTGGAACAGCCGGCGACCTTGCATCGGGCGCGAGTCCCAATAACTCGTCGCGCGTTCCGCAATTGCGCCCGCGTCGACAACGGCGATGTCGTCGATATGGGCAGATGTCGATGTGGCTACGTTGGTCACGGGCGAACTCGTTGCTGGCTAACGCCGTAGGCACAGAGTGATCGTGCCAGGATCGGCGCTACTTTTTCTTCTTAACTTCGTCGTACTTCGCTTTGGCTTCGTTGAGCGTTACCAACTTCTGTTGGAACTCGGGGTTCTCTTGCAGTATGCGCGCCATATCCGCCAACTGCTCTTCGCGCCGTTTGGCGACGCGTTGCTCGTACTCGCCTTGTTTGGTCGTCGGCAATGATGTTCGCTCGAAGCTTCCCATACGCCTATCGCGTTGCGTCAAATCGAACGCGATAGAGTCTTCGTATTTTGACTTGCATTTACGAACGATCATATTGGTAAAACCGTGCCGCTTCTCTTTTTTGCAGATGATCTTGAAGTCGTCTTCGGTCGTGAGCTCGTTGAAGAGCTTGTAGAAATCGTTCTCAGCCCGAACGATTTGCCGCCGCAGATAGGTTAGGTTGCCTTCCGCTGTCACAACCACCTCATCGATCGCCTCGTCACGCTGCGCGTCGTTAACCGCTTTGTCGCCAGCGCCAACCGCTACGTCGGTGGCGGCCTCCTCGGTCGTTGTGGCGGGTGTCGTCGACGCGACCTCGCCAGCCGCTGCCGGAGAAGCATCAACCTCAGTCGCCGGCACGGCATCGACCGTCTCTGGGGCGGATTTTTCGTCGGCATGAACCGCGGCGCTCGGCAGCCACGCGGCGACGGTTAAAACCACAACCAGGCCGGCAATCGATACGGGGTAAGCGTTAGGCACGGCAGCAGCTCTCAAGGTTTGCCACACAAGCGGCTATGGTAGCGCAATAACTCTCGGAAACGCCGGAGCTCGCGACGAGCCGCACGATAATGGCGGTCAATTACTGCCCTTGCGACAGGCTTGCCGTAGCGCGCCAGACTGGGTCTAGGAGGGTCTTGTTGATTAAAACGGTTTCGTCGCGATAAGCGGCGTAAAACTCGCGCGCCGCAGCGAGGTTGGTTGCCTCACCGACGACGATGACACCCGTCATCCCCATGACATTGTGGTACGCACAATCGAAGATATACACGCCCTCGACGGTAAGCTCGACCGTGATTGATTGGCCTTTCTCGGCTTGCCACGGACTCGCCCCCGGCGGGACGAAGACAGACTGCGGTTGGTGGTCAAAGTCGTCGACCGCAAACGTGACGGTGTCGCCTGGTGCAACGCGCAGGAAATTCGGCTCGAAAAACATCAGCTCATGACCGCGTTGGCCAACCGCCGTAACGGTGTGCTCCGTGGCACTGACGGTTGCGGCGTATACGGTCAGCATCAAACTGGCGGCGAGCCTTGCTCTTACGCTCATTGCGTTCCCCTCGTTGCGATGACCGATATCGTAGTCGAAAAGAACGCGCAAGCTGCGCTTGCTTCGGCTCGAACCGAATGGTCTATCTATCAAGGGTTCGAATACTTAGTAACCCACTACCAAAACGGCCCCGCGAGGGGGCCGTTTTGGTAGTGGCGGAGAGAGAGGGATTGGCCGCGTCGCTGCGCGACTCGCCGGTCTACGCAAGCTTCGCTTGCTTCGGCTCGAACCGAATGGTTTATCTATCAAGGGTTCGAATACTTCAGTAAACCACTACCAAAACGGCCCCGCGAGGGGGCCGTGTTGGTAGTGGCGGAGAGAGAGGGATTAGAACCCACGATAAGCTATTAACGTATAAACCCTTAGCAGGGGAGCGCTTTCGACCACTCAGCCATCTCTCCGCGCCCCCGGGGCGCGATCACTGCGCCACCGGACGGGCTAGTATATCGACCAGGTCGGTTACGTTAAAGCGTGCTAGCCATCATCCTCAGGTTTCTCGACAGCGGCCGCAGCTTCCGCCTTCTCGCGCTGGATGCGTTCGAAGATTTCCTGCCGATGTACGCTGACATCGCGCGGCGCGCGGATGCCTAAACGCACTTGATTGCCCTTCACACCGAGGACCGTGACCGTTATATCGTCGTCAATAACGACGGATTCGCCGACACGGCGAGTCAGAATCAACATAGGTTTCTCCACCGTCAGTGCCGGCCGAACACTGCAAGGATTATGTACGCAACGTAGCGGCTCGGAACGGCTGCGGCAGATGCGAAATTATTAGAGCGGCAAAGTGTAGGCGAGCACACCGTGCACGAACAGTGCACAGTTCCTTTTGTCGCCGTACGGCAACGTTGGTTTAGACCGCCAACGTTATGACTGGTTCGTCAGTTGTGCCTCAAGCCACGGTTGCACCGTAGCCAGGGCCTCCGGTAAGGCCTCGACGTTGCTCCCACCTGCTTGGGCGAAGTCGGGTCGACCACCGCCGCGTCCATCGACTCGCTCAGCTACCGCCTTGATTAAGTCACCTGCCCGGATGGTTTTGGTCAGATCTTTAGTGACACCAGCCGCCAGTCGAACCTTGCCGTCCTCGACGCCGCCGATGACGACAACGCCACGACCGAGCCGGTCTTTGAACTTGTCAACCGTATCGCGCAGCGTGCCCGGGTCGGTATCGTCCATCCTGAGCGCTAACACGCGCACATCGCCGATGGCGACGGCCGACTCCAGTGGATCCTTCCCACCACCGCCTTCGGCGATGCGTCGCTTCGCCGCGGCGAGCTCTTTTTCCAGACCGCGCACGCGCGCTAGTAACTGGTCGACTTTCGTATCGACGTCAGCACGCGTTGCTTTGACGAGGCCGGCGACGGCCCTAAGACGGGCTTCGCCGTCGCGGACATAGTCGAGGGCCGCGTTGCCGGCAACAGCCTCGATGCGCCGAATGCCCGATGCGATACCCGTCTCGACGGCGATCTTAACGAGTCCGATATCGCCGGTGCGTGCCACGTGCGTGCCGCCGCAGAGCTCAACGGAAAACCCACCGAGCGTCAATACGCGCACTTTACTGTCATACTTTTCCCCGAACAGCGCCATCGCCCCAGACTCGACAGCCGCCTCGAAATCCATCTCCTCGGTAACGGCTTCGTGGTTCGCTAAGACCTCATCGTTGATCCGTTGCTCAATCGTCGCGAGTTGCTCCGCTGTTACCGGCTCGTAGTGTGAGAAATCAAAACGCAGTTTATCGGGCCCGACCAATGAGCCTTTTTGAGTAACGTGCGTCCCGAGTACTTCACGTAACGCCGCGTGCAGCAAATGCGTTGCCGTGTGGTGGCGGCGAATAGCATTGCGCCGCTCGGTATCGATGGTCGCCTTCAACACGGTGCCGGCATCGATCTGGCCCTCGTCAACGGTGCCAATATGCAAGACCGCATCGCCGAGTTTTTGCGTGTCGTCGACCCGAAAGCGTACGCCGGGCGCTGCGAGGAAGCCCGAGTCGCCGACTTGCCCCCCGCTTTCGCCGTAGAACGGCGTTCTATCGAGGACGATACTGCCCGACTCGCCGCTCTCGAGCCGATTAACCGTCGCGTCCCCGCGAACCAGTGTTGTGACTCGGCCGCTGGCCGCGTCGCTCGCGTAGCCTAAAAACTCCGAGGTAGCGTCGATACTGACATTCGCTCGCGTATCTTTGCCGAAACTACTGGCCGCCTGCGCTTTCTTGCGCTGCGCGTCCATCGCCGTTTTGAAACCCGCTTCGTCGACGCTGAGTGCACGCTCACGAGCGATATCGGCGGTGAGATCAACCGGGAAGCCGTAGGTGTCATACAAACGGAAGGCAACATCGCCAGGAATAACGGAGCCGTCTAAATCAGCAATCGCTTCTTCCAGCAGCGACAAGCCTTGCGACAACGTCTCCGCGAAGCGCCGTTCTTCTTTTTCCAGAACACGCTCAACATGCGCTTGGGCTTCAACGAGCTCCGGGTACGCATCGCCCATCACAGCCACCAGCGGTGCGACCAGGTGCGCGAAAAACACATCGTTCGCGCCTAGTTTGCGTCCGTGGCGAACAGCGCGGCGAATAATCCGCCTGAGGACGTAACCCCGGCCTTCATTGCCGGGCAACACACCGTCGACGATTAAAAACGAACACGCGCGGATGTGATCGGCGATAACGCGCAGCGACGCATGACCATCATTCGTAACGCCGACCTCGTTCGCGGTGCTGGCAATCAACGCCGCGAACAGATCGATCTCGTAATTCGAATGCACGCCCTGCATGACAGCAGCAACGCGTTCTAACCCCATGCCCGTGTCGACCGATGGCTTCGGCAGTGGTGTCATCGTTCCATCCGCCGAACGATCGAACTGCATAAAAACGAGGTTCCAGATCTCGATGTAGCGATCCCCGTCTTCGTCCGGTGATCCCGGTGGTCCGCCAGGCACGTCGGGCCCATGATCGTAGAAAATCTCTGAGCACGGCCCGCACGGGCCGGTGTCGCCCATTGACCAGAAATTGTCTTTTTCGCCGAGGCGCGACAAACGCTTTGATGGCACGCCGATGGTGTTCAGCCAAATGTCGGCCGCTTCATCATCGTCTTTGTATACCGTTACCCAAAGACGCTCTGCGGGTATGTCGAGTACCTCGGTGACAAACTCCCAGGCAAAACGAATCGCGTCGGCTTTAAAGTAGTCGCCAAAACTAAAGTTACCGAGCATCTCAAAAAACGTGTGATGGCGCGCGGTGTAGCCAACGTTTTCAAGATCGTTGTGTTTACCGCCGGCGCGTACACAGCGCTGCGACGTTGTTGCGCGCACGTAGTCACGCTTTTCCTCGCCAAGAAAAACGTCTTTGAATTGCACCATACCGGCGTTCGTGAAGAGCAGCGTCGGGTCGTTACCCGGCACGAGCGGCGATGAGCGCACGATGCGGTGCTCACGGGCTGCGAAGTACTCCAGGAACGCCTGGCGCAGCTCGGTTGTCGTCAAGCTTTTCATGTCGCGGAGTTTACGGGCAAAGCCCGAACGATGGGAGTGCCGAGTTATTGCCCTCGTTAATGCCCTCGGCTAGGCGTCAACGGCGTGGCGGATCTGCTCGTTGTCAAAGCCGCGGTAGTTCAGGAAGCGCATTTGGCGGGCTTTCTCGGTGAAATCGGCCGGCTTTACCGCGCCGAACTTTCCTTCGCGAACGTCGGCCGCTAACGCGTACCAGTCGATACCGGCTTCACCGAGCGCTGCCGCGATGATGGCACCGGGCAAATCACGCTCGGTAAGCTCCGCCTCGATACGGCGTGGCCCTTTGCCGCGCCGCGCTGCGCTCGCGACCATTGCCTCGGCGAAGCGCGCGTCGTCTTGTAGACCTTCGGCATTCAGTTCGGCGACGGTTGCGTGCGCCGTGTCGGCATCGAAGCCGCGCTTTTCCAGCCGGCGCACGAGCTCCGCGAAACCGTACTCACGCCGCGCCAGCGCATCCATGGCATAACGACGCGCACCGCGCGGATCGCGCGGTGCTTCGTCGTCCAACGGCTCGAGCAACAAGGCGGATTTACGCCTCTTTGAGCTCGACGTCGTCGTCTTCTTCAACAACAACAGTTTCCGGTAGCAAGATCGCCCGTAGCCGCTGATTGATTTCCTCGGCCATTTCCGGATGCTCCAACAGGAACTGGCGGACGTTTTCTTTACCTTGACCGATGCGGTCGTCGCCGTACGAGTACCACGAGCCGGACTTCTCGACGATGTTGTTCGCAACGCCCAGGTCGATTAGCTCGCCCTCACGGGAGATACCCTCGCCGTACAGAATCTCAAACTCGGCTAAACGGAACGGCGGTGAGACTTTGTTCTTAACCACTTTGACGCGGGTCTGGTTGCCGACCACCTCGTCGCCCTTCTTGATGGCACCGATGCGGCGAATGTCGAGGCGGACTGACGAGTAAAACTTCAGCGCGTTGCCGCCCGTCGTGGTCTCGGGGCTGCCGAACATGACGCCGATCTTCATCCGGATTTGGTTAATAAAGATGACCATCGCGTTCGAGCGCTTGATGTTGCCGGTTAGCTTTCGAAGCGCCTGCGACATCAGGCGCGCTTGCAGACCGACGTGCGAATCGCCCATCTCGCCCTCGATCTCGGCCTTCGGCGTTAGCGCCGCGACCGAGTCAACGATGATGACGTCGACCGCGCCGGAGCGAACCAGCATGTCGGTGATTTCAAGGGCCTGCTCACCGGTATCGGGTTGCGAGACCAGCAGGTCGTCAACGTTGACGCCCAAGCGCTCGGCGTAGACCGGGTCGAGGGCGTGTTCGGCATCGACAAATGCCGCCGTGCCACCCGCTTTTTGCGCTTCGGCGACAACCTGCAGCGTTAACGTCGTTTTACCGGATGACTCCGGCCCGTAGATCTCGACGACACGGCCTTTCGGCAGTCCGCCGATACCCAGTGCGACGTCGAGCCCGAGCGAGCCGGTCGAGACCACGTCGATGTCTTTGTGCGCATTGGCGTCGCCAAGGCGCATGACCGACCCCTTGCCAAATTGTTTTTCGATTTGCCCGAGAGCAGCGGCTAAGGCTTTCTTGCGGTTGTCGTCCATCGGCTGAGCAATACCTGTGTTTGTATCCAGTAGTTGGCGGTAGTATCCCACATTGTGGGGCATCCGTGCAGTCTGTAAATGCAGGGATTTCGCACGGAACTGGGTCGAACAGCGACAAATTCGGTCTGAACGGCCGAAAATCAAAGACGTGCCAGAATTCCTTCGAGTGCCGCCTCACAACTGGCCTGGCGAACCGCCGCTCGGTCGCCAGCGAATCGGTGCTGCGCTGCGCTAACGTGGCCATCAGCCTCGGCCCACGCGAACCAAACGAGCCCAACCGGCTTCTCGGGCGAGCCGCCACCGGGGCCCGCAATGCCACTGACGGCGACGGCCAGATCGGCCCCACTGCGCTCACGGGCGCCGCTCGCCATGGCCCGCACAACCGGCTCAGAAACGGCGCCGTGGGCTGTTAGTAGCGCCTCTGGCACACCAAGCTCGGCTGCTTTGGCTCGATCAGCATAGGTGACCCAGCCGAATTCGAACACGGCTGAGCTGCCGGCCACGTCGGTGATCGCGCTGGCGACACCACCGCCGGTGCAGGACTCGGCCGTTGTCATCGTCAGACCGGCCGCGCTCAATCGCGCGACCACGGTTTCAGCCAGGTTCATTGTCTGCTCGCTCTTCGGCCATAACGGCCGTGTACAACGCTTCGTGACGGGCCGCATGATCGGCCACGGAGAAAGCTTGCTCGATGCGCCGGCGCGCAGCAACGCCGAACGCCTCGGTGCGGCGCTTATCCGCGAGCAATGCGGTGATCGCCGCACCGAGCGCCGCGGTATCGCCAACCGGCACCAACACACCGGTTTCGCCGTCGACAACCACCTCTTTGATACCGCCCGCGGCGAACGCGACCACCGGCACGGCCGCGGCCGCCGCCTCCAGTAACGCAACGCCCATCCCTTCGGCTGTCGCTGGGTGCACAACGAGATCCAGACACGGCAGGACACGATCCATGTCACGACGAAAGCCGCCGAAAACAACGTGCTCGGAAAGACCACGCTCGTGCGCGAGCGCGCGCAATTCAGCCTCTAATGGGCCGCGCCCAAACAGCAGCAGCCGCGCCGATGGCAACCGCTCAATCACGGTCGGCAATACATCGAGTAGGTAGCGATGCCCTTTGCGCGGGATAAATTGGGCGATCGCGCCGATCAATGGCACGCCCTTTGGAACACCAAAGGTCTGCGAGAACCAGTCGTGCTCGGGCGATAACACCAGCGGTGCGACATCAATCGCATCGCGGATGACAACGATACGCTCGGGTGCCACCTGGGCGGCGTCGAGCGCCGCACGAACGGCATCGGACACAGCGACGATGCGTCGGTACGGTCGAAACCGCCAGCGCGCGCCCAGTGCTGAGACCGGGTTATCGACGCGGCGCGTGAGGAGTGTTGGTAAGCCGACGAGACGCGCGGCCGGGCCACCATAAAGGTCGGCACCGCGGCGCGAATGCACATGAACGATATCGGGAGCGAGCCGCGAGAAACGGCGCGCCAGCCGCGGTATCAGGCTGACGTCGGCATCGCCGATGGTTGCCAACGCTTCAATCCGATGACCGGCCAAGCGGGCGTGAGCGAGCACCTCGCTATCGGTAGCGCCAAGTAGCGTGTTGTCGTGACCGAGTTCGGCCAAGCGGTTCATCAATTGCAGCACTTGCTGCGGCCCGCCGTAACGGTGCCGGCCCGTTTCCAAGTGAACGATCTTCATGACTGGCTGTGGCGCCCCCGCATGGCGCTACGCTAACACAAGCGACAGCCGTGCAAGCGGTGGGTCGCTGCAGGCATACTGGTGGTTTACGCCAGTACCCCGCCCCGCATGGCTGCCCGTCCCAACCCCCAACACACGCCGATGATGCGCCAGTACCTCGCGATCAAGGCCGAGTATCCGGACACCTTGTTGTTCTACCGGATGGGCGATTTCTACGAGCTCTTTTACGACGACGCCAAACGCGCCGCGCAGCTGATTAACATCACATTAACGGCGCGCGGCAAGTCGGCCGGTGAGCCGATTCCAATGGCCGGGGTGCCCTATCACTCGGTGGAGCAATACCTGGTCAAACTGATTCGCCAAGGCGAGTCGGTCGCGATCTGCGAACAAATCGGCGACCCAGCCACCAGCAAAGGTCCGGTTGAGCGCGGCGTTGTCCGAGTTGTTACGCCCGGTACGCTGACGGAGGAGGCGCTGTTAAGCGACCGCGAAGACAATGTCGCCGCCGCCGTCACGGGCGATGGCCAACACTATGCCGTCGCCTGGCTCGACCTATCCGCCGGGCGCTTTCGGGTCACCGCGCTGGGTTCCGCGCGGGACTTGGACGCAGAGCTCGAGCGACTCAGTCCGGCTGAGTTGATCGCACCGGAATCACTTCGTCTGGCGCCCGCCATTACCGAGCGCTGGACCGTTCGCCGTCGTGGCGATTGGTTGTTCGATGCGGTTAGCGCTGCGCGACAGTTGTGCGAGCAATTCGCAACGCGCGACCTGGCCGGTTTTGGTCTTGCCGATGAACCCCTCGCCACAGCTGCGGCCGGTGGCTTGCTTGACTACGTCGCTGATACACAAAAAGGCGCGCTGCCGCACCTTACTGGCCTTCGGTTTGAACGCGCCGACGATGCGCTTCGCATCGATGCGACCACACGACGTAACCTGGAATTAACCCGGAGCCTCGCTGACGATGACCAGCGCACGCTAGCCGGTGTCCTCGATACCTGCCGCACGACAATGGGCGCCCGGGAACTACGCCGTTGGCTCGCTCGACCGCTGCGCGATCACGATGCGCTGCGAGCCCGCTTGCGTGTCATTGCGGCGTTGCACCGAACCGAGTTGGTCAACGGCTTACGCGAGACCTTAACGGCGGTTGGTGATCTTGAGCGCATACTATCGCGCGTGGCGCTGCGCTCCGCCCGTCCCCGCGACCTCGCACAGCTCGGCAACGGCCTGGCGGCCTTGCCAGCGCTAACCGCTCCGCTGGCCGCCAGCGGCGCCGCCGAACTCGCGACGCTCGCCGACGAACTGGGCAACCACCCAACAACGGCCGACCTATTGGCACGCGCTTTAGTCGATGCCCCACCGATGCTGATCCGCGACGGCGGTGTCATCGCGACCGGCTTCGACACCGAACTCGACGAGCTGCGAGCATTGTCGACCGGTGCCGACGACGAATTGCGGGCGTTTGAAGAACGCGAACGCGAACGGACCGGCATTCGTACTTTGAAGGTCGGCTACAACCGCGTCCACGGTTACTACATAGAGATCAGCAAAGGCCAAGCCGACGGCGCACCGGTTGAATACACACGCCGGCAAACACTGAAAGGTGCGGAGCGTTACATCACGACGGAACTCAAAGCTTTCGAAGACCGTGTCCTCGGTGCCCGCGAGCGCTCGCTCGCACGGGAGAAGCGGTTATACGACGAACTGCTCGACGCATTGAACGAGAGCTTGGGGTCGTTGGTCGCGAGCGCCGCCGCGATCGCCCGGCTCGACGTTTTGACGACGTTGGCGGAACGCGCCACACGACTTCGCTACGTAGCGCCCGAGCTCGTGGATGAGCCGTGCGTTGCGATCGATGCTGGCCGCCATCCGGTCGTCGAACAATTCATCGATGAGCCATTCACGCCGAACGACGTGCGCCTCGACGACGAGCGCCGCTTGCTCGTGATTACCGGCCCGAACATGGGCGGCAAGTCGACCTACATGCGCCAAACGGCACTGATTACGCTATTGGCCCACATCGGTAGCTATGTGCCGGCGGATCGGTGTCGGCTTGGTCCGATCGACCAGATTTTTACGCGTATTGGCGCGTCGGACGATCTCGCCGGCGGTCGCTCAACGTTTATGGTTGAGATGACCGAGACCGCGACGATCCTCAATCAAGCGACCCCGAACAGCCTCGTGCTGATGGACGAGATCGGTCGCGGGACGTCTACGTTCGACGGCTTGTCGCTCGCCTGGGCCGTGGCTCACCACATCGGCACCGAGATGCGGGCGTTCACGTTATTCGCAACCCACTACTTCGAGCTAACCGGTCTGGCCGACGAACTGCCAACAACAGCAAACGTGCATTTGGATGCCGTATCGATGCGTGGCAAGTTAACGTTTAGCCACACCGTCCTCGACGGCCCTGCGAATCAAAGCTACGGGCTCGATGTTGCCGCACTCGCTGGCGTACCGCGCACCGTCATCGGTCGAGCACGACGTTACTTGGCGGCACTAGAAGCCGGTCAAGCCGATGCCGTACCGAGCCCGCAACAGGCACTCGATTTTGGCCCGGTTGACGAACCGTCACCGGATCGTCTGCGCGAAGCGCTGGACGAGGTCGACGCCGATGACCTGACGCCGCGAGCGGCGCTCGATTTGGTTTATCGACTGAAGACCTTAATCAAACCCGAACGTTGATCCGTTTAGCGTCACGGCGGTTAGACCTGCGCGAATTCGCATACTTCTCGCTTTGTATCGTCGCAAGACCGCCGCGCAGGAACATCGCGAAGCAAAAAAACGCTACTGCATTGGCCTCAAGTGCCGATCGAAGAACCTCATCAGTGGCTCGTAGAAATCAGCAATCTGTTGCAAAGTCTCGAATCCGTGTCCGACGCCGGTCATTTCATGCATCTGTACATCCGCATCAGCCATGCGTAAAAGTCGCTCAAGACGCCAGCTATGCTCGATGTCGACGCGCGAGTCTTCTGTACCGTGCGCAAGAAATACAGGTCGACTCATCCGCCGATAGTTGTAAACAGGTGAGTATTCTCGTAACTCGGCGAGATCGAGCTCCGGATCGCCCACCATTTTCACGAGTTCATCGCGAAGCTCTTCATCACGGCGATAGACGCTTTGGCTAAACAAGAGCGGTAAGTCTGTTACGCCAGCGAATGACGCAGCACATTGATACCGCTCGGGACTACGAACGATGCTTTGCAGAGCCGAGTAACCACCATAGCTGGCTCCGTAGATACACACGCGAGTTTTGTCCAATTGATCGTATTTTGAAAACACTGTGTCCGTAGCAGACTCAATATCGTCTTCAATCCCCCGCCCCCATTGGCGCATGCCTGCGCTAAGGAAGGTCTTTCCGTAACCACTAGAGCCTCGATAATTTACTCTTAAGACTGCGTACCCATTGTGGGCTAGCCACTGTGCATCCGGGTTGTAGTGCCTATTGTCGCTCACACCAATAGGCCCGCCATGCGGCATTACGATTAACGGTAGTTTCTTTTCGTCTGGAACGGCTGGGAGTGTCAGAAACGCGAATACCGAATGACCATCAGTCGAAGCGACTTCGAGTGTTTCGGTTGTCGCCAGATTGTTGCTGTTGAGCCATGGTCGAACCTCACCAATTTCGGCACACTCGCCCGAAGCTAGGATACAGAAGTGATATGTACCTGTGCTGTTCGGCGTACGGGTAAAGATCACTGCGGAGGCATCACTCTTCGCTATATCAGCAATGATCACCGTAGCCGCATTCAGTTGATCACGAATGGACGCAAATTGTTCCTCTAAGGCAGCATCCAAAAATGCATAGTCGATAAGTCCATCGCGATTGATAACGGCCGCAACGGGTTCGCCGGAACGATCCGAAACAACAACATTGTAAACGTCGGTGATGGGATCTGAGTGGACGATTCGAGACACCTGCCCTGATTTAACATCGAGAGCGGCCGCAACGAGACGTTCTGAGTTTGCGTCCGTCAATACATATAACTCGGAATCATCTGCGTTTAGGCTCAGAGGAATGAATCGATCATTGGCAGACCCCTGCCAGAGCAGCTTCCATTTCGTCCCGCCGGGGCTTCGCTTGTACAGACGTGGCGTTGCATCGAAAGAATCTAGCGCCAGAAACAGCTTCTTGGACTTGTTTAGAACGTACCAACTTGCGCGATTGAAGTTCTTGTTGAGTCGATCTGCCTCACCAAGCTGCGTGCGAATCTTTTCGAATGGATTTAAACGATAGACATTGGCAAATTGATTACCGTCTTTAACGTCGTTGCTAATAAACAAGACGTGGTCCGGATCGCTCGGCAATGGATCGAGAATGCTACCAACGGCTTCAAAAACGGACCGTTCGCCGGCCAGCAACTGTCCGTTTTCGTTGCTGATAGGAAGCGCAACAAAGGCTGGCTTACCGGACCATGAACCGGCGAGTATGAGCCTGGCTATGAGAGCGGAATTCCCCATCCACTCAAGCTGCGTCAGCGTAACTTTACCGGACCAGTCTTGAACCGCATGGAAACCCTCATCGACCGAACCAACCATCAAGTCACTGCCGCGCATGAACGCGAGTCGTTTACCGTCCGGTGATATTCGAACAAAGCGGATAGCGTCGCGGCTGAAGAACGGTGGGATCATTGAGATTGAATCCAGCACCTGGGAATCCGCTGGTTCCAACGATGCGGGATTCGTCTCAACTTCGGGCGTCGTCTGAATCTGGGCTGACGCGAGGGGCGCGATCAGGATAGAAGCCAACGCCGCCGTCTTTGACTTACGGCATTTCATTGCTGAACCTCCTGCCAACTGCGCTTTTCCGACAGGAAGAAATCTAGATATTTATCGCCCGGAACAAGTCCGTTAACCGCTGGATATCGTTCGAGGAATTCGGGATATCGATTCTCTACGAGTCGCATCACGATCGAAGTCCGGTCCTTAATGTCAGCGTAGCCTGAACCTGAATACATTAATACGCCAGTGAAATTCAGCTTTCCTGGCTCAACTTTGAAGGAAAGATCTCTGTCTCGAAAGTCGTAGTAGTACAGGGTTCTGTCGGCGAAGTATGAGCGGGTAAGCTCTTCACTTGTGCGGACAGTTGTCCATTGGTACTCACCCGCTGGTAATTTAATGATTCGAAAAAATTGACCAACCTTCACGTTCTTAAAGGCTCTCGCGCCGGTCATCGAACCTCGCTTGTCCAAGGTTAGTCGCATGACACGACCATCGATATACATCGCTAGAACGACAAGCCCCTCGTTGGGGCCTACAGTCTCAATATCGATGCGGTCTTGGAGGGCCTCCAGCGCCGTTTCATGATTTACGCCAAGCACTTCAATCGTGCGATCAAATATGTAAGCGCTGCCATCTCCGGCTTTACAAGCTTCGGGTTCATCGGCTGCAATAAACTCTGTTAGGACCGATTTTTTTTCGCGCGAACGAGAAAGTACATCATCGAGCTCGAAGCCATCGACTACGGCTTCCAGATCCGCAGCCAACGCATCGCGCCGATCCGTGTCGTCTATGTGTTGCAGGTATCCGTCTACTAAGCGATTCCGCCGCTCCTCGAACCTCGCTTGGACTTTGGCTAGCTGTTTATCAAATTTCGCGATTTGCTTGATTGCGATACGCTGACACTTGGTAGCAGCGCTTACCGGATCGGCCATGAACAGTGCGCACACAAACGCTGCAATAGCAGTATGGCGACGAAGTAAACTTTTTTGCTGGTACATGAAGCAGTCCTTGCCAAGGCCAGAACGACCGATGGGTACTAAGACTAGCGTTGTCGAAGCGCAACTGCAGCCGCAACAAGATCAGCGTTTACACACACTCGCACCCGGAGGCTTAACAAGCCTATGCACATATGCAACCTATCGACCCGTCCGTATTTAGGGTTTGATAGCAACGAGTTCTCGTAGCGCATCCTTGTTCGTCCACGACCAGAACCGTTCGATGGCCTCGTTCGCTGGCAGCCACTCGTAGTCGCTGTGCTCCGACGCGTCGAGCACGATCGGGCAGGGCGCAGGCAATGCCAGGCGAAACTCCCACTCGGTATTTTCAGTAACGCCGGGCGGATAACGATGACGCCAGCGGGGATCGATGACAAACACGCGCTGCGTGCCGGTCGCGAATAGACGATCACCGGCGTCGATGCCAGTTTCCTCGAACAGCTCGCGCGCAGCGGTGTCGGCCGGGGTTTCGCCAGGGTCGAGACTGCCGGTCACCGATTGCCAGAAATCGAACGGCCGGCAGCGGCGCAGTGCCAGCACATCGCCGGCCGTCGTGTAGACCAGCACGAGCACCGACTCGGGACGTCGGTACGTCATCTTGTTACTCGGCCGGCTTGTCGCCGACCGGCTTACGCAAGCGAATACCGGTCTCTTTGAGCTGCTGGGCCGACACTTCGCCTGGCGCATTGGTGAGCGGACAACTCGCGCTTTGGGTTTTTGGAAACGCAATTACGTCGCGAATCGACTCGGCGCCGGCCATCAGCATGACCAAGCGGTCGACGCCGAAGGCGATACCGCCGTGCGGCGGGCAACCGTATTGCAATGCGCGCAGCAAGAAACCGAATTTCTCTTCCGCTGCCTCTTCGCTGATCGACAGTAACTCAAACACCGCCGCTTGCATCGTTGTGTCGTGGATACGGACCGAACCGCCACCAATCTCGTTGCCGTTCAAGACCATGTCGTAGGCACGGGACAACGTATTGCCCGGGTCCTTAGCGAGCTCTTCTGGCGAATCGACACTCGGCGCCGTAAACGGATGGTGCAGCGAGGTCCAACGCTTGCCGTCGGCATCCCACTCGAACATCGGGAAATCGACGACCCAGAGCGGCGCCCAACGGTCGGCGACTAAACGGCGGTCTTGGCCGACTTGCACACGCAAGGCGCCCAGTGCGTCGTTCACGACGCGGGCTTTATCCGCACCGAAAAAGATTAGGTCGCCGGTTTTTGCACCGGTGCGCTCGAGAATGCCGTCTACGGCACTGTCATGAAGATTCTTCAAAATCGGCGACTGCAAGCCTTCGCGGCCCGCCGCAACATCGTTCACTTTGATGTAGGCGAGGCCTTTAGCACCGTAGCGACCCACGAACGCCGTGTAGTCGTCAATTTCCTTGCGGCTTAGCTCCGACCCACTCGGTACGCACAAAGCAGCGACGCGGCCATCTGGGTCGTTCGCAGGTCCTGCGAACACTTTGAAATTGACGTCAGTCATCAAATCAGTGACTTCCGTGAGCTCGAGATCTATCCTGAGATCTGGCTTGTCGGAACCAAAGCGCTGCATCGCCTCGCTGTACGGCATCCGCGGGAACGCCGGTAGGTCCACGTCGAGCACGTCTTTGAAGAGGCTGCGGATCAAGGCCTCCATTGTCGACATCACCGCTTCTTCATCGACGAAGCTCATTTCGATATCGAGCTGGGTGAACTCCGGCTGGCGATCGGCGCGAAGATCTTCGTCGCGAAAACAGCGCACGATCTGGTAGTAGCGGTCGAGGCCCGACATCATCAAGAGCTGCTTGAAGATCTGCGGCGACTGCGGCAGCGCGAAGAACTTACCCGGATGGGTCCGACTCGGGACGATGTAGTCGCGAGCACCCTCGGGGGTCGCGCGGGTCAGCATCGGCGTTTCGGTATCGACAAACCCGTCACCGTCGAGGAAGCGACGCAGCGCTTGAGTCACCCGGTGGCGCAGCATCAGGTTGCCGAGCATCTCGGGCTTGCGCAGATCCAAATAGCGATAACGTAGGCGCAGCTCCTCGTTAACGTCGTCGTCGTGGTGGAACGGCGGCGTTTCGGAGCGGTTCAGCACCGTCAATTTCTGTGCGAGTACCTCGACTTCCCCGGTCGCAAGATCCGGATTTACCGTGCCGTCAGGACGCGCCCGTACACGGCCCTCGACGGCGAGGACGTATTCGCTACGCAGCCGCTCGGCTTCGGCGAACATAGCCGCATCGTCGGGGTCGAAAACAACCTGCAAGAGACCTTCGCGGTCGCGTAAATCGACGAAAATAACGCCGCCGTGATCGCGCCGGCGGTGAATCCAGCCGGTCACCGAAACGGTCTTGTCGATCAGACTGGCGTCGACGGCGCCGCAGTAATGAGTGCGCATAACGAATCTTTGGGTCGGGAAAAGCCGCTGGCGCGGCCGAAAAGACGCGAAATGTTACGGGGTCGACTGAGGCGGCGCAAGCGAGCTGGGCGCAGGCGCACCCGCCCACGGCGGTACGACCACGCCGAGCGAAATAATCATCTTGAGCGCCTGATCGACCTCCATATCGAGTTCGATCACATCTTCGCGCGGCACCATGATGATAAATCCGGACGTTGGGTTCGGCGTCGTGGGCACGAAGGTACAGATCACGTCCTTACCGGTTTTATCGTCTATCTCGCCAAGATCGGTGCTGGTCTGAAACGCGAGGCTGTAGACGCCTTGGCGCGGGTACTGAATTAGCAACACCTTTTTGAACGAGTCGCTGCCTGGCCCAAGCACGATCTCGGCAAAATTTTTGACCGCCGAATAGATGGTCCGGACCAGCGGAATCCGATCGAGAACGCTCTCGCCGAACTTGACCAATCGCCGCCCAAAGAAATTGGCCGTCAGCAAACCCGTCACGAAGAGGATCAGCAGCGTCAATGCGAGACCAATACCCGGTATCTCGAACACTGAGATGTTGAAGTACGGCAGTATCAATTCTTCCCGATACTGGCGCGGGATTAGCCCGAGGGTCCTATCCATTTGGGCGACGCCGAACTTCAGAAACAGAATCGTCACGCCAAGCGGCAACCAAACAAGTAGGCCCGCGAGCAAATAGCTACGCAGGCGCCGGAAAAAGCTCGGCCCGCCTTTGTCCTTCGTGGGTTCTTTACTCACGCTGCGTCGCCGCCCGCTTTGCTTTTGGCGGACGCCGTCTTCTTAGCGGCGCTGGCCTCTTTTTTGGGCGACTTGCTATCACTCTTGTCCTTAGGTTTTGATGCAGACGAGTCGTCATTGGCAGATGCTTTACTATCACCGCCGTCGCCACTGTCGGCAAGGTTGCGTTTGTCGCCCGTCTTGAAATCGGTCTCGTACCAACCCTCGCCCTTTAGACGAAACCGCGGCGCAGAAATCAGTCGCTTGAGCTTGAGCGCGCCGCACGACGGGCATTTGCGCGGTGATTTGTCGGACACTTTATGCAGCACATCGTGCACGGCGCCGCAGGCACCGCATTCGTATTCGTAAATCGGCATGCTGTCTTTTACTCTCCCCGCGGCGATTACCCGCCTGCGGCGGCAATGGTCGCAGAAGCGTCGGCGCTTTCAAAGACCAGCTCGTCGTCGCTGACGCCGACTTCGATCGTATCGCCAGGGCCGAAGCTGCCAGCGAGGATCCGCTCGGCGAGCGGATTCTCGACCCGCGTTTGGATCGCGCGCTTCAGCGGCCGCGCGCCGTACACCGGATCAAATCCCGCATCCGCCAAGAGATCCCGCGCCGCGTCCGTCAATGTCAGCGTCAACTCGCGCTCGGCTAGGCGGCCGTGCAGCAACGCCAGCTGAATATCAACAATGGCGCGAATGTGATCGCGACCGAGCGGGTGGAATACGACGGCATCGTCGACGCGGTTGATGAACTCGGGTCGGAAGTGCTCACCGACCACCTCCATCACTGCGGCCTTCATCGCGTCGTAGCTACCCTCGCCCGCCAACGCCTGAATCCGCTGCGACCCGAGGTTCGAGGTCATGATGATGACGGTGTTGCGAAAATCGACGGTGCGGCCTTGGCCGTCCGTCAGCCGGCCATCGTCCAGCACTTGCAGCAAAACGTTAAAGACGTCGGGATGAGCCTTTTCGATTTCGTCGAGCAGCAAGACCGAATACGGTTTACGCCGCACAACTTCCGTTAAGTGTCCGCCTTCCTCGTAACCGACGTAACCTGGCGGCGCGCCGATTAGACGGGCCACCGAGTGCTTCTCCATATACTCGGACATGTCGAGCCGCACCATCGCCTCGTCGGTATCGAACAAGAACTCGGCGAGCGCTTTGCTGAGCTCGGTCTTGCCGACGCCAGTCGGGCCTAAGAACAAAAACGACCCGATCGGTCGCCGCGGGTCAGACAAACCGGCCCGTGCGCGGCGGATCGCGTTAGAGACCGATACCACGGCCTCCGACTGCCCGATCACACGCTGTTGTAAAGCATCTTCCATCGCGAGCAATTTTTCGCGCTCACCTTCGAGCATCTTAGCGACCGGAATGCCGGTCCAGCGCGAGACGATTTCCGCGATTTCGTCTTCCGAAACGCGATTGCGCAGCAAGGTGAACGACGGCTCTCCAGCACCGTTAGCGGAATCGAGCTGCTTCTCGAGTTCCGGAATCCGGCCGTATTGCAATTCAGACATCCGGCCTAGATCACCGGCACGGCGTGCTGTCTCAAGCTCCAAGCGAGCCCGCTCCAGCGCCTCTTTAACATCGGCCGCACCCTGCGTCGCCGCTTTCTCGGACTTCCAAATCTCATCGAGATCAGAGTACTCCTTCTCAAGTTCGGCCAGTTGCTCATCGAGATCGGCCAAGCGCTTAGTTGACGCATCGTCCGATTCCTTCTTCAGCGCTTCGCGCTCAATTTTCAATTGGATAATGCGCCGTTCGAGCCGGTCCATGGCCTCCGGCTTCGAATCGATCTCGATGCGTATGCGCGAGGCCGCCTCGTCGACAAGGTCTATCGCTTTGTCCGGCAATTGGCGATCGCTGATATAACGATGCGACAGCGTCGCAGCCGCAACAATCGCGGGGTCGGTAATCTCGACCCCGTGGTGCACTTCGTAGCGTTCTTTAAGTCCACGCAGAATCGCGATCGTGTCTTCGACCGTCGGTTCGGCGATTAAGACCTTTTGGAAGCGCCGCTCCAACGCCGCGTCTTTTTCAACGTATTGGCGGTACTCGTCGAGCGTCGTCGCGCCGATGCAATGCAACTCGCCGCGCGCGAGGGCTGGCTTTAGCATGTTGCCGGCATCCATCGCGCCTTCCGCCTTGCCGGCACCGACCATCGTGTGCAATTCGTCGATGAACAGAATGATCTGGCCTTCCTGCTTAGCAAGGTCGTTGAGAACGGCTTTGAGGCGCTCTTCGAACTCGCCTCGGAATTTTGCACCGGCAATGAGTGCGCCGAGGTCGAGTGACAACAGGCGTTTGCCTTTGATCGCCTCCGGTACCTCTTCATTGACGATGCGTTGCGCGAGGCCTTCAGCGATTGCGGTTTTTCCGACGCCGGGCTCGCCGATCAGAACGGGGTTGTTCTTGGTGCGCCGCTGCAAGATTTGAATCGTGCGACGAATTTCTTCGTCGCGGCCGATAATCGGGTCGATCTTGCCCTGCTCAGCGCGCTCGGTGAGGTCGATCGTGTATTTCTCAAGCGCCTGGCGGGTTTCCTCGGCGTTTGGGTCATTGACCTCTTGGCCACCGCGAAGATCGTCGATCGACCGTTCGATCGCCGCTTTGTTCGCGCCAGCGTCGAGCAACGCCCGACCAACGGAACCTTTGTCGTCGAGTGCCGCCAGTACAAATAGCTCACTCGTGATGTATTGGTCGTTGCGCTGTTGTGCAAGCTTGTCGGCGACGTTTAAGAGTCGTGCCAAATCCTGGCCAACATGGATATCGCCGGGCGTACCCTCGACGGTTGCGACGCGCTCAAGCGCCTCGCCGAGCGATGAACGTAGCGCATTGACCTTGACGCCGGCACGCGTCAATAAGTGACGAACGGTGCCACCTTCTTGGTCAAGCAACGCGACCATTAGGTGCAACGGTTCGATGAACTGGTGGTCACGACCGAGCGCCAGCGACTGCGCATCGGCCAGCGCCAACTGAAATTTGCTGGTGAGCTTGTCCATCCGCATGGGGGTCTACCTACGGCAATGATTCTGCGGAGGAAGTAGTGTCTAAACCGCCATAATTCAAGGTATCAGCCGGACCTAGTCGCGAAGATTAGACTCACCTGGCGGCCGGTCCGGCCATCACGGCGATACGAGAAGAAGCGCGCGTCCTCCGCATACGTACACAGGCCGCTGCGACCAACCGAGCCGACACCCAGCCGCTTGAGCTGGCCGGCGGCGATAGCAACAAGGTCGCAGCGAAAGTGGCCCGGCCGGGTTGGCTCGAAACCGCCGGCGAGCGCGCGATCCGCCGCACAAAAGGCGCCGTAGACCGGTGTATCCACTTCGTAATGCCGCGCCGAGATCGCGGGCCCGAGCCATGCCATAACACTGTCAGCCGGCACGCCCATGGCAGCCACGGTCGCTTCGATAACGCCGCCAGCGAGGCCGCGCCAGCCGCCGTGCGCCGCCCCGAGGACAGCGCCATCGGCACTGGCGAGCAAGACCGGCAAACAGTCGGCTGTCTGGACGCTCAGGCAACGGCCCGTGCGCGTCACGGCGGCATCGCCCTCGGGCGGCGTAGAAGCCGTCCACGCATCAGCATCAATAACCGTCGTGCCGTGGACTTGGTCGAGCCATAACGGCTCGCCCGCGAGATTCAGCGCGCTGACCAACGCCGCCCGGTTCGCGAGCACTGTGGTCGCGTCATCGCCGACGTGCAAACCGATGTTGCCGCTGGCGTACGCCCCATTGCTGCTGCCACCGCTACGCAGCGATACCCCTGCCGCAACGGCGCTCGGCGCCGACCAATCAGCCGATAGCCAGTCAGTCATGGGCCTTACCGTGCGTGTCGAGCGCGTCGGTCAAGGTGAGAAAATCCGCTGGCGGTGGCCGTTCCACCAACAACTCATCGCCACTAATCGGGTGCTCGAGGGTCAATCGTTCGGCATGCAAGGCTTGGCGATTAAAGCGTCGTAGCAACAGCGTTAGCGACTCATCGGCCGCTTTGGGTAAGCGCAGGCGACCGCCGTAGACCGGGTCGCCCAGCAACGGATGGCGTACGTGGGCCATGTGCACGCGAATCTGATGAGTACGCCCGGTCTCCAGCCGGACATTGATTTCGGTGTGTGCCGCAAACCGGCGGGCGACCCGGTAATGGGTGCGCGCCTCACGGCCATCCGGATGCACGGCCATTCGTGTTCGCTGCGTGGCGTGGCGACGAATCGGCGCATCGACGGTGCCGCCGCCGGTCAGAACGCCGTAGCAGACCGCCCGATACTCGCGCTTAATCGTTCGTTGCGCCAACGCGCGGACCAATGCCGTATGGGTCGGCACGCGCCGCGCGATCAACATAAGTCCGCTCGTGTCTTTATCGAGCCGGTGGACGATTCCAGCCCGCGGCACATGAGCGAGCTCTGGGTAGGCGTGCAGCAAACCGTTCTGCAGCGTGGCATCACGGTGTCCGGCTCCAGGGTGCACGACGAGGCCAGCCGGCTTGTCGATGATGAGCAAATCGTCATCGGCATAGGCGATATCGAGTGGCATCGGCTCAGCCGCGACAACCTCCTCGGCGGCGATCTGTGCGTTGACGACCAGACGTTCGCCGCCTAGCACCCGGTCGCGCGGCTTGCGTGGCGCACCGTCAAGCGTCGCTGTGCCATTAAGTATCCAGCCCTTGATGCGACTGCGCGAGTATTCTGGGAACAGGCGGGCCGCTGCCTGGTCGAACCGCATACCGGCGCAGGTCGCGGGCACGATCGTATCGCGCTCAACCCGTTCCATGCCGCAATTGTACGATATCGACGAGAATGCGAAGCCGTTATACTGTCCGGATGCGTGTCTTAATCACAATAATAATTTTGGCACTGGTGGCCGGTTGTAAGGGGGGACCAGACAACGGTGTCGTACCGGGATCGGTCGCCGACGTCTACCAGCAAGCAGAACGGTCAATGGAGTCGGGCAACTATCCGCGCGCGATTTTCATCCTGCAACAGATTCAAAACCGGTTCCCGTTCAGTAACCTTGGCCGCCAAGCGTCGGTTGACCTAATTTACTGCTACTACAAATCGGGCCGCACCGAAGAAGCGATCGATGCCGCTAACCAGTTCGCGCGGGAAAACCCGACCAGTCCGTTACTCGATTACGCGCTCTACATTAAAGGCTTGACCTATTTCGACGAAGAGCCTGGCCGGTTTACAAAATTGATGGGTGTTGATCGAGCGGAACGCCCGCCTGCCGAAAACCGACAAGCACTGGCCACGTTTCTTCGCCTACTGGACCGGTACCCGTCGAGCGACTACGCCGACGACGCACGCCAGCGCGTGTTGTTCTTGAAAGAAAGGCTTGCCCGCTACGAAAACTATGTCGCCGACTTTTACCTGCGTCGCGGCGCCTACGTCGCGGCATTGAATCGCGCCAAACAAGCGCTGGAACAATTTGACGGCGCCGATGCGAATCTAGAGTCGCTGAAAATCATGGCGACGGCGTACGACGAATTGAATTTGCCGGAGCTCGCAGCGGATACGCGCAAAGTGTTAGCGGAAAACGAGCGGGCGCGTGAACTCGCGCAACGCGAGAATACGTTTAGCCAGGCGGAAACCGATACCCAGAGGTGATCGGGTAGCGCCAGTCGCGGCCGAACGCACGCTCAGAAATACGAATGCCCGGCGGCGCTTGACGGCGCTTGTACTCGTTTCGGCGAACCATCGTTAATACCCGAGCGACCGTATCGAAGTCGTAACCCAGTGCAGCGATCTCTTGCACCGATAAATCCTCCTCAATGAACGCGGCGAGAATCGGGTCGAGCACATCGTAGGGAGGCAACGAATCGGTATCTTTCTGGTCGGGCCGAAGCTCGGCGGATGGCGGCCGGGTAATAACCCGGTCCGGAATCGCTGGCGATAGCGTGTTGCGGTAGCGCGCCAGATCGAAGACCAAAGACTTCGAGCAGTCCTTGATCGGCGCGAAGCCGCCGGCCATATCGCCGTACAAAGTCGCGTATCCCACCGCCATTTCGCTCTTATTGCCGGTCGTGAGCAGCATATCGCCGGTCTTGTTCGACAACGCCATCAGCAACATACAACGCGCCCGGCTTTGGACGTTCTCCTCGGTGGTGTCCTCCCCGTAACCGGAGAAAACATCGGCGAGCTGACCAAGCGCTGCTGCTACGATCGGCTCGATCGAAATGACGTCATAGCGCACTCCCAACAGCTCGGCTTGCGCCGCCGCGTCGTGCTTGGACATATCGGACGTGTAACGGTACGGCATCATGACGGCGCGAACACGGTTCGCCCCTAACGCGTCGACGGCAATCGCGACCGTTAGACCGGAATCGATACCACCGGACAAACCGAGCACAACGCCATCAAACCCGTGCTTACGAACGTAATCACGGGTACCGGTCACTAGCGCCGCGTAGACGCTGGCTTCGGTTGTCGGCAACGGTTCAATGCTCGCCGCGGTGGGCGTTACCGCGTCGCCGTGCTCAATGACAACACAGTCGAGTCGCGTTTCGAACGCCGGCGCTCGAAAGGTTACGGCGCCGTCGGCATCCATGACAAACGACCCGCCGTCGAAGACGAGCTCGTCTTGGCCACCGACCATGTTCACATACACCATCGGTAGCCCAGTCTCGCGAACACGGGCACGCGCGACATCCTCTCGACGTGCTTGTGCCCCGACCTGGTAGGGCGAGCCGTTAATCGCGATCAACAGATCAGCGCCGGCCGCTTTTGCAGCAGCGGCAGGTTCGGGCTGCCAGATGTCTTCGCAAACGCTTAACCCGACTTGGAGGCCGCCGATCTCAATAACCCGCGCCTCGTCGCCTTTGCGGAAATAGCGTTTCTCATCGAAGACTCGGTAATTGGGTAGCAACCACTTGCGGTACTTGGCGATGACCTCGCCATCCCGAAACACGATAGCCGCGTTGTAGATGTCGTCCCCATCGTAGTCAGGCACGCCGACCAGTACCGTGATGCCGCGAACGGCGCGGAGCAATTCGTCGACAGCGGCGTCGATTCGATGTTGGAAGCCGCCATGAAAGAGCAGGTCTTCAGGCGGGTAGCCGCAAACGAACAACTCGGGCAAGACGATTAACTCGGCACCCTGTTGCGCCGCGTCGAGGCAAGCATCGATGGCCTGACGCGTATTGCCGGCGATGTCGCCGACAAACGGATTCAGTTGGGCGAGCGCTAGTTTGAGCGCGGCCATCGACGTCGGTTAGCCGATTAGCCGCTAAGACGTTCGGCTAGGGCACTGCCTAGCTCGGCAGGCGAGCGCACGGTCGTCACGTTCGCTTTTTCAAGCGCAGCGAACTTCGCCTCGGCCGTTCCTTTTCCGCCAGCGACGATGGCGCCGGCATGGCCCATCCGTTTACCGGGGGGCGCGGTGACACCCGCGATGTAAGCCACCACCGGCTTCGTCACATTGGCTGCAATGAACTCGGCGGCGGCTTCTTCGTCGCTGCCACCGATCTCACCAACCATGATAATGCCGTCGGTATCCGGGTCGTTTTGGAACAATGCTAGGCAATCGATGAAATTGAGGCCACGAATCGGGTCACCGCCAATGCCAATACAAGTGCTCTGCCCAAGATCATTCAGCGTCGTTTGATAAACGGCCTCGTAAGTCAGGGTCCCAGAACGCGAAACGATACCTACCCGCCCTGGCTTGTGAATAAAACCTGGCATGATGCCGATCTTCGCTTCGCCTGGCGTGATAATCCCTGGGCAGTTCGGCCCGATCAACCGAGTGGGGTAATCGGCCAACGCATCCTTCACCTTCAACATGTCGAGCACCGGAATGCCCTCGGTGATGCAGACGACGAGACCGATCCCGGCGTCGGCCGCCTCGAGAATGGCATCAGCAGCAAACGGCGCCGGCACGTAGATCATGCTGACATCGGCGCCCGTTTCTTCAACGGCATCGCGCACGGTGTTGTACACCGGTACGCCGAGGTGCTCTTCACCGCCGCGTCCGGGCGTAACACCTGCAACAATGTTGGTGCCGTAGTCGATGCATTGCTCGGCGTGAAATGAACCTTGTCGTCCGGTTAGGCCTTGGACAACGATTTTGGAGTGTTTTCCGACCAGTACGCTCATGCTTTTACCCAGCTGCCTTGACGGCTTTTTGTGCGGCGTCCGTCAGGTCGCTCGCCGCGATAATGGCCAGCCCTGAATCGGCGAGTTTTTGCCGTCCGGCATCGACATTGGTGCCTTCCAGCCTGACAACGACTGGCACCTCAACGCCGACATCCTTGACCGCCGCAATGATGCCGTCTGCGATGAGATCGCAACGGACGATCCCGCCGAAAATATTGACGAGAATCGCTTTGACGTTGTCGTTGGACAGAATCAGCTTGAACGCAGCCGCGACCCGTTCTCGTGTGGCGCCACCGCCCACATCGAGGAAGTTGGCTGGTTCGCCGCCGTAGAGTTGAATGACGTCCATCGTTGCCATCGCGAGACCGGCGCCATTCACCATGCAGGCGATATCGCCGTCGAGCGATACGTAGTTAAGTTCGTGTTCGGACGCTTCGCGCTCTTTATCGTCTTCTTGCGTGATGTCACGCAGCTTTTCGATGTCGGCCTGGCGAAACAACGCGTTGTCTTCAATGTTGATCTTTGCATCAAGCGCGACGACATCACCGCCCTTAGTGACGATCAGCGGATTCACCTCGACCAGGCTCGCGTCAACATCGATGAACAGCTGGTACAGCGCTTGTAAAATCTTGCCGAATTGGCCGACTTGTTTTTTGTCGAGCCCAAGACCGAAACCCAGTTCGCGCGCTTGGTAGGGCTGCAAGCCAGCCGATGGCGAGATAACAGACGTGAGGATTTTCTCGGGAGTTTCCTCGGCGACCGCCTCAATATCCATACCGCCCGCCGCGGAAGCGATAATCGACACACGGCGCACCTCGCGGTTGACGAGCATACTGAGATACAGCTCTCGTTCGATGTCGGAACCCGCTTCGACGTAAACGGTGTTGATCGGCATACCGTCTGGGCCAGACTGGTGGGTTACCAACCGCGTTCCCAGCATCGCTCCGGCGGCCTCGCGAACTTCGTCGACCGAACGGCACAGCTTAACGCCGCCCGCTTTGCCGCGACCGCCAGCATGAACTTGGGCTTTGACGACCCACAGTTCCCCGCCGAGCTTATCGACGGCAGCGGCAGCATCGGCTGCGGATTGCACAGGAATACCGGCTGGCACCGGGATCGAATAATCGGCGAACAATCGCTTCGATTGGTACTCGTGAAGATTCATCGGGACGTCGCTACAAGGGAAGAGAGGTGCCGCCGACGTGGCTATCGCGACGGCGGGCGTATTGTGGAACAATCGTGCCGGTTTCGCAAAAGCCAAGCGAGCAAGCAGCGATCGCCGATCCCATCGATACCAATCTGAGCGCCACTGCCATTCTGCGCGCTGAATTGCGCCAAGCAGACGGCGTCGATACGCGTGATCGCGACTTGGCGTGGCGAGTCATTCGCTCGACGGCGGTCGTCCGGATTCTCGTCAGCGCTGCGTTGCTCGGTTTTTTTGTCGCGTTCGAAGAGCCGCGAATTGTCGGTAATGAAATGCCGCGGCTGTATTTAGCGGTCGCGCTCGCCTATTTTATTGTGGCGTTGGCCAGCGGACTAAATGCCCTCCAGGAGATGTTGTCGTTCCAGGCGACGGCGTTTCTCGAGATTGCCGTCGATATTGTGGCAATTGTCGTACTGATGCATGCGAGTGGCGGGATAACCAGCGGCATCGGTGGCCTGCTCGTCGTTTTCCTAGCGGCCAGCATGATCGCTTACCGCAGCGCGACGCCCTACTTCGTACCCGCCATCGCAACGATCTTCTTGCTCGCCGAACAAGCGCTGTCGCAATTGGCCGGCATGACGACCCCATCGCAATTCACGGCGACAGGAATTCTGGGCGCTATCCTGTTTGCGATCCCGCTGCTAACCGCACCGCTCGCGAAACGACTGGTCGATAGCGAAGCCTTGCTACGTCAACGTGGACTCGATCTCGCAAATATGGCCCGACTGAACCAGTATGTCGTGCAACACCTGCGTGAGAGTATCGTCGCCCTCGATTCCGATGACACGGTGCGGCTGCTTAACCCGTCTGCGTCGGAACTGCTAGGCGCACCGTCGAATACAGCCGGACGTGCACTGGCCGATATCGCACCGGAGCTGGCGCGCCGTATCCGCGCCTGGCGTGACAGCACAAACCCACAGCAATCGACACAGATATCGATGATGGGCGCTGACGGCGGCGGTCTTATTGAAGTTAACATCGCACCGTTTGCGCGTACCGACGACGGACCGTCGCCGCTGCTCTTGTTTATGGAAGACACATCGGTGCTGGCCGAACGGGTGCAACAGTCGAAGCTCGCATCGCTCGGGAGACTGTCAGCAAGTATCGCGCATGAAATTCGCAATCCGGTAGGCGCGATGAGTCACGCGGGGCAACTGTTGGCCGAATCGTCGGGACTCGACAAAACGCAGCAACGGCTTAGCGATATTATCTGCAACAACGCCGCGCGAGTCAGTGAAATCGTCGATAACGTGCTGCAGTTGTCGCGTCGAGATACGGGCCAGCGCGAGCCGGTCGAGTTGACGCCGTGGTTGGTTCAATTTGTTGATGAGTTTTGTCAGACAATCGGTTGCGCACCGGAATCGATCCGGGTCCGCGACGATATGCCGGCGATCACAGTTCTCGTCGATCCGAGCCATTTGCGACAGGTGTTGTGGAATCTTTGTGACAACGCGGTTAAATACGCTGGCGTCGAAAATGGAATCAGTGTCACGCTCGCCGCGGGCCGAGTCGAACCGACCGGTCGCCCGTATTTAGATGTCAGCGATCGTGGCAACGGTATTGATGACGCATTGATCGACAACATTTTTGAGCCATTCTTTACAGCACAGCAGGGAGGAACCGGCTTGGGCTTGTACATCGCACGGGAACTCTGCGAGCTGAACGGTGCGGCACTGTCGTACCGGCGCGGCGAGTTTGGTGGCAGTGTATTTCGCATCGTTTTCGCCGACCCAGCGCGTTGGCGGCGAACTGCCGAGGCTAACTTGTGAGCCGCGCCGTGCGCGCGCTCGTGATCGACGACGAGCCAGACATTTGCGAGTTGCTCAGCATGACCCTCGAGGCGATGCAAATCGAAACGACCAGCGCTGGCACCTTGGCCGACGCTCGCGCTGCACTGGCCAGCCAATCGTTCCACGTCTGCCTAACCGATATGCGCTTACCCGACGGCGACGGTTTGGACCTACTGGAGTGGATTCGGCAACACAAACCGGAGCTACCGGTCGCCATGATCACCGCTCACGGCAGCGTCGAAACGGCTGTGCATGCACTCAAACTCGGTGCCTTCGACTTTCTCGCGAAACCGATCGACGTCACGAATTTACGCCAGATCGTCACAGCCGCCGTACGCCTGCCCGATACCGATGAAACCGGGCAGTTTGCTCGCGACCGCCTCGTTGGCATGTCAACGACAATGCTCGAAGTTCGCGAGGTCATTCAGCGCGTCGCGCGCAGCCAGGCTCCGGTTCATATCTGCGGCGAATCGGGTACAGGGAAAGAGCTGGTCGCGCGGATGATTCACGAGTCTGGACCGCGCGCGGGTGAAGCGTTTGTACCGGTCAATTGCGGCGCGATTCCGAGCGAGTTGATGGAAAGCGAGTTGTTCGGTCATCGCAAAGGCAGTTTCACGGGCGCTGTCGCTGATAAAGTCGGCCTGATCGCCAGTGCTGACGGCGGTACGTTATTTCTCGATGAAATTGCCGATTTGCCGCTGTCGATGCAGGTCAAGTTACTGCGTGTGATCCAGGAGAAAAGCCTGCGTCCCGTGGGTGCGGAAAAAGAACGCTCAGTCGATGTGCGGATCTTGAGCGCGACCCACCAGCGTTTAGCCGATCGAGTCCGTGACAACGCGTTTCGCGAAGACTTGTATTACCGGATCAACGTTATAGAGGTGACGGTGCCGCCACTTCGCGACCGCGGCCAAGACGTGTTGGAGTTGGCAGCGATGTTTTTGCGCCGCTTATCGCGCCAACACGGCGGGAAGCGTCGCTTCGAGCTGGACCCGGAGGCTGAAAAAGCACTGCTCGACTACACCTTCCCCGGTAACGTGCGCGAACTCGAGAACATCTTGGAGCGCGCCGTGACGCTGTCGGCCAACGAACAAATCACCGCGGCAGACCTCAATTTACGGACGGCGGCGCCGACAGAAACGGATGCCGCAGCGGCAGGCGAGCTGCCGGATCAATTGAAAGACGTCGAGCGCCAAGCCATCATCGACGCGCTGGAGCAGACGCGCTACAACAAAACCCAAGCGGCCAAAATACTGGGCTTGTCGTTTCGCCAACTGCGGTATCGGATCAAGAAACTCGGCATCGAGAGCTGAGTCGGTTTGCGCCGACAGCCGTGTCAGAAAGTGACAATTCTGGTCAGTTTCTGACAGTCGTTGTCGGCATGCCGCGTCCAGGCAACAGGGGTGCTGATCGCACGAAAACCCGATTTGCTTAATGTAATCAGTAACTTAGATTATCTCGCTTGAAGTTGGCACGGCGCTTGCTTTTATCTTCGCAGCGGCGGTTGCGCCGCCGACTTGATTGACCGAATTTATTTGACCAGGAGTTACTACTCATGAAGAAAGTTCAACAGGGTTTTACCCTTATCGAACTCATGATCGTTGTTGCGATCATCGGTATTTTGGCCGCGATCGCGATCCCCGCTTACCAGGATTACACGATCCGCTCGCAGGTTTCGGAAGGCATGAGTCTCTCTGCCGCCGCTAAGTCAGCGGTTGCTGAGACGTTTTTGAACGACGGCGAACCGCCGGTCGACCGCGCCGCTGCTGGCATGACGGCCAACATAATCGATACGTCAGGCAAGTACGTTGAGTCGGTTGGTGTGGCTAACGGTGTAATTACCGTCACGTACGGTAACGAGTGCAACCAGCAGATCTGCGGCCAAACGCTCACGCTTACTCCTTACGAGACAACGGATTTGTCAGTTGTTTGGCGCTGCGGTAACGCACCGATCCCGAACGCTACGAACCCGATGGGCACCTCGGCGGCTAGCCCGAACGTTGCGGTATACGCAGCGCCGACTGTCGAGAACCAGTACCTGCCTTCTGCTTGCCGTCCGTAAGGCACGCGCTTAAGCAGGATACGAGCAAGACCCAAGGAAGGGCTCTCATTTGAGAGCCCTTTTTTGTGCCCTCAGAAAATGAACATAAGTACCGACATAGATCACATGATGGACGAATTACCGCGACAATCTGGTGGCTTTACGTTGATTGAATTGATGATCGTCGTTGCGATCATCGGCATTCTGGCGGCGATCGCGATACCGGCCTACGAAGCCTATACCGTGCGCGCCCAAGTCACTGAAGGGATGAACATGGCGGCGCACGCCAAAGTCCCAGTGGTCGACGCGTTTCTTAACGACGGTGAGGCACCTGCCAACCGCTTGGCCGCCGGTATGACGGCTTTACCCACCGATACATCCGGCAAATACGTTGAGAGCGTAAACGTGGTTAACGGCCGTATCGATGTTACTTTTGGCAATGAGGTCAATCGGATTATCGACGGCGGAGTGCTGTCTTTGACGCCTTATGCGGCGAACCAATCGTCGGTTGTATGGCGCTGCGGCAACGCGGGCGCCCCAGCTGCACCGGCCCAGCTGATGGGTACGGGAACGCCGGTACAGGCCGCTTTCATCGCCACCACAGTTCCGAATCAGTACCTGCCCGCCGCTTGCCGGCCGTAAAGGCCTGAATCGTTGCGGCCCGGCGGCAAAACTGTGAAAGGCCGCACGAAACGTGGTTGTAGTCATTTGCGCGATCAGTGACACTTACGCATTACGTTTAGTCTGACCGCTTCGTTCGGAAGGTATCTGCTAGCGAATGGCCGTAACCGCTTCTCAATCGTCTCTCAGTGGCCTGCCCCGTCGGCTGGTCCAGGACGGTATTGTCCCGCCGGAGACGATAACGACGGCGCTGGAGGAAGCTCGCGCGGCTAACCAATCGATCGTCGCGTTTTTGGTCGAGAAAGAGCTGGCCGATGCGCGCGCCGTCGCAGTCGCCGCGTCGCACGAATTCGGCGTCCCGCTACTCGATCTCGAAGCGATGGACCTCGACCTCGACGTCGTCCGTCAGGTCGATCAAAAACTCCTTTCCAAGCACCGTGTGCTGCCGATTGGTCTTCGCGGTAAGCGCTTGTTTATCGCCTTAGCCGACCCGACCAATCTCGCTGCCGTTGACGAAATCAAATTCCAGACGAGCATGCGCGTCGACCCGATTGTGGTCGAACAAGACAAGCTCGAAGAACAAGTGTCGAAAGCGCTCGAAGCGGTCGACACTAGCATGGCTGCTTTCGATGACGAGGATTTCGATCTCGAGAACCTCGACGTTCAAAGCGGCGAAGAGGAAATGGATGACGTAACGCGCGACGAAGTCGAAGACGCGCCAGTGGTCCGTTTTGTCAATAAGGTCCTCGTCGATGCCATCAAACGCGGCGCGTCCGACATCCATTTCGAACCGTACGAAAAATACTTTCGCGTGCGCACGCGCCAGGATGGCGTATTAAAAGAGATCGCCCAACCACCGGCAGCGTTGGCCGGCAAGATTTCGGCACGCCTGAAAGTCATGTCGCGACTCGACATTGCGGAACGACGCGTACCGCAAGATGGCCGTATCAAAATGCGGCTGTCGAAAAACCGCGCCATCGACTTTCGTGTTAATACCTGCCCAACGCTGTTTGGCGAAAAAATCGTCTTGCGTATCCTCGATCCATCGAGCGCACAGCTCGGTATCGAGGCACTCGGTTACGAAGACCTGCAACGCAAGCTGTACGAGAAACACCTGAAGAAGCCGTACGGCATGATCCTCGTGACCGGGCCAACCGGTAGCGGTAAGACCGTGTCGCTGTACACGGGTCTCAACATCCTCAATACCGAGGACCGCAATATTTCGACCGCGGAAGACCCGTCAGAAATCAACCTGCCGGGCATCAACCAGGTTAACGTTAACCCGAAGGTCGGTCTGACCTTCGCATCGGCTTTGAAAGCCTTCCTGCGCCAGGATCCAGACGTGATCATGGTCGGTGAGATTCGTGACCTCGAAACCGCCGAGATCGCGATTAAGGCCGCGCAGACAGGCCACTTGGTGTTGTCGACACTGCATACGAACGATGCACCGAAAACGCTGACGCGTATGGTCGATATGGGCGTCAAGCCGTACGCGATCGCGACGTCCGTTAGCCTAATCATCGCCCAACGGCTCGCGCGCCGGCTCTGCAACAATTGCAAAGAGCAGCGTGATGTTCCGCGCGAGGCGTTGTTGAAAGAAGGCTTCACCGAGGCGGATATAGAGGCCGGAGTCACAGTTTTCGGCCCCGTTGGTTGCAATTCCTGCACGGACGGCTACAAAGGCAGGGCGGGCATTTTCCAGGTGATGGAAGTCAGTGAGGAAATGGGCCGGATCATCATGGAAGGCGGCAACGCGATGCAGATTGCACAACAGGCGGAAAAAGAGGGCGTCTGGGATTTGCGCCGTGCGGGCCTGCAAAAAGTCATGGACGGGATTACAAGCCTCGAAGAAATCAATCGCGTCACGATTGAATAAACGGGATATTCGAGATGGCAGAAGCGGCAACAGTTGCGCAGATTCCCTATACCTGGGAAGGCACCGATCGCAAAGGTAATAAGGTCAAGGGTAAGAGCTTGGCTGCCAGCGAAGCTGCGGTGCGCGCGGAACTGCGTCGCCAGGGCGTTGTACCGAAGACCATCCGCAAGCAGTCCACCCTGTTCAAAAGCCAGGGCAAGATAACCCCAGCCGATATCGCTATTTTCTCGCGGCAGCTGGCAACGATGATGGCGGCCGGTATCCCGCTGGTGCAATCGTTTGAGATCGTCGGCAACGGCCACGAGAACCCGGCGATGCAAAAACTCATCCTCGATATCAAAGCGAGTGTCGAGGGCGGTAGTTCACTGCACGAGGCGCTGGCAAAGCACCCCCTGCACTTCGACGATCTGTTTGTAAATCTCGTCGAAGCCGGTGAGCAAGCCGGTGCTCTCGAAACGTTGCTCGACAAAATCGCGACCTACAAAGAAAAGACGGAAGCGATTAAGAAAAAGATCAAGAAAGCCTTGTTCTACCCAGCGGCCGTTATGGTCGTTGCGTTGATCGTCACCGTGATTCTGCTGATTTTTGTGATTCCGGCATTCGAGGACCTCTTCGTTGGCTTCGGTGCGGATTTGCCTGGATTCACGCGCATGGTCATCGATCTGTCGGTGTTCGTGCGAACCCAAGGGTGGATACTGGCGATCGGCCTGGTTGCCGCCATTTATACATTTTTGTACTTCAAGAAGCGTTCAAGAAAATTTCAGCATTTCTTGGACCGGATGGCACTCAAGGTGCCGATTGTCGGTCCGATTCTTGAGAAATCGGCCATCGCTCGCTACGCGCGCACGCTGTCGACCATGTTTGCTGCCGGTGTACCTTTGGTTGAAGCACTCGAGTCGGTATCAGGTGCGACAGGTAACATCGTTTTCGCAGAAGGTGTCATGCGGATGCGGGATGAGGTCGCGACCGGTCAGCGCCTGCAACAAGCCATGGAGAACACCAGCCTGTTCCCCAATATGGTTATTCAAATGGTGGCGGTTGGTGAAGAGTCCGGTTCACTTGATGAGATGTCGGGCAAGGTCGCCGATTTCTACGAAGAAGATGTCGACGCCGCTGTAGACAGCATGAGTTCATTGCTCGAGCCGTTGATCATGGCGATTCTGGGCGTGCTTGTCGGCGGCCTTGTCATCGCGATGTATTTGCCGATCTTCAAAATGGGCGCGGTGGTCTGACGAAAACGCGCCGTATGGCGCGGTTCGAATTGACCGTTATCGTTCACTGAAAAACGTCGTCGAACGTTGCTTGCTGCCGAATCCATTGGCACCGTAAATATCGTTGAGTTAGCGCTCGCAAACGACCGATAACGTCATGACTATCGTTCAATTACTCGCTTCGAACCCGACCGTGTTCGTCGCCATCGTGTTCGTGTTCTCGCTGCTAATAGGCAGTTTCTTGAACGTCGTCATCTATCGCTTGCCGGTCATGATGCAACGCGAATGGGAAGTAGAAGCGGCGTTAATTGAGGGCCGTGAGCCGCCACAACAACCACCGTTTAATTTGATGGTGCCCCGATCGCGCTGCCAACAATGCGGTCACCAGATTACGGCGTTGGAGAATATCCCGGTCATCAGCTATCTCTTTCTACGCGGACAGTGCAGCGCGTGCGGGACAAAAATTAGTATTCGCTACCCCCTTGTGGAGCTAGTTACCGCCACATTGGCATCCATTGCCGCTTGGCGCTTCGGTTTCGGTATTGAAGGGCTTGCGGCAGTCTTGCTGACCTACGCATTGATCGCGTTAGCGATGATCGATTTCGATACGCAGTTTTTACCTGACTCGATTGTCTTACCGTTTCTATGGTTCGGTTTGTTGTTGTCACTGACACACGGCCTTGAGAATGCCGATGTTTTACTCATCGAACCGAGTGCGGCCATCATCGGTGCGGTGGTCGGCTACTTAAGTCTTTGGTCGGTTTCGAAACTGTACCTACTGCTGCGCGGCAAAGAAGGCATGGGTAATGGAGACTTCAAGTTACTCGGCCTGTTCGGTGCGTGGCTGGGGATCAGTAAACTGCCTATTATCATTTTGCTCAGCGCCGGCGTTGGCTCAATCGTTGGATTGTCGATGATTATTTTCATGGGCCGTGATAAACAATTGCCCATTCCGTTCGGTCCATACCTGGCGGCTGCCGGCTGGCTCGCGATGGTGGCCGGCAATGACCTAATCGCTTGGTACTCAACCACGTTCATGCCAACTTAGTATGGCAATACGTCGCTTTGTCGTCGGACTCACTGGGGGTGTCGCCAGTGGTAAGACACTCGCCTCGAATCGCTTCGCGAGACACGGTGTGAGCGTTGTCGACACCGACTTGTTAGCTCGCGATATCGTGGAGCCCGGGCAACCTGCCCTAGCCGATATCGCGGAACGATTTGGACCGGCAGTCATCGGCGACGGCGGTCGACTCAACCGGCGTGTGTTACGCGAGCGCGTTTTCGCCGACCCGCGAGAACGCCAAGCGTTAGAGGCGATCACACACCCCCGGATTCGGGCCCGCGCGGTCGAGCAAATTGCGGCCACGACCGGGTTGTACTGCGTGTTGGTCGTTCCGCTGCTGGTCGAATCCCCGTTGCGGGATGATGTCGATCGTATTCTGGTGATCGATTGCCCTATTGCACTACAACGCGAACGGTTAATGGCCCGCGATAACGTCGATGCCAAGCTGGCGGACGCCATGTTGGCCGCGCAAATTAGCCGTGAGGAGCGCCGCCGGGCCGCCGATGATCTGGTCGTCAACGACCGGTCTCCCGAAAAACTCGAGCGCGAGATTGATGCACTGCATCACTTTTACAGCCTACTCGCTGCGCTGTAATAGTCGGAACCGTCGCCTGTCGGCAACAGGTTTGCTCTCATCCACTTAGGTGGCGCAGAATACCGGCATGATCCGGGCTGCCACAGGCACTGAAACAACGGCGAGTAACGCGCCCCGAGCCGATTTTGAACAACCGCTAACCGAGCGGTTGCGGACATTTTTGCGCCTCGAGTTCCTGTACGAGCAGGCCCGCTTTCACATGAAAAACGAGGCCGATTTTTCATCCCGGGCCGCCATCGCTACCTTGCTCGATATTAAGGCGATACTGCTCCGCGGCGACGTTCGCGCCGACGTCCTGAAAGAACTGGAACGCCATAGCCAGCAGTTAGGTCAATACCGGGAGCAGGCGGGCGTCGACCAAGTGCAGCTGACGCGTATTCTGGAGCAACTGGCTGGTTCACAACGGGCATTGCACGACACAGGCTCGCACTATTTGCAACGCATCAAGGAATCAGAGTTCCTGTCGGCGATCAAACACCGCAGCGCAATACCAGGCGGAACCTGCGAATTTGACCTGCCGGAGTACAGTTTTTGGTTGCGGCAACCGTACCCAGAACGGCAGCGCGATCTCGAAGCGTGGTTCGGTGACCTTCGGCCGTTGCTCGATGCCGTCACTGAGATGCTCTGGCTAAGCCGTGAGTCAACGCCACCGATAGAGTGCCTGGCAAAACAGGGGATGTACCAATACAACGTCAGCCGCGAGACATCGTGTCAGCTGTTGCGCGTATCGTTAATCGATGGTCAACGCGTTTATCCGGAAATCAGCGGTTCGCAACATCGCTTTACCATTCGCTTTATGAATTCCGGCATGAGTGCCGACCGGCGAACACAGACGGCTGAAGACATCGGCTTTCGTCTATTCGTCTGTTAACTGTCGCTTCGTGGGTAGCGCTAACAGCTCACCGAGTTGCTCCGCCAATGGAACATCGGCAGGTAACAGACGATAAGTCGGTAACGTCTTTAAAGACACCCACTCCAGTCGCTGCCCCTCTATTGATTGCGGCCTACCCTGCCACGCCAACACTTTAAAAAAGTGCACCGTCACATCACGCTCAGCATAGCTGTGGTGACGGGTCGTCAACCACTCAGCGGTGATGGCTGCAACGCCAAGCTCTTCCTCAAGCTCGCGGACCAATGCGGTCACGGCGTCTTCGCCGGGTTCGAGTTTTCCGCCAGGAAACTCCCAGAAGTTCGGCGAATGTTTGGCGCTCGCAGGGCGTTCGCCGATCAAAATTCGCTGCTCCCGGTCGACCAAGATGCCGGCGGCGACGTCGATATGAACTCGCGCGCTCACTTAAGCGCCGCGCGGTGAATTCAATTGAGCTTACCGTGGCATTGCTTGTATTTTTTACCAGACCCGCAGGGGCATGGTTCATTCCGCCCAACTTTTCGCTCGGCCCGCTTGAACGGCGCCGCATCGGCCGGTGGCGCCGGTCGCGGTGCCATACGCGGATCACCGGCAGGCAACGCCGCTCCGCCGCCCGCACTGGCGGCAGCGGCTCCCCCGCCTGCTAAGGCTGATGCCGCACTGGCGTGTTGGAACTTCAGCTTCTCTGCGCGTTGGCGTTGCGCCTCAAGTTCGGCGACCTCTTCTTGGCTGCGAACGCGCATACGGGCCAGCAACGAAATGGTCTCGTGTTTGACCTGCTCAAGCAGGTCACCAAACAATTCGAACGCTTCGCGCTTGTATTCTTGTTTCGGGTTTTTTTGCGCGAACGCACGAAGACCAATGCCCTGGCGCAAGTAGTCCATTGCCGCGAGGTGTTCCTTCCAGCGCTGATCGAGCTGTTGCAGCATCAACGCTTTTTCGAGCTGACGAACGGTTTCCGGACCGTATTCGGCGACCTTGGCCGCATACGCGCGATCGGCTTCGTCAAGAATTCGCTTACGCAGCCCCGCCTCGTTGAGACTTTTCTCGTTCTCGATCCAGAAACCGATCCGCAATTCCAAGCCAAACTCGTTGGCGAGCGCACGCTCAAGGCCTTCGGCGTCCCATTGCTCGTCGAGACTACCAGGCGGTATGTGCTGACTGATGACATTGTCGACGACTTCTTCACGAATCGCGGCGACCGACTCTTCGATATCGTCCGCCTCCATTAACTCCGCACGCTGGCTGTAGACAACACGGCGTTGATCGTTGGCGACGTCGTCATACTCCAACAGGCTTTTACGAATATCGAAATTATGCGATTCAACCTTGCGTTGCGCTTTCTCGATCTGGCGCGATAACAAGGGGCTCTCGATTGCTTCACCCTCTTTCATCCCGAAGCGTTGCAGCAAGCCTTTGGTACGGTTCGGGTCACCGAAGATCCGCATTAACGTATCTTCCATCGACAAATAGAAGCGACTGGAACCCGGATCGCCCTGGCGTCCGGAACGACCGCGTAGTTGGTTGTCGATTCGGCGTGACTCGTGCCGCTCGGTACCGATAATGTGTAGCCCGCCGGCGTCGAGTACCTGCTGGTGACGAGTTTCCCAGACTCCCCGCGCTGCAGACCCGCCCTCACCATCGTCAAGGCGAGCGAGTTCAGCGTCGAGGTTGCCGCCCAAGACTATGTCGGTACCGCGGCCGGCCATGTTGGTGGCGATGGTCACGGCACCCGGCTTGCCAGCATCCGCAACGATGTCCGCCTCGCGCTCGTGTTGCTTCGCGTTCAACACTTCGTGCGGAATCGACTTTTTCTTCAGCGCATCGGACAGCAACTCCGACGTTTCAATCGATGTCGTACCGACCAGCACGGGCTGTTGACGCTCTCGACACGACTCGATGTCTTCGATAATCGCTTCGAACTTGTCGTGTTGATTCAAAAATACGAGGTCCGGGTTGTCCTCACGGACCATCGGTTTATGCGTCGGAATGACGACCACTTCGAGGCCGTAGATCTGTTGAAACTCGAAGGCCTCGGTGTCAGCCGTTCCCGTCATGCCCGACAACTTGTCGTACATACGGAAAAAATTCTGAAAAGTAATCGACGCGACAGTCTGATTCTCTTCCTTGACCGGAACGTTTTCTTTGGCTTCGATCGCTTGGTGCAGACCGTCGGACCAACGCCGGCCCGGCATCGTGCGACCGGTGAACTCGTCAACAATGACGATTTGTTTATTCTGCACGATGTAGGCGACGTTGCGCTGATACAGCGTGTGCGCGCGCAGTGCGGCGGTCAGGTGGTGCATCAAGCGAATGTTGCTGGCGTCGTAAAGACTAGCGTCTTCGTCCAGCAACTCGGCGTCGTGCATCAAGCCTTCAATCTTTTGGAGGCCGTCTTCGGTCAGATGGACCTGCTTCGATTTCTCATCGCCCCAAAAATCGCCCGGCTCGATCCCAGCTTCAGGGTCGGCCTCTTCGGCCATCTGTTGCTTGAGCTTCGGCACCAGCTTGTTGATCGCGACGTAGAGATCGGTCGACTCTTGCGACGGTCCAGAGATGATGAGCGGCGTACGCGCTTCGTCGATCAAGATGGAATCGACCTCGTCGACAACGGCAAATCCGAGCGAGCGCTGGGCGCGGTCCTCTAGCCTGAATGCCAGGTTATCGCGTAAATAATCGAACCCGAGTTCGTTGTTGGTCGCGTAAACAATGTCGGCGGCATACGCCTGACGTTTTTCCTCCGGCCCCTGGCCGCTGCGGGCGACGGCAACGGAAAGACTGAGAATCTCGTACACGGGGCGCATCCACTCGGCGTCGCGAGCGGCCAGGTATTCGTTGACGGTGACAACGTGAACGGCGTCCCCCGACAACGCATTCAGGTACGCCGCCAATGTCGCCATCAACGTCTTGCCTTCGCCGGTGCGCATCTCAGCGATATTGCCGTCGTTCAGCACCATGCCGCCGATCAACTGGACGTCGTAATGACGCAGGCCGAGTGTTCGTTTCGCGGCTTCGCGCACTGCCGCGAACGCTTCTGGCAACAGCTGCTCGAGTGACTCACCACCCTCGTGGCGCTCTTTGAACTCGGTCGTTTTGGCGCCGAGCGCGCGGTCGTCCAGCGCTTGCAATGACTCCTCAAGCTGATTAATGCGCTTAACGGTCTTGCGGTATTGCTTTACCAGCCGATCGTTGCGGCTGCCGAAAATTTTGGTGAACACAGCCACAGCGGGCTCCTGACTCAAAGACGGCCGATCAGGTCGGCGCGGCAGACCCGATATTGTAGAAAAGTAGGAAAGCCGGCGATACCGGCGAAGCGGCTATTTTTTGCGGGTTTTGCCGCGAATAAACTTGACCGGGTCGACGGGCCGACCACGGTATAGCACTTCGAAGTGCAGGTTTGGCCCCGTCGCCCGGCCGCTGGAACCCATGGCAGCGATAATTTGACCCCGGGCCACCTCGTCGCCGACTGCCACAGCGTTGTCTGAGTTGTGCGCATAGCGTGTGACGTAGCCCTTACCATGATCGATCTCGACCATGTTTCCATAACCGAAGCGTTCGCCTGAGTACGTGACGACGCCAGCGGCGACCGCCACAATGTCATCGCCTTCTTTGCCGGCGAAATCGACACCTTTATGCCACGCGGGCTTGCCCGTGAACGGATCGGTGCGCTTACCGTAGTACGAGGACAGCCACCCAGACGTTACCGGCCGACCCTCTGGCACAGTCCTTTCGGTGAGATTGCGGTTCATCAGCATACTTTCAAGCACGCCGAGCTGTTGCTCGCGGTTGACGAGTTGTACTGACAGTGCGTCCAGCGACTGGTTGATATCACTGACACTGCCCGAGCCTAAAGATTCCGGCTCGAGCGGACCACCGATCGGTGGCGCCATATCAAAATCGAATTCGCCATCCTCTAGCTCGGCCATTTCAGTGAGCCGTTGGCCCAAGGCGTCGAGGCGTATGACGTGCGCATTCATGCGGCCTAGGCGGATCGCCAAGGCATCGAGCGTGTCTTCGGTGGCCTGCTCCAGCTCGGCGATACGGGCTTGATCGGCAAGCAGCTGCTCGCGCAGCTCGTTGACCTCAGCAAGGTCGGCACCGGTAGCGTGGCGTTGTGCGAGCTGTTGCCCGCCTAGGAATCCGCTACCGATCAGGGCCGCGGCAGCGACCAGAGCACCGGCCACGGGCAGCGGTCCCGCCAGGTTTAGCTGGCGAATACCGTTCCTATCACGTCGAACGACGAGAAGCTGCATGCGGCGACACTCTGCTCTTTATTGCCTTAATTGTTAGATCAGTAACTTGCCAGGCCTCTACGGAGACCAGTAACGTAGCTACCGGAGCGCTGGGTCGTTCGACCCGGTCGTGCTGAATCGGCAGCTCCGCTGTCTTTCGGTACTCGCGTCAGGTGAAAGACCGGTAGCTTTGCGTCCTCGGCTCGCGCCGAGTTTGCCCTGATCGATGGAGAATATGCCGCGCGACCGCCGTTATTTCAAGGACTTGGCGCACAAAAAGGCGCCGGTACCGATTTTGTGTGTGTAATCGATCACAGATTAAAGGGATTCGATGGCAGAAAAGCGACTCGACGAGCTTATTCTCAAAAGTACGGCCCTCGGCCGCCTAAGCGACGAGGCGGCCGGTCGATTAGAGCGTGAGAAAGCCCTCCGCGGCGTATTGCCCGCCGATTTTCGAGCCGCCGTCACCCATGCCTCGCTCGATGGTAACGGCACCCTCGCCCTGACCACGCCATCAGCCGCATGGGCCAGTCGATTGCGCTATGGCGAGCGCGAACTGTGTCGGCGCTACGTGGCCGCAGGCTTCGATGTCACCGGATTGAAAGTCCGGGTCCGCCCGTCGGCGGACGAGGCCGCACCGCAGTAACGGACTACGCGTAGACCGGCGAATGGTACGAGATCGGTGCCTTACGCTGGTCGCCGAAGACCACCATCTCATGAGCGCTGACGTCGTCCAGTACTGCCCGAGCCAGCAGATTGTTCAATTCATGACCCGATTTGAAGGCCCGGTACTCGCCCAATAACGAGTGGCCCATCAGGTATAAATCGCCAATCGCATCGAGAATCTTGTGGCGCACGAATTCATCCTCGTAACGCAGCCCATCCTCGTTAAGAATACGGTAGTCGTCGAGCACGATCGCATTGTCCATGCTGCCGCCTAGCGTTAGATTGCGCGATCGCAATGCTTCAATATCGCGCATGAACCCAAACGTGCGTGCGCGCGAAACCTCGCGCAAGTACGAACCGGTCGAAAAATCGATCGTCGCCTCGTGGGCGTGCTTCTTGAAGACCGGGTGGTTGAAATCGATGGCGAAGTTGACCTTAAAGCCTTTGTGCGGGCGCAATTCCGCCCACTTATCGCCGTCCTCGACCCGAATACGACGCTTGATCCGAATCAAACGCTTTGGCGCCGATTGTTCGTCGATACCGGCGGACTGCAACAGAAAGACGAACGGTGCGGCGCTGCCGTCCATAATCGGCACCTCGGGTGCACTAAGGTCGACATAGCAATTGTCGATACCCAAGCCAGCAAAGGCCGACACCAAGTGCTCGACCGTCGCAACTCGTACCTCTTTCTCGATAAGCGTCGTGCCGAGCATCGTTTCGCCGACCTTATGTGCGGCCGCACGAACAGCGGGCTTATCCGTCAGGTCAGTGCGGCAGAAAACGATGCCGGTATCGACCGGGGCCGGGCGGAGCGTCATGAAGACCTTTTCGCCGTTATGCAGCCCGACGCCGGTGGCTCTGATCGCCGTTTTCAATGTGCGCTGTCGCAGCATTACCACACACCTTGTCGTTCCCAAGCGAATTCGCCATAGCCATCACAGCGTCGCTCGTAATTCTTTGATTTTGCGAAGTTATGCCGGTTTTTTACCGCTGCTTTCAGCGTGCCCGGTACGCGTCCCGAGGCCCCATCGGAACGAGCGTGTATCAGAAATACAACCTATATATCAGTCACTTACACGCGCTGCTTCGCAACCCACGCGCAGACTAGCAAAGAATTCTCGGGTGCACACCCCTTTTATGACATTTTTTTGAACGGGGTCACTCGCCACCGGCGCGCGGAGAAACGCCGGTGGCGGGCCCAATTTTTAGTCGGCCTGCCGGCGCAGGAACGCCGGAATATCCAGCATATCTTGCTGCTCAGCCGGCTCCGCCAAACCGTCGCCTGCGGCTTTTTGGCGAATGACGGCCGGCGACTCGAATCGTGTGTAGTCGCGCGGATCGTGGCCACTCGATTCGGCCGGCGCCGGGCGTGGCTGCTGAGCGACCGGCTCGACGACACGCATCGTTGGCTGAGCCAACTCCATAGCCCCCTGGCCAAGCCCCGTCGCAACAACGGTAACCCGGACCGTGTTCGACATGTCGGGATCAAGCACCGTACCTACGATGACCTTCGCCTCACCGGATGCGAACTCGCTAATCGCTTCACCCACCTCGCGGTACTCGCCAATCGTCAGGTCGTAGCCCGCGGTGACGTTGGCCAAAATACCGTTGGCGCCAGCCAAATCGATGTCTTCCAGCAACGGGCTAGAAATCGCCTCCTCAGCCGCACGGCGCGCTCGGCCATCGCCACTCGCCGCCCCGGAGCCCATCATCGCCATTCCCATCTCAGCCATTACCGCTTTGACATCGGCGAAATCGACATTGATCAGTCCCGGGCGCGTGATCAGCTCGGCGATACCTTGTACGGCACCCTGCAACACTTGGTTGGCCGATTTGAAAGCATCAAGCAACGTCGTATCGCTACCGAGAACGGTCAGTAATTTCTCGTTCGGAATGGTAATCAGCGAATCGACATACTTACCGAGTTCGGCGATGCCATCCTCGGCCGTCGAGTGACGCTTGTTGCCCTCCATCAAGAACGGCTTGGTAACGACGGCGACCGTCAAAATGCCCATCTCTTTCGCGAGCTGCGCGACAACCGGTGCAGCACCCGTTCCGGTACCGCCGCCCATGCCAGCTGTAATGAACAGCATGTCGGCACCCTCAATGACCTCTTGCACACGATCGCGATCTTCCATCGCCGCTTGGCGACCGACATCCGGGTTGGCTCCAGCGCCCAAACCTTTGGTGATATTGCATCCGATCTGTAGGGCCGTACGCACTTTGCAATTCTTCAAGGCTTGCGCATCGGTGTTAGCGCAAATGAAGTCGACACCATCGATACCGGCATCGACCATATGGGCCACGGCATTGCCGCCACCACCGCCGACACCGATGACTTTGATGACAGCGCTTTGGCTGTATGCATCCATTAGTTCAAACATGTTTTATTACCTCCGCTAGGTACCCAATCGATAAACACGCCGGTTTCAATACCGGCTTTAAAAATGCCCCTGGAACCACGCCTTCATGCGTGACCAAACGTCGCGAACTCCACCGCTATCGGAACCGCGATACTCCTGCTCGTGCATTCGCTCATGGCCGTAGAGCAACAGACCCACGCCGGTGGCGTGAATCGGGTTGCGAACGACTTCGGCGAGGCCGGTAACAAATTGCGGCGAGCCAAGCCGTACCGGCATATGAAAGACCTCTTCAGCCAGTTCGACGGCGCCTTCCATTTTTGCGCTACCGCCAGTGATAACGACGCCGGCCGCGACTTGCTCCTCGAATCCGGAGCGACGCAACTCGTCCCGCACCAGACAGAACAACTCCTCGTAGCGCGGCTCAACAATCTCGGCGAGCGTTTGTCTAGCGAGACGTCGTGACGGTCGATCACCCACGCTGGGTACCTCGATCGTTTCGTCAGCGTTGGCGAGTTGCGACAGCGCGCAGGCGTACTTGATCTTGATGTCCTCGGCGTATGGTTTGGGGGTACGCATCGACACCGCGATGTCATTCGTAACTTGATCACCGGCGATCGGAATGACGGCCGTATGGCGAATGGCACCACCGAGGAACACAGCGATATCGGTCGTACCGCCACCGATATCAACAATGCACGAACCGAGTTCCTTTTCATCCTCGGTTAGAACCGCGTAGCTCGATGCCAACTGTTCCAACACGATGTCGTCAACTGCAAGACCACAACGTTGCACACACTTGACGATATTTTGGGCCGCACTCTCGGCACCGGTGACCATGTGCACCTTGGCTTCCATCCGAACGCCAGACATACCGACCGGCTCGCGGATACCGTCCTGCGAATCGATGATGAATTCCTGCGGCAAGATGTGCAGAATTTTTTGATCAGCGGGGATCGCGACCGCCCGCGCCGCGTCGATGACTCGCTCGACGTCGCCAACGCTGACCTCTTTATCGCGAATCGCCACGATACCGTGCGAGTTGAGACTGCGAATATGGCTCCCGGCTATCCCGGCGTACACCGAGTGGATGTCACAGCCGGCCATGAGCTCCGCTTCTTCAATGGCGCGTTGGATTGAATGCACCGTCGATTCGATGTTGACGACGACACCCTTTTTTAGGCCACGCGATGGGTGTGAACCAATGCCGACAACTTCTATCGCATCGTCTTCGCCCACCTCACCGACGATAGCGACGATTTTTGAGGTGCCGATATCGAGACCGACAATCAGATTCTTGTCAGTGCGTCTGTTACTCATTCTGTCGCTTGCCTTGCCGCCAAAACGGGTCGTGTCGCTGGGTCGCGATCGGCGTATTCACGGTAGTCGTCATCTTTCCAACCGATTGCGAAACCATTGGAGTAGCGCATGTCGATGTGATTGATAGCCTCTTGGCGTCGATTGATCATTTGCGCAACAACATCGAGAAAGCGCTCACTCCGCGTGTCGATATCGCGGCGACCGAGTCGCACCGACACACCATTGGCGAGCGCCAACTCCCACGAGCCACGTTCGTCGAGTTCAACCGATTGCAAACCGAGCCCGGCTTGAACCAAGCGGCCGTGCATCGCCAAATATCGCCGGGCAACGATGGAAGCGCTGCCGTCCGGACCCGACAGGCGCGGTAATTCGGACGGGATGTGCCGCGCGCCGGTTACAAATAACTCGCCGCGCACGTTCAACAGGCCATCGTCGCGCCAGCGCGCTGCCGGCACTTGCTCGACGACAAGAATCTGCAAACGATCCGGCCATCGGCGGCGAACGATCGCAACGTCAACCCATGCCATGGATTCCAACGCATCGCGAATCGCACCGAGATCGGCGCTCAAGAAGCCCGCTTCGAGGTAAGGTTGCGCCGCCGCCAGAATCTGCATCTCGGAAACCCGTTGTAGCGGTGCTTCCAAGTCGAGCGCTTGGATCGGTCGGTTCAGGGCCAACGAACCAACATTCACCGCGACATAGCAAGCGGCGAGTGTGAGCGTTGTTGCCAGTAGGGACTTCCAGGGCACTCGAATGCTAACGCGAGGACTTGTTGTCTTTGGCTTCTTGCGACGAGCTTGTTTAGCGGCCATAGGTCCCCTCCATCACCGGCGCTGTCTGACGCTGACGCGGTACGGTGTCGAGAATGGCTTCACAGAGCGACGGAAAATCCAAACCGACGGCCGCGCCAGCCATCGGCACCAACGAATGGTCGGTCATACCCGGAACGGTGTTCACCTCGATAATCGACGGCTGACCGTCGCTGTCCGTCATAAAGTCGACGCGCCCCCAACCGTCGCAACCGAGCGCGTCAAAGGCGGCCAAGGCTAAGTCACCGAGGGTCCGCTCTGCTTGACCACTCAACGCTGGACAGATGTACTCGGTCGTTGTCGCCTCGTATTTGGCGTCGTAGTCATAGAAACGGTTTGGCGTCTCGATTCGAATCGATGGGAGTACGCGACGACCTAGCACTGACACAGTGAACTCCGGCCCTGGCAAGCAGCGCTCGATCATGACGCGCGACTCGATCGCGCGTGCGGCGGTGATGGCGGCTGCCAAATCGGCCGGCTCATCGACCCGGTTCATTCCGACACTCGACCCTTGACTAGCTGGCTTCACGAACAAAGGCCAACCGAGCCCCGGATCATTCGGCCAATCTGCATCGCCTGCCAAATCGTGCCATTCCGGTGTTGGCAGTCCGTGATGACGGAACAGCAATTTGCTAACGACTTTGTCCATGGCCAATGCCGAGCCGCGCACACCGCAACCGGTATAGGCGATACCGACCGTATCAAGCGCGCCTTGCAATTGGCCGTCCTCACCACCGGGTCCGTGCAGGACGTTAAAAACACAATCGATCGACTGCTCGGTCAGCCAATTCATCGGCTGTTCGGCCGGGTCGAAGGCGACAACGTCGTAGTCGCGACTGGCCAACGCGCGAACAACCGCCGCCTGAGAGTTCAACGACACCGTACGTTCAGCCGACGTTCCGCCGCCGGCCACGGCAATGCGCTGGAATCGTCGCAACCCGTTCAAGCCGCTTCTCCGATTATCCGGACTTCGTGCTGCAACTCGACGCCGTGCCGATCAGCAACGGTTGAGCGCACCGTTTCGATCAACGATTCGATGTCCGCTGCGCTGGCATCGCCCGCATTAATAATAAAGTTGGCGTGTTTAGGCGAAACGACAGCGCCACCGAGGCGCTCCCCTTTCAAACCGGCCGCCTCGATCAATCGCGCGGCGTGATCGCCAGCGGGATTGCGGAACACGGAGCCGCAACTCGGCAAACCGAGCGGTTGTGAGGCCTTACGCCGAGCGAGTAACTCGCGCATCTCCTCGGCGTCGTTTGGTGCCGCCGCTGAGAAGCCGAAGCACGCCTCGGTAAACCATTCATCGGCTGGGCCATGGACGTCGCGATAGGCCACACTGAAGTCAGCGGGCAGCCGCTTGTTGAGCTGTCCGTCTCGATCGATAACAGTGACGAATTCAACGTGATCCCAGGTCTCGCCGCCAAACGCGCCAGCATTCATCGTCAACGCGCCGCCGACGGTACCGGGGATGCCTGCGAAGAACGCAGCCGGACCAAGTCCCCAGGCACTGACTCGACGGGCAAGCTGGGTGCAAGCGATACCGGCACCGGCGTGCACACGGTAGGGCGCTTCGTGCTCCAATCGATTGAAGACGCGCTGTGTGTTAATGACGGCGCCACGAACGCCGCCGTCGCGTACCAGTAAATTGCTGCCAAGGCCAACCCAATGCAGCGGCGTTCCGCGCTCGATCGCTTGCAAGAAGCGGCGTAAATCCGCGATATTTTCAGGACGGAAGTAGACATCGGCCGGTCCACCGACTCGCCACGACGTGTGTCGCGCCATCGGCTCATCGAATGCAAGACCGGTCAATGCGGTCAGTTCGCCCAACCTACTCATGACGAAACCTCGCGCACTGTAACCGGCGCGAAATGCTCAGCGAGTGCCGGCGCCAAGGTGCCGATGCTGCCCGCCCCCATGGTCAGCACCAAATCGCCGTCGACCAATAAACCGTCAAGCAGTGCGGTAATTTCGTCAGGGTCCGCGGCCAGCACCGGTTCAACGCGACCGCGCGAGCGTATTGCGCGTGCCAACGCCGGCGAATCCGCGCCGGCGATGGCTTCCTCACCGGCCGGGTAGACGTCGAGTAAAATCAACGCATCGACGTCTGCCAACACCTTCGCAAACGCATCGAGATGATCGCGCGTACGGGTAAACCGATGGGGTTGGAAAATCAAAACGAGACGCCGTTCCAGCCAGCCACTGCGGGCGGCTGCGAGCGTAGCGGCCAATTCGGTCGGATGGTGTCCGTAGTCATCCACTAGCATGAAGCGGCGACGATCGGCGCTGAATTCACCGTAGATTTGGAATCGTCGATCAATGCCAGCAAAGCTGGCCAGTGCACTGACGATCGCATTGTCGCCAATGTCGAGATCCGTCGCGATACCGATAGCGGCCAGTGTGTTCAAGACGTTGTGTCGGCCGGGTAAATTGAGACGCACAGTTAACGGTTCGGCGCCGCTGCGGATAACATCGAAGTGACTGCCGGCGCGGTCGTAGCGAATACGGGTCGCGGTGATATCGGCTGGATTATCGATACCGTACGTTAACTGTGCCCGCTTAACATCGGCGGCGATACGCTGAATTCCCGGATCATCGGCGCAGAGTACGGCCAAACCATAGAACGGCAGATTGTGCAGAAACTCGATGAAACTCTGTTCGAGTTTTGCGACGTCGTTGTCATAGTTCTCGAGATGATCGGCGTCGATATTCGTGACGATCGCACGCACCGGCTGCAGATGCATGAACGATGCGTCGGACTCATCCGCTTCGGCGACCAAGTAATCGCCGGTACCGAGACGCGCGTTGGTGTCTGCACTCTTTAAACGCCCACCGATAACAAATGTCGGATCGAGACCAGCCTCAGCAAGAATACTGGCGACCAACGATGTTGTTGTCGTCTTTCCGTGTGTACCCGCAACGGCGATCGAGTCACGACTAAAGCGCATAAGCTCACCCAGCATCTCCGCACGAGGTACGACTGGGCAGCGCTGTTCTCCAGCGGCAAGTAATTCGACATTATCGGCACGAACGGCACTTGAGACGACAACGACGTCTGCATCGCGAACGTTATCCGCATTGTGACCAATACGGATATCGGCACCGAGTGACCTTAGCCGACGTGTGATCTTGTTGTCCGCTAGATCCGACCCTTGCACGCGATAGCCGACGTTTAATAGAACCTCGGCGATACCGCCCATGCCAACACCACCGATGCCAATAAAGTGGACGCGATTAATGTGTCGCATTCTGTCGATCATGCCGGCCCCTCGGCAGCATCAAGACAGGCCTGGGCAATGCGCGCGGTTGCATCGGGATAGGCCAATCGCCGCGCAGCAGCCGCACGACTCAACAACAAGTCACGCTCAAGTCCAAGACGGCTTGTTACTTCGAACAGGCTCGACGCACTGAGGCTGTTGTCATCGAGAATCAGACCTGCGCCACTATCGACAAACGCAGCGGCATTGGCCCGTTGGTGGTCATCGACAGCGTGTGGAAACGGCACGACGATCGCTGGTAGTCCAGCCGCGGTGAGCTCGGCGAGCGTCAACGCGCCACCGCGACAGACCGCGAAGTCTGCCCACGCGTAGGCGGCGGCCATGTCCTTAATGTACGGGTCGACGCGCGCGGTAACGTCAGCATTGCGATACGCCGCCGCGACGTCGTCGATACTGCCGCGGCCGGTCTGGTGACGGACCTCAAGATCCGTTGTCAACGCCAACATACCGAGTCCAGCCGGAACATGTTCATTCAAACTGTGAGCACCGAGACTCCCGCCAAGCACCAAGACGCGCAGGGGTCCGTTGCGGTCCGCAGCGCGTGTGGCCGGTTCCGCTAAGCGAGTGATTTCGGTGCGAACAGGGTTACCAACGACGACGGCTCGCGTACGCGAAGAAAAGCTGCCCGGGAAGGCGGCAAGCACAACCCGGGCAAAACGAGCCAGAAGACGATTGGTAAGGCCGGAGATTGCGTTTTGCTCGTGGATAACAAGAGGCCGGCGCGCGAGCCACGCAGCGAGTCCGCCGGGACCGCTAGCGAATCCGCCCATGCCCAGCACGACCGCGGGATCACGGCGGCGAATGACGCCCCATGCCGCAGCAACAGCGCTTGAGACCCGCCACGGCGCAGCAAGCCAACCCGCGGCGCCCTTCCCACGAAGCCCTTGGATATCGAGCCATTCGATGTCGATCCCGGCGTCCGGAACGACCCGTGATTCAACACCGCTGCGCGTTCCCAACCAAAACACGGGACATGACGCGGCTTGCAGCGCCGTCGCTACCGCGAGTGCTGGATAAACATGACCACCGGTGCCGCCGGCCATAATCATGACAGAGCGCGGACTCATCGACGACGCTCCTTACTGCGGCTCTTGGCAAGCGTGGCTGGTTGGAACAACTCGTGGTGTATACGCAGTAGCAAGCCGACCGACACGAGCGTCATGATCAAGCTTGACCGGCCGTAGCTGATCAGCGGCAGTGTCAATCCCTTGGTCGGCAGCATGCCCATGTTGACGCCCAGATTGATGGCACTCTGTAAGCCGAGCCAAACACCGAGGCCAAGCGCGACGTAGGCGGCGAACCATTGGTCAGCGGCCGCTGCGCGGCGCGACAACACAAAAACGCGCAAGACCAAGGCAAGGAACAAAGCGATCATCGCGAGCGAACCGACCAAGCCGAATTCCTCAGCAAAGACGGCAAAGACGAAGTCGGTGTGTGCTTCCGGTAAGTAGAACAGTTTCTGCACACTAGCGCCGAGACCGACGCCGAACCACTCGCCACGGCCGATTGCGATAAGAGACTGCGTCAACTGAAAGCCGCTATTGAACGGATCGTCCCACGGCTTCAGAAAACCGGTGAGGCGCGCCAGTCGATACGGAGAGGTAACTGCCAACGCCGCCAATGCACCCAGGGCCAGCAATGCGAATAGCAAGAAATCGCGTAGCCGCGCACCGCCGATAAAAAGCATTGCCAACGATGTCGCCACTAACACGGTTGCGGCACCGAAATCGGGCTCAGCCAGTAGTAGCGCTGCCGCCACACTGATTACCAACATCGGTTTCAGGAAGCCAGCGAAGCGCTCGTTGACATCCTCCGCTTGCCGGACCAAGTAACCGGCGACATACAAGATCAATGCAAGACGTGCCGGGTCAGAGACCTGCACCGTAAAACCGGCGATCGAAACCCAGCGCGTAGCGCCCTTTTCGGATAGCCCCACGCCGGGAACGAGTACTAAGGCTAGAGCAACCAATGCGGCCAACACGAGGGGTCCGCTCAAGCGTTGCCACACATCGATCGGCACCAACAGCATGAAGGCGGCGCCCACCAATCCCAACGTGATCGCAAACAACTGTCGCTCGACATAGTGGAACGGATTGTTGAATTCGGCTTCAGCCACGGTCATTGATGCCGATGCCAGAATGACCAAGCCACCCAATAGCAGTGTTAAGACCAGCGCGACGATGACCGGGTCAAGGTGCGGCCGTGCGGGTAACACGAATGGCAGTTGCACGGTTCTCGCTGCGCCCGTCACTCTGCTGCTCCTTGGACGGCCGCTGCGAACTGTCGACCCCGGTCGCGGTAGTCCACGAACATGTCTTGACTTGCGCAAGCCGGTGCCAACAGAACGGTATCGCCCGCTTGTGCCTCAGTCTTCGCACGGGCGACCGCGCCGATCATCGATTCGGCCTGAATAACCTGTGTCACCGGACTTAGCAGCGCCGTGAGTTGTGTGCTTGCTTGGCCAATGACAATCGCGACGCGAACATGCTGGCGAGCGGCGCTTACCAGTGGCGAAAGATCGGCACCTTTGGCGTCGCCGCCTACGATCCAGACGCAAGGGCTGGTCTGCGACCTGAGACTCGCGAGCGCAGCACCCACGTTCGTCGCTTTTGAATCATCAACAAAGCGCACGTCGTCTTGCACCGCAACCGTCTCGGCACGATGCGCCAGTGGACGAAACGCCGCCAACGCTGCCAGCATTGGTTCGCGTTGCACCTCGAAACTGTCGATCAGTGCTAACGCCGCGAGCGCGTTTAGAACATCGTGGTCGCGTTGCGAGTTGAGCGCCGAAATTGGGAGCCAGCAGTCCGCGCCACGCGCTAGCCACCGCTCACCGCTGTCGTCGCAACTTACACCGTAGTGACCCGCGCTAGGTGCGTCGAGACCGAAACTGATCGACTCCACATCGGGAAGGACTTCCGGTTGCTCGCGATTGACAACGATTCGACCTGCCCCGCTCAGTACGCGCCGCTTCGCCGCACGGTAGGCACTGGCCGTCCCATGCCAGTCCAGGTGATCATCACTGATGTTGAGCACGACGGCGGCAGTGGCGGGTAAGTGCTCTGTGCGCGCCAATTGAAAGCTGGAGAGCTCAAGGACAATCACGTCGGCGTGATGTGCTAACAGCTCAAGGACTGGCGTACCGAGATTGCCGCCTGCAACCGCACCGACACCACCGGCCATGAGCAATTCAGCGGTCATCGATACGACTGTCGACTTGCCGTTGGTTCCGGTTACTGCGAGGAGCGGCCGTTGATTCGCTCTGACAAACAAGTCGATATCGCTACGGATCGCAATACCGCGTTGCTCAGCATCGACGAGAATCGGTTCGTCCGGTCGGACGCCAGGTGACACATAAACGGTGCGGATTCCATCCAGTAAGGCTTCATCGAACGGTCCGAGACGAACCTCATGCTCGGCAACAAGAGCCGTGTCGACATCGAGATCGCGACGCTCGTCGGCGAGGCGTAACTGACAGCCGTCTTGAGCAAGGTAGCTGGCTAGCGATCGGCCGGTCACCCCGAGACCGAGCACGAGATCGGTCACCGCTGAATCGATCGCCATGTCGGTTGCCGGGGTCATCGGATCTTCAAGCTCGCTAAACCGATCAGCACCAAGATGACGGTGATAATCCAGAACCGGACGATAACCTTCGGCTCCGCCCACCCCTTCAGCTCGTAATGATGATGAAGCGGCGCCATGCGAAAGACGCGCTTACCTGTGAGCTTGAACGACGCCACCTGGATAATGACCGAGACGGTTTCGATGACAAAGACTCCGCCCATGATCATCAACACGAGTTCCTGGCGGACGACCACCGCAACGGTACCGATGGCTGCGCCGAGGGCGAGCGCGCCCACATCGCCCATAAACACCTGGGCCGGGTAGGTGTTGAACCACAAGAAGCCTAACCCGGCACCCGCGAGTCCGGCGCAGAACACCAGTATCTCCCCAGTGCCAGCAACGTACGGAATGCCGAGGTAGTCGGAAAAGTTAACGTTCCCCGTCACGTAGGCAAATACACCTAACGCGCCACCGACCAAAACACTGGGCATGATCGCAAGCCCGTCGAGACCGTCGGTCAGGTTGACGGCGTTACTGGTACCTACAATGACGAGATACGTCAGCACGATCTGACCGATGCCAAGCGGTATCGCGACATCTTTCAAATAAGGAATCAGCAGCGCCGTCTCCACATCGGAGGCGGCGCTGCTGTAAAGCACCGTGGCCGCGATCAGTGCGACCAAGGATTGCCAGAAGAACTTAAAGCGAGGGGCTAGACCGATGGGGTCTTTGAGCATTAGTTTTTTGTAATCGTCGACGAAGCCGATAACGCCAAAGCCGGCCGTAACCAGCAACACGACCCAAACAAATCGGTTGCTGAGATCAGCCCACAATAGCGTGCTGGTCGCGATAGCGATGAGTATCAAGGCGCCGCCCATAGTCGGCGTACCGGACTTCGATAAGTGTGACTCAGGTCCGTCGCTGCGTACCGTCTGTCCGATCTGCCGAACGGTTAGGCGGTTGATCATTGCCGGTCCAACCACAAAGCTGATAATCAAGGCCGTCAACGCGCCGAGGATGGCGCGCATGGTTAAATACCCGAATACGTTAAATCCGGACTCGAACTGGGTGAGGTATTCGGCAAGGAACTTAAGCATCGTGACACTCCGCGACATCGGTCGTCAGCGCAGCGACAACGGTTTCCATACGCGCTGACCGGGAGCCTTTCACGATAAGTACCGCGTCGGTCGGTAATGTGGCGTCGAGGTGGCGAATCATTGCAGCGTGATCGTCAAACCAAGCGGCATTTGCGCCGAAGCCGCGAACGCAGTGCGCCATCAGCTCACCGGTCGCCAGCAAGCGACTGACACCAAGCTCGGCGAGTACCTGACCCAACTCGTGATGCAGTTGCTCCGCGTTCGAGCCGAGTTCACCCATATCGCCAAGCGCCATCCAAACCTCGCCGTCCAGTGCCAGCGCGTAACCCGCTGCGGCGCGCACCGACGACGGATTCGCGTTGTAGCTATCGTCGATCAACAGGTTGCCGCCGCGGGTCGTCACCTGGCGCAACCGTGAGGGCGCCGCAACAACGTCAGCAAAACGGCTGACCAAGACCTCGGGTGCTATGCCGGCGGCCCAGACCGACGCTGCCGCCGCACAGGCGTTAACGACGTTGTGGCCGCCGGCCAGCGGCAGGTTCACGGCGGCCGTGAAATCCGGGCCATGCAAAACAAACTCACAACGGTCAACAGCCAGTTGCATCTGCGAGGCGCGAAAATCGGCATCTTCGCGCAAACCGAACGATACGATGCGGGCCGGTGCAGCCATTTCGCACCATTGCTCGTAGTAGACATCGTCCCTATTGATCACCGCGGTCTTGTCGGCGCCGAGCGCGTAGAACACCTCGCCTTTCCCGGCAGCCACACCATCGATTGACCCAAAACCCTCGAGATGCGCAGGTCCCGCGTTGGTAATGAGACCAACATCCGGCCGGACCAGCGACGTGAGGTAAGCAATCTCGCCTTGTGCGTTTGCCCCCATCTCGATAACGGCAGCCGAATGAGAGTGATCTAAGCCGAGCAACGACAACGGCACACCGATGTCGTTATTAAAGTTTCCAGGCGTGGCGTAGGCGTCGGGGCCAAGCAAGGCACCGATCAGCTGCTTAACTGTCGTCTTACCGTTAGACCCTGTCACACCAATGACCGGACCCGAATAGCGCTCGCGCCAATCGGTCGCGATGATGCCGAGTGCATGCTTGGTATCGTGAACGATAACGTGCGGCAGCGGCACATCGACTGGCCCGTCGACAACCGCACCACTCGCCTTTTTAGCGAACGCATTACTCGCAAAGTCGGCACCGCGATAGGTCGGACCATTGAGCGCGATGAACAACTCGCCAGCTTGCAGCGTGCGCGTGTCTGTCGAGACCTTATGCCACTCGGCATCGGCACCGTGTAAGCGGCCATCGGTCAGAAGCGCAACGCGGCTGAGCGTGCCGGTACTCATCGGTGCCGCTCCAACGCCGCCTTGGCGACGGTCGCATCATGGAAATCGATGCTGTGGTTAGCAAACCGCTGGTGTTGCTCATGCCCACGACCAGCAATCAGTACCATATCCCCCGGAGCCGCATCGCGGATCGCCTCAAAGATCGCCATACGCCGATCGACCTGCGCAACGGCGTGCACCGTAGCCGGAAGCGCTGCGACCAACTCCTCGACGATCGCACCTGGATGCTCTGACCGAGGGTTGTCGCTAGTAACGATAACGCGATCCGCGAGCGTGCCTACGGCGTACGCCATTGGCGCGCGCTTGCCGCGGTCACGATCGCCGCCGGCCCCAAATACGCACCACAGCTTACCGTCGGTATGCGGCCGTAACGTCTCCAATGCGAGGCGCAACGCATCGGCCGTATGGGCGAAATCGACCACAACACCAATATCGTGCCGACTGTCGACGCGCTGCATCCGTCCGGGCGGCGCGCTCGCGCCAGCCAATGCCGCAACGGCATCACTCGGATCGACTCCGCAGGCGACCAGCACAGCCAATGCATTTAGTAAGTTGCTGATGTTGAAGCGACCGAGCAATGGCGTTCGCAGTGTTAGCGGCATGCCACCAACCCAGACCTCCGCGACCATACCGGTCGCTGTCTGCTCGATTTGTCGGACAGTGACCGAGCGCTCGTCCGTGCGCCGGCTGGGCTCAAAACTAGTGCGCCAAGTCGATGGATAGCGCGCAGCAAGGACAGCACCGAGCGTATCGTCGCTGTTAACGACTCGAGTCTGTAGCGACGGCAAGGCAAACAACGACGCTTTCGCAGCACGGTATGCAGCTTCGCTGCCGTGGTAATCCAGATGATCGCGGCCGAAATTCGTTAGGACCGCCGTGTCGATGCTTAGGCCATCGACTCGTCCTTGCGCCAAGGCATGCGATGACACCTCGATACAGGCTTGCTCGGCACCATCGTGTACAAACCCAGCAAGTACGCGGGTCAGCTCGATCACATCCGGTGTCGTTAGATCGGTCGTCGACAAAGCGGCCAAATCAACACCGGTACCAAGCGTACCGATGTAGCCAGCCGGCATACCCAACTCCCGATACGCATTGGCCAACAACCACGCGACGGTGGTTTTACCGTTCGTTCCGGTGATCCCCGTGATCGCGATCGCAGCCGACGGATCGGCGAAGAAACGACGAGCGAGACGACCAAGCGCCGGGCGCAGCGACGGGATTCTCAGTGAAGGAATCGGCAAAGCCAGCGCCGTAGACTCATCTGCCTGCGGCTCATACGCGACGGCACTTGCGCCGCGTGCAATCGCATCGGCAACGAAATCGAGCCCGTGGCTGTCGTGGCCAGCGCACGCGAGGAACACAGCACCGGGTGTCACACGACGCGAATCGAGCGTCAGATCGGCAACCGGAATCGCCGGTACCGTGCCGATCGCGATTCCAGCAAACAACTGGTCGAGCATCAAGCCACTTGGTGCGATAGGTTGCGCCATCATTGTGCGTTCGCCTGCACGACGTAACCTGATTCCACGTCGGGTAAATCGTCTGGCGTTATCGCCAACAAACGCAACGATTCCGCGACGATGCGCGCAAACACCGGCGCGGCTACATCGCCGCCGTAGTAGTCGTCGCGACTCGGTTCGTCCACAATGACGACAACGGCGAGGCTGGGTGCCGATACCGGCGCAACACCGGCGAAAATCGACACGTACTTGTTCTCCGAGTAGCCACCCGCAGCAAACTTCCAGGCGGTGCCGGTTTTGCCGGCAACCCGATACCCAGCGACACCCGCTTTTGTCCCCGTGCCACCCGGACCGATAACGCGCTCCATCATGGCAAGAATCGCAGCGGCATCGTCGGCCGCCATGACACGATCGCCGGGAACCGGCTGATCTTGGCGCACGAATGACACCGGACGCATGATGCCGCCTGCACCGATGACCGCGTAGGCGCGCGCTAACTGCAGCGGTGTCACGGAGACCCCGTATCCGTACGCGAGCGTGGCCTGGCTAATCGCTCGCCAATGCGTGTGGTGACTGAGTAGCCCTGACGATTCACCGGGGAAACCACTACCCGTCAATTCGCCGAGACCGAAGCGCACCAGTGTTCGGTGCAATTCGCTGGCTTCGAGGCGCATAGCTAGTTTGGTAATACCGACGTTGCTGGATCGTGCAATGATGTCGGTGAGCGTCAACCGACCGTGGTTACGTTTGTCTTCGATACGCTTGGCACCAACCTGCACCCAGCCTGGTGCCGTATCGATAACGCTTTCGGCGTCAAAGCGGTTGCTCGACAATGCGGCGGCAACAATCAGTGGCTTGATACTCGAGCCCGGTTCGAGAATGTCGGTGACGGCGCGATTGCGATAACGGCTCGCGTTGAACTGCGATCGATCGTTCGGGTTGTAACTGGGTTGGTTTACCATCGCGAGCACTTCGCCGGTCTCGATGTCGAGAACAACGACCGAACCGGATTCGGCATCGTGCTCGGCAATGGCCCGCTTCAATTCCCGATACGCTAAATACTGCAGCCGCAGATCAAGACTGGTGGTCAGTGTGTTGCCGTGGCGAGCCGCACGAATACTATCGACGTCGTCAATGACCTGGCCTTTCTCGTCCTTAAGCACCCGTTTTGCACCAGGCTGGCCAGCCAACCAATGGTCATAAGCGTACTCAAGCCCCTCCTGCCCCTGATCGTCGATATTGGTAAAGCCGAGGACGTGGCCGACGACTTCTCCGGCCGGATAGAAACGGCGGTACTCACGTTGCAACTCAACGCCTGGCAACCCCAGCGAGCGCACTTCGGCAGCCCGAGTTGGCGACAAATGCCGCCGCAGGTAAACGAATTCACGATCGGCGGAACGAGAAATTCGCCGCAGCAACTGATCGCTGTCGACATCGATCATCGCCGACAAGGTCGGCACTTCGTCGATGGCGGGGCCCAACAACTTCGGGTTCGCCCAAACGCTGTCAACCGGTGTCGAAACAGCCATTGGCTCATTGTTTCGATCAACGATTGGTCCACGGTGCGCCGACAGCTTCATTTGCCGTACGTGGCGCTTGCGTGCTTCGTCGACAAGGAAATCGTGCTGCAGAACTTGCAAGTGTGCAGCCCGCCCAACGAGCATGGCGCTCAGCACCACAAAAAACCCAACGACGACGAACGAGCGATGCCGAAAGCGTCGTGCATTGGCCTCACGCCGTTGCTTGCGTCGGGTCATTCGGCTTCCTCCACGACGTAGATGTCGGCGAGTTCCGGGCGACGCAAAGACAACTCATCGATCGCTACTTGCTCCACTCGGCCGTGCGACGAAAACGTACTCTGCTCGATTGTCAGTTGACCCCACTCGATATTGAGTTCGTCGCGTTCGTGCGTTAGCGATTGCAGCTCGATAAACGACTTTCGCGCCTCATGTTTCGTGTAGACCAGCGTCAGCGCAGACAGGACCACGGCCAGCGCAAGCGCCAGCACGAGCCACCCCGATGTGTAGCGTGTATCGCTCATGCAGCCATGCGCTCCGCGACGCGCAGCCGCGCACTGCGGGCACGCGGATTCTCGTCCACCTCTGACTCAGCGGCACGAATGAGTTTGCCGATGGGTCGTAACGTGGGGCGATACGCCGGCGGGATATCTGGTAAGCCGCGATAAGGCTCGGCGACTTCGCTCGCGTTGCGGATAAAGCGTTTGACGCGCCGATCCTCGAGCGAGTGAAAGCTAATCGCAGCCATTCGACCGCCTGCCGCCAGCAATGGCACAGCAGCGGCGAGTGCGGCATCGATCTCGGCGAGCTCGCGATTGACGACAATACGGATAGCTTGGAAGCTGCGCGTGGCTGGATCGATCCGCTCATTCGGACGTGATGGGACGGTGTTGCGGATCAGTTCGGCGAGTTGGCCGGTACGCGTCAACGGGACCCGTTCGCGCTCGGCTGCAATCGCTCGGGCAATTCGCCGTGCATGGCGCTCTTCACCCAATGTGGCCAGCGCGCGGGCAAGGTCGCGCTCAGCTACGGTGGCCAAGTAGTCGGCGGCGCTATCACCTCGCGTGGGGTCCATACGCATGTCGAGCGGCCCATCGGTGCGGAAGCTGAAGCCACGCTCGGGGTCGTCCAGTTGCGGTGACGACACACCGAAATCAAACAAAATGCCGTGCACATGCCCATCCATGCCATGTTGTGCTGCCGTCAGCGCCACGTCCGAAAACACCCCGTGCTCGACCAACACCCGCGAGTCATCGCCAAAGCGCTGCATCGCGGTTTCTATGGCTACCGGGTCTCGGTCGATGACCAGCAGCCGCCCTTGTTCACTTAATGCAGCCAGGATCAGCGCCGCGTGGCCGCCGCGCCCGAACGTTGCATCGATGTAATTTCCGTCGGCTCTAACGGTCAGCGCCGCCATTGTTTCGCGGGGCAAGACCGGTAGATGAGCGGAACGTTCGACATCGGCGCTCACCACGGAATCGCCGCGAGTTCCGGCGGCATTTCACCGTCGTCCTCGGCGCTGTCGTCCACCCAGCCATTGGTCTTGGCATCCCAACGCGCCTGATCCCAGAGTTCGAATCGAGTGCCTTGACCAATCAGCCACGTCTGCCGCTCGATGGCCGCGAATTCTCGGTGCTCTTTGGGGACCAAGACACGGGCAGCGCTGTCGAGCGGCACGTCAGTTGCGAAGCCCACCATCATCTGCCGATAGGCCCGGACCTTCGCGTTCGAACTCGGTAGCCGATTCAGCTCGCGTTCGATATCTTCCCAATCACGCAAGGGATAAATGAGGAGGCAGCGCTGCCGATCGACCGTCACGACAACATCGCCATTGCAACGCGCAAGCAGCTTCTCCCGATGTTTAGTCGGGATGGCCAGCCGGCCCTTGGCGTCGAGCGTTGTTTTTGTGGCTCCTCGGAACACGGCTGGGAGGGTCTTTGAGAACCCTTTTCTCCACTCTGTCACACGCCGTCCCACTATACGAGCGTGGAAACGGGTGCGTCAACACCCGTGCGCTTGTAACTAATTGTTTCTGAGTGTTTTTCAGCATCGATTTCCGCGCCAAAAAACGACGAAAACTTGACACTCTTGGCTCAAAAACAAAGGCTTATGAGCGCTATCGAGAACCTGACGTAGAATTTAGTCGCTGATCGACGACATTATGTCGTCCCACAACGCGACACCGGCCGACGAATGCGGGCTGTTTGATGCCTGATAACGGGGAGATGAGGGAGTCGGCCGATAAGCCGGGTTCTGTCGTGGGCAATCATTCATCTGGAGACGCCGTCACCGACGCTCTCAAGCAGCCTACCCGGGAGCCCGTTCGTGCCCGACGGTGCGCCTTACGACGCGCGCTCCCCTATTTGGCCTTGCTCCGGACGGGGTTTACCGTGCCACCGCGTGTTACCACCGGCGCGGTGCGCTCTTACCGCACCCTTTCACCCTTGCCGGCGCCCGAAGGCGCTTAGGCGGTCTACTCTCTGTTGCACTGTCCGTAGGCTCGCGCCCCCCAGGGGTTACCTGGCGTCCTGGCCGAAGGAGCCCGGACTTTCCTCGACGCGATCTAGCGCCGCGATTGCCAGGCCGACTCCCTCGGCCAGCAGTGTAGCGCGAACGGCTGCCCGGGAAAGGAATGAGTTAGCTAAATGGCGTTAAACAAACGCGCCTATCGCTAATGACAGCTTCGCAATCGTGAAGCCGAGGGCCGCGCCGGCCATGACGTCGGTGGGATAGTGCAGGCCCAGAATGACACGCGATATCGCCACAAGAATCGCAAACGGCACGATCACTGGCATCAGCTCGGGTGCGTAGGTTGCCAGCAGCGTTGTTAGGCAAAACGCTTGTTGCGTATGCCCGGACGGAAAACTGTAGCGATCAAGGGCTGGCGTACCAGCGACGATATGGCCATTTGCAACGTACGGGCGCTCGCGAACCAGGTTGTTCTTCAGTCCCTTGTAGAGCGCGATCCCGAACAGAACGGTCAGCACCATGTGCACAGCCGGTAGTAATGCGGCGGCGCCGTTCATGAGAAACAAGACAACGCCGGTTAGGGCCCAGAAAGGCCAATCGCCGGCTCGGCTGATCATGGCAAAAAACGTCCGCACGGGTCGAAAAGAACCGAACCGGTTAATTTTCAAACACAGGCGGCTTTCGACGGCATCGACGCGCGCTAACGTGATCAATGGACTGCCCTTGCGTTATCAACGACGCGAAGTCTGCGACTCGTCGCTTACAAGTCGATTGCAGGCGGATGACATTTTTGTGACATCGAAGCGACGTCGCTAGCGGCGTCACAAGCTTCCCTAACCTCGATTTAGATAGGGTTAATCGCACCGAGTTCAACCCCTCGGAAATCGCAGAGCGTACTGGTAGGCTGCGCGCTCAACGGATGCCGATCAACGCTGTACGCCTAGGATAACGAATGAAGATAGTCATCGTTACAGATGCCTGGAAGCCGCAAATTAACGGTGTTGTTAGGACGCTGTCGATGGCGGCCGAAACGCTGGTCGTCGAAGGGCATGATGTCTTGGTTATTAACCCGCAAGGCCGGCGCTCATTTCCGTGCCCGAGTTACCCGGAGATACGCTTGGCATTTTTTCAAGGCCGTAGCATTGCGGCAGCGATCGATGAGTTCGCAGCGGACTGCATTCATATCGCGACCGAAGGGCCACTCGGTATGGCAGCGCGCCGTTATTGTCGGCATCGTAATCTCGCCTTCACAACGTCGTACCACACCCAGTTTCCAGAATACGTCCGTGCGCGTTTTCCGATTCCAACGCGCTGGACCTACGCCATATTGCGGCGCTTTCACGGTAGCGGTAGTCGAACCATGGTCGCAACGCCAACGATGCAGCAGCAACTTATCAAGCGGGGCTTCACAAACATCGTTACATGGACGCGCGGTGTCGACACACAAACGTTCAAACCGGATGCACCGTACCCGTACGAACTACCCCGCCCCGTTTGGGTTTACACCGGACGTGTTGCTGTCGAAAAAAACATCGAGGCCTTCCTCCGGCTTGAGTTACCCGGCAGCAAGGTTGTCATCGGCGATGGACCGGATCGCGAAAAGCTCGAGGCACAATACGCCAGCGCCGAATTTTTCGGGTACCGATTCGGCGACGAGCTTGCCTCGTTGGTAGCGGGTGCAGATGCCTTTGTGTTTCCCAGCGTGACTGACACGTTCGGCCTGGTCATGCTTGAAGCGATGGCCTGCGGCGTACCGGTTGCCGCGTACCCGGTCGTTGGCCCGATCGACGTCGTTACGCCGGGTGTAACCGGCGTACTGAACGATGACTTGGCGACGGCCTGCCAGGCGGCGCTCGAACTCGATCGCGCAGCCTGCCGCCGCTTCGCCGAGGGCCATAGCTGGCGGCATTCAATCGGGCAGTTTTTCAGCAACCTCGTTTATTGCGTTAACGGTCAGACCGTGACTGCAAAGCCACAACTGGCGACGGTGGCTTAGCGCTCTGGATTGCTGGCGTTATTAATAGCCAAGGCTTGCTCATAGAGCTGGTTGCGCGATCGACCCGTCAACGTTACCGCTTCGGCAACCGCTTGCTTGAGTGGCATCGCCGCCAGCAATACCCGGAGCAACGCGGTAATCTCGACCTCGGCGCTCGCTGCCTCGGCATCGTCGGCAGCGGCGGCGATGACAAAGACAAACTCACCCCTCGCGACCAACTCGCCAGCATTGAGCGCCGCGAGCAATTCACTGGCACTGCCGCGGTAAGCCGATTCGTATTGCTTAGTAAGTTCTCGATGAACGGTCAGTCGACGTGCCGGCAATAAGCGCGAGAACGCCGTCAGCGATGCCTCAATTCGATGCACCGACTCGAACACAACAACGGTGCGCGTCTCACTCGCCAGTGACTTGATGAAGCGCTGGCGCGCGTCGTCCCGAGCGGGCAAGAAGCCAGCGAATACAAATTGGTCGGTGGGCAGACCTGACACAGACAGCGCTGCCGTCACGGCACTCGGTCCTGGTACGGTGCGGACCTCTATCTCGGCGGTAACAGCTGCCCGCAGGAGCTTGTAACCGGGATCGCTAATCAGCGGTGTCCCCGCATCACTAACGAGCGCGACCGCATCGCCATCTCGCAGTCGATTGATGACGCGCTCGACAACGCGCTGCTCGTTGTGATCGTGCAGCGCCATTAGTGCCGTACTGATCCCGAAATGCGATAGCAAACGGCCTGTGTGCCGAGTATCCTCAGCCGCTATCAGCGCAACATCTCGCAACGTTTGTACCGCGCGCGGGCTCATATCGGCCAAGTTCCCGATCGGAGTCGCGACGACGTACAAAGACGCTACGGCCTCTGCCTTTTGCTGCCCTGCCACTGGAGTTTTGCCTTGAATGGACGGTCAATCAACAGCATGACACACCGCAACGACGTTTCACTACGCCACGCTGGCTGCTTTGCTGTGATCATGGTAACGACTTTGCTGTTGGCGGCTTGTCAAAGCGTCGGTAGCGGTGATCGTCGGCAATCGAACGCAGCGCTCGCCGAGACGGCGTTGGACAACGCTGATTACGAAGACGCAGCTAGCATCTTTGAGCAACTGGCCGAGCGCCGTGGCGGTACCGACAAACGCCAGTGGCAGCTGGCCGCAGCCTTAGCTTGGCTCGATGCCGGCCGAGCTGAGCGCGCGCGGGACATCAGTTCAGCACTCGAGCTCGGAAGCGCAACGAGCGACGCCGATACCGCCCTACTGGTCGCCGGTTTGGCGATTGTCGACTCGCAGTGGGAGACCGCCAGTTCGGCACTCGATGCGCTTGCCGCGCAACCGTTAACGACCCGACAGAACGTACGCTACCAACGCTGGCGCGCGGCGCTCTTGTACACCGAAGGCGACGTCGCGCTGGCAACGTCATACCTAACGCGCCGCGAGCTTTGGTTAACGTCAGAACGGGCGGTCGCGGCGAATCATCAATTGATTTGGGATGGGCTGCGCGATAGCGACCCAGACACCGTCGCCACCGCGTTGGCACGCACAACCGATCCGACCGTTCGTGGTTGGTTGGAGTTGGTACTGACCACCAGCCCAGTGCGCACCAACCCGGCCGCTCTGGCCAGTGTTGTTGGCGCCTGGACCCGTCGTTACCCAAGCCACCCGGCGAACGGCACGTTCGTCCCGGCATTGATCGGCGATGATATCGCCGCGTTTGGGATGCCGCGTCAAGTGGCGCTGCTGTTACCACTCAGCGGTCGTAGCCGACCCTTCGCGACGGCCATTCGCGACGGCTTTCTCGCTGCTCACATCGCCGATCTCGATAGCGGCGACGTCAAGCCCCGCTTGCGGATCTACGACGTCGGCACAGACGGCGCGACGCTCACGGTGCAGCGCGCACTGGATGACGGCGCAGAACTGATCGTCGGCCCGCTAACGAAATCAGCGCTCGGTGAACTTGCCCTACAGCCAGCGATGCCAGTCACAACGTTGGGGCTCAATCGTGTCCCGGCGGACGCACAAGCGCCGGCCGGTTTGTACCAGTTCGGCCTAGCGCCCGAGGACGAGGCCCGTATGGCAGCCGAACGGGCTATCGCGATGGGCTACCGACGCGCGGTTGCTTTGGCACCGCTCGGCGATCTCGGCGAACGACTGCTCACTACTTTTGCCAGCCACTACCAAGCGCTCGGTGGTCAACTACTCGATTACGAGCGCTACGACACGGCCGCGACGGATTTCTCGCCGCAGATTGAGCGAGTCATGCAAATCCAAGCGAGCATCAGCCGCTGGCGTCGTGTCCAGAACTTGATCGGCGAACGAGCCGAGTATGAGCCGCGCCGTCGCCAGGATGTCGATGTGCTGTTTTTGCCCGCGAGCGCTAGTAACGCTCGGCTCTTAAAGCCGCAACTTAAATTTCATTTCTCAGGTGATATTCCTGTTTTCGCGACCGGCCAAATCGCCAACGCCGATGGTAGAGAATCGGGAGAAATCGCCGGCATCGAATACGCCGAAATTCCATGGCTAACCGACCTTAGCGGTGCGTTCACACCAAGCGCCGACGACGTGGCCACCCACTGGCGTCGCGAAGCACAGCACCAACGATTATTCGCCTTAGGCATGGACGCATATCGGCTGATCGGTCCACTGACCGGTGAGCGCGAGAGCGACGACGGCACGGTGTTTGGCGCTACCGGCCAGCTCAGTATCGGTAGCGATGGCATTATCCGCCGACAACTCAGCTGGTCACGCTTCGACGGTGTTCGCGGCGAAGCGCTAGCACCAATGCCATTGGATGTAACACCCGACACGGACGTCGACACGTGGCATTCCGAACCGGATCGTTTCGACAACGACTAGGCTGGCAACGCGAAAACCAAGCGCTCAGTTTTCTGAAGACGCAAGGTCTCACGCTGGTCACACGCAACTTCACGTGCCGTGCCGGCGAAATCGACCTCGTGATGAACGACGGCCCAACACTGGTCAGCGTCGAAGTACGCTACCGGTCCGGTCGATCGCACGGAGGCGCCATCGCCAGCATTACGACGGCAAAGCAGCAGCGTTGGGTGCGTGCTACGGAATACTTGGTCGCATCATCACGAAGTTTAGCGGGGCGTTGCGTGCGCTTCGATGTCGTCGCCCTAGACGGCAAAGAGCCGCGAATCGTTTGGTTGCAAGATGTGCTACGTCTCGACGGACGCTAGCGCTACTTCACAACCCGCAGCTTCGGACCACGCCGACCCGCTGTATCGGGACGATCGTCGGAGCCGGTCGGTGGTTTGGGATGCCCACCGCCGGGCGAGAAAATCATGCCTTGACCGGTTTCGCGCGCGTAAATCCCGAGTACGGCCTTTACAGGAACGGCAACGTCGAAGGGGCGACCACTGAAGCGCGCCCGAAAGCGAACTGCATCGTTGTTCATCGCCAAACCATGGGCTGCTGAATGGCTTATGTTAAGGATGATTTTGCCGTCGTTGATATGCTCAGTGGGCACGACAACGTCTGCGTGGGTCGCGTCGACGACGATATGCGGGGTATGGCCGTTGTCGCTCATCCATTCGTGCATGGCGCGAACGAGATAGGGACGTTTGGAACTGGTCGATCCGGCCATTACGGCTCCGCTAAGCAAACGAGCTAACGTACCAGCCCGCGACGCAAGGATAACACCTTGCCGCAGTGGGGTTCATATGTCGGTCGCTGGCAACGCCTACGGAATCAGGGGCGAAAACCTACAGGCGCATTTCCTGTTCGAGTTCGGTCAAGCTCGCTTGGAACGATGGCCGCGCGAAAATACGGTCCATGTATTTGCCGATCGCCATACTGCCTTCACCAAGATCGACCCCGTAATGGGGCAGACGCCACAGTACCGGCGCGATGCTGGCGTCGACCAACGAAAACTCGTCGCTGAGGAAAAACTCTTTGGCCGAAAACACCTCGGCGCTTGCCAAGATACTCTCGCGAAGCATTTTGCGAGCCCGCACTGCCTGCTTCTTGTCTTCTTCCGCCTCGATTTCATCAGCCAACTGGTACCAATCGGTTTCGATGCGGAACAGCGCCAAACGGAACTGTGCGCGCGTAACCGGGTCGACCGGCATCAGTGGCGGGTGCGGAAACCGCTCGTCGAGGTACTCGATAATGACGCGCGAGTCATACAAAACCAGATCGCGGTCCACAAGCGTGGGCACCGTGTGGTACGGATTCAAGTCCAGCAGATCTTCCGGCAAATCCGGCCCATCGACGTTAACGATATCGATATTGATGCTTTTTTCGGCCAGAACTAATCGCGTCCGGTGACTGTGTAAACAGGTTGGACGAGAAAATAGGCTCATCACCGAGCGCCGGTTCGTGATCACGGCCATGGCTCCCTCTCCTCAGACAGGCGTGTTTTTTACTTGTTATTCCTGTGCAGCGCCAGTCGCGGCGGCAGACCGCCGCACTGAACCCTACTTGACGTCCTTCCAGACTTCTTTCTTAAGCAGATAAGCAATCACGAAGAAGAACGCGAGGAAGAGTAACACTTTGATGCCGATCGATTTGCGCTGAAGCTGCATCGGCTCGCCGATATAGTCGAGGAAGTTGACGGTATCGCGGACCCACTGGTCGAATTCTTCCGGCGACAAGGTGCCTTCGGTGACGACATCAAAGCTGTCAAAAACCTCTCTTGCATTGCCATTGGCATCGTTTTCTTCCTTGAAAACAGCCTTGCGTACGCCCTGCAACTCCCAGAGTACGTTTGGCATGGCGACGTTGGCGACGACCATGTTGTTCATCCCAGTCGCGCGTGAATCGTCGACGTAGTAGCTGCGCAGAAAATTGTAAATATGATCAGCGCCGCGGCTGCGCGAAATGAGCGATAAGTCCGGCGGAGTGACACCGAACCAGCGCTTCGCATCGCCTGGTGGCATGTTCACCTGAATGGTGTCGTGAATCTTCTCGCCGGTGAACATCAGGTTGTCGATCACCTGGTCTTCCGACAATCCGAGTCCGCTGGCGAGCGTGTTGTAGCGCACATACTTGGCCGAGTGGCAACCGGAACAATAGTTCATGAAGTTGCGAGCCCCGCGGCGCAGCGAATCCTGGTTCCCAACGTCATTGCCAGCGTGTTCGGCAAACCGCGGATCGACGGCTCCACCGGCCGCCAAGACGGCAGCACTGCTGGCTAACAAGACGACAACCGCCGCCACGGCCGAGCCGCGGCGATAAGCCGTAGTGCGCATTCTAACCATGGTAAACCACCCGATCAGGAACAGGTTTGGTCTTATCAATTGACGTGTACCACGGCATCAACAAGAAAAACGCGAAATACAGCACCGTAAAGATCCGCGCCATCAGCGTGTACAGATCGGTCGCTGGCTGGACGCCCAAGTAACCGAGAACGATGAAACTGATAACGAAAATTGCCAGCGCAGCTTTGTACAGGATACCGCGGTAGCGAATGCTCTTGACGCGAGCACGATCGAGCCATGGCAGGAACAGCGGCAGCAACACAGCGGCCCCCATCATGATGACGCCGAGCAGCTTGTCAGGTACCGCCCGGAGAATCGCGTAGAACGGCGTGAAATACCAAACCGGCGCGATGTGCTCTGGCGTGACCAACGGGTCGGCTGGATCGAAGTTCGCATGCTCCAAGAAATAGCCACCCATCTCGGGTGCAAAGAACACAACGGCCGAAAAGGCGGCGAGGAATACGATGATCGCGACAAGATCTTTAGACGTGTGGAACGGCCAGAACGTTACGCCATCGACCGGATTTCCGTCCGCGTTCTTGTTTTGCTTAATTTCGATACCGTCTGGGTTGTTGGAGCCAACCTCGTGGAGGGCGAGGATGTGCACGGCGACGAGCATCACCAACGCCAACGGCAATGCGATAACGTGCAACGCAAAAAACCGGTTCAGCGTGATATCGGAGATCGAATAATCGCCGCGAATCCACTCGACGAGGGACTCACCGACGACGGGTATTGCCCCGAACAGCGAGACGATCACCTGGGCGCCCCAGTAGGACATCTGGCCCCACGGCAACAGGTACCCCATGAATGCCTCGGCCATCAGCGCAACAAAAATAAGCATGCCGACAATCCACACCAGCTCGCGGGGCTTTTTGTACGAGCCGTACAGCATCGCGCGGAACATGTGCAGGTAGACAACAACGAAAAACGCCGACGCACCGGTCGAATGAATGTAACGAATAATCCAGCCGCCGGAGACATCGCGCATGATGTATTCGACAGAAGCGAAAGCGTCAGCCGCGGAGGGCTTGTAGTTCATCGTCAAAAAGATGCCGGACACGATCTGGATGACCAACACCAGCATCGACAAAACGCCGAACACATACCAAAGATTGAGGTTTTTTGACGCGTAGTAGTCCGTGACGTGCTCGCTGAGCATCTTCGTCAGCGGAAAACGAGCGTCGATCCACGACAGCAGTCCGCCCTTCTCGCCGCTCGCGGAACGAACTTCAGATTCGACTCGGGCCATGGTTAAGCAACTCCTTCTTCAGCGCCAACGAGGATGCGGTCATCGCTGACGAACCGATACGGGGGAACCGCAAGGTTAAGGGGTGCGGGCACGCCTTTGTAGACGCGTCCGGCAAGGTCGAACTTTGACCCGTGACACGGGCAGTAGAACCCACCGAACCAATCACTGCCGAGATCGGCCGGCTGAACTTCGAATCGCGCCAACGGTGCGCAACCGAGATGCGTGCAGCTGCCGATGACGACGAGGTACTCGCTTTTACGAGAACGCGTGCCATTGGCTGCATACTCCGGCTGTTGATCTTCTTCTGAATTCGGGTCGCTCAAAAAGCCGTCGTTCTCAGGCAGCCGCTCGAGCATCGCCGCTGTGCGGTTCAATACCCACACCGGCTTACCGCGCCATTCAACGCGAACCATTTCGCCGGGCTGCAAGGCGGAAACGTCAATTTCGACCGGCGCACCCAACGCTTGTGCGCGTGCGCTAGGCTTGAGAGAAACGACAAACGGTGCCAGCGCGAACGCTGACCCAACACCGCCTGTCACGGCCGTCGCTACCGACAAGAAATGACGGCGGCTGCTTTTTCCGGAATCCGACATCGAAGCGCTCCTAGGCCGCGCGTAGAGCGAGACCTGTTATCATCAAAACGTTGTGCGAGGCCTGGACGCCACTGGCAGGCAGGCGCAGCCGACTAAGTTCGGCTCGGACTCAAATTAGCCGCGCATTATACACAGCAGCTGTGAAGATTGGGTAATGGGCGTCGTTTTCAACCAGGTCGCGGAAATCGTCGATTTATTGACGAGATGGCAGTCGTTATGACGCTCGATTTTCTTCATCGTTGGATCGCTACCGGCCTAGCCCTCGCTTTCCTCGTCGTCTTAGCCAGACCTGAATTATTGCCGGCCATCGGTCGCGCCGATGCACCGGCCGGGTACGCGGCAGCCGTTCGGCGCAGCTCCCCAGCGGTTGCCAATATCTATACCTCCCGCTGGATTCCGGATCCCGACCAACGGTCCGTCGCTCGCAACGAGACCGATCTTGGCTCGGCCGTCGTCCTCGATGACCGTGGCCATGTCGTTACCAATTTCCATCTGGTCAGCGGCGCCGAAGATATTTGGGTGCAATTGGCCGATGGCCGGGTCGCCGAACCGGTGTTGGTTGGCGTTGATCCGGAAACGGATCTAGCGCTATTGCGCATCGATATCGGCGATTTACCGACAATCGCACTCGGCCGCTCCGATGAAGTGCAGATCGGCGACGTGGTGCTCGCAATCGGTAACCCGTATGGGCTCGCGCAAACGGTCACTCAAGGCATAGTCAGCGCCACCGGTCGCGGCTTGTTAGGGCTCAGCAACTTTGAGGACTTTATTCAAACCGACGCCGCTATCAACCGCGGCAACTCAGGCGGTGCGCTGATCAACTCACGCGGGGAGCTGGTCGGCATCAATACCGCGACACTGGCTGAAGAGCAGTCGACCGAAGGGATCAGTTTCGCTATTCCCGTTAATCTGATGCTCGGCGTTGTCAACGACCTTATCGAACACGGGCGCGTCATTCGTGGCTGGCTCGGTTTGCAGCCAAACCTCACGATGCTGCGGCGCGAGCAGTTTCGCCGCCGCGGTATTCAGTCGGAGACCGACACCGGCATATTGCTGGAACAGGTCTATGAAAACGGGCCTGGATGGAAAGCGGGCCTTAGACGCCACGACATTCTCACGCACTTAAACGACGAACCGATACGGTCACGCCAACAGGCCTTGCAGCTGGTTGCGGCTGTGCAACCGGGGGAGGTCGTGCGCATTCGCGGTTTTCGTGGCCGCGAGGCCTTTGTTACCGAAGCGATCGCGGGCGAGCGCCCGATCGCCGCCGTTCGCTAGTTAATCCGCGTTATCCGTGCGCCGAGCGCGCGCAGCTTCTCTTCTATTTGCTCATAGCCCCGGTCGATGTGGTAAATGCGATCAACGATGGTGTCGCCATCGGCGACGAGCCCCGCCAATACTAGCGAGGCACTCGCCCGCAAGTCGGTCGCCATCACCGGTGCTGCCCGCAGCCGGGCGACGCCGTCAATAACCGCGGTGTTGCCTTTTAATTGGATCGCCGCGCCCATGCGCTCCAACTCCGGAACGTGCATGAAGCGATTCTCGAACACGGTTTCTGTCACGGTCGAAACGCCATCGGCAATGGCATTGAGGGCACAAAACTGCGCCTGCATATCCGTCGGAAATGCAGGATGCGGTGCGGTTCGAACATCGACGGGACGGGGCCGCCGGCCGTGCATATCGAGCTTGATGAAGTCATCGCCAACGCTCAGTTCGGCCCCGGCTTGCTCAAGCTTCGTCAACACCGCATCGAGATGGGCCGCACGAGCGCCGCGCAACGTCACGGTACCGCGGGTGATGGCTCCAGCCACCAGAAAGGTGCCCGTTTCGATACGATCCGCCATGACCGCGTAGTCGCCGCCACCGAGCCGATCTACGCCTTGCACGTGAATCGTCGATGTTCCGGCCCCTTCGATCTCGGCACCAAGGCTCGAGAGGAAATCCGCTAAGTCGACAATTTCCGGCTCACGGGCGGCATTCTCGAGGACGGACTCGCCACGGGCAAGCGCTGCTGCCATCAACAGGTTCTCGGTGCCGGTCACCGTCACGGTGTCGAAAACGAGTCGCGCGCCAGATAAGCGCGCTGCCCGCGCGTCGATGTAGCCATCAACGATATCGACGTCGGCGCCGAGTTTCTTGAGACCGGCGACGTGCAGATCAACCGGTCGCGCGCCAATCGCGCAGCCACCCGGTAGCGAAACTCTTGCCCGCCCGTGGCGGGCTAGTAACGGCCCAAGTACCAGGATCGATGCACGCATCGTCTTCACAAGTTCGTAGGGCGCCGTGAACTCATCGATGTTGCGCGCGTCGAGCGTCACTTTTAGTCCGTCACTGATCGTGACTTGCACCCCTAATTGCTGCAGCAATGACAATGTCGTAGTGACGTCACGTAAGTGCGGCACGTTGCTGAGCGTCACCGGCGCATCGCTCGCCAAACAACCTGCCAATATGGGCAGTGCCGCGTTTTTAGCGCCGGAAATACGAACTTCGCCGGTCAGCGCTGCGCCGCCGGTAATACGGAGCTTTTCCACCGTCGTTACTGGCTCGCGGACTGCGCCTGCCATTCGTCGGGAGTGAGCGCCCGAATCGAGAGCGCGTGGATTTCACCGCCCATCCGGTCGCCGAGGCTCGCGTAGACCATCTGATGCCGGGCGATCGGTCGTTTGCCGGCAAACTCGGCCGCCACGATCAGGGCCTCGAAGTGGGTGTTGTCATCGCTCACCACTTGCACGGTGGCGTCTGGCAAAGCGGTCCTGATCAATGCGGCGATCTCGTCGGGCAACATCGGTGGTGTCCTCAAATGGGTAGCTCATCAGTGTAGCAGCGCGTCGCCTTCATCCAGAAGAGACTGTAAGACGTAGCGAGCGGTACGTTATTATGCCGTGTTGCTGAGGACTGCCCCCCGCGCGAATGACACCGACCCACGCTACTTTCAGGCGACATCGCCATGATTAACGATATCGCCCTGGTGATCGGTGGACTGGTCTTACTTGTCGCTGGCGCGGACCGGTTCGTCGTCGGCGCCGCAACGACAGCGCGAAACCTTGGCATCTCACCGATATTAATCGGCTTAACGATCGTCGGTTTCGCGACGTCCGCGCCGGAGATCTTGGTCTCAGCAACGGCCTCAATTAAAGGTAGCTCGATGCTGGCCGTCGGCAACGCCATCGGCTCGAATATCGCCAACATCGCGTTGGTCCTCGGCTTAGTCGCCGTTCTGCATCCGGTCGAGGTCAAGTCGCAGACCCTGATGCGCGAGATGCCGGTCTTGTTGGCGGTAACCTTACTGACGCTGAGTTTGTTTCTTGACGATTACCTGAGCCGAGTCGATGGCGCCGTATTAATCGGCACGATGGGCGTCGTTATGTATTGGATTGTTCGTCTGGCGACCACACCGAATCGTGACGATCCTATCGATGAGGCCTTCGACGCCGATATCCCGTCGAATCTAAACATGAAGATGTCGATTTTTTGGTTGGCGGTCGGTTTGTTGGCGCTGCTGCTAGGCGCCGAGCTATTGGTTCGCGGCGCGACCGAGCTCGCCCGGGTATTCGGCGTTAGCGAGCTGGTCATTGGCGTAACGCTAGTTGCGATCGGAACCAGTCTGCCTGAGCTGGCAGTATCGATTATCAGTGTATTGCGCGGCGAATACGGACTGGTTGTTGGCAACGTCATCGGCTCAAACATTTTCAACTTGGTTGCGGTTATCGGTGTTGCCGCGCTTATTCAACCGACCGGCATGGACCCAAACGTCCTGACCCTACACTTTTTCGTGATGTCATCGTTTACGCTCGTTCTGTTTGCTATGGCTTATACGTACAGTGGGGTCGGCTACGTTAACCGGGTCGAAGGCCTGATTCTGGTCATCGCGTTCGTGGCTTATCACTACTATGTCATCACTAACGATTTGGCGATGCCGCAAGGAGGCTGAGCGATGAGTAGCTTGCCGAATGACGCGAACAACGCGCACGTCGCTGTCGCACGCCGGGTAATCGGCATAGAGGCCGACGCGTTAGCGACGCTTCGTGCGCGGGTTGGCACCGAGTTCGACACGGCAGTCGAGCTCTGTCTAGCGACCCGAGGACGCGTCGTCGTGACCGGAATGGGTAAGTCTGGGCATATCGGTGGCAAGATCGCCGCGACGCTGGCAAGCACCGGTACACCCGCATTTTTTGTGCATCCGGGCGAGGCGAGTCACGGCGACCTTGGCATGATCACGCCGGAAGATACCGTGATCGCAATGTCGAATTCCGGCGAAAGCAGCGAACTCATTACTATCTTGCCGCTTATTCGCCGCCTTGGCTTGTCGCTAATTACTCTGACCGGCAACGCGAACTCAACCTTGGCGCGCGCCGCCACGACCAACCTCGATATCAGCGTTGCTGAGGAAGCGTGCCCGCTTAACCTCGCCCCCACAGCAAGTACCACCGCAACGCTGGCCATGGGCGATGCGCTGGCTGTGGCTTTACTCGAAGCGCGCGGCTTCACGCCGGAGGACTTCGCCCGGTCTCACCCTGGAGGTACCCTCGGCAAGCGATTGCTGCTGCACATCAGCGACATTATGCGGACGGGTAGCGAATTACCCATCTGTCGACTCGACACACCGTTTCGCCAAGCGTTGCTGGAAATGACATCTAAAGGTCTGGGTATGACCGCGATCGTCGACAGCGACCATCGCGTCGTCGGGATATTCACCGACGGTGATCTGCGGCGCGCCCTTGACGATCGTGCGGATGTCATCGACTTAACACTCGGTGATCTCGTGAAGCCTGGCTGCAAGACCTTGCCGCCGGATGCTTTGGCGGTCGACGCCGTGCGCTTGTTCGAAGATCATAAGATCACATCGGTACTGATCGTCGACGAATCACAGGCGCTCGTAGGTGCATTGAACGTCCATGATTTGTTGCGTGCGGGAGTCATGTAAGCGTGCCCGGTGAACGCAACAGGGTTCGGCTGGTCGTATTCGATGTTGACGGTGTATTTACCGACGGGCGCATCACCTATGACGAGGATGGTCGCGAGTCTAAAACGTTTCATACGCAAGACGGTTTCGGCATCCGCCGATTGCAGCAGACTGGCTGCAAAATCGCTGTGATTACCGGCAGGCGCTCAGGAGCGGTGGCTGCGCGGATGCAGGAACTTGGCGTGCAGCACGTTTTTCAGGGCTGTCGCGACAAGCTGCCGGTGCTTGAGGCGTTGTTGCAGGAGCTCGCCATTGCAGCGTCGGAATCGGCATTCGTTGGGGACGATGTCCCCGATTTGCCGCCAATGCAGCATGTCGGTACTGCCATCGCTGTCGCCAACGCGGTCCCAGAAGTATTGGCCATGGCCGATAAAGTGACTGATAAACGCGGTGGCCATGGTGCTGTCCGCGAGGTGTGCGACTGGCTCATGGGTGCCGAGACCGAGGCACTGTGACGCTGCGCAATTTCCTTCTGTATGCCGTGCTACTCGCGGCGGCGATTGGCAGTTACCTTATCGCCACGGATACCGACGACGACAACGACATTCGTGTCGACCGCCATCTGGCCAGCACGGGCTATTACATGCTCGACGCAGAGATTCGCGGTTTCGGTACAGACGGCAATTTTCTGTATCGGCTGCAGGCGAATGAAATTGCCGAAGACATGGACACCGGCGTCGTGCGCCTGCTCGGCGTCAATTTGCAATACCGCGACGGCGCTGACGTTCCTTGGCGATTAACAGCGACCGCTGGCGAGCTCACACCCGACGGCATGCGGCTGGAGCTCACGGGCGACGTAGAGGCGACCAACGAGTCCGGTAGCGTACCGACGACACTAAAGACTTCAGCCCTGACGGTCGACCCGCAGCGCTATGAATTGTCGACCGAGGCGCGCGTTAACTTGCGCGTAGGCGAGCGGTCGATTAGCGCAACAGGCATGCTAGCATTTCTTAATGAAGACCGGATCGAGTTCCGCTCCAATGTTAACGGAAAATTCCTGCCGTAGCTGGCTGCTGATCGCGTTACTAACGCCACTGACAGCGGTCGCACAACAACCGTCCGCGCGCTTGCCCATTTCGCTTGACGCGGACTCAAGCGTCTTTGATCGCAGTAAAGACCGTATTGAGTTCACCGGCTTGCGTATTACCCAAGGGGCAATCGGAATCGAAGCAGAACGCGGAGTCACACGCTTGGGTCGCGACACCAAACTCGATTTTTCGGATTCCACGTGGGAGTTCCACGGCAACGTAAGAATTGACATTGAGACGGCGACCATTGTCAGCGAATCAGCCGAACTCTACTTTAGCGACCACACGTTACAACACGCCACCATTAAGGGCTCGCCCGCGACGTTCGACGACTCGCGTGGTCCAGATCAACCGCCGCTTCGAGCCGAAGCATCAACGTTCGAGTACAACCTGGCTGAGTACGTCATTCGATTTGTCGGCAAAGCGCGAATCGCTGAGGGCGATAACGAGGTGACCGGGGCCGATCTTCTTTATGACCTCACGGGTAAACGTGTCAATTTTAAGGGGGACCCGCAAGCCGACGAACGCGTGCGAATAACGATCGTTCCAGACAGCGTCGATGACGCGGCCGACGGCACGGTCAATGACGGTACGGTTGATGACGCCGGAAACGATGCGGTCGATGACGGTACGGTCGATGACGCCGGAAACGATGCGGTCGACCCTCAAACGTGAGTATTCTGAGCGTTCAGGACATCGCCAAACGTTACAAGTTTCGCGACGTTGTCAAAGGCATTTCGCTCGAACTCGAAAGCGGCGAGGTTATCGGCTTACTGGGACCCAACGGCGCTGGCAAGACGACGGCGTTCTATATGATCGTTGGCCTAGTGCCACTCGATCGCGGTCGTATCATGCTCGATGGCCAAGATTTGACCCACTTACCGATGCACCGACGCGCCCGACTCGGTTTGGGCTATCTCCCGCAGGAGGCGTCAATTTTTCGGCGCTTAACCGTCGAACAGAACATACTGGCGGTCTTAGAAACGCGGCGCGAGCTGACTCGCGGCGATCGTGAACGCTTACTCGATGAATTACTGGATGAGCTGCACGTGGGACACGTGCGCACCAGCCTCGGGATGAGCCTCTCCGGTGGGGAACGGCGCCGCGTTGAAATCGCGCGAGCACTGGCGGCCGATCCGCGCTTTGTCTTGCTCGACGAGCCTTTCGCGGGCGTCGATCCGATCTCGGTACTCGATATCCAACGGATTATCCGGCATTTGTGCGATCGCGGCATCGGCGTCTTGATAACCGACCATAGTGTGAGAGAGACCCTGGGTATTTGCGGCAGAGCCTATATACTGAACGAGGGAAGCCTGATCGCATCGGGCCCACCCAACGAGATACTTGAAAATCAACACGTTCGTGAAGTGTATTTGGGTGAAGGTTTCCGCCTTTAACGTGGCTACAGCCACGCAGCAATTTCGGCAACGGCGATTTATGCGATGAGACCGGCTCTGCATCTGAAGCTCAGCCAGCAGCTGACGATGACTCCGCAGCTCCAGCAGGCGATTCGTCTGTTGCAACTACCGGTGCTCGATCTCAGCGCGCAAATCCAAGAAGCACTCGAAGAAAACGTCATGCTCGAGTTGGAAGAGCCAACCGAGCAGGTTCCTGTTAACGGCGAGAGCACAGCAGAAGTCCAAGCGATCACCGGCGACGATAGTTGGCGCGACGTTGCGGGCTCCGGGCAAGACAATTACGGCGGCGATGGCCCGTCGATGGCAGAGTTCGCCGATGAGTCGGGCGATTCGTTACGTGACCATTTGCTATGGCAACTGGAACTAGAATCGTTTTCGCCGCGCGAAGCGGTTATTGGCGCCGCGATTATCGATGCGATTGACGATGAGGGTTATCTAGGCGCCACCCTCGAACAAATCCATGCCGAACTCGATCCAACAGCCGACATCTCAGTCGACGAGATCGAGCGAACCCTCTCGAAGGTGCAGCGTTTCGATCCAGCGGGTGTTGGCGCCAGAGCACTTGATGAGTGCATTGGTTTGCAGCTGCTGCAACTCGATCCGACAACACCGGGGGTTGGCACGGCTCGACGTATGGCCGCCGATTACCTCGAACTCGTCGCCGAAAAGAGTTTTGCTGAGTTACGCCGCCAACTCGAAGTCTCGGACGAAGAGCTTGAATTGGCCGTCGCATTGGTACGCAGCTGTCACCCCAAGCCGGGCCTCGCCGTGTCGTCGGCTCGCACCGAATACGTCGTACCCGACGTGTTCGTGCGCAAAATTGATGGCACCTGGCAAGTCGAAGTGACGTCTAGCGGTATTCCGAAGCTGACCGTTAATCAGCGCTACGTCGATTTGATGCGCGGTCAGTCGACGCACGGCGCATTGCGCGCGCAATTACAAGAGGCTCGCTGGCTCGTTCGCAGCTTGGAGATTCGTCACGACACGGTGTTGAAGGTGGCTAAGTCGATCGTCGAGCGGCAAATGGCGTTTTTCGAGCATGGCGAAGAACACATGCGGCCAATGGTTTTGCGCGACATCGCCGAAGCCATTGAAATGCACGAATCAACGGTATCGCGTGTAACCAACAACAAATACATGCACACACCGCGCGGCGTGCTGGAGTTCAAATACTTCTTCTCGTCGCATGTTTCCACGGTCGACGGCGATGAGCAGTCATCAACGGCGGTTCGAGCAAAGATCCGTAAGCTGATCGGCGCCGAGAACCCGGCCAAGCCGCTATCCGACAGCCGAATAACGAAGCTATTGGAGCAAGATGGCGTTAAGGTTGCACGGCGGACGGTCGCTAAATACCGTGAGGCAATGAATATTCCCTCGTCTAGCGAACGTCGAGTTCGCTAGCGTTTGATACGCCGACACTTTTTTGACAGGAGGGCAGTACCCGGCCGACATAACATCGTTAGTTGCGCAGTGGCGAAAGCGCCGCGCCAGACAAGGAGAACAGCATGCAGATAAACCTGACCGGGCATCACATCGACGTAACAGATTCGTTACGGCACTATGTCCAATCGAAGCTAGGCCGCATAGAAAGGCACTTCGATCACGTGACCGACGTTCATTGTATTCTCACGGTGGAAAAGCTTGAGCACAAAGCTGAGGCGACAGTAAACTTAAGCGGCGGTAGGGTTTTCGCCGATTCCATCGAACCGAACATGTACGCGGCGATAGACAGTTTGGTCGACAAACTCGACCGTCAGGTTATCAAATACAAAGAAAAACTCTGCGACCACCACGCCCGCGAAGCACACAAGCGCACACCACCGAACTGAACGATGACCGGCTGCGACCGGTCGAAAATTCGGTTGGCCGGTTGCAGCAAGCCTCAGCATGAAACTTACCGATATTCTTAAACCGAACAGCGTTCTCTGTAACGTCGAGGCGCGTTCGAAGAAACACGCGATTGAAGTCGTTGCGAAACTCATTTGTCGAGATCGCACGCAGCTTGCCGAAACCGATACGTTTTCATCGCTCATCGACCGCGAACGCCTCGGCTGTACAGCCTTAGCAAGCGGCATCGCGATACCACATGCGCGAGTCACTGGCATCGAGGCTCCGGCCGGTAGCCTCATCCAGCTAAGCACTGCCATCGAATTCGACAAGATCGACGACACAGACGTCGACCTAATCGTCGGCGTTGTTGTGCCCGAGGACTACCCGGCCGACAATAACGGCTTTCGTGACCTCGTCGCCGACCTTAGCAACCCGGCGCGCTTGGCGGCCCTGCGTGAGGCACGCAGCAGCAGCGAGTTGTACGACGCAGCCGTTGCGCACTACGGTAACGGACCGGACGAGGGCACCGACGAGCCCGAAGTACTTGCGCACCAAGCCGTCCGGCGGCGTTAGCGCGGCTCGGCATGATTAGACTGATCATTTTGACCGGCAACTCTGGGTCGGGAAAAAGTGCTGCCCTCAATATGCTTGAGGATCTCGATTATTACTGCATGGACAACATCCCTGCTGCGATGTTGCCGTCGGTTATTCCTGTTGTTACGCAAAGTACGATCGGTCGGCCCGTTACAGAAATCGCTGTCGGCTTGGATGCTCGAAACGCGCCCGAAGAACTCGACGGACTACCGGTCTTCGTCAAACAGCTGCGCAGTGAGGGTGTGCACTGCGACATTTTGTACTTGCAGACGGATGAAGAAGTATTGCTGAGGCGTTATCGAGAAACGCGCCGGCGGCACCCAATGAGCGCTGAGGGCCTCAGTCTTCGCGAAGCGATTGGTCGCGAGCGCGATCTGTTGCGTCCTCTTCTGAACCTCGCGGATCTCGTCGTCGATACTAGCCATACCAGTATCTACGAATTGCGTGACTTAATCGCCAACCGCGTCGCGAATCGACAGGCACGCTCGCTATCGTTGCTAATCGAGTCCTTTGGTTTCAAACACGGTATTCCGGCCGACTCGGATTTCGTGTTCGACTTACGTTGCCTACCGAACCCGTACTGGGAGCCAAACCTCAGAAACCTTACCGGCAAAGATGGGCGAGTTGCAGAGTTTCTTGAGAGCTCCGACCTGGTGCAGGCGATGTACAGCGACATTTTCGAGTTCGTTCGCTCATGGATTCCTCGGTACGCGAGCTTCAATCGCAGCTATTTGACTATCGCAATCGGCTGCACCGGCGGCCAGCATCGCTCCGTCTATGTCGCCGAAAAACTCGCTACAGCGCTGAAGGGCGAACACCCACAAGTTCACATTCGCCACAACGAACTGCCCTAACCCGTCCGAACCCAAGCGCTTAGATTCACCACAGCGGCAAGACGCGGTCGGCCACAGCCGCTACACTCGGCCCGGGCCAAGCGGCGGATGGCATCGTGGAACTGCGGCAAGAAAAAACGAGTACGCTGAAAACGCTGCGCGGCGCGTTAGACACCGGCGCAATGCGACGCGTCCGCCGGACGCTCGACAGCCTGCATCCTTCCGAAATTGCCCGCCTGCTCGAGTCGTTGCCTCAAGCGGAACGCCAAATCGTTTGGGATTTGCTGGAGCGCGAGTACAGCGGCGAAGTCCTGGTCGAACTGTCCGACGATGTTCGCGGTGGGTTAATCGAGCAGATGGGTGACGACGAATTGGTCGCCGCCGCCGAGGGAATGGAGCTCGACGACTTAGCCGACCTACTCACCGAGCTCCCTGAAACGGTCACTCGCCAGGTTCTAACGTCTCTCGACCAAGCGGATCGCGAACGACTTCGAACAGTCCTTGCCTACGATGAGGACAGCGCCGGCGGCTTAATGGACCCCAATACGATCTCGGTACGGCCCGATGTGCCGCTGGAGGTCGTGTTGCGCTATTTGCGCATGCAGGGCGAGTTGCCGGACGGTACCGATCAGGTGTTCGTCGTTGATCGCAACGAGCGCTACCTAGGTGTGTTGAAGTTTTCGAGCCTGTTGACGAGCGATCCGGATATCGCGGTCAGCGATGTGATGGATCGAGACTCCCCATCGATTAATGTCGATATGCCGGATGTTGAAGTTTCGCGCATCTTCGAGGACCGGGATTTGTTCTCGGCGGCGGTTGTCGATGAGCAAGGTCGCTTGATCGGCCGCATTACGATCGACGACGTCGTCGACGTAATACGTGATGAAGCGGAGCACTCGATCATGAGTGCGGCGGGCCTCGATGAGGAAAACGACTTATTCGCCCCCGTTTTAATCAGCGCAAAGCGGCGAGCCGTATGGTTAGGCGTCAATCTCGCGACGGCATTTCTCGCCGCCTACGTCGTCGATATGTTCCAGACGACGATCGACAAAGTTGTTCTGATGGCCGTGCTGATGCCGGTGGTTCCGTCGATGGGGGGCGTCGCCGGTACGCAATCGCTAACGATTATCACCCGCGCATTAGCGCTAGGGCAGATCGAGACGTCGAACGCGGTCAGCGTACTGAAGAAAGAGGTCTCAGTCGGTCTTATCAATGGCGTTATCTGGGCAGCTATCGTAGCGTTGGTCACGCTCGCATGGTTCAAGACCCCAGCGATCGGTGCAATCGTTGGGGCCGCCCTAATGATCAACATGATTGTCGCCGCCGCTGCCGGCTACTCGCTGCCATTATTGATGCGTCGTCTTGGTTGGGACCCGGCGCTAGGCGGCGGCGTCGTGCTCACAACGATAACGGATGTTGTCGGTTACGGGGTGTTCTTGGGCTTGGGCGCCCTGTTCCTGCTATAGCGAAGTGAGGTCACGACTCAACCAGCGCGGCGCGAACAAACGCGGTACGTTTGCCCCGGTCAGAAACTCCGTTAGTGGCTCTCGGACACGCATCGCATCGTCGTAGCCGAGTTTAATCAGTGCTTTCGTAAAGCCGCTCTCGAACAACAAGAAACTCAGCAAGCGGTTCCGCTCGTAGTGACGCCCACCGACCCCCCGCAACAACAAACGTACCGACTTCGGCAAGGATGCAGCATGCTCGGCAGCCACGCTGCGAAGATCACGTGACGGGACGATAATCATGCAATCGATTGGCCTCAGTCGGCTAGCGACACCCTTGCGGTGCTGAGGTTTGACCGCGTCGAGAAGCGTATTGATTCTCGATAAGCGTTCGAGATCCGAATACAAACCGTCAAGAAACAGCGTATCGAGCATATAGCCGGCAATCTGACCGAAACTCGGAAACTCGCTCGCCCCGGAGGGATCCGCTGCTGGGCTCGCCAGTTCGTTGCGAACACCGATGACCAGGATCCGATCAGCACCAAGATTGACGGCCGGCGACAACGGCGTCGCTTGGCGCATCGCACCGTCACCGTAGTACTCGCCATCGATCAATTGCGGCGGGAAGACCATCGGGACCGCAATACTGGCCATCAAATGGTCGAGGTTGATTGGCACGCGTATGCCAATCCGCCGAGTACGCTGCCAAGGAAGCTTGCGCGGTAAGGCTTGATAAAAGCTGACCGAGCGTGCCGAGCTGTAGCCCGCAGCAGTCACGGCCAGCGCATCGAGATAACCTCGGTCGATACCACGCTGAATGCTGTCGAAAGGCACGTTGCGTTTGAGTAAATCACGTAGCGGCGCGTTGTCGAGTAAGGAACGCGGGTTACGCGGGCCGAGACCACCCAGAACGAGAGCCGCTAGCCAGTGCGTAGACGTTTTGAACATCGTCCACGAATCGCTCCGAAAAACATGCTCGGCCTGAAACCCGCCCCACACGCGCTCGAGTTCTTGGGCGGCGAAGCGGAGACGGCGTGCTTTGCTGGCGACAACGGTCGCATTAATTGCCCCGGCCGATGTTCCCGAAAGAATATTAAAGGGATTGTGTGCGGTACGTGGGAGTAGCTCCGCAATCGCTTTGAGCACACCGACCTGAAAAGCACAACGTGCACCGCCGCCTGGCAATACCAGCGCCAGCTTGTCGCTCTCTGTCGCCATCTCTATCCGTCTACTAGCGCAATGCCTTAATCGCGTCGTCGAGACCGGATAATGTTAACGGATACATACGCTCCGACATCAGCTCATGCACGAGCTTCACCGACGGTGTGTACTCCCAACGCGCCTCCGGTTCCGGATTAATCCACACCGACTTGTCGAAGTGGCGCAGCAAACGCGCCAACCAGACACTGCCAGGCTCTTCATTCCAATGCTCAACACTGCCACCGGCGTAAACTATCTCGTACGGACTCATCGTCGCATCGCCAACCAGGACCAGTTTGTAGTCTTGGCCGTAAGTGCGAATGATTTCCTCCGTCGGGATTCGCTCGCTATGACGGCGTCGATTGTCTTTCCAGAGACTTTCATACAAAAAGTTATGGAAATAGAAGTACTCGAGGTTTTTGAATTCGCTGCGTGCCGCGGAAAATAACTCCTCGCAGACTCGTACATGGTCGTCCATTGACCCGCCGATATCCAAGCACAGCAGCACTTTGACCGTGTTACGCCGCTCCGCCTGCATTCGGATATCGAGCAGGCCACCATTGCGTGCGGTACCGGCAATCGTCCCTGGTAAATCGAGTTGATCCGCGGCGCCTTCACGGGCGAACCGACGCAGCTTTCGCAGGGCAAGCTTTATATTCCGGGTACCGAGCTGGACACTGTCATCGAGATTGCGGAACTGACGTTTCTCCCACACTTTAACGGCTCGACGACCGCCGCCGCGGCCACCGATGCGAACGCCTGCAGGGTTATAACCGCCGTGCCCAAACGGAGATGTTCCGCCGGTGCCGATCCACTTGTTGCCACCCTCATGGCGCTCGCGCTGCTCTTCAAGACGCTCCCGCAGCGCTTCCATCAACTCGTCAAAGGTTCCGAACTGCTCGATTTGCGCTTTCTCTTCGTCGCTGAGCTCTAGCGCCCGCAGTTGTTCTAGCCACTCGTCCGGAACGCCGGATGGGTCCGGCGGGAATAGCGATTCCAAACCATTGAAGTAGGCGGTATACACCTGATCAAACCGATCGAATTGCGATTCGTCTTTAATCAAGGTTGTGCGTGCGAGGTAGTAAAACTGCTCGGTACTTGTTTCTGCAAGACCGTGCGAAAGCGCCTCGAGCAGCGTCAACAGCTCGGTAATCGATGTCTTCAGGCCAGCATCGCGGAGCAGACTGAAGAACGGAACGAGCATGGCTTACTGGCGGTTGCCTCGACTCATGAACACAAGTTGCTCAAATAGATGCACATCTTGTTCGTTCTTAAGCAGTGCACCGTAGAGTGGCGGGATCGCCTTGCGGTCTTCAGCGCGTAGCGCTTCGGCTGGAATGTCTTCTGCCAGCAGCAGCTTGATCCAGTCGAGCAGCTCGGATGTCGACGGCTTTTTCTTTAGACCTTTGACGTCACGGATTTTGTAAAAACTCTGCAACGCTTCACTAAGTAAGTTTTTCTTAAGGTCTGGATAGTGAACCTTAACAATCTCGGTCATCGTTTCCTGGTCGGGAAAACGGATGAAATGGAAGAAGCATCGGCGCAAGAATGCATCGGGCAGCTCCTTCTCGTTATTGCTCGTGATGATGATGACCGGCCGATGTCGTGCGCTAACGGTTTGGCCTGTTTCGTAGACAAAGAACTCCATCTGATCGAGCTCATGCAATAAATCGTTGGGAAACTCAATGTCCGCTTTGTCGATCTCGTCGATCAACAAAACCGGTTGCTCCTCGCAGTCGAAGGCCTCCCACAACTTACCTCGGTTGATGTAGTTCGCGATATCGCGGACGCGCTCATCGCCAAGCTGTGAATCGCGCAAGCGCGCGACAGCGTCATACTCGTAGAGTCCTTGCGCCGCTTTTGTCGTCGACTTGATATGCCATTCGTAGAGCGGCATTCCGAGTGCAGCGGCGACTTCACGTGCCAGCATTGTCTTACCAGTACCGGGCTCACCCTTGACGAGAATCGGCCGCTGCAGCGTGATCGCAGCGTTGACGGCCATCGTTAAGTCATCCGTTGCAACGTAGCGGTCAGTGCCGCCAAATTTTTTCTGAGTCATCCGTGCCGTAAACCGCTCTCGACGATAGATCTATGGTAGCTGAACGATACGGGATCGACACCGTGGGGCGAATCAACGCGCGACACGCAAAACTTTCATCGCGTTGGTGCCGCCGGAGACGCCGGTCAGATCGCCCTTTGTAAAGATGACAAGCTCGCCCTCCTCGACATAGCCAAGATCGAGAAGCCTTGCAAAAACATCAGCATAGACGCGCCAGGACTCCGTGTGTGTTATGTCGAACGAGACCGGATAAACACCCCGGTACAGCGTTACCCGACGCCGCGTCGCCTCGTGGCGCGTGAATGCGAAAATCGGGATGTCGGAGCGTATCCGCGACATCCACAACGCCGTCGATCCCGATTCGGTGAGCGCGATAATGGCCTTTACGTCCATGTGATTGGCGGTGTACATAACCGCCATCGCAATCGCCTCATCGACGTACGTGAACGTATCGTCGACACGGTGATTCGTACGCCGGTGGTGCTTGTGAAACTTCTCAGCGCCCTCGCACACCGACGACATCGCCTTGATCACTTCAACCGGGTGAGAACCAATCGCGGTTTCGGCCGACAACATGACGGCATCGGTACCGTCGATAACCGCATTAGCTACATCGGAGACTTCCGCCCGCGTTGGAATCGCGCTGTGGATCATTGATTCCATCATTTGCGTGGCGGTAATCGTGATCTTATTGGCTCGCCGCGTGCGGCTGATCAAGCGCTTTTGCAAACCGGTCAACTCGGCGTAACCCACTTCGACACCGAGATCGCCACGCGCCACCATGATGACGTCGGTCACCCGGATGATCTCGTCGATATTTTGCACGGCTTCGGTGCGTTCGATCTTCGCGACGATACGACCATCGCCACCCGCCTCACGGAGCAGCGATCGCGCCTCGTCAATATCGGCCGCGCTGCGCACAAAGGACACCGCGAGGTAGTCGGCATCCAGTTCGGCAGCCAAACGAATATCGGCTCGATCCTTGTCGGTCAGCGCCGGTGCAGATAACCCACCACCGGCGAGATTGATGCCTTTCTTGTCGGACAACCGGCCACCGATTTCAACCTCCGTGTCGATCCGGGTCCCATTAATGCCGGTGACGCGGACCCGCAGTTGGCCATCGTTTAGCAGCAGGACATCATCGACAGAAACGTCTTGATGAAGGTCATCGTAAGCGGTACCAACAACAGATTCATCACCGGCAGATTCATCCAGTGCTGTATCAATCGCGAACGCTTGGTTCTCGCGCAAGGTCACTTCGCCGTCGCGAAATGAACCAATCCGAATTTTCGGTCCTTGTAAGTCAGCGAGCACACCGACGTAGCGCCCTTGCTGGGCAGCGATATCGCGGACGGTTGCAACCCGTCGGCGCATCTCTTCGGTCTTGCCGTGCGAGAAGTTAAGCCGAACGACATCGAGCCCCTCGGCGATCATCGCGCTGAGCACATTTGGGTCGTCGCACGCCGGACCGAGCGTGGCCAAGATTTTTGTTCGACGCGGCATTGCAAGCCCCCGTGGTCAGTCGCGTTTCGGGATATCGGGGCGCTGGCAACAAGCACCGCCAATGGGTGCGTAGCGTAGTCGCTTTAGGTAAGAAACGCGACCATCATTGTGGAGCCAGGCTCAGTCGTCGGCGCGCGCCTCCAACGCGGCAACAGCGGGCAGTTTTTTACCTTCGACGAACTCGAGAAATGCACCGCCACCGGTCGAGATGTAAGAGACCGATTCTGCGATGCCGAATTTCTCGATGGCAGCCAACGTATCGCCACCGCCGGCGATCGAAAAGGCGGCTGAGTCGGCAACCGCCTGGGCGATGGTGCGCGTGCCAGCGCTGAACGAGGCGAACTCGAACACACCAACCGGCCCGTTCCAAATAATCGTCCCAGCGTCGTCCAGTTTTGCGGCCAGTGCCGTAGCGGTTTCTGGCCCAATATCGAGAATCATGTCCTTAGCGGTGACCGCATCGACGCCGCGTACCTCGGCCTCGGCGGCGGGGCTGAATTCCTGCGCAACCACCACATCGACCGGCAGCGGAATATCGCCGTTGGCCGCAAGTTTGTTGGCGAGATCACACATATCGGCTTCGTGCAACGACTGCCCAACCGGTTTTCCAGCAGCAGCGAGAAACGTGTTGGCGATTCCGCCACCGACAATCAGCGTATCCACTTTGTCGATTAACGCTTCCAGTACGGTGAGTTTCGTCGACACTTTCGACCCACCAACGATCGCAACCAGTGGCCGCTGCGGCTCAGAAAGCGCTCGTTGCAGTGCCGTCAGCTCCGCCATCAGTAACGGACCGGCCGCCGCCTGCGGCGCGAACTTCGCCACACCAACGGTGCTGGCTTGGGCTCGATGCGCGGTCCCGAACGCGTCCATCACGAAGATGTCGCAAAGCGATGCCAACTGCCGCGACAGCGCCTCGTCACAGGCTTTCTCACCGACTTCGAACCGAACGTTCTCAAGGAGGGCGACATCGCCAGGCGCCACATCGACCGCGCCGGCGCGCCAGTCGTCGATCAAACGTACCGGTTGACCCAGCAACTCGCCGAGTCGCGTCGCGACCGGAGCTAACGATAACGCCTTGTCCCGCTCGCCTTCTTTAGGCCGCCCTAAGTGCGAGCAAACCAGAACGGCGGCGCCGGCAACACGGGCGATACGAATACCTTCAAGCGCCGCGACGATGCGCGTATCCGAGCGGATCCGACCGTCCTCAATTGGGACGTTTAAATCCTCGCGGAGCAAGACGCGTTTGCCCGCGAGATCCAACTCGCGCATATCCAGTACGTTCATGCCAACGAGTGCTTGCGCTTACGCCTTGGCGAGCGCCAATGACGTATCCAACATCCGGTTCGAAAAGCCCCACTCGTTGTCGTACCACGCGCAGACTTTGACCATCGACCCTTGCATCACTTTCGTCAGCGTCGCGTCGTATGTCGATGACGCCGGATCATGGTTGAAGTCGATCGAGACCAGCGGTCCATCGCTGTAAGCGAGAACGCCGTGTAACGGGCCGTCGGCCGCCGCTCGCAGGATACCGTTGATCTCGTCGACCGTTGTATCGCGCGACGCTTTGAACACCAGATCGACCATCGATACATTGATCGTCGGCACGCGAACAGCGTAGCCGTCTAACTTACCGGCCAACTCCGGCAGTACGAGACCGACAGCCGCTGCCGCGCCAGTCTTGGTCGGAATCATCGACATGGTTGCCGATCGTGCCCGCCGCAAATCCTTGTGGTAGACATCGGTAAGGACTTGGTCGTTCGTGTAAGCGTGGACGGTAGTCATTAAACCGTGCTCGACGCCGATCGCGTCATGCAGTGGCTTAACCAACGGGGCTAGGCAATTGGTCGTGCAGGAGGCGTTTGAAACAACAACGTCGTCGGGACCGAGTGTGTCGTGGTTAACGCCGTACACAATCGTCGCGTCGACAGCGTTACCGGCCGGCGCGGAGATGACAACTTTGCGAGCACCGGCCGCGATATGTGCGGAGGCCGCCTCTTTGGTCCGGAACACACCGGTGCTTTCTACAACAATATCGGCGCCTAACTCACCCCACGGCAGCTTGGCGGGATCGCGCTCGGCGGTCACGCGTATGCGGTCACCGTTCACCACCATGTGGTCGCCGTCGACGGTTACGTCCCCGGGGAACTTTCCGTGAGCGGTATCGTAACGCGTGAGGTAAGCGTTGCTCTCGGCGTCTCCGAGATCGTTAACGCCGACGACCTGAATGTCGTCGCGGCGGTTGCTTTCATAAATTGCGCGAAGCACGTTACGTCCGATTCGCCCATAGCCGTTGATACCGATTTTCAAAGTCATTGCACTCTCCTGCCTTTCTGGTGGCCGACCCGACGACGCCGATAAGACGCACCAGCCGGCAATAAACTGAACGGACAGTCGCCGTTAGCGACCTAGCATCTCGCGCGCCACTGCCGCGATGTTGTCGGCCCCGAAACCGTATTTTTCGAACAGCGCTTTGGCCGGCGCTGACTCGCCAAAGTGATCAAGTCCGATGACCCGGCCCTCACTGCCAACCCATTGGTACCAAAGTCCCGTCGCGCCGGCTTCTACCGCCAATCGCTGCCGGCAACTTGGCGGCAAAACCGCGTCGCGGTACGCCGAATCCGCCGCCGCAAAGCGCTCTGCGCACGGCATGGAAACGACACGAGCGGCGACCCCATCGCTGGCGAGAGTCTGTGCCGCAGCAACAGCCGGTGCCACCTCGGATCCGGTGGCGATAAGGATAATGTCAGGGTCGCGAGCAGAGTCGACCAACACGTAACCGCCATGTTCGATGGCATCCAGTGCCGCCGCGTCGCGCGATTGGAACGCCAAGCCCTGGCGCGTCAACACCAACGATGACGGTCCGGCGTCGCGCTCGATGGCGGCGCGCCACGCGACCAGCGTCTCGACCGTATCGCACGGGCGCCAGACTTGCATGTTCGGCATCAGGCGGAGACTTGCGACGTGCTCGACCGGTTGGTGCGTCGGGCCGTCTTCGCCGAGCCCAATCGAGTCATGCGTAAACACGAAAACATTGCGAATACCCATCAACGCCGCCATACGAAGCGCGTTGCGCGAGTAATCGGAAAACGTTAGGAACGTGCCGCTGTATGGGATAAAGCCACCGTGCAGCGCCAAGCCATTACCGATCGCCGCCATCGCGAATTCGCGTACGCCAAAATAGACGTAGTTACCCTTCGCGTTATCGGCGCTAATCGTCTTGGCACCGGCATGGCGAGTGCAGTTCGAACCGGTCAGGTCAGCCGAACCACCCAGTAGTTCCGGTAATGCGGGCGCCAAAGCGTTCAATGCGAGTAACGATGCCTTGCGGGTCGCTGGCGACTCAGCCGCCTCGACGGCCTCTGCGAGGGCTTCGCCAGCGAGAGCTGCAAACGCATCGGGCAAGTCACCACGCATACGCCGCTCGAACTCGGCCGCTCGCTCGGGGAAGGCGGCCCGATACGCCGCAAAGCGTTGTTGCCAAGCGCTATCTAGGCGCTCGCCTCGGGCCTTGGCATCCCAGCCGCTGTAAACATCATCGGGGATATCAAACGGGGCGTGCGACCAACCGAGTTGCTCACGGGTCTTGGAAATCTCTTCATCACCGAGCGGAGCGCCGTGCACACCCGCTGTGCCCGCTTTGCCGGGCGAGCCATAGCCGATGACAGTCTTTAGCGCGATCAAAGTCGGCCGGTCGTCGACGCCATGGGCCGTCTCGATCGCATCGCTAATCGCCTCAGGATCGTGGCCATCGACGTCAGCCACAACGTGCCAGCCGTAACTCTCGAAACGCGCAGCGGTGTCATCGGTGAACCAGCCATCGACATCACCGTCAATGGAAATACCATTGTCGTCATACAAGGCTATCAACTTGCCGAGCCTGAGCGTCCCGGCTAGCGAGCAGGCCTCATGCGAAATACCCTCCATCAAACAGCCGTCGCCCAGAAATACGTAGGTGCGGTGATCGACGATCGTGTGGTCGGGCGTATTGAATTCGGCCGCCAATAGCTTCTCAGCGAGCGCCATACCCACGGCGTTTGCCAAGCCCTGGCCGAGTGGTCCGGTGGTGGTTTCGATGCTGATGTCCGGTTCGTATTCTGGGTGACCGGCCGTACGCGACCCTAATTGGCGAAAATCGCGAATCTCATCGAGTGTGAGCGGATAGCCCGACAGGTGCAGGACCGCGTAGAGCAACATTGACCCGTGCCCGTTTGACAGCACAAAGCGGTCGCGATCGAACCACGTCGGGTTCGCCGGGTTGTGGCGTAGAAAGTCGTTCCACAACACCTCGGCAATGTCGGCCATACCCAGCGGCATACCGGGGTGGCCGGAATTCGCGGCCTGGACCGCATCCATCGCCAGAGCGCGTACGGCGTTAGCGAGTTCTTTTCGGGGTAACACGGTCGCTTCGGACGACTTCTTATTGGCGGGCATCAGAATCCGGTGAACGCGGCTTGAGGGATCGGCATTCTCGCTTTTTGCCTGGGCGGCGGCAAGCACGCGAAGTCACCAGCATTGCGTAAAATCACGCTATACTAGCCGGCTTTGCCGACGCACATAGGTTCTTACTGCGTCCCTCCCCACCGAAGAGCAACCATTTCTATGTCGAGCTACAGCTTGTTTACGTCGGAGTCGGTCTCCGAAGGCCACCCGGACAAAGTCTCTGATCAAATCTCTGACGCCATCCTCGATGCAATCCTCGCCGAAGATCGCGATGCACGTGTCGCGTGCGAGACGCTCGTAAAAACGGGAATGGTCGTTGTCGCCGGCGAGATCACAACATCGGCGTGGGTCGATATCGAGCAAATCGTTCGCGAGGTTGTCTTGGACATTGGCTACAACAGTTCGGAGATGGGTTTCGACGGCGAGTCGTGTGCCGTACTGAACGCCATCGGCAAACAATCCGGTGATATCGCTGCCGGCGTAGATCGCAGCCGACCCGAAGAGCAAGGGGCTGGCGACCAAGGACTGATGTTCGGCTACGCCACCAACGAGACCGATGTGTTGATGCCGGCCGCCATCACTTACTCGCATCGTTTGGTCGAGCGACAGGCCAAACTGCGAAAAGACGGTACGCTGCCATGGCTGCGCCCCGATGCGAAAAGCCAGGTCACGCTACGCTACGACGGTGCCACTCCGGTAGGCATCGACGCCGTCGTACTATCGACGCAGCACGCTCCCGACGTGAGTACCGCCGACTTAGTTGAAGCGGTTCGCGAGGAGATCATCAAACCGGTTCTGCCGGCCGACTGGCTCGATGGCAGCACCAAGTACCACATTAATCCGACCGGTCGCTTCGAGATCGGCGGACCGATGGGCGACTGTGGCCTCACTGGTCGTAAAATTATTGTCGACACGTACGGCGGTGCAGCCCGCCACGGCGGCGGCGCGTTCTCTGGCAAAGATCCTTCCAAAGTAGACCGCTCTGCGGCCTATGCGGCGCGTTACGTGGCGAAAAACATCGTCGCTGCAGGGCTTGCCGAACGCTGCGAAATCCAAGTGTCGTACGCGATCGGCGTCGCGGAACCGACATCGATCAGCGTGAATACCTTCGGAACGGGCAAAACGGACGAGAATCGGTTGACGGAAGTTGTACGTGAACACTTCGACCTGCGGCCCTATGGAATACTTTCTATGCTCGACCTATTGCGTCCAATCTATCGCCCCACCGCCGCTTACGGCCACTTTGGACGCAACGATTTTTCTTGGGAACAGACCGATCGCGCTGACGCCCTGGCGAGCGCCGTTTGACCTTCTGATTACTTACGGAGACTAATTTAATGAGCACGCCAGCTGCTACGTTGCCTGAACACGATTACAAAGTTGCCGACCTCGACCTAGCGGGATTCGGTCGTAAAGAGATCGCCATCGCCGAAACCGAAATGCCCGGCTTGATCGCCGTACGTGATGAGTTCGCTGGCGAACAGCCGCTCAAAGGCGCGCGGATCGCCGGCTGTCTGCACATGACCATCCAAACAGCGGTGCTGATAGAGACCTTGGTCGCGCTCGGAGCCGAAGTCCGCTGGTCATCGTGCAATATTTTCTCGACACAAGACCACGCGGCCGCCGCGATCGCCGCTGCCGGTATCCCGGTGTTTGCCTGGAAAGGTGAGACGGAAGAGGAGTACTGGTGGTGCGTTGAGCAAACCATTCAAGGACCTGCCGGTTGGACGCCGAACATGATTCTTGACGATGGCGGTGACCTCACCCAGATCATGCACGAGAAATATCCAGAGTTAATGAAAGCAGTACGCGGCATTTCGGAAGAGACAACGACCGGCGTGAAGCGGCTTTACGACATGGCGCGCGAAAGCTCATTGGCCTGCCCGGCTATCAACGTTAACGATTCGGTGACGAAATCAAAATTCGATAACCTGTACGGCTGTCGTGAATCGCTCGTCGATGCCATCAAACGGGCGACCGATGTCATGGTCGCCGGCAAAGTCGCCGTGGTTTGCGGCTTTGGCGACGTCGGTAAGGGTTCCGCAGCGAGCCTGCGCGGTCTCGGCGCGATTGTGCATGTCACCGAAGTCGACCCGATCTGCGCCCTGCAGGCGGCGATGGAGGGCTACCCCGTCGTTCGGCTAGACGACATGCTGGAAACCGCCGATATTTTCGTCACCGCAACCGGTAACTACAATGTCATTGACGGTGCAAGCCTCGACCGGATGAAGCACAACGCGATCGTTTGCAACATCGGTCATTTCGATAACGAAATCGACGTCGCGCATCTTCGGAACTACGAATGGGAAAACATCAAGCCGCAAGTCGACCACGTCATCTTACCGGATGGCCGGCGCCTGATTCTGCTCGCCGAAGGTCGCCTGGTAAACTTGGGTTGCGCAACCGGCCACCCCAGCTTTGTCATGTCGAACTCGTTCACCAACCAGGTGCTCGCACAAATTGAGCTATGGCAAAACGCAGACAAGTACGGCAAAGAGGTGTTTGTCCTACCGAAACACCTTGACGAGAAAGTGGCCCGTCTGCATCTGGAGAAGATCGGCGCGCGGTTGACAGAGCTCAGCGACGAGCAAGCCGACTACATCGGCGTCGGCAAAGAAGGTCCGTACAAAGCCGAGCACTACCGCTACTAAGCGATGCCGGCTTGTAAACCCACAAGCAGCCGGTTCGTGCTCGGCTGCTTGTGGCTAGCTTTGGCTATCGCGACGCCGACCAACGCGGCGCCGTTGTGGCAGGTAAAACACGGCGATCACACCTTCCTGCTACTTGGTTCGGTTCACGTACTCGGCGACGGCACGGCCAGCCGCGACCCGTTACTGCAAGCTGCTTATCAGCAAAGCGATGCGCTGGTCTTCGAGCTTGACCTGAATGCGGTGACATCTGCCGAGCTGTCACGGCTATTCCGCGAAAGAGCAATATCCGCCGACGGTCGCGGTCTTGCTCAGCTTGTTGGGGACGACCTTTGGCCAACCGTCGTGGCCGCCGCTAGCGCCGCTGACATACCGCTTGAGCCATACCAACGCAGCGAACCTTGGTATGCGGCGATGCAGGTAACCCAGCAATTATTGACGACGCACGGGTTTAAAAGCGACTACGGCGTTGAGGCGGTGCTCGGTCAATGGGCCACCCGCGATGGCAAACCTATTCGCGGGCTAGAAACGCTCGAGCAACAAATCTCGTTATTCGACAACCTGAGTCTCGACGCGCAGCGACGGTTGTTGCACCAAACGCTCGCCGAGGCCGGCGATCTTGGCGGTGACTTGGAACGCTTATCGGCCGCCTGGAGACTGGCTGACACGGAGTTCCTACGCAACGAGCTACTCGTACAGCTCAACGAGATTCCCGAGCTGCGCGAAGCGTTGCTGGTACGCCGCAACCGAACTTGGGCCAACCTGCTGATCGCACTGCCGCGCGATCAGCAACGCCGACTCGTCGTGGTCGGTGCGCTGCATCTAGTCGGGCCAGATAGCCTTATCGAGCTGTTGAAATCGGAAGGCTATCGTGTCAGCAAAGTTGAGGCGCTCGTGCGCTAATTCATACTTCAACCATTTCGAAGTCTTCCTTCCCGGCGCCGCAATCTGGACAGCGCCACGACAATGGCACATCGTCCCAGCGCGTGCCCGGTGCGATCCCAGATTCAGGGTCGCCCGCTTCCTCATCATAGACATAGCCGCAAATCAGGCACATGTACGTTTTCATTAGCGCTCGCTAGGACGGTTATCGCAGTTGTTTCGATCCGATCATAACGCCCGGCCGCGAACGGCGCGAACACGGCCCGAGCTGTGGGATAATTGCAGGATCATCGCTAGTGAATCGGACCTGTAATGACCTTGTTTGACGAAGCTCAACGCTACATCCCCGGAGGCGTGAACTCGCCGGTACGCGCCTTTAACGGCGTTGGCGGCGAACCGCTGTTTTTCAAGCGCGCCGCCGGTGCACGGGTTGTTACCGAAGATGGCCGAGAGCTGATCGATTACGTCGGCTCGTGGGGTCCTATGATTCTCGGCCACGCCAACCCGGCGGTCATCGAAGCGGTGACCACAACCGCACAAGACGGGCTGTCATTTGGCGCTCCGTGCGCTCTCGAAACCGCTCTGGCGAAGCGGATAACCGAGGTTGTTCCGTCGATCGAATTGGTACGAATGGTATCGTCGGGTACCGAAGCGACGATGAGCGCCATTCGGTTAGCGCGCGGTTTTACCGGCCGCGACAACATCGTCAAGTTTAACGGCTGCTACCACGGTCACTCCGATTCACTGCTCATCAAAGCGGGCTCTGGTGCACTGACACTCGGTGTACCGAGCTCCCCGGGCGTCCCTGCGGGGCTAGCGGAGCACACCATCACACTTGAGTTTAACGACACAGCGGCCGTGAACACGCTGTTCGACTCACACGGAGAAACGCTGGCGTGTGTGATCGTTGAGCCGATCGCCGGCAACATGAACATGGTGGTGCCAGAGCACGAATTTCTGGCGACTCTACGCGAGCGCTGCAGCGCGCACGGTACCGTCCTGATTTTCGATGAGGTAATGACCGGCTTTCGGGTAGCGGCCGGCGGTGCGCAAGCGCACTTCGACATCGCACCGGACATGACGACGCTCGGTAAGATCATTGGCGGCGGCATGCCGGCCGCCGCATTCGGTGGCCGACGCGACATCATGGAACACATCGCTCCGGTGGGGCCGGTCTACCAGGCGGGTACGCTATCGGGAAATCCACTCGCCATGGCCGCCGGATTGGCGACCCTCGACGGTCTTGCCGAGGCTAATCTTTACGAGGAACTCAATGCTACGACGCGCTCGTTAGCCGACGGTCTGCGTGATGCCGCCGCCAAGGTGAGTCTACAACTCGCGACGACGTCGCTCGGCGGGATGTTCGGGTTCGTTTTTGGCCGCGACACACCGCCGACCTGTTTCGATGACGTCGCCAATGCGGACACGGACGCCTTCAAGCGCTTCTTCCATATGATGATAGACCGCGGGGTCTATCTCGCGCCATCGGCTTTTGAGGCGGGGTTCGTCTCGACCTGTCACACGGGCGCCGATATCGCCGCGACACTGGCAGCAGCGAGCGATGCCTTCGCAGAACTCGCACGCGGCTAACGCCGCTAGTCGGAATTGCCCGGTCGAATAGCCTGGACGAGCTCGCCGACGATGCTGAGCCTGTCCTGTGTGGACGACGCCACCAGGCAACGCTGCTTGTCTTCGGCGGAAATCGGCAGAATTTCGGCGAGCCGGTACGACACCCACGCCGCGTCGTCATAGCGTTTGTCGCTGCCGGCGTAGAGCCGGCCGAAATCGTCCAAAACACTTTGCAGTATTGCGGCCAGATGCGAATACTCGCTGGGTAATTCCAAACTCGGCGGCTCGTCGAGCCACTCGACAGCGGCGGTGTGCAGGCCGTCGTCCTGGATGTCGCGATCGACGACACGAAAACGCTGCTTGCCGACGGCAGTCACGCCGAGGATGCCGTCGCTGCCTTGGTACCAGTCAGTGATTTCGGCAATCGTCCCGATCGATGCAAAACTGGCCGGCCCGGTTTCCTGACCCTGCTCGATCATTACAACACCGAATCCCGATGACTCGCGCATGCAGCGGCTGATCATATCGAGGTAACGCGCTTCAAAGACACGCAGTGGTAGCGGCCCTTCCGGGAACAGGACCGTGCGTAGCGGAAAGAGTGGCAACGTTTGATCGGTCAAGCGTGACTCACCTGGCGAATTTCGCCGCCAATTCCAGCGGCAAGCGTTGGCGAACATCGCCGAAGCTGCCGTTGCTCATCAATACGACGATGTCGCCCACAACCGTGTCATCGCACAATCGTTGGCAAAGCGCCGCGTACCCGTCGAGGATAACGCACTTGTCAGCAATCGGTGCAACCGCGGCGTCGAGATCAATGTCACCAATTGCTGGACGGACGAGATAAACACCGTCAGCGGACGCCAAGGCTTCGCCGAGAGCCGTGCCGTGCGTGCCGCTGCGCATAGTGTTCGACCGCGGCTCGAGTGCCACCAGCAGCCGGCGCGTCGGTTCGGCGGCGCGGACCCCGGCGATCGTTTTGCGAATCGCTGTCGGGTGATGCGCAAAGTCGTCATAAAGCGTCACGGAATCGTTGTTAAGGAGCGGCTCCAGTCGGCGCTTAACGCCACCGAATTGGGCCAATGCCGTCCCCGCGTCGGCCGGTTCAATGCCGATACTAGTCAGAGCGGCAATCGCCGCCGCCGCATTGTCGAGATTGTGCTCACCCAACAGTCGAAACGTCGACTCGACAACCCGATGGCCATCGACTGACACAGCAATGCGGTTAGACGCCACTCTTGTCACGGCGATGTCGGCGTTGGCAGGGTCGGTCCCGAATCGGGTGGTCGGAGTCCATGCGCCAAACGCCAGCATGTCGTCGATGGCGTGCGATCCCGCCGGCACGACCAATCGACCGCGACCAGGAACCGTCCTAACCAGATGATGCATTTGCCGCGCAATCGCATCGATAGTCGGATAGATGTCGGCGTGGTCGTACTCTAGGTTCGCGAGAATCGCGACCTCCGGATGGTAGTGGACAAACTTCGCCCGTTTGTCGAAAAACGCGGTGTCGTATTCATCCGCTTCGATAACGAAGACATCGTCGGTCCCGTAAGCGGCCGAAACACCGAGCTCCGGCGCCACACCGCCGATGAGAAAACCCGGGTCACGGCCCAGAGTACGCAACACGGATGCGACAAGGCTCGATGTCGTGGTCTTACCATGGGTCCCAGCGCAGGCGATGACACGCCGGTCGGCCAGGACATGGTCGGCCATCCAGGCGGGTCCGGATGTGTAGCGTAAGCGCAAGTCGAGCATCCGCTCGACGAGCGGATGACCACGGCTCATCACATTACCGACCACGACGATGTCCGGCCGACGCTCAAGCGGAGTCATGTCATCGCCGGCAGAAACAACAATGCCAAGCTGTTCGAGCTGCGTGCTCATTGGTGGCCACGCGTTGTCGTCCGAACCGCTCACGGTATGACCGACTGCTTTGGCCAATGCGGCAACACCCCCCATAAAGGTGCCGCAAATACCAAGAATGTGTAGGTGCATGCGGCGACTCAACCGAAACCAAGGAGACTGGTCGCCGCAACCGCTTCTGTTGCGCCATCGATGGGCCCGCCGATCGCACTGACCAACGAGGCACCGAGCAACGCAATGACGAACAGGAAGATCAACGCAATCGCCGGATGCCAATCAAGCGCACTTCCCAGTATTCGACTTTGGGCGAATAACAGCCAAAAGGTGACCGGCCACACCGGCATCGCAGCGACGAGGCTATACCGACTGGCAACAACAACCGCCAACGCTTGCGCCAGCGTCAGTACGTTGTCGACAGCCAACATCGCTATCATGGTTTGGACAAGCCGTTGCTGGCGGCGGTTGGCCAGCAACAGCAAGGCAACCGTCCCATAGATAATGACGTTGTAGCTGAGGTATACCGGCAAGCTGTCGTTAGCGCCTAGCGGCGTGCTCAGCACAATCAGCATGACAACAAACGATACGGCACAGACGATTGCCAGCCACAGTGGTGCGCTGGGCATCGCGGCCGGTGTGCCGCGAAAAATGGCCAGCCGAAAAATGGCTGTCAAAAAGTCGTTCATGGGCCCTCGGTCGGCCGCGATGTCCGACGTGTTACTCTGAGTTCATGATACGCGATCCTCAAGCAAGTTAAGCGTTTGCACGTCGTTAATACGGCCACGGAGTTGGCGGATGTCTGCGCGCGTCTTACGGCTTGCACTGAACTCAGCATTGACACCGAATTTGTGCGCGAGCGGACCTTCTTCGCGAAATTATGCTTACTACAAATCGGCACGGCCGACGGCATATGGCTAATCGACCCACTGGCAATCGATGACCTCGAACCACTGTGGGCGATGTTGGCGACGACGCCGCTGGTGCTGCACGCCGGTCGCCAAGATCTCGAGGTAAGCTGGCAGGCGTCTGGTCGATTACCAAGTACGGTCCTGGATACGCAGGTCATGGCTGGGTTGGCCGGCTATGCGCCACAAATCGGATACGCCGCACTCGTCAAGACGTTGCTCGACATCGAGCTCGATAAATCCAAAACGCGTACCGATTGGAGTCGCCGCCCACTCGACGCCGATGAACTCGCCTACGCGGCTGCCGACGTCGCTCACCTTGGCGACATAAGAGCCCTGCTCGACGAGAAGCTCGCCAGCCTCGGTCGCCAAACCTGGGCCCGTGAAGACACCCTAAGTCTGCTTGAGCCAGCCCTCTACAACACCGACACGTCGGAGGCTTGGCGACGCGTTAAAGGTCTGTCCCGACTGGCGCCCTCAGCGCGACGCTCGGCGATGGCCCTCGCACGTTGGCGCGAGCAGACGGCGGTCGAAAAAAATCTACCGCGCCAATGGGTACTACGGGACTCTGAACTACTCGCTATCGCCGAGCGCTATCGGTTCGACGGGCGTGCACCACAGGGCTTTGAGAATGCCGCCACCGAGCGTCGTTATGCGCGCAAAATACAGCGCTTTCTCGACGAAAATCGCGACACGTTGCCCGAACCTGCGCCGCCGAGCCCGCGGCCAGATCCCACTGAGCGTGAGCTCGTTAAACGTTTAGGAAAAGCGGTGGCTGCGCGGGCAGCGGAGCTTGGCGTCGAGCCCGAGGTACTGGCGCCGATGAGGGAGCTGCGCTCATCCGCAAAAGGCGAGCGCGATTTGCGGGTTTTTTCCGGATGGCGTCGTCGCGTCGTCGGTGACGCATTGCTCGCCGTGCTCGGGTAAGCCTAGTCGATAGCGCTCAACAGACGCCCGTAGACGTCGTCCATCGAACCGTCGGCATCGATGCTCACGAGCAAGCCACGGTCGCGATAGAAATCAACGAGCGGCTCAGTCTGCGTGCGGTAGACCTCTAAACGATTGCGAATCGTCTCTTCGTTGTCATCATCACGCTGCATGAGCTCGCCACCGGCAGCCCGACTTGCTTCGATGTCCTCGGCCGGCGAGAAGTAAACGTTCAAGATTTTCCCGGTCGCCGAGCACGTCCGCCGACCGCTCAACCGTTTCAACAGCACGTCGAACGGCACCTGCATCAATACCGCTTTTGTTAACGGTTTGTTGAGCTCTTCAAGCAGGCTCGACAAGCCTTCCGCTTGAACGGTCGTACGCGGGAACCCGTCTAGTATGAAACCGTTTTGGCAACGCTCGTCGGTCGTCAGTCGTTCGCGGATAATGCCGAGCACGATGTCATCCGACACCAGTTCTCCAGCGTCCATCACCGCCTTCGCTTGGCGGCCGAGCTCCGAGCCGGACGCGACGGCCGCTCGCAGTAAATCACCCGTTGAGACTTGCGGGATATCCCGTTCGGCCATTAATCGGGCCGCTTGCGTGCCTTTGCCCGAGCCGGGCGCTCCGAGAAGTACGAGTCGCATGAATTGATCTCTACCGCGCTTGCGCGTAAGGACCGGGGAAAGTACGCGGCCACTACGAACACGTCAACCGGCTTTCGGCGGTTCAGTTGCGATATTCTCTGGCCAAAGTGCGACAGGGAGAAAAATCATGCCCCAACCCAATGCGTTCTATGCCCAATCTGGCGGTGTGACCGCCGTGATCAATGCGTCGGCCGCCGGCGTTATCGAAACCGCACGCGCCAACAAGGGCCGCATTGGCAAAGTGCTCGCCGGCCGTAACGGCATAATCGGTGCCTTGCGTGAGGAGCTGATCGATACGAGCCGCGAGAGCGCGCGGACGATTGCTGCGCTGCAGCATATGCCCGGTGGCGCGTTCGGCTCAGCACGGTACAAGCTGCGGGGTCTCGATGAGAATAAGGCGGAGTACGAACGCTTAATCGAGGTGTTCCGAGCCCATGACATTCGTTACTTCTTCTATAACGGCGGCAACGACTCGATGGACACCGCGCACAAGGTGTCGCAAATCGGTAAGCGCCTCGGCTTCCCAATTACTGCGATCGGTGTACCGAAAACGGTCGACAACGACTTACCGCTGACCGACTGTTGCCCGGGGTTTGGGTCCGTAGCGAAATACGTGGCCGTCTCAACGCGCGAGGCGGCTTGCGACGTCGCGTCAATGGCCGAAACATCGACCAAGGTCTTTATTCTGGAGGTCATGGGGCGTCACGCCGGATGGATTGCCGCCGCCGGCGGCTTAGCGGGCAACGGTCCCAACGAGCCACCCCACATCATCCTCTTCCCCGAGATTCCGTTCGACGAACAGTCGTTTGTCGCCAAGGTCGATGAGGCAGTACGACGCAACGGTTATTGCGTCGTCGTGGTCTCGGAGGGGGCCCGCTACGCAGACGGGCGCTTTTTGGCCGACGCCGGGAGCCGCGACGCGTTTGGGCACGTGCAGTTAGGCGGGGCCGCCCCGGTGGTCGCGGGGATCGTCAAGCGCGAGCTAGGGCTCAAATACCACTATGCGATTGCTGATTACCTGCAGCGAGCCGCGCGCCACGTCGCATCGGCAGTCGACCTGAAACAAGCATATGCCGTCGGTCAAGCGGCCGTCAGTATGGCGCTGGCGGGCGAAAACGCGGTCATGCCGATCATTCGGCGTCTGTCCGACAAGCCCTATCGCTGGACGATCGACAAAGCACCGCTAGCGCGAATCGCGAACCGCGAGAAGCCCGTTCCGCGGCGCTACATAAGCCGCGACGGCTATGGGATCACAGCGGCCGGGCGGCGATACCTCGAACCGCTAATCCGCGGCGAAGCCGCAGCGCCGTACCGTGATGGCTTGCCGGTCTATCCACGCCTCAAGAATGTCCTGGTAGCACCTCGAACCGGCCACGACTGGACCCTTTAAGCCAGCCACATGTGGTAGTATGCGCCGCCTTGTGGGGGCGCCGGGCGCTAGCCTAGCGGGCCAAAATAAGAACAACCGCCCTGGCGGTCATTATTAGCAACAGCCGGTTACTCGCGACAACAGCGGGTGACGCATCGCCGCGTTCGCTCCCAACACTGATGCTTTTGAAAACGGAGTAACCCGCAGTATGTCAATTGCGATCATTCTGGCCCTGTCCGTGTTCGGACTCGCGGTGGCCTTTTACTACTCAGCCTCGGTCAGCCGCGTCGCGGTCGATATGGGCGTCGATGACGAAGACACCCGTGGCCGCCTACGCAAAATCCACGCGGCGATTGCCGCCGGAGCGATGGCCTTCCTGAAACAGGAATACAAGTTCATGGCCATCTTTATGGTCTTGTTCGGCATTGTCATCGCCTTGCTTATCGACGATCACCACACGCCCGATGTTAACGAAGGGTTGTACACCGCTATTGCGTTTATTTTCGGTGCGGTTATCTCGATTGCCAGTGGTTACATCGGCATGAAAATCGCGACGGCGGGGAACGCCCGTACGACGGTCGCGGCCAATCAGTCCTTGTCGAGCGCATTTAACCTCGCACTGCACTCAGGCTCGGTGATGGGCTTCGCGCTGGTTAGCCTCGCATCGCTGGGTATGTTGCTGATCTATCTTGGCCTTAAATACATCATGCCGGCCGATCTGCCCGCCCATATTCTGATGGAAGTCATCGCCGGCTTCGGTCTCGGCGGCTCGTCGATCGCGCTGTTCGCGCGTGTCGGCGGCGGTATCTTCACAAAGGCGGCTGACGTTGGCGCTGACTTGGTCGGCAAAGTCGAGGCGGGTATACCGGAAGACGATCCGCGCAACCCCGCGGTTATCGCCGACAACGTGGGCGACAACGTCGGTGACGTGGCTGGTATGGGCGCGGATTTGTTCGGCTCTTGCGCCGAGAGCACCTGCGCCGCGATGGTCATTAGCGCCATCGCGTTTGCCGGCAACGTCGACGCCCTGCTCTACCCGATCGTTATCTCGGCTATCGGTATTCCGATCAGCTTGCTGACATTGCTAGTCATTCGGGTCAATACCGAAGAACAAGTCGGTCCGGCGCTAAAGCGTATGCTGATTATCTCCAGTGCACTGATGGCGGTCGCAATGTACTTCGTCACGATGCAGCTGTTGCCGGAGAACTTTGCGATTGCCGGTGCTGAGTACACGGCGTTGGGTGTCTATCTGTGCTTCCTGACCGGCCTAATCGCGGGTCTGATCGTTGGGCTTCTCACCGAGTATTACACCTCCGACGCCTACGGCCCGGTCCGCGAAGTCGCCGAGTCGTGCCAAACCGGTACAGCAACGAATATCATTTTCGGCCTGGCGCTCGGCTACAAGAGTGCGGTCGGTCCGTACATCGCCATTGGTCTGGCCATCTACATCCCGTGGATCCTGGCCGGTATGTACGGCGTTGCCATCGCATCGCTTGGCATGCTCGGTACGCTCGTTATCGCGTTGACGATCGATGCCTACGGTCCGGTTGCTGATAACGCCGGCGGTATCGCTGAAATGGCCGGTATGCCGGAGCATGTTCGGGAACGTACCGACGTACTCGACTCGGCCGGCAACACGACGGCGGCGATCGGTAAAGGGTTTGCGATCGGCGCTGCCATCCTAACCTCGCTAGCCTTGTTCGCTGCATTCCTAACCCGCGCTGACCTGTTACTGAAAGAGCAGAATGGGCCGGACTACGATTTGCTAGGCACGATTAACCTACTGGACCCGATGGTCTTTAGCGGCCTGTTTATCGGTGCGGTGCTGCCGGCGCTATTTACTGCGATGACTATGAAGTCAGTCGGCTCAGCCGCGTTCAAGATGATCGAGGAAGTGCGACGTCAATTCCGCGAAATCCCCGGCATCATGGAAGGCAAAGGCGACCCGGACTACGAACAGTGTGTCGCGATCTCGACGCAGGCAGCCGTCCGTGAAATGGTAGCGCCCGGCATTTTGATCATGGGCGCACCGCTGGTCACCGGCTTCTTATTCGGTATCCAAGCAACGGCTGGCCTGTTGGCGGGTTCGCTGGTCGCCGGTGGCGTGCTGGCGATCTCGGCGTCCAACTCAGGCGGCGCGTGGGACAACGCCAAGAAATACATCGAAGCCGGTAATCTCGGTGGCAAAGGCACTGACAATCACAAGGCCGCCGTTGTTGGCGATACGGTCGGTGACCCGCTGAAAGACACGTCTGGCCCATCGCTGAACATCTTGATCAAACTGTCGGCGATTCTGTCGCTGGTGTTCGTACCGTTCTTTGTCCAGTACGGCGGTATCCTGGTCGGCTAAAGCAACGGTCGTTGCTATCGATACAAAAAAGCCCTGACGCGCGCGTCAGGGCTTTTTTTTAGCTCAGTACTTAGCCGTTACGGCGCCAGCGGTAGCGGCTTTTCGATGACGTAGCCTTGCACAAAGTCAACGCCCATGGCACGCACAGCATCGAAGTCGGATTGGTCCTCTACCTCCTCTGCGACTGTGCGAAACCGCAGCGTTTCGGCAAGTTTGACCATCGCCGTGACCATCTCTTGATTGACGGCGTCGACGGCGAGTCCTCGTGTGAAGCTGCCGTCGATTTTTAGGTAGTCGACCGGGAGGTGTTTCAGTTTCGAAAACGCCCCGAGACCAGAGCCGAAATCGTCGAGCGCGAACTCGGCGCCCATACCGTGCAAGACCTCGATAAACCGTTGGGCTGTCGTTAAGTTGGCGATCAGCGCCGTCTCCGTCACCTCGAAGCAAATCCGGTTCGGCGCCACTCCACTCATATCGAGGCAATCGACAACGAATTCAAGGAACGACGCGTCGCCGAGTGTTTGCCCCGACAAATTGATGCTGAGGCTACGGTTCTCGGGAATCTTTATTTGGTGCGTCGCCACGGCGGTCAACGCACTGCGAACGACCCACCGATCGATTTCTGGCATCAACTGATAGCGTTCGGCTGAGACCATGAAATCACGCGGTCCGGACGCGCTGCCATCAGCATCCGGTAGGCGTAACAGTACCTCGATCGCCGGACCGTGGTCGGCGCCGCTCAGTGACAAAATACTCTGGGTGTATAACTCGAAGCCGTCGTTCGCCAGCGCTGTTTGGATGGCCTTCAGCCAGACGATCTCACCGCGTTCGCGGGCGATTGATTCTTCTCGGGCCGTATACACCTCAACCCGGCCGCGGCCGCGTTGCTTAGCGATGTAACAGGCCGAATCGGCAGCCGCCATGATCTCCTCGGCCGTGCCGCCATCCGCGCCGATCTCAACCAGCCCGACGCTCGCGCCGATCGTGAACAAGCGGTTCTGCCAGACGAACCGGTAGTCGGCGACGGCGCTGACGACAGTCGTCGCGATTTGTCGGGCCTTGTCGAGCGGACAACCGACGAGCAACAGCGCAAATTCATCGCCACCGATTCGCGCGCAAAAGTCTGAATCGCGGACGTTGTCTTTGAGAATGCCGGCGATCTCTTGCAGCAGCCGATCGCCAGCTTGGTGCCCGCAACTGTCGTTAACCGCCTTGAAACGATCGAGATCGATGTAGGCGAGGACATGGCCTTGTTGCTTGGAACGGGCCGTGGACAGCGCTTCTTTGAGCCGTCGCTCAAACTCACGACGATTGATCAGCCCGGTCAGGGCGTCATGGCTCGCCTGGTAGGACATTTGCCGGGTCAGGCCACGCAACTCGCTCACATCGTGAATCAAAATAACGACACCGCCCATGTTGCCAGTGTCGTGGCGAATCGGTGAAGCCGTTAGCTCAACCGAGTGCTCATCGGCAGCGGAACGACCGAGCAACACCGCGCGCCGACCCATGCTGACCCGCTGGCGGGTCGCGAGGCAACGCTCGACTGGGTCTTCCAGCGAGCGGCGATCCGATTCGTCGACGAGACGCAAAACGTCGCCGAACAACCGTCCGCTAACGTCGCCACGCGGGTAACCGGTCAGCGACTCGGCCGCCCGGTTCATGTAGTCGATTCGACCGCTGGTGTCGGTCGTGACGACGCCTTCGGCGATCGATTCGAGCGTGAATTGGGCGAATTGGCGGCCTCGCCCGAGCGATGCCTCCAAATTACGTCGGTACGAGATGTCGCGAGCGACGCTGAGGACGACGGCTTTGCCCTCCCACTGAATCAACTGTGACCGCGCCTCGACCCATTTGCCCTGCTCGGCACCGTCGATCAACTGCAGCTCGCGCGGTGAATCGTCCGCCTCGTCGTCGAGCACGGACTGCGTCGTTTTGCGGAAAATCGCGCGGTATGCCGGTTTAACAAGATCGGTGACCGGCCGACCCACCAATTTCTCGGGGCCAAGCCCGATAAGACCCGCGGCGGCCTCATTGGCGAGATAGATGCGTTGATCATGAATCAGCACGACTTCGGGGTTCGCCATAGCGAACCGACGGAACAGTTGTTCGCGCTCGCCGATCGCGGCGCTGTGGTCTGTGACCGTGTCGAGGAGCTGGTTGACGGTTTTGACGAGTGCCGGCGCCTCCGGCACGGTGCCGGCATCGAGTCGCTGGCCGAATGTTGCTTGCTCGGCGACGCCCAAGATATCGTTATTGAGCTGGTCCAGGCGCTCTCTCAGCGAGCGTCGCACCCGTTGATGACCGAGCAGGAATCCGACGATAAGGCCGCCGAGCGCTGCGACCACAGCGACAATGATCGTCTGGGACATTCGTAACCGTTACCGACTGCACCCACGCAGTCGACCGTATTTTGACAAGTATTCCAGCCGCGCCGCAGCGTCGGAACGTTTCGCCGGCGGGCTGGGCCTGGCCGCGTCCCTAGCCAGAAGAACCCTGCACGTCGCATTCGGCGCCGTCTGGCCGTTTTTTATCACTGTCAGCCAGCTGGACCCTGCCGAGTAGCATAGCTCAGGGGCCGATTCGCGCGGCGTAGAATTAACAATAACCGCCGCGGGTATTCGCTTGTTTGACCCGAACAAAGCCCGTAATCTGTGGCGCCCGGCCGGCGAAGACTGCCGAAGACCCGCAGAAAGCCCATGCAATCGAGCAGCGCGCAAGAACAGATGATTAGCCAGCAATTGCGTACCTGGGACGTGCTCGATGAGCGTGTCCTGGCCGCGGTGCGCGCCGTGCCACGAGACGAATTCGTGCCAGCTCGCTACGCGGACCTCGCGTATGCGGATTTTGGCGTGCCGCTCTCTCACGGCGAGACGATGCTGACCCCGAAAACGGAAGGCCGTATTTTGCAATGCCTGGCGTTAGACCGCGATGACGCCGTGCTGTGCATTGGAGCCGGTTCGGGCTACCTCGCTGCCTGTTTAGCGAAGCTAGCCGCCCGCGTCGTCGCGTTCGAACGCCACAGCGATCTCGCGGCAGAAGCGGAAGAGCGGCTGCACAAGCTCGGCTTGGCTGCCAACGTTGAGTGGCGAGCCGAGACCTTTAACCGGGACACAGCCGCTGGCAAATACGACGCTATCGCCTTGACCGGGTCGGTCGCAACACTCAGCGGTAATCTGTTGGCCGCACTAAACCCCGGCGGCCGCTTGTTTGCTGTGGTCGGAAAGGGGGTCGTTCAACAAGCCCAGCGGGTAACAACAACGGCAGACGGCGATATTAGAACCGAAGTGATGTTTGAGACTGAACTCGAGCCGCTGGAAGGGTTCGCCGCTGCGCGCCGGTTCGAGTTTTAGCCGACGACGCAAACTTTTTCGCGTCGCAGGTATCGAAGTACAACAACAAGAGCGAGAAACGCCTAATGGCCTGGCACGAAATATACCCGGATGAGCTAGCGAAACGTATCCGCGAAGGAGAGAACTGGACCATTATCGATGTACGCGAGCCGGAAGAACGAGTCGCCGCGCGAATCCGCCACACAAAGAACATTCGAATGGCGGATATCCCGAGCCGGATCGACGAGATTCCTGCTCGCGGTAAGGTCGCGTTTTTGTGTCATGGTGGGATTCGGAGCCAACAAGTTTGCGATTTTCTGACGAACCGTGGCATCGACGGGACGTACAGCGTTGTCGGCGGTATCGATCGTTGGTCTACTGACGTTGATCCGGACATTCCCCGCTATTAAGCCGATCACCCGCACTTGACGGGTGTTGGGGTGTTATAGTTTACTAAAACACCTGGGTCACCCAGGTGCGAGCGAATTACGTTAATGAAACAAGCTACTCAAGCCACGATTGCTGTCTCTATTTTGTGTGCGCCCGCACTGGCAAGTGCGGAGAGCCTGCTCGAGGTCTACCAGCAAGCGTTGCAAAGCGACCCTCAGGTTCGCGAAGCCGAGTTCAACCGCAACGCCGCGGAGGAAGCTGCACCGCAAGCGCGCGGTGCGTTGCTGCCGCAGATAACCGCGACTGGCAGTTACGAGGACTCAACCAGCGACGGTAACAACGTCTTCGTACAGCGCTTCGAGGACCCGGCGACTGGCCAAGAGATCTTCTTAACCCAGAACACACAACGTGAACGCGATTCCGAAGCGACATCGTGGCAAGTTGAACTCACCCAGACGTTGTTCCGCTGGGACCAGTTTGTCGAGTTGAAACGCGCGAGCAAACGGGTTGCACAGTCGTACGCGAATTATGAGGCCGCCCAGCAGGACTTGATCGTCCGAGTTGCCGACCGCTATTTCAACGTGCTCGCTGCACAAGACTCGGTATCGGCAGCCACGGCCAGTAAACGCGCCATTGCGCGCCAGCTCGATCAAGCGAAGCAACGCTTCGACGTTGGCTTGATAGCGATAACCGACGTCCAAGAGTCACAGGCCGCATTCGATCAAGCGACAGCCGATGAAATCAGTGCGAAGCGCAACCTCGCCACGGCAAAAGAATTCCTTCGCGAGATCACCGGTACGTATACCGGTGATCTCGAAGCGCCACAGCGCGGCTTGCCGTTGGTGCTCCCTGAGCCGGCCAGCGCAAACGATTGGGTCGCCACAGCGATCGAGCAAAATCTGAACCTACAGGCAAGCCGGCTAAACGCTGAAATCGCGCGGGCAGAAATCAATTCTCGGCGCAGCGGTCATTACCCCACACTGTCCTTGTTCGCCCGCGTCAGTGACATCGACGACGCCGCGACCCAGGCGTTGAATGGCGGCAACCCTGATCCGGCCGACTTTTCACAGCGTACGGAAGCGGTCGGTATTCAATTCAGTATCCCGATCTACTCCGGAGGAGCGACCTCTTCGCGCGTACGCGAAGCCATTCAGCTTCACCACGCTGCTAGAGAGCAACTGCAGCGCGTCGCCCGCGAGACCGAACGCCAAGCGCGCGATGCCTATCTCGGCATTGAGACCGACATCGCCCGCGTCAATGCGCTGACCCAATCGCTAGCATCCAGCCAGACGGCGCTCGAGGCCACCGAAGCGGGGCTCGAGGTCGGAACCCGCACGACGGTCGACGTTCTCGATGCGCAACGTAATGTGTTTAATGCGTTCACGACGTTGGAACGCGCACGCTACGACTATTTGCTCAACGTACTGCGTTTGAAGCAAGCGGCAGGCACATTGCGCGTGCAAGACCTCGAGTCGATCGAGGCGTATCTCGAACAACGCGGCGTCGACAACGTACCGCAGGGTATTAGGTCGCCTGAGGAGCGATCGGACGGGTAATCAGCGGCGCGAGCAGCATTAGCAACTCGCGCAGTGCGCCCCGGTTGTCATTGAGAACAGCTTGCGCACGCGCTCCAAATTCAGTGCGTTCGTTCGGCCGCTCCATCAACTGTGCCACCGTCTGAGCTAGCTCATCGCCCGATTCAACGATAATGCAGGCCTTTGCGTCACTGAGACGCGTTGCGATGTCTTCGCTGTTGAAATTGTGCGGCCCGGTAAGCACCGGTTTGCCCAAAATCGCCGGCTCCAGAAGATTGTGTCCACCGATAGGTACCAGCGATCCAGCAACAAACGCCACGTCGCAGGCTGCGTAAAAACTCATCACCTCGCCCATTGTGTCGCATAGGTAAACGGCTGTTTCGGCGGTGACCTCCGACCCGCTAGTGCGACGGACAAACCGCTCGCCGCGATCACGCAATAGTCGGGCGAGCTCGTCGAAACGCTCGGGATGGCGCGGCACCAATACCATTAGCGCATCGGGATTTTTCGCCAGAATCGTCGCGTGCGCATTGAGAATGATCTCCTCTTCGCCGCGGTGCGTACTCGCGGCAATCCAGACCGAGCGGTCCTCCCCGAGCATCTGCCGAAGATCGCGACCGGTGGCGAAATGTACCGGGTCGGATTCGATATCAAATTTCAAATTGCCGGTAACGAAGGTGCGTTCCGGGGCGGCACCGAGCTGGCGAAACCGTTCGGCGTCGGACTCGCTCTGCGCCGCAATGACGATACCGTGCGACAGTGCTTCGCGGAACAACGGTACCAAACGACGATAGTGACCCACTGATCGGGGCGATATGCGAGCACTGGCAAGAACCAACGGAATACCCCGCACGCCGCATTCGTTATAGAGGTTCGGCCAGATCTCTGTCTCCATAATGATTGCGATCGTCGGTTGCACGCGGTCGAAAAAACGCTTGACGGCACCGTTGGTCTCAAACGGAACGTAGACATGGGTGACGGAATCGCCGAACACGCGACGGACCCGAGCAGCACCGGTTGGCGTCACCGTCGTGACGACCAAGCGCTTGTCCGGGTACAACTGAATGAGTTGGCGAATCAGCGGTACCGCCGCTTGCACTTCACCGACGGATACCGCGTGAATCCAAATCGATGCCTGTCCGATTCTCGGCACGCCAAAGCCAAAGCGCTGCCCGAGTCGGTCCATGTAAGCGGGATTTCGCAATCCACGAACCAGCCAGAACAACAGCATGAGCGGCGACACCAAATAGACCGCCGTAAGGTACAAAAAGCGCATAGGCGTAGCCGACCGAAGTGGCCGTTCAGCTACCTCGAATCGCGTCGATGATTCGTGAACTGGAGCGGCCCGGTCGGAAGGCAAGCACGCGTACCTCGCCGCCGTTGGCGAGTACGTGCGCTCCGCCAACGATTTCATCGACCGCGTAGTCGCCGCCTTTAACCAATACGTCTGGGGTAACCGCTTCGATAAGCGCGGCCGGTGTATCGGCCGAGAACGGAACAACCCAATCGACTGCGGCAAGTCCAGCCAACACCGCCAATCGATCATCGAGCGGATTTATTGGCCGATCCTGCCCTTTAAGACGGCGCACAGAAGCATCGTCGTTGACGGCAACGATCAGTCGGTCGCCCAAGGATTTCGCTTCCTCCAGGTAGGCGACGTGACCGGCGTGTAGGATATCGAAGCACCCGTTTGTCATGACAACGCGTTGCCCAGCTTCTTGCGCCGCCGCGCGGGCGATGACCAACGAGGCGGAATCTTGCACGCCGCGTCCCCCGGTGCCGCGTTGATGCAAGGCGTCGTGAAGTTCAGCCGGCGTTACCGTAGCCACCCCTATTTTTCGAACGACAAGACCGGCCGCCAGATTCGCGAGCAGCGACGCTTCGCGTCGCGTTAGCCGGGCCGCTAGAGCTGCCGCGAGCGTCGCGATAACGGTGTCGCCAGCCCCGGTAACATCGAACACCTCGCGAGCGACGGTCGAGAGGAAAAACGGCTCGGGCTCAGCTCTTTCGATGAGCAACATGCCGCGCTCGGAGCGCGTTACGAGCAGCGCCTCAAGGTCGAGGTCGGTCGCCAGTGCGCGCGCGCGCTCAACCAACTCGTCATCGCTGGACGATGGACCGGCAACCGCTTCGAATTCCGATTCGTTCGGTGTTAACAAGGTCGCCCCACGATACCGCGCAAAGTCTGTGCCTTTCGGATCGACCAGTACCGGCACACCCTGCCGTTTAGCGAGCGCGATCAGATCACCGACATCGTGTAATGCACCTTTGGCGTAGTCCGATAAAACCAACACATCGGTACGACCGAGTAGGGATTCCAGCGCCGGTCCTAGCGTTGCATTCCGAACGACCGGCTCCTCACGATCAAGCCGTATGAGCTGCTGGCCACGCGACAGCACCCGCAGTTTTGACACGGTCGGAATGGAGGGGTCCGCAACGAAATGCGGGTCGATGCCGGCATCGGCGACCAGCGTGGTCAATTGTCCGGCGGCGTTATCAGCGCCGATGACACCGGTCAACGCGGTTTGCGCCCCAAGTGCCGCCACATTGACGGCAACGTTCGCCGCACCACCCGGCCGTACCTCGTCGGCACCGACATGAACGACCGGTACCGGCGCTTCGGGCGAGATGCGACGGGTCGCGCCGAACCAATATTCATCCAACATGACGTCACCGGCGACGGTAACGCGCGCTGCTGAAAAATCGGGGACTGTAATCGGCATGCCACGCCGTCCGGTCTACTGCTGGTGGCGGGGACCGTACCGCGTCTCGCGCCTAGGCGGCAAGCCGTCGGAGGGGTCTAGCCGCTCCTGCGCCGAAGCTCTGACGATAATTTGGGCCGCCCTGTGCACAGCGAAGAACAGGAAACGCTGCGTCGTCACTTGTCTCTCTGGAAAGGCGACGGTAACGTGCCGACTCCCGTCCGAGACTTACCGATCAAGCGATGAATCGACGCGAACTCATAGGTGTTAGTGCTGGTTGTGGCTTAAGCAGCGCGTTGCTGCCGGCGTGGGCACGCAGCGACGGTGCTGATTTGAGCGGGCTAACCGCGCTCGACGGATCACGTTTCGACCTGACCGTATCGACAACGCCGGTGCGAATCGACGGTCGCAAAGCAAGCGCCATCCTTGTCAACGAGGCGCTGCCGGCGCCATTACTCCGCTGGCGCGAAGGCGATACGCTAACCGTAAACGTTCGAAATCGGCTGAAAAGAGATACGTCGATCCACTGGCACGGCATCTTGCTGCCTTTTCACATGGACGGCGTACCCGGCCTTAGCTTTCCGGGTATCAAACCCGGTGAGACGTTTACTTACAGGTTCACGCTCCGCCAAGCCGGAACGTACTGGTATCACAGTCACTCCGGTCTGCAAGAGCAAGCCGGCCACTACGGGCCGATCATTGTTGAACCGGCGAATGGTTATGCCGAACCGTTCGACCGCGAATACATCGTGCAGCTGTCGGATTGGACATTTGAGAATCCGCATCGCGTCTTTTCGAAGCTCAAAAAAATGAGCGACAACTACAACTACCAGCAGCGTACGATCGGCGACTTTATCCGTGACGCCCGCCGCCGCGGCTTCGATCCGGCGCTGGCAGATCGCCGTGCTTGGGGTGCGATGCGGATGAACCCCACCGACATCGCCGATGTAACCGGCGCAACCTACACGTACCTCGTCAACGGACAGGGGCCTAACGACAATTGGACCGGTCTATTCACACCGGGCGAACGAGTCAGACTGCGGTTCATCAACTCAGCAGCGATGAGTATCTTCAACGTCCGTATTCCGGGGCTACCGATGACCGTCGTGGCGGCCGACGGACTCGATGTAAAACCGGTAACGATCGACGAGTTTCAAATCGGCACCGCAGAGACCTTCGACGTGATCGTCGAACCGAGCGCAGACGCCTACACACTGGTCGCAGAATCGAACGATCGAAGCGGGATGGCCCGCGCGACGTTGGCAGCCCGCCCCGGTCTGCTCGCCCCCGTCCCGTCGTTGCGAGCGCGACCGACACTGACCATGAAAGACATGGCCATGGATCATGGCGCGCACGCGGGCATGGATCACACGGCGAACGGCCACGATAAGCACGCCAGCAAGAAGCACAACAAACACACGGACATGGACCATTCGGCAATGGACCACGATAAGCATGCGGGCATGCATGTGGGCATGGATCACGCCGCGATGGGTCACGATAAATATGCTGGCATGGAAGAAGACAAACAGCACGAGACCGTCCTGCCGACCCTGCAGCGAGGCCCTGGCGTCGTCAATATTGCTGAGAATCCGGTCAACCGTTTACACGAACGGCCGCTCGGGCTGGAAGACGAGCCGCATCGCGTACTGGTTTACACCGACCTCAAGAGCCGTGAGCCGAACCCTGATAAGCGCGTACCCAGTCGAACCCTGCAGCTGCATTTGACGAGCAACATGGAACGCTACATGTGGTCGTTCGATGGCATTAAGTACTCAGAGGTCGACGGTCCTATTGTGTTTCACGAAGGCGAGCGCGTACGACTTACGCTGACAAATAACACGATGATGCCGCACCCAATTCATTTGCACGGCATGTTCTTCGACGTCGTTACAAACGACGGGCCAAATAAACCGCGTAAGCACACCGTTGTCGTAAAACCGGGCGAACGAATGTCGGTTGACATTACGGCCGACGAACCCGGTGACTGGGCATTCCATTGCCACCTTCTCTACCACATGCACGCCGGTATGATGCGTACCGTCTCGGTCCGCTCTCATAAGCACGGATGAGGCTCGCGAGTTACACTCTGGCAGCGTTGCTTCTAACGACAAGCGTTTGTGCCCAGAACGCAGCCGATGAGTTCCACGACCCCGATGAAATGGCGAAAGCGCGAGCCGCGCTGCACGCCGGACACGGCGGGCAGATCAATTACCTCGTGCTGGCCGAGCAATTTGAGTGGCTGGACGATGAGCTCGGCTGGGAGGCGCAGGGCTGGATTGGCGGCGACGAGCATAAGTTGTGGCTTAAAACCGAGGGTGAGCTCGACGACGAAACAACGCTAGCGTCAGCCGAATGGCAAGCACTTTACAGCCGTGCCGTACACTCGTTTTGGGACGTACAAGCCGGACTTCGGGTCGATCCCGAGCCCGGGCCGACGCGGTATTTCGCCACGCTCGGCGTACAGGGCTTAGCACCGTATTGGTTTGAAGTTGATGCAGCGCTGTTCGTAAACGATCGCGGCGATGTGTCTGCCCGTGCCGAAGTCGAATATGAATTTTTGCTAACGCAACGCCTGATCCTGCAACCGAAAGTCGAGGTTGACGCCGCCGTGGACGACGACGTGGCTACCGGTGTTTACAGCGGCATCAATCACGTTGAGGCGGGACTGCGCCTGCGTTACGAATGGCGGCGTGAGATCGCGCCATACATCGGTATTCTGTACGAGTCTGCCGTTGGCGATGCACGCCGTGCGCTGCGCGCCGCTGGCGAGAACCCGTCGGAGACCGTCTTCGTCGTCGGACTTCGGGCTTGGTGGTGAGTGGTATCACCGATCTTGGTGCGTTACTGCGCAGCGCCGCGCCGGTACTCGATCCGGCCACCTACGTCATTGCAACGGTTACGGCCGGCACTGGCAGCGATTTACTGGCGCATGCGCTTGCGACGTTCCGTGAGGACGAAGGACTGACCGTCGTGGTCGAACAAGCGATCGCCGACACGTTTGGACTCACCTACACCACCACCTTTACCCGCATCACCCTAAGCGTTCATTCCAGCTTGGAAGCCGTCGGTCTAACGGCAGCATTCGCAGAAAAACTGGCGGCCGCGAATATCAGTGCGAACGTGTTCGCCGGTTTCCATCACGACCATATCTTCGTTCCCGAACGCGATGGACAGCGAGCGCTCACCGCGTTAGAGACACTCGGCGAATGACAATAACGATCGCCGATGCGGCCGGTCTTGTTGGCGCGGCCTTCATTGTCGCCGCTTTCGCGTTGCTGCAAGTGGGCCGTTGGGAGGCCCAATCCGTTCGTTACTCGTTGGCTAACGGTATCGGTGCCGCGGGCATCATCGTCTCATTGCTAGCCGAGTTTAATCTGAGCGCCTTTGTCATCGAGGTCTTTTGGTTAGCGATCAGTGTCTTCGGCATTGTCAGAGCGCTACGACGGCGCCAGCACGCGACTGAGCCCTAGTGCCTTTTGCTCGTCGGCACCAGTAACCGCACCAAAACGTTGCGCCCAACATCCCGGCCGAGCGCTTCACCCGCCTCGGAGTCGTAACGAAAGTGGATGCCCAAGTAAACACGTGATAGCGCGCACTCGCTAGCCGCATCCTCAAAGCGAGCAAACTCACGAGTCGCTGGCTCCATCGCAAGCTTGCCCGAAAACGGCCCGGCAATATCGACAGTCGGCGTAAGCATCGTGAAGGCATAGTCATTACCAAATACCGCTTCCAATGCCGTCATCGCGGCGGCGCATGCCGTGCCGTGCGCGGATGGATACGACGGGAACGCGTAGGTATGACGATGCGTGTTGGTCCACGTCGGGTCGACAACGGTAGCCGCGTTGCCGTCGTTGTCGGCCCACCGAATCGCTGTGAACGGTCGCCAGTGGTTGTAATGAAACTTGTTATCGAAGCTCGCCACGTAGGCATCGAAGACGGCCATGTTGAGAAGCGCTAGCAAGCGAACGGCCTCGGCGAGCGGCAGCTGCTCAGCGGCGATCAGTTGCCGAGCTAGCCGATTGTGAGAATTATCGACGAAGTCTTTCCACCACAACGCGATATGCGTTTGCTCCGGCGTACGGTCCATGCTCTGAAAGCGGCCGAACGCCTTCACTTCATTGTAGGCAGCCGTGTAGGCATCACTGGTTATCGCCGGCGGCGGCGGTGAGCGGAATTGGTCCGGCGCATTGAGGGCGAAGCCGCGCGCGTTGGCCCAGCCTGCGCCGAAAATAAAGCCCTCGGGCGTTCCGCTATGCTCGGAAAACTCGGCGTAGACACCGGGCGCCATCGGATGCCACCGATACTCCGCCTCTGCATCCCAGCCATCGCCAGCACGCAGTTCCAAGAGCGCCATGGCGACCCGGGTACCGAATTCGTCGCTCGCCGCTGCGTTCTCAGTCTGCAGCGCCTTGGCCCACCGAGCGTGCAGCTGACTCAGTCTGTCTTTCTCGTTCGGGTATTGATCGGCAGCGACGGTATACGCCGCCGTGTTGGCTGCACGGGTTACCGACACCGCAGCCGTTGGCGCTTGGGTATCGGCGTAGGTGGCATATCGACCAGCCTTACTTTGCAGAACATCGTGCATCGCTAGGTGCAACATCGTTGCCGTGCGCAGGCCCTTCAGCGTTAAAAAACCGTCCTCCGCCTCGGCAAGCGCCAGCACCTCGGCGTTCCAATCGGTCGCCAGCATCGGGTCGGCCAGCGCCGATCGAACCCAGGCGACGCCGATGCTCGCCACCAAGAAACATAGACATAAGCGCATAGAACGGGACTCCTCACGCGGGTAACGGTATGACGCTACCGCCAAGCCGCGACATCGACTACTCTATTTTTTGTAGTTAGTTGGAGCGCACGTATGGCAAAACCGGCATCGAGCTATGGCCAATACTGCCCGCTCGCCTTAGCGGCGGAACTGTTGTGCCGTCGTTGGACGCTGTTGATCGTCAGCCGACTACTGGATGGCTGCGAGACGTTTAACGAGATTCATGCGGGTGTCCCACGAATATCGCCCAGCTTGTTGTCGAGGCGGCTCGGCGAACTTGTGCACGCCGGACTCGCGACCCGAGAGGCCATCCCCGGTACAAAACGTTATCGGTACCTACCGACGGCCGCCACGCGCGAACTCGATGACACCGTGATGGGGCTCGCCGCCTGGGGGCAGCGATGGGCGCGCGACATGGATGTCGACGACCTCGACCCGGCGTTCTTGGCGTGGAGTATGTCGCAACGACTCAATCCCGACGCGATGCCGGTCGGGCGAACCGTGGTCGAATTCGAGTTCAGCGGCACGCCGACCGAGTTCCGGCGCTTTTGGTTGGTCAGCAATGACGGTCACGCTGACATGTGCTTGAAGCACCCGGGGTATGAAACAGATTTGTTGGTGCAAGCTGATTTGCGCTGTTTCGTTGAGGCATGGCGCGGTATTCGCAATCTAAAAACCGAACTCCGACGCGGCTCAATTTCCCTGACCGGACCGCCCCGGCTAAAGCGCGCGTTACCCGATTGGTTGCTGCTGAGTGCGCTAGCATCTTATTCGCGACAAGCAGCCGGTCGCGAGCGACAACTGGCATCGCACCGGCGCAAAAACGCAGGGGATCATCGATGAGTTTGGACCATCGAGGTAACCCTGCAAGCCACTCGACCAAAGGTGTCTTCGCGTCACTGTTGTCTGGTGTATTGCGTGATGCCGGGCGTCTGCTCATCGCTTTTCTTGTGGGTTCTGGTGCCGGAGCAATGGTTTGTTGGTACTACAGCTTACCGATGATTCTCTCGGTCGCGGGCGGCGTACTGGTCGCGGCGCTGGTCATGCTCTTTTGGCTTGGAAACTCGATCACTGACTGAGTAGTCCGCATGCGATACAGGGCGACACTCTCGCGACACCAATAATCTGCGCGAATATCGCCCATTCGGTTACACTGAAGAAAAACCAAGAGCCGGTTAACGGACAGATCGATGGCTGATGCAACAGCCTTACTAAACCAATGGAACAGCGGCGATGACAGTGCGCGCGCCGCACTGATCGAAGCGGTTTACGCCGAGCTCAAGGACATTGCAGCGCGGCACCTGGCTGCTGAGTGGTCCTCGCGCGAGTTACAACCGAGCGCGCTCGTACACGAGTGCTATCTGCGTCTTATCGATATTGATCGCCTGCAGTGGCAAGGACGGGCACACTTTTTGTCAATGGCCGCCCGAATCATGCGGCAAATACTCGTTGACGATGCCAGGCGCCGGGGCGCCGAGAAACGTGGCAGTGGCCGCCAGATAACGCTGCGCACCGTACACCCAGATCCCGATCAACTGACAACAACAGCATTGGCGGTGCACGAGGCGTTGGAGCGTCTGGCGACAATCGACCCTGATCGCGCGCACCTCGTTGAGCTGCGCTACTTCGGCGGATTGACCATCGCCGAAACGGCCGAGCAACTCGAGGTTTCCCCCGCTACTGTTAAACGTAGCTGGGACGTGGCGCGCGGTTGGTTATTCCGCGAACTCAACAAGGACGCGCCATAGGAGGCTACCCATGACGAGCGCCGCTCGGTCATCGTCAGTGCTGGATATCTGCGACAAAGCCCTGGCCATGGAGGAAAGTGAACGCCCGCGCTTTGTTGAAAGCGCCTGCGGCGCCGACACGGCTCTACGACGGTCAGTCGAGTCTATACTTCTTGCGGTTTCGACCTCTGAAGAGACGTTCCTCAACGAGGATGCGACGGCCGAGCTGAAGGCTGGTGACACGATTGGCCCGTACCGCTTAGAAAAACTCCTCGGTGAGGGCGGCATGGGTAGCGTCTTTCTCGCCGAACGCCAACACGACGGCTACACCCAGCAAGTCGCGCTAAAACATGTTCGCGGTCGATTTCTCGATCCGGATTTACAGCGTCGCTTCATCGATGAGCAGCGCATTCTCGCGACGATGAATCATCCTTATATCGCAGCCTTAATCGACGGCGGTACGACCGCCGACGGTACGCCTTACCTCGTTATGGAATACATCGATGGTGAGCCGATTGACGAGTACTGCGACCGCTTGCAGCTCGCCCACCCAGACCGCATCAAACTCTTACAGAAAGTGGCCGTCGCGGTGCACTATGCGCATCAGAACTTGGTCATCCACCGTGACCTAAAGCCATCGAACGTCCTGGTCACGACCGACGGCATCCCAAAGCTCCTCGATTTCGGGATCGCTAAACTCATCGACACCGAGCACAACGAGACGAGCGGCACAACCACGGTGTTCGGTCGCGGCGCGCTGACACCGGACTATGCTAGCCCGGAGCAAGTTCTCGACAACCGAGTAACCACCGCAAGTGATGTCTACTCGCTGGGTATCTTGGCGTATCAACTATTGGTCGGCGAGCGTCCGTACCATTTAGGCACGGGCGTACATCGCGAATTGATCAAGGCCGTTGAGTCACTGACGATTCCGCGGCCGCGCACACGCTTTGACGCAATTGTTGATCCTGATAGACGTCAAGCCATCGCTCGCGATCGCAATACGAGCGTCGACCGGCTACGACAACGTCTGGCCGGTGACCTCAACAACGTGCTGATGAAGGCCCTGGATACCGATCCGGCGCGTCGGTACTCGTCGATTCTCAGCTTTAGCGCCGACTTGGATCGCTACTTGGCCGGGCAGCCGGTCGAGGCTCGCCCCGATTCGCTCACCTATCGAGTGCGCCGCTTCGTCGGTCGCCACCGTATCGGTGTCGCCACCAGTGCTGCCGGGTTCATTGGCCTCGCGGTGTCGCTGGCATTGATCTCGCAAGCGTATCTGCAAGCCGAAGCGGCGCAGGCCGAGGCATCACAGCGCTTCGATCAGGTCCGGGAGATTGCGAAAACGTTGATGTTCGATGTCTACGATGAAATCGAGAACATTCCGGGCAGTGCCTCCGCACGCAAGATGCTGGCAGCCACGGCCCAACGCTATCTCGAGACCTTGTCGCAAGGGCAAGCTGTCCCTGTTGATGTTCGCTATGACGCTGCCGTTGGCTATGCGCGGCTCGCGGGTATTCTTGATACCGAGGCCGTCGAGTCATCTGTTGTTCGAGACAACGTAGCGACCGCTCGACAACAAGCCGAGCGACTATTCACCGAATTGTTGGACCAGCATCCCGAACCGGGTCGTATCTACACCGAGTTAGGTCGCCTGCATTCTCGACATGCGAACTCCATCACCTACATCAGCAATGATGTCGATGCGGCGCGTGCGGCACTCGAAAAAGCTATCGTCGCATTTGATGAGGCTGACCGTTTGCTAGGCGGCCCGGCGGAAGTTGTCGCGTTACGGTTAGATGCACGCCAAAATTACGCTGATACGTATAAATGGCAAAACGATTTCGACCAAGGGCTCGTTCTTGCCAATGCATTAATCCAAGACATTGAAACGCTTCTCAACTCGCAACCCGATGAAAAGGAATTTGTCTTTGCTTACGCCGATGCGCTCGAGCTCCGCGGGCAGCTTCACTATTTTAACGATGATCACGACGCAGCGATCGCCGACTATGATCGTTCAATCGCTGCTTACAAGACCCTACAGCACCACAACGATATCAAGGAGAAAGTCGATGACGGCTTGGTCGTCGTCGGCTGGTCGCTCGGCAATACATTGGTTGAAATCGATCGCGCTGATGACGCTGTTGCAAGCTTCGATCCGATTATCGATATCCTTGAATTACGCTTGTCACGTGACCCATCAGATATCAAGAGTCAAAGAACACTAGCGATTGTCCAAGGGTCGCTCGCCCTTGCGATTGTCCGTCAAGGCGACGTAAGTCGGGCTATGCAAGTGATGCTGCAGTCTAATGCCTGGTTCGAGAAGCAGGTTATCGACGACCCCGATACGCCTGGTCTGCAACGTTCTGTGCCGTTGCAATATGAAATGACCGGCGATCTATTGAGTTACGCCGACCAAAGCGCTGAGGCGTGTCAGTGGTATCAACGGGCCCTCGACAAATGGGCTGATATCGAAGCGACGATCGGCCTGTCGGAGTTTGATCAAGATTTGCCAGACTTGCTTCGGGAGACCCTGCAGTCCTGCCATTGAAACGTATCGTCCAGATCGGCCAACAGCACCCGATTGGTCGAACCTGGCTCGAGGAAACCACAACTGCTGTCGATCGCGCGTAACAGCGCTTCTACGCCACGACGCAGTTGTAAATCGTCTTCGGTTAGCGCTAGCAAGCGGCACGTTCGTTGCTGCTGATCGAGGTCGACCAGTGCGTCACAGATGGCGAGCGTTTCGCGGAGTCGTTTGTCGGCAGTTTCCATAACCGTCTCGATGACTGCAGTCCAGCGCCGTTAAAAAAATGGGGGCGGCCGTACCGCCCCCACGATCGATACGTCTTACCGAATGTCGTAGACGCGAGCCCCACCGCGTATGTCGGTGGATAAATTGCCATCGTCCCAACCCGGCATACCGCCGATAACGCGTGTACCGTCCGGCGTCATCGCGACAGACCAACCCAGGTTGTCGAACTGATTGTCACCTTCGGCTTGCGGTGCGTACGCGACCCACGCCGAGCCATCCCAATCAAAAACCGCGACGCGGCCATTATTATTGCCCGCGCTGAACGGGCCACCCAGCGCGATTCGGTCGCCATCGGCCGACAGCGACATCGGCTGGTGGAAGTCGAACGCGACGATCAGCTCGAAGAAGTCGCCAAGCTGGGTCCAGTTGCCACCGCTTAGTTCGAAGACCCGGACGCGGTCTCCGGAAAAATTGCCAAACGTTGCGATGCGCGAACCGTCGTCAGAGATGTTTACGCTCTGGCCGAGACGGATATCCGCCGGACCATCGAGACGGCCAACCACCGGATTACCAACAGCCACCCAGACGCTACCGTTATAGTCATAGACAAATGCGCGGCCTGGGGTCAGCGTGACGCCTGCGGTATTGTCTTCGTTGTAACTGGGCGCGCCGACAACCACTCGCGAACCATCGCCCGAAATGTCGACGGCATACCCCAGTTGCTCGCCCGGTTGCGATCCGAAGACTGAATTACCGACAAGGCTCCAAGCCCCGCCTGCGAACTCGAATACGGAGAACGCACCTTCAATGCCGTTCGCTGTTGCTTTAGACGTTCGGGCACCGGCGACTAAGCGCGATCCGTCGGTTGATAGGGCTAGTGCCACGCCGTAGCCATCGATACCGGTATTGGAACCACCGGGCGGCGACGCGATACGGGCCCCAATCTGGGTCCACTGCCCACCGATCCATTCATAGATCCAAATACTGCCGCGCTTGCCGTTGGCCTCGACCGTCAATTGGTTACCGATGGCGAGACGCTGCCCATCACCGGATAGCGATACAGCGCCGACCGAGCCCCACGAGGCTTGGACGCCATCTTGGTTCGCCAGCAGCTGGCCGAGTGGCACCCACGCATTGCCGTCCCATTCAAGCACCCGGACTTGGCCGCCATTGATTCGACCGAGGTCGGCGAATTGGGTGCCAAGAACAACGCGCGTACCGTCGTCGGAGATATCGACAACGCGACCATCCTGGTCCCCTGGCATGAGGCCAGAAATCGTATCACCGACTTGCACCAATTCAGGTGCGACAACGGTAACCGATTGGCTAACTGCGTTGGTTGCACCGTCATCGTCGGTAACGGTCAGCTCAATCGTGAAGTCGCCGGCTGCAGCATACGTATGGCTCGCCGTCACCCCGGTTGCCGTGGTCGTATCACCAAAATCCCAGGCATACGCGGTGACCGTGCCGTCGGAATCGGTCGAGCCCGATCCATCGACATCGCAGCTCAACCCACTACAGGTCACGGTAAACACCGCCATCGGTGGGACATTCGGCGCCGTCGCCGTGACTTGTTGTGAGTCTGTTGCGATTGCGCCGTCATCGTCGGTCACCGTTGCAATGACGGTGAAGTCGCCAGCGGTTGCATAAGTATGTGAGACCATCGTACCGGTCGCCGAGTTACCGTCACCAAAGTCCCAGGTGATGCTGGCGATGGTACCGTCACTATCGCTCGACGTTGAGCCGTCAAAATCACAGATCAAATCGGTACATGCCGACGTGAACGCGGCCGTCGGCGCTACGTTTGGTGCTGTTACTGTCACCGTTTGTGAGCTCGATGCGGTCGCGCCGTCATCGTCTGTCACTGTTAAGGCAACCGTAAAGTCTCCGGCGTTGGCGTAACTGTGGTTCGCCGTCGCGCCAGTCGCGGTCGTGTTGTCACCGAAGTCCCAGCTGTAGCCGGCAATCGTGCCATCGGAATCGCTCGATGCGGATCCATCCACAGCGCACGCAAGATCGGTGCAGGCGATCGTGAAATCCGCCGTCGGCGCGCTATTTTGCGGTGCAGGGTCGCTGCCGCTACTACCACCACAAGCGCTCAATAGTCCGAGGCTCAGGGCGGATAGCAACGGTACCTGACCGAACCGCCAACCTGACGGCCGTGTGGGTCGTTGTGAAACCATCATTGTTTTGCTCCTTCGCAGTAGGTTCGGTCCAGTGGCGCACTGCGAAGGAAAAATGGCTCATGGTTTTTGCACGCCTTATTGCGTGCTGGTTGGTACGGCGCTGCGAGACGAACTAATGGCGCGCTTCATTAAGTAAAAGGCAGACCTCAGAAGACGCAAATACTTCTCATTCTTGACAAGCGACGCAACCGCAAACGAGAATTGTTCTCAAATACAAACTTGCGGAGTTGTTTCCGCATCACGGGGACAGCATGAAATCGATATTGACCGGGGCAGTTGCCGCCGCTTTGGCCTGTGTGCCGCAAATCGCTGCGTCGCAGGACAACCCAACGGACAGTTCGCTCGACGAGATCGTTGTGACAGGTACGAAAAGGAATCTGTCGCTGCAAGACACCCAGACATCAGTCGCCCTGGTCACGAGCGAACAAATCGAAGAGCAAGCGCTGTTCAATGTTGAAGACATCATTATCCGCACAGCCAATGTCTCAACAGACGGCAGCGGAGCGCTGAACAACTTATCGATACGTGGCGTCACGTTGGTCGGAATCGGTTTTACTGGTTCAGGTGCCACGTCGAACGTTTACGTCGATGGGTCGCCAAACTCATTCAACGCCAACCAAGGTGCCTCGAATTTGTGGGATGTAGCGCAGGTCGAGATCCTGCGTGGCCCGCAATCGACGGTGCAAGGTCGGAACGCCCTGTCCGGTGCTGTGATCATCAATACTGCCGATCCCGAGTACGAGTATGGCGCCGATGTTCGCTTATTGGCCGGCACCGAAGACAACCGCCAGTATTCGGCCATGGTTACCGGTCCGATCATTGACGACAAGTTGGCCTTTCGCCTCGCCTTTGACCAGCGCGAAATTGATTTTGGCGTGACCAACCTCGATACCGGCAACAACACTCGGTTTCGCGATGAGCTAACGGCGCGCGCCAAGTTACTGTGGGAGCCAACCGACCGCGCCCGAATCGAGTTGATTTGGAGTTACACCGACACCGAGTTCGGTGAATTCAACCAGGTCGTTGCGCCTGGTCCCCGCACCGACCCGCGTTTTCTTGAGTTCGATCCATTCGGCGACGTCACGTTCGGCGGCCGCGAGCGCTTCGAGTTCAACAAGGTCCACCGCTACACACTCGATACGCAGTTTGAACTCAACGACAACTGGACACTGTTCGGCCTCGCGACTTTCGAGGATTCGCAACGCGACACGAACTTTGGCGCATCGTTCGGCACCGGCGATGCACCCGATGAGACTTACCAATACGAGCTGCGTGCGGCGTTCGACTACGGCCAGTGGTCCGGTTGGATTGGCGCCTACTACTTCGACACCAGCGGTAGCTTTCGCGGCCTCTTTAACTTCAGTCCAGCAACATTTGGTATCGCGACCGTTCCTGCGGACGGCTTTGTCATTTTCGATTCCAACCAATTCGATGAGACCAAAAACCGTGCCGTGTTCGCTGACGTGACCTACGAGGCGAGTGACCACTGGTCGTTCAACGTCGGCGCTCGGTTCGACGACGAGGAGTTCTCCGACACAGGTACGGTTGGCACCTCTGAGGTCGGTCCCAGCGGTTGCACCATCGACCCGGCCTTCCCAGGGCTGGGCGGCTTTCCGTGTACCGTTATTTTCCCGCCGTCGGGCGGCGATGCACCGGAACCGGCCGAGTTCGATGCTTTCCTACCGCGCGGTTCCGTCATCTACTCGATTGACGAAGAGAAGTCAGTCTCGTTTACCGTCGCCCAGGGCTACCGGGCCGGCGGCTCATACTTGTATGCACCCCCAGGCGTGACGCCAGAGACGCGTACCTTCGAACCTGAGTTCTTGACGAATTACGAGTTTGCTTTACGCACGGCCTGGCCAGACCAAGACTTGGTGGTAAACGCGAACTTGTTCTACTCGGATTGGGAGGACCAACAAGTCACGATTCCTGGTCCGTCCGGCGGCGTATTCGACGCCGATATTCTGAACGTTGGTAGCGCGAAGATCTTCGGCCTTGAAGCTGAGGTTCGCCAGTCGCTCAGCGACTCTCTGAATTGGTTTGCGACACTCGGCTACGTCGAGACGCAATTCACCGACTTCCCGTTCGCCATTAATCCCGACGGTAGCCCGCGCAACGCCGCCGATCCGACCTTTGCAAACCTGCGCGGGAACGACTTTAACAGCGCCCCGCGTATCAGTGTTGCCGTCGGTTTGGCGTATGAGAACGCCAACGGTTGGTTCGCCAGCGGCACCGCGAGCTACACCGGCGAGCAATACTCGGACGTGACCAACCTTGAGATCAACCGAACCAGCGACTACACGATCGTTAACGCCCGCGCTGGTTACCGCAACGATAATTGGCGAATCGCCGTATTCGCGGACAACCTGTTCGACGAACGGTTCGTCGGCCGCAGCGGCATTCAATCTGTCTCGACCGATACCGGCGTCGCCGCCGACAACCCACAACCGTTCTTCGCCGTAAACGACCCGCGTGTTGTCGGCGTTGAAATTCGGTACTCATACTGAGTCTGATTACTAGGTACTGGGAGTTAGCTATGACTTACGCAAGACCCGTCATCCTCTTAACGCTCGCGTTCGCGGGCATGGTCGCACTGATCGCGCTAGAGATATTGCAAGGCGCGTTCGGCGAAGATGCTGCTGGAATGGTGACGCCGTTAGCGATCGTCTTTAGCGTTTTTTCACTACCGATTCTGCTGCTCACACTGTTCAGCGGTCGCTGGGCTATCTGGCTCGCCTTCGGCATCGCTGTGCTAATGACGCTGTTCCACGCGATGCATATTGCCGAACACGGCATGGCCGGCGATATCGGCATTGCGCTACTGATTGCTGTAACGATGTTTACGCCAAGCCTTGCAGCCGTTGCCCTTCTGTGGAGTACTCGGCAGCGAGCGACGTCGGCCGAATTAGTCGCGACCGGTTAGTGATGCCGCCGCCGGAAGGCCCAAACAGCGCTTGTTGCCAGCACCGCAGCTGCTAAGCTAGGCAAATGCTAATGAGAAACGTTGCGGTTAGGGCGCGACGTTAAGGTAGACCGACACAGCGACGGTCGGGTATGCCGGGTACGGGGACCCTTATGGCAACACGAGCACAAACCATCGGCCGCTGGGTATTAGCCGGTCCAATTACGCTAATCGCGGCGATTCTCGCCATGGCCGCAACGCCCGTTTGGCTGCCCGCTGGGGAGAGTGGCGTCGACAACATCGTGATGCCAATCGTCTTGTTCCCAGCGTATTGGGCCGTGTTTTTTGTTGTGGCCATCATCGCTAAAAATGTGTGGCGAACGCTCGCGGCGATTCTCGGCATTTCAGCCGTGCACGGCTTTTTGATTTATGGCGCCTTCACGGCGTAGCTCAACAATTTTCAGGAACGGATTATGAGCCGACTGAGTAAAGAACCCACGAAGCGCCTACTGGCGGTCCATGGTTGGACCGGCACCGTCTTGGGCGCTTTTCTCTATTTGATTATCTTGACCGGTGCGGTCGCCGTTTTCGCCCACGAGATTGGCGTTTGGTCGGCCGGTGCCGCCGATGAGCACGCCGAGTTTGGGCCCGGTTTCGATGCTCAGATGAAAACGCTGGCGGCCAGCGTCGATCCGGCGCATTTGGATGAGGTCCAGTTTTTCCACAATGCCGCAGGTCAACTAGTCGCGTTTTTCCACTCGCACAGCGAGAACGCCGCTGGTCAGCTGGAGGATGTCGGCACTCGGTTCATCCTCGATGCCGAGACCTACAAGGTAATACAGCGTGACGAGGGCTTTCGCTCGGAGCTGCCGAGCGACGACACGGGCGCGCTGGAAGAGTTTATCGTCCAGCTGCACATTAACCTGCACATTCCGCACCCGTGGGGTCTGTATGCAACCGGCCTACTCGGGTTCGTTATGCTCTACGCGGCCGTCTCCGGCTTGCTGCTGCACAAACACTTAATCAAGGATATTTTCGTAGCGCCACGGCTGTCGAGCCGGCTACTCAATCGGCGCGATCGGCATATCCTCGCGGGCAGCTGGAGTTTACCGTTCGGCTTTATCTTGGCCTTCACGGGTGCATTTTTTAGTTTCGCAACGTCGTTGGGCTTACCGGTCGTCGCGATGGTGGCGTTCGGCGGCGATCAAGAGAAACTGATCGAAACGGTCGTTGGAGCGCCGACCACGGCCGACGAAACACCGGCTCTTTTGGCGAACCTCGACGACGTTATGAACGTCTCGATCGCAGAGGCCGGAACGGCACCAACGTTTGTAGGCGTTAGTCATTGGGGCCGCGCCGATGCAGCTATCTCCACGTTTCACCCCGCCAAAGAAGGTGCGCTGGTCGGTGACACGCACATGTTCGCTGGCGCCAGTGGCGAGTACCAGGGTATCAAACCGATCGTCGGCACCAAGCCATCGGTAAGCGGGGATCTGTTGTCGCTCATCGGTCCGTTGCACTTCGGGAATTTTGGTGGACTAATTTCAAAAATCGTTTGGTTGTCGCTAGGTCTCGCCAGTTGCTACGTGACGATCACCGGCTTGCAGCTATGGATGCAACGGCGTGAAGAAGAAGCGGCATGGCGGTGGATGAGCCGTGCGATTTCGGTCACTACCTACGGTACGCCGCTAGCATTGATCGGCTGTGCATTGGCGTATTTCGCGGCCATTGCGGCCAGCGCCAACGCGAGTTATTGGACGGCGGTGGCGTTTTTGGTGGTTGCTGGTGGCGCAATTCTTTTGGGCTCCGCCGCACCGGGGCGCGAGCAGCTGCGACGCTGGCTCATCAACGCGCTAATCGGCGGGCTCGTTATCACACCAATCGCTCGGATGATCTTGACGGGTAACGACTGGGTGCAACTTTTTGCCGAGCGCAACGCGACGGTCATCGGCGTTGATCTCGTGCTATGGGTTTGTGCCGCTTACTTAACCTGGTCAAACCGCATTGCCCGGCAGACGGACAACGCTACGCTTGCGGCCGAACCGACTCGACTCGCTGCGGAATGACCTCGTTCGGTTACTTTATGCTCGCGTCAGTCGTTACTGGCGCCGCACTTTTGTACCTGCGAGCAACCGACAGTAAGCGAGCGCGTGTCTTTGGCCAAACTGTCGCTAAGCCAACCAAAACACTGCGTCATACGATCGGTATCGGCGTGTGGATACCCGGGATCGTGTTACTAGGGCTACGTCAGTACAGCGCATTTTTGAGCTGGTGCGGAGCCCTACTTGTTTTTGGTTGGGCAATCGCTGCAATGGCACCGGCCGGCGCCGTCGAGACGACGACGCTTAGCGACGCCGACGGAAAAGAAAAGTAGCTACCGTTCGCGAGCCGCTAAAACCAAAGCGGCTCCTCGTTGTTATTGGGCGGTGAGCCGTCGTCAGCGTCAGCCGTGACGCTCATTTCTTTACCGGCAGCACACTGGCACGAAAACCGCCGCGCGCGGACACTGATAAGATCGGCGTCAGCGCCGATGGGGTAGCTCGCACTGCCCGGAAACGGCTGCTCGCTGTCGGCTTCCCAGGCGAACTCATGGCGCTCTGAGACGACGTTATCGTCACGATCGCGAACGTTAACGATGAGTGCGTACTCGGCGCGACTTACCGGGCAAGTGGCACCGGTCAGTTTTGCATCGACCCGCGCGACGTCATCGAACTGGTCGTAGGTGAGCTCAACCTTGCCTTCGCACGGGAGCGTCAACCGCGCTAACGGAATATCGACGTCGAAAGACTCCGACAGTTCGTGTTCGACTTCCTCTTCAACCTCCGGTTGTTGGTTGAGATAAATCGACCAAATATCCACGACTTGCGCGGATGCCGTCTGCCAGAGCATGGCACACACGAAAACCGACACGAGCACTCTTTGGGCTACGACCATCCTGGTACACCTCGTCTTTATACCTATCGGTTCGAGGTAGCGTACCGATTTCCCAGGCTGAATGCCAGTGGCAATGGGTATCGGTCAAACAGCCAACACCAAGAATCGATGGTCCGATACTTCGGGCTCGGCGGGTGCATCGACGCTAACGACCTTGGCGACATCGGATACCAGCATGTAGTTCGCGTGGCGAACTGGCTTTGCGTACCTCGACGTCCGGGTATCGGCGCTACCGATCAAGTCGGTGAGGCCGCTCCGTTGCAAAATCGCGAACGTGGCGCTGCTAGGAAGCAAATTGAGATCACCGCAGAGAATCGAAAAATCCGCGTCGCGACCGATACGCTCGGTGAGCGCCGCCAAGCGCTTCGCTTGCACCAACCGTGCCGGCGAATCGTCTTTCCCAGCCGCGTCACGCAATCCGTGCAAGTGCGTAATCGCGATTACGCGATCACGTTCGGCATCGATCAGTCGAACGCCAAATGCCGCCCGCGGTCGACCCGACGACGGCCATTCGACGTAGTGCTGATAGTCACCGTGCACGAAGGCGCTTTCCATATGGGTGATTGGGAACCGCTTATGAACGAACATCGCGATCCCAAAATCCTCGCGATGACGATGATTATCCTCGCCGATGACGGGGCCGCTATCGCAGCAAACGAACAAAGCCCGGTGCTCGGGCAACAAACGCTGGACGTCGTCTAGCAAACTCGCTCTTTGTGGCAAAGAGCGGTCATTATCGGAAAACCGCGTCCAGCCATTGAGACCCGCCGCATGGGTCACTTCTTGTAGACACAGCACATCGGCACCGCAACTCGGTAGCCAAGCGCTGAGGGGCTCGAACATCGCCCCGCCCCACGCATTTAGAGAAATAACTTTCATCGTTAACTCGACGGCAATCGGTAAATCGACTAAACGTCTCTCTGTGAACCGCGCCAATAGGGTTCGCGCAGTTGCGTCTTCAGTATTTTTCCGGACGGATTGCGAGGCAGCGCCGCGACCACTTTGAGCTGCCGCGGGATCTTGTAGCCGGCGATCTTGTCGCGGCAATACAGAATTAGGTCTTCGTCGGACAAGGACCGCCCCTCGTTCAAAACGCAGATGGCGAGCAAGGACTCACCGTACGTCTCATCAGGAATACCGATTACCGCGACCTCGGCGATGGCGCTATGTCCAGCAAGTATTTTTTCAACTTCGACCGGGAAGACATTCTCGCCACCGGATACAACCATGTCCTTGATGCGATCGCGAATGTAGAGGTAACCGTCCTCGTCGATGTAGCCCGCATCGCCGGTATGCATCCACCCGTCGCGAAGAGCCTGCGCTGTCTCATCCGGTCGGTTCCAATAGCCGGCCATATTGAGTCGCGATCGGATGGCAATCTCACCCGTTTCGCCGGCGCCCAGCACATCGCCGTCAGGACTAGCAATTTTCACCTCGCCACCGGCGTGGACACGACCACAGGATTGCAGCAGCTCTGGCGTACCGGCCAACGCACGGTGATGGTCTTCGGCGGTTAGGAACACAACGCCGCCGGTTGTCTCGGTCATTCCGTAGGCTTGGTAGAAGTCGCATTGAAAAACGGCCATAGCATTGCGCAGCAAAGGCTCGCTGATCGGCGATGCGCCATACAAAATCTGTCGCAAACTACTAAAGTCCCGCTTGGCAATGTCGGGGACGGCCGTCAGTATTGCCTGGATCATCGCAGGCACCATGAACACTGTATTGACGGCATTGTTCTCAATCGCGCAAGTGACGGCCACCGGGTCGAACTGGCGGTGCAGCAAGACGCCACCGCCGGCCAATATCGGAATCATGGCCGAGCCGATACCGCCGATGTGAAACAATGGGGCAACCACTAAGTCCATCGTCCCCGCGGTTGCCGGTGCTCGGTACATCAGCCAACTCGATTGTGCCAGCGCGATCATGTTGTCGTGACTGATCAGGACGCCCTTGGGAATGCCAGTTGTACCGCTGGTGTACAACTGTAAAAAACAAGCTTCGCCACGCTGAGTCGACTCGACACCGACTGGCGGCTGGTCGTCGACAAGGGCATTCCAGCTGCGTGAACCATCGACACCATCCGTCGTGAATACCACCACGTCGTCGGCCAGTTGTGACTGCATGGCAGCGACGCTGGCCTGCTGCTCGGTATCGGCGACTAGCAACAAACGCGCGCCCGCGTCGGCAATGATGCGTTGTAACTCAACCGGGGCGAGACGGTAATTGAGCGGAACGGTCGCGACACCGATCAAGCTACCGGCGAAACAGAGTAAAACATGGTCGATACTGTTTTCGCCAAGAACCGCCACGCGGTCTCCGCTAGCTATGCCCAGAGACCGTAGAGCGTTTGTGATTCGATAAACCCGCTGTAGGCCTTCGGCGTACGATAAGGTCACGCCTTCTTGGACGAGCAGGGTCGAGTCTGGCCGAAGGCGTGCGTGATATTCGAGGTAGTCGGCAATGCGCATGGGGAAGCTACTGCTACTTCGGCTGCATCCGAATCGCTGCATCGCAGCGAATCACTTCTCCGTTAATGTAATCGTTCGCGACGATGTGAGCCGCCAAGGCAGCGATTTCCGCTGTCTTGGCGAGGCGCTTCGGATAAACGGTCGAGGCTTCCAACGCCTTGTAATAGGATTCCTCGATCGTATCGAACAGCGGCGTATGGACAATTCCGGGCGCAATTGCGTTCACGCGAATACCGTAGAAGGCGAGCTCGCGCGCCATCGGCAACGTCATGCCGACGACAGCACCTTTCGTTGCGCTGTAAGCGACCTGCCCCAGTTGACCCTCGTACGCCGCAACCGAGGCCGTGTTGATGATAACGCCGCGTGTACCGTCGTCACCCTCCGGTTCGTTTAGCGCCATTTTTTCAGCGGCGAGCCGACAAACGTTGAAGGTGCCGATTTGATTGACCGCGACGATCTTCTGATACAGCTCTAGCGGGTGTGGCCCGTTTTTGCCGAGTGTCTTACACGACGGTGCGATCCCGGCGTAGTTATTGGTAACGTGTAACGCACCGAAGGAAGTAACAACAGCGTCGAGCCCTGCTTGAACCGACGACTCACTCGTCACATCGACGTGGTGGTACACGACGTTCTCACCGAACAGACCAGCGACCTCATTACCCAGATCATCGGCAACGTCAAAAATCGCAACGTTGGCGCCGTCAGCGGCGTATCTCTCCACAGTGGCACGGCCGAGACCCGATGCCCCACCGGTAACAACCGCTGTTTTTCCAGAAATCTGCATAGCGTTTTCTCTACGTGAGTTAGCCCTTGCTCGACAGCAAGCGAATGCCGCCGAAGCTTAGACAAGCAATGATAATACCCATCGCGTGTCGTCTACCGGTAGAAATCGACGTGGTCTTGGGCGGTAACGGCTTCCTACCGATGATGGGACTATCGCCGACCGGGTGGTTCGGTTTACTCTGCCGGCGAACAATTCGGTGGGCGTCGTTGGATATCCTAATCGTCGCACTCCACCGTACGGGTCAATCAGCGAAAACGAGGTATACCGATGAATGTCACCGAAGCCATTGAGTCACGGCGATCGATCCGCGGATTCAAGAAGACTCCGGTCCCTGATGATGTGATTCAGACGATTTTCGCTGCAGCCCAGCAGGCGCCTTCCAACTGCAACACGCAACCGTGGCAAGTGACCGTGGTGTCCGGCGAAGCACGCGATCGGCTTGTGGCAGAGTTCATGCAGGAGCTGCTGGCCGGAAAACAGCCAACTCCGCAATTCACGCCCGGGAACCACAAGCTCACTGGTGTCTATCGCGAACGCGAAATCGATTGTGCCGTTCGCTACTACCAAACGATGGGTATCGCCAGAGAGGACCGTGACGCTCGCAACGCATTGTCCGCACGCAACTGGCAATTCTTCGATGCACCGCACGT
>JBCDIL010000008.1:0-164008 GCA_038749025.1 Pseudomonadota bacterium | reverse complement strand
GACGCTAGAGACAATCGCCACTTCCACAGACGGAGAAGATATCAATCTTAACGTCCGCCTCCAAAAGACGGACTATGACGGTGAACCTTGCGTCAAGATTCTCTGCGCCGCTGACAAGGCAGGGCCGAACACGCGTGAGATAAAGCTACGCGAGGATGCGCTCACGAAAGACCAAACGACCCTGCTTTACCATCGCAAGCACTTTCTGGAAGTTCTCCGGGGTCGGTTCAAGAAACCTTTGAAATCGGGGCTAAGGGTGCTCGCTTGGATACGACCAGATAAGTTTTCGCGAGTCTGTGCTGACGTTGGTCATGTGGCCTCCGAAGATGTGTTCGCAGAATTCGCGGACCTCGCTCGCGGCGAGTTGTTACCGAATGATATTTGCGGGCGCTTTGACGGCTTATCGATTATGGTCTTATTGGAACGAGGCCGTCTTCAAGACGCTGAGAACTGGGCACAGCGATTTGTCGAGAAAGTGGCCAAACACGTCTTCTCGATCGGCGATCAATCGACGACGTTGACCTGTAGGGTCGGCTTATGCGCGGCTAGCGAAGAGCTTAGCGGACTGGACGCTTTGTTGCTTGGTGCGCGTTCAGCGCTCGACGACGGGAAACGCTCCGGCGGTAACGCGACAGTGACGAACGAGACGTCAAACTCCGACAGCCGCATCCAAAGCTATGATGCGATCTGGGCACGGCACCTAAAATCCGCATTAGTCGAGAACCGGTTCCGTTTATTGAAACAACCGATCGTCGCACTCAGCGGTGAGAACAATGGCATCGTGGACCTGTTAATACGCATGATTGATACGCGTGGTAAACCGGTCCTGCCGTCGGAATTTATTCCTGCCGCCGAACGCAACAACATGATGCAAGCGGTCGATCGTTGGGTCATTTCCGCAGCGGGTGACTACTGCAAACATAAAGTTCCATCGATGGCCTTTATCAAGCTGTCCTACCAGTCGCTGCAAGACGCGTCGATGATCGACTGGCTCAATGAGCGCTTCGCGCAGAAAGGGCATCGGCCGGTGAATCTGTGTTTCTCCGTCTCCGAAGAGAATGCATCACGGTATTTGCGCGAGGCGAAGCGACTGCGTAAGGCCATTGCGGATCTCGGTGCGCGGTTCGCGCTAGAACACGTGGGTAACGCGCGCCAACCGGCGCAGATGATCGAACACCTCCAACCGGACTACGTCAAAATTGATGGTGGCCTAATCGGGCAGATAGCGGCGACCGAAAGCGTCCAACAAGCTGTCAAACGGATCGTCGCCCTCGCCAACAATTTCGGCGCGCTCAGCATCGCTGAGCGCGTGGAGGATGCCAATACCATGGCCGTACTCTGGCAAATTGGGATTCAATTCATGCAGGGTCACTATGTGCATGAACCCGAGGTTGTTTTACAAGACGACGAACAAGCCCGTGCCATGCCGCTCAGTAACTCTGGAATGTGAACTGCGTCACGCTCTTGGGCCGCGCCCGCTCCATAAGACTCCCCGAACGATAAATCTATGACGACGGTCGCGGTCCCCGCGGCTCATTGGGTCTAACGTTTACGGCAATCGCAGCGGTCAGGGCGCTGTCGCAACAACCTAAAAATCCCGCGGGGAAGCAGCATGCGCGAACGCATGATCACGAGTCACCAACAGAGCGCCGGGCGCGCCTGTCCAACGACGATGGCCGTTCAACAAAAACTCAAACTGCAACGAGCCCTCGGCTTTGGCTTTTTGGCCACGGCCAGTTTGGCAGCGTGGCTCGCATTGGCATCCGATGCGGCAGCGTTGGAACTCGGTGAGGCGACAGTGACTAGTTCGATCGGTCAGCCTCTCAGGGTCGAAATCCCCTACCGTTTGAGTCCCAACGAACGCTTAGGCGCAGATTGCGTCAGCGTAATCGCAAACGCTCGCGGGGGTCTCCCTGCGTATACGCAAGTGGCAAGTATTCGCACCCGCAACGGTCTCATTAGCCTGCGGGGAATTCCGCGGGTGCTCGATCCATTGGTAGGTTTGAACGTGCGAATCGACTGCCCGTCGGTTCCCCATATTATTCGCTCGTATGAGCTCTTTGTGAATCCCGCCGTGGCCAGTGTTGCCAGAACGGTGGCGCCCGCTGCGCAACCAACACCGCAAACGCAGCGACCGCCGGCGCGATCGCGACCCGTCAGTGCGTCGCCACGCGCCCGCGGCCGGATCGGATCGGACATTGTTCCAGGACAAAGTTATACCGTGGTTCGCGGCGATACCTTATCGGGTATCGCCGCCCGCATCGAACGGCGCGGCGTCGCGCTGTGGACAGCGGTCGACGCGTTGTATGCACAAAATGCAGGCGCCTTTGAACGTGGCGATATTAATCGCTTGCGCGAAGGTGCGACGATAAGTATTCCTGTGTTTGGGCAAGCGCCGACAACAACGCTCGCTAGTACTAACACGGCGCCACCCGCAACCAGCGCCAATATCGATGTGGTCGAACAACAGGTGGCAGAAACCACCTTGAACGAACTCGCGGCGTCACTCGCCAGCGAAGTTAAACAAGTGTCCGCGCAAACAGCACCAACGGTGGTTGCCGAATCGGCTGCCGCTACCGACCCGACACCGGAAGAACCGACCGACCAATCGCCGTTCGTTGAACCGCTACCAACAGCCCCGGCAACGCCGCTTAGTGAGCCGGAGATCCTGTCGTACAACTCGGCTGACGCTGGCCCGGCTGACGCCGCGTCGAGTGGCGGTATAGATAGCTGGATGTTTGGCGTGGGCGGTGTCGGCCTTGGAATACTTGTTGCCCTGGCGGGCGCCGTTTTCTTTGGGCGTCGCCAGCGCACGAGTACCGCAATCGACCCCGATGCCTCGGCGTTGCCAGCCAGCGAGCTGACCGTACCCGCGGCACGACTAGCACCGGCGCCGAAACAGGCACCGCAGAGGGCACAACAAGCCGAAGCTACCGTTGATAGCGGTAATGACATTTTTGACCTGTCCGCCGGCTATACCGCTGACGATGAATACACCGTCGATCTGCCAACGTCTCTGCCAGAAAGTGCGGCTGAAATACCGGCGGCGGCCGACGATGTTGATGGTAGCGATCCGTTGGCCGAGAGCAGCGTCGATCTCGATATCGGCGAAGCTCTCGCCGCCACAAGCATCGATATCGGAACGGCGACCGCAGCACTGGAAGAACCATCGACCGTCACGCACGTAACACCCGATCTTTCCTCGGAGAGTTCAGCATCGATGACCATTGCTGAAATGGATGCGCTCACACGGGACTACGAAGCGGAATTCACGCAGACGCAAGAACTCAGCCGAGAATTGGCGGCCGCCGTAGCCGACCTCAAACGGCAAAGCGGCGACGGTGCGGCTTATGTCGTACCCGCCGACGAGACGTTGTTGACCAATACCCACGACGTGGAAGGCACAGCTGTCCTCGACGACGGCGAGGTGGATGAAGACAGCGGTTGGGACTCACAGACACAGGAAGCAGCGATGCAGCTGTCAGACGAAGTGCTGTCTGACGATTCAATTCTTGGGCCGACGGTTGAACAGCCGGGGCCGGCTTCGCCGGAAGGGGATACCGTCGAAATGCCAGGTCGAGCGGATGCGCGCGATGAGCACGGTGACGAAACCAGCGACTGGCCAGCCTTCCAGGAAGCCGCTAAACGCAACAGCAACGGTTGAGCTAACCCGCCGGTGTCAGCCGGGTCACCTGGCGGTAGTTACGCGACAACAACCGCCCGCGACGACCACGCTCGCCCAGGTAATCGTCCAGCTGTGCCGGCTTCAGTGTCATCGTTCGTTCTCCGCAGTGGACCTGCAATCCAACGTCCGGTGTCAATACGCAAATCGCAACGAGCGACTCTTCGCCGCTAGCGAATTTTTTGGTGGGAATACCGATGATCTTGTTGCCCTTGCCACGCGGTAACTCCGGCAAGTCGTCCAAATCGAAAACCAACAAATGACCGGCGGACGTTGCGGCGGCGAGCCGCTCACCCTCTAACCACTCAGTGACAGCCGGCGTCACAACGTCGGCGCCCGCCGGTACGCGCAACATTGCCTTACCCGCTTTTGCGCGGGTCGCCAGATCGGACAAAGTCACGACGAACCCGTACCCAGCCGATGAGGCGACGACCCACTTATCATCGGCTTCGCCGAGCATTACACCGCGAAAACTGGCACCGTCGGCGGGATTGAATCGACCAGCTAGCGGCTCTCCCTGGCCGCGCGCGGATGGCAAGGAATGCGCCGCGGCGTTATAGGCACGACCGAGACTATCGATAAAGACGGCTGTCTGGTTTGACTTACCGCGCGCAGCCGCCTGAAACTCATCGCCGCTGCGGTAGTTTAGCGTCAACGGATCGACATCGTGTCCCTTGGCGGCACGGACAAAACCGTGCCGCGACAACACAACCGTCACCGGTTCGGCCGTGACCAAATCGGCTTCGCTCAGCGCAACAGCGGCATCACGCTCGACAATGTCGGTTCGCCGCTCATCGCCGAAGGCCTCCGCGTCGGCGAGCAGCTCCTTGCGAATCAGCGTTTTCAACCGACGCGAGCTGCCGAGGGTTTTTTCAAGGTCGGCACGCTCGAGTGCGAGCTCGTCTTGTTCCCCGCGAATCTTCATCTCCTCTAACCGAGCGAGATTGCGAAGCCGCAAATTGAGGATCGCCTCCGCCTGTACATCGGACAATTTGAACCGTGCCATCAGCGCAGCTTTCGGGTCCTCTTCTTCGCGAATAATGCGAATCACCTCATCGATATTGAGATAAGCCGCTAACAACCCCTCGAGGATGTGTAAGCGTTCAATCACTTTATCGAGGCGGAACTGCAGCCGTCGGGTAACCGTTTGCTTGCGGTAGTCTAACCACTCGGACAACAGCCCCTTCAAATCGAAGACGCGTGGTAGTCCGTTAAGACCAATGATATTGAGATTGACCCGTTGCGTGCGCTCTAGCGACGTTGTTGCGAACAAGTGCGACATCAATGCATCGATGTCGACGTTGCGCGAGCGCGGGATGATAACCAAGCGCGTTGGCGCTTCGTGATCCGATTCGTCGTTAATCTGCTCGACGAGCGGCAATTTTTTGGCACGAATCTGTTGAGCGATTTGCTCGAGCACCTTAGCGCCTGAGGTTTGGTAAGGCAGCTCGGTAATGACGATGCTGCCATTCTCTACGTGCCAGCGTGCCCGCAGCCGTAACGTCCCATTTCCGGTGACGTAAACGTCGCGGATCTCATCGGCGGTCGAGACCAACTCACCACCGGTAGGAAAATCAGGGCCTTGGATGTGCTCGAGTAAATCATCGATCGACGCCCGTGAGTTCTCAAGCAGACGAACAGCGGCACTGACGACTTCGTTGAGGTTGTGCGGCGGAACATCGGTCGACATACCCACCGCGATACCGGTCGTCCCATTTAGTAACAGGTTTGGCAGCCGCGCTGGTAAGGACAACGGCTCCTTCAGGGTACCGTCGAAATTGGGACCCCATTCGACCGTCCCTTGCCCGAGTTCGGACAACAAGCTGGCGGCGTATGGCGTCAGCCGCGACTCCGTGTAGCGCATGGCTGCGAACGACTTGGGATCGTCGGGTGAACCCCAGTTGCCCTGACCGAATACCAATGGGTAGCGGTAGGAAAACGGCTGCGCCATCAGCACCATCGCTTCGTAGCAAGCGGAATCACCGTGCGGATGAAACTTACCGATGACATCGCCGACAGTTCGCGCCGACTTCTTTGGCTTCGATGCGGCGGATAGACCGAGCTCGCTCATCGCGTAAACGATTCGTCGCTGCACGGGCTTTAGACCATCGCCGATTTGCGGCAATGCTCGATCGAGGATGACGTACATCGAGTAATCGAGGTATGCCTTCTCGCTAAATTCACGCAAAGGCAGCGTTTCGATGCCTTCGAGATTCAATTCGTTCTGCACGCAAGTCTCCGCGCTTCAGGTAGGTAGCGGCGTGTCATTAATGAGGCCACCTTACAGAGTGGCGAGGTTGCCTTTGGTTTCGAGCCAGGCTCGTCGGTCGCTAGCTCGCTTTTTCGCCAGCAGCATATCCATGATTGTGTCCGCCTGGTCGCTGGCCTCAACCACCAAACGGACCAGGCGCCGCGTATCCGGGTTCATCGTTGTCTCGCGAAGCTGCTGCGGGCTCATCTCACCAAGACCTTTGAACCGGGTCTCAACGATCTTGGCCTTTTTCTTATCCGCTGCGATCGAATCGAGCACGCCGCGGCGCTCGGCATCATCAAGCGCGTAGTGCACCTCTTTGCCAACATCGATCCGGTAGAGCGGCGGCATGGCCACATAGACATGTCCAGCCAAGACCAACTCGCGAAAATGCCGAAGAAACAGTGCGGTCAGCAACGTAGCAATATGCGCACCATCCGAGTCGGCGTCCGCCAAAATACAGACCTTGTGATAGCGCAGTTTACTGAGATCGCCGGATCCGGGGTCGACACCGATCGCGACGCTAATGTCGTGAACTTCTTGAGAAGCCAGTACCTCACGCGTATCGACCTCCCAGGTGTTCAGTATTTTGCCTCGCAGCGGCATAATCGCTTGGGTCTCGCGGTCACGCGCCTGTTTGGCGGAACCGCCGGCTGAGTCACCTTCCACAAGAAAGAGCTCTGACAACTCGGGCTGTTGGCAGGTGCAATCGGCGAGCTTACCCGGCAACGCAGGGCCACTGACGATCCGCTTGCGAACAACTTGCTTGGCCGCTTTCAGACGGCGTTGCGCTTTAGCTATCGCAAGATGCGCGATTTTTTCAGCGGTTTCGGCGTGCTGGTTTAGCCACAACGAAAATCGATCTTTCGCGACACCGCTGACGAAAGCAGCGGACTCGCGCGACGACAAACGCTCTTTGGTCTGGCCGGAGAATTGCGGGTCCTCAAGTTTGACCGACAGCACGAAATTCACACTGTCCCAAACGTCGTCCGGGGCGAGTCTAACGCCACGCGGTAGCAAAGAGCGGTGATCGACAAATTCGCGCAGCGCCTCTGTCAGCCCTGTCCTTAAGCCATTGACGTGCGTTCCGCCTTGCGGCGTCGGAATCAGGTTGACGTAACTCTCACTGACCAGCGGACCGTCGTCGGTACGCCACACCAGCGCCCAATCGACATGCTCGGTGTTGCCCTCAAGACTCCCGGCAAACGGCTCCTGCGGCAGCCATTCGCCGTCTGCCAGCGTTTCGATAAGGTATTGCTCGAGGCCGCCCTCGTAATGCCACTCGTGTTTCTCGGCCGGCTTGGCTACTTTCAACGTGATTTTGAGCCCGGGGCACAGCACGGCTTTCGCTTTCAATGCTTGACGAAGCCGACTCACCGACACTTTGGCGGAGTCAAAATACTGCGGATCAGGCCAAAACCGGAGTGTTGTACCGGTGTTGGCACGACCAACCTTGCCGACGACTTCGAGCTTGCCGCGTTTTTTACCGGCAGCGAACGACAGGTTGTATTCCTTCGCGTCGCGCCGAATCCATACCTCTAGTTGCTTTGACAACGCGTTAACCACCGAAACGCCGACGCCGTGCAAGCCACCGGAGAACTGATAGTTGTCGCTGGAGAATTTGCCGCCCGCATGCAGGCGCGTAAGGATCAATTCGACGCCCGGAATTTTCTCTTTGGGATGAATATCGACTGGCATACCGCGCCCGTCATCGGCCACTTCAATCGAGCCGTCCGCGTGTAAGACAACATCGATGCGCCGGCAGTGGCCCGCGAGCGCCTCATCGACACTGTTATCAATGACTTCATGTGCTAGGTGATTTGGCCGACTTGTATCGGTATACATGCCGGGGCGTCGTCGTACCGGCTCAAGGCCACTGAGAACCTCGATGTCGGACGCGCTGTAGGATTTGGGCATCGTGTAAGCGGCGGTCGATGACAGCAATCGGAAACCGAAAGTGTAGCGCGAATTACGTGCGTCTCACACGGCTAGTCGAGATCGGCCAATAAAGAACGGCGCACGGATTCGTTGACGTTCACTTCCGCCCAATAAACGTCGTGGTCGATCCCAACCATTAATTCGGCACCACTGCGCAGTGCCGCGATCATTGCCGGATCAAGCTCGAAGCGCATGAAGTGCACAGCGGAGGTCTTCTCGTCGTCGCTACGTTCAATATCTTCATTGGCAATCGCTTTAACGCGCGCGTGACCCGCAACCCCTACCCAAACCGTATGCTCGATACCGTGCAAGCGACGCAGCTGCTCGCGCCGCTCCGACTCGTCAGGAAATTCAAGCATGAACGTTGCTTTCCAATTCGCTCCATCCGGGATCAATGGGTTGTAAGCAGCGAGTTCCTCGGCAATGGCGTCTGGCTCGAATAGCCGCTCGATACGAAGCATCTCCTGGACTTGGTATTGGATCGTTAAACGGTCCTCAAAATACAAGGTTGAATTGTCCCCAAGCGGTTGTTGACGGTCACGCTTGTGGGCCAGGACACGGGCACGAAACTCTTTGCGATTGCGCGCGTAATCTTCCAGCGTTAAGAGATCGTCAGCGGCGAGCCGCGCCGTGCGTTCGCTCACGACGTCTCCTCAGAGCCCGTAGGCACGGCGTAACAAGGTCAATGGGTGCTGCGCAGTGACACCGTCGGCACCGTTGGCAATCTGCTCGCCAGCCATCGGGCAGTCACTGGCAAAGTGATCGGCGTCGGCGGTAGTGACTTGGCGCACAACGGGCCGCGCGATCTTCTTAGCGACGTCATAAAACTCTTTCTTGACCGCGTAGGTCCCGTCATGGCCAGAACATCGCTCGATCGGCTTTACCTCGCTGTCTGGCACCAGCGCCAGGACATCGCGAGTCTTTAGACCGATATTTTGGACGCGCAGGTGACACGGCACGTGATAAGCCACTGTACCGAGTGCCATTGGAAATTCGGTATTTAAAAGGCCATCACGGCGACGCAGATCGAGGTACTCGAACGGATCGAACATCGCATCGCGTACTTTGGCAACCTGCGGATCGTTAGGAAACATGAGCGGCAACTCTTGCTTAAACATCAATGCGCATGAGGGCACAGGCGCAACAATATCCCAACCCTCGTCCACCCATCGGGCGAGTTCCGGAACGTTGACGCGCATCGCCCGCTCAACGCCTTCAAGATCACCCAACTCAAGTTTTGGCATGCCACAACAACGTTCCTTCGCAGCGAGTGCGACCGGGATACTGTTGTGTTCGAATACCGTCACCAGATCTTCCACCATGCTTGGCAAGTTGCGGTTGCCATAGCAAGTCGTAAACACAACGACTTGACCTCGTGTCCGTTCGCCGGCGCAGACCTCGATGTCGCTTGAGGTACGCCGTTGTAAGCGCTTCCGGGCCGTATCAGCGTGGTATTGAGGGATTGGCGCGTCGCGGTGCACGCCGAGGGTTTTCTCAAGGACCGCCCGGCCGGTCGTCGATCGATTGAAGGCGTTGACGGCTTTGACAACGACAGGAATACCAGCAAGAGAACCACAGCGATCTGTCGATGCCAACAGGCGATCGCGACGGGATGCTCCCTGCTCGCGAAAACGCTGCGCCTTGGCCTGTAGCATTAGATGCGGAAAATCGATATTGAATTGATGGGGTGGGACATACGGGCACTTGGACATGTAGCACATGTCACATAGGTAGCAGTGGTCGACGACATCCCAATAAACCTTTTTTGGAACCGAGTCGAGCTCCATGGTTTCGCTCTCGTCGATCGCGTCGAATAGGGTCGGGAACGCGTTGCAAAGGCTAAAGCAGCGCCGACAACCGTGGCAGATATCGAAGACCCGCTCCATCTCGGTGAACAACGCATCTTGGTCCCAATACGCCACCTCTTTCCACCCTATTGGGTGGCGGATCGGTGCATCGACGCTGCCTTCGCGAGGCGGCGCGGGTCGGTCCGTCATCGGCATTCTCCGCGCTCGTCGTTGACGACGGCGATCCCAGTTTTAGCCGGTCGACCGAGCGCGCAGACAGAAACCGCCGCTTGATCACAAGCAAACGGACGCTGCGCAAACGCGATCGATCTCAAGATCAACTATCGAGGGTATCCAGCGCTTTTTGAAATCGATTGGCGTGCGAGCGTTCAGCTTTCGCAAGCGTTTCGAACCAGTCGGCGATTTCATCGAAGCCCTCATCGCGGGCTGTCTTTGCCATGCCGGGGTACATGTCGGTGTACTCATGGGTTTCACCGGCAATCGCCGCCTTCAAGTTAGCGCCGGTATCGCCGATCGGTAGACCGGTAGCTGGGTCACCGACTGCCTCGAGGTACTCGAGGTGACCGTGCGCATGGCCGGTCTCACCCTCGGCGGTGGAGCGGAACACGGCAGCAACGTCGTTGTAGCCCTCAACATCGGCCTTGGCTGCAAAATACAGGTACCGTCTGTTCGCTTGAGACTCGCCAGCGAACGCGTCTTTTAGATTCCCTTCGGTCTTGCTGCCTTTTAGATCCATGCGATTCCCCTCCGACTCGCTAGGTATGATGTTGGACACAGTCTAAAATGGATGAGAATGGCACACCCTGTCAATACGACTCGGTTGACCAACCGGAAGCGGCGCGGTAGCTTCGCGCTCGCTGTTGCTTGTCGCTGATGCCCCCATGGCCGCAAAATCTACGAAGAAAAAATCAGAGTCTGAACCGTCGCTCGATGAGTCGCTGGCCGAGTTAGAAAAACTGGTCGAAACGTTGGAAGACGGCGATCTAACGCTAGATGAGGCAATGCAGCGGTTCGAGCAAGGCATCGAACTGACCCGTCGTTGTCAAGCCGCGCTAGCCGCCGCCGAACAGAAGGTCGAAATCCTAATGCAGAAAGCCGGCAGCGACGCTGACGTTGAGCCGTTTGAAGACGACTAGCTCAGAAGCGATGCCGGTAACCGATGAGGCCGACGCCGCCCTCCTCTTGGTCCGAGCCATCGAAATAGCGCACCTCGAAAAACCAACGGCCATCGTCGCCGACCGGTAACGCCGCGCCGAGTCCGAAATCGAAAGCCGAGTCACCGAATAACTCGAACCCGCCGCCCGGGTCGACTTCGCTGTAATAGTTGATGATGCCAAAGCGCGAATACGCCTCAATACGGCTGTCAGGGTTAAACGTCCAACGAAACGCGAGTGTGGCGGCATCAACGGCAATATCCGTTGGCACACCCGCCAACGTATCGCTGCCCTCACCGAGATCCAAATACCCGAGGGCCACAGCGAAGTGCTCAGTGAAGCTGAGACCGACCTCGATTTGGTAGCCGAAACTCGTGTCCTGAAACGTATCACCGTTATCCGTGTCGCGAATCAAGCTAAGTCCCGCTCCGCCACCGATTTCGAATTGCAAATCCGCAACAGCCGGCATACTCAGCGAGAGCGCGGCGAGCAGTGTAACGACCGTACGCATACGAGCCTCCTATCCCAAGTAGGACACAGCATAGGGGCAGACGGTAACGCGGCGGCTGGCAAGAAGCCAGCGCTGTAAAGGACTCGTTCGCTACGACGATTGCAAGCGTTTGATCAACGAGCGGAGAAACTCTTTGTTAAAGCGCAACTGGCATGACGAGGACATCTGCTCCATCAGAGTCGCGCCGACACGCAAAGCCGTGACGGGACCTGCCGCTTTGATAGACGCGGTGTTTTTGGCACCAGCGACGTAACTCGACTCACCAAAGCAATCACCCTCGCGCAGCGAGCCTACAGTCTGCCCATTGACACTGACATCGACGTCTCCAGATACGATGATGAAGAAGCGGTCTTCGATTTCGCCTTCTTTGACAATCTCATCGTTAGCTCGGTAATCACTCCAATCACCGGCACGCAACACTTCCCAAATCTCCGACTGAGAAAACTCGTGGAAGAAGCGTAACTGGCGCAACCGGTCGAAGTGCTCTTGGTTGTCCAGTTGATCGTATTTAGCACGCAGGTCTTTGTAAACGCGCGTCAATTCGGCGGCGAGTGCAAGTCCGTTGCTATAGCGTTTCCCCGGCTCTTTCTGCAGTGCGATCGCGACGATGCTCTCCAATTGATCGGTTACCTCCTCGCGGAACCGATGAATGGGCTGCGGCGTTGCGTAAACGATTTGGTGCAGCAACTTAGATAAGTTGCCAGCACGGAATGGTCGGAATCCGGTCAGTAATTCGTACATCACAGCGCCGAGCGAGTAGATATCAGATCGATTGGTTAAATCTTCCGCTTGCACCTGCTCTGGCGACATATAGCTGGGAGAACCGGCAATACCGCGGATTTGCGAGATGTCGGAATCGGTGACGATCGCAATGCCGAAGTCGATGATTCGAACATCGTTTTCCGGCGTCAACATGATGTTGCTGGGCTTGATGTCGCGGTGAATCACACCTCGACCGTGTGCGTAGTGTAAGGCTTTCGCGCACTTGTAGATGATCTCGACGACGTCGTCGATACGCAGCAAATTGTCCGGCTTGCAATAGCCTGCCAACGTGCGCGCACCTTGAATGTACTCGGTGACGACATAGTACTTACCGTTCTCTTCACCGGCATCGTAGATCGGCAAAATGTTTGGGTGCTGCAGCATCCCAACCATGTGCGCTTCGTTGAAAAACATCTTCCGTGCGACACGTGCACGTTCGGCGTCGTCGGTGTCGTGATCGATATCGTAAACTTTGATCGCGACGTCACGGCGGTAGTAGGGATCGTGCGACAGGTAAACGTTACCGGTACTGCCATGACCAACCTTGTTGATAATGACGTACTTGCCGATCTTGGCTGGGACCTGATCGCTCGATGCAGCGCTGGCAGCCTGACCCATGTGTGTTTCCCTGTCGGCTGCCGAGTCGCGACTCAAAAAGTCAGAACCCGGTCAGCCTTTGCAAAGCTATGAGCAGCAGCGCCCCATACAGCGCTGCGATGATGTCATCGAGCATAATTCCGAGGCCTCCGTGCAGTCTGTGATCTAGGTCCCGAATTGGTCTGGGTTTAACAATGTCAAAGAGCCTGAAAAGCCCGAAACCAACGGCCAGCCAGAGCGGATCCGCGCCGGCCGGCAACACGGCTAGATAGCATCCGACAACCTCGTCCCAGACTATTCCGCCATGGTCATGGACACCGAGACGACGGCTGCTAACACCACAAATCCAGATACCGACGATGAAACCAATAACGCCAATCGCGAGTTGTATGCTGAGCGGTAAACCGACCGCCGCCCACGCCGCGACGACACCCCAAACGGAGCCGACAGTCCCAGGGGCGACTGGCGACAACCCAGCCGGTACGCCAAAGGCCAACCAGTGCACCGGGTCGCGGAGCACGGTTCGGACCAGCTCGCGATGATTAGCCGGCGGCATTATCAAAATGCCGGTAGCCGCGATGGCCGGTCGCCGGTGCGCCGTCTACAAGGACACCGGTACCGGCAATACACTGACCAATCGCAAAGAAGCCAGCGCGCTGCAGTTGTGGGACCGCACGACTCGGCGCCGAAATCAATAACTCATAGTCATCACCACCGGTCAGCGCATGGGATAGGGCCTGGTCCGGCCCGCTGGATGCGATGAGATCAGCCGAGAGCGGCACACGCTCGGTATCGATATTGATCGCAACATTGCTTGCCGCCGCGATGTGCGCAGCGTCGGCGAGCAAACCGTCGGATACATCGATGGCAGCGCCAATGAAGGCGGCATTGTCTATCGCGAGCGCGACCCGGCTCGGTGGCCGTCGAAAACGCTGAATCAACCGTTCGCGCTCGACTGACGGCGATCTGCCGTCGAGCAAGGCAGCGAGACCGGCCGCCGCATCGCCGAGGCACCCGCTGACCAGAATTTCGTGACCGACAGCCGCACCGGAGCGGCGCAACAACGCCGAGCTCAGCCCGGACCCGATCACCGTGAGTGAGACCGTCAGCGGTCCGCGTGTCGTGTCGCCGCCGACCAACGCTAAGTCGCTGGCCGTGACGGCGTCTCGTAAGCCCTGCGCGAAGGCATTGATCCACTCCAGGTCGGCGGTTGGCATCGTTAACGCCAACGTGCAGTAACGCGGCTGCGCGGCCATCGCTGCCATGTCGCTGACGTTAACGGCGACGGCCCGGTACGCAATCGCGTCGGCAGGTTCTAATTCGGGGAAGTGTACGCCTGCCACCAGCGTATCGGTGGCAACGACCCAGGCCTCATCTGGCCGTGGGGCGATGATGGCAGCGTCGTCCCCAACTCCCAGCTCGACCCCCTGATGATGACCGACCGAGGCGAAGTAACGGCTGATCAGCGCAAACTCGTCCACAGCAAGCTATGAAGAACGCCGGACGCCGTACTCCGCTTGACGTAGCTCGGCTGCCGCCCGGTCGAGCAACGCGTTCACGTATTTGTGGCCGTCCTCAGCACCGAACCCTCGAGCCAGGCGCACCGCTTCGTTCAAGACCACGCGGTAAGGCGTTTCGAAATGGCGGCTGAGTTCCGCCAACCCTAAGTAGATAATACCGAGCTCGACAGGGTCTAATTGGTCGCGCGGCCGATCCGCGAAGCGCTCGACGATAGACTCGAGTTCGGCTTGCCGTTCAATGACATCCCCAAGCAACTCGTTGAACAGGTCGGCGTCGACACGGGCGAATTCAGCGCGATCGCGAAACTGCGTGGCGAGCTCGTCACCGCTATGCCCGGTCAACTGCCACTGATAAAGCGCTTGAATGAGAAGGCCACGGGTCCGGCCACGCTTGCCGACATCGGCAGACATCGGCGCCTAATCGAACTGGCGCAGTAAGTCGACCATCTCGATCGCCGACAACGCCGCCTCTTCGCCCTTGTTGCCCGCTTTCGTACCGGCGCGTTCAATCGCCTGCTCGATCGTGTCGACGGTCAGCACGCCAAAGGCAACCGGGATACCGGGCTCGCGACCGGCTGCCGCGATGCCGCGTGCGCATTCGCCAGCGACATAGTCGAAATGGGGGGTCGCGCCTCGGATAACCGCGCCGAGTGCGATAACGGCGGCGTATTTACGTTGCGCCGCAACCCGTTCGACGGCCAGCGGCATTTCGTAGGCGCCAGGTACCCGCACGATATCGATATCGCTGGCATCAGCGCCATGTTGAGTTAAACAATGGACCGCCCCATCGATTAGCCGCGCGACAATAAAGTCATTAAAACGGGCCGCGACAATCGCGAAACGAGCATCGCGGACGACGCGGCGCCCTTCAATAACGCGGGGGCTACTCATTGCGATGACTCCCGGTCGTCGACATAGTCAACGACCTCTAAGCCGAATCCAGAAATGGCGTGCATCTGCTTCGGCGCAGACAGCACGCGCATCCGTTGCACGCCGAGCTCGCGCAGGATCTGCGCACCGACACCGTAGGTCCTTAGCGCTCCCGCTGGTGCGCGGCGGTCCGCCAGATCGTCGGTCGCCTGGCCCAGGTTATCGATCGAGCGCACCAAATCCCGCGGTGATTGCTGCCCCAGGAGTACAACGATGATACCGCTCGGCTCCTGGACGATGCGCGCCATCGCATCCTCGAGTCGCCAACCCAGCGAGCCATCCTCAATACCGAGCGTGTCGCCTAGCGCATCGGCAAGGTGTACCCGTACGAGTGGTTCCGGGTCACTCTGTATGTCACCGTGGACCAAGGCGAGATGGACGGTCCGGTTGACTCGGTCATCGTAACTGACCAAGTCAAACTCGCCCGCCGGCGTCGTTACACGACGCGCATTAATGCGCTCGACATTGACTTCATTATCGAGTCGATAACGAATCAAATCGGCAATGGTCCCCATTCGAATGCCGTGCTCTCGCGCGAAGTGTTCGAGATCAGGACGGCGCGCCATCGTGCCATCCTCGTTCAACACCTCAACAATGACGGCAGCGGGCTCCGTCCCTGCAAGACGCGCAAGGTCACAACCGGCTTCGGTATGACCCGCCCGGGTTAGTACACCGCCTTGCTGAGCCATGATCGGAAAGATATGCCCCGGTTGCGACAAGTCCTCCGGTACCGCATCGGCGGCGACAGCGGCGCGCACGGTGCGAGCACGGTCGTGGGCCGATATACCGGTCGTAATCCCTTCGGCCGCTTCGATCGAAACAGTAAAGTTAGTCGTATGGTTGTAGTCCGTCGCGCTGACCATTAGTGGCAACCGCAGCTGCTCGCAACGCTCGCGGGTTAGCGTCAGACAAATCAGTCCGCGTCCGTAGCGGGCCATGTAGTTGATGTCTTCTGCGCGGACGTGGCTGGCTGCCATGATCAGATCGCCTTCGTTCTCGCGGTCCTCGTCATCGACCATAATCACCATTTTGCCCGCCGCGATATCAGCAACGATATCCTCGATCGCCGAAAACTCACTGCTGCGTTCACCGGACGGTATCGTCTCAACGGTCATAACCGTGCTCCGTCAGAAATTCTTTATCCAAGGTTGGCGTCGCTACATCGCCCACCAGCCGCTCAACGTAGCGCGCGACCATGTCGATCTCGAGATTGACGCGAGAGCCGACCGCCGCCCGACTGAGCGTCGTTACCTGCCATGTATGTGGGATGATATTCAATTCAAAGGTCGCTTGCGTGACCGCATTCACCGTCAAGCTGATTCCATCGACCGTGATTGAGCCTTTACGCGCAATGTAGCGCATCAGTTCGGCCGGTGCGCGAATGGTCAGAGTGGTCGAACGCGCCGCCGGTTGAATCGCCGTTATTGTTCCTACGCCATCGACATGGCCCGAGACTAGATGCCCACCAAGGCGTTCGCCTATGGCTAACGATGGCTCGATGTTGACCTGGCTGCCCGCCACCCAATCGCCGAGCGTTGTCGCCGCTAACGTCTCGACAGACACATCGGCGGAGAAAGCGTTGGCTTGCAAGTCGATCGCCGTCAGGCACACGCCAGCCACACAAATACTCTCGCCTTCTTCGAACCCGCCTAGCGCCATGTCAGGCGTGGCGATCGTCAAGCGGGTATCGCCGCCGACCGCTTGCTGCGCGACAATCTCGCCAACCGTTTTGATAATCCCGGTAAACATAGTCGTTAATTGTACCGTGCTGGCGCAAAGCTCGCGCTGATCAAAAGATCGTCACCGACCGTTTCAAGCCCTTGAATGTCGAGCCGCTGCCCATCAGCGAGCCTCAGCCAGCTTGGCGTCTCTAGCGCCTTGCGAGTAACGCTACCGAGCAGTACTGGCGCAACAAACCAGCGTAACTCGTCGATCAGCCCAGCGGCGGCGAACGCGCCGGTTAAGGTAGGGCCCGCTTCCAGAAGCGCATCGTTGATGTCGCGACGACCGAGTCTTTGCAGCAGGTCGGCAAGATCGATCCGCCCTGTCTTGGTTGCTGCAACAACCTCAAGCTCCGCCGGTGTTGGGTTGTCAGTGAGACTCGTGGTGACCTGCAACACCGAGCCAGACTCGGAAAATAGCTGTGCGGTAGCTGGCAGCCGACTTTGACTGTCGACGACCACCCGTAACGGCTGCGTGGTTAGCGCGGTCCCATCCGCGCCACGCGCCGACAAGCGCGGATCATCGGCGAGTACCGTACCAATGCCGGTAATAAGGGCATCACTAGCGGCGCGCAGCTCATGGCCGCGCTGGCGGGCCGCTGGCCCGGTTATCCATTGGCTTTCGCCCGAGTCCATCGCCACGACCCCATCGAGGGATGCCGCGACTTTAGCGGTAACCCGTGGCCGACCGGCTGTGCATCGCATAAAAAAGCCGGCGTTTAGGGCCGTCGCCTCGTCGGCTAACAGACCGATACGGACAGTGATGCCGGCCGCTCGCAGCGTTTCGGCACCCGCGCCGTGGGTACGCTCGTCGGGATCAGTAACCGCAATCGTCACGGCAGCGACTTGCGCCGCGATCAGTGCGTCAACACAAGGTGGCGTGCGCCCGAAATGCGCACACGGCTCAAGCGACACGTAGACATGACTGCCGGCGGCGCGCGGGCCGGCCTCATCGAGAGCGACAATCTCGGCGTGACGGCTACCGGGGGCTTCGGTGGCGCCGCGCCCGACGATTTCGCCGTCGACAACAATGACACAACCGACTGCAGGGTTCGGACTCGCGCGCCGCTTAGCGGTCGCGGCCAGCTCGAGAGCAACCCGCATTAGCGCCGTGTCGGCGGCGGAAAAAGTGGACGCGTTCAACGCTCGGTTTTTTTCGCGCTGCGGGTCGGACCTTTCGCAGGCTTCGGCTCGACCTCGCCTAGCAACGACATCTGTTCGTCGTTAGCGCCGAATGCCAGTGACTGCAGTCGCTTCACTTCCTCCTGAAACTCGGTCACATCCTGAAAACTCCGGTAGACCGACGCGAACCTAACGTAAGCGACATCATCGAGCTTGCGCAACTCCTCCATAACGAGCTCGCCAACCAAACCGGAGCCGACCTCGCGCTCACCGATCGTTCGTAAACGGTGCGCTACCGTGGCGACAGCATCGTCGATGTCTGCCGCACTAACCGGGCGTTTTTGCAAGGAGCGTTCGAACGATGACCGCAGCTTCGACTCATCGTACGGTTGGCGCGTATTGTCACGTTTGACGATACCGGGCATCACCAACTCAGCGGCTTCGAACGTTGTGAACCGTTCGCGGCAATGCTCGCACTGGCGGCGCCGCCGCACCTCACGACCCTCGGCGGTTAACCGCGAGTCGATAACCTTGGTTTCAGCGTGACCGCAGAATGGACAATGCATGCGCCGTCACAGTTAGCGTGTTTGATACACCGGGAAATGCTGACAAATCGACAAGACATCGTTTTTGACTCGCTGGTGCGTTGCCGCATCGTCAAGATCGTCGAGTACATCGGCGATCCAACCCGCTAGCTGCCGGCATTCGTTGCTGCCAAAGCCGCGAGTCGTTATCGCTGGCGTACCCATCCGCAACCCGCTTGTCACAAACGGCGACCGGGTATCGTTCGGTACCGTATTTTTGTTAACGGTGATATTGCAACGACCGAGCGTCAGGTCCGCATCTTTTCCGGTAATACCTTTCGCCGTTAAGTCGACGAGGAACAGATGGTTGTCAGTCCCACCCGAAACGATGGCATAACCCCGTTCAACCAGCGTTGCTGCCATCGTCCGCGCATTGGCGATAACCGCCTGTTGGTAACGACGAAATTCCGGTTGCAGCGCTTCACGCAACGCGACCGCCTTGGCGGCGATCACGTGCATCAACGGGCCGCCTTGAATGCCCGGAAACACCAAGGAGTTAAATTTCTTACCGAGCTCGGTATCGCGCGACAGGATCAGTCCGCCGCGCGGTCCGCGCAGCGTTTTGTGAGTCGTTGTGGTCACCGCATCGGCAAACGGTACCGGATTCGGGTACTCACCGGCCGCCACCAAGCCGGCAACGTGAGCCATGTCGACCAACAGGTACGCACCCACCTGATCGGCAATCGCCCGAAACTTCTCCCAGTCGAGTACTCGCGAGTAAGCCGAGAATCCAGCGACGATCATTTTCGGCCGATGCTCATCGGCGAGCCGCGCAACCTCGTCGTAGTCGATGTAACCGTTGTCGTCGACGCCGTACTGGACAGCGTTGAATAGCTTGCCCGAGAAATTGACGTGCGAGCCATGGGTCAAGTGACCGCCATCGGACAAGCTCATACCCAGAATCGTATCGCCGGCTGCCAGCAGAGCGAGATAGACCGCCGTGTTGGCTTGCGATCCTGAATGCGGCTGCACGTTGGCGTACTCGGCGCCGAACAGTTCACGCGCCCGTTCAATAGCCAAACGTTCGGCCACATCGACGTGTTCGCAGCCCCCGTAGTAGCGCTTGCCGGGGTAGCCCTCGGCGTATTTGTTGGTCAGCACCGAGCCTTGCACAGCTAAGACATGTTCACTGGCGTAGTTCTCCGACGCGATGAGCTCGATGTGCTCCTCTTGGCGACGGTTCTCGGACGCGATGGCGGCGGCGAGCTCCGGATCGACGGCGGCGAGATGCGATTCGGTGGGGACTAACGAGGCTGGCTGAGACATGGCGGCGGCATCCGGCGGTAGGGCAATCCTCTAGTGTAACGGGGCGCCGCAATTGACAACAGATGTGTGACTCGGTAGTTGCCGAGCGCTTATCCGTCCAGACCTGCCAAAGCTGCGACAACTTCTGACCAGCCGGCGGCAATATTCTCGCGGTTGTAGCCACCGCCACCGGTGGCGAGCAGACGGCCACCGGCGTGGCGCTCGGCCAATACGACGAGACGCTCGGTGGCATGTCGGTACGCCGCCGGCGACAAACCAAGATGCGTGATCGGGTCACCGGCGAGTGCATCAGCGCCGCACTGCAGCAGAATAAACTCTGGCGCAGCGGCGTCCAAAAAGGCTTCAGCCTGCTGCCAAGCCGCGAAAAAATCGTCGTCTTCCGCGCCCGGTGGTAGTGGCAAGTTGAGTTTACTGCCAACTGCCTCGCCCGACCCGGTCTCGTCGCGGTGTCCGGTCCCGGGGTACAAATGATGCCCATCCTCGTGGATGTCGACACAGACAACAGCGGGGTCTTCGTCGAAGCCGTAGTGAACACCGTCGCCATGGTGTGCATCGATGTCGACATAAGCGATTCGAGTCAGACCGTAGCAACGTTTCAAGTACTCAATCGCGACCCCGCAATCGTTGAACACGCAAAAGCCCGCGGCATGATCGCGCCCGGCATGGTGCAAGCCGGCGATTGGCACGAATGCCCGTTTGGCGATACCGCTCATCAGCGTATCGGCGGCGGCCATCGTTGTTCCGACAACAATCGCCGCGCAATCGAAAACACCGGCAAACGCCGGCGTGTCACCGTCATCCAGCCAGCCCTTCCCAGCCGTCGACAGGCGTCGCACTCGGTCGATGTAGCGCTCTGTATGAAACAAAGCCAGTGCGGCCTCACTCGCTCTTGCCGGCGGACGCCAGGCATAGGTTGCGGCCGGGACGCGCTGTTGCAAACCGCGGACAAACGCCGCGTACCGATCGCGGCCAAACGGATGCGGCGCATCGAACCCGTAAGCGGCCAGTGCCGCCCCGCCATAGACCAGTACCGTCATGTCGAACGCAACCTTCGTCAGTCAATCAAGTTTGAACGCGCAACGTCGCGGTTTGTAGGCGCGGCCCAACGCGCCGTAGAATGCGCGGTCGAATCGCTGTGCGCAACCGGTTATCCGAATGGCCCAATACATTTACACCATGAATCGTGTCGCGAAGATCGTGCCGCCGAAGCGCCGGATCATTCACGACATCTCGCTCTCTTTCTTCCCAGGCGCGAAAATCGGCGTGCTCGGACTGAACGGTGCCGGTAAGTCGACGCTGCTGCGGATCATGGCCGGTCTCGACACGGAGTTTGATGGTGAGGCGCGCCCGCAACCGGGCATTAAGATCGGCTATCTCCCGCAGGAGCCCGAGCTTGATCCGGATCTCGATGTCCGCGGCAATGTCGAACTCGGCGTGGCCGAGACCAAAGCGTTGGTCGATCGCTTCAACGACATCAGTATGAAGTTTGGCGAACCGCTCGACGACGACGAAATGAACGCGCTGCTCGAAGAACAAGGCAAGTTGCAAGACGCGATTGACGCTGCCGGCGCCTGGGAACTCGACCGCACACTGGACCGTGCCGCCGATGCACTGCGCCTCCCGCCCTGGGATGCCAATGTCGAAAAGCTGTCCGGCGGCGAAAAGCGCCGGGTTGCGTTGTGCCGGCTATTGCTCTCGAAGCCCGACATGCTGCTCCTCGATGAGCCCACCAACCACCTCGATGCCGAGTCGGTCGCGTGGCTTGAACGCTTCCTGGAGGAGTACCCTGGCACCGTTATCGCTGTGACCCACGATCGTTACTTCTTGGACAATGTTGCCGGTTGGATTCTGGAACTCGACCGCGGTCATGGCATCCCGTGGGAGGGCAATTACTCGTCGTGGCTAGAGCAGAAAGAGGCGCGACTGAAAGTCGAGGAAAAGACCGAAGCCGCGCGAGCCAAAGCGATGGCCGACGAACTCGATTGGGTGCGGCAGAATCCGAAAGGGCGGCAAGCCAAAGCCAAAGCACGTCTAAAGCGGTTCGAAGAACTCTCGTCGCAAGAGTTTCAAAAGCGCAGCGAAACCAACGAGATTTATATTCCACCCGGGCCACGCCTGGGTGACAAAGTGCTGGAAATCGATGGGCTGAAGAAAGGCTTCGGTGATCGGCAATTGATCGACGGGCTGAATGTATCGCTCCCCCCCGGCGGCATCGCCGGCGTGATCGGTCCCAACGGTGCCGGTAAGACGACGCTTTTCCGGATGATTACCGGCCAGGAACAAGCGGACGACGGCGAGATCAGTCTCGGCGACACCGTTCAATTGGCCTATGTCGATCAGTCGCGGCAAGACCTTGACGACTCTCGGACCGTCTGGGAAGAAATCTCGGACGGCCAAGACATTCTCAGCATTGGTCAGTACGAGATTCCGTCACGCGCTTATGTGGGCCGATTCAATTTCAAAGGCCCAGAGCAACAAAAACAAATCGGCTTGTTGTCCGGTGGTGAGCGCAATCGCGTTCACCTTGCCAAAGTCTTACGCTCCGGCGGCAACTTGTTGATGCTCGATGAGCCGACCAACGATCTCGACGTCGAGACGCTGCGGGCCTTGGAACAGGCGCTACTCGACTTCCCAGGATCCGCTATCGTAATCTCGCACGATCGCTGGTTCCTCGATCGTATCGCGACACACATTCTCGCTTTTGAGGGCAATAGTGACGTGGTCTGGTACGCCGGCAACTACGCGGATTACGAGGAAGACCGCAAGCGCCGACTGGGCAACGATGCCGACCAACCCAAGCGCATTCGATACCGCTCGATCGCGTAGGCTCTAACTCACCGCCCGATAAGCGTTCGCGAAAAGCTGCGTCCATGGCGCCGTATCTGGCCACTCCGGGGGATACCAGGAGTGACACACGGCGCGGGCGACGCGCTCCGGATGCGGCATGATCACCGTGACGCGGCCCGCCGCCGCCGTCAGCGCCGAGATCCCGTCCGGCGAACCGTTCGGGTTAGCGGGATAGCGCATCGTGACGCGCCCGTAGCCGTCGATATAGCGTGCAGCGACGACACCGCCCGTTTGGCACGTCGCCAGTTCGGCATCGCTCGCGAATGTGGCCCGGCCTTCAGCGTGCGACGTCGCGACCGGTAAGCGTTGGCCGGCCATGCCGTCGAGAAGCCACGAATCGGTCGGCGCAATTTCGACAAGCGACAACCGCGCTTCAAAGCGCTCCGATCGGTTGCCGGTAAACGTCGGCCAAGGCGCTGCACCCGGAATCAGTGACTTCAGGCGGCTCACCATTTGGCAGCCATTGCAAACGCCGAGCGCAAACCGTTGCGGGTGCTGAAGAAACGCAGCGAACTGATCAGCGAGGCGCGTATCATGAAGAATCGATCCAGCCCAGCCGCCACCGGCGCCTAATACATCGCCGTAGGAGAATCCACCGCAGGCGGCGAAACCGTGGAAATCATCGAGATGCTGACGGCCCGCCGCAAGATCGCTCATGTGCACATCGATGGCCTCGAACCCTGCGGCGACGAACGCGGCCGCCATTTCAGCCTGCGAGTTAACGCCTTGCTCACGCAAGATAGCCACTCGCGGGCGTTGTCCACCGATGACAGGCGCCCGCGATAGATCGCCAGACCAACGAGCGCCAGCCAAACCCGGATCGGCATCGTCGTGGATGCGCTCGCGTTCCTCTGCTACGCAAGCCGGGTTGTCGCGTAACTCGCGCACAGCATCGCTGACTTCACTCCAGACCGCTTGCATCTCAGATCGTTGTAATACGAGTCCATCGCCATCGCTACAGTCGAGCGTCAGACTCTGACTGGCATCGACCGACCCGATCACGGCCGCGGATAAATCGTTACTCGCACAAACCGCTAACAGTCGGTCCGTGTCGCGCCGGCGCACTTGAACTAGCACACCGAGCTCCTCGGCAAACAGAAAGCGCAGCAGTTCCTGACCCTCGCGAGCGCCACAATCGAGCGTTACACCACAACGACCGGCGAACATCATCTCGGCAACGGCGGTAAATACGCCACCGTCAGAGCGGTCGTGGTATGCCAACAGCCAGCCCGCGTCACGCGCACTCGTCAACACGGCAGCTAGCGATTGCAAATCGGTCGGATCGTCGAGGTCGGCGACGGCGCCTAGCGATCGTTCGGTGACCTCTGCTAGAACAGAGCCACCGACGCGGTCCTGGCCAGCCCCGATATCCAACAACACGAGTACCGTTGGATCGGCCGTTCGTTGTAATTCGGGCGTCAGTGTCCGACGGACATCCGCGACCGGCGCAAACGCCGACACGATTAACGAAACCGGCGCACTAACGGTGCCGCCCTCCCATGCCGTGCGCATCGACAATGAGTCCTTGCCGACCGGAATCGCGATGCCCAGTGGGGCACAAACATCGAGAGCGACCGTCTTGACGGTATCGTAGAGATTCACCTCTTCGGTATCGTCACCGGCAGCGGCCATCCAATTTGCGGATAGCCGAACGTCGCGAAGCGCTCGAACGTCAGCTGCCAACAGGTTGGTAATCGCCTCCGCGATCGCCATCCGGCCCGACGCCGGTGCGTTGTCACACGCGAGTGGCGTGCGTTCACCCATGGCCATGGCTTCACCGCTGGTGACGCAATGGGTCGTCGTCGTCACCGCCACGTCGCTGACCGGTACCTGCCACGGACCGACCATCTGATCGCGTGCGGTCAAACCGCCGACCGTCCGATCACCGATGGTAACCAAGAACGCTTTACTGGCCACCGTCGGGTGCGACAGCACGTCACGCCAAACCCGCGTGAGGTCTAGCCCCGTCAGACCATCGTCGCTATCAGCGACACTAGCCGAACGTTGTACGTTGCGCTGCTCACGCGGTACATCGGCTAACAATAAGCTGAGCGGCACATCCACTGGCCTAGCGTCGAGGTCCCGGTCGGTAAGCACCAATCGGCCGCTGCTATTGAGTTCGCCTAGGTCGGCGAGCGGGCAGCGTTCGCGCTCCGCGATGGCGCTTAGAGTCGTCAGTCGATCCGACTCGACCAGCAGCACATAACGCTCTTGTGACTCGTTGCACCAGATTTCCATCGGACTCATCGCCGGTTCGTCGTTCGGAACCTCGCGCAACTCGAGCGTTGCACCGAGTTGGCTATGGTCGACAGCCTCTGGGACGGCGTTCGACAGTCCGCCCGCACCGACATCGTGTATCAACGCGATCGGGTTGTCGCTACCGAGTTCGTAGCAGGCGGTAATGACCTCTTGTGCGCGCCTTTGCATCTCCGGGTTACCACGTTGGACCGAAGCGAAATCGAGCTCGGCATCGCTAGTGCCGCTCGCCATGCTCGACGCAGCGCCGCCGCCGAGGCCGATCAGCATCGCAGGTCCACCGAGTACGATCAGGTGAACGCCGGGGGCAACGTCACGCTTGCACGCATGGGCGTCGCGCACATTTCCGATGCCGCCAGCGATCATGATCGGCTTGTGGTAGCCGTACCGAGCATTGGCACCGCGCTTTCGCTCGAAACTCCGGAAATAGCCCACCAAATTTGGTCGACCAAACTCGTTGTTGAACGCGGCGGCGCCGAGAGGCGCATCGATCATAATGTCGAGCGGGCTGGCGATACGCGCCGGCTTTGCGGCGGGCAGCTCCCAATGCCGCTCGCGCTGCGGTAGGCGTAAGTGCGACACCGTATAACCGACCAACCCGGCTTTGGGTTGAGCGCCCAGGCCGGTGGCCCCCTCGTCGCGTATTTCTCCGCCAGCGCCCGTTGCTGCGCCAGCGAAGGGGGCAATGGCCGTCGGATGGTTGTGGGTTTCCACTTTCATCAATAAATGGACCGGTTCGACGGTGTACTCGAACGAGCCAGTCGCCGGTGTCCGCATCAACCGCGCTGCCGTTGGTCCCGCAACGACCGCCGCGTTATCGCTGTATGCGGAAAGTACGCCGTCCGTTGCACTGGCGTGCGTGGCCCGGATCATCGCGAACAACGACTGTGGTTGCGCAGCACCGTCGATAGACCACGGCGCATTAAAAATTTTGTGTCGACAGTGCTCCGAATTCGCCTGCGCAAACATCATTAATTCGGCGTCGGTCGGATCGCGCTGCTCCGTTGTGTAGAAACGTGCCAAATAGTCGAGTTCGGGCGCGGACAGTGCTAGGCCCAAGTCACGGTTGACGCGCGTCAGCGCCGCCAACGGATCGGCGGCCAGTGGAACCGTCACCAGTGGGCGCGGCTCCGCGCGTTGGAACCAGGCGTCGGCAGTCGGTGGCCGTCTTAGCAGTGATTCGGTCATCCGATCATGAATCACCTGCTCGGCTTGCGGTGGCCACGAATCGGAGGTGCCGCCGGCGACGGTAAAGACCAGCCCGCGTTCAATGCGAGCGACGTTGCTGATGCCGCAAGTTGTCAACAGGTCCTGAGCCTTCGACGACCACGGTGAGCGCGTGCCGAAACGCGGCAACACCCAAACAGCATCGCTCGGCTGTTCGCGCAGCGTCGCGCCACCTAACAACTCAACCAACGTTGGTGGCGGTGCGGCTACCGGTGTATGGATAAGATAAAACGCCTGCACATTGCCAAGCGACTCGGCGCACCCGGTAGCGGCCAATCGGCGGTTTAAGAAGGCAAGCCGCTTAGCGGAAAGCGCCGTAGCAGCGTCGATTAGTAGCATGACAGCGGTGGAAACGCCGTAGCGTCACGAACGAGTTTCACGAGTTGTTGCTGTTGTCCGGCGTGTACATCGGCATTGGGAACTGCGCAACGTTACCGTCGGCTTTGGAAATCTTGCTAGCGCCCTGCTTTTCGACCTCGTCGATCCGCAGCACTGCGTGCATCGGTACGTAAGTACGCTTCACGCCATCGAACTCACTCTTGATGCGTTCCTCCGATGGATCGACGACGAGTTGGCTCCGCTCGCCGAAGGTAAGCTCTTCGATGGTGACGAAACCGAACAGCTCGCCGTTGGAGACCGAGCGCGCGTAAATTTCGTAAATCTGCCCCTGGGAGGCGAAGTAAACTCGGTAAATACGCTGAGCCGGCATCGTCGGATGGCTGAAATTGCGAGGTAATTCGGTATTTTAGCTTAAGCTGAGAGGTTGAGCACACAGCAAATGTGACACCTGCACGTGCCAGATTATGCAAACCGGGCATAATTTGCGCCTAGCAGGGAGTCGCTCGACGCCGCGACACGCGTTGGGGCGACGCAGCTTTTGCCATCTGGCACCGCACGGCGAGGATCCACGATGCCACTGAGCTTACAAATAGTAAGTCGCGAAAAATCGGTTATGGGTGAAGATGCCAACTTCGATGTTGGCAAAGAAGGCGCAACAATCGGCCGTTCCGCAAAGAACGACTGGATCTTGCCCGATAAAAATCGCTACGTATCGAGCCGCCACGCGACCGTTGACTACCAAGCGGGCGCCTACTACTTGATCGACACCAGCACGAACGGCGTGTTCGTGAATGGATCGGAAACCCCGGTTGGCTCCGGCAAACCACAGCGATTATTCAACGGCGACAAGCTCGCGATCGGTGACTACGAAATTACCGTTGAGATCACCGACGACGACGACATGGACAGCATCGAGGAGCTGATTAGCTCGGTGGTGATGGACACGGTGGCCGAAGAAGACTCAGTCGATTCGCCGATGATGGTCGAAGAAAACGCACTAACCGGCGCTCGGTCACTCAATGCCCGGCTGTTCGATGGTGACGACGTGGCGTTCTCCGACACAGTCGCCAATACGGAGCCTAGCAACGTCGTTAGAATCGACGCAACGAGCTCGGCGAGCGCCGTTCACTCGCAGACGGTCGATCCGCAACCGGCCGCCAATGCTGCCGATATTTCAGAAGATGACGGTAATATTGACCTGTCGCTAGAGAGTTTGTCGCTCGATGACATTGCCGATGGCCCGGAACCTGAGGTGAAGGAAAGCGCAGCGGCCGTTGATATCGGCGTGCGGCAATCAAAAGACGCACCGCCGCCCGTTCGGACACGCTCGATCGGTGAGCTCAGCAGCCCAGCAGGCGGTCATAAACTGCACGGTGAGGCTGGTGCACAACTCGAATTCCTGCGCGGTCTCGGTTTGTCGCTGGCCGAACTCGGTGACCCCGACCTCAATGAGTTGATGCACAACGCCGGTCAGGCCCTGCGTGAATTCATCATCGGGACAATGGATCTGCTGCAGACGCGCGCATCGCTCAAGAATGCGTTCCGCCTCGAGCAGACGACCATTCAAGCCGGTACCAATAACCCATTGAAGTTCTCTGCGAATGTCGACGATGCGATTCGCAATCTACTGACCAACAAGTCGCGTCAGTACGCACCGACGGTCGAAACGGTGCGCGGGGTGTGCAAAGACATCAAAGTTCACGAGGAAGCGTTGTCACATGCTGCCCGTTCGGCTTTTGATGAGTTTATCGAACGGCTTGAACCGGAAGAGCTCTCGCAACGGTTCGATGCGTCGTTGAAACGAGGGGCGATGTTCTCGTCAAGCCGCAAGGCGAAGTACTGGGATCTGTACGCGGAACTCTACGAGGTCATCACTCAACGCAATAATGGGCAGTTCCCACACATGTTCTCCGAAGACTTCGTCCGTGCCTACGAGGATTACCGCAAAGCCGCTAATCGCCGGCTCGGCGATGAATAAGCGCTGACGCGATCGTAGCGCAACGCACCATACGCCGGCGAAGCACCGGCTCCGCACCACCCATCGCGACGCCTCGTCCTGCAGTCGTACACGAGCGCCAGTAAGGCCTCAACGACGCGTATAATAACGGGCCCGACGGTCTGGGAAAGTTCGTCTTGCTCGCACGATTCGCGATAATTGCCACAACGGTCTGGCTCGGCACGTGTTCGACGCCGCCAGATTGGCTCGACCATGTGTTGGCCGGGGGCCAATTGGTGGTCGTGACTCGCGAAACACCAACGACGTACTTTTTAGGTCACGACGACCAACCGGCCGGCCCTGAGTACGATCTAGCACGGCGCTTCGCCGATACACTCGGCGTCGAGTTGGTGATAAAGCCACGCGACTCTTTGGACGCGTTGTTCGACGCCGTACGCAACAACGAAGCGCATATGGTTGCAGCCGGCATCGCCATCACCGACAAACGCAAACAGACCGTAGCTTTTTCCGAGCCGTACCAAAGCGTCGAACAACAAATCGTTTACCGACTCGGCACCGGCCGCCCGAAAAGCGTGCCGGAAGTGTTTGAGCGCAACTTGGTTGTCTTACGTGATTCATCGCATGCCGAGACGCTGCGCGCGATCAAGGCGGATCATCCACGACTGACGTGGCAAGAGATCGCCGATGATGGCGTTGGCGATTTGTTATCGCAGGTGGCCGATGGCAGCGTGCAACTGACAGTCGCCGATTCACACGACTTCGATTTACATCGAAATTTCTTACCGGAAATACGGGTCGCTTTCGATATCGGGTCGGCAGATGACCTCGCTTGGGTGTTTCCGCTGCAACACAGCAAGGCATTGCGCACCGAAGCCAACCGCTTCTTTGCGCGAGTGCGCCGCAATGGGCAATTGGCTCGAATACAAGACCGGTACTACGGTCATACCGACGAACTTGACTACGTGGGCACGCGGACCTTCATACGCCACGTCGACTCACGACTGCCGCGCTATGACGCCTGGTTTCGGGAAGCAGCAGCGGCGCACGGTCTCGATTGGCGCTTATTGGCCGCGGTCGGCTATCAGGAATCACATTGGCGCGCGAAAGCAGTATCACCAACAGGTGTCCGCGGCATCATGATGTTGACCGAAGCGACCGCTGATTATCTCGACATTGACGATCGCACCGATCCTCGTTCGAGCATATTCGGTGCAGCACGGTTTATTGCTCGGCTTAAGGAACGATTGCCCGACACGATTCGCGAGCCTGATCTCACTTGGATGGCGTTGGCCGCGTACAACGTTGGCTTTTATCACCTGCGCGATGCACGCGCGATCGTCGAATTGGAAGGCAAAAACCCGAACGTTTGGATCGATGTTCGTGAGGCGTTACCGCTACTCGCCCAAAAGAAATGGTACCAACGCGTCAAGTATGGCTATGCCCGCGGCTGGGAACCGGTTCGGTATGTTGAGAATATCCGCTCGTATGCATCGATACTGCGCTGGATAACAGACGAACGCGAAACCAGCGACGACGACGCACAACAATTGACCCAGCCGGCCGCCAGCAGCTTTACCGACGTCGCGCCTTAAAAAACTCCCGCAACAGCTCCCCTGCTTCATCGCCTAAGACACCGCCAGTGACTGACAGTCGGTGCGGCAACGGCGCGGCCAATAGATCGAGCGCACCGCCGAGCGCACCGGTCTTTGGGTCTGACGCACCAAAGACGACCCGCTCGACCCGCGCCAGCAACATTGCTCCGACACACATCGCGCACGGCTCGAGCGTCACGTAAAGCGTGGTGTTCGGGAGGCGGTAGTTACCCAGTGTAAGGCCGGCTTTGCGCAGCACGACGACCTCAGCGTGAGCCGTGGCGTCATGGCGTTGTATCGACTCGTTGTAGCCACGCGCGAGCTCGGTATTGTCGCGTGCTAAAACCGCACCGACCGGTACCTCGTTTAAGGTCGCAGCCGTTTTGGCTTGCGCTAACGCAATACGCATGAAAGCGGTATCGACGGTGACGCTGTCGGTCTGCCCGGACACAGCGTGCTACTACTCCCACTCAATCGTTGCCGGCGGTTTTCCGGAAATATCGTAAGTGACACGAGAAATACCGTCGACCTCGTTGATGATTCTTAGCGAGACATGCTCCAAGAATTCGTACGGTAGGTGCGACCAACGAGCGGTCATGAAGTCGACCGTTTCCACCGCGCGCAAGGCGATGACGTAGTCGTAGCGTCGGCCATCGCCCATGACGCCGACGGACCGTACCGGCAGAAAGACGGCGAACGCTTGGCTCGTTTTCTCGTACCATCCCGCCGCGCGCAACTCATCGATAAAGATCGCATCGGCTTGTTGCAGCATCGCGACGTAGTCAGCGCGAACTTCGCCAAGCACTCGAACGCCCAGCCCCGGACCCGGAAATGGATGGCGATGGATCATCTCGGCCGGCAGACCGAGTTCCAAGCCGATTTTTCGCACTTCGTCCTTAAAAAGCTCCCGCAATGGCTCTAGCAGCTCAAAGGACATATCGTCTGGCAGACCGCCCACGTTGTGATGCGATTTGATGACGTGCGCTTTACCGGTAGCAGACCCCGCCGACTCAATGACGTCTGGGTAGATCGTACCTTGCGCCAGCCACCGAACCCCATCGAGCTTGCTGGCCTCAGCGTCGAACACCTCAACGAACTCTCGACCGATCACCTTGCGCTTTTGCTCGGGGTCGGCGACACCGTGTAGCGCCGCAAAGAACCGCTGCCGCGCATCGACACGTATGACGTTTACGCCGAGATGCTCGGCGAAGGTCCGCATGACTTGCTCGCTCTCACCGAGTCGCAACAATCCGTGGTCGACAAAGACGCAGACAAGCTGATCGCCGATAGCACGATGCAACAAGGCGGCAACCACCGATGAGTCGACACCGCCGGACAAGCCGAGTAACACCCGGTTGCCGCCGACATCGCGTCGTATCCTGTCCAAGGCATCCGCGACAATGTTGCCGGCCGTCCAATCGGTCGCCGTACCGCAAATATCGACGACGAATCGGCGCAGGATCTCAGCACCGTGCACGGTGTGCGTCACTTCGGGATGAAACTGCAAGGCGTATAAACGTCGCGCGCGATCCTCCATGGCGGCGTATGGAGAGTTCGCTGACGCGGCCGTAGCCTGAAACCCCGGCGGAATCGCTTCGACACGATCGCCATGACTCATCCAGACGGTCATCGCTTCCTCCTCATTAGCGAGCAGCCCGCCGAGGAGTTCTGAATCGCGTGCTTGGACGGCGGCGTAGCCGAACTCGCGCTCGTTGCTCGCGCTGACTGTCCCGCCCAACTGCGCTGCCATCGCTTGCATCCCGTAACAGATTCCGAGCACCGGTACACCGAGTTCGAATACGCTGCCGTCAGCACGTGGTGGCTCACCATCGAGCACCGATTCGGGACCACCGGATAAGACAACACCGCTTGCACCAAACGCGTTGATAAATCCTGCATCGACATCCCAAGCGTGTATCTCGCAATAGACACCGCATTCGCGGACACGCCGGGCGATGAGTTGCGTGTATTGCGAGCCAAAGTCGAGGATCAAAATCCGATCGGCATGAATGTCGTGATCGCTCGCCGTCGTGCTCGAGTTGTCCACCGGCGACGGCCTCATTTGCTGCGGTAATTCGGGGCTTCTTTCGTGATGGTCACATCATGGACGTGACTCTCACGGACACCCGCATTGGTGATTCGAACGAAGTTCGGCTTAGTGCGCAACTCGTCGATCGTCTGGCAGCCCGTATAGCCCATGGCCGCCCGCAGTCCGCCCAGTAACTGGTGCACAATAGCAACCAACGAGCCTTTGTACGGAACCCGACCCTCAATACCTTCCGGCACGAGTTTCTCGAGCTGTTCAGTCGCATCCTGAAAGTAGCGATCCGACGACCCTTGCGCCATCGCGCCTAGCGACCCCATACCGCGATACGACTTGTAAGAACGACCCTGGTACAACTCAACCTCACCGGGTGACTCTTCGGTCCCGGCGAACAAACCACCGATCATCGTTGTGTAGGCACCCGCAGCGAGTGCTTTCGCAATATCGCCCGAATAACGAATACCGCCATCGGCGATTAACGGCACGCCACTCGATTTCAGTGCAGCAGCGACCTCCGCAACGGCGGATATCTGCGGAACACCGACACCAGCAACGACGCGGGTTGTGCAAATCGACCCAGGTCCAATACCGACTTTCACGGCGTTCGCGCCTGCTTCAACCAGCGCTTCGGCGGCATCGCCGGTAACGATGTTGCCCGCGATGATCTGTAAGTCTGGGTAGATTTCGCGAACCGTTCGGACGCGCTGCAAGACGCCTTCGGAAAATCCATGCGACGTATCGACGACAACAACGTCGACACCTGCAGCGACCAAGGCTTCGATTCGTTCGTCGGTATCGGCGCCGGTGCCGACCGCCGCGCCAACGCGTAAGGCTCCGCGATGATCTTTCGATGCGTTCGGGTAGTCTTGCGCTTTTTGGAAGTCCTTAGCGGTTATCATGCCGCGCAATTGGTAGTCGTCGTTGACAACCAAAACCTTCTCAATGCGATGCTGGTGTAGCAACGCGAGCACCTCGTCTTTGTCAGCATTCTCGCGAACGGTTACGAGGCGCTCGCGAGGCGTCATAACGGCCGAAACTGGCGCATCGAGTTGTGTCTCGAACCGAAGATCGCGATGCGTCACGATGCCAAGTGTCTCGTCGTCACTGACAACCGGCACCCCGGAAATACCTTTGCGCCGCGTCAATTCGACAACCTCACGGATGGTTGTCTCCGGCGTTACGGTAATCGGGTTAGAAACGACACCGCTTTCGAAGACCTTGACGGCAGAGACCTGCTTGGCCTGCTGCTCGACGGTCATGTTCTTGTGAATAACGCCGAGTCCGCCTTCTTGCGCCAGTGCAATCGCCGTCCGTGATTCGGTGACGGTATCCATCGCCGCCGACAACAGCGGCATATTGAGACGAATATCGGTGGTCAGTTGCGAACTCAGACCAACTTCGCGCGGCAGCACCGACGAGTATCCGGGCTGTAACAACACGTCGTCGAAGGTCAGTGCTTCGTAGGCAATTCGCATGGGATGTTTCCTGGGAAAGTGCGTAGGAAACACCGCATTGTAACGCTGCTTCGCCAGTGCGGTAAACGGCAGTCTATACTTTAGCGATGGGAACACCGCGCCAATCATCGGCCGCCGCGCCACTCACCGTCAGCGAAGTCAACCGTCTCGCGAGAAGCGCCCTTGAGGACTCGCTCGGGCTCTCGGCGGTAATCGGCGAAATATCGAACCTGGCCCGGCCGCAATCGGGGCACATCTATTTCTCGCTGAAGGACAACAACGCACAACTGCGCTGTGCGTATTTTCGCCAGCGCCAACGCGGCCTAGACTTTCGTCCAGAGAACGGCGACGAGGTGATCGCGATTGGCCGTATCAGCTTGTACGAGCCCCGTGGGGATTACCAACTGATCGTCGACCAACTGCAAGTCGCAGGCAGCGGTGCCTTGCAGCGAAAATTCGAGGCGCTACGGGCGAAGTTGACGAGCGAAGGGCTATTCGCCGCCGCCAACAAGCAATCGATTCCGCCATTGCCGCGGCGCATCGGCGTTGTAACGTCGCCAAGCGGTGCCGCCGTCCGCGATATTTTGCACGTTCTCGCGCGGCGCTTCCCAGCCGTACCGGTTCGCATCTACCCGAGTGCGGTACAAGGGGCTGAAGCCGCTAATGAACTGACAGCCGCGTTGCAGCGAGCGGCCGCCAGCGGTGATGTTGACGTGATCATTTTGGCGCGCGGCGGAGGCTCGATCGAGGACTTGTGGTCCTTCAATGATGAAACCTTGGTGCGCACCATCGCCGCCCTGACGGTTCCGGTCGTCAGCGGCGTCGGTCACGAAACGGATGTAACGCTCGCCGACTTGGTGGCTGACGTTCGCGCCCCGACCCCATCGGGTGCGGCTGAACTGGTTGTCCCAGACTGGCGCGAGGTCGTCAGCAATGTACGACGAATTGGCCGGAGTCTAAGCGCCGCGATGCAACGGCGAATGGATAGCGTCGCGCAGCGGCTTGATAACGCGGCCCGGACCCTGACGGCGCATAGCCCGGCGGCAGCTCTTAGCCTTCGCCGTGAGCGCCAGACGGTGCTTCAGCTACGGATGGCGAGTGCATTGGCTCGACGGTTAAAGCGCTACCAGCAGCGCATCGGCGGCATTGACGAGCGGCTTCGTCACGAGTCGCCGACGGAGCGCCTGCGACTGCGCGAGCGCTTGCTGGCTGATTTGAGCGGGCGCTCGGTGGAGGCCATTCGCGCTCGGCTGAATAACCGCCAGCGACGCTTCGCTGTGGCCGCCCGCGCGTTAAACGCCGTTAGCCCATTGGCGACGCTCGGCCGCGGCTACGCGTTGGTCACTGACGCCGAGTCAGACACCGTCATTCGCGACGCAGCGAGCGTAACAACGGGTCAACCGCTGCGCGTACGCCTCGCTAACGGTCGTTTGCGGGTGCGAGCAGAACATGACGAGGATTAGTATCGGCGCCCTGCTGGTACTCGCGGCGAGTCACTTGTTAGCGGCGCCACTGCCCGCCTTGCGGGCCGTACCGGGCGGTATTGTCTCGCTGCCGGTTGCAAACGCCGAGGCAAGCGTCTGGGTGGCTGGCAATCGTCAACCCGTAGTCGCCGTTGGCGACGGATTTCGCGCGTTGGTCGGGATTCCGTTGCGCGAAGACCGTTCGTTAGAGCTGACACTCGACGGTCAGAACTACGATTTTTCGCTAGGCGCGGCCGGCTACCGCGTACAACGCTTGACCGTCGCTCGCCAAGATCACGTTACACCGTCGGCCGAGCAATTGGCTCGCTACCGTCGCGAGCGTGCCGCGCTAGATGCTGCGATCAGTGCTTATCGAGGTCGCGGCGTCTGGCAAAGCACGTTTCCGTGGCCAGCGCCGGTTACCGGAAAACGCAGCGCCACGTTCGGAGCACGCCGCTTCTTCAATGGCCAACCGCGCAGCCCGCACAGCGGTATGGATATTGCGGCGCCGACAGGCACGCCGGTTATTGCGCCGGCTGCCGGCCGAGTGACGTTGCTGGATGAGCTTTTCTTCAACGGCAAGACCGTTGTGATTGACCATGGCCGCGGTGTTGTGACGTTGTATTGCCACCTCGACAGCTATGCAGTCGCCATCGACGATCGCGTTGAATCGGGTCAAACACTTGGACACGTCGGCGCGACTGGTCGAGTCACGGGGGCCCATTTGCATTGGTCGGTGTATGTTGGTGGGACGGCTGTCGATCCCGCGCTATTTCTATCGGCCAGCCCGTGACGAGATTAGCTCGTAGCTATCGCTATTGGTCGTAGCCGAGAGGTCGCTCAAGCCGTTCGAACCAACCGTTTGCTTGCTCCTCGAACACATGGCAGCTGGTCATTTCGCCGCCGTAGATATGAATCGAAACGGCGGGGCTACGATCGCAAGGGTTGCCAATAAGGTGGTATTCGTACGGCGGAATGAGGCAACCGGCGCTGCCGACGCCGGCTTCGTACGAGTTGCGCTTTTCAAACCGAAAGCGGTTGCTGTTCGCGTCGATTGCGGTGAGTTCGTACTGTTCTACGTTTATCGAACCGGCCCAGACACCTTCAACGCACCACATCCCGGCATGATCGTGAATACCGGTCGCTTGGCACGGGCCCCAAGTCATCGCAACGATCGAATAGTCGCGTTCTGTATCGCGCTTCAATAGGCGCCGGGCGTAATGGCCGTCGACGGGTTTCAATACTTGCGCTGGAATTTCCAGACTTTGCGTTCGGATCATTCGGCACAGGCTCGCCTTAATGTGGTCGACCGTCGCCTCGACATCACCGAGGTCGATCGCCGTTTCAACAAGATCGACGAGGGGCTCAATTCCGCGCAACACTTATATTCTCCAATGGAATAAGCTTATACCTGAAAGATATAGTGTAACGCGGACTGACGGGGCTTGCAGCTCCCTTTCTAGGCAAAGTACTGGGCGAAAACCGGTCGGAAACGGTCGATGTCGACCAAAAAAGCATCGTGCCCTTGCAACGAATCGAGGCTGACGAAGACGACGTCCCGCACGTGCGGTCGCAACCCTTCCGCCAACTGGCGCTGCAAGTCGATCGGGAACAGAAAGTCCGTTTGCACGCCGACCACCAGCGCGCGTTCAGCCGCGACTCGGGCGAGGCCATACTCGACGGTGCCTCCATGTTCGGCGATATCGAATAAATCCATCGCGCGGGACAGATACAGGTAGCAATTGGCGTCGAACTGCCCCGTGAACTTGGCCGCATGCGCCTCAAGATACGCCTCAACCTCGAAATCGAGGCAAAAAAGATCGCCAGGTTCATGCTCGGTCGCTACGCGCTCGCGGCCGAAGCGTTGGTCCCATTCTTTGGCGGACCGATAGGTGATCATGCCAAGCTTGCGGGCAAGGCGCATACCCTGGATCGGCCCCTGACCTGGCGCATAGTTGCCGTCTCGCCAATCCGGGTCGCGGCGGATCATTTCACGCTGTAGCGAGCGCAGCGCAATCGCGAACGGGCGTGCGCGGGCGCCCGACGACACCGAGACGAGCCCCGCTGAGCGCTCCGGGAACATCATGGCAAATGCCAACGCGGTCAATCCCCCCATTGAACAGCCCAACACGGTGTGCAAGCGCTCGATGTGTAAGTGATCGAGCACGGCCGCGCCGCCCACAGCGATGTCCTCGATCGACAACACGGGAAACGTTAATCCATACCGCTCACCCGTCGCTGGATTCATCGAGGCGGGACCGGTCGATCCAAAGCAACTGCCAAGAGAATTCACGCAAACGACGTAGTAGCGAGAGGTATCGATCGCCCGCCCCGGTCCGACGATCTGCTCCCACCATCCGGGTGACGGGTCAGCCGCCGACGACGTTGCATGCGCAGACGGCGACAAACCCGTGAAAATCAGCACCGCGTTGTCGCCAGCGGGACTCAATTCACCCCAGGTCTCAAAAGCGAGATTCGCTTCGATCAACGAACCGCCACGCCGCATGCCGATCGGTTCGCTCAGCCGCAGTAGTTGTCGCGCTCCGCTCATGCCGCGCGGTCGATCAATCGCTCACGCGCAAAACGACTACAGAAATCGCTTCGCCATACCGAGCAAGTCGTCGACCATGGATCCATCGTTATCCTTGTCGAGGAAGCTGTCGAGTAAGCCGCGGCCTTGACTGCCTTGGTTCACTAGATCCGACAAGGCGCCGCCTTGGGATTGCTGCTTCGACAAGCTGCCCATTGCCATCGTCGCGATCATCGGCAACATTTTCTTCAGCAACCCGGCGTCGATGCCGGTTGCTTGCGATGCTTCGGCAGCGACCTGCCGACTGCGGTCCTTGCTACCCAAAATATGTCCGAGGATCGCATTACCGTCGGCGATTCCGGTACCGTTCACAACCTCTGCCGGGTTATCGACATAGCGCGCATGATTACCCTTGGTCAGCGCACCTAACAACGAATCAAGACCGCCGCCGGACGCGGCGTTTTGCTTTATCCCACCGGTCAGTGCCGGCAATAACTTCGCAATAGCAGCACCGGCATCCTGCGGTTTAAGGTCGAGCGAACCGGCGACTTGGCGCACCAGATCCCCATTGTTGGCCTTTAAAATCGTCTCAAGAATGCTCATCGTTCCGTCTCCCTATTTTTGTGTTGCGACGCCCCCGTCGGACGGCTGCCAGCAGGATACCATCGCCATCGGTCATTTCCTGACCTTCTTCATTAGCCGCTGGCGCTTGCGCTGCTGGCGCGGTGTCAATGTGTTGCGGCGCCCAGCGAACGGATTGTCACCACTGCGAAATTTCAACCGAATTGGTGTTCCAATAAGCCTAAACGTTTTCCTAAAGTGATTGATTAGGTAGCGTCGGTAGGTATCGGGTACGCGCTCTGCCTGTGTACCGTGAATGACAATGACCGGCGGATTTCGACCGCCTTGGTGCGCATAGCGAAGCCGGATACGACGTCGCCGAACAAGGGGTGGTGGGTGCGCTTCAAGCGCTGCCTCCAACGCTGCGGTCAGTCGCGAAGAGGCCAGATCGACCGTCGCCGCCCGATGGGCGCGCTCAACGTCGGCAAACAAATCGCCGACCCCAGTGCCGTGTAATGCCGAAATCGTATGGCGACGAGCGAAATCGAGAAACGGCAGTCGACGCACCAGCTCTTTTTGAATATGGCGGCGCTCACCGGTACTCAGCCCGTCCCACTTGTTGATGGCCACCACTAACGCGCGACCGCGCTCAACGATCAGTCCCAGTAACGAAACATCCTGTTCGGTGACGCCCTCTTGGGCGTCCAGCACGGCTATGACGACGTCGCAGCGATCGATCGCTTGCAGTGCTTTGATAATCGAGAACTTCTCGATCGCTTCGTTCACTCGAGCCCGGCGCCGCACACCGGCAGTGTCGATAAGCGTGTACGGCGTCCCATCGCGCTCGAACGGGACGGTAATGCTATCGCGCGTCGTTCCCGGTTGATCGAACGCGACGACGCGCTCCTCGCCAACGATGCGATTGGTCAGCGTCGATTTGCCAACGTTGGGCCGCCCGGCGATCGCGATCGTTATACCGGTATTTGCATCATTCGGTGCCTCGGCGGCGTCTAACCACCGCTCGAGGACAACGTCCATCAACGCACTGACCCGATCACCATGGGCCGCGGAAACGACGGCCGGCTCACCGAGACCCAGCGAGTAAAAATCACTGCCGATCAAATCGGCATCTAGGCCTTCCGCCTTATTGACGACGAGCCTCACGGCGACGCCAAGACGACGTAACCACGAGGCAATCTCGGTGTCGGCGCCACTCAGTCCCGCGCGCCCATCAACCAATAGCAGCGCGACGTCTGCCTCGGCTACGGCCCGTTCGACTTGCTCAGCCATTAGCTGAGCGACACCGTCGCGCTCGCCCGATAGACCGCCGGTATCGACCACCAAGTACGGAACGGGGCCAACCTTGCCGAAACCGTATTGTCGATCACGGGTTAGGCCAGGGTAGTCGGCAACTAGCGCATCGCGGGTTCGGGTTAGCCGATTAAAGAGCGTTGACTTGCCGACGTTCGGTCGGCCGACAATCGCAACGACAGGCAACATTAGCTACGTGCCGTCGAAAGAGCGGCGACCGACAACGCACGCCCGCGCGAGCGCTGCCGATACGCGGGCCGCCAAGCCATCCTGATCAGCGATCCTGGACGGCGACTTCGTAAGCAGCCACAACACCGGAATCGGCCTGCACCAACAATAGATCACCCTGTGCGTGCGGCGCCGTACTAATACGCGCACCATCGACGCGCCGCCGAGCAATCACAGCGCCGGTTTGGGCATCGAGAAAATGCAAATACCCTTCCAAATCGCCAACGGCGATGGCGTTGCCGAACGGCGTCGGCGCGGTCAGTTCGCGCCGAGTGAGTTCGCGGTTGCGCCATTGCTCAACGCCATTGGCGCGCGATAGCGCGACAACATCGCCGCCATCGGCACTCACAAACACCATGTTCCAGTCGACACCGGGGCCGTGGTAACTCGACAACTCGCGGGTCCACAGCAACTGCCCAGAATCGAGCAGGAGCGACCCCACCTGCCCTTGAAATCCGGTGATGTAAAGCTCCCGACCGACCGCTATCGAACGGCCATCGAGATCGACCAGTCGTTCCAGATCGGACCGACCGGTCGGCGGGGTGATGATCTGATCCCAAACCACCTCACCACTCAGCAGCTCAACCCCCATCAGCCGGCCGTTGTCAAAGCCACAAACAACCAGGTTCGCCGCGAGCGTTGGGCTAGCCGTACCGCGCAAGCTGAGGTCGGGCACTTCTTCTTCGATGACCCACTTCTCGTCACCGGTACTGGCATCGAGTGCGATCAGGCGCCCGTCAGCCGAACGCAAGACGACTCGCTCACCGCCAACGGCGGGTGGCGCAAGTATCTCGGCCGCGATATTACGTTGCCACAACACCTTGCCATCGCCAGCGTCGATAGCCACAACGTCACCGTCGAGCCCGGCAACGATTACGCGACCATCGGCAACAGTGGGGCCGGCGCTGAGCAAAATGTCCAGCCGGGCCGTCCAGAGCTTACGGCCCGTATCGATCTCTAAGCCGTGGACCAGGCCGTTGCGACTCGCCGCGTAGGCGCGGATGGTGTCGGACACCGGCGAAAGCCCAAGCCGAAGATCATTGGCGTCATCGCCAACCTTGGTCGACCAACGCTTACGCACGCGTAACGTTTCGTCGACATCCAGCAACTCGGCGGGCTGCAGCGCTTCGTCGTCATCGCCGCCGCCAAAAATACCGCAGCCACTTAGTAGGGAACTGACCGACAGCGCGGCGAGCGTTACGATTGCCCGGCGCATCACGGCTGCGCGGGCTCCTCCGTGACCGCCTCGTCGGTGGTCGCGGTGACGTTGCCGGCTTCCTCCGTCACTGGCGGAGCGGCACTGGCGTCCGCGTCACTCGTGGTTGGCGGCGGCAAAGCGGCCAATTTCAATCGAACAAAATTGGCATCAATACCAGACTCACCAGGCGGCGCAGCCAACGCCGCTTCATACGCGACGCGAGCCGCCTCGACATTGCCACGATCCAATTCAATATCGCCGAGCATCGCATCGACGCGAGCCCGCTGGTAGCCGCTGGTAACCGGCTGCAAGACCGCATAGGCGTCATCCGCTTGGCCGGCATACTGATGAATCTGGGCCAAGCGTAGCCGAGCAATGGTTTTGATGTCGGTGTGCAACGACGAGTCCAATACGCGATTCAAAGCACTGACCGCAGCATCCGCGTCACCGGCATCCATGTGCAACTTGGCTTCCGCGAGCCAGGCTTGCTCGGCGACCGTACTGCCCGCGTGATCGACCTGTAACGCCTCGAGTGCCGCCACCGCCGCATCTCGCTCACCGTCGCGGACACTTTCAAGGACGACTCGGTACAAATCCGAGGCCTCTTCCGCATTCGCCTGTTGGGCCGCGCTCCACCGGTTCCAACCGATCAGCGCTGCGATACCGAGTACGATCCCGGCGATGATGTAGTTGCCGTATTCGCCCCAAAGACGTTGGAGCTCTTCGACTTGTTCTTCTTCAGTCGCGTAGTCGTTCACTTCATTCTCACCTGTTACGTCGTGGTATCGGCCAGCATTTGGCCGAGCACACGTTGCAAGCTGTTCTCATCGTGCGATCGCTGCTCCGCGTCGCTACGCAAAGGCTTCAGACCGAATTGGCCTGCCTGAAGTTCGGCCTCGCCGATAATCAGAGCCCAAGGAGCGCCGCTTTTATCGGCGCGTTTTAGCTGTGACTTGAAACTGCCGCCGTCAAAATTGACGTCAACGTTAAGTCCAGGCAGCGCATCGCGCAGCCGCTCGGCCAGCAATATGGCCTCGCGAAGCGCCGGCTGGCCGACGGCCACGATATAGAGATGCGGCTGAAACGCAAGTTTTTCGCGATGGCAGGCCTCGTAAAGACCGACTAAACGTTCGACACCTGCCGCCCAGCCGATCGCCGCGGCCGGCTTGCCGCCCAACTGCTCGTAGAGCCCGTCGTAACGCCCGCCGGACAGGACGGCCCCTTGCGCGCCCAATTGATCGGTTATCCACTCGAACACGGTCCGACTGTAATAGTCGAGGCCACGGACAAGACGCCGATTGACGGTAAATTCGATGCCTGCCGCTGTCACTAACTCGCACAAGGTCTCGAAGTGCGCCCGCGACTCGACGTCGAGATCGTCTTCCAACGACGGCGCCGCCGCAATGATATCGGCCAGTGCGGGGTTCTTGCTGTCAAGAATCCGCAGCGGATTGCTATGCAGACGGCGCGCCGCTTCGTCGTCCAAATCGCTCTGGTAGCGCTCGAAGTAGTCGATCAACCGACGTCGGTATTGCTGCCGTGCCGCTGCCGTACCGAGCGTATTGAGCTCTAGCCGAATGCTCGGCAGGCCCAACGCCCGAAACAGACGGGCCGACATTAAGATCATCTCGACGTCGACGTCAGGGCCTTGATAGCCGATCGCTTCGACGTTTATCTGATGGAACTGTCGATAGCGGCCTTTCTGCGGCTTCTCGCGGCGGAACATCGGGCCAACCGTCCACACTTTGTGACGCTGGTTGTGCACAAGACCGTTGCTGATCGCCGCCCTTACAACACCGGCGGTTGCCTCTGGACGCAGCGTCAAGCTCTCACCGTTACGGTCTTCGAAGGTGTACATCTCTTTCTCGACAATGTCGGTCACTTCACCGATCGAACGACGAAACAACTCGGTTTGTTCGAGGATAGGGAGCTTAATCTCGCGATACAGGTAGGTATCGAGTATTTGCCGCGCGGTATCTTCGATGTGCCGCCACAGCGGTGTCTCTTCCATCAAGACGTCATTCATACCGCGAACAGCGCGTAGGGTTTTACTCATCGGTAGTGGTTCCGGTCGGCGCGCGACGAACTACGGAGCGGGTACGGTAAACCGGGCTGTGCGGCGACGCACGGCACCCGCCGGAATCTCGAAATCGGTGCCATCGACACGGACATCGACAGCAGCACGGTTACCGAGCACGACAGTCAGAGGAGCGATTCCGGACAAGCGTTTCACTTCGCCGGCATTCGCCATACCGGAAAACAACCTTGATCCGTCACCGGCGCGGATCTCGGTCCAGCATTGATCACGGTAACTGAGCTCCAGCTGGACCGTCCCGGCCCGATTGGTGTTTGTCACCGGTTCGGATGGCACGCTCTGCGTGGCGAGCGCTAGCGAGGGCTCTGCGGCGACCGATTGCGGAGCCGGCGCGGTTGTTTCGCCGGAAGCGGGTGTCGGCAGTGTTAGCCGTTCGACCCGGCGACCGTCGTCGGTAACGGCGCTTGAAATAGGCGTGCTACCCGACTCGGCAACGCGCGCTGCGGGTGCTGCAACCGGCGTCGTTTCGGGGTCGCTGCCCGTCAAAAAGAAAGCGACCAAGATCGCTAACAAGACAATGCCGAGCGCGGTAGCGATCCAAATCCACAGCGGGACGGCCGCTTGAAACCGGGGCTGCGATTTCGCCGCGACGACGGGTGGCGGTGCCGAGCCACCGTGGCGCTCATCGTAAGCGGCAATCAAAGTAACCGGATCAGCACCGATCGCCAGCGCATAGCGCTTGAGATGACCTTTCACATAGACCGGGGCACCCAGTCGCTCGAACTCGCCGTGCTCGAGAGCCTCAAGCAACGCCGCATCGATGTGCAGCTCACGCGCGAGACCGGCCACCTCGCGTCCAGCCGCTTCACGCAGCTCACGAAGCTGACTTAACGGGTCAGGGGTCTCGGTCGCCCCGCTCTCATCCGTCATTGTTAATGACACTTGTGAGCGCTCGAGCCTCCCGAGACTCTGGGAAATTGCGGCGCAGTCGTTCTGCGTAGCGACGCATCGCCGGCCGATCACCACCGGCTTGTTCAACACGAACAGCCAATAGCAATGATTCCGGCGTCATCGTGTGGACCGATTCAAACCGCGCAACAAAAGCACGGGCGCGCAAAGCGTCGTCCCGCGACAATGACAATGCAGCCATTTGCAGTAACGCGTCAGCGAACTCTGGGTTGCGGACCAGCGCCGTCCGGAAATGCTGCTCGGCCGACTCTGGGTCCGGCGTCTCTAGCGCGCAGACGCCCGCATTGGTGTAGGCCACTTCCGGCGCGAGATTCTCAGGCACCTCGGCGGCGCGCAGAAAATAACGCTGCCCTTCGTCGTAGCGACGTTGCTTGCAAAGAAACACCGCATAACTGTTAAGCGCATTCGGGTTGCTGGGGGCGACTTTAAGAGCCCGCCGATACTCGTCGTTGGCGCGATCGACATTGCCGGTCTGCTCATGCACAAGCGCCAGCGCGATGTGCGAACCGGGCAAATTGGGGTTCTGCTCGATCGAGCGCTCCAACCGTTCCCGGGCGAGCTTGAGGTTACCTTGCCGCAAATATTGCGCGCCGAGTTGGTAGTTGATCTCGGCGGCGTCATTCGACGAGCCCTTAGAAACGTTCGATACGTCGGACGTCGTTACACACGCAGCGAGCGTGCTCGTCAGTAGCATTGCTAGTAGTAGATATCGCACAGCTTAAGCCCCCACCGACCGTTGTTGCTTGCTGCCGAGACGCGTGCGGACCCGATCGTTAACCCGCCCCGCCAATTGCCCGCAGGCAGCATCGATATCGTCGCCACGGGTTTTGCGAACTGTCGCGATGCAACCGTCAGCCCGAAGCGCGTCGCGAAACGCCGCAATCCGATTGCCTGAACTGCAAGTAAATTGTGTGCCCGGGAACGGATTAAACGGAATCAGGTTGAGTTTCGCCGGCTTGTCACGCAACAGTTTGGCTAAATCCCGCGCGAGTGCCAGGTCGTCATTGATACCGTCCAACATCACGTATTCGAACGTAATGTGTCGATTCGAGTGACACGACGTGTAATACCAGCATGCATCCAGCAGTTCGGCGATCGGGTGAATACGGTTGATCGGCACCAGCTCATTGCGGAGCTCGTCGTTTGGCGCATGCAGTGACACCGCTAACGAGACATTGCACTCGGTAGCCAGTTTTCGCATCTGCGGCACGAGGCCAGAGGTCGACAGCGTAATCCGGCGGCGAGATAAACCATACGCATGGTCGTCGAGTAACACTTTGATCGCCGGGACAACAGCGCGGTAGTTGGCCAACGGCTCGCCCATGCCCATTAAGACGACGTTGCTAACGGCCGGCGTACCGTTCGAACGCGCCGGCAATGCCGAGTTGGCCCAGAGCACTTGCGCGACGATTTCCGCCGACGTCAGGTTGCGGTTAAAGCCCTGCTGTGCCGTTGAGCAAAACGCACAATCGAGTGCACAGCCAACCTGCGAGGAAATACAAAGGGTGCCGCGATCCGGTTCAGGGATGAAAACGGTCTCGATCGCCTGCTGCGATCCAGCTGCCAATAACCATTTAACCGTGCCGTCATCCGATCGGTGCTCGCTACGAACCGTCGGCAGGGTCAGCTGACACGTCGCGGCCAAGGCATCGCGCAGGCCCTTCGACATATCGGTCATCGCCGCAAAGTCGAGTTCGCGGCGCTGGTGGACCCATGCCATCAGCTGACGCGCCCGAAAGGGCTTCTCGCCAAGCCCAGCAAAGAAATCGGTCAATGCCGCCCGGTCCATGCCGAGCAGATCGGTTTTGTCGGAACCGGGCGTCATTGGCGATTGTTAGCGGGTACGCGGGCAGACACCATCGTCGCCGAAGAAAAAGCGAATCTCTTCAGCGGCCGTGTCCGTACCGTCGGAACCGTGGACGACATTCTCTTCGATGCTCTTGGCGAAGTCGGCGCGGATTGTGCCGGCCTCGGCATCGTCAGGGTTGGTCGCCCCCATCAACTCGCGATTTTTAGCAACCGCGCCCTCGTCTTCCAGCGCTTGCACGACGACAGGACCCGACGTCATGTACGCCACCAAGTCAGCAAAAAACGGCCGTTCTTTGTGAACCGCGTAAAACCCCTCCGCTTGCTCCTGCGACAAGTGCAGCATTTTCGCACCGACAATATGCAGGCCAGCACGCTCAAAGCGGCTGTAAATTTCACCGATCAGGTTTTTCTCGACGCCGTCCGGCTTGATGATGGACAGAGTACGTTCGACAGACATGGAGGGTTCCTTATTCGTTGGAGATCGCTCGCGCCAATGGCGGTCCGAGCGACGACAAAAGAGGCCAGCCGAAACGACCGGCGAGCAAAGTTAAGTCGTTAATTTTACGGGCGGAAATGTGCGCAGGCAACGCACACGGCGGTCAGACTGAAAAACTCTCGCCGCAACCGCACTCGCCAGCGGCGTTCGGGTTGACGAACTTGAAGGCTTCGTTGATGCCCTGGCGGACGAAATCGACGTGCGTGCCATCGATCAGTGCCAGCGCATCGCCGTCGACGACGACGTCGATGCCGTTCGAGTGAAATACAGTATCTTCCGCCTGAACCTCATCCGCGAAACCGACCTGGTAGGCAAAGCCGTTGCAACCGGTCTTGGTAATACCGAGGCGCAAACCAAGCCCGTGGCCACGTTGTGCCAAGTGATCGCGGACCCGTTGAGCCGCGCTGTCAGAGAGCGAAATCGCCATCATGTAACCCTGTGATCTAGTGGTCGGCCGCGGCAGCTCCAAGCGCTGCAACCGCATCCTCAAGCAGCAATAATAGCCCGCCTTGGGCCGTTCGAACATCGATCGGCATCGCAAGTTCCGCCGCAGGCGGCCATGGAAGCGCCTTTTCGGTCAAAATTACGCATAACGATTCGGCCAGAACGAGTAACAGTGGCTCGCCAGTCGCGCGGAAATAGACGTCCAGCCAGCCCTGTTCAGCCGTCTCGAACCCCAGCAGGCGCAGGCGCTGGCGACCATCGGCAGACGCGAGCCAGCCGCTGTCAGCCGTCGGCGGGCGCGGTGGCAGTCGATACCGGGTCAGGGCATCGAACGCCTGTTGAAGCGTGCTCGCCGTCATCGCGGATCGCTGCCGATCGCCCGAACATAATCCACAGCCGCAGCGAATTGCGCAACCGCAGCGGCGACATCGCTCGGTGTTGAGAAGCGACCCACACTAAATCGCAGCGTACTCTCGGCCCGACTTGGCTCCAATCCGATCGCTCGGAGCACGGCGGACGGCTCGCGGCTGACCGTCGAACAGGCCGCACCGGTCGATACAGCAATGGGCTCCATCGCCAGTAGCAAGGCATCGCCATGAACGTCGGCGACGTTGACACTAACAATATGCGGGACCCGCGGCGCGGCAGCAGCATTGAGCTCGACGCCAGGTACGGCAAGCAAACCAGCCACCAGTTGCTCATTCAGTAGCGCTAACGACTCATCCGCAACACCGAGTTCGAGGCAACGATCGGCCGCGACGCCAAAACCGATGACTTGGTGTGTCGCCGGCGTACCAGGGCGTAAGCCGCGCTCCTGGCCGCCGCCGTAAAATAGCGGCTCGATCTGTGGCGCAAACGTGGCCCGGCAGACCAGCGCACCGATCCCTTTTGGTCCATACATCTTATGCGCTGACAGCGCGAACGAATCGGCAGGAATGGCGCTAACCGACAGCGGAATCTTACCGGGTGCTTGCGCCGCATCGACGTGGCAACGAATGTCGCGCTCGCGACACAGCGCGGCGATTGCCGCTAGGTCATTGATAACGCCAAGTTCGTTGTTGACCGCCATCAGGGTCACCAAAATCGTGTCGTCGCGCAGCGACGCCGCTACCTGGTCGGGTTGAATCACACCATCGCGACCAACCGGCAGCCATTCGACGTCATAGCCGTCACGTGCGAGCTGCTTAAGCGGATCGGTAACGGCCTTGTGCTCAGTCATCGCGCTAATGATGTGCCGGCCCTCACCGCGTCGATAACGCGCCGTTCCGAAAATGGCCAAGTTGTCCGCTTCGGTCGCACCCGATGTGAAAATGACCTCGCGCGGTTCAGCGTCCACCAGCGCTGCAACACTGGCACGGGCCGATTCGACGGCGACAGCTGCACGCCTGCCGGCTGGGTGCGTCGTTGAACTTGCATTGGCGGTCAGTAACGGATCACCCAAAGCCGCTTGCATGGCGTCGATCACCGCCGGGTCCAACGGTGTAGACGCGGCATAGTCGAGGTATGCCGCGGTGCTAACTCGCTCGAACATTGTCGCACTCACCGTTGTTGCTCACTTTCTTCGCTCATCCCAGACGGCGCTTAAAATACCGCGCAGGATATTGACGTCATTCTGATCGGGCAAAGCGCGTGCGAACAGCCGGCGCAGCCGCTGCATTAAATGGCGTGGGTTTTTGGGGTCGAGAAACTCCGCATCGAGTAAAACGCGTTCCAAGTGGCCGTAGAAGTTCTCCATCTCGCCGTGGGTGGCTGGCGGCGACTCCGGCTCGACGACCGCTGCCGCGCCCAAACCAGCGAGCCGCAACTCGTAAGCGACAACCTGCACCGCCATGGCTAGATTCAGCGACGGAAACGTCGGTGACGATGGAATAAATACCAGCCGCTGGCAGCGTGCAATATGTTCATTGGTGAGTCCGGATGTTTCCGGACCGAACACCATGGCGGCGCGGCCCGCGTGAGCAGCCACCTCAGCAGCTGCCGCACGCGGCGCCGCCTCGGGCCAGCGAATGGTGCGTTGTCGGGCGCTCGCCGCGAAGGCGAGCGTACAATCCGCCAACGCCTCATCAAGCGTATCGACGACACGAGCACGCGCTAATACGTCATCGGCTCCGGATGCCCGCGCCGTCGCATCGGCATGTGGAAACACAGCGGGACGCACCAAGGTAAGGTCGGTGAGGCCCATGTTTTTAATCGCACGCGCAACGGCACCGATATTGCCGGGATGGGACGTTTCGACGAGGACGATTCGTGTATTCATAGCTACGCGACAGCGGTTTATGCGAACGAGTGTAGCGCGTCGCTGCCACAGAGAAACCTGCGTCAGCTCCCCAATCGCGATCTGCTATCCTTGCGCGCGCCGCGATTGGCGGCGTTCCTAGTCGGAATCGACCATGCACCCCCTCGTTAACATTGCCGTCGGCGCGGCACGCCAAGCGGGCAGTCTGCTGCTGCGCAGTCAGAAACGTGTCGACACACTGAAAGTGCACAGCAAAGGCCGCAACGACTGGGTGAGCGAGGCGGATATCGCGGCCGAGCAAATCATCATCGAGCATATCCACAAGCATTACCCGGACCATGCGATACTCGGCGAGGAAAGCGGCGCAATAGGCGAATCGGATCACGTCTGGATTATCGACCCACTCGATGGAACGACCAATTTCCTACACGGCTTTCCGGTCTTCGCGGTCTCGATCGGCGTACAAATCAAAGGCCGACTGGAGCACGGCGTTGTTTACGACCCAATGCGCGACGAGATTTTCAGCGCCTCGCGTGGCGAAGGTGCGCAACTCGATGGCCGCCGCATCCGCGTTAGCGGCGCCCGCAAGCTCGAAGAAGCCCTGGTCGGCACTGGGTTTCCGTACCGCGAAGACTCAGGCGGTGACGATCGCTACGTGCGGCAATTGCAGCGCGTTCTATCGCGCACGGCGGGCGTTCGTCGGCCCGGCGCGGCGGCGCTCGATCTCGCCTACGTAGCAGCGGGACGACTGGACGGTTTCTGGGAGTATTACCTCAAGCCGTGGGATATCGCCGCCGGCGCCGTGCTGATTCGCGAGGCAGGTGGCATCGTCACAGCCATCGATGGTGGCGATGACTTCTTAGAGCCGGGTCATGTGCTGGCCGCGTCAGCGAAACTGTATCCCGAGTTATTGAAACTGTTGGCAAAGCCGCAATAGCGGCAAGCTAAGGCATGTCGTCGATTTCGTCGGCAGGAATCTCGGGCGGCATCAAGTCTTTGGCGCTGACGCCGAGTGCCAATGCCGTCGCGCTAGCCACGTAGATCGACGAATACGTCCCGACGATGATGCCGACGATCAACGCGATCGAGAACGGTCGAATCGCCTCGCCACCGAGAACGAACAACGCGAGCAACACGACCAGCGTCGTCACGCCGGTGATAATCGTCCGCGCTAGCATCTGGTTGATCGAGATGTTCATGACCTCTTCGGGTTCTTTGCCGCGCAGCGTTAAAAAATTCTCACGAATCCGGTCGAAAACAACCACGGTGTCGTTCAACGAGTAACCGATGACGGCGAGCAACGCCGCTAGCACCGTTAAGTCGAACGGGATCTGGGTTATCGAGAAAAAACCGATCGTTACGACCACGTCGTGCGCGAGTGCCGCGACGGCACCGGCTGCGAAGCGCCACTGAAAGCGAAACATCACGTAGACGAAAATCATCAGCAACGTGAAGATCGTTGCCAGACCGCCCGCTTCAGTCAGTTCGCGGCCCACTTGCGGCCCGACGAAATCGACACGGCGCAAATCGACGTCGCTGCCGTCGGCTGAAAGCACGCCGAGCAGGCGCTGCCGTAACTCGGTGCCATTGGCGGTCTCGTCTGGCGGTAAGCGAACGAGAACGCGATCGGCGGACCCAAAGTTCTGCACGATCGCATCGGGGTAACCGCCTCCGGCTAACTGAGTCCGTATCGCATCCAGATTGGCCGCGGCAGGATACGCCACTTCCAGCTCGATACCACCGGTGAAATCAATGCCAAGCGCTAAACGTTGCGTGGGCATCGCTAACGCAACCATTGACGCGACGATGGCGAGGATCGAAATCGCGACGGCCAGCCGACGGCGACCAGCTCCTAGAAAATCGAACGACGGAACACGACTCAGAATACGCATCGCGCTAAACCGGAAGGTCTTTCAATTGGCGGTTGCCGTACAACGCATTGACCAGCGCCCGCGTGCCAACGATTGCTGTGAACATCGACGTAACGATACCCAGCATAAGCGTAACGGCGAAGCCGCGAATCGGCCCCGTACCGAACGCGAACAACATCAGCGCGGCGATCAAGGTTGTGATGTTAGCGTCAGCGATCGACGAAAACGCTTTTTCATAGCCCGCGTTGATCGCCACCTGCACCGTGGAGCCATCGCGTAGCTCCTCGCGTATTCGCTCAAAGATCAGTACGTTGGCGTCAACCGCCATGCCGACCGTCAAGACGATGCCAGCAATGCCGGGGAGCGTTAGCGACGCTTGGAACATCGATAGCAGTGCGACGATCAAAACAAGGTTGGTCAGCAGCGCCATCGACGCGAAAACGCCAAAGACGCGGTAATACACGATCATGAAGACTATGACGGCGAGAAAACCTATCTGCACCGCATTGAAGCCGCGGTCGATATTTTCCTGGCCGAGCGTCGGCCCAATAGTCCGCTCTTCGACTTTGAAAATTGGCGCCGCGAGCGCACCGGCACGAAGCAATAGCGCGAGATCGCGCGCTTCGATCGGGGTTAAACCGGTCGTTTCGAAGTTGGTGCTGAAGACGCCGCGAATCGTGGCATCGCTAATGATTTCGTATTTTTTGACCGACTTGTATGTCGGCTCACCGTCGACGACCACCTTTTTACGATCGGTCGTGATAAACAACACCGCCATGAGTCGGCCGACGTTTTCTTGCGTGAACTCAAGCATGTTTTTGCCGCCGACGGCATCGAGCCGGACACTAACGGCGGGTTGCCCCTGCGAGAACGTCGACTGAGCATCGATGATCTGGTCACCGGAAGCGATAACGTCGGGCTTGATTCGAACGGTACGACCATCGCGCGTTGGGTAACTGCGCCCACCCGGTGTATTGCCTTGCTCGTCGACCGCGTGATACGCGAGCGTCGCCGTACTGTTCAAGATGCGGTCGGCCTCGGCCGGGTCTTGTACGCCCGGTAATTGCACGACGATGCGCGCGCGTCCTTGTTGCTGTACGAGCGGCTCGGAGACGCCGAGTTCGTTGATACGGTTTCTTAGGGTGATGATATTTTGCTCAAGCGCGAACGTCTCACGCTCAGCAATCTGCGCCTCGGTCATTCGCACCAGCAGGCTGGTGCCATCCGGTCCATCGACGATATCAAGGTCGTTGTCGATTCGTCGAATCAACGGCCGTGCCTCGGCCAATGCCTCTGGGGACTGGACCCGGACGCGAACAATACTGCCGTCCAGCGTCACCCGGCGTCGAATGCCAGCATCGCTTAGCGCTTGCTGGAATGCTTGGACATACTGCTCAAGACGCGTAGTTTGCGCCGCTTCCAAATCGACCTCGAACAGAAAATACACACCGCCACGAAGGTCTAGGCCAAGGCTCATAGGCTGCAGGCCAAGTCCACGCAGCCACTCTGGGCTGTTCGATGCCTGCCGGTAGGTCACGGTGTAGTCGGACCCGGCAAGCGAGTCGTTCAAGGCAGTGCGCGCCGCTAACTGTTGGTCGACACTGTCGTAGTAGATCAGGCCGCGGCCGCCCTCAATGCGGGCTTCGGTCGGCGCGAGTCCAGCGGCGGTCAGCGTCGCGGTCCAATCGTCAACCGCTTGAGTGGCAACATCGGTACCCTCGGGAAGCGAGATTTCGAGGGCCGGACTGGTACCGAAGTAATTCGGCAGCGCCAGTAAGAGTCCAACCGCTACGACGGCAGCGACTAGCGCGTTGATGGGCCAGGAATAGCGGTTCATCGCAGCGCTCGCTTATCGACTACGCGGCGTCAACCGTGCCTTTCGGCAAGACGGCGCTGATCGTTTGGCGTTGCACTTTCACCTCGATGCCATCGGCGATCTCGACGACGACAAACTGCTCGCTCATCGATGCGATTCGACCGACGATACCGCCAGCCGTCATCACCTCGTCGCCGCGGCTCAATTCCGCAACCATTTGCTGATGTTGTTTTTGGCGCTTTTGTTGTGGGCGGATTAACAAGAAGTAAAAAACAACGAACAGCAACGCCATCATCAAAAAGAACTGCAGCGGGTTTTGCTGTCCGGCGGCTTCCGTTTGTGCGTGCGCCGTGGAGATTAAAAAGTCCATCGATATCAGGAATTTTGGTGATGATCAGAAAGCAAAGCGGCCGGTATCTGCCGGCCGCGGCGGGCATTATGCCACAGTCGTTAGATCTTGGTGTCCATCGCCACGATTTCAAGGACCGCTCGATCGACGTCGGCATTTTCGATCGCCTGGCGCAGCCGCGCCATGGTCCGCTGGTAGAAGGCGATGTTGTGAATGGTCGCCAACATGCTGAACTGGATCTCGCCGCAGCGCTCAAGGTGGCGCAGGTACGCTCGGCTGTAGTTTCGGCAGGTGTAACAGTCGCAGTCTGGGTCTACCGGGCCTTCGTCGTTGGCGTATCGCGCATTGCGGATTTTCAGTGTGCCGGCGGATGTGAATAAGTAACCATTGCGGGCGTGGCGGGTCGGAATGACGCAATCGAACATGTCGATACCGCGCTGCACCGCCTTGGCGATATCGCCAGGCGTACCGACGCCCATTAGGTAACGCGGCTGGCGCGTCTCGATTCGCGGCACCGTATGGTCGAGGATCCGCAAACGATCGGCCTCCGGCTCACCGACGGCCAGGCCACCGACGGCCATGCCGTCGAAGCCCATGTCGGTCAATGCCGCCAACGACTCATCGCGCAGCGTCTCGTACATGCCCCCTTGGACGATGCCAAATTGCGCCTCACCGCGCGCGGCTACATCGCGCCGATAACGCTGAAACTCCGCACGACTTTTCGCCGCCCAATCCAGCGAACGGCGCATCGAATCGCGGGTCTCGCGTTCGGAGGCCGGGTACGGCGTACACTCGTCAAAGATCATCTGGATATCAGAATTCAGTGCGAGCTGAACTTGCGTTGCCTCGACCGGACCCAAAAACACCTTGTCACCATTAACCGGCGATTGGAACGTGACGCCGTCAGGCGTCACCTTATTCAACGCCGACAAACTGAACACCTGAAAGCCGCCGGAATCGGTCAGAATCGGTTTGTCCCAATTCATAAACTCATGCAGGCCACCGTGAGCGGAGATGATGTCGGTACCCGGACGCAGCATGAGATGAAAGGTATTGCCCAGGATGATCTCAGCACCAAGCTCTGCAACCTGCTCGGGAAACATCGCTTTGACCGAACCGTACGTGCCGACGGGCATAAAAGCGGGCGTCTCAATCGAGCCGCGCGCTAGCGCTACCCGCCCCCGCCGGGCGGCGCCGTCCGTCGCGATGAGTTCGAAATTCATCGGGCTACCCTCGCGTTAGCCGCAAATAGCAGCGAGCAGTCACCGTAGCTGAAAAACCGATACTGCTCGCGGACAGCGTGCCGATATGCATCGAGCATGACATCGCGCCCGCAAAACGCGGCGACCAGCATCAGGAGTGACGAGCGCGGTAAATGAAAGTTGGTCAACAGCACATCGATCGCGCGGAATTGATAGCCCGGCCGAATGAAGAGATCGGTCTCGCCATCGTACGGACGAACCGCCCCATCTTGCCAGGCGCTCTCCAGCGAGCGGACCGTCGTCGTGCCAATGGCAATGACACGACCGCCACGAGCCCGAGTGGCGGCGATCGCGGCGGCCGCCTCTGCGCTAACGATCACGCGTTCGGCATGTAAGCGGCCGCAGCTCAGCTGCGCAGGCCGTAAATTCTGAAAAGTTCCGGCGCCTACATGCAGCGTGATGCGGGCGGTCTCGATGTCGCGGTTTGCGAGTGCCGTAAAGGTCGCCGCATCGAAGTGCAATCCGGCGGTTGGCGCCGCGACCGCGCCGTCGTTAGCCGCGTAAACGGTCTGGTAGCGCTCGGTATCGGCCACTTCCGCTGCGCGGCCAAGATAGGGCGGCAACGGAATTTCGCCGATCTCAGCAAGCACAGCTGCGATGGGGTCGACGAACGCCAACAGAAAATACTCGCCCTGACGGGCGGTAACGGTGACGCGAAAGCCTGAGTCGAGCGAAATCTCAGCGCCGCCTGACGGTGTTTTGCTGGCCTTAATATGCGCGAGCGCCGTGTGCTCGCCGGTTACCCGTTCCAGCAAAATCTCGACACGCCCACCCGTCGATTTTTGGCCGTGTAATCGCGCTGGAATGACCCGCGTGTCGTTGAAGACCACCAGATCACCGGGATCGAGCAAGGCAGGCAGCTCGTCGAAACGCCGGTCCTCAAAACGGTGTTGCCGGGGATCTACTAACAGCAAGCGACTCGCGGAGCGCTCGGCCAGCGGGTGACGGGCGATTAGCGTGTCAGGGAGCGCGTAGTCGTAGTCGGCAAGGTCCATCGGCGCGCATGGTAACAAACGCCTCTCAATAACTCGCTTAACGCCCGCTAACCGCCTCAGCGGACGGTACGGTGACAACGAGCTCACGGCGTTTGCGATCACGCATCAACGCGAGTGTCATCGCTTCCCCGGCTTCGTAACTCATCAGGATGCGCATGCCGTGTTCGACCGAGGTCGGCTCACGGCCATCGATCGCGACGATCACATCACCCTCTTCCACATCGAGCGTAAGTCCAGTTGGCATGCCGACGACCAACAAGCCGCTGTCGGTCGCGAAGTAACGACCGAGCGCCGGTGTTACGGCAATGAGTTCGATGCCATCCCAAGGGTGCGGTGCGAACGACAAGAACGGGTCGAACGAGAACTCGAACGCCTGAGTCTCGATCGGCATGGCCGTATTGACGACGATGCCAGAAGCCTGCGTGGTATGAAAACGCTGCCGAGGGCTGACGGCAAACGATAACAACTGGCCATCGCGGTCAATGGCGAGGTTGACGGACTGATCCGGCGCCAACCCATCGAGCGCGGCCAGCAGGCGATCCTCGGCGGCATTGTGTGATGGTGCGGCGAGCGCGACATCATCGACCGCCGTAATCAGATCGCCGCTCACGATACCGGCGATATCGGCCGGCCAACCCGGCGTCACTCCGCTGACGGTCACCCCGCGTACCGGGTCATTTGGACGTCCCGATGAGCCGGTGTTGATACCTAGCACGGGCCGATCGGCGATCACCATCGCGGTGCGAATCCGTTCTTGAATGGTCGGGTCCAAAGACTCCGTAAGCTCTGCCAGCGCCAAAGAGTTGCTGGAGAGCTCGCGCGCTAATTCGGCGAGCTCGGCCTCGCGGCGGCGGATTTCTTCACGCCGAGCTTGCCATTCCGCTTTGTACCCTTCGGCTTCAGCGCGCCGAGCGTCGGCGAGCGCTTTTGCCTCAGCTTCAACCTTGGCCTCGGCTTCCACTAGAGCGTGATTGTCCGCGCGAACGCTACCGGCTATTGCTAGCAACGCGAGCATCGCCATCGGGACGAGGGTTCTAGTCGTCATCGGTTGTCCTCTCATCATTACAGGTCGCTTCGGGGAATCCGCTGATACCGTAGCGCGACCAACTCACCCATCAGTTGGGACCTTTCGCCCCACAACGCCGCTTGCACGGCAGGCTCAAGTTCTGTTTTCCCGGCTGACAATTGCCAATCGATGGCAGCGATTCGCTCGCGTACCGCTGTTTCGCGACTGGCCGTACCTACCGTGACGACACGTGGCGGCTCTGGCGTGTAGCGCAACCAGGTTTCTAGCAGCTGCGAATGGCGCATCAACACGTCGAGCGTTGCGTCATCGGTTACGACACCCGTCTCTACAACACGGGCTGGCGGCGCGCTTGGCGTGATCTCTTCGGGTGACATAATAGCCACCGCGATGGCAGCGACAGCGGCTGCCGCGGCGAGCCATTGCCACGGTTGGCGACCAGCCGTCGGTGACGACGCTTCGGCAATGCCAAGTGCGTCAGCGCGCGCGACGATTCGGTTCCAGGAAGCGCGATCGGCGCTTTCCAACGGTAGTCGTCGCAGCGCCTCTTTGAGGTCGTTGTCAGTCAAAACAAGTCACCACGTTAGTCTCTTGTGTCGCTGGCGACATGCCAGCCTTCGATTGCAAGCGCTCTCGCAATGCCACGTGTGCACGAGCGAGTCGGCTCTTGGAGTAACTCACCGATTTATTCATCATCGCCGCGATTTCGACGTGCGTGTAACCCTCGACGTCGTACAACCAAACCACCGCACGGCTGGCGCTATCGAGCGACTCCAGTGCGCCGACGAGCGCCCGGTCGACAAGCGGATCGCTTTCTGCGACCGCTGCGAGGCGATCGTTGTCCGGCAGCGTGTCGCGGCGACGCTCCCAGCTTGAGCGGAGCAACATCAGCGCTTTGCTGACCGCAACGTGACGCAGCCACGTCGCGAAGGCCGCATCGCCACGGAAGCCGCCGATACTGCGCATGACCTCGATGAAGGTTTCCTGCAGCACGTCTTCGGCTTTGGCAGGGTCGACGACCAAACGGCGCGCCAGCGTAAACACCGCATCGGCCGAGCGACGAAAAATCTCCGCGTGCGCCTCGCGACAGCCACGTTGTGCCGCGCTGATCACATCCGCGGGGACTGAAATACCGGCGAATCCACTCATCTCAACGCGTTTGATGCGAGGACGAGCGAAACGGTCGCAACATCGTTGTGGTTCTTACGGGGCACGGGCCGTATACTCACGCCGGACGTAGGGCCGGGGTGGCGGAACTGGTAGACGCGCCGGATTCAAAATCCGGTTCTGGAAACAGAGTGAGAGTTCGATTCTCTCTCCCGGCACCAGCCGCCCACCGGGTGGTCCGCCAGTCACCCTCGGCGGCCACCGCCAGCCCTCTGGTAGAACGACGTAGGTGACCAGCATTAGTTTCTGTACGGCCTGTGGCAGCCCGACCCATCTCGTTATCCCGGACGGCGATACCCGCGAACGCGAGGTCTGTACCAATTGCGGGATGATCCATTACAGCAACCCGAAGGTTGTGGTCGGCGCCATCCCAGTCTATGACGGCAAAATTCTGCTCTGTAAGCGAGCGATTGAACCTCGCTACGGCTATTGGACTTTGCCCGCTGGTTTTATGGAACTTGGCGAGACGATGGCCGAAGGTGCGGCCCGTGAAACGTGGGAAGAAGCGTGCGCACGGGTGACAATTGAGCGGCTGTATGCCGTCATCGACGTTGTCCAAGCCGGTCAGGTTCACGTCTTCTACACGGCAACGTTTAACGGCGAATTCGCCGCCGGGGACGAGAGCCTCGACGTCGGCTTGTATGCGCCTGAGGACATTCCATGGCCAGAAATCGCTTTTCCTAGCGGGCGATTCGCCCTGGAATGCTACATTGAGAACGGGCCAAAGACGGCGGAGACGTTTTTGCACAAAGCGGAGCGTTTTCGCCCGTAAGCCCCTATTTTTCTGCGAGACAGCGTTACCATGACTTTTGTCGTTACCGAGAAATGCATTAAGTGCAAATTCACCGATTGCGTCGAGGTGTGCCCAGTCGACTGCTTTCATGAAGGACCGAATTTTCTGGTCATCGACCCGGACGAATGCATCGATTGCACACTCTGCGAGCCAGAATGCCCGGTCGAGGCGATTTACTCGGAAGACGAACTGCCGCCGGGTCAAGAGCAATTTTTGGAATTGAATGCGGAGTTGGCCGCCCAGTGGCCAGTGATTACCGAGGCGAAAGAACCGCCCGAAGATGCGAAAGAGTGGGAAGAGGTCGACGATAAACTGGAACATCTGGAACGCTAAGCGCTCTAGATACTCCGATTAGCTACCGCCGAGGCGACGGGTCAGCTCTTCCGGTGGCAAATAGCCGCTAACCAGCTGGCCGTCCTCAAATAGAATGGCCGGTGTACCGCGCAGTCCGACAGCGGCGCCAACTTGGTACGACTCCATTAACTGCGCAGACTCAACACAATCGTTCGCTACAACGACCTCATCGTTCTTGGCCATCGTAATCGCCACGTTACGATCGTTCGCGCACAAAACGTCCTCGGCTTTCGCCCACGAGTTCGATCCGGGGCCGCCACGCGGGTACAGCAGGTAGCGCACCTCGATGCCAGCCGCCGTGTACTCACCGATTTGCTGGTGCAACTTGCGGCAAAACGTGCAGTCGATATCGGTGAAGACAACGACCGAGTGCTTCGTCTCACCCTTCGGACTGAAAACAATCTCAGCGCCGCGCGGAGCGTTCTGCATGATTGCCTGCCGAGCAATCCCCGCTGATTTCTCGGTGAGGTTCGTGTCCGTGTCGAGATCAATCATCTCGCCCTGGATCAAATAACGACCATCGTTGGACAGATAAGCGATCATCGTGCCCTCGCGGATCTCGAGAAGACCGTCGATCGGACCCGGGTGAATACTCTCTTTCTTGACCTGCGGAAACCGCTCCGTAAATTTGGTCTTAACGGCATCGAGATCCGGTTTCGTCTCGGCGGCCGCAACGAAGGCGATCGCCAGCGTGACAGCGGCTGCAGAACAAAGCGCAAGGATTCTCATAGCGTGGTCACCGTATAGCGGTACAAAGAAGCTAGGTATCGGACCCGGGCTCGCCCGAAAAAGTTTCGCGAGTCTAACAGATCAAGCGACTCGCCGAGTGCTAGCCTCGCGGATGGTGCCGCGCGTGCAGGTCTTTCAGTCGCTCCCGAGCGACATGCGTGTAGATCTGAGTTGTCGATAAGTCGCTATGCCCTAACAGCAATTGCACGACGCGCAAATCGGCGCCATTGTTGAGCAGATGCGTAGCGAACGCGTGCCGCAGCGTGTGCGGCGACATCTTTTTGCCGACACCGGCTTTTTGCGCGTAACGCTTAATAATGTGCCAGAACGCCTGCCGGGTCATCCGATCGCCGCGACGTGTCGGAAACACATAGTCGGTCTGCCGCTCGAGCAATATTTCCACGCGTGGCCCTTCGATAAATTCGGTAAGCCAACGCTGAGACTCAGCGCCGAGCGGAATCAAACGCTCGCGATCGCCTTTGCCAACGATGCGAAGCACGCCTTGGTTCAGGTTTATCTGGCTGAGTTTTAGGTTGATTAGCTCTGAAACCCGCACGCCTGTCGCATACAACAGTTCCAGCATCGCTCGGTCACGGTGTCCCAGCGGGTCATCGATAGTCGGTGCGTTGAGCAGGTTCTCGACTTCGGTTTCCGTGAGCGACTTCGGTAACGAGCGACCGATACGCGGCATTTCGATGTCGAGCGTGGGGTCTTCGCTAATGCGCTTCTCACGAATCAAGTAGCGATAAAATCGACGAAAACTCGACAATTGCCGTGCCGTCGAACGGGGTTTAGCGCCGTTATCGACCCGATAGGCGATGAATGCCAGAAGGTCCGCTTTCGACGCGTCATGCAACGTCGCGCCAACTTCCGGCAACCAGCGGGCCAAAGCCACAAGATCAGCGCGATAAGCGCCCAATGTATTTTTCGACAACCCACGTTCTATCCAAATCGCATCGATAAACTGATCGATCAGACTCTCGGCTTCCGCGGGTAGCGCCTGTTTGTGTTTCGTCATTGCCGGTGTAGATCCGCCTGTCACGGTGTTACGGGAAAAACGCGTCAGAACAGTGCTCATTCGGCGGCCATCCGGCAACATCCAGTCGCGTTCGAGCAGTATGGGGGCGAGCCCCGCCGGCCGCCGTGATCAGGATCACAAATCCCCGTTTCCGTTAACATAAGAGGAACTGCATCACAGATCGGACTGTTAACTCAGTCCGCAATCCACGCCGACCACTTTCCAGAGCGAGCATGCTGACCGTCGTTCGTAGTCTTTACGGCGCCTATGTTGCGCTGATTTTCGCCGTCTCGGCCTTAACAACCTGGGGCATTGCGGCACTGGTACCGGGTATTGCCCGGCGCCGGACGATCGCGCGCGCCGGTGCGCGGACGTTTTTCACACTGGCCGGACTGCGCATCGATGTCCATGGTCTCGCCCACCTTCCAGCCGCGCCGTGCCTAATGGTGGCTAACCATGCGAGCTATGTCGACGGTGTCTTGATGACCGCGGTACTGCCACCGCGGTTCGCGTTTGTCATAAAAAACGAAATGCAGAGCGTAGCGCTAATGGGGCGTTTCTTAACGTGGATTGACTCACTGTTTGTCGAACGAAATGATGTTCGGCAGAGTGCGGCCGACGCGCGCCGCATCATGCGGGCCGCCAAATCGGGCACACCGCTCGCTGTATTCCCGGAAGGCACGTTCAAAGCACCACGCGGTTTGATGACGTTCCGCCAAGGCGCTTTTCGGGTCGCCGCCCGCTTAGAGCTACCGGTTGTCCCCGTCACGATCACCGGAACCCGTACCATCCTCGCCGATGGCGCTCGCTTGCCGAGTTTCGCTCGTATCCGAGTGGTCATCGATCCGCCCGTTATCAGCCCCGAGACCGAGTCGTTAATCGCCGAGTGCCGCCGGGCGATCTTGGCTAGGCTCGGTGAACCCGATCTCGATGAACAACAAACCGCGCCCGCTGGCGCTGGACGCCAAGCCGACGTCCGGGCACCATGAGCGGCCTTTTTTTCGAGCTGGGGTCGCCGTAATGTCGATGTCACCTGTCGTTATCGTCGCCGCACGTCGCACACCGATCGGCGCCTTCCAAGGAGCTTTCGGCAGCGTTGCCGCACCGGAACTCGGCGCAACGGCCATCAAAGCCGCTGTCGGCGACGCCGGTATCGATGCGGCGACAATCTCACAAGTATTGGTCGGTACGGTGTTACCCGCCGGCGTCGGCCAAGCACCGGCGCGGCAGGCATCGCTTGGCGGCGGGATCCCCAAGAGCGTTGGCTGTGTCACCGTGAACAAGGTCTGCGGGTCCGGTCTGCAAACGGTCATCTACGGTAACGATGCGATTCGCGCTGGCTCGGCATCGATCGTCGTTGCCGCTGGCATGGAGTCGATGAGCAACGCACCTTACTTGTTGCCGAAAGCGCGCGCCGGCTACCGCATGGGTCACCAAGAAGTGCAAGACCATATGTTTTTCGACGGACTACAAAATCCGTACGACGGCCGAATGATGGGCCAGTTCGGCGACGCGACGGCGGCACGCTATGGGTTCAGTCGCGACGATCAAGATGCCTTCGCGATCCGCTCGGTAGAGCGGGCACAAGCGGCAACCGCGGGTGGTGCGTTCGACGCCCAGATCGCCTCGGTCGAGGTTACGACGCGTAAAGGCACTACCACGGTCAGTGTCGATGAGGAGCCGGGTCGGCTCGACGTAGCAAAAATTCCGTCGCTGCGACCGGCATTTAGCAAGGAGGGCACGGTGACCGCCGCCAGTTCGTCGTCGATCTCGGACGGCGCTGCTGCACTGGTGTTGATGTCGGCCGACGATGCCGAGAACGCTGGGCTGGAGCCGCTCGGCAAGATCGTCGCACACAGCAATTTCGCGCAGGAGCCGGCCTGGTTTACGACCGCACCGTCCGGCGCCATTCAAGCGTTGCATGAACGCACCGGTTGGGATCCTGACTCGGTCGATCTCTACGAAATCAACGAAGCGTTCGCCTGCGTCACAATGGCCGCTATGCACGACTGCGGACTGACTCCCGAACAGGTGAACATCAACGGCGGTGCCTGCGCACTCGGCCATCCAATTGGCGCCAGCGGCGCCCGTATCTTGGTGACACTGTTGCACGCTCTGTCGGCCGGCAGTGGCAAACGTGGTATTGCCTCGTTGTGCCTAGGCGGCGGTGAAGCGTTAGCGATCGCCGTCGAGCGTGTTTAGCTGCTACATACCGGGGTAGTTCGGCCCGCCACCGCCTTCCGGCACGACCCAGTGGATGTTTTGTTTCGGGTCTTTGATGTCGCAGGTTTTGCAGTGGACGCAGTTTTGCGCATTGATCTGAAATCGCGGCTCCCCGTCTTCTTCGACGACCTCGTAGACGCCCGCCGGGCAATAGCGCTGCGAAGGACAAGCGAATGTCGGTAGGTTGTAGCCAATCGGCAAGTCGGCATCACGAAGAGTTAGGTGAACCGGTTGATCCTCCTCATGATTCGTGCTCGATAAGAACACCGATGACAAACGGTCAAAACTGAGTTCCCCATCGGGCTTCGGGTAATCGATCTTCGCGCACTCAGCCGCAGGTCGAAGCGCTTCGTGGTCCGGCCGCTTATTGCGCAGCGTAATCGGTAGCCGGCCGCGGGCGATGTTCTGATCGAAAAATGCGAATGCAGCCCCGAGGAACGTTCCAAACTTGTGCAGTGCTGGGCCAAAATTACGGCTCTTGTGCAACTCGTCATAGACCCAGGAGTGCTTCACGGCATCGTCGTACGCCACCAAGACCTCGCCGCGGGAATCGGCTTTGACTGCCGGGAAAATCGCTTCGGCTGCGAGCATGCCGGTCTTCATCGCTGTATGGCTGCCTTTGATCTTTGCGCCGTTCAGATAACCCGCGTCGCAACCCACCAGGATGCCGCCTGGGAACACCGGTTTCGGTAACGATTGCAGGCCACCTTTGTTCACGGCACGTGCACCGTAGCTAATGCGCTTGCCGCCTTTCAGGACGGCCGCGATAGCCGGATGGTGTTTCCAGCGCTGAAACTCCTCGAACGGGCTCAGCCATGGATTTTCGTAGTCGAGTGCAACGATGTAGCCTGCGAATACTTGGTGGTTGGCCGCGTGATAGAGAAAGCCACCGCCCTCAGTTCGGTTATCCATCGGCCACCCGAGCGTGTGCACAACTCGTCCTTCTTCGTGCTGTTCAGGGGGCACTTGCCAGATTTCTTTCAACCCAAGGCCGTAGTGTTGCGGATCGCACTCGGCGCGCAGATCGAACCGGTCCATCAATTCCTTACCCAGATGGCCCCGACAACCTTCGGCGAAAACCGTGTAGCGGGCTCGCAATTCGTAGCCGGGCGTGAAGGCAGACTTTTCACTGCCATCTCGGGCGACACCCATGTCGCCGGTAATAACGCCAGCTACGGCACCGGTATCGTCATACAACACGTCAGCGGCGGCAAACCCAGGAAACAAATCGACCTCTAGCGCTTCGGCCTGCTCCGCTAACCACTGGCACAAGCGCCCCAAACTGATGATGTAATTGCCTTCGTTGTGCATCGGTGCGGGCACCAACGCGTTCGGTACCCGCGTCGAGCGCGTCGGGCTCGTCATGTAGTGAAAGGTGTCGTCGACGACCTTGGTGGTCAGTGGTGCACCACGTTCCTGCCAATCGGGAAACAGCTCAGTTAGCGCCGTTGGCTCAAAGACATTGCCCGACAGAATATGCGCACCGATTTCAGCCCCTTTTTCGACGACGACGACCGAAACGTCGGCGTCGTTTTCCGCTGCCAACTGTTTCAGCCGGCACGCGGCGGCGAGCCCAGCCGGCCCAGCGCCAACGATGACGACATCAAACTCCATCGATTCTCTTTCGGACACGCTCAACTCACAGACCAACCGCGACGGGGTTGATAGTAGCCCGATTGCGAGGACCGTTCACGGCCGCTATGACCTAACAAGCTGGTCACAGCCGCGGCGCATCGCTACCCTTCGGCGTCGATATGACCAGCCAGGGCAACAACAGCGATTTCCGCGCCCATTACCTCACCGAGCTAGATCGGCGCGGCTACGTCGCTGACGCCGCCCAATTGAAAGCGGTTGAAGTACTGGCGGGGCGTGCGCGGGCATTGCGTAAGCGCCATCGCCCAGGTCTCGTCGGGCGTTGGCTTGGCCGCTCGCCGCGGCTTGTGCGTGGTGTTTATTTCTGGGGCGGAGTGGGTCGCGGCAAAACGTTTATTATGGATCTTTTCTACGAGTGGTTGCCTATCGATGACAAGCACCGCTCGCACTTTCACCGTTTCATGCGCTGGGTGCATGACCAGCTTGCTGATCGGCCGGGTGAATCGGATCCGCTCGATGCGATCGCCGCGGACTTTGCCGCTGAGCACCGGGTGCTGTGCCTTGACGAGTTTTTCGTCAGCGACATTACCGACGCGATGCTGTTGGGACGGCTACTCGCCAGCTTATTCGAGCACGGGGTAACGCTAATAACGACATCGAACGCCGCACCCGGTGAGTTGTATCGGGACGGTTTGCAGCGCACGCGGTTTTTGCCGGCGATCGAGCTACTCGAAACCCGCTGTGAAGTCGTGAACCTTGATGCTGGGACGGATTACCGTCTGGAATTGTTGGCCCAGTCGCAAACGTATCTCGATGCTAACGATGCGCGCACAGCCGGACGCCTCGCGCTGTACTTCGATCGGCTAGCCCCGGGACGCTACACAACCGGCGAATCAATCGACATTGAGAACCGGCCGATTGCGACGGTACGCCGCGGTAAGAGCATCGCCTGGTTTACATTCGCGGCGCTGTGCCAAGGACCGCGCAGTCAGAACGACTACATCGCCATTGCCCGGCAATTTCAAACCGTCATTGTCAGTGGCGTGCCGGTTCTCGACGCCAAGACCGACGATGAAGCTCGCCGCTTTATTGCGTTGATCGACGAATTCTACGACCGCCGAATCAAGTTGGTTTTGTCAGCCGCAGCGCCGGCAGATCGTCTTTACGTCGGTCAGCGATTGGCGTTCGAATTCGAACGCACGGTCAGTCGACTGTCCGAAATGCAATCGACCAGCTACCTAGCGAGCCCGCACCGTCCTTAGCAGGAGTGGCGCCGCACGGCGCAACCGGTATATTGGTGCTATGTCGACCGAAACCGACTCCGCTGACAACGCAACCGACCGGCTGCAGCTCGATCGGTTTCTGCCCTATCGTTTGTCGGTGCTCACCAATCTCGTGAGCCGGACGATGGCAGCCCGCTACGCTGAGCGCTACAACTTAACTACGCCGGAATGGCGCGTTATCGCTGTCATCGGGAGGCTGCCTGGCTTGTCGGCGATCGAAGTGGCCGAACGGACCCAGATGGACAAGGTCGCGGTGAGCCGCGCAGTCGCTCGGTTGCTAAAAAGCGGGCGACTGGCGCGCGAATTTACCGACACCGATAAACGTCGCTCGATGCTGTCACTGACAGAGGCGGGAGCCAACGTCCACTCGCAAGTGTCATCACTGGCACTCGAGTTCGAAGCCAGTCTGCTGGAGACGCTGTCAGAGGCCGATAAGTCGGCTCTCGACGAGTTGCTCAGCCGGCTGTGGGAACGGGCTCGAGCGCTCGCTAAGACATCCGACTAGCAGCGAACCGAATCGGTGCACAGTGCGGTCGCCGCTGCACCATTTTGGGCGTATCATGCCGGCACTTTCGCACGGCATCGTTCGCTGCCGCGTCGCAGCTTGGCTGCGTCTTGGCCGAATCGGGTAAGGACGGATCTTGAAAGACGCACAAAAACGGCGCGCCGACGACCGGCGTCGCGGACTCCTGCAGCGCATCGTCTCGGCAGCCCATCGACAACAGCCAGCATTGCGCCGACGGCGCGACATCGACGAGTTTCTTAATCGCTACCACGCGGATGTGCCTGTCGATGATCTTGACCGACACCCAGCGGGCGAACTCGCCGCCGCGGCGCTGTGTCATCTCGCCTTGGCCGAACGCCGTCGCCGCGGTCAGGCGAAACTTCGAATCTACAACCCCGAGCGCGAGTCTGATGGATGGGCATCGACACACACCGTCATCGAACTCGTTAATGACGATATGCCTTTTCTCGTCGACTCCGTCACGATGGCCGTCGAGCGTATCGGTCTCGGCGTTCACCTTACCGTCCACCCCGTAATCGTGACACAACGCAAAGCGAGCCAACTGACCGGTATCGGCAAGCACCGCGGCTCTCCCGGTCAGGCCGAATCGTTCATTCGTGTTGAAATCGACCGAATCAGTTTCCGCTCGACCGTCAAGCGGCTCGAGAGCGAGATTCGCCGAACCCTCGATGATGTTCGCGCAGCGGTTACCGATTGGGCTGCCATGCGCGATCAGATGTGCACCGCTGCCAAAACCGTCGGTGCTCTTCACGTTCCGGAAGATCCCACACTCGCCAGCGAATCCGCGTCGCTACTCGAATGGATGGTCGACAACCACTTTACGTTTTTGGGTTTTCAGTCCTACCGTTTACTGAGGCGAAAAAAAGGCGGCGTCTTAGTACCGGATGACGGCACCGGACTCGGCATCATCAATAGCGCCCGCCACGAGGCGAGCGATATCGAACTCACCCCGGCGATGCAACGTGCGGCCGTATCGCCAAGCCCACTGCTGATTACCAAAGCGAACTCGCGCTCGACAATCCATCGATCGAGCTACCTCGACTACGTTGGGGTTAAGCGCTTCGACAAAACGGGACGCGTTTCAGGCGAACTTCGTTTCCTCGGATTGTTCACGTCACTCGCCTATAGCGAGAGCCCACGCAACATCCCTTTGCTTCGCCTCAAAGTGCACCGCGTGTTAACGCATTCCGGTCTCGATCCGAATGGCCATCGCGGCAAAGCGCTCGCCCACATCTTGGACAATTACCCGCGCGATGAGCTGCTGCAGTCCTCCATCGATGACCTGACCCGCACCACCCGCGCAATACTCGGCCTCCAAGATCGCCGCCAGGTTCGACTGTTCTTGCGCCGCGATACCTTCCAACGCTTCGTGTCGTGCTTGGTCTACGTGCCCAAAGACAAGTACAACACGCGCGTACGGCTTGCCATCGAGGCAATTCTGTGTGCGGCCTTCGCCGGCAGCGGCGTCGAATCATCGGTCGAAATTTCCGATTCGGCACTCGCCCGGCTGCACAGCATCGTTCGAACGGACGACTCGCCGCAGACGGACGTGACCATCGAAGCAATCGAGGCGCGAATTGCCGATGCGGTTGTTACTTGGCGAGACAAACTGCGCGATGCGTTGGTCGAACAATTTGGCGAGGAAGACGGTCTCGACTACTTCGATCGCTACGCAGACGCGCCATCACTGGCTTACGAAGAAGACATCAGCGCGTCTGAAGCCGCCTTCGACCTACAGCGCGTGCACCGTTGCCTAAGCGGCAGCACCGCTATCGATGATCGCTACGCGCTCGAACCCGTCGACGATGGCAACAACCATTCGCTGGTCTTCAAAGTGTACGCCCCAGAACCGTTCGCGCTATCGGACGCGCTGCCCGTTCTTGAAAACCTTGGGGTACGCGTTCTCAACGAACGCCCCTATCGATTAAGCCTAACGGACGGCTCGCGCTTCTCCATTCAAGCCTTCGCCTTGGAGCCGAACGACCAAGTGGCGGTGGAATCGAGCCGCATTGGCAGTGAGTTTGCAGCGACTTTCGCGGCGGTTGTTGCTGGCCATGTCGAGAACGACGGCTTTAATAGGCTGGTACTCGCAGGCGAACTTGGCGCCCGCGACGTCACGGTGATTCGCGCCTATGCAAAGTACTTGACCCAACTCGGTCTACCGTTCTCGCAGGCCTACATGGAAGAAGTATTGGCGAACAACGTCGCGTTTGCCAAAACGTTTCGCGATGCGTTTGCTCGACGCTTTAATCCACATCGATACAAGCGCGGTCGGCGTACGGCACTTGCCAACATCATGGCGACCCTCGATCAGCACATCGACAACGCGCCAACTGTGGACGCCGATCGAATCTTGCGAGCATTTGCCACGAGTTTGGCAGCGACCGTCCGCACCAACGCGTATCAGGAACGATCTGATGCCGCCTTGGCCTTTAAGCTTATGCCGCAAACACTCGACGAGGCGCCAGAACCGCGGCCGCTGTACGAGATATTCGTTTATTCGCCACGCGTCGAGGGCGTTCACCTGCGTGCTGGCGACGTCGCCCGCGGAGGCTTGCGATGGTCGGACCGCCGTGAGGATTTCAGAACTGAGATTCTCGGTTTAATGAAAGCACAGACGGTCAAAAACACCGTCATCGTTCCAACCGGGGCGAAAGGTGGTTTTGTTTGCAAGCGGCTGCCGAATAATCGCAATGCCATTCGCGCGGAAGTCGTGACCTGTTACCAGATGTTCGTCGGTGCCTTACTGGATGTCACCGATAACGTGGTAGGCGATAAGATTGTCCCGCCGATTGACACGCTCCGTTACGACAAGGATGACCCGTACTTAGTCGTCGCCGCCGACAAAGGCACGGCTGCCTTCTCTGACACCGCGAACGCATTGTCGCAAGCGCGCGGATTTTGGCTCGACGACGCCTTCGCTTCCGGTGGCTCGGCCGGTTACGACCACAAGAAGATGGGAATAACGGCGCGCGGCGCTTGGGAAGCGGTGAAACGCCACTTCCGCGAAATGGGCGTTGATACGCAGCGACAACCATTCGACGTCATCGGCATTGGTGATATGGGCGGCGATGTGTTTGGCAACGGTATGCTGTTGTCGAAAAAGATTCGTTTGCGCGCTGCGTTTAACCACCTGCACATTTTCATCGACCCCAACCCCGATCCCGCCGCGTCGTACCGCGAAAGGCGCCGACTATTCCGCACGAATGCCAGCGGCTGGGACGCCTACGATACAACAGCGATCTCCGCAGGCGGCGGTGTCTTCTCACGCAGTGCCAAACGCATTCCACTGAGCGCTGAGATGTGCGAATGGCTGGATACCGATGCGACGTCGCTAGCGCCAGAAGCGTTTATCCATCAACTACTAAAAGCGCCGGTCGATCTGCTGTGGAACGGCGGCATCGGAACGTATGTTAAAGCGTCGACCGAGTCACACGCAGACGCCGGTGACCGCGCGAACAATGCATTGAGAGTTGATGCCACGGAACTCGGCTGCCGCGTTGTTGGCGAGGGCGGCAACCTCGGCCTAACTCAAAAAGCGCGCATACAATTCGCGCTGCTGGGTGGCAAAATCAATACCGACTTTATCGACAACTCGGCCGGGGTCGACAGCTCGGACCGCGAGGTCAACATTAAAATCCTGCTCGGTCGTGTCGCTGCCTCTCAACGACTCCCGCGGTCCCGTCGCGACAAACTGTTAGCCGACATGACCGATTCGGTCGCGGCGTTGGTGTTGCGCAACAAATACCTGCAAACCCAGGCCATCAGCATGGTTGAATCGCGCGCACCCGAACGCTTGCGCGAGCATGTTGAACTGATGCGTCGGCTTGAGGGCAGCGGTTTACTGAACCGCACCCTCGAGGCGATGCCGGACGAAGAGTCGATAAAAGAACGCAGCCGCGTGAATGGCGGCCTCACCCGCCCGGAGCTCGCTGTGTTGTTGAGCTACGCCAAAATCGAACTCTTCAACAGCCTGATTGGCCGCCGCATCGTTCGTCAGCAGTATCACGTTGACGAATTGGCTGAGTATTTTCCGCCGCCACTGCCGAGACGGTATCGCGACCATTTGTTGGACCACCGCTTGAGCCATCAGATACTGGTCATGCGAATTACCAATAGCATCGTCAACCGTATGGGCCCAGCATTCGCCAATCGCATGCAGCAAGATACCGGGGCGAACGCCGTTGACGTGGCGCGTGCCTACGCCATCGTCCGCGATATCACTCAGGCTCGTGGCATTTGGGCGAGTGTCGAGGCGATGGACAACCGTATCGACGCCCGCCACCAATACGGCATGATGTACGAGGTATCGCGGCGCCTGCGTCACGCGAGCTATTGGCTACTCAGACAACGCCGGCAAGGCTTAGCGATGGATGCGGGAATCGCCGAGTTCGGGCCGGCGCTGAACGATCTGTTTGGCCAACTCGCTGACCTGCTTCCAACAACAATGGCCGCACGCTTTGGCGAGCGTATCGAGCAGTATTGCGAGCACGGTGCCAGCGCTGAGCTCGCCGAGCAAATAGCGGCCCTCGCCTTCACGACCACCCTCCTCGACATCATCGATATCGCGAAAAATGATGACGAGTTGCTACTCGCCGGTGAAGTGTACTTTGAGCTCGACAAGCACCTGTCGATTGACTGGCTGAAGCAAGCGATCGAGGAACTAGCAGCAACGACGCGCTGGCAGTCGTTAGCTCGCAGTAAACTGCGCGACACGGTGAACGACGCACAAAGGGAGCTAGCGCGGGTACTGCTGCGTCGTGCGCGAAGCGTTGGCGCTAGCCGCAGTGTTGCTGACTGGTCCGGCGCCGCCGATAATAGAGTTTCCGAGTTTCGCGAAACACTTCGGTCGATACGCCGCGGTGGTCAAACCGACTACGCGACGCTATCGGTTGCGGTCGCCGGCCTGACCGGGCTGCTGAAGCAATAGCAACGTCCACGGGGAAATTTCTGATGGCGTCAACGGACGCGAGTGTTGAACCGAAAGTCGCGGTTTTTATCGACTTTGAAAACTTGGCGTTGGGTGCGAAAGATACGCCGCAAGGCTCATTCGATATCCAGTTGGTGTTGAAGCGACTACTCGAGAAAGGCCGGCTCGTTTATAAGCGCGCCTACTCAGACTGGAGTCGTTACCGCAAGTACACTCGCGCCTTCCACGAGCACGGTATCGAGTTAATCGACATCCCACAGACGAAAATCAGCGGCAAAAATAGCGCCGATATTCGTATGGTCGTTGATGCCTTAGATCTGTGTTACGCCAAGCAACACATCGATGTGTTCGCTCTCGTTTCGGGCGACAGTGATTTCTCGCCATTGGTCTCGAAATTGAAAGAGAACGACAAGCGGGTGGTCGGTTGCGGCATCAAGAGCTCAACATCCGATTTACTGATCAGCAATTGCGACGAGTTTATTTATTACGACGATCTAGCCCGGGTCGCCGACAAAAGCAAATCGTCGCGACGGCGCTCAAGTCGTAAAGCCGATCGCCGCGACGAGCTCATGGACCAGTTGGCGGAGATCGTCACGTCACTCGAGTCTGATTACGATCCGCTCTGGGGCTCGCTGGTCAAGCAAACGATGCGTCGTGTCCATCCAGGCTTCAGCGAAGCCTATTACGATTTCAAATCGTTCTCCGCATTGCTCAAAGAAGCGGAGAAGCGCAAGGTTATTCGACTCGATTACGATGAGTCACGCGGCAATTACAGCGTGACGTCTTACTGACCAACAAGGACTTAAAGTTATGGCCCGTCGTCTTGTTCTCTGTCGTCACGGTCAGAGTGACTGGAACCTAAAAAACCTCTTCACTGGCTGGAAAGACGTCGATCTCACTGAGAAAGGTATTGGCGAGGCGCGTGCGGCCGGCCGTTTGTTGGCTGAGGCCGGTTACCAATTCGATGTGGCGTACACGTCGGTGTTAAAGCGTGCCATTCGCACGTTGTGGTTAGTGCTCGATGAAATGGACCGTATGTGGATTCCGGTTGAGCGCGATTGGCAGCTCAACGAGCGCCACTACGGGGCACTGCAAGGTCTGAACAAAGCGGAGACGGCCGAGAAATACGGCGACGAACAAGTGCATATCTGGCGTCGAAGCTATGCGACGCCACCTCCGGTGCTCGAGCCAGACGATGAACGCCACCCGACTCATGATCCGCGTTACGCCGGTATCGACAACCTACCGGCCAGCGAGTCTTTGGCGGATACGCTAGCGCGCGTCAAGCCCTATTGGGATACAACGATCGCGCCGACCCTTACCGGCGGCAAAGACGTGTTAATCGCTGCGCACGGCAATAGCCTGCGGGCACTCGTAAAAATGCTCGATAACGTCAGCGATGAGGAGATCACGGGCTTCAATATCCCGACCGGCGTACCGCTCGCGTACGAGCTCGATGCAAATTTACAACCGGTCAGTCGTGAGTTTCTTGGTGACCCAGAGGCCATTGCCAAGGCCGCAGCGCAGGTTGCCAATCAGGCGCGCGGGTAATGCGCTACGCGCTCGGCGGCAGCGAACCGCAGTTCCACGGCGATGGGCATTTCGTCGCGCCGTCGGCCGACGTCATCGGTAACGTTGAGCTGCACGACTCAGTCAGCGTCTGGTACCAGGCGGTCGTGCGCGGTGATCAAGACCGGATCGTCATCGGTGCCGGCAGCAATGTGCAAGACGCGGCTGTTTTGCATACCGATGCCGGTATCGAGCTGCACGTCGGCCAGCGCGTCACGATCGGTCACCAAGCGATGTTGCACGGTTGCGTCGTCGGCGATGAATCACTGATCGGTATCGGCGCGACCCTGTTGAACGGTGCGACGATCGGTCGACACTGCATCGTCGGTGCCCACGCATTGGTCACCGAAGGTAAGTCGTTTGACCCCGGGCAACTGATTGTTGGCGCACCGGCGCGGGCCGTTCGTGAGCTGACCGCTGAGGAGATCCAGCAGCTGCAATTATCGGCCGAACACTACGTCGCGAACGCAGCGCGCTTTCGGTCGAGCGCTGCTCCGATTGACGCAGATAGTCTTTAACTTGGTAACTGACGAGATAAGCGCGCGAAGCCGATCACGCTACTACTCATCAATGCAATCGGAAATACCAGTGCGTACACGCCGTGACTCAGATCGTCGCTAACCAACCACTGATAGAAGGCCACGGCCGCAAGCGGCGCGATCAATCCACGTAAGCCGGTCAACGAGACATGGACAGCCATGTAGTCGGTCGCTCTGCCGTCGGACGCGAACGCGTTGTGGCCAAGGTGCCAGCCGATGTTACCAGCCGCCAAGCCGGTTCCCGATAGCGCCGCGGCGAGCGCTAGGAAGCCAACGTTATCCACGACTATACCGAGCGCCGTCATTAGCATACCGAACACAAACAGCCCGCCCTGCCCGACGCGAAACCGGGCGATATTGGAGCGCGTGAAGAGGTGCGCCCACAGCGGCACCGACACGGGTAGAGCGGCCATCGGGATTGTGGTTGTGATCATCATTTGCATCAGTCGCGAGAGTTCGATCTGCTCGGCCAACAACAATACGTTTATCGTCAGGTAGGCGAGATTGCCGCTGCCGAAAAAAAACATCACCAGCATGTAACGACGGTAGTTGTCATCCTGACGCAATAGTTCAACGGCACCTTTTAGCCCGGCGCGTTGGCGAACGCGCTCAGCGCGCTCAGCGGCGAGTAACTGCCGGTGGCGGCGCACCCGCACCGACCGGTAAACGAGACCGGCCGCCAACAGCGCAAAACCACCAGCCGGATAGAACCAACGAAAACTCTCCGTTGACGCGTCGAGCATCAGACCCGAGATAGCCCCCGCAATGGCCATACTCGCCGAACCGAGAACCGAAACCTTGCCCATGAAGCTTGCGCGACTCTCATCGGGGTTGTTAGCGCGCCAGACAGCGGACCGGACAGTTAGCGCCCCGGCCCAGAAAACCCGCGATGTCAGCATCGCGCCGACGAACAGGAACATGCCGGTGGTCGTCAGCGGCACCAGTGCAATCACCAACGGTCCAATCGCCGCCGCCAGTAAGAGCACCGCGATCGTCGGTACTTTGCGGCGCCCCGCAACGAAATCCGCCCAGAAAAAACTCATCAGATTCGCCGTAGCCGGCGCCGCAGCGGCGAGCGCAACACCGGCATTTAACCAGTCGTTACTGACGTGATTAACAAAAGCGTTTTTTACGACGACACCAGCGAACCCGCCCTCGGTCATCGCGACAGCGACACTGGCGAATGCCCACGTCGACAGCTCGCGCGGTGATTGCGACTTAGAGACTCGAGATAAACCGGCCCCACGCAGCCAATCGGCGTAGATACGCAGAATGCGGTTCATCGTTGGCCGCGAAAGTCGCCGTTCTTTTTATCCTTCGACTGATCCCATAGTCGAATCAAGCCCTCCTGCGTGCTCGAGGCAACTAAAGTACCGTCTTGCGCGAAAATCCGCCCGCGCGCGAAACCGCGAGCACCCGCAGCGTTTGGGCTATCGAAGTCACACATCAGCCACTCATCGACTCGCGCAGGCCGATGAAACCACAGCGCGTGATCGAGACTCGCCATTTGTACATTGCCACGTGCGAATGGCAGCCCATGTGGCAATGTTGCCGTACCGAGCAGCTCGTAATCGGACAGATAAGCGAGCAAAGAACGATGCAACGCGTCGTCATCGGGAAGCTCTCCGGCGACGCGCATCCACACTTGTTTACGGGCAGGCAACTCGGATGAACTGAAGTAATGCTCCGGATGCACTGGGCGAAAATCGAGCGGCTGTTGCATCGCCAGGAATCGACGCATCTTTTCCGGGATGCTGTCACTCATCCGCTCACTGAGTTCAAGGCTGGAGACGAGATCGTCCGGTGCCGGAACGCGCGGCATGTCGTCATGGTGCTCCAAGCCAGCCTCGGGAACCTGAAACGATGCGGCCATATTAAAAATAGGCCGGCCGTGCTGGATTGCAACGACCCGACGAACGGTAAAACTGCGGCCATCTCGTTGGTGATCGACCTCATAGACGATCGGCGCTTGCTGATCACCACGACGCAAAAAATACGCATGCAAAGAGTGTGCGGTTCGATTCTCGACGGTCTGTTGCGCCGCTGACAACGCTTGCCCGAGCACTTGGCCGCCAAACACTTGGGCACTTCCAATATCTCGACTCTGGCCACGAAAAATATTGACCTCGATCCGCTCGAGCGTCATCAAACCGAGCAATTCAGTCAAAGCCGTTGCCATAGTGAGTCCGACAAATAAAGGGGCGCGTAGTCTAGCACCGCTCCGGCAGACCCGACCGGCATCGGCTATGCTTGAGGTAATTCCAAGGGGATCGAATAATGACGCAAACCGACCCGCGGCCTTGGTGGCGCCGCTTTAATCTGACTGCCGGTTGGCTAGCTGCAATAACCGCAGTTACTTTGGTCATAGCCGGCCCGGGTCACCGCGTCGGATGGCTTGGTTTTCAAACCGCGGTTCAACTCAGCCTCGTCGCTGCGGCGTTGAGCACGCTAGGGTTTGTCGTTGCGGCGTTAGCGTTGCTTGGTGGCCGAGTATGGACGCCACACCGATTCGGCATTAGTTCGCTAGCAGCACTGCTGTTGTGCGGTGCGGTATTGGTGCAGTTGGGCATATGGGCCCTGCGCGCAACATCGGTACCGCCGATTCACGACATCAGTACCGATACAGAGGAACCACCACCGTTTGTCGCGATCGCACCGCTGCGAGCAACCGCCCCGAACCCTGTTGAGTACGGCGGCGCCGATGTCGCTACGGCGCAGCGCCGAGCTTACCCCGATATCGCCACGGTCCGTGTTGCAACATCAGCGGCAGTCGCCATTGACTCGGCGGCGCGCTATGCGGAACAACAAGGTTGGACCGTTGTTGCTAAAGACGCAGCGCTGGGCCGACTTGAGGCGACAGCGACCACATTTTGGTACGGCTATCAAGACGACATTGTTGTGCGGGCGCGAGAGACCAACAACGGTACGTTCATCGACGTCAGGTCAAAGTCGCGGGTTGGCCGTAGCGATCTTGGCACCAATGCCGAACGTATTCGTGCTCTGCTCGCGGCGATCGCGGCCGATGCGACCTAGATCGACTGAGCGCCACCGCCGTCGATAACAATCCCTTGACCGCTCACGAACACGGAATCATCGGATGCGAGAAACAACGCAACCCGCGCAACGTCCAGAGGCTCACCTAAGCGGCGTGCGGCTGACTTTTTGATCCAATAGTCGCGATACTCTTTGTGGGCGCGAAAATAGTCGCGGGTCATGTCGGTCATGATCGCACCCGGCAGTAAACAATTGGCCGTGATGCCGTAAACGCCCCATTCGCTGGCGATCGATTTCGTCATACCGAACAGGGCATGTTTCGATGCCGCGTAGGCGGTACGGCCCGATTCGCCTAGCTCGGAGAGAACCGAACCCACATTGATAATCCTGCCCGCTGGACTCTTCTTCAAGTATGGCAAGGCACTGCGGCAGAGGCGAAACGCCGCATCGACGTTGGTCGCAAACACCGCGTCCCAGTCGGCATCCGCCGTCTCCTCGGTGTCGCTTCTGAGACAAATTCCGGCGTTGTTAACGAGGATATCGAGCCCGCCCAACGTACGGTCGATTTCCTCGAATAACGCGTCTGTCGCGCCTTTGGCACTGACATCGCATTCGAAGCCGTCGACCTTGGCGACTGAATCGAAGCGCCGACCGACACCACTGTCGGGCATATCAACGGCAAGCACACTGGCTTGATGTTGCGCGAAAACGCGCGCGATCGCGTCCCCAATACCGGCATTGGCGCCTGTGACTACGGCTTTTAAGCCCAGTAAGCGATCGTTCTCGGACATAAAAACGGGTGACCTTTATTGGTGGGTGGTAGGCGGCGACTGATCGGCTTCCAGGTCTTTCGCCAAACGACGAAAACCGCGAAAGCCCGCGAAGAATACGGCGACACCGATCAGACCCAACCACAACGTATCGGCCTGCCCGGCTCCGGGGCCATGAACATAATCCCACGTGGCAAGCAGCGCAAGAACAGTTCCCAGAAACATCGTTACGTTGGCGGTGTATCGAACGATGACCACCGTGATCGGATGCATGTCGGCTCAGACGGTCGGTAGTTGGTAATCAGCGAACTGTTTTCTAAGCGCGGTTTTGAGAATCTTACCGGTTGCTGTGTGTGGAATCTCTTCGATGTAGACAACATCGTCTGGCAACCACCATTTAGCAACCTTATCGCTCAGAAATTCGATCAGCTCATCTTTACTCGGGCGGTCACCTTCCGCCACGACAATCAACAGCGGACGCTCCGTCCACTTCGGATGCGCAACACCGATCACCGCCGCCTCCGCAACCTGCGGATGGCCCACCGCGGCGTTCTCGAGATCGATCGAACTGATCCACTCGCCGCCAGACTTAATGACATCTTTGGTGCGATCCGTGATGGCCATGTAGCCGTCCGGATCGATCGTTGCGACATCGCCAGTATCGAACCACCCGGGCTCGGCGTGGGCTTCGCTATCGCCTGCTAAGCCGAAGTAGTCTGAACAGATCCATGGACCGCGCACCTTGAGGGCGCCCGCCGACTCCCCATCCCATGGCAGCGTCTCGCCGGCATCGTTGACGATTTTCATCTCAACCCCGAACACAGCGCGACCGGCTTTGGTTCTGAGCTCCAACCACTCATCAGGCGTCAGGTTGTCGAATTTCGGCAGAACTTTATTGACGCTGCCGATTGGGCTAGTTTCCGTCATGCCCCAGCCTTGCTGTACGTCGATACCGTGCCGATCGCGGAACTCAGCGATAACAGCGGCGGGCACAGCGGCACCGCCAACCAGCGTCCGCTTCAATGTTGAGAACGTTTTGTCGGCACCTCGAGCGTACGCCAGCAACGCTAACCAAACGGTGGGCACACCCGCCGACATCGTTACGCCTTCGCTTTCCATCAGGTTGTAGAGCGCCTCGCCGTCACCCATTTTGGGTCCCGGGTAAACGATTTTGGTGCCAACCATCGGCGCGGCATACGGCATGCCCCAGGCGTTGACGTGAAACATCGGAACCACGGGCAGCACCACGTCGCGCGGTGACAACGCGAGTACCGCACCGGTATTGCCAACAAGCGCATGCAGCAACGTTGAGCGGTGCGAATACAACACGCCTTTCGGATTGCCGGTCGTGCCCGACGTGTAACAAAGTGCCGAGGCGCGATGCTCGTCGAACTCTGGCCAAACGAAACTCGGGTCGCCGTCGGCAATGAAGGCTTCGTAACTGATAGCGCCGGGCAAATCGCTGGCCGGCATCGACTGCTCGTCGGTAAACACGACGAACGTCTCGACCTTAGTAATCGCTGGTTTGAGCTTCTCGAGCAACGGCATAAACATCGGATCGACAAACATCAATTTGTCGTCCGCATGATTGATGATGTACGTCAACTGTTCGGGAAAGAGCCGCGGATTGACCGTATGACAGACGAAGCCGGCACCGGAGATACCGTAGTAACATTCCATGTGCCGGTAATCGTTCCACGCCAGCGTGGCGATTCGAGTTGCTGGCTCATAACCGCGCTTGGTCAATACGTCCGCTAGCTGACGCGAGCGACGAAAACAGTCGCGGTAGGTATACCGGTGCAGCGGATTGTCCGCTGTGACTGAGACGATCTCGGTATCGGGAAATTGTAGTTCTGCAAACTCAGCGATCGAGGCGATCGAGAGTTGCTTGTCCATCATCAAACCGTGCATAAGGCCCCCTATTTCTGCTGCGTTAATGTAGCAGATGCCACCGTATTGCGGACATGCCAACGACAGAGTTACCGTCTCGGCAGACAAAAACGGGGATAGTTATGAGTACGCTGACGGTTGCACTGGCTCAGATCGCACCGGTTTGGCTCGATCGAGCTGCCACGATCGACAAAGTCTGTAACACGATCGCTACGGCGGCCGCGGATGGCGCGGCATTGGTCGTTTTCGGCGAAGGGCTCGTTCCGGGCTACCCCTTTTGGCTAGACCCGACCGGTGGTGCCGAATTCGACTCAACCGAACAAAAACGCTGGTACGCACACTACTCAGATCAGGCGGTGCATCTTCCAAGCGGACACCTCAAGCCGGTACAAGAGGCGGCGCGAGCAGGGTCGATAGCGGTTTACCTAGGGGTTATCGAACGGGCAGCTGAGCGCTCGGGTCACTCGGTTTATGCCACGCTTGCTTATATCGACCGGGCCGGTGAAATACGCTCGACCCATCGCAAGCTAATGCCGACGTACGAAGAGCGACTGGTCTGGGCGACCGGCGATGGACATGGGCTAGTGACGCACGCGCTCGGACCGTTCACGGTCGGCGGGTTGAATTGCTGGGAGAATTGGATGCCGTTAGCGCGGGCGGCTTTGTATGGACAAGGTGAAGACCTGCACGTCGCCGTGTGGCCGGGCAGCGACCGAAACACGGCTGACATAACGCGCTTTATCGCGCGCGAATCGCGCTCGTACGTCGTCTCGGTGTCCGGACTGATGCGCCGTGACGACGTGGCCGTCAGCGTACCGGGCCGCGATGCACTTCTCGCGCAATTACCGAGCTGCGCGGCGAACGGTGGCAGCGCGATCGCAAATCCAAACGGCTCGTGGTTGGTTGAACCCGTCGTTGGCGAAGAATGCGTTCGAACCGCCGAACTCGACGCGAGCCGTGTTCGCGAAGAACGGCAAAATTTCGACCCGGCTGGACACTATTCGCGCCCGGACGTCACAACATTGATTGTCGACCGGCGGCGCCAATCGACGGTTCGCTTCAACGATGACTAGCGCGCTGCTGGTGCCGCGCTTGGCGGGGCTTGCAGCAGCGGGCGTGACGTTGCTCGGTGCAGTGACGCTGGCGGGAAGCGCTGCCACCATCAATCCATGGTTCGATCTAGCGACACACTTTCGCCCGCACTATGTCGCCTGCGGTTTGCTCGCGTTCATCGTCCTGGGTGTAGCCGGATGGTCGCGCTGGGCATCGATCACCGCTGTTTTGATCACCTGGCATGCGTTCGCTATTTGGCCATATCTGTGGCCGACACAGCGCCCAGACCCGCCGCCGGCGAATACAGCCGCGAACCTGCGCGTTCTAAACGCGAATGTGTTGACCGCCAATCGGCAGACCACTGCTTTACTCGATCTCGTTCGCGACAGCGATCCCGATATCGTTGTTTTGCAAGAGGTCGATTCATACTGGCTGGACGCGACCGCCGAGCTCAACTCACGCTTTCCATTCCGCCTCGCTATTACGCGTGACGACAACTTCGGTATCGCTGCCTTTAGTCGCTGGCCAGGATCGCGGCTAGAACGGATCGACTTAACATCCGACAGCACACCGTCAATCAGTGTAGAACTGCCGATCGGCAACAGCGCGATATACGTGCTGGCGACGCACCCCGTACCGCCCATCGGTGTAGCGTTGAGCGATCGGCGCAATCGACAACTCGCTGCGGCAGCAGCATGGGTCGGTCGTTGGCCCGCGTCGAAACTGTTGGTTGGCGATCTCAACATCACGCCTTGGTCGCCAGCCTTTGCCGAGCTCCTCGCTGTCGGCAAGCTGCGCGATAGTCGGCGCGAGCACGGCCTCGCACCAACGTGGCCAGCTGCCTTGGGCTGGGTCGGCATTCCGATCGACCACGCATTACCGGGTGCCGGTCTAAGGTTGCAAACGTTCGAGACGCGATTAGTTGCCGGATCCGATCATCGCGCCATTCTCTCGCATTGGCGAGTAACACCATGACCAAGCCCGTTCTTGGCGCCGTGCTAGCGGCCGGCGAATCGGTACGGTTCGGCTCGCCGAAACAAGCGTTGACCATCGATGGCGACACGCTGCTCGCGCGCGCGGTAAAACGCCTAACGGCCGCTACAGGCGAAGCCCCGCTCGTCGTTATCGGTGCCCGGGCTGACGCCGCACAGGAGTGGCTCGATGGCCTTGCGTGCGTGCTTGCCGTTAACCCGCGCTGGCGTGACGGCATGGGCACCAGCCTCGCACTGGCAGCGTCGCTGGTGCCGAGCCGAGTTGCGGGCCTGTTGGTCACGGTCGCCGATATGCCAGACATTAGCGTTAACCACTATCGCGGGCTCATCGAGGCCTTTCAGACGTCACCGACAACAGCCGTGGCTGCGGCGTATCCCAACGGCGTTGGTGTACCGGCCATCATCCCTGCCGCGGACTGCCCGGAACTCGCCAAACACGATGGGCAGAGCGGAGCTCGCCAATGGCTGCGTCGTTGCGGCGCGCAAGCCGTTGTCGAACTGGGCGACGCCGCACGTGACATCGATACACCTCAGGACTGGGCGAGTTTTGTAAAGCGTCCGTAGTTTTGCGGTTAAAACCCAGCTGAGAATGCGGTTACACTGCGGTGACGTTTGTTTGACGACCAGCAGGATTAGCACGCCGATGTGGACCACCCGACTTTGCCAAGCCGTGTTGGTAGCACTCCTTCCGGTCTTGGCGGGCGCTCAAGACAACGAACTCGGTTGGCTGGCAGGGTGCTGGATCAGCGACGATGGCTTCGCGCGTGAGATTTGGGTCGAGGAACGTGACGGTTCGATGGCTGGGTTTAGCACAACCATCCGTGACGGTGAGATTGTTTTCTACGAAGTACTTACGATCAAACGTAACAGTCGCGATCGCTGGATCTACTCGGCCTACCCCTCAAACCAAGCGGCTGTTTCATTTGCAGCTCGCGAGACGGATACGTCACGAATCGTTTTTCTGAACGCATCGCACGACTACCCGCAGGTTATCGAGTACTCGGTTGAGAACGATGCCTTGACCGCCGTCATCTCGTATTTGGGCGGTGCCAATGCACGCCGGTTCGACAAACGTCGCTGCGCGACCGGCGACGACGCCGACAACACGACCGAGTCTGACGCAGCCGCCGAGCCTGAGGTTTAAGGGCCGAGCAGCTCGCGAACGGTCGACGCAACGGCGCCGGTGTGCGCATCAAACAATCCGTGCCCCCATTCCGGTTTTTCGACAAAACGCTGAGCGCCGATAAACGGGATTATCCGTCGACTAATCTCGGCGAGATCGTCGCCGGGATTAACAACGGTTAGCGGCTGCGCTAAGGCACCGACCGCCGCAGCGAAACGGGGCGCATATCGAAACGCAGCGGCATGACCCAATTCGTAGTCGTCGCCGCCACGCAGACTCTCGGCGAACGACTCCGCCATCATCGGCAGGGTCATACCCGGACCGCGATGCTTGACGACACTATCCCAAATTCGCCGAAACCGACTACCGGCTTCGTCGAGCGGAACGGGTGCGTAGAGCTCGGTAAACGCGGCGGCCTCAGATTCGTCCAGAACCGGCGCCGAAAACAACACCAGACGGCGTACGCGAGCGGGCCAGCGAGTCGCCAAATCGGTGGCAACCAGCGCGCCGGTATGAAAGCCGAGCACGTCAAAGGTTTCCCACGACAACGCATCGCAAACCGCGAGCATCGCATCGGCGTAATGGCCGATAGTCGGCGCAAGGTTTCCGGCCAACCCATCGGACTCACCGTGGCCAGGATAGTCTGGCGCCGCGACATGAAAGTCACTCGCCATCTCGGCCAAAAAGCGCTCGAATTGCCGACCGGATTTTGGGCACATATGCAGACATAGAAGCGGTGAATGGGCCGCTGCACCTACCCCGCTGACACGTACATGAATCTGGCCGAACGGGCCGTCGACATAGCGCCGGCGCACAGCGACCGCTTCAGCCATGCGCGTGCCCATGTGCCGCGGGTTGCTCGCAGTTCACCCAACCGGAATCGCCGTTCTCGTAGGACTCTTTTTTCCAGATTGGCAACCGCGTCTTTACGTTGTCGATGATGTACTGGCAGGCATCGAATGCTGGACCGCGATGAGCGGCTGTAACGCCGACCCAGACGGCCATGTCGCCCAACGCGAGCATACCCTCGCGGTGTACACAACGCGCGCCGTCAATAGCGAAGCGCTGCTTAGCCTCGGCGATGATCTTTTCGCCTTCACTAACAGCGATAGGTGTGTACACCTCGTACTCCAGCCGCAAAACGCGTTCGCCTTCGTTATGGTTCCGAACCCAGCCCTCAAAGCTAACGAAGCCACCGCAATAGGGGTCGCGTAGTGCCTGCGTTAATGCCTGGCCATCGATCGGCGTCGCCGCGATACAAACCGCGCTCATCCGCCAGCTACCGGTGGAAACAGCAAGACGATGTCGCCGCTCGACAAAGGGTGCTGCCAATCGACCAGCTCATCGTTGACGGCAACCTTGCAATGAGTGCGCGGTTCGGCGAACGACCATTGGGTCGCCAGCGCGTCAAACAACTCGCCGGTCGTCTCCGCCGGTGAGGTCAGTGCGGTCTCGGCGGTACCGGCTAAGTCGCGAAATAAGGCGAAGTATCGAACGGTAAGGGTCTTGTCAGTCATCTAATGGGCCAGGCGATTGCTGATGCGGGATAGGTCTTCCGGCGTATTGGCGTTATCCAACGCGCCGGCGACGGGTAAGTGGAGTAGCGCGGCACGATTCTGGATCAAAATCTTGCGCGGACAACTGCGCTGCAAAGCGAGCGCCTCGTGGCACGGGCCGATGGCGCTTGGCATCCAGACGGCGCATAGCGGCTCGGGTAAACCATTGCTTTCCGCCGCGTACGCCGTTGCGATCGCACTGGGATCAACGCGATTGAGAAGGTACTCAAGCGTCGCGTCGTTTAGCGCTGGCAAGTCGCAGGCGAGAACTAACCATGGCACCGTGTTATGAAACTCAAGGGCACTCATAATGCCGGACAGCGGCCCGTGGCCGGGGTATCGATCAACGATTTGCGCATACCGTGCGCGCAGCGGTTCATCGCGCTGATCGGCACGTACTGAGACGTAGACATTGGCCACGTGCCGCGCAGCGAGCGCTACCGTAACACTCAGCTGATCGCTGTCACCGTTCGCCAGCGCTGCCTTGTCCGAACCCATTCGCTCGCTGCGTCCGCCGGCAAGAACCAATGCGTGCTTGACCCGTGGGTCAGTCGACATGGTCGAAGTCCTGCTTACCGCCGGTTTTTGCCAACAGGCGTGTGTCGGCGATCACGATGTTATGAGACAACGCCTTGCACATATCGTAGATGGTCAACGCAGCGACGCTAGCCCCCGTCAACGCCTCCATCTCAACGCCCGTGCGGTGCGATACCGAGCAGTGACAAGTGACGAGGGCTGCGTCGCCCTCCAATTCAATATCGATATCGCAGCGCTCTAAACCAAGTGGGTGGCAAAACGGAATCAGCGTATGCGTTTGTTTGGCGGCCATGACACCGGCAACAATGGCCGTCGCAAACACCGGCCCCTTTTTGCTGGCGATGTCACCCTCTTGCACGGCCTCAAGCACCGCTTGTGGCAACAAGACACGGCTACGCGCCCGCGCTTCGCGCCGAGTGACGGCTTTATTACTAACGTCAACCATTTGCGGCCGCCCATCCGCGGCAACGTGCGTCAATGGCTTGTCTTGTTTAGCCGCCAATTCGGAACATCTCCACCTTTTTCAACACGTGCTCGCGCAACGGACCGCGCTGCTCAGAATAATTATCGCTACGCTTTGCCCAAATAGCGCGCAACTTCGCCGCCACGTTGGCGACATCATCGCCGGCTCGTAACCCGGTTCGCAAATCGATACCGGTGCTCGCGAATAAACAGGTATATAACTGACCGTCGGCGGACAGGCGTGCGCGGTGACAGTCCCCGCAAAAAGGCTGCGATACGGACGAGATAAAACCGATTTCTCCGCCGCCGTCGACAAAGCGGTAGCGGCGCGCGACTTCGCCGCGGTAAGCAGGCGCGACCGGAACAAGCGGCCAACGCTCGGCAATCCGCTCAAGAAGTTCACTGGACGAGACAACATCGCCCGACTGCCAGCCATTGCGGTTACCGACATCCATGTACTCGATGAAGCGTACGATCGGCCCGCGGTGGCGAAAATAGTCGACAATGTCGAGAACGTCGGCGTCATTGAGCCCGCGTTGCACAACGGTGTTGACCTTGACGCTATCGAACCCAAGGGCCAACGTTGTGTCGATGCCCGCCAACACGGTCGCGACGTCGCCCCGCTCGCCACTCATGCGCCGAAACGTCTTCTCGTCCAAGCTGTCGAGACTCACTGTGACGCGGGCAAGACCGGCTTGTTTAAGCTTGGCCGCCTGCGCGGCGAGTAACATACCGTTGGTGGTTAACGCCAAGTCCTCGATACCGTCGATGCTGGCCAGTTGCGCAACCAACCGGTGCAGATCACGGCGCAGTAACGGCTCGCCGCCAGTCAGCCGTAACTTGCTGACACCGACCGTGGCTGCGGCCCCCGCCACCGTCGCAATTTCGTCGAACGACAAGCGTTCATCGCGCTTTAGGAACGGGTAGCCATCGTGGAACGTCTCAGCGGGCATGCAATACGGACAACGAAAGTTGCACTGGTCTAGCACCGAGATTCTGAGGTCACGGAGACCGCGTCCGCGGCGGTCTTGGGCTGGGCTTTCGACAGACTTCATCGCGACATTTTTACACAATGCAGGTCCGAAGCGGCAGCGCTACCCGCTCGCTTGTGCAGCGCAGCAACGTACTCTAGAGTGACGCCTTCGGAGGGGGGCTTCCGACGCTGCGGTAGAGCTTCGCTGCCGATCACTTAAACGATACAGACGGTTTATGCATATTGAGTTTTCCAGTGACGAGGTCGCCTTTCGCGAGCACGTCCGTCAAACCTTGGCCGAACGCTACCCGGCCGACATTCGCCACAAAATGGATAACGCCATCGAACTCAGCAAAGAAGACTACGTTCGCTGGCAAAAAGTTCTGTACGACTTGGGGTGGATTGCCCCAAATTATCCCGTCGAGTACGGCGGCCCTGGCTGGACTCCGATTCAGAAATATCTGTTCGAAGTTGAGCGCGCCCGAATTAATGCGCCGGCAGTCATTCCCTTCGGCGTATCGATGGTTGGTCCGGTCATTTACACCTATGGCAGCGACGAGCAAAAAGACCGCTTCTTACCGGATATTCTGCAAAGCAATGTCTGGTGGTGCCAGGGCTACTCGGAGCCCGGTGCTGGCTCAGATCTCGCGTCGTTAAAGACGGAAGCGGTCGACGATGGCGATGACTACATCGTTAACGGCACAAAATTCTGGACCACGCTCGGGCAGCATGCCGATTGGATTTTTCTGCTCGCACGCACGAACAGTGATGTGGCCCGGCGCCAAGAGGGAATAAGCTTTTTGTTGTGCGATATGCAAACACCGGGCATTACCGTACGGCCGATTGTCACAATCGAAGGCGGCCATGAAGTCAACGAGGTTCATTTCGATAACGTCCGCGTGCCGAAAGCGAATCTCGTTGGCGAAGAAGGCCGCGGATGGACGTATGGCAAGGTGCTGTTGCAACACGAGCGTACCAATATCGCCGGCGTCGCTGTCTCGCAATACCGACTCGACCGGCTCACCGACATCGCCGGTGAGACTCGCCGAGGCGCAGCACCGTTGTTGGAGGATGCGAGCTTTAAACGTAAATTGGCGGCGGCTCGCATTGCATTAAAGGCACTCGAGTACACCGACCTTCGCACGCTGGCTACCGTCGCTGCCGGCAAAGCACCGGGACCCGAGAGTTCAATCCTGAAAATTCGCGGCACCGAAATGCAACAAGCGATCGATGAGTTGTACGTCGAGGCGGCTGGCTACTACGCGTTGCCCTACCTGCCGTCACAGTACAACGCCGACTTCGAGGTTGCAGAGCGCGTCGGTAACGGCAACGACACATCGTCAGCGCTGCGTTACTTTAACTTTCGTAAAGCCTCGATTTACGGCGGCTCCAACGAGATTCAAAAAAATATCATCGCCAAGCACGTGCTTGGTCTGTAGGCGAGCATCAGCATGGATTTTTCACTCACTGACGAACAAACGATGCTAGCGGACAGCGTCGCTCGGTTTATCGATAACGATTACGACTTCGACAAGCGCCAAACCTTAGCGGCAAGCGACAACGGATACAGCAACGAGAATTGGCAGACTTTTGCCGAGCTCGGTTGGACAGCCGTTCCGTTCCCTGAAGCGGACGGCGGCCTCGATGGCGGCGCGGTCGAAACCATGTTGATCATGGAGCAATTGGGACGCGGGCTCGTTGTAGAGCCCTACCTCGCGAGCATCGTACTCGCTGGTGGCGCGCTGCGGCGCGCAGCCAGCGATGCGCAGCGCCAGCGGTGGCTCGCGCCCATTATCGATGGCAGTAGCATCGCAACCCTCGCCTTTGCGGAGCCGCAAAGCCGTTTCGATATTGCCGATATCGCGATGACGGCAAGCCGTGATGGCGATGACTGGGTTCTCAACGGCAACAAGACTGTCGTGCTCAATGGCGGTGACGCGGATCTTATTGTCGTCAGCGCCCGAACGAGCGGCGAACAACGCTCAACCGAGGGCATTGGGCTTTTCGTCGTACCCGCCACGGCGCCTGGTTTGAACCGCCGTGCATATCCGACCGTTGATGGCCTGCGCGCGGCGGAACTGGATTTCGCGAATGTGCGCCTACCGGCCGACCACGTCCTCGGCGACGGTGGCGATGCCTATGCCGGACTTCGCGATAGTGTCGACGAAGCGACACTGGCGGTATCTGCCGAGGCGCTGGGTATCATGCAAGTCCTAAGCACGAAAACGCTGGAGTACACGAAAAGTCGTGTCCAGTTCGGCGTTCCGATTGCATCGTTTCAAGCCTTACAGCACCGCATGGTCGACATGTTTATGTTGGCGGAAGAGACCCGGTCGCTTTTGTTCTGGGCGGTCATGGCGCAACAGCAGCCCGACACCCATACGGCACGTGCAGCCGTCAGCGCCGTTAAATACCAAATCGGAACGGCTGGCAAGAAGCTTGGCCAAGAGGCCGTCCAGTTACACGGCGGTATGGGCGTGACCTGGGAGCTCGATGTCGCTCACTTTTTTAAACGCCTAACAACCATTGACGTACTGTTCGGTAACGCGGATTACCACTTGGAACGCTTCGCGGAACTCACGAGTTAAGCGTGGCGTTAGCAAGCGACACCGGGCGGCGACCGACGATCAGTCTGACAACTGACTTTGGTCACCAAGGGCCGTTTGCTGCCGTCATGCGGGCGGTCATTGCCGCTCGCTGCCCCGATGCCACCGTTATTGATTTAACGCACGACATTCCCGTGCATTGGCCGCCGGAAGCGGGCTTTTGGGTACGCCGCGCCTATCCGTACTTCCCGCCACGTACTGTCCATGTGGCTGTTGTTGATCCGGGCGTTGGAACGGAACGCGACATTATTGCAATGACCGTCGATGGGCACCGGTTTTTGGCACCCGACAATGGTCTACTCGGTGATCTACTTGAAATTCGACCCGAAGCCACCTGTGTTCGGGTCGATGTCGATCGACTGCGCACCAAACTTGACCTACCACCGCCAAGCGCAACGTTTCATGGTCGAGACCTCTTTGCTCCGGCCGCAGCGGCACTCGCTGCCGGTCGCCTTGATATAAGCGAGTTAGGTCCGACGTGGACCGAGTGGGTACCGAGCCAGGTCGATGCACCGGAATCGCGTTCGAACGGTATTGCGGGTACGGTTATCAGTATCGATACGTTCGGCAACCTCATCACCAACATCGACCGAACTCAGCTCACGGAAATAGCAACGCCATCGGTACAAGTGGCCGGCATTCGGCTATCGCTCGCGTCAACGTACGGGCGAGTTAGTCCGGGTGATTACCTCGCCTTGATCAACTCGTTCGACGTTGTTGAGATCGCACGTGCGGAAGGAAGTGCTGCCGCCGGTCTCGGTATTGGGCGTGGCGCACCGGTACGGATCAGCGCCGAGTAGTCCGCGACACCGTCATTCGAGCGCGATGTAGCAAGCGGCATCGAATCGCGGTGAACAAATCGCGTAGAACAACAAATCATTGGAGCCGGTGTTGGTGATGCGCTGACGCTCGTCGGCGCTAATCCGAACGACATCACCCGGACGCACATCCTCGACGATCGAATCGCCCACTTCGACGCGGCCGGTACCGGCAACAATCAAATAGCGCTCATCAATACCGTCTAATTTGTGCCATGCAGTCGTCACACCCGGCCGAACACGCGCGCGGGCAATCGAAACGTCCGCGTCACCAACGTCATTCGCCACCTCAACAATCGCACAGCGTTCTTCCGTCTCGTACTCTAGCGCGTCAGCGCCAAACCTAACTGCGTTACGCATCATCTACTCCTCTATCGACGCATTCCCGGCATGCTCGGTTCAATCCACGAAACCACGGTCGGTTAGCGCCCTCAGCCGCGAGAATGATGTTACATCGATCGGCGCATCGGTAAGGCGGGACAGCCTCGTCGCGATGAACTATAGCCAACGCGGTACGGTACGGCAGTAGTGCTCGAACGACTCGCTGAACAGCTCGCGCATGGCGCGCTCCTCCGGCTGAATTTGGAAACGCGTCAGATAGGCAATAATCGCGGCAACGACGAACGGTCCGACGATCGTTCCTATCACGACGGCGCAGCCGGTGACGATTAACACCAAGCCGACATACATGGGGTTGCGAGAACGATGAAACGGACCGACCGTCACCAATTGTGTGGTCGCTTCTGGGCGCAGTGGATTTACTGTGGTTTGGGCACGGCGGAACGCGAGGATGGACGCGAGATCAATAGCAACGCCGATAACGATCAGTAACCCGCCAGCGACGTTCTGGAACGACGAGCTTACGCGTAGCGCCGGCCACAGTTTCGCTGCAGCAACGAGCAGCACAACCGCCACGATGGCAAGTAACGGTGGCGGCAGTCGTTTCTCGAGCCAAGCCATTATGAATCGCCACGAACGAAAGCGTAGACGAGCTGGTCGTTAAGCCGACCCGCTTTGCGCGCACTGCTTCGTAAACGGCCTTCCAAGACAAAGCCACTTTTCTCAAGCACCCGACAAGACGCGGCATTATCGGCGAACGGTACGGCGTACAAGCGCATCAGATCGGTTTCGTCAAACAGCCAATCGCGAAAGGCTTGTAGCGCGGCACTCGCCAGCCCACGTCCCCAGAACGCGCGCCCCAGCCAATATCCGACTTCGGCGCCACACGCTTCGATATCGGTACCGCGAGTAGCGCCAATGACACCGGCCAGGCCATCGCCACTGGCTTCGATGCCTACGGCTGCCTCCATCGGTAGCGTTGCGACGTGGTTGATGAACGCCTCAGCATCGTCTTCACAGTACGGGTGTGGGAAAGCATCGCGAAGATTGAGCCAAATATCCCGGTCGTTTGCGAGCGTGGCAAGGACCTCGGCATCCGACGGCTGCAGCGCTCGGAGCAAGCCATGCGAAAACCGTGCGATCGGCGCCGCACTGCGCAGCCCGTTCACGCTGCCCACCGCGATGGCACCGTTGTCGTCATTCGAAACGAAATTCGTTGTTCGGCCCCGGCGTCAGGTAGACAATGCCGGCAGGTTCGACGATTTCGACGCGATGCCAGGCACCGGCAGGAACGATCAGGCCTTGTTGCGGCCCCAATGCGATGTCGTCCCAGTCATTATCGTCAAAGACAACGCGCACACTGCCAGAGACTATCCATAACACCTCGTCGCCATCAGGGTGACGTTCGCCATTGTGCGGAGCGGCTTCGGCCATCTGCACGAAACCCACCGTGAGTCCACTAAACGGCGTCGGCGGATCCGGCTCGGCCGGCAAGCGCGAGGCGATGCCATCCGGCGCGATACCGGCGGCATCGGCCAACGCGTTGAGGCGAACGGGCCCGGTCATAAAGCGATCTCCTCGGGAGCGCAATTTCCAGAACGAAGTTTGCCCCGTAAGCGGCGCTGCCAGCCCTCATCGAGATACAGCAATTCGGTTAAGGCGCGTTGAGTGAGCATACAGTTCTCGCCCTCGCAGGGCTCAATAAACGCCAGCTGCCACAACCGAGTTATTGAGAATCCGTCAGCAGGCGCCTCAAGCAATTCGAAACGATCACCGACCTCAAGGACGCCGACCTGCTCGACCCGCAAATAGAAACCAAGCCGACCGCTTTGCAAGAATTGGCCAGGAAAACGTTCGTCACTGAGATGAATACCCAGCTTAAAACACGGCAGCCGAGGCTGCGCGACGACGACAATCGCCGACCCAACACGGTATCGCGCGCCGATGATGACGTCAGCTTCGCGCATTCCGGAAACCGTAAGATTCTCGCCGAACTGGGCCGGTGCTAATTCATGGCCGAGCACATCCCGCCAATGCGGGTAATGATCGTTAGAATAAACGTAGACCGCTTTATCGCGACCGCCGTGGACGGATAGGTCTGCTTGCCCGTCACCGGCAAGGTTCGCGTAACCCACCTCAATGGGCCCTGCTACCGGTCGCTTGACGATACCGCTCAACACCGTCGGCTTACTCACGAGTGGCGCCGGCTGACCGATACAAACCGAAACGATCGTGGGCTCAAGCGACATGACAAACTCAGGTTACGACGCAGTACCCACAGTATACGGCGATTAGGCGGTGAGCCGAACGGTTGCGTCGCTGCTATTGAATCGACACGGCGAGCGGCGGAACCGCATGCGTTTCAACGACACCTTTCCACAAAACGCCAAACTCGCCGACCAAGTCAGCGAATGAACGTTGTTCAGCCGCACGACGCGCCCGATCGATGGCACTTTCGGTCGACCAAACCGACGCGCGCTGATCTTCGCGAGCCGTTGCCTCCGCTAGGCCATACAAGAAACCGGTACGAACGTCGTAAAGCGCCAGCGACGCAGTCGTATCAACGTGCGCATTACGATTGCGCAAAAAGCCGAGCGACACGGTTTGCAGAGGGCCAAGATCCTTGGCATCAACGTGGACGCGCGTATCGAAGCTGTACAGCAATAGCATGTCAGCCCGCAGTTCTGCCGCGGCACGACGCAAGTCGTCAACGCCGTTCAATTCGTAATCGATGACCATTCGGTTCATCGGCGCAACGGCCGCAATCATTGGTAGTTGTCCGAGCCGGGTGAAATCCGCCTCCGCTTCAACGTCACGCGCGGTAATAACGCAGTAATAACCTCGCCCATAACAGCCGCTGTTGTAACGGTTGTAGCCCGGCGCTTGCGCGCGCACAAGAGCGATACGGGTAGGAAAATTAGCGGCAGGCTCTCGCGCCATTATTTTCTGGATTGACGCGTCGCCCTTCGAAGCGTTACCAACCGCGAAGCCACCGCCTGGCGTCGTGTAGGTGGCACATCCGGTCAACAACATGACCCCTACGATCGCACAGTGAATTCGCGAGATCATCTCGACCCGTCCTTCGTCGCCTACGTTGTAAGCGTCTGACCGCGATCCTTGGAGTCGGTTCCGCTGGAGTTAAGTATTTATCGTCGCGAGCGCTTGTTGCTCAGCCTTCGCCCACGAATCGCGTAAAGTAACGACGCGATTAAACACGGCGGGTTGGTCGGTCACGACGCTATCAAGTTTGAAGTAACCGACGCGCTCGAACTGATAAACAACCGCCGGGTCCGCAGCGGCGAGCGACGACTCGACACGCGCAGTCGTAACGATCAACGACTCAGGATTGATCACATCGCGAAAATTCTCAGCACGACCTGGCTCCGCAACAGCGAATAAGCGATCGTACAACCGTGCTTCGACGACGGCGTGATCATGGGCAGCCACCCAGTGAATCGTCCCTTTGACTTTGCGCTCGGCATTGGGACTGCCGCTTTTGGTCGATTCATCCACATGGCAGCGTAATTCGATGACCTCACCAGCGTCGTCTTTGACGACCTCATCGCAACGAATGATGTACGCATAACGAAGCCGCACCTCACCGCCGGGCTTGAGCCGGAAAAACTTACGTGGCGCATCTTCCATGAAATCGTCGCGCTCAATGTAGAGCTCTCGACCGAACGCTAAATCGCGCTCGCCCATCTCCGGACGGGCCGGGTGATTTTTTGCCCGCACCGTTTCGGTTCGCTCAACCGGGTAATTGGTCAGCGTTACCTTAAGCGGATTGACGACGCCCATAACGCGTGGCGCGGACTCACCCAGCTCGCCGCGAATGCAGGTCTCAAGCAATCCTTGCTCAATCACGTTCTCTTTCTTGGTGACCCCGACCCGTGCCACGAAATCGCGGACGGCCGCCGGCGGTACGCCACGGCGGCGCAAACCAGCGAGCGTTGGCATTCGCGGATCATCCCAGCCATCCACGTAGCCCTCATCGACCAATTCGGCGAGTTTGCGTTTGCTCGTCAAAAAGTAAGCGACGTTCAAACGCGAAAACTCAATTTGTTGAGGTCGATGCTCGACGGCCAACGTCTCCAACAACCAATCGTACAACGGTCGGTGGTCTTCGAATTCCAACGTGCACAGCGAGTGGGTAATCCCTTCAAACGCGTCAGAAAGCGTGTGCGCAAAGTCGTACATCGGATAAATGCACCACTGCGCGCCGGTGCGTTGATGCGCGACATGCCGAATTCGGTACAAAGTCGGATCGCGAAGATTGAGATTGGGTGATGCCATGTCGATGCGGGCTCGCAGCACGTGCTCGCCGTCGGCGAACTCACCGGCACGCATCCGCCGGAAAAGATCGAGATTCTCCTCGATGGAACGGTCGCGGTACGGACTGTTCTTACCTGACTCGGTCAACGTGCCACGGTGAGCCCGCATCTGTTGCGCATCGAGACTATCGACGTAAGCATGATCGGTTTCGATCAACCGCTCGGCCGCTTCGTACAAGCGTTCGAAGTGATCCGACGCATGGGTAAGGCCCGCCGTCCACTCAAACCCGAGCCAGCGGACGTCGCGTTCGATCGCGGCGACAAACTCGCTAGATTCTTTGCCGGGGTTAGTGTCGTCGTAGCGAAGATAGGTTTGCCCGGCGAATTCGTTCGCGATGCCGAAATTGATGCAGATCGATTTGGCGTGGCCGATGTGCAAATAGCCGTTCGGCTCCGGGGGGAAACGGGTAACGACTCGCCGATCATACCGACCACTTTCATTGTCGGCATCGATACGCTGGCGAATGAAATCGCGCGCTGGGGTGGTTTCGGTCATGGAATGAAATCGATTGGGCGGTGGAACGGCGCTGTTTACGACTTACAGCATTCGCGGCACAAACCTTGTACCTCGAGGCCAACGGAGCTCGGTGCAAATCCCAAGCGTTCGGTACGCTCGCGAATGGAAGCGTCAATGGCGGGATCGTCGAGCTCAACGACCGCCTGGCATTGGGTACAGATAAGAAACTGGCCGGAGTGTGTATGGCTCGGGTCGCTACAGCCGACATACGCATTCAGCGACTCCAGCCGATGCACAAGACCTGCGTCGATGAGGAAATCGAGCGCGCGATAGACCGTCGGCGGCGAGTAACGTTTTCCGGTCGCGGACATCGCCTCGAGAAGGTCATAGGCACCGACGGGCTTTTGCGATTGCCAAATGAGCTCGAGAACCCAGCGCCGCTGAGCGGTCAACTTCTTGCCGGTTTTCTGGCAGATGGCCTCGGCCCGCGCAATCGCCTCCGTGACGCAGGTGGCGTGATCGTCGGGTGTCGACTGCAGTTGCGGTTTAGAAGCGCTCATATCCTTCGATTATATGCCTTATCCGATAACCTTTGGAGTACACTTGCGGCATTCGCGCTGGTGACTTAACCGGCGAGCTCCAACAACCGACGACCCCCACACTGCCATGCCGGAAATCCACCTGCCTGACGGCTCGACACGCCAATTTGACCACCCCATCGATGGGCTGACACTCGCCAATTCGATCGGTAGCGGGCTCGCGAAAGCGGCCGTAGCCGTTCGCGTCAACGGCGAATTGCGCGACCTAGGAAGAGAACTGCCGGATGGGGCAAACGTAGAAATCATCACGCGCGACTCGGACGATGGCCTAGAACTGCTTCGCCACGACGCGGCCCACATCCTCGCTGAGGCCGTCAAAGAGCTGTACCCCGAAACCCAAGTCACCATCGGCCCGGCGATCGATAACGGCTTTTACTACGACTTCGCCCGCGAAACGCCGTTTACGCCCGATGATCTCGTGGTCTTGGAGCAGCGGATGCAGGAGATTGTCGAGCGCGACGAAACAATCACTCGCGAGGTATGGGATCGCGACGACGCGATCCGTTTTTTCAAAGAGCAAGGCGAGGTCTACAAGGCCGAGATCATCGCTGACTTGCCGGCGGACGAGACGATCACGCTGTATCGGCAAGGTGACTTCATCGATCTGTGTCGCGGGCCGCACCTACCGACAACAGCTCGGCTCGGTAAGGCATTCAAGTTGACACGAATTTCTGGCGCATACTGGCGTGGCGACTCGCGTAACGAGATGCTGCAACGCATTTACGGCACGGCGTGGGCAACCGAAAAACAACTTAAAGCGCACCTACGACAAATCGAGGAAGCGGAAAAACGCGACCACCGCAAGCTCGGCAAGCAGATGGGTTTATTCCACTTTCAGGAAGAAGCGCCTGGCGCAGTCTTCTGGCATCCGAAAGGCTGGACACTGTTCCAGACGCTGATCGACTACATGCGCCAGCGCCAAACCGCCGCGGGGTACCAGGAAATCCATACACCGATCGTCATGGACCGTTCGTTATGGGAGCGCTCCGGCCACTGGGATACGTTTTCGGATCACATGTACACGACCGAAACCGAAGACGGTCGGGTATACGCGCTAAAACCAATGAACTGCCCGGGGCACGTTCAGGTATTCAAACAGGGGATAACCAGTTACCGCGAGCTACCGCTGCGGATGGCGGAGTTTGGCACCGTTCATCGCTATGAGCCCTCCGGTGCCTTGCACGGGATGCTGCGTGTGCGTGCGTTTACGCAAGACGACGCCCATGTTTTCTGTACGGAAGAACAGATTCGTGACGAGTCGATCGCCATTAGCGAGCTAATCCTCTCAATCTACCGCGACTTTGGCTTTGACGATGTGCGCATCAAGTTTGCTGATCGACCCGAGGTAAGGGTCGGTTCCGACGAGGTCTGGGATAAATCCGAAGCAGCGCTGCGTGGGGCGATTGAGGCGACGGGTATTCCGTACACACACAACCCCGGCGAAGGTGCGTTTTACGGGCCGAAGCTAGAGTTCGTCTTGCGCGACGCTATCGGTCGCGATTGGCAGTGCGGCACGCTGCAGGTCGATCTGAACATGCCGAAAAAACTCGGCGCCACCTACATTGGTGAGGACGGCGACCGACACACGCCGGTTATGCTGCATCGGGCCATGTTCGGATCATTAGAGCGTTTCACCGGTATTCTCATCGAGCACTTCGCCGGCAATTTCCCGCTGTGGCTCGCACCACAGCAAATCGTCGTCGCGACGATAACCGGGGCCGCTGATGACTACGCCGTCGAAGTGGCGGACGCATTCCGCGCGCACGGCTTTCGCGTGGCCACGGACCTTCGGAACGAAAAAATCGCCTATAAGGTTCGTGAGCATAGCGTCCAGAAGGTGCCGGTCATTCTCGCCGTTGGCGAACGTGAAATTGCGGCACGGCAGGTGGCGATCCGGCGCCTTGGCAGCAAGCGGCAAACGGTCAGCGGCCTTGACGAGGCTTTGACCACATTAAAGTCGGAAGTTGAGGCCCGTGGTGTGCCGCCAAAAGCCGACGCTGCTTGATCCTCACCTGTCGCCAAAACGTGACAGAACTCACATCACCACTGTGCGCAGCGTCACACTCTGCTAGGTTTAATCGGCGGGTTCCTGACGCAAAACCCGCAGCCGCTTACACTGCGGAACAACAAAAAAGCTGAGGCCTCCGGGCCTTTTTCGCCCTAAGGAAGCATCGAATGGCCGTCGAGCGCTTCAAGACGCAAGTCCTCATCCTGCATCCACACCAAGCCGTGCTGGACGCATGCAGGAAGGTCTTCGCCGAAGCCGACTACACGCTGCATTTCGCGCAATCAGGACGCGAGGCGTTGGCGACGCTGGGTGAAACGCCGATCGACTACTTCGTGACGGCGGAAGACTTGCCCGGCATGACAGGCTCGGAGACGCTACGCGAAGCGCGGCGCCGGTCGCCCGAAATCCAAGGCATTTTGATCGCGGGCCGGGACTCGAGCGAAGAGGATATCGCCGCGCTCGCAAGTTCACGAGATTTCGTAGCGGTGTTGAAAAGCAGTGCGTCGCCGCGTGAGCTGTTTAACCTCGTTGTTTCTTCGGCCGGTCAACGTGGCCTGAATGCATTGAGCGAGTCAGCGAACGATGCAACCCATGCACCGGATACCAGTAGCACGGGTCGTTTCAAACCGATCGCGCCATCGGACGAGGAGACACCGCTGTTTGTTGTCGACGACGAGGCGGAACTAACGGGTGCGCACGAAGCACTCAGCAAACCATCGGCGATCACGGCCGCGCAACAGAACAAGATCGTCGAGATTTTGGTTCTAACCGGCGACGAAGCGTTCTATCAAGGGATTAGCCAAGCAGCGCGCGGCAAATTCTCGGTTCACCGTTGCCCAACACTGCAATCGGCGAGCGATATCGTCGCCACCGGTCGAGTTGGCGTGTTAGTGACTGACGCCGCCGTAGCACCCAGCGAAGTCAAGAGCATTACCGAGCAGCTACGGCGCGTGCAGCCAGCGCTGGTCACCATCGTTGCCGGTCGCCGTGACGATGGCGACGAACTGATGGGCTTGATATCCGAAGGCATCGTGTATCGGTTCTTACTGAAACCGGTATCACCCGGTCGGACACGACTCGCGCTCGACGCATCGGCGAAAAAAGCCCGCGAATATCGCGATAACCCGCCACCGCCGCCGGCGCCGACTCGCCGAAGCGCCGCAACGACAATGAGCGCGGTACGCTCAAGTATCATTGACTTGGCGCTCGACGATGATTCCCCCGGACAAGCGCGGCTAATCGCCGTCGCTGCCGCTTTACTGATCGCTGTTGGGGCCGGGCTGTACTGGTGGGGCAGCCGCGACAATGGCTCGGCCGTGGCAACCGAGCCGGTCACAGAAGCGTCAGAGACAAGCGCCAGTGAGCCGGCCGCTAGCGAACTAGCAACACCGTCGCCGGTCGCATCGGCGCCAACCGTGCCTCCAAAAGCAGCTAGCACCTCGCCCAGTTCGGTGTTTGAGCTACGGCGTGCGGCATTTCGAGCGCTGGCGGAAGGTCGGATTGCGGCACCGGCCGGTGACAATGCGCTGAGCTTGTACGCCGAGGCCATGTCAATCAATCCGTTGGCCGAAGGACTGGAAGATGAATTCAACGCGGCGGTCGCCGAAGCGCTCAGTGTTACCGAAGGCGCCATCACCCGTGGCGCGTTGAACGAGGCACAAGCGACACTGGCACGGCTGCGCGAAGTACGCCCGCTTGAGCCACGCCTCCCTTTTCTCGAATCGCAATTGCGTAAAGAACGGGTGAGCCGACTGCTCGCCAATGCCGCATCGACCGCCGCAGCCGGCGACACCGCTGCTGCCGTCGCACTAGTGGACCGTGCCGCCGTCTTGGCGCCCGGTGACCCGGCGATTACGACAGCACGGCAGCAGATTCGCGCCGCCGAAGACTCGCGAGCCATAGCCGAGCTCGTCACGCTCGGTCAGCAGCGACTCGAGGCCGGCGCCCTAACAGCACCAGCGGGCGACAGCGCCGCCTTTTACTTTCGTGCCGTGTTGGCGCAAGAACCGGATAACCCGATCGCACGCCAATCGTTGGAGCTGATTGGTCGCACATTGCTAACCGACGCCGAACGCGCTCTCCAGCAAGGCGATGTTGATCGAGCACAACAACTGACCCGCACGGCGCGCGACAACGGCGCACCGGCGTCAGCGCTAGCAGCGATCGAGGCGACAATCGCCGCGCGGTCCACACCACCGGCCGACGAGGCTGTTGAGCGGGCCGCCGCCAGCGTGCCCGAACCGACGCGCCGTGGTGCGCAAAGCCCGGCCTCGAGCGCTCCGCCCGGCGTAGAACGCGGCACAGAGTCGGCCGCCACTGCGGCGCCAGTCGCAGACAGCGCCACAACGGCCCCGGTTGACCTACCGCCGTTGGTCCGCAGCAAGTATGTTGCGCCGATTTTCCCCCGTAATGCGGCTAGACGTGCTCAGGATGGCTTCGTCCATCTCGCCTTTACCGTAACACCAGCCGGCGCCGTCACGAACATAACGGTGCTCGAGTCGGAACCGGGTACCGTATTCGTCAATGCAGCGCGGCGTGCGCTCGCTGGTTGGGAGTTTGAGCCGACCGTTGTTGCCGGTGAAGCGATCTCTCGGGAGGGCGATGTCCGGATCAATTTCTCACTGACCGATTAACGGCATAAGCTCATAGCCAAACGTTACTACGGCTACGCTTTAAATCGACCGTTGTCGGGGTCATCTCCAACACTCGCGCGGCAGACGTCGCGCCACAACGATGGAGAAACAACTCATGAGTGCGATTCCAGAGGCGCTGGCGACCGATGGTCAACCGTTAAGCGTCAGTAAAGATACGTTCGACCCTTTGTTGGCCAGTGCCACAGGCCCTGTCGTTGTCGACTTCTGGGCTGAATGGTGCGGACCGTGCCGAACACTCGGACCGGTGATCGATTCACTGGCGAACGACTATGCCGGCAAAGCGACGATCGCAAAGGTCGATGTTGATGCGAATCCCGAATTAGCGGCGCGGTACGGCATTCGATCGATACCGACCGTCGCCGTGTTCAAAAACGGTGAGTTAACGGACACGCTGGTCGGCGTGCACGGCAAAGACGACTACGTGGCCGTTATTGATCCATTGACCGACGCGCCCTAGTCTACCGCCGGATCGGTGGCGCATCGCCGTAGCGCCACTGACGCACTGCACCCTTGGCTGTTACAGTGGCGGTCCGGTCGGACCGCCACTGTTGCTATGCAAAGCCCTGACGTCCTTGCGAGGATCAACCAGCAACGCTCCCCCGCCGTCGTCTCGCTCGGCGGGCACGCCGTCGCCTATGACGAAACGACCGGACGTCTCGAACTCGCGTTCGACGTGGCGCCACAATTCGCTAATCGGGCAAACGCCGTTCAAGGCGGTATCATCGCCGCCATGCTCGATGCGGTGATGGGCGTTGCCGTCGCTGCCGGACATGCCGATATGGCCAACGTACCAACGCTCGACATTTCCGTCAGCTATATACGGCCTACCCCACTCGGCAAGCTGCAGTGCATTGGAGAGGTCATTCGCGCGGGCCGTCGGATTGCCTTCGCTGAAGGATCGTTACTGACTCCGGATGGTGTTGTCACGGCGCGCGGTCGCTCGACATTGATGCTGCCGAACGTTTGAAACGTTAGAACATGGACGCTACTTGCATGGCGCGCGACAAGTCGCCTTCGACTTTCAGTTTCCCCGACATGTAGGCCATCATCGGTTGCAACTCGCCCGTCATCATGCTGCCGAAGTCTTCTGGTGACACTACAAACACCGCCTGCGCGTCTTTTTTGTCGTTGCTGATTTGCATCGGTGCCGTATCGCCGGCAACGTGAATGACGCCAGCATCACCGAGATCAAACATGACATCGAAGCCAAGCGCTTGCTTATCGGCAACGATGGCGCGAACTTTTTCGGTTAGGGTCTCCAGCATGACGGTCTCGTCCATCGTGATAACGCCGAGAGTTTATCACGCCGGCTGCAAGTCGCCGGGCAAGTGTTTACCTGCCCAGTAGTAATGCAATGCACTCCATAGGTAGATCACGACCTGTCCCAGAAGCACCCAACGCAACGCGTCGGCCCCAAGCCACGGGCTTAGTTGATCGGATGCGAAGCCACTGACAATCGGCCCCATCCCGAGACCGACGATATTCATGACAAATAACAACACTGCCGCAGCCGTACTGCGCATCGGTACCGCTGCAATATTCTGTGTCTGAGCGAAGGTCGTCGCTTGATGGGTATTGAGTAGCAGCGCCGGGACAGCAAAGCCAAGCAAAGCAAGCCACGTCGAGGAGGCTAGGAATGTCATCACGAAGAACGGTGCGGCCAGTACAAAAGCGACGCAAATAACCCACAGCCGCCAGCGTGTATCGCTCGCGCCGGCGCGATCCGCCAGATAACCGCCCAGAAAGATGCCAGCGCCACCTGCCAGACCAAAAATCAAGCCGAGCGCCGTACCGATCTCGGCGGAACTCATCGCATGGCTGCGGACCAAAAACGTGGGTAACCAATTTGCTACCGAGTAGCCGGCGAAAGAGGCCAACCCACCGCCGATGGCAAGGTGCACAAACGCAGGCCGGCGCATCAAAAAGGCGACGGTGCCGGCGATGGATGTTTGTTGCAGCGTACTCGTTTGGCGATCCGCTTGGCCGCGTTGCGGCTCGGCGATTGTCAGCCTGACCAGCAAGGCGATCGCAACGCCCGGCAGTCCAACGATGATGAACGCACTACGCCACCCAAACGTCGCATCCAACCAGCCGCCGGCAAACAAGCCGAACATGATCCCGAACGGAATCCCGAGCGAGTAAATACTGAGGGCCGTAGCGCGCCGCTCTGCTGTGAATAGGTCGGCGATTAGCGAATGGGCAGGGGGGCTGCAACCAGCCTCGCCAACACCGACGCCAATACGTGCCAGTGACAACTGCCAGACGTTTTGCGCAACACCGCACAGCGCGGTCATCAGACTCCACAAACCGACAGCGACGGCAATCAAGTTACGCCGATTGGTTCGGTCGGCGAACCAGGCAACAGGCAGTCCGAGCGTCGCGTAGAACAAAGCGAAGGCGGTCCCACCGAGAAACCCACCCCAGGTATCGTTCAGACCGAGATCACTTTGAATCGAGGGCAGCAAGATCGCGAAGATCTGCCGATCGATAAAATTGAGGGTGTAGACGACGACGAGGACACCGAGCATATAACCCAGCGCGGTCGCGGAGCGGGGTGTTGCGCGCGCCGTCAACTCGCTCGCTGCCGCGCTTCGCGTTTGCGCATCCCTTCGGCAAGAATTTTTTTCCGTAACCGAATCGAGGCTGGCGTCACCTCGACCAATTCATCGTCGTCTATAAACTCCAGCGCTTGCTCGAGCGAAAAGCGGATTGGCGGTGTGAGTAATAGATTCTCATCTGAACCCGCGGCTCGGATATTGGTTAACTGCTTAGCCTTGGTGGGATTAACGACCAGATCGTTGTCGCGCGTGTGAATCCCGATGATCATGCCTTCGTAGACATCGTTGCCGTGACCGATAAAGAGTCGGCCGCGATCTTGCAAGTTAAACAAGGCATACGCCAACGACTTGCCGTTGACATTGGCGACGAGTACACCGTTTTGGCGTTGCCCGATCAACCCAGAGACACTCTCATCATAGGCATCGAAAACGTGATAGAGCAGCCCACTGCCCGCTGTCGCCGACAGGAATTCGGTTCGAAAGCCGATCAATCCACGCGCTGGAATGCGGTAGTCGAGGCGGACTCGGCCGCGCCCATCGGCAACCATGTTGCGAAGCTCACCACGCCGCTCTGCCAACCGACTCATCACAGCGCCTTGGTAATCCTCCTCGACATCAACCGTTAGACGCTCCCACGGTTCGCTGCGAGTACCGTCTTCGGCGACATGCTCGATCACTTCCGGTCGTGACACCGCCAGTTCGAAGCCCTCGCGGCGCATGTTCTCGATGAGTACCGATAAATGCAATTCCCCGCGGCCCGAGACTTTGAACTTGTCCGGATCGCCGGTTGGCTCGACGCGCAGTGCCACGTTGTGTTTGAGTTCACGCGATAAGCGCTCTTCGATCTGCCGGCTGGTCAAATACTTGCCTTCGCGCCCGGCGAACGGTGACTTATTGACCTGGAAGGTCATGCTAATTGTTGGCTCGTCGACGCTGAGCGGCGGCAACGCTTCAACCGCATCACGCTCGCATAAGGTATCGGAGATATCCAACTCGTCGATACCAGAGAAGGCCACAATGTCGCCAGCGCCAGCGTGCTCGATTTTGCGTCGTTCCAACCCGAGTAACTGATAAATCTCCAACACGCGGCCTTGCCGAACGCGGCCATCGGCCGCCGCGATAGCGACCGGCAAATTCGTTGTGACCTGACCACGACTGACGCGGCCGATGCCGATGACTCCAACATACGGATCGTAATCGAGACTCGATACTTGCAGTTGCAGCGACCCAGCCGGATCGACGTCCGGCGCTGGAACATGCTCGACGATCGCGTCGAACAACGCCTCCATGTCACCGCCTTGTACGTCGGTCTCCGTGCCCGCGTAACCGGCCAGCGCCGACGCGTAGATCACGGGGAAGTCGAGCTGAGCATCGGTGGCGCCGAGCTTATCGAACAGATCGAACGTTTGGTCTAATACCCAATCAGGCCGGGCGCCGTCTCGATCGATCTTGTTGATGACCACAAGCGGTGTAAAACCCCGCTCAAACGCCTTTTCGGTGACAAATCGCGTTTGCGGCATTGGCCCGTCGACGGCATCGACCAGCAACAACACCGAATCGACCATCGATAAGACACGTTCCACTTCACCCCCGAAATCGGCGTGGCCCGGCGTGTCGACAATGTTAATAGCGTGCTCGCGCCAGCGGATGGCCGTGTTCTTGGACAGGATCGTGATTCCACGCTCGCGCTCAAGATCGTTTGAATCCATAACACGCTCGCCGTCACTGCTACGCGCATCGAGCGTACCGGACTGGCGTAGCAACTGATCGACCAGCGTCGTTTTGCCGTGGTCGACGTGCGCAATAATCGCGATATTGCGCAGCTTCTGTAAATCGGTCATAGGGAATGCCGGCTGTGGCGTTGGGCGGCGCGATTATAGACAACTGTGGGCTGACTCGCGCCCTGTCGTGTCAATCAGTTCTCACAAGCGGCTCGCTGCTTGCGACAACGGGCCAGCCGCGGTCCCATCGCCAGCGCATCGGGGCGCCGCGGATCGGCGGCGCCGTAGAACTGCCCGTCGCGCCACATGACGGCTTGTACCGACCCCATACCGAAACGGGATGACCCTAGGGTATGCCCCATCGCTTCGAGAAGTCGCCGGGTGTCGAGCGTATAACCACGTTCCAGGAAAACCTCATCCGGATACCATTGATGATGAACCCGAGGCGCACGAACGGCATCGGAGAGGTTCATATCGAAGTCGATCAAATTGATGATTGGCTGCAGCGTCGCCGTAATAATGCGGCTACCGCCCGGGCTACCGAGAACAACAAACGGCTTACCGTCCTTAAACACCATGGTGGGGGTCATCGACGACAGCGGGCGTTTGCCTGCCTCGATCGCATTCGCTTCAGCACCTAATAAACCGAAGGCGTTTGGCGTACCCGGCTTCGCCGAGAAATCGTCCATCTCGTTATTGATCAAGAAACCGGCACCGGCGATGGCGTTGCTTGAGCCGAACGAAAAATTCAGTGTGTAGGTATTGGCGACGGCGTTACCGTCTTTGTCGATGATGGAATAATGCGTTGTATCGGGGCTTTCAGGCTTCGGCACGGTGCCGGGCGCTATATCGGCCGAGCGACGCGCCGCATCCAATGCGATTGTTGTCGCGATCTCGTTCGCGTATTGCTTCGACGTCAGCCACTCGATCGGCACGTCGTAAAAATCCGGATCACCGAGATGTTTCGATCGATCGGCGTAGGCCGTGCGCATCGCCTCAACCAGCAAGTGCACCGTTTGTGCAGATTCAGAACCGAATTCCGCCAATGGGTAGCGTTCGAGGATATTCAGCATTTGTACGATATGGACACCGCCGGAACTCGGTGGCGGCATTGAGACGATATCGTAGCCGCGATAGCTGCCGCGGATCGCGGGACGCTCGATCGCCTTATAGTTCGCGAGGTCCTCACGCGTTATCAATCCACCGTTGGCGGCCATGTCAGCAGCGATGAGGTCGGCCACCCGGCCTTTGTAGAACGCCTCGGCGCCGCCGCGGGCGATGTCACGCAAGGTGCGTGCCAGCAATGGTTGGCGCAGTACCTCGCCGGCCACGTACGGACTGCCGTCTTTCTTGTAGTACAGCGCAAACGCATCCGGATCAGCTTTAAGCCGGGCTTGATATCGCGTAAGGCTCGCCGCCATATCGGGTGAAACGACGATTCCGCGTCGCGCCAACTCTACGGCCGGCATCACAACATCGCGCCACGGCAGCTCTCCGTAACGACTGTGCGCGTGATACAAACCCGCCACCGTTCCCGGCACACCCGCGGCGCGCAACGAGAACCGTGAGGCGTTGGCATCGGCGTTGCCGTCGGCATCGAGAAACATATCTCGTGTGGCGCCTGCCGGTGCCGACTCGCGGTAGTCGATCGCGATGGTCTCGTCACGGTCCGCCAAATACACCAGCATGAAACCACCGCCGCCTAGGTTGCCGGCCCGTGGCAGGGTTACAGCCAATGCGAATCCGGTGGCAACTGCCGCGTCAACGGCGTTACCGCCTTTGGCCAAAATGTCCGCACCAATTCGCGTGGCAATCCCGTTTTGTGCAGCGACCATGCCGGCTTGATCGCTAACGGGATGACTGAGCGCCGGGTAGCGTTGGACCACATCACGGCCGCTCTGGGCAGCAACTTGCACGCTGACCAAGGCCGTGACCAAAAAAACGAATGCTCTCACCATGACAATTCCCCTAACCGATGATAGGCCGACGCTGTAGCGACCAAACGATTTCTTCGAGCCGGTCGACGCCCCGCTCGCGAAACTTCGGGTTTCGAGCAATGGCCGCCGGATCGCTGTGCAAGCGTTGCCACTGCACGCTCGCACCAAACAACTCAATGAGCTCATCATCAAGCACAGCATACGGTGGCCCATCCATCCGCGCTTGCTCGTACGCGAGCGTTACGACTAAACCGCGGGCGCTCGGATTGAGAAAATTCAGCACTGCGGCCGCATAGGCCGGCCGCTGATGAGCCGGTAACGCGACTAAAGCAGCCCGATCATACAAGCAGTCGCAACGACCGATGGCGGCAGCGTCGAGCGCAAACAAATCGGCGGCATACAGTGTGATCGCCCCGTAACGATAACAGCGGCCACCCGACACAGTCGTGATGGTCGGCTCCCAGCCTGCCTCTTCGAAAAACTGAACGACTGCCGCTTCGACAAACTCCACGCCAATTACATCGTGGCCGCGCTCAGCGAGCCACGTAAGATCAAGTGATTTTCCGCATAGCGGGACGAAGACACGCTCGCCCGGCTCGATCGCATTCCAGTGCGCTTGCAGAAACGTATTGACCTCGGGCTCGTGAAAACCGATGCGGCCGTTTTCCCAGCGCTCGTTCCAGGCTCGAAAACTCATCGTTGTCGTCGCGGCTTGTGCATAAGAGGCGTCGCAATGTAGCACAGGCGCGGTAAGCTATTCGTAGTGACTCGCAAGGACGATCGTGTGCCAACCCACGAACAGCCACACCCCTATGATGAACTAACGCCAGATACCGTTTGCGCTGCCGTCGAATCCCTTGGCATGGTGGCCGATGGACGCTTGTTAGCGCTAAACAGTTATGAGAATCGCGTTTACCAAGTGGGAATTGAGGACGGCCAACCCGTCGTCGCCAAGTTCTATCGGCCCGAGCGATGGAGTGATGCGGCACTCCAAGAAGAGCATGACTTCGCGACCGAGTTGGCCGGCGCCGACATCCCGGCCGTTGCGCCACTGCGCGTCGACGGTGCCACCTTGCACGACAGTGCCGGGTTTCGGTTCGCCGTGTATCCGCGTCGCGGTGGGCATTGGCCAGAGCTCGACTCGACCGACAGATTGACGGAAATCGGTCGCTTAATCGGTCGTCTGCACGCTATCGGTTCAACGGCACGTTTCGTCCACCGGCCGGACCTTAGCGTCGAGAGCTTTGGTTACGACGCGATCGATACGGTTATCGACGCCGCGGTTGTCCCGGCGCACATCATCGATGCTTACGAGTCCGTCGCCGAGGACTTGATCGAGACGGCTGACAATATCCTTGCAGCGCGGCCAGCAACCGTATTTCGCCTCCACGGTGATCTGCACCCGAGTAACGTCTTGGATCGCGACGGTGACCTGCACCTGGTCGACTTCGACGACGCACGCAACGGGCCGGCCGTACAAGACCTGTGGATGTTCCTGTCTGGCGATCGCGATACGCGTTTGGCGGCGCTCGATGCCTTACTGTCCGGATACACGGTGTTTAACCCGTTCGACGTCGCCGAGCTCGAACTGATCGAAGCCTACCGCGCGCTGCGTATCGTGCACTACGCCGCGTGGCTAACGCGACGCTTTGACGACCCCGCGTTTCAGCGCGCGTTCCCGTGGTTTGCCGAACCGCGCTATTGGGAAGAGCATGTCCTCGCGCTCCGGGAGCAGCGCGCTGCGCTCGACGACCCCGCGCTCTATTGGCTCGTATAACTAGCGCTCGATCTGCCCTAGGTTGGCATGAATGACCGAGCCGTTCAGCACCGGATGGGCGGCGCAGAACTCGATGGTCGCGGCGATTTCATCGGCATCGATGAGACGCCCAAAACCGTTGGCCGCGCCCAGTTGCTGCAGAACGGCCTTATCGGGAATCCGCTCGCGCAGCATTTCGGTATCGGTGAAGCCCGGACAAACCGCGACGCTATGGATGGCGCGGCCGATGAGGTCTTGCGTGGTCGCCCGCATGAGGCCGAGCGCAGCATGTTTGCTCGTCACGTAGCTCAGTGTGTTGGCGACCGCTTTTTCGCTGAGCGTCGAACCGACGAATACGAACGCCGATCCCGGCCCGCACAGAGGTAGCGCCCACTGACTGAGTTGCATCGGTACAACCACGTTCAATTCGAGCGTGCGCCGTAGCTGCTCGGCAGACGCCGTATCGATCGAATCGCTGTCGAGTAAGGCGGCGTTGTGGACAACAACGGTGCGCCGACCCGGGACAAGCTCGCCGGCGAGCGCATCGTCGAGTTGTTGCGGCCACCCTGGTGTCAACAGATCAACTTGCACACTGCGGACAGCGGCCAGCGGACATAACCGGCGCGACACACCGAAAACGCGAGCTCCTTGTGCGACGAAGCGCTGCGCTGTTGCCAGACCGATGCCGGCGCTACTGCCGGTAATGATGACCTGACAATCGGGCGACTCGGAACTCACGTCGCCGTCCAAGTCGCCGAACCACGCTGACCTGGCCCGGAGGAGACACGAACCTCAATTCGCCGTATGCCGCTCGCGTCGACAAAGTCTTTGTCGGCGAGTACACGACCGAGTAAGTAGCGCGAATATTCCTCGACGGTTGAATTCCTGAGCGGCAACACGAGCGTGTCGGAGCGCAGGAAACGCATCGTTTCACCGTTAAACTCAACCCGATACTCAGCGCCCTCCTCGACGATGGTCAGGTAGGGCGAATGCGCCGGCAGAATCAGGTACTCATCAAGCTCATCACACAGGCGCCGCAACCGGGCTTTGAGCTCGACATAGCTAAAGCACATACCGTTGTCGCCGACGGGCGCCTCGATCATCGCATAGACCGAGAAGTTGTGACCGTGCAGACGCTCGCGCTCAGTCGCAGAAAATACCGTAAAGTGGGCCGCCGAGAACTTCATGTTCTCTTTAAACACTTCAATTTGCGTGTAGGGCGATAAGTCAGGCGACATGGCGGCACATCGTTCGTGTAAACCACACAGTGTAACGCAGGCGGCATGCGAGGCGCTGCTGGTGAGTTGGCTTTTGCTTCGACGCACTGGTGGCGGTTAACGCGATGCCACGGTCTCACGACATCGTCATCGCCGGCGCCGGCATCGCCGGGCTTAGCACGGCTCTGGCGCTCGCTCGGCAGGGCATTCCGGTACGGATCTTCGAACGCCGCGAAGCTGCGGCAACCGACACCGGCGCCGGTCTGCAACTATCGCCCAATGCCATGCAAGTTATGCACGCGCTAGGTATTAACGACGACATCGAGGCGCACGCAGCGGAACCTCGAGAAATCGCCGTACGCGATGCTTATTTCGGTGCGCAAGTTGCGCAACTGCCGCTGGGCGCGGCTGCCCGACAGCGCTATGGCGCACCGTACCTAACGATCGATCGGCCAACATTACGCCGAATACTGCTCACGCGCTGCCAAGCGCTCGGCGTTTCGATGGTGTTCGGTACGCCCGTCCGTGCCTACAACGACAGCGGATCACCGATCGATATCGAACTCGCAGACAACGGTGGCACTCAGGCTTCCGCGCTCGTGATCGCCGACGGTGTTCACTCGGCACTCACTGTGTCACTGGGCGGTGCAGACCCAGAGTTTTCCGGGTTTGTCGCCTGGCGGGCATTAGTCGACAACGGCGGTAGCCGCGATCACAGCGGTACGCGGACCCAATTGTGGGTCGGTCGCGGCGCCCACATCGTCACATACCCGGTCGCGAGCGGGCGTTTGCTAAACGTACTGGCCTGCGCGCGCGAGGCCCATTGGCCGCATCGTCGCTGGAGCGAACCCGCCGATCCGCACGACCTTGCGCACCGGTTCAGGCGCTGGCACCGCGAGGTCCGGTCCGTCCTGCAGCGCTGTCGCAGCGTTTACAAGTGGGGCCTACACGTGCGCGATCCGCTGGCCCGATGGTCCCGGGGCCCGGTTATCGCGATCGGCGATGCCTGTCACCCGATGCTGCCGTTCGCCGCACAGGGGGCCGCGCAGGCGATCGAGGACGCGTGGGCAGTGGCCACAGCGCTCGCCCGGCATGCGGACCCCAGTGCAGCGTTCAGCGCGGTGGACTCCGCCCGCCGCGACCGGGTCAGCGACGTTGTCGCCGAGTCGCGTGCGCGGGCCGAGTTGTATCACGGTGGTGTACTGGGTCAGCTGGCTCGCCCGGCCTTGGCCACGCGCATCGGTGGAATCGACTCAAGCATGGACTGGCTTTATGGTTACCGCGTGACCGCCGAGGATGGACTATGAATTCCCCGCTTATCGAGCCACGCGATCTTGATTTGGAGGCTGGCGCCATCCTCTTCGATTGCCGTTTCTCGCTATTGGATACGGAGCATGGCCGGCAAGTGTTTGCCGACGGGCATATTCCCGGCGCGCAACGCCTCGACATGGAAATTGAAATGTCCGGTGCGCGTAGCGGGCGCAACGGCCGTCACCCGTTACCCACGCGAACCCCATTCGAACAACGCTTACGAGCTGCCGGTGTCAATGATACGAGCCAGGTCATTGTCTACGACGCGGCGGGACCGGCCGGCGCCGCGCGCGCCTGGTGGCTGCTGCGTTGGTTCGGGTTCACTAACGTCACCGTCTTGCACGGCGGTATCGCGGCCTGGCAGAGGGCCGGCCTGGCGTTGGAGGCGGGTGATGCTTTACCGCCCGACGCCAGCGGCAACGTGCAACTGCGTGCACCGAACCCGAATGCAGTGATCAGCCTCGCGGACCTAAGCGCACAATTGGCCGATTACAACGGCCGCCTTATCGATGCCCGAGAAGCGGAACGCTATCGCGGCGAGGCCGAGCCGATTGATCCGGTCGCCGGCTGCATCCCCGGTGCGGTCAATTTACCGTGGGGCGAGCTGCTCGATGCAAACGGCCGCTTTCACAGCGCCACGACGCTTCGCGAGCGTTGGAACAACGTTACGCGCGAATCGGCGGGCTCGGTGTTGTACTGCGGTTCCGGGGTTACCGCGTGCGTACTCGCGTTGTCACGCGCGGTGGCTGGCTTACCCGACGTCGCGATGTACGCCGGCGGATTTAGCGAGTGGTGCGCCGACCCGGCTCGGCCGATCGCGAAAGGTGCATAAAGTCTGACGACACGATAAGCGTCTGCTAGCCTTGTGGGCTACGCACACGTTAGCGGTAGATCTGTATGCACACGAATCCAGTCATCGACTTTATGATGCGACGACGGTCAGTCTTGGCCGCGACGATGGCCGAACCGGGACCGACCGACGCCGACCTTGAGACGATGCTAGCGGTCGCAACGCGTGTCCCGGACCATGGCAAGCTGGAGCCATGGCGCATCCAAATTCTGCGTAAGCCGGCGCAGCGCAATCTTGCCGACGTCTTTACCGCCGCCTTCGTCGAGGCGTCCCAGGACGCAACGCCGGCGCAAATCGATGCGGCCCAGCAACGTTTGCAACGCTCGCCGCTCCTGTTGGTCGTTAGCTGCCAGCCGCGCGTTGATCGTTTCGAAAAAGTCCCGCATATCGAACAACAACTATCGGCGGGTTCAGTTTGCAGTCACCTGCTTATCGCAGCGGGTGCACTCGGCTATGCAGCGCAATGGTTGACCGGCGCACCGGCGTATGAACCGCGTGTCAAAGCGGCCTTAGGGCTCGATACGAACGCCGATATCGTCGGCTTTATTCACTTGGGTAGCGTTACCGATGCACCGCGAGAACGACCTCGACCGGTGATGGACGAGATCATCAGCGAATGGCACAACAGCGCCGACTAAATGTCGCACTGCCGGACGGAGGCTTGATCGCGGGTTTAAGCCGCCGACTCAGCCATGGCGTCATCGGCCTCATCAACAAGATCATCAAGGAACTTCTCAGCATCGAGAGCGGCCATACAGCCGAAGCCCGCTGACGTAATCGCTTGCCGGTAAATCTGATCGGCGACATCGCCGGCAGCAAACACACCGGGGACGCTGGTCGCCGTCGCTTGGCCAGCCAAGCCACTGGTGATAACGATGTAGCCATTGTTCATCGCTAACTGATCCGCAAAGATGTCCGTGTTCGGCTTATGGCCGATAGCGATAAACACACCGTGCAGCTCGATGTCAGTTGTCTCATCGGACTTAACGCTGCGTATTCGCATGCCGGTAACGCCGCTATCATCACCGAGGACTTCATCGAGGACATGGTCCCAGTGAATCGTAATGTTGCCGTTCTTCTCCTTGTCGAACAGCTTGTCCTGTAAAATTTTTTCGGCTCGGAGCTTGTCCCGTCGGTGCACCAAGACCACCTCTGACGCGATGTTCGATAAATACAGCGCTTCTTCAACGGCCGTGTTGCCGCCACCGATGACCGCGACACGGCGGCCACGGTAGAAAAATCCATCGCACGTCGCGCAGGCACTGACGCCCTTGCCCATGAAGGCCTCCTCGGACGGTAGGCCGAGGTACTGCGCGGACGCGCCGGTTGCGATAATGAGCGAGTCACAGGTGTACGCCGTAGAACCACCGCGCAGGCGAAACGGCCGCTCACTGAGATCGACGGAGTCGATATGGTCCAAGACGATTTCAGTATCGAAGCGTTCGGCGTGCGCGCGCATTCGCTCCATCAATGCCGGTCCTTGCAGACCCTCGACATCGCCAGGCCAATTGTCGACGTCTGTGGTCGTCGTTAACTGACCACCCGGTTCAGCGCCCGTAACAACAACCGGCGAGAGATTTGCGCGAGCGGCATAAACCGCTGCCGCGTACCCGGCCGGGCCCGAACCGAGTATCAGCGTCCGGGCATGCTTTGTGTCTACCATCAGTTCTCCAGAATGAGTGCCTTAGCGTCGCCTGAACGATATCGGGGCGCCGCTCGCAAATTAAAGTTCCAAATCGTCGCTATCGATGCGATGACCGCGCTCGCGCTTCGCCGCGACGTAGCGCCGATTGTCTGCGCCGATCCCAACAACGTGCGGGATTGGCGTGACTGGGCCGAGCCCAGCTCGACCTAAGTCATCGATTTTCTTCGGATTATTGGTCATCAAGTGAAACGGCCGGTGGCCGATCAGGTACGCCAGCAAGGCCGCCGCGTCGGTGTAATCGCGCGAATCGACCGGCAGACCGAGGCTCTCATTTGCCTCATAGGTATTCTCGCCGGCGTCTTGCAGTAGATAGGTTGCCGCCTTCGCCCATAACCCAATACCGCGACCCTCATGGCCCGCCATGTAGACGAGCACGCCACCGGCCGCAGCGGCATGGATCTTGGCAAGCGCCGCATCCAATTGCGGGCCGCACTCGCAGCGCGCTGACCCAAAAACATCCCCGGTTAGGCACGACGAATGTACGCGGACCAAACAGTGGTCGCCGGGCGCCGGATCACGACTCACCAACACGGAGTTAACGGCCATCGACGTCGTCAACGTGGCGAACAATCGCGGCGCACCCTGCTCGGTCAGCTCATCGGCTAAGGACTCGACGCGCCGCAATTCGGTGTGCCGGACGGCCGCGTACCAATCGAACATGACCCGTTCATCGCCTACGACTACGGGTAAAGGAATCGGTCCCATGACGTTGATGGCGATTGAACCATCGCCAGGCGTCGACGCGGTGTCGAGTAAGACACCACGCGAATCGATTCGCTTGAGTTGACCGGCACTCACGAGTCGCTCGCGCACGGTCGGGTCGATATACGTGAACATCGCAAAAGTGTAGCACCAAGCGTCGCCGACACCGCCGATCCACAGGATTAGCTGCTACTATCGGCAACCGTTGTATTACCCGTTGCCGTCCGTGCGCAAGACCATCACGCTGAGCCTGCTCCTCGCCCTATCAACCGTTAGCTGCCAGCGCGACGACCGGGCGGCAATAGCGACGCTACCCAATCCGGCTGGCGATGACAGTCGCTTCCCGAACTTGAGCGCAGCGGTCGATGGTTCGTTATGGATGAGCTGGTACGAACGGGCCGGGGCATCGACAACCGCGTTGCGCGTCGCCCGCTTCGATGGTCAGGATTGGAGCGAGCCACAAACCGTTGTCGCTAGCGACGCGCTGTTTGTTAATTGGGCGGACTTCGCGGCGGTATCCGAATACGCGCCCGGGTCACTCGTCGCGCACTGGCTTGAGCGTAGCGGCGACGCGCCGTATGCGTACGATGTCCGTCTCGCTTTCTCAACGGATGGCGGTGCTTCGTTTAGCGAGTCTCAGCTTGCCCACAGCGATGGCACAAGCAGCGAACACGGCTTTGTCAGTCACATACCGATCGACGGCGGCGTCGGCCTCATCTGGCTCGATGGTCGCGACACCGCCTCGTTGGGAACCATGCAGCTACGCTATGCAGAGTTTTCCGGTGATGGCTCCATCAGCCATGCAGCGGTGCTCGACGAGCGCGTTTGCGAGTGCTGTCAAACGGCAGCGATCCGCTTGAGCGACCGTACGCTAGTGGCCTACCGTGACCGCTCACCGGCAGAAATTCGCGACATCGCCATGACCGTGCGGCGCGGTGAACGCTGGTCATCGCTCGGCGTTCCCGTCGCCGACAATTGGCAGGTGAGCGGTTGTCCAGTCAACGGCCCTGCCGTCGCGGCCAATGGCAAGACGCTGGCCCTTGCCTGGTATACACAAGCCGACGGTCAAGGCCGTGTGCGCATCGCTCGATCAACGGATCGCGGCCACAGTTTTCGCGAAACAGAGTTGGAGCTCACGACCGAGACTCTCGGGCGTGCCGATATCGTCGTCTTGGATAATGCCGATATCGTCGTTAGCTGGCTGCAGCGCGACGACGTCGATAGTGGCGCCGCTGTTTGGCGTGTTCAGCGTTTCGACTTGCACGGTCGCCCAGGCCCTGCGCTTGACATCGCTGTGGTGAGCGCCGAGCGTAGTAGCGGCTTTGCGCGAATGCAGAAGACCGGCAACCGATTGTTATTCGCCTGGACCGATACCCACGCTGACCAGCCACGCGTCTACAGCGCGTTGGTATCACTGGCGGCCTTGGCACGACGTTAAATTATGGTACCTACACTCGACGACAACAGCGACAAATTTGCGGTCCGCCGCGAGCGCGTTTTTCTCGTGTTGGCGGGGATTTTCTTGTGCGCGATGACACTGTTGAACGTACTCGGCATTACCCGGTTCGTGCATCTTGTCTCGATAGGCGATTGGCCAATGGTCGTCGCCATTGGTGTTCTCCCTTACCCCATCACGTTTCTATGTACCGACCTTATCAGCGAACTGTACGGGCGCCGGCGCGCCAACTTTCTCGTGACCGTCGGTCTAGGGTTGAACGTCTTTATTGTCGGCGTCCTCGTTCTCGCCAAAGCGCTGCCCGCTGCCCCACCGGGGCTGCAGCCGCCGTGGCAAACACTGCAGCTTGCGGCCGATGTCATCATTCCGGATGGGTCGAGCCTGGGCGGCGAAGTTGAGACGTTTTCGATTATTTACGCAACGACGGTTGGCGCCGTCTTTGCATCGATGCTGGCGTACCTGGCGGCGCAGTATTGCGACGTGCAGTTGTTCCATTTTTGGAAACGCTTAACCCGCGGGCGCCACCTGTGGCTGCGCAATAATTTCTCGACCTTGGTCAGTCAGCTGGTCGATGCGACCGTTGTGATCGGTGTCACCTTCGGGGCAGCCTTCGTCGCTGGCGACATCACCCTGGGGGCAATGCTCGGGTTGGTCGGCAGCAACTACGTGTTCAAGATGCTGGTGGCGCTCGCCGATACCGGACCGTTTTACATCGCCGTGCACTACTTAACCCGTTACCTAGGACTTGCTCACCCAGCCGAGGTGGGCGAGCCGACTGCAGGAGAGTCATCACCATGAGTTCAACGTCGCGGCAATACGATGTCGTCGTCTGGGGCGCAACCGGTTTTACCGGCCGCTTGGTTGCCGAGTATTTGACCGAGCGCTACGGCACCAACGGTGACTTGAAGTGGGCGATCGCTGGTCGCAATGCGGACAAACTGACAGCGATTAAGACATCCCTTGGAGAGCGCGCGGCGAACCTCGACGCGCTAACGGCAGACAGTCACGATCGCGCGAGCCTCGATGCCTTGGTCACCAACACCCGTGTCGTTTGTACAACGGTGGGTCCGTACGCGAAGTACGGCTCGCCGCTGGTCGCAGCCTGTGCAGCCAGTGGGACGCATTACTGCGACCTGGCCGGCGAAGTGCCGTGGATGCGCGCGATGATCGACGAGCACGCCAGCAGCGCGGCATCGAGCGGGGCGCGAATCGTGCATTGCTGTGGCTTCGACTCCATACCGTCAGACATGGGCGTTCACTTCGTCCAACGTGAAGCGCGGGCGCGCTACGGTGAGCCTTTCGGTGAGATAGCAATGCTGGTCCGCGCGATCCGTGGTGCCGCGAGCGGCGGTACCGTTGCTAGTCTGCTAGGCGTTGTCGAAGCAGCAACAGCGGATCGCAGCGTCGCACGAACGGTGGTTCACCCCTATAGCCTGAATCCGGAGGGCGAACAAAAAGGCCCTGACTCACGCGATCAAACGGGTGCGAGCTACAACGAGTTGGCGGGCGCGTGGAGTGCGCCATTCGTAATGGCGCAAATCAACACGAAGATCGTTCGCCGCAGCAACGCGCTGCAGGGCTATCCGTATGGCCGCGAGTTTCGTTACAGCGAGTCAACGTCGACCGGCAAAGGCGCGGGCGGTTTTCTAAAAGCCGGGCTAACGTCTGTCGGACTCGGCGGTTTCATGTTGGCGGCTACGGCCGCACCGCTGCGCTCATTGATGAACAAGACATTTTTGCCGCAGCCCGGCGACGGACCCGATGCTGCTGCGCGTGAAGCGGGCTTCTTTAATTTGTTGTTCTACGGCAAGCGTGGCGATGGCAGTGTCGTTCGCTCGCGGGTCACCGGCGATCGCGACCCGGGCTATGGATCAACATCGAAAATGCTAGCCGAATCTGCGGTATGCCTTGCCAAGGATGAGTCGGTAACAGTCGACGGTGGATTTTGGACGCCCGCTAGTGCGATGGGCGATGCCTTGCTAACACGGTTGGCCAACAACGCGGGCTTGGGTTTCGAATTCGACGTCTAAGCCTCGTCGTCTTTGCGCCGCTCGGGCGGGTCCATGATGTCACTGACCGCGTTGCTGAAAATGCTTTGCAACTGCCGTGATGTCGCCAATCCCTGCGTCAACCAACCCTCGACGAGGTTAGGCACATTAATATCTTTGACACCGTTCGTTATGCGGTCCGACATGGCTTTGACAACTTTGTCTTGTAAGCCCGCGACGTTCGGCAAACCAATACTCTCGCGGAATTCGCTCGGCGTTAGGTCAAACTCAATTTTGATTTTCATTGTTTTGCTCCGTTGTGCGGCCGCAATCTCACGAATTCGGCGAACATGCGGTCGGGTCGCCATCGGAAAGTCAAGGACTATTGTGCCAGACAACCTGCCGCTGAGGGCCTAAAATAGCGGCTTATTGCTAGCGCGATGTCACTCGCGAGAACCATGACAGAATGTTCAATCTCTCCAATATACTGATCGCTGATCAGTTCGAAAACGTCGATACGTATGACGATTGGGTAGCGATGGCGGAGGCGCAAGATCAGCGTACTGGCCGCTTCGATTGGCGCCATTCGCCGAAAAGCCCGCTCTACAACTACGACTCCATTCGTCACCGGCTAAGCAAGCTTAAGCGCCTACGCCGCGAAGGCGATTTGCGAAAGCTGTTGTTTACGCTTAACGAAGGCATCCACGGCAATATGGACGGCATGGGCAACGCCGGCCTGTACCGATACGCGAAAAGCGGCACCAAAGTTTTGATCGACGACTACGTTGCTGAGATTAATCGCTCGTTGCGATTTTTGGCCGCATCAAAATCGCGAACATTGTCGCGTGGCACGAAACTTGAGTTTTTTGACCGTGCGAGCCACTGCTATGGCTCAACAGCCTTGATGTGCAGTGGCGCAGGCGCGCTCGGCTACTTTCACTTAGGCGTCGTACTCGCCTTGCATGATCAATCATTGTTGCCGCGGGTTATTTCAGGGTCGAGTGCGGGCTCACTGATCGCGGCGATCGTTGGGACGCGCACACCGAAAGAGTTGGTCAAGACACTTGACCCAACGGTATTGAACGAGTTGATCCGGGTCCAAGACGATCACGTTCAGCCCGGGCGGCTGCGCCGTATGAACACCGAGGAGGTCATTGGACAAATCGAGCGTCTGGTCCCAGACCTAACGTTCGAAGAGGCATTCGAGTTATCGGGTCGGCAAATCAATATCACGGTATCAGCAACACGCAAGCATCAAAAATCGCGGCTTCTCAATGCCATCACGTCGCCGAATGTTCTGGTCCGCTCAGCGGTGCAAGCGTCATGTGCTGTCCCAGGTATCTATCCGCCGGTCACGTTGCTCGCTCGCGATGCCGACGGCTCGATTAAGAAATACCTGCCGAAAGAAACGTGGGTCGACGGTTCACTGGCGGCCGACTTGCCAGCTCGACGCCTGTCGCGACTGTATGGCGTAAACCATTACATCGCGTCGCAGGTAAACCCGGTGGTGCTGTGGTCGCTACTCGAATACCGACACCAAGATGGCATCGGGCCGAACCTGGTCGACTTTGGCCTGCGTGTACAACGCGAGTGGCTGCGCTATTTGCGCCGTTCATCGGCGCGATTATTGAGCGGCGCCTACAACACAAGCTACTGGGTCGATAATGTTTTCTCGCTGCTGTCGCAAGACTACGCGGGCGACATTAATATTGTGCCACGGTTCCGCTTTTTTGATCCGCGCAAATTGCTGTCACATCTCTCGGAGAAAGACCGTTCGTTTCTGATCGACGAAGGCCTGAAAGCGACATGGCCGCAAATCGCCCGAATCAGGAATTCGTCGTCTATTGCCCTGACACTCCAAGACATCATTGAAAAAATGACCGATGGTCGACGGACATCAGCCTCACATACGCGGATCAGAGCTTCTGCCTAATGCCCTCCGCTGCCGCCGAAAAACTCGCCACCCACTTCGAGTACCCGTTTCCCGATCCACCGACGGCCGGACAAACGGTCGAGGTTGCGCCGGGCGTGCATTGGTTGCGCCAAGCGTTACCGTTCGCGCTTGAGCACATCAACGTCTGGTGCTTGGAAGATGCGGCCGGCCCGGTGCTAGTTGATACCGGCATTCGCGGCGAACCGACCCAACGTAATTGGCTGGCTGTTCTCGATGGCCTCGGCCTGCCCGCCCCATCACGCTTACTGGTGACCCACATGCATCCAGACCATGCCGGCAGCGCCGGCTGGCTCTGCGAACACTTTGGTATTCGTCTTGCGATGACCCGCACCGAGTACTTGATGTGCCGGGTTTTAGCCAGTGACTTTGCACCACCGCCAGCGGCGGCTGTTGAGTTTTTTCACGCGGCCGGCTTTAGTGATGACGACATCGCCCGATACAAGAAACTGTTCGGTGGCTTCGGTAAAGCCGTGGACGAGCTCCCAGCGAGTTTCGACCGCCTAATCGATGGGCAAATCGTCAACGTCGGCGCCGCTGATTGGGAAGTTGTCGTCGGTCGCGGCCATTCCCCCGAGCATGCCTGCCTTTTTAATGCCGGCGCGAATGTTGTAATCGCCGGCGACCAGATTCTGCCCACCATTTCCTCGAACGTGAGCGTATGGCCGACAGAGCCGGCGGCTAACCCACTTAAAGAATGGCTCGATTCGTGCCGCGCGTTGATGACTCGATTACCCGAAGACGTTCTCGTTCTACCATCGCATGGCAAGCCGTTTGTCGGTGCGCACCGCCGCTTGCAAGCGCTGATCGATGAACACGAGCAGGGGCTCGCGCGGTTGTTGGAGCATTGCCGTGAGCCGCGCCGTGCCGTCGATGTCTTTCCCGCCTTGTTTCGCAGCGACCCGGGCTCGGCGAACTTAACGCTCGCCACCGGCGAGTCCATCGCTCACTTGAACTACTTGCAAGCGGAAGGGTTGGTACGCAACGGGATCGATGACGACGGCCGGCGGTGGTACCAAACGGTATGAGGCTAGCCCGAGTGTTGTCGATGCCGTTGGCAGCCGTCGCGCTCTGCGTCGCGGCCGACGATGCATCGCCCGTATGGAACATAGATTACGCGACCAGCCGCATCGAATTCTCCGGCGAGCAAGCGGGCGCACAGTTCACCGGCCATTTCGCCGATTGGCAAGCGGCGGTGCAGCTCGACCCTATTAAGGGAGATACAGCGAGCTTCGATGTCGACATCGACTTAACGTCGGTCACGACCGGCGATAGCGATCGTGATGCGACACTGGCCGAGGACGCCTGGTTTGGAACGGCAACCCATCCCAGCGCACGCTTCCAGGCGAACGGTTTTGATAGCGGCGAGTCGGGCTGGGTAAGTCGCAACGCGACACTAACGATTAAAGGTCGCGCCCATCCGATTAGCTTTGAATTCAAGACTGCCCAAAAAGCCGGGACCAACGAGGTCGTACTCCTCGGCAGTGCGAGGCTGAGTCGCCTCGCGCTCGGCGTCGGTACCGGCGATTGGGAAGACACCGAATGGGTGGGCGACCTTGTCACTGTCGATGTCAGCATTCGAGCCGAACTCGCTGACGCTACGGGTGACTGAGCCTGAGCGATCGCTCCTGCCGCTGACGGGGTTAAGCCCATGCAATTGGCTGTGCATTGCCGGGCTCGCCGGCCGAGGTGGCGTTGATCTATGGCGATCGGTACCCGCTTGATGGCGCGCTCGGTTCGATGCGTGGCGTGCTGCCCAATTTCCTTCCAACACCCGTTCTAAGGTTCGCCGTCATGGCGTTTCGTCATCCGCGACGACAAGCGCCGGGTGCAGCGGCGGCTCGCTGGTCTTTGACCCGTGGGATATCGTCGCAACCCTTATCGGCGGTGCTGCCGGTGCCACACTGCGTATCACACTAGCGCCGCGCGATGCGGCGACTTAAGTTTCCCGTACGCTGGCGATAGCATCGGCGATGACATCGAGGCGCTCATCGGGGAGGCCAGGGATGTTGATACGACCGGAGCCGACCGCATAGATATGATGTTGCTCACGCAACGCGTCAATCTCAGAGCGGTTGAGCGGTAGCATCGAGAACATCCCCGATTGATGGGCAAGAAACGAAAAATCCTCGTCCGGTAATGCCCGCGAGAGCTCGCTCGCGAATCCCTTGCGTAGGTTTAACATTCGCTCGCGGCACTCGGCCAGTTCGTCTTCCCACGCGCGCCGCAAAGCTGGGTCCGCCAATATCGTCCCGACGATAGCCGCACCGTGGTCGGGTGGCATCGAATAGATTTTTCGCACCGTTATAAGCAAGTGTGAGAACACCGCATCCGCCGCTGCCACCGAGTCGGCCAAAACGGTTACCGATCCAACCCGTTCTTTGTACAAGCCGAAATTCTTCGAACACGACCCAACGATGATCGCCTCGGGTACCACACTGGCGATGTGTCGTAGACCCGCCGCATCGGCGTCGAGACCGTTGCCGAAACCAAGATACGCCGTATCGATAAACGGCAGCAGGTTTCGCTCGACGCAGAGCGAAGCGATGGTTTGCCACTCAGCGAAGCTCAGATCCGCACCGCTCGGGTTGTGGCAGCTGCCGTGCAACAACAAAAAGTCGCCGGGTCGTGCTTGACGTGTCAGCGTGTCGCACATTGCATCGAAAAGGACGGTGCCGGTGGCTTTGTCGAGATACGGGTACGACTCAACGGCGATGCCCACGTCCCCGATGAGTGGTCTGTGATTCGGCCAGGACGGATCGCTAAGCCACAGGGTTGCGTCCGGTCGTGTCGCGTTAAGAAACTCAGCGGCGACGCGCAGGCCGCCCGAGCCGCCCGGCGTTTGCAGCGTGCGTAGGCGCGCCGTCGCTGGATGGTCCGTGCCGAAAATCAGCGGCTGCATCATTTCATTGAACAGCCCATTCCCAGCGAGACCGACGTACGCCTTAGTTTGCTGCTCAGCAAGCACTTTTTGTTCGGCTTCGGCCACCGCCGTCATGATGGGGGTGCGACCGCTTTGATCGCGGTAGATACCCGCGCTTAAATCCACTTTGTCCGTGGACGGGTCCTTACGAAAGGCCGCCATCAACGACAGAATAGGATCACCCGGTAATGGTTCTAAGCCTTCAAACACGCCATCGCCTCGACTTGCTGGTGCTTACGATGGCGACAGATTAGCACTGGCCGCCCCTTCGGCGACAGCCTAGGAGTGCGCGTCGTCGCCTGTGCTCTCGCCGATAACGCCGCGGCGAATTTGGTCGAGTTCGAGTGACTCGAAAAGCGCTTGGAAGTTACCCTCGCCGAATCCCTCATTACCCTTGCGCTGAATGATCTCGAAAAAGATCGGGCCGATGACATTCTCGGTGAAGATCTGCAACAACAAGCCTTGACCTTCGCTCGGCGCGCCATCGATAAGGATGCGGCGTTCGCGCATAGCGGCAACGTCTTCACCGTGGTTCGGTAGGCGCTCGTCGATCAAATCAAAGTACGCATCATTGGTGTCCTGCAAACGAATACCGTTCGCCTTAAGTTGATCCACGGACCCGAAAATATCGCGAGCGCCGAGCGCAATATGCTGGATGCCCTCGCCGCGATATTCGCGCAAGAACTCCTCGATTTGGCTTTTATCGTCCTGGCTCTCATTGAGCGGAATGCGGATCTTGCCGCAAGGGCTGGTCATCGCCTTAGAAAACAAGCCGGTGTGTTTACCCTCAATGTCGAAGTAGCGAATCTCGCGGAAATTGAATAAGCGCTCATAAAACCCGGCCCATACCGCCATGTTGCCTCGCTCGACGTTGTGGGTAAGGTGGTCGAGGTACTCGAGCCCAGTCGATGCCGCGTCCATGCGCTCACGCCAATCATCGGCAAACACGAAATCGATGTCGTAGATCGTGCCGCGATCACCGTAGCGGTCAACCAAGTAAATTCGCGAGCCGCCGATCCCTTCGATAGCCGGAATATTGAGCTCCATCGGGCCTGCATTACTGGACACCGGTGTGGCCCCCAGTTCAACGGCACGCGAAAACGCGGCGGCCGCGTCCTTTACGCGAAACGCCATGGCGCAAGCCGATGGCCCATGATCGCGGGCAAACTGCTGCGCGAAGCTGCTCGGCTCAGCGTTGATGATGAAGTGAATATCGCCTTGCTTATGCAGCGTGACGTCTTTGGAACGGTGCCGGGCAACCTCCGGAAAGCCCATGCGCTCGAACAATGCCCGCAGCTCACCGGAGTCTGGTGCCGTGTACTCAACGAACTCGAACCCATCGGTCCCCATCGGATTGTCAAAAAGATCGCCGCTAGTTTGCTCGTTCACGTCATCACTCCAGTGCTAATGCGATCAGTATACCGAGCAGATAGGCTGCTTTTTTTATTAAAAATGATGATAATGACATTGATTTTGATGGATTCCTGCGCTAAATAAACCGAAAATCGCGGATATGAGCAAACTCGACAAAAAAGACCTCGCGATTCTGGCCGCCCTCCAGCAAGACGGACGGGCCTCATGGACGACTCTGGCCGAGCGGGTGCAATTGTCTGCCACGGCCTGCCAACGACGGGTGCGGCTGCTCGAAGACTCAGGCGTGATCCGCGGCTACCGCGCCACGGTCGCTTACGATGCTATGGGGTACGGCGTTGAGGCGTTTATTACGGTCCGGGTCGAACGCCAGTCGCCCGATGTTGCCAAGCAGTTCCGAGACGCCGTCGCGCGGCTCGACGAGGTACTGAGTTGCCATCTTTTGTCGGGTGACACGGATTTTCTATTACGGGTTGTGGCCGCCGACCTGGCTCGATTCGGCCGTTTTATACAGCGCGACTTGCTGACACTCCCGGGTATCAAGGATGCCTCGTCGCTCATCGTCCTCGAGACGATAAAGGCCGCCTCGACGCTTACGCAGAGGGCGGCAGCGAACTAGCAACCGCGCCTACTTCTTGGCGAATACGGGTATGAATTCGCTCGATGAGCTCCGAGCGCAGCTCACGGGTCAAACGCACGGCGTCGCGAACCTCGTCACGCAACGCGTCGAGCTCTTGCGCCCGGCGTTCATAGGCGCTTCGAAACTCCGCCAGCGATGAATCGCGCTCCGCAACGGCCTGCCGCGTTGCGGTAAGGGAGCGCCGCAGCGCAGCGATGGTTTGATCCGGCGCCAACCGCGCGCCAGCTCTGCCCTGCTCGCGCGCGTGGCGCGCCAGCACCGCCCCGGCGATGCGGGCGACCACAAGACCGGCAGCGAATGCACCAAAAAGACCTAACGGATCGGTCATCGACGATCTCCGAAGCGCTCGATATCACATAACGATAGGCGCACAGTGCCCTGGTCGTCACCGCGCTAGGTCACAAAACGGCGAGGCTACGCCTCCAGCGGCGTCACAACCTGGTCGATGGCCCCGAAAATGGACTGCCCGAGAGAATCGAACATCTCGATTCGTACCCGATCGCCGAAACGCATGAAACCGGTCGTAGGCGCCCCGCTTTCGATGGTCTCAAGCACTCGGACCTCCGCTAAGCAGCTCGATCCTCGAGACCGGTCGTAGTTTGAAATCGTGCCAGAGCCGATGATCGCCCCGGCACTCAAGCGGCGGGTTTTTGTTACGTGCGCGATCAACTGCTCAAAATTGAAGGTCATATCGACACCACAATCTGGCTCGCCAAGTCGCTCTCCATTCAACTCGGTTCTGAGCGGTAGTCGCACCGTACCGTCGGCATAGGCGTCGCCGAGTTCATCCGGCGTGACCGCCACCGGTGAAAATGCCGTGGCCGGCTTAGACTGATAAAAGCCAAAGCCTTTTGCTAGCTCACCGGGTATAAGGTTTCGCAGCGACACATCATTCACCAACATCAATAAGCGAATGTGTTGGCCGGCCGCAGCGGCGGGTGTTTGCATCGGCACATCACCCGTCACGACCGCCACCTCGGCCTCCATATCGATCCCAAACTCTTCACTGGGTACAACGATGGGATCGCGCGGCCCGATGAAATCATCCGAACCGCCTTGATAGACCAGCGGGTCGTGCCAGAACGACTCAGGCATCTCGGCGCCGCGTGCTTTGCGCACTAACTCGACGTGGTTGACGTACGCACTGCCATCGACCCAATGGTAGGCGCGTGGCAGTGGCGCGGCTAATTCGGCCGAATCGAACTCAACGCTTTCGACCAAGCCCGCCTCCAATGCGGCCGATCGTTCTTCGAGCGAGCCCATGACCGAATCCCAGTCGTCGAGCGCGGCTTGCATTGTCGGCGCAATATCGGCAGCACTTGTCGCGCGCGTCAGCGCCTTATTGACCACCAGTAGGCTTCCGTCTCGACCGTGCTTTCGGCTCGCTAGTTTCATGCGTTCCACTCCGTTGACCTGCAGGCAGCAGGTGCCAGCTGTTTGGCGGCGGTAATGTCACACGCAGTCCGTTCAACTGCAAGTGCGCTTGCAGCGCACGATGGGACGCCGCACCATCAGGCGGCGCGAAACCGACAGCGATCCGCCATGACCTCAGAGACCCAAACGATAGCTCGTAGTGAGCCGCCGCCGCGGCTGCCGTTGCTGCTAGCGGGTGTGGTCGGCCTAAATCCCGTTGCAATGGACGCCTACATTCCTGCCATTGATGTTATGGCGAGCGATTTTGCAGTCGGGATACAAGCGCTGGAGGTGACGATCGCCATCTACATGCTCGGCTACACAGTCGGGCTGCTAGCAGCCGCACCGATGTCAGACCGACTCGGTCGACGACCGGTCTGTCTCACCGGGGTCATCGTCTACACCCTGGCCAGCGGTCTGATCGTCATCCTGTCGGACTACAGTGGGCTCGTTGCTTTACGCATCGTGCAAGGAATCGGAGCTGGCATCAGCCTGGTCAACGTGGGCGCTATCGTTCGCGATCTGTACAACGAGCACGACAGCGCGCGGCAACTCGCGCGGATTTACATGCTGCTTTTGGCGTTACCGCTGGTCGCACCGGTCGCCGGTGCGTGGCTACTCCACCTTGGTACCTGGCGGTGGATATTCGTTGCATTGACCGTGTACGGCGCTGTCATGTTGCTAGTAACACTCTGGCGGTTACCCGAAACGGTTGGTCGCCGTGGAACCGTGGCGTCCGATCTATCGGCCGGGGCATTCCTCAAGTCGCACATCGCATCGGTCCTCACTCACCGCCGCGCCACCTTCTTCGCACTGAGCGCAGCGTTTGCAGCGGCAACACTGTTCTTGTTCCTTAACGATGCCGCCTTTCTTTATCTCGACCACTTCGGTGTTTCTAGCGACAGATTCCCGTTGTACTTTGGTGTCAACGTTGTTGCGATGGCCGGTGCGCACGCCACCAATCTGCGGTTACTCCGCCATTACGGTCCGCGCACGATCATGCGCGGCGGCTTGGTCGCGACGCTAGCGAGCAGTGGTTGGGCGTTGTTCTACACACTGACGTTTGAGCCGTCTTTGCCGGTGATGGCATTCAGCACTGCTGCGGTATTGGCGACGCAAACCCTGATCGTTAACAACGCTCAGGCCGCTTACATGTCTCGTTTCAACGAAAACGCCGGGATGGCGAACGCGTTAATAGGCAGCCTGATTTTTCTTGTCGGCGCGCTGGCGAGCCTGCTGTTGGCGGCCGTTCACAATAACCATCCGTCGGCTCTCGCGGCGGCGTGGCTGGTAACCAGTGTGTTGGCACTCGCAGCGGCGCTAGTCGCACTGCGCGAAGCTGCCCCTAGCGCTGCGTAGCGGCTTCCTCAAGTCGATCAAGCTCGTGACCAATCTCGCCGGGCGAGCCACTCAAGGTACCGATGAAACTGTACAGGACCGGCACAATGAACAGGGTCAACACCGTCGCGACCAGTACGCCCCAGAGAATAACGACACCGACCGAACTCAAACCCTCCGAACCGGGTCCGGTCGCCAATACCAGCGGAATCGACCCCATGATCGTCGATGCGGCGGTCATGATGACTGGTCGAAAGCGCATGGTCGAGGCCTTCACGATGCCTTCTTTTAAGTCGGTACCGGCGTCGCGAATCTGATTAATGAACTCAACGATAAGAACGCCGTTCTTGGTTGCAATACCAATCAGCATCAACAGACCGATCTGACTGTAGATATTCAAGCTGGTATCGGTAAGCAACAAGCCGAGGAACCCACCGGCCAGTGCTAACGGAACCGTACACATAATGATCAGCGGCTGGATGAAACTCTCAAACTGCGCGGCAAGAACGAGATAAACGATCGCTAACGCGAGGCAGAAGGTAAATAGCAACGAGTTACCGGCCTCGACGTATTCACGTGAGCCGCCTTTGTAACCCAGTTGTGCGGTCGCTGGCAGCTCCTCCATCGCGACGTCACGCAAGTAGTCCAATGCCTCGCCAAGCGCATAGCCATCGTTTAAATCGGCGGTAATCGTCACCGAGCGCAGTCGATTGAAGCGATTCAGCGCAGCGGGCTCGGCCAATTCACGCACACTAACAACGTTGGCCAACGGAATTAACTCAGACGACGCGCTCGACCGTACATAGACGTGTTGCAGGTCGGCAACTGAGCGACGAAATCGATCATCGGCTTGAATGACAACATCGTACTCTTCGCCGTCACTTTGAAAGCGCGTTGATGTTTGATCACTCATCAACAATTGCAGCTCTCGGCCGATTTGTTGCACCGGCACACCAAGCGCCGCAGCTCGATCGGTGTCAACATCGACGATCATTTGCGGCTGCGTTTCGATCAGGTCCGAATCGAGCCGTGTTAGTCCGGGGTTCTCTCGCGCTCTTGCCAAAACCCGGTCGCGCCAATCAGCTAACTGCTCGTATGACGTACCACCGATAACGAATTCAATCGGTCGATCACCACCGCGGATCGGTGAACGCGTAAAGGTAAACACGCGCAGATCCTCGATTTGACTCCACTCTCGGTTCAACCGCTTGACGGCCTCAGCGGTCGTCAGCTCGCGCTCACCCCACGGCGCTAGCGTCATCGATACGAAGCCAGCATTCGATGACGTGCCACCGCCGAACCCAGGGATCACTAACAAAGCGCGATTCAACTCGCCGGCGTTTACTAACTCAACGGCGGGGGACTCTAATCGCTGCAAGCTCTCCAGCATGAATTCGCGGCTAGAACCCTCGGGTCCACGAAACACACCGGCGAGCGAGCCGCGGTCTTCATCCGGTACGTATTCACGATCGAGCGACTGGAAACCGAACCATGCACCGACTCCGGTGAGTACGGCAACCAGTAACCAGGCGTAGCGCGCCTCGAGTGCCCGGGCCAACAACGCTGAGTAGGTTGCGGACAAATGCTCAATAAACCGAACGATAACGTTGCTGCGACGTAGCTCAGCACCGTGACCGCGGAGTAGCTTTGACGCCAACATTGGCACCAGCGTAAGCGCAAGCACGCTAGACAGAATCAAGGCCGCGCAGAGCGTCAATGCCAACTCGCCAAACAGACGGCCGACGTTGTCGGTGAGAAAGGTAATAGGCACGAAGACCGCAACGAGAACCGCCGTCGTCGCGATAACGGCGAACACGACCTGCGATGCCCCGCGTTTAGCCGCGAGTAAGGCTGGCTCACCCTTTTGAATTCGTCGATATACGTTTTCCAGAACGACGATGGCGTCGTCAACGACTAGGCCGATACAAAGAACGAGAGCGAGAAGCGTGATGAGATTGATGCTGAAGCCAGCCAAAGCCATCGCGGCAAACGTTGCGACCAAACAGATCGGTATCGTCACGACCGGAACCAACGTCGCTCGCCATTGTGTCAAGAATAGAAATATGACGAGCCCAACCAGAACGGTCGTCAATAGAATCGTTTGGTAAACAGTATTAACAGCCGCGCGAATAAAAATGGAATCGTCATCGGACTTGACGACACTTAGCGTGTCCGATGATGCGTTAATTTCGGCAATGACCTGATTGACGCCGTCAAGGACCTCTACCGTATTGGCCGTTGATTGCTTAAAAACGCCTATCGCCGACGAGGGCTGGCCGTTAGCACGAAACACTCGACGCGGATTGCGCGGACCGAGTTCGACCCGGGCGACTTCGCCGAGCCGAATCAGATGATTATCGGGCCCCTCGGCCAGTACCAGGCCGCGAAAATCCTCAACCGTTGCGTAGCCGCGCGCGACCCGTACAGGAAACTCGCGGTCCGCCCCCTCCAACATTCCGGCCGGAAACTCGACGTTCTCGCGCCTCAGGGCCGCATCGACATCGGCAACGGTCAGGTTTCGCGCCGCCAACGCAATGCGATCAATCCAGATGCGCATCGACGGTCGTCCAGATCCAAACGTATCGACCGACGATACGCCCGGAATGGCACTGAAGCGCTCCGCCAAATAGCGCTCGCTGTAGTCTATTAACTCCATGCTATTGCGCGACGGGTCCGACACGTTGATATAGACGACGGGTCGCGCGTCGGAATCTTGTTTTTGTACGCGTGGTGGTTCGACGCCTTCCGGTAATTCATCGATAACACGCGAGACTCGGTCACGAACATCGTTCGCTGCCTCATCGATATCACGGGACAACGTGAATTCGATATTGACGCGGGAACTGCCATTGTTACTGCGCGATGTTATTGAGCGAATACCCTCAACGCCGCTGACAGCCCCCTCGATGATTTCGGTCACTTGGGTATCGATGATGGCCGATGACGCACCAGGATACGTCACACGAACCGATACGATCGGTGAGCTAACGTCGGGGTACTCACGAACGGATAAATCGCGAAGCGAGATGATTCCAGCGACAACCAGTAGAACAGCAAACACACTCGCAAGCACCGGCCTGCGGACACTGATGTCGACGAGCCACATCGGTCAGCTACCCGCGTTCATCGCGTCGCTGGCACCGCTGTCGCGCACGGTTATCGCGCTGCCTGGCCGCAGCTTCACGATACCCGTAACGATAAGCTGATCACCGACCGCCAATCCATCGACAATCTCGACTGAGTTCTCGCTGCGCGCACCGAGCGTCACTTCACGCCGCTCCGCTGTTCCATCCGGCTGGGCCACAAAGACGAACGCGCGGACCGTTTCCTGAACGATTGCGCGTGCGGGGACGCTGATACCGTTACGCTCGTTAACGACAATTTCCAAGCTCAGTAGCATGCCTGGGCGCAGACGCTGGTCATCGTTTGGCATTTCTGCACGCACCAGTACCGATCGCGTTATCGGGTCGATGCGTGACCCGATTGATTTAACGACACCGGCGAACTCATCACCGCTGTAGGCGACCGATTTTGCGACCAGCGGGGCGCCTGTACGGATCGCTCCAAGGGCTGTTTCTGGGATCGTAAAGTCCACGTTTACGGTGGCGATGTCATCGAGCGTCGTGATCGTTGTGCCCGGTGAAACGAGCGTCCCAACACTAACCGCCCGAAACCCGAGTACGCCGCCAAACGGTGCAGCGATCAAGCGATCGCCGATGCGAGCCCGCACCGTCGCCAACCTCGCTTCGGCCGACTCCAGCACGGCTTGCGCGTCATCGACCTCGGAGGCCGATACCAACGAGCGGCTACCTAAATCTCTAAGTCGGTCGAGTTTGCGCTGCGCATCTTCAATCGCCACTTGTGCCTCGCGAAGTTGCGAGCTTTCTTCGGCACTCGTTAGCTCGACCAGGACGTCACCGGCCGTGACATAGTCGCCGTCGTCAAAGGCGACACGGCTAACCGTTTCCGTAACGTTCGCGGTAATCGTTACCGATTCGCGCGCGACCGTCGTCCCTAGCGCTTCGATCGTCTCGCTCAGTGGCCGCTCTGCAACGGGTGCTACGGCAACGGGAACTGGCCCGCCCCAGCTACGCCGTGATGCCTCAGCGGGCGCATCAGCCGCTTGCGACCACCAATACCCAGCGCCGGCGGTAGCGGCAAGCAAAAAAACGATAATAAACGCGCGCACCAGAACGGCCTCGCTCGACAAGGTTCTAGCCGCGTAGTGTACGTCAATTAAGCGTCAACGATTCGTGAAGAAACGTGAGTCTCGGCTACCCGGCAAGTCGTTGACGGTGAATTTCGCTGAATTTGGCAGACTGATCGTACCGGTAAAATTGCCGTAGGTCGGCGACAGCGGAATCGTGGCTAGCCCCTGAAAACAATTGCAGTGCGGCGCAATAGTAGCTCGCATACCGGTTCGCGACGACGTAACGCTCCGCTTCCTCGGCACTCAAGTCAGCGACGAAGTCGGTGTCGACAAACAAACGCCGCCAAAGACCAGCGTGCATCCCGCGGTAGCCCTGCTCGCGCGCAAGCCACCAAGTAGTCACAAACTTGTCGACCTCGGCCTGCAACTCAAGCTCGAGTAGCGTTACCGAAAACTCGCGATAAGCGCGGTTCGTGAGATAGCGAAAATGGCTGACTCCTTCGATCGCCAACCAAAGATCATTGAGACCCTCATCGGCTAACGATGTGAACGGATCAGCGCGATCAAGGCGCTCTAGAACATCGTCATCGATATAAACAGCCAGCTGAACTTCGTCGTCGGCTTCGCGAACAAAAACGGTCTCGGCACCCGTACGGTTACCGTCCGCGTGATCGAAACGTGCCTCGGCATCGATCAAGAACGAGCCTATATCTGGTCCAGCGTCGAGACCGTAGATAACCTCCAAGCGGCGTTGCAAGCTCGCCAGCACAGTGCTCACTAGTGACTGCGAAACTTATGCGCAGATTCGATCGGTCGAATATTATTGGCAACAAGCTCCGCGTAAGCACGCTTCGAACCCGTGCGCTGCCAGTACGCGTACACCTTCAGTAGATTCGAGTCACGGCTAGACGAGCCACGCTCACACACATCCTGCAACACATCGACAAGCGGCTGAAATTTCTGCGCTAGCTCTGCGAAGACGCTTGCCAGCGCCGCTTGTCGTGTCGATGTACCGAGAGAGTCGGACAAGGACGAGTACGCGCCCCCGCCCATGCGTATGTAGTACTGATGGTCAACGGCGGTCTCGTGCAGTGAATCAAACCAACAACCGGCGACGAACAAGGCGACGTCGCCTAATCGTTGCAATTGCGCCGAACGTTCCTCGGACGTTCTGGCCTCGGTAGCCGCGGCGAGCATCGTCGCTAGCGGCGCTAAGCCATAGTAATCGCCGTGATCCTCGAACAGATCTTCGGAACGCGAAAACAGCGTAAGCAGGTTAACAACGTAGTGCTCAGCTTGCGGCTCAAGGTCGACACCTTGGCGCTGTACCGATGCCTCAACGGTGCGGCGAAAGTAGTCGCGCAAACTTTGCACGGCGATCACGTCGTTGGTATCTGAGCTTCGGACCATGCAGCGTTTCCTCCTCGCTTGCGGCGACGGCAGGCTGCGGCTGGCGGTATCGGCTGGCCGGCAGCCGTTCGAGTGACGCTACAGTATTGCCACTGAATGGACGGTGAACGCAATCACGGTTTGTTTGCGTAGCCGTTGCACCATAACGCGCCAGCAACGTGCACCATCCGGAATTCGATCGAGTCGACGGCGATCCCAGATAAGCTTTGGAACTGTGTCAATCACTTGGACCGCCATAGCACTCACCGCGGAGTGCTGCTAACGTTCGACGTTGACGGTCTATTGCGTCGATACGGTGCAGTCCGCGGGGAACCACAACAACACTTTTGTGGTCAATTTGCGCAGGAATAACGTAAAGGTTTCAACGATGACCAATGGAAAATTCGGAACGAAGCGTGCATCGATCGCCTGTACGATCGTATTAGCAACAGCGGCAGCTAGCACAGCAGTTGCTGAAGACGCACACGAACACGGCGCGTCGAACCTGTCGATCGCTATCGATGGCGAGCAAATGCGGATCGAGTTTAAGTCGCCACTCGCCAATCTGATCGGGTTCGAGCACGAACCGCAAACCGCGGCGCAACGCGGCGCTGCCAGTTCGCTTCGGGATATGCTACAAGCGCCTGGTCATATAGTTCGCTTACCGGCAAGCGCCAACTGCGTACTCAACGCAGAATCGCGGATCCAGGTCGAAGGACCCGACTACATCGTCAGCGCTCAGCATGACGATGATCACGAAGGACACGACCACGACGACAAACACCATGATGACGACCATCACGGCGACGAGCAGCACGCCGATGCCCATCACGGCGATGACCATCACGGCGATGACCATCACGGCGATGCCCATCACGGCGATGACCATCACGGCGACGAGCAGCACAATGACATCGCCGTTACCTACGACTTTGTTTGCACGCAATCCGCCGCGATGACGTCGATCGATGTCCCGGCATTCCGCACCTTTCCCGGCATCGAACACATCGATGTTCAAGCCGTTGGCGAACGCGGCGTCGTTTCGGTTGAGCTGACTCGTGAGGCTACCGCACTCGATTTGTCATCGCTGTAAACGCCGTGAGCGAATCGGCCAAAGGCGCGGCCGCGGCGGTCCAAGCGGACGCACTCGTCTTTGAGTATGTCGGCGGCTCACCGGTCATCAATATTGACTCGCTGGAAATCGGTGCCGGCGAGCGGGTGTTTGTTGAAGGGCCGAGCGGCAGCGGCAAGAGCACGTTGCTTGGACTTATCGGCGGTATCTTAGTCCCAACGTCTGGAACGCTACACGTGCTCGATCACGACGTTGGCGCGATGTCTGCCGCAGAGCGAGATCGGTTTCGCGCCGATAATATCGGCTTTGTGTTTCAGATGTTCAATTTGTTGCCCTATTTGTCACTGGTCGACAATGTCTTGTTGCCATGTCGGTTTTCAGTCCCCCGGATGGCGCGCGCGGGTGAGGAACCCGGTGCGCTGCGAGCTACCGCCATACGGCTCTTGGAGCAACTCGGCTTAGCGCCGGCCCTCCATCAGCGACCGGTTACCGAGCTCAGCATTGGCCAACAACAACGGGTAGCCGCGGCGCGGGCACTCATCGGCGAACCGGCACTGCTGATTGCCGACGAACCCACCAGTGCACTCGATACCAAGACTCGCCAGCGCTTTATCGACCTCGTCATCGCAGAGTGCGACCGAACCGAAACATCGGTCCTGTTTGTCAGTCATGACCCGGCACTGGCGAGCGCGTTTGATAGGCGCCTGACACTCAGTGAGCTGAATCACGCGGCGACGGCAGCGGATGAATAGACTGGGTCTTACACTGTCGCTGGCCGCGCGCAGTCTCGCGAATCGACGACTAACAGCGACGTTAACGGTTTTGTCGATTGCGGTCAGCGTGGCGTTGGTTGTTGGCGTAGAACAGGTTCGAACCGAAGCGAAGCGTGGCTTTACGAATACAATTTCCGGTGCCGATTTGATCGTCGGCGCGCGCAGTGGCCAATTGAACCTGTTGCTGTACTCCGTGTTTCGCATCGGCGACCCGACGAATAACGTCAGCTTTGATAACTACCAACGCATCGCGGCGCGCGACGATGTCGCATGGACAATTCCCATTTCACTCGGCGATTCGCATCGTGGCTTCCGGGTAATGGGTACAACGGATGCCTATTTTCAGCATTACCGCTTCGCCGACGACCGAGCACTTACGTTCGCCGACGGCGCGCCGTTTAAATGGGTGACAGACGCCGTGATCGGCGCCGACGTGGCAGCGGCTCTCGGTTACTCAACCGGCGACCCAATCGTTGTCTCGCACGGGCTAGGGGCCACCAGTTTCCAGCAACACACCGAACTGCCGTTCACGGTGTCGGGCGTCTTGCAACGGACGGGGACACCGGTAGATCGCACCGTTCATGTCTCGCTCGCCGGTATCGAGGCGGTTCATAACGGGTGGGCCCGCACACCGGCCGCCCGGCTACCGGTGGTCGCCGCTGACGCGGAGCAGGACGCCTTAAAGCCGACGTCGATCACCGCATTCGTCGTCGGTATGGAGTCGCGAATCGCAATTTTCGGGCTGCAGCGGGCGGTGAACGAATTCACCGGTGAGCCGCTGCTTGCCATTATTCCCGGTGTCGCGTTGCAGGAGTTATGGCGCCTAGTCGGTGTCGCCGAAACGGCGCTATTTGCGGTCAGCGCGTTCGTTGTCGTAGGCGGGCTCATCGGCCTACTCACGACTTTACTTACTAGCCTTGCCGAGCGCCGCCGTGAGATGGCCGTACTACGCGCGGTGGGTGCAGGACCCGGTCTTGTGTTCGCCCTGTTGATCGTCGAAGCTTGGCTTCTCGCTTTAATCGCCGGTGTTGTTGGCGTCGGCGTTATCCATGGCGCAATGTGGTTCGCCCGCCCGTTCATACTCGAGCGCTTCGGCTTGTACTTGGCCGGTGGTGGGCCCGGATGGTTCGACACGACCGTGGTCATTGTTGTGGCCGCTGCGGCCGCTATACTGGGCGCCCTACCGGCATGGCGCGCGTACCGTTACTCGTTAGCCGATGGACTAACGGTCCGAACCTGATGGGCCCGGCGAGGTCTATAAGCGTATGAAGACAATTTCAATCCAATCGGGATTGGCTCTTGTGGCGCTGCTCATGGCAACGCCGCTGGTCGCTGAAGAAGAACCGCGTTTGCTGGCCTGGGAGGACCTCCTGCCGGAAGGTACACCGGAGTTTGTTATTGATCACAGCCAACCTATGGATCAAGTACAGCGGTTGTTTGATGACTATCAAGCTGCATCTTCCGGGGTTGTTGACGAGTTAAACAATCAAAACGTCAAGATTCCCGGATTTGTCGTACCGCTCGACATCAACGGTTCCGCCGTGTCGAGCTTCTTGCTGGTCCCGTACTTTGGCGCCTGCATTCACTTGCCACCACCGCCGCCCAACCAGATTGTCTATGTCACGTTCGAGGAACCTGTCGAACTGGAGTCGATTTGGGAACCGTTCTGGGTAACCGGAACGATGATCACGGAAACGCATCGCAGCAACGTAGGCGAAGCGAGTTACACGCTGCGCGGCGAGATTCTCGAAATCTACGAATACTAACGTCGCGGTTTACTGATCGACGTCACGTCGCCAGCGTTGCGCGTTCTTGCCTTTACGCCGGTAACGTGTTTTATCGGCAACAACGCGCTGGCGCAACGCCGGCGTGCGTACGGCCGCTAGCAGTGCATTCGGCGTGCCGATTTTCTTGCCGGTGCGTTTTTTCATGCGGCCATTGTCGGCAACAATCGAGCGGCCACGCAAGTGCTAGCCGGTGTAAGCGCCCCGATAAAACACGAGTGGCTGCTGATCGGCGATCTCGAAACCGTTAACCGCGCCGATGATAAGCACATGATCGCCGGCCTCTATGCGTTCATGCGGTACGCAGTAAAGACGGACCGGACAATCGTTGAGTAACGGCGTGCCAGAGGCATCCTGCTGCCAGCTAACAGCACGAAAGGGCTGACCGCCCCGTTCAGCGAAGGCTCGCGATAGAGGCTCCTGGTCGCGCGCCAAAATATGGATATTGAACGGACGAGCGCTATCGAAGTGCTCAAAACAGGACGACTCGTGGCCAATGCACCACGAGACGAGCGGTGGTGCCAAAGACACACTGTTAAAGCTGTTGACCGTCATACCGACTGGCTCACCAGCAGCACTCGTCGTCGTAATGACGCACACGCCGGTTGCAAAGCAACCGAACACATCGCGCAGCGCACGCCGCTCTGCTTGTCGCGTCATGCCGCTCTACTCAATGCAATTCGTCGCTGCGAACGCTCGCCTATCAAATCGATTTCAGCACCGCATCGAGCGACTCTTTGGCGTCACCAAACAACATCCGTGTGTTGTCCTTGAAGAACAGCGGGTTTTGCACGCCGGCATAACCGGTCGCCATCGACCGTTTCAGGACGATAGTCGTCGCGCCTTTCCATACTTCAAGGACCGGCATACCGGCGATCGGACTATCGGGTACCTCTTGAGCTGACGGATTAACGATGTCATTCGCGCCAATGACAACCGAGACATCGACGTCCGGAAAGTCCTCGTTGATTTCATCCATCTCGAATACGATGTCGTAAGGTACACGCGCTTCGGCAAGCAACACGTTCATGTGGCCAGGCATGCGACCCGCCACTGGATGAATGCCAAACCGCACACTGACCCCTTTGTCGCGAAGTCGCTTCGTGATTTCGTAAACGGTGTGCTGTGCCTGAGCGACTGCCATTCCGTAACCTGGAATGATCATGACCTGTTTCGCCGACGTTAGTAGGTCGGCTGTTTCCGCCGCCTCAATTGCGACAATTTCGCCGTCTACCTCCGCCGCGCCTGACGAACTTGTGCCACTGCCGGTCCCGAAGCCACCGGCGATAACGGCGAGAAATTGTCGGTTCATCGCGCGGCACATGATGTATGACAAAATCGCACCACTCGAGCCCACTAGCGCCCCAGTCACGATCAACAAATCGTTGGCCAACATGAAGCCGGTGGCCGAGGCTGCCCAACCCGAATAGCTGTTCAGCATCGAAACGACAACCGGCATATCGGCGCCGCCGATCGCCATAACCATATGCACGCCGAAAGCAAGCGCCAGCAACGTCATGAAGATGAGCGACCAGGTGCCGGCACCCTCGGCCGCCCCGTCAACGAATGAACGACCGACGAGGATCGCCAAAATGAGCAGCCCAAGGTTCAACCAATGTCGCGCCGGTAATAGCAGCGGCGAACCGCCAATACGCCCGGACAGCTTGCCAAAAGCGACAACCGACCCGGAAAACGTCACGGCACCGATCAAGATACCGACGTAAATCTCGATATCGTGAATCGTTTTCTCAATGCCTTCGAACGATGCATTGGGATCGAGGAAACTGGCGTAGCCGACAAACACGGCGGCCATACCGACCAGACTGTGAAGAATGGCAACAAGCTCCGGCATCTCGGTCATCTGCACGCGACGCGCTAGCGTGAGACCGATCCAACCGCCAGCGAGGAGCATCAGCACCAACCAGACGAAGTTGTCCGTAACGACACCAAAAATCGTCGCGAACACAGCGATCGCCATACCGGCCATGCCGTACAGATTGCCGCGTCGTGCCGTTTCCTGATTCGACAGGCCGCCCAGCGCAAGAATGAACAGAATCGTGGCTGCGATGTAGCAGACCGTTATTACACCTTGGCTCATCGACCTACTTCCTAAACATGTCGAGCATACGGCGGGTTACGGCGAACCCCCCGACGATATTGATCGCGGTTATCAACACCGTTATTCCGGCCAGGAACACGATGAATCCACGCGGCGAAGAGACTTGCAGCAACGCACCGATGATAATGATGCTTGAAATTGCATTGGTCACACTCATCAACGGGGTGTGCAGCGCCGGCGTGACATTCCAGATCACCATATAGCCGATAAAGCAGGCGAGGACGAACACGGTGAAATGGGCCATGAACGACGGCGGCGCGACCGACCCAAGCCCGAGCAAGGCCAAAGCGCCGACGACGACGGCCACAATCGGGCCGAACGGCGACGGCTTGTCGGGTTCGGTAACGGCCGGTTGCGGCGCCGGCGCTGGTTTTGCCTGCGGTGCCGCCGAGAGCTTCGGCGGCGGTGGCGGCCAGGTGATCTCGCCGCCGGTACAAACCGTTGCACCGCGCACGACCTCGTCGTCCATGTTGACGACCAGTTGCCCGTCTTTCTCGGGCGTCATATCCGTTAAGAGATGTCGCAGGTTCGTGCCGTAAAGCTGGCTCGACTGCGTTGCAAGACGACTGGGCAAGTCGGTGTAGCCAACGATCGAAACATCGTGCTCGACAACCACGGTATCTTTTTCGGTGAGTTCGCAGTTGCCGCCTTGCTCTGCGGCAAGGTCGACGATGACACTGCCGGCACGCATCGATTTGACCATCTCGGTCGTGATCAATGTCGGCGCCGGCTTGCCCGGGATAAGCGCCGTGGTAACGATGATGTCGACATCGCGGGCTTGCTCGGCGAAAAGCGCCATCTCTGCCTCGATGAACGCTTTGCTCATCACTTTCGCGTAGCCGCCCTCGCCGCTGCCGTCCTCCTCTTCCTCGAAATCGAGCTCGAGGAACTCGGCATCCATCGACTCGACCTGCTCCTTGACCTCGGGGCGAGTATCGAAAGCACGGACAATCGCACCCATGTTTCGTGCCGTACCGATCGCTGCTAAGCCGGCAACGCCAGCGCCGATAACGAGTACTTTGGCGGGCGGGATCTTACCGGCCGCCGTGATCTGGCCGGTAAAAAAGCGACCAAAGTGTTGAGCGGCTTCGATGATGGCGCGATAGCCGCCGATGTTGGCCATCGAGCTCAGTGCATCCATTTTCTGGGCGCGCGAAATACGTGGCACGCTATCCATCGCGAGCACTGTCATTCGTTTATCGTTGAATTCGCTGAGTAGCGCTTCGTTTTGGGCTGGCCAAATAAATGCAACGAGCGTTTGCTCATCGCGAAGTTTCTTTAGCTCAGCCGCGCTCGGTGCCCGAACTTTCAAAACGATATCGGCGGCGTCATAGACCGATTTCGCCGACCGACCGATTTCGCAACCCGCATCACGGTAGTCGTTGTCGGCGAAGCTCGCCGCCTCGCCGGCTTTTTTCTCGACGATGATTTCGTAGCCAAGCTTGATCAGCTCTGCCGCAACGCTCGGCGTTGTGGCCACGCGGGCCTCACCGGCAAACGTTTCTCTCGGTACTCCGATTTTCATGCAGCGTCCTGGTCTTATTCTTTGAGAACGGTCGCCGTCGCGCCGACGGCGCGACAGCTTGGGCGCCTAACGTAACGCAATTGCGCTGCGTGGAGCTACGGCGATTTAGACACAAGCTTGCTGAGCCGCGTTGATTGCTCGCTGGGGATGATCAGCCGCCAACACCACGCAGACCGGATCTCAATTATTGTTGACAATATATAGCCGAAATTTGGCTATAGCGTTATAATAAACGGATTCAGGCGATAATTGTTAACAAAATGGCCGCCTCCCGACCAAACTCTCCCGCTTCTACAACGACGCTTGCCGATCGGATCTTGGCCGATTTGACCGCCGCTATTGTCGAGGGCGACTTATCGCCCGGCGAAAAACTGCGTGAGCCGGACCTTGCGCGCCGTTTCGGTACGTCGCGAGGCCCGCTCCGGGATGCGCTACGGCGGCTCGAATCGCGGCGCTTGGTGGTCGCAACGCCGAATGCCGGCGCGCGGGTAGTGTCCTTGTCGCACGAGCAGCTGTTGGCGCTTTATGAATTGCGCGAAGCGCTGGAAGGACAAACTGCCCGGCTAGCCGCCGAACGCATTTCGGCTGCCGAGCTCGGTGAGCTCGAGCGCTTACTGGACACGCACGCGGCCGAAATCGAGCGCCGGCATGGCCGCGAGTATTTTCGCCAGCAAGGCGACTTAGATTTTCACTTTCGCATTGCTAAGGCGAGCGGTAACGCGCTGCTCTACGACACGCTGTGCGTCGATCACTACCAACTGATGCGTTTATACCGGACGAAATTCTCGAACCGCTTTGGCCGACCCAACCGGGCACTTGCTGAGCACCGCCGTGTATTAGAAGCGCTGAAAGACCGCGACGGCGAGTTAGCCGAGCTGCTGATGCGTCGTCACATCCGCGCGGCCCGCGACACAATCGCGGCCGAGCCACCTTCCACAGACACAACGTGAGTCGCAACTATGAGCAAGCTGAGTGCAGGCGGGCGATTTCGTGCCGCCCTCGAGCTGGAGACGCCGCTGCAAATCGTCGGCACAATAAACGCCTACACGGCGTTGATGGCGAGCGAAGTCGGCTACCGGGCCATCTACGTATCCGGTGCCGGTGTCGCGAACGCCTCGCATGGATTGCCAGATCTCGGCATGACCTCGATGAACGACGTCGTTGCGGATGTCGAACGCATCACGGCCGCTGTCGAAACACCACTGCTGGTCGATATCGACACCGGTTGGGGCGGCGCGTTCAACATCGCTCGAACCGTCCGCGAATTCACCCGCGCGGGTGCCGCAGCGGTGCATATTGAGGACCAAGTCGGCCAGAAGCGCTGCGGCCACCGACCAAACAAAGAATTGGTCTCACAAGCGGAAATGGTCGATCGCATCAAAGCAGCGGTCGATGCGAAGACTGACCCAGACTTCGTCATCATGGCGCGTACCGACGCGTTGGCCGTCGAGGGAATGGCGCCGATGCTAGAGCGTATCGCCGCGTACCAAGAAGCTGGCGCCGACATGATTTTCGCGGAGGCAATGACGGAAATCGAGCATTACCGAACCGTGACCGAAACCGTATCGATACCCGTACTCGCTAACCTGACCGAGTTTGGGATGACGCCGCTGTACAGTACAACCGAGCTCGCGGCAGTCGGCATTCGTATGGCGCTGTACCCGCTATCGGCGTTTCGCGCCATGAATGCGGCTGCCTTGAAAGTCTACCGGGCGATTCGGGAAGACGGCACGCAGGAATCCGTCGTCGCGGACATGCAGACACGCAACGAGCTGTACGAGTTTCTGAACTACCACGATTTCGAACGCAAGCTCGACGAGTTATTCAGCTCGACTTCCAAATCAAGCTAGAGAGGAGCAAACAATGGCAGAGAAAAAAATGGGCGCCGGACTTCGCGGCCAGGTTGCCGGGCAATCAGCAATCTGCACGGTTGCTATGGGTCACTCCGGTTTGACCTATTACGGCTACGAAGTCGACGACCTTGCTGACAATTGCGACTTCGAGGAAGTGGCGTACCTTTTGTTTAACGGTGATTTGCCAACGAAAGCGGAACTCGCCGATTACAAGGCGCGTCTCGCAACCCTGCGCGATTTACCGACGGCGCTCAAGGAGGTGTTAGAGCGTATTCCGGCATCGGCGCACCCGATGGACGTCCTACGAACGGGTGTCTCGTTCCTAGGTAACCTCGAAACCGAACAGTCATTTGATGAGCAACAAGCAGCCGCCGATCGATTGATCGCGACTCTGCCCGGCATCGTCGTTTATTGGTACCGCTACGCGAACGATGGTGTTCGCGTCGATCTCAACACCGGCGCAGACTCAATCGGCGCACACTTTTTGACATTGTTGCACGACAAAGCGCCGAGCGAGCTGCACGAGCGGGTTATGCACGTGTCGCTCATCCTTTATGCCGAACATGAATTCAATGCATCGACGTTTACGGCGCGCGTCTGTGCCTCGACATTATCCGACTTTCACAGTTGCATTGCAGGCGCCATCGGTTCGCTACGCGGGCCGCTGCACGGCGGTGCCAATGAGGCGGCGATGGCGATGATCGAAAAATGGTCATCGCCCGAGGAAGCCGAGCAAGAAGTCCTTGGCATGTTGGCACGGAAAGAGAAAATCATGGGCTTTGGGCACGCCGTCTACACCGAATCAGATCCACGCAACGCCATCATCAAGCGTTGGTCGGAGAAGCTTGGCCAAGAAGTTGGCGATACCGTTCTCTACCCGGTCTCGGCGAAGGTCGAGGAAGTGATGTGGCGTGAGAAAAAGCTGTTTTGTAACGCCGACTTCTTTCATGCCTCGGCCTATCACTTCATGGGAATCCCCACCGAGCTGTTCACGCCGATTTTTGTGATGTCACGGACGACCGGTTGGGCGGCACATGTTTTCGAACAACGTGCCAATAACCGCATTATTCGCCCGAACGCCGAATACATCGGTCCATCGCCTCGCAAAGTCGTGCCGATCGCCGACCGTTAGACCGCCTACACCACCGCATTAAGGAAGCAACGCCATGAGCGCTACTGTTGAAAGCAACCTCCGTCCGGACTACGACCAAGTTATCCAGGATATCGCCGACTATGTCCTCGACTACGCGATCGACTCTGACGAAGCGTATGACACAGCCCGTAACTGCCTAATGGACACATTGGGCTGTGGCCTGCTCGCGCTGCGCTTTCCGGAGTGCACGAAGCATCTTGGCCCCATCGTCGAAGGGACCGTCGTGCCCAATGGCGCCCGCGTTCCTGGCACGCAGTTACGGCTCGATCCGGTGAAGGCGGCTTGGGATATCGGCTGTATTATTCGCTGGCTGGATTTCAATGACACGTGGTTAGCGGCCGAGTGGGGTCACCCGTCTGACAACCTTGGGGCCATTCTCGCCGTGGCCGATTACCTATCGCAGCAACGAATCGCCGCCGGTGAAACACCGCTAACGATGCGCGACGTGATGACGGCAATGATCAAGGCCCACGAAATCCAAGGCGTATTGGCGCTCGAGAATTCGTTCAATCGCGTTGGGCTATGCCACGTCTTGCTAGTTCGTGTGGCGTCAACAGCCGTTGCGACCGCCATGTTGGGTGGAACACGCGAACAAGTGATGGCGGCGCTCTCGCAAGCGTGGGTCGACGGCTCGGCACTAAGAACCTATCGGCACGCGCCGAACGCCGGCTCGCGCAAGTCGTGGGCGGCCGGCGACGCGACATCACGCGCCGTTCGTCTGGCCGATATCTCAATGCGTGGCGAGATGGGCATCCCTGGCGTATTGACCGCGCCGCAGTGGGGCTTTTATGACGTTGCATTCTCGCAAACAAACAAAGACCTGAAACTCAAAGAACCCGTCGACAGAGAGTTCAAGTTCCAACGCCCGTACGGAAGCTACGTCATGGAAAACGTCCTCTTTAAGATCAGTTTCCCGGCCGAGTTCCACTCGCAAACAGCGTGCGAGGCCGCGGTACGGTTACACCCCGAGGTTCGGGATCGCCTCAGCGATATCGAGCGGATCGAGTTAACGACCCATGAGTCTGCGATTCGCATTATCTCCAAAGAGGGTGATCTCAATAATCCAGCCGACCGCGATCACTGCTTGCAGTACATGACAGCCGTACCGCTGATCTTTGGCGACCTGGTCGCCGAGCACTATGAGGATGACTTCCACGCGGCTAACCCGTTGATCGACGAATTACGCGCCAAAATGGTCGTCGCCGAAGATGAACGCTACAGCAGGGAATACCATGACCCGGATAAGCGCTCGATTGCGAACGCCATACAAGTGTTTTTCAACGACGGCTCGCATACCGACAAAATTGAAATCGAGTACCCCATCGGACACCGGCGCCGCCGCGCGGAGGGCATCCCAGTGCTCGAGGCAAAGTTCCAGCGCAATCTGGCAACCCGCTTCCCCGCCGCACGAGCTGAGGCTATCTTCGCATTGTGTAAAGACGCGGACGAATTAGCCGACACAGCAGTGAATGAGTTCATGGATCGACTCGTCATTTGATTGACGCTAGCTGCGTCAGCTCTGCGAAGCGCCCATGATGCGTGTATAAGCGTTAGAAAGAGCAGCAAGGAGCGCCGCGTGAAAGCGTCTGATCTGATGGTGCAGTGCCTCGAAGCCGAAGGCGTCGAGGTGATATTTGGTGTGCCCGGCGAGGAAAACGCCGACTTCATGCTGTCGTTGCAGGAATCGGATTCAATCCGCTTCGTGTTAACGCGGCACGAACAAGGCGCCGCGTTTATGGCGGAGATCTACGGGCGCTTAACCGGCCAAACCGCCGGTTGCCTCGGCACGCTAGGTCCCGGCTCAACGAACTTGATCACCGGCGTCGCCGATTCCAACATGGACCGAGCGCCGATGCTCGTGTTGACCGGTCAAGGCTCGACTAAGCGCTTGCACAAGGAGTCGCACCAGATCATGGACGTCGTCGAGATGTTTCGACCGGTCACGAAATGGGCGACGACGATCCTGAACGCCGATACGATCCCGGAGATCGTTCGCAAGGCGGTACGCGTAGCCCGCAGCGAAAAACCGGGTGCAGTCCATGTCGAGCTGCCCGAGGACATTGCGAAACACTCATCAAGCGCGACGCCGCTTGAGCCGCGGCGCTTCCGCCGAGCGGTTATCGACGACAAGATTGCCGACCGCGCGTTTGCAAGAATCGCGGCTGCGAAACGGCCTGTGATTGTCGCCGGCAACAGCTGCATTCGCCGCCGCGCATCGAAGCAGCTGCGCTTGTTGTGTGAAAAAACTGGCATCGGTGTCTTGTCGACGTTCATGGCGAAAGGTGCCGTCGACATGGACGCGCCGTATTGCTTGTACACAATCGGCCTTGGTGCGAAAGACATCCCGACGCTGGCAATCGATGATGCCGATCTCGTCATTACACTCGGCTTCGACATGGTCGAATACCACCCCTCGCTGTGGAACCCAAGCGGTGACAAACCGATCATCCACGCCGACTTTCTGCCTGCCGAAATTGACGAGCACTACCACCCCGACGTCGAACTGGTCGGCGATTTAGCGCATACATTGTGGATGTTGAATGAGCGTTTCGATCAACAGGGCGTCCCGGACTACGATCTCGCCCAGCAACACGACGTTCGCAGCCAGATGCAAGCGGAACTCGCTGCGCACGCTGGCGACACGACCGAGGGATTGATTCGGCCACAGAAGGCCTTGGCCGATGCTCGCCAAGTCATGGGCCCCAATGACATCGTCTTGTCGGATGTTGGTGCGCACAAGATGTGGATCGCGCGCCATTACCATTGCCATGAACCGAACACCTGTCTTATTCCGAACGGCTTTTGTTCAATGGGTTTCGCGCTGCCCGGCGCTATCGCCGCTAGCCTGCTGTACCCCGAGCGGCGCATTCTGGCGATCGCCGGTGATGGCGGCTTTTTGATGAACGTGCAAGAAATGGAAACGGCAACTCGATTAGGTGTCGAGCCTGTCGTCATGGTCTGGGAAGACGGCGGCTACGGGTTGATTTCATGGAAGCAAGAAGCCGAACATGGCCGCCATACCGATCTCGCGTTCACCAATCCCGACTGGCTTCAACTAGCCGACGCATTCGGATGGTCCGGACACCGCGTTGGGCGAGCGGCCGACTTGGCACAAACCCTTGAGACCGCGTTCACCGAGGACGGCCCTAGTCTCGTCGTTGTGCCTATCGACTATCGCGAGAACCTGCGGCTCACAGAACGCCTCGGCGAGTTGGTCGGCACTGCCGCATGAGTGAATTGCCACACGTCGAAACCTTGGTTGTCGACGCACCGCCAGCCGCCGGTCGACGCGATGTGACCGCACCGTACGATGGTGCACGGTTGGCGACGATCGACACAGCGGGCGCGCAAACGCACGAACAAGCTTTGCGGTCAGCTACGACCTGGTTCCGTGACCGGCGCAATTGGCTGAGTGCGACCGAGAAAGTCACTGTGTTCGAACGCGCTATCGCGTTAATGACCGCGCGTGCCGATGAACTTGCTATCACGGCCGCTGCCGAGGGTGGCAAGCCTTTGGTCGATTCAAAAGTCGAAGTGCTGCGTGCGATCGACGGGCTGCGACTCTGCATCGAGACGGTCCGCACGGAGCAAGGCAAACGGATCCCGATCGCGGGAACAGCGCCCGGCGATGGTCGACTTGCCGTGACCGGGCGTGAACCGATCGGTATCGTCGTCGCGATTAGCGCGTTTAACCACCCGTTAAACTTGATTGTTCACCAAGTCGCCGCGGCGATCGCTGCTGGCTGCCCGGTGATCGTGAAACCGGCCGACGACACACCGTTATCGTGTTTCTCCTTCGTCTCGATAATGCACGAAGCCGGCATACCGCGGGCCAGCTGCCAAGCGTTGCTATCCAATACACTCGACGACGCGGAACGCTTAGTCACCGATGCGCGAGTCGCGTTCTTTAGCTTCATAGGTTCAGCGCGTGTCGGCTGGATGCTCCGCTCGAAGTTAAGTCCAGGCACACGTTGTGCGCTAGAACACGGCGGCGCTGCGCCGTTATTCGTCGCCGATGACGCCGATCTAGACGCCGCACTAGCGGCGACGTTGAAAGGTGGCTTCTACCACGCTGGCCAAGTCTGTGTATCGGTCCAGCGAGTCTTCGCGGCGCGCGCTGTCGCTCGCGAGTTCGCCGAGCGATTGGCGAAACAAGCTAGCGCGTTACGTATCGGTGATCCGACGGACCTCGCTACTGAGGTTGGCCCACTGATCAGACCCGCGGAAACAGAGCGCGTTGCCAACTGGGTCGCCGCCGCCGTTGCGGCAGGTGCCGAGCAACTCGCTGGCGGTCAAGCCCTCAGCGACTCGTTGTACCCGTGCACGGTTCTTTGGGACCCACCGGTCGATACAAAAGTATCAACCAACGAAATCTTTGGGCCCGTGGTCGCCGTCTATCCGTACGACGATCTCGCGGTGGCCATCGAGCGAGCGAACGCCTTGCCGTTCGCGTTTCAAGGCGCGGTCTTTACAGGCTCGTTAGAAACGGCGCTGCAGGTTTACAACGAACTCGATGCATCGGCCGTCATGGTGAACGATCACACAGCGTTCCGTGTAGATGGCATGCCTTTCGCCGGCTTAAAGCAGTCAGGACTCGGCGTTGGCGGAATCCCCCATACGATCGCCGATATGTCGGTCGAAAAAATGCTGGTGATAAAGTCGGGTCAGCTTCCATGACCATCTCCACACCGGACATTTGCGATGCCTACCCGTCTGTCGACGTACTGGATACGCCGCTGCGGACGTTCGGCGGCTGGCGTGCGTTCGCCGGCAAGATCATCACGATCCGGTGTTTTGAGGACAACTCGCTAGTCAAAGCGCAAGCGGCGGAGCCCGGCGAACAGCGTATAATGATTGTCGACGGCGGCGGCATAACGCGCCAAGCATTACTCGGCGACATGATCGCAGCGAATGCTGTCAAAAACGGTTGGGTAGGCTTGGTTATCTGGGGAGCGATCCGCGATGTCGATGCGCTGGCGAAACTGGAGTTGGGCGTGCAAGCCTTAGCCCCAAGCCCACGCAAAACCGACAAACGCGGCCTAGGAGAGCTCAACATTCCGATCCGCTTCGGCGGCGTTACCTTCAACCCGGGCGACTGGGTGGCCGCCGACACCAACGGCGTCATTCGCAGCGACCGGCCACTCCGATGATGGCACCCGCTAGCGCCGTCACCGACTTATTCGATCGCTACGCGAGCGCTTGGGCGGCGAACGATCCAGCGGCGTTAGCCGCCTGTTGGCAGCACAGCGCAACACTGTTCTACAAAGCGGAAGAATTTGAGAACTTCTTCTACTCTTTGGACGAGGTCGTGCAGTACTGGGAGCACAATGTTCGCTTTCATGACAAAGTACGGCTGGCGTTCACCGATATTCAGACCCTGGGCCACGGTGACCCGCAGACGATCACGATTTTGCGAATGCGCTGGGACATTCGCTTCAATGCGCATGCGACCAACGTCGACGGCTCGCCGTTCGCTAGCGCGGGCAAAGCGATGGGTGGTGACAACCACGTATTGGCCCACTTGATAACGACACCCGACGGAATGAAGTTCACGGGCTGGTGCGAAACACCCGATGCACCCATTAGCTACATGCGGCGCCTGTACGAATCGCAAGCGCAAATCTAAGCCGTGCCCGATGACATCGTTGATTCCGCCATTGGCCGGTTGTTTCGATTTGCCCTAAGCATCGTTAAGGACTTTGTTTTCGACATCGTCTGCTACGCCGTCGGGTGGGTCACGCTTAGGATGATAACGTTCGGTCGCCACCCGGCTGTCGGCCTCGGCGATGGCATGCGTCACGATGTTGATGACGAGTCCTGGGTATCGATCGTCGGAATCATCGTTATCGCGGCAGGCGCCTACGCGCTGTATCGGCTGTCGCAGTAACCCGTCTTTTGTCGGCGCCGGTGAAGCCCGATGTGGGAGCGGCGTCTCGCCGCGACTTAGCTGCGGATTACCGCGACGCTGTACTCATCGCGCCGAGACGGCGCTCCCACAGCTTCGTTAGTCGTTAGCGGTAAACCTCGATGTAGGAGCGGCGTCTCGCCGCGACTTAGCCGCGGATTACTGCGACGCTGTATTCATCGCGCCGAGACGGCGCTCCCACAGCTTCGATTGTCGTTAGCGGTAAACCTAGATGTAGGAGCGGGATCTCGCCGCGATCTAACCGCGGTTAGCCTCACTCATCGACGTCGTCGATGGAACCTGCCGCGATTGGGTAACCCAGCGCCGCCCAGCCGGCGTAACCCTCCCATAGAACCGCCGTATTCTCGTAACCCAAACGACGCAGTCGATTAACGGCCGAATCGGCGGCGGCACGCGGGCACTCGCAATAGGCGACGATCCAGGTGTCATCCTGCGGCAACGCATCGATAATCTCATCGCGACTGCTGTAGTAAGGCACAGGCACCGACCCAGCGATATGTGCCATCGCCCAAAAATACGGAACCCGCGTGTCGATCAAGATCATTCGGTGACCGGCCTCGATTGCGGCGTGCAGATCGTCAGCGGAAACATAGCGGTCATCATCGAGTTTGAAAGTCGGTGGCTCACCGTCGGGGTTCAAAACCATATTGTCTAGCGTCGGTGGTCGCGCAAATTGCATCTCAGTGACATCCCAGCCACTCGCTCGCGACCGGAGGAACGTAACGATGTTGTCGATATCCGCCTCGCTAAACTCGTCGCCGAACGCACGCATCGGCGTGCCGTCACGCCCGTCGGTGATCGCCGCCTTCAAAAAAAGATCGGGGGTTGTCGCAAGCATGGTCGGGTTACCGAGTGCCGTCCCTTCACCACCCTCGCCGTTAGCGCCATGGCATTCGGCACAATGCGCGTCGTACAGCAACTGCCCCGCCGCCGCATCGCCACGAATCGGTGCTAAGTCGGCGGTTCGGCGACGCTGCGGTTCAATGCCCGCCGACTCGGACAACCAACGGGCGAGCGCGTTTATTTGCCACTCGCTCATCGGTCCACCGACCTCGTCGAGGTACGGACCCATTGGAGTGCCCGGCCGACCGTACGAGATCGCACCAACCGGCACCCGTAGCCCGGCGGCGAACAACGTGCTCGTCACCAGCGAGGGCGCGTTATCGTTGGCGTAGCCGCGTCGATCTTCGCCATGACACAGCGCGCAATACTGGGCGTAGTCTTCCTCGGGCGTCGCTAGTGCATCGGTCGCAACCGAGCCCGCCATCCATACCATCGCTATCGCCATCATGAAACGCGTCATTGTCTTAACACCGGATCGCTTGCCTACAGCGATTGTGCGTGCTGGGCGGGCGCACGACAACCAAACGCGACGACAGGTTATTTCTGCGCTACGCTCGGCCGACCGACGTGCGGGAAGACCGGCTTGTCCCTGTATTTTGACCACGAATTTAACGGCCCCATCGAATCGCACGACGTCGGGTCAAGCCGATACCGGTACACGGTGGTTTTCTTGCCCGACGCTCTCGCCACTGAACTGGACCTTAGCGCGCGACCACGTTCACGAATGCGCGGCGAGATTAATGACGAGCCCATCGACGCGGGGCTTACCCCCGTTCGTGGCCGCTGGTACATCCTGTTATCGAAAGCTTTTCTTAAGCGGCACGGACTGGGCGTTGCCGATGAAGTTAACGTTCGCTTTAGCCTCAGTGATCCGCAGGCGGTCGATGTACCGAAAGCACTGGCGCAGGCGCTCGACAACGATGTCGTCGCCAAGGCGCTTTGGCAGGAACAAACCGCGGGCATGCAGCGTGGTCTAGCTTACCGCGTCAGCTCGGCGAAACGCGATGCTACGATAGCGGCTCGGGTAGCAGAGGTACTCGATGTCTTGCGCGGTAAGCGATCGCTGCGAACAAAGCCAGCGCGAGTCGGGCGACGCGTCAAACGCGAAGGTCGAGAGGAAAAGTAGCGGCCGAAAGTGATACACCAGTGAGCGAACCCGACCATTCAACGAGCAGCAATAAGCGCGACCCGACATTGTCTCGGCTCGATATTTTTATCGATGCAGCTTTCGCGTTCGCAATCACGATGTTGGTGATCTCGGTCGATGACATCCCGGGCAGCTACGATGAGCTGATCATCGCGCTAAAGGGCATCCCCGCATTCGCCGCAAGTTTCGCATTGATCATGTACGTCTGGTGGTCGCACCGACGCTGGTCAGAGTTAACGGAGCAACACGATGCGGTCTCCACTGTCATCACGCTGCTACTAATGTTCGTCGTGTTGGTGTTCGTCTACCCGCTAAAGATCATGGCGCTGGCGTTCTTATTCTACTTGTCGCGTGGTTGGTTGCAGCCACCACCGATCGATTTCAATGCAACGCAAATGATCGACTTGTTCGTCATGTACGGTATTGGCTTCGGCGTGACATCGCTATGCCTGCTCGTTTTATTCCGACGGACGGCGAAGAAAGAACAATCGTCGGTTGCCCGCGTCGAGGCCCGCGGCTGGGCCATTATGGCGGCCACCTCCGCGGTCTCGACGATTTGGGCGCTTGCCCTGCCGCCGCAGTTCGCGGTATTCGCCGGTTTTGCTTACGCCACTCTCGCGATCACGATGCCGCTGAACGGCCATTTCGCGACCCGAAGCGCATAAAAAAGCCGCGACCCGCCTACCGGCGAGCCGCGGCCGACGACTAGGAAAACCTAACCGGTTTTCTTGAATTGTTCCTCTTCGGTCGACCCGGTTAATGCGGTGACCGACGATTCCCCCCCTTGGATGACCGTCGTCATGTCATCAAAATAACCGGTACCGACTTCTTGTTGGTGGGCAACGAATGTGTAGCCCTTATCAGCATCCGCGAACTCCTGCTCTTGTAAACGAACGTAGGCTGACATGTCTTCGCGCGCATAGTCGTACGCAAGGTTGAACATCCCATTCCACATGTTGTGAACACCCGCTAAAGTAATGAACTGATACTTGTAGCCCATCGCACCGAGTTCGCGTTGGAATTTAGCGATCGTCGCGTCGTCAAGATTCTTCTTCCAATTGAACGACGGCGAACAGTTGTACGCCAGCAGCTGATCGGGGTATTGAGCGCGTATCGCTTCGGCGAATTTACGGGCCTCATCGAGATCTGGCGTCGCCGTTTCGCACCACAACAAATCGGCGTACGGCGCGTAAGCGAGTCCGCGAGAAATTGCTTGATCGATACCGGCGCGGGTACGGAAGAAACCTTCCGGCGAACGCTCGCCGACGATAAACGGGGCGTCGTACTCATCCGCATCGCTAGTAATAAGATCGGCCGCATTAGCGTCGGTACGCGCCAAGACGATGGTCGGAACATCAGCGACATCAGCCGCGAGACGGGCAGCGCAAAGCTTCTGAACGGCTTCTTTGGTCGGAACTAAGACTTTGCCGCCCATATGGCCGCACTTTTTGACCGACGCAAGCTGATCTTCGAAGTGCACGCCGGCGGCACCGGCGGCGATCATGGCCCGCATGAGCTCATAAGCGTTCAGCACACCGCCGAAGCCCGCTTCGGCGTCGGCGACCACCGGCGCAAAGTAATCGATGTAACCTTCGTCGCCTGGCGCGATGCCTTTTTGCCATTGGATCTGGTCGGCCCGCGCAAAAGCGTTATTGATGCGCTCGATCACCTTCGGCACCGAGTCGACCGGATACAAGGACTGGTCGGGGTACATTGAGTAGGCACTGTTGTTATCGGCGGCGACCTGCCACCCGGACAGATAGATCGCTTGGATCCCTGCCTTCACCTGTTGTACAGCTTGGCCGCCAGTCAGCGCACCGAGGCAGTTCACGTAGTCCTTGCCGAACTTATCGGCCGCCTCGCCATTGACGAGCGCCCATAGCTTCTCAGCACCGCGGCGCGCGAGCGTGTTCTCACGCTTGATCGAGCCACGCAGACGAATGACGTCTTCGGGTTGGTAGTTGCGCTCGACAGTGGCCCAACGCGGGTTTTCAGCCCAATCGCGACGTAGTGCCTCGATTTCGATGTTGCGGTCGTAATTGCCGGTGTGCACGGGGACTCTCCGTCCTGTTGAAAGATGCGCCGAGTGTCGGCAAAGTCGCTAAATAAATCGACGAAATAGTTCAAATAATCAGCATTCACAGTATTTATATGCCGCATCCGCTTGAACGCATCGACCTGAACCTTCTCGTTTACCTTGACGTGCTGCTCGATGAGAGCAACGTCACCCGAGCTGCACAGCGCCTGGGGATTAGCCAACCGGCCATGAGCAATGGACTAAAACGGCTCCGCGAAACCTTTGACGATCCGCTCTTGGTCCGCACGAGCGATGGCATGACGCCAACGGCCCGCGCCCAGGCGCTGCGAGCGCCGTTACGCGATGTGCTGGCGGGCTGCGAGTCGGTTGTTCGGCCGGTCGGTTCGTTCCAAGCTACAACCAGCGACCGCGTTTTTCGGATTATGGCCAGTGATTACGCGGAGACGACGCTATTGCCGGCGTTCCTGAAGCGACTGCGCCACGATGCGCCGTTGATAACGGTCGACATTTTGACGCCGAGCGACGTCGTTTTTCGCGATGTTGAGCAAGGCAAACTCGACCTGGTCATCAATCGCTTTGACGATCTTCCAGCGTCGTTTCACAGCGCCGTGCTGTGGCGCGACGCCTTCGCTTGCATCGTCGCGGCGGACCGCCCGCTACCCGACGCGTTCGATCTCGATACCTACCTAAATGCCCGCCACGTCTGGGTATCGAAAACCGGCATGGGCATTGGCGTCGGCATCGATCCGGCCGATGTGCAGCGCTTGGGGTGGGTCGACGAAGCGCTCGCGCGGATTGGTAAAAAACGCAATATCGCCGTATTTACGCGCCACTACCCGGCGGCGATTCAGCACGCGGAACAACAAGACTTGATCGCCACTGTCCCACTGCGAGCAGCCCGCGAGTACGAACACCGGCGCCGAGTTCGCCTCTTGCCGCCACCGTTCCCGATTCCAGAGATGGAGTTAACGATGGCCTGGAGCCCGCTCGCGCACGCCGACCCGGGCCACCGTTGGTTCCGCGGACTGCTGCGGCACATTGCCAGCGAGAGCGTCATAGAGCCGCTGGCATCCACTCCCTGATAATTCATGCAGTGAATGATCGAAATTCGCATCATAAATTTTCTCAATAGCTGCGCTGCCGGTACACTGCGGGCCGGCTGCGCATCTGCGTGAGCAATGACCCAAAGGACACAGCAATGACTCGATACGTCGATCGCGCCGGCCTTGCCGTCGACGAGACCCTGGCAACCTTCGTCGAAACAGAGGCCCTCGATGGCCTGCCGCTCTCCGCGGAGAATTTTTGGCGCGGCTTCAGTGAGCTGGTCGCCCACCTGACACCGATCAACGCGCGTTTGCTGGCTCGTCGCGACGAGCTACAAGACGAGATCGATGGGTGGATCGGCGAGCACGGTGATCCGAACGCGAATCACGCCAGCTATCGGGAATTTTTGACCGAGATCGGTTATCTCGCGCCGCCTTGCCGCGATTTCGAGATTACGACGTCGGACGTCGATACCGAGATAAGCGCCCAAGCAGGGCCTCAACTGGTCGTGCCGATCATGAACGCACGCTTCGCACTGAATGCGACAAACGCCCGCTGGGGGTCGCTGTACGACGCGCTGTACGGCACCGACGTCATTGGCGAAGACAATGGCGCCGAGCGCGCCGGCGGGTACAACCCGATTCGTGGCGACCGGGTTATCGCCTATGCGCGCGCCTTCCTGGATCGGTGCTTCCCGCTCATCGGCGCCAGCCATAACGAAGTCACGCATTACCGAATAGTGGCTAACGGACTGACCGCCGAACTGGCGGACGGTCGGACGGTTGAATTGGCAGCGCGCGGGCAGTTTGCTGGCTTCTCTGGCGACGCCAGCACGCCGGTATCGATCCTGCTGCGCAACAACGGACTGCATGTCGATATCATCATCGACCGCGAATCGGCCATCGGTAAGAACGATCCCGCCGGCGTCGCCGACCTCGTCATGGAAGCGGCGGTAACGACAATCCAGGATTGCGAGGACTCGGTCGCGGCGGTCGACGCCGAGGACAAGACCGTTGTCTATCGCAATTGGCTCGGCTTGATGCGCGGCACGTTAGAAGCCTCGTTTGACAAAGGCGGTCGGACGATAACCCGCCGGCTCGAAGCGGACCGGCACTACACGGCCGCAGACGGTTCCGAGCTGACGTTACCTGGGCGGAGTCTGTTGTTTGTTCGTAACGTCGGTCACTTGATGCGTAACCCAGCGATCCGCGATGCCGACGGTAACGATATTTACGAGGGTATTCTCGACGGGGTCATGACCTCGTTGATCGCCATGCACGATCTGTTAGGACTCGGTCATTTTCGCAACTCGCGAACCGGCAGTGTCTATATCGTCAAGCCAAAGATGCATGGGCCAGAGGAAGTGGCTTACGCCAACGATCTGTTCGATGCCATCGAGGACCTATTAGGCCTTCGCAGGCACACGCTGAAAATCGGCATCATGGATGAGGAACGCCGTACCACCGTGAACCTCAAAGCGTGTATCCGCGAGGCGGCCGCGCGCGTGGTGTTCATTAACACGGGCTTTCTCGATCGTACTGGCGACGAAATTCACACGAGCATGGTGGCTGGCCCGATGCTCCGTAAGAACGCGATCAAGGATGAGCCATGGATCGATGCCTACGAGCGCTGGAACGTCGATATCGGGCTGGCCTGCGGTTTCTCGGGGCGCGCACAAATCGGCAAGGGCATGTGGGCCGCGCCCGATTTGATGGCGGACATGATGGCGAAGAAAACCGGCCATCCTGAAGCAGGCGCCAATTGCGCCTGGGTGCCGTCACCCAATGCCGCGACACTGCACGCCATGCATTACCACGACATCGATGTATTCGCGCGCCACGGCGATCTGAAGCGCCGCGAGCTGGCCGCGCTCGATGACATATTGACGGTACCTTTGGCCGATTCTGCCCCTGGGTGGGACGACGCCGCTATTCAAGCGGAGCTCGATAATAACGCACAAGGCCTACTCGGTTACGTCGTCCGCTGGATCAATCAAGGTGTGGGCTGTTCGAAAGTGCCGGACATCAATGACGTTGGCTTAATGGAGGACCGGGCAACGCTGCGAATCTCAAGCCAACACATCGCCAATTGGTTGCGCCATGGCGTCTGCAACCGCGACCAAGTCCTAGCGACGCTTAAGCGGATGGCCGCGGTTGTCGATTCACAAAACGCCGGCGACCCTGGTTACCAACCGATGGCACCGGACTTTGACAGCAGTGTTGCCTTTCGTGCGGCCTGCGACCTGGTCTTTCTCGGCAGCGAGCAACCAAACGGGTATACAGAGCCGCTGTTGCATGCGTATCGGCTGGAGGCCAAAGCGCAACGATGAAAGCACTACAACTTATCATCGCATTCTTCTTGCGCCAGTTGCCGAGCTTTTCGCGTATCGGTTACTGGGTGCGACGATTCGGGTTCGAGCCGCTCAAGCTCGATGCCCGCGACCAGACGTGGTTAGTGACGGGCGCATCGGGCGGGCTCGGTGCCGAAATTGCCCGTGCCGGCGCAATCGGCGGCGCCGATGTTATCGCCGTTGCTCGTTCCCGCGACAAACTGGAGGCCTTCGCTGCAACGGCGACGAGCGGCCGTGGCGAGGTTGTGCTCGAACGTGTCGATTGCGCCAACATGGCCGCACTACGAGCGTTAGCGGATCGGCTGGCCGGACGAAAAATCGATGTCTTGGTCAACAACGTAGGCATCCTGCCCACCGAACACGCACTAACGGACGAAGGCTTCGAGCAAGCGTACGCAACCAACTTACTTGGCCACTACGTATTAACAGAAGCCTTAATCGCCAACGGAGTGCTGCAATCCGGTAGCCTCGTCGTTTCGATGTCATCGGGTGGCATGTACAACGTACCGCTGCTGCCGGAGGCGTTAAACGCGACAACAGCCGCAGACTTTAACGGCGATCGCCAGTACGCACTGCACAAGCGTGCCCAAGTCGTGCTCACCGATTTGTGGCGCGAGCGGCACCGCGACAACGGCATCGTGTTTCTGGTCGCCCACCCCGGTTGGGCCGATACACCTGGCGTAGCCACGTCGCTACCGACATTCAGGCGAATATTGGGCCCGTTGTTGCGCTCGACCCGCGAGGGCGTCGATACCGTGTTGTGGCTCATTGCGCGACGCCCCCGAACCGGTCAGGAACGGATTTGGTTTGATCGCGCTGCGCGACCGGTGCACGTCAGCGAGGCAACCCGGACGGCCTCCAAACCACCGCAAACTCTGCAGGACTTACTGCAACACGACGCCGCGCGATAGTACGCCTTCGGCTCCCCTGCTGTAATGTTTACCGTAACCGCTAGGTCTATAGCGGTACGTTGGTAAACAAACGCGTCACCGCCTTGGGGCCGAACATGAAAAAACTAGTCATTGTCGCCATTATCGTCGCCGCCCTGGTGGCGTTTTATCAGCTCGGCGGCGCCGAGTATTTACAACCCGCGACGTACCAAGCGCTGTACGCGGAACAGCCTACAACGACATTGGCGGTCTACTTTGTCGTCTACGTCGCCGTTACGGCGTTGTCGATACCGGGCGCCGCATTAATGACACTGATTGCTGGAGCCGTGTTCGGTCTTAAGACCGGTCTTGTGCTGGCGAGCTTCGCATCGACAATCGGTGCAACGCTGGCGTTTTTATCGTCGCGCCTGCTGCTCCGTGACTGGGTCGAAAATAAATTTGGCAACTACTTGCAGCGAATCAACGACGGTATCGACAAAGACGGGGCGTTCTATCTCTTTAGCCTACGATTGATACCGGTAATTCCGTTCTTCGTTATCAACCTCGCGATGGGTCTCACAAAGTTATCGACGCCAGCTTTCTACATCGCCAGTCAACTCGGAATGTTGGCCGGAACCTCTGTCTACGTGAACGCGGGCGCCGAAATAGGGCAGATCGATTCGCTGTCGGTCAGTGGCATTTTGAAACCGAGCATTATCGTTGCCTTCGCGTTGTTGGCCTTACTGCCGTTCATAGCGCGAGCGTTCATGAATTTCGTGGTCGGCGGTGTCCGCCGCCGCCTCGCGGCAAACAAAGCTTACGCGCCTTGGGCCGCGCAAAAGCCCTCGACTTTCGATCGAAACGTCATCGTTATCGGTGCCGGTTCCGGCGGACTCGTGACATCGCTCATTGGCGCTACCGTGAAGGCAAAAACCACCTTAATCGAAAAAGGTGCGATGGGCGGCGACTGCCTTAACACCGGCTGCGTGCCGAGTAAGGCGCTTATTCGGGCGGCTAAAGCGCGCCACGAAATCCTCCACGCTGACCATTTCGGTCTCGGTATCGAAGGACCGGTCGATGTCGATTTCGAAAAGGCGATGAATCACGTGCGCTCGACGATCAAAGCGATCGAGCCGCATGACTCCGTAGAGCGTTACGAAGGCCTCGGCGTAGAGGTCATTCAGGGCGCCGCCGAGGTCACCTCGCCGTGGTCGGTGACGGTGAATGGTCAAACGCTAACGACGCGTAGCATTGTTCTTGCCACCGGCGCGGAGCCGTTTGTCCCGCCGATTCCAGGGCTCAACGATATCGATTACGTCACGTCCGATACGGTCTGGGAATTGAAGTCGCTGCCGAAGCGTCTGCTGGTCGTCGGTGGCGGACCGATTGGCTGCGAACTCGCCCAGGCGTTTCGTCGACTCGGCTCCGAGGTCGCCATCACGGATATGGCGGGACGGTTGGTGCCGCGTGAGGACGAAGAGGTATCGGCCTTGCTAGAGGACGTCTTTCGTCGCGATGGGATCGCCATCAAGACACGCTTCAAAACGACCGGCTTCGTCCGTGACGGCGATCGGCAATATGCGGCGGTTGAAGCCGAGGACGGGACTGCGGAGCAACTCGACTTCGATGTCGTATTGATGGCGGTTGGCCGCAAGCCGCGCAGCAAAGGGTATGGCTTCGACGCACTCGAGCTAGAGACTCGCCGCAACGGTACGCTCGACGTGAACGAGTTTTTGCAGACTCGCTTCCCGAACATCTACGCGGTAGGCGATGTTACCGGGCCATACCAGTTTACTCATACGGCCGCGCACCAAGCCTGGTTCGCTGCGGTCAATTCGTTATTCGGCTTTGTGAGAAAATTCGCCGCGGACTACAGCGTTATTCCATGGGCGACGTTCACTGACCCGGAAATCGCGCGGGTTGGCTTAAGCGAACAGGAAGCCCGTGATCAAGGGATCGCCTATGACGTCCATCGTTACGATCTTGACGATCTAGACCGAGCGATCGCCGATCATGCTACCGAGGGATTCGTAAAGGTGCTCACCGTGCCGGGTAAGGACAAGATCCTCGGTGTGACGATCGTCGGTTACAAAGCGGGTGACATCATCGCCGAGTACGTACTCGCGATGAAACACGGCCTCGGACTGAACAAAATTCTCGGTACGATTCACATTTACCCGACGATGGCCGAGGCGAACAAATTTGTCGCCGGGGTGTGGAAACGCGCCAACGCCCCGGAGAAGCTGCTGGACTGGGTCGGGAAAATCCATCGCTGGCGGCTCTCGTAAGTGCGTTTCTGCGTTAGGCGTCGCAATACCTATAACCAAAACATATATTGGTGTTGGTCATCGACGATTAGCGTCGCAACGGTATAGCCAACGACGCGCTCGCCCGCCTAGACCCCTAAGTCGCGCAACACGCTGGCTTCCCCCGCGCCTGACCGGCAGACTAGCGATGACCACGGGGGAATAAGTTAATGAATCGTTCGCTGCTCGAAACCGCCGCGTACAAGGCGTGCGCCTACCTCGACGCTGTCGCTGAGCGACCGGTCCGGCCCGATCCAGCGGCCGTCCGGACCGTCGCCGAATTCATTGAATCGCTGCCTGCGCACGGGTGCGACGACCACGCCATTCTCGAGCAACTCGACCGCATCGGCTCACCCGGTTCGATGGCGATGGCAGGTCCGCGCTTCTTCGGATTCGTTATCGGTGGTGCGCTACCGATTACTGTCGCGACGAATTGGCTCTCGACCGCCTGGGATCAAAACGTCGGCACGATTACGACGCCGGTGATGTCGACACTGGAACAGGTCGCGCTCAGCTGGCTGATCGATCTCTTTGATCTGCCGTCGGACTGCGGTGGGAGTTTTATCACGGGCGCTACCGTTGCGAACTTCGCCGCTTTGGCGGCGGCACGCCACGCGGTGCTGAAAACCGCAGGCTGGGACGTTGAAGCCGACGGTCTATTCGGCGCACCAGCGATCACCGTTATCACCGGTACCGAAACCCACCCGTCGGTAACCAAATCGCTGGGTATGCTCGGCCTCGGTCGCAGCCGCGTTGTCGCGGTTCCGACGGACGACACGGGGGCGATGCAGCTTGACGCACTGCCCGCGATCGATGGCCCGACCATCGTCTGCACCCAAGTCGGTAACGTCAACACCGGCGCCTCAGACCCGATTGCCGCCATCTGTGAACGCACGGCCGGGCGCAACGTTTGGGTCCATGTTGACGGTGCGTTCGGCCTTTGGCTGAAGGCCTCTGCCAATCGCCGTCATCTCGTGGCAGGCCTTGAGCAGGCCGATTCGTGGGCTACCGATGCGCACAAATGGTTGAACGTACCGTACGACTCAGGGGTAGCTTTCGTTCGGGATAGCGCTGCGCTGCGCGCGGCTATGTCGATTTCGGCGGCGTACCTCCCGGCCGAGAACGACCAACGAAACCCCGCCGACTACACCCCGGAATTATCGCGACGAGCGCGCGGTGTCGATGTCTGGGCAGCGCTTAAGTCTCTCGGGCGTGACGGTGTCGCTGAAATGGTCGACCGTCACTGTGATCAAGCGCAACGCTTCGCTGCCGGCTTGGCGGCAGCCGGGTTCGAAATCCTCGCACCGGTCACGATGAATCAGGTACTGGTCGCGTTCGGGTCGGCCGAGCAGACAGAGCAAACGATTGCGGCCTTGCAAGCCGAGGGCACCTGCTGGTGCGGAATCACACGCTGGCAAGGCCGCACCGCCATGCGCATCAGTGTCTGTAATTGGTCAACGACCGATGCCGACGTTGAACGCAGTATCGACGCTATGCGGCGCGTGGCGGCAGCCCCGGCCGCGTAGCGGGGAAAACACGCACGGCGAATAGGTGCATCGAACCGGCCAGCACTAGCCAAAATACGCTGGCCGCGACAAACGGATAGACCAGCGCCGGCATCCAAGTCTGGTCACGCGCGAAGACGCCCCAGACCCAATTGACCTGCCAGTACGGATCCGTGAACGCGTAGCTTAGGTAGTACACGGCAACGATCAGTGGCCATACCAGCCACCAGGCACGACGTTCGTAGCCGGTAACGCAGAGCGCGGCGACAGCGACCAACGGCAGCAGCGCGTGTTCTAGCGATAAGGCCCGAATACCCCACGGAATCGCTGGGTCAAACATGTACTCGGTCCCACCGAACAGATGCGCGCCGGTTGTTAGGCGGCTGAGCACGTCAACGATCCACAACAGATCGGGTACTAACGACACCAACATACCGATCGACAGACTCCCCGCGTGGCTGCTAGCGATGCCAACGGCCACTAGCAACAAGCCGACGTTGCAGGTCCACAAAAGGTTTAGCACCGGGTAGAACGACACATACGTCGCCGTCCAAAGCGCGGCAACGATGATAGCCGTCAGGCGGATGGGCAACGGGAACGTGCGACGCATCTGGCGAGTGTAACAATCGACGCGTATCGTAGCGCCTGTATAGCTGCTCCGCCTATCACGCTACGAGGAACGCCATGAAGCTACGACTACTACCCGCATTGATCTTTGCCCTGAGCGTCACGGCTGAGGCCGACCCGATCGCCGCTAATATTGAAGCCGCGATGGCCGCCGAGTCACGACCCGCCGAAGATGCAGCCCGCGACGCCAATCGGCTACCGGTTGAGACACTGACCTTCTTCGGGCTTGAAGATGACATGCGCGTGCTCGAGATTATCCCTGGAGGTGGCTGGTACACGCGATTACTCGCACCGGCATTGCATGACAACGGTGAGCTGTACTTGGCGATAGGCGCCGGGCGCGTCGCGGAGCGACTGAGCGGCCAGCCGGGTTTCGACAGTATTACCGTGCTCGACCCTAAGGTCAGCTTCGAACGCAACGGTCCGTTTCGATTGAACAGTGCCGTTGCAGCATTCACGTTCGACGTGACAGACCTCGACATGGTGCTGACGTTTCGCAACCTCCATAACTTCGATAAGAAAACCCGCGACTGGATGAACAAAGCGGTGTTCGATTCGTTGAAATCCGGTGGCATCTACGGCGTCGTCGATCACACGGCACGCCACAACGAGCCGATCAATAACGACAATCGGCGCCGTATCGATCCGGTGACGGTCATCGCTGAATTGACGGCGATTGGCTTCGAGTTCGTCGCTGCGTCAGATCTGCACTACCGACCGCAAGATAACCTGACGCTTGAAGTCGGCAATGACGCCGTAACCGGTCAAACGGATCGGTTTACGTTTAAGTTCAGAAAACCCTAAAGGTCTTACCGGTCCTGCCGATACCCCGACCGTGAGCGGCGCTCAGCGTCCCCATCGAGAGTACCGCTCAGTCGTGGTGGGTTTTTCCTGAGGACCTCCCCCATACCCGTATGCCGCATGGCAAGGATCCACCATCGCTTGGGCGCCCTGCACCGCAGGGCGCTTTTTTTTGCGCAGCTGTTAGAAAACTGACAGGGCAGTAGCGCTACTCTGGACTGACCATCCGGCCCGCTAACATCTTCAATCCTTGTGCCAGCAACCAAACGAAAACGAGCGGAAACACGACGGTCTGCAAAACGAATATCACGATCAAATTGATGATGTGCTCGCTGGCATTCGATAGCGCATCGCGAAAGCGCTGCATTCGGTCCGCGACATTGACCGTCGCTAAGGTCTCATCAAAAGCGGCGCCGATTCGCCCGAGTAGCGACGTATCCTCCGGCTCTTCCACTGGCGCACTGTCGTCATTCATCGCGGCAATCTCGTCGCTGGTTGCCTGCAGTGCGGCCACGGCTGCGGCTTGCTCCTTCGCGAGAAACGTATCGAACAAGACGCTAGAGCCGACGATAAGCAACGGCACAGCAAAGCGTACGAACACGAACAACAAAAACGCTTTACGTGCCCACAACTGCGCTGTCGCGAAACGCGGCGAAGGCAACCACACGGTGATAACGAACAACAGCATGGCGCCAGCGAGTGCAATATTGGCGTAATACGACCGAACCATCGGCAATAGAAAGTTCTGCAGTCCCGCCGATGACGAGGCGAGCAACATGATGCCGCTGAACCGTTCGACAAGATCGTTGACCGGGTCAAGAATTTGCCCGACGCCGAAATTGACACCGACGCCACCGGGCTCGACAGCCACCTCGGTACCCTGGGCGACCGAAATAACGCCGTTCAGTGCGCGGGCGACAGCAAAGGTAACCAGCGTTCGCTGGAATGCTGCGCTACCGTAACGCTCCGCCGCGCGATCGGCGACGTCGCTCAGTGCAAAGAGCAGACAACCGATCGCAAACACCGTCCACAACACCGATCGTCGAATCGCTGGACTGGTCACCATTTCTCCGACAACAAGGCCACTTGCGCCGAGATTAGTTTAGCCGATCATCTCGCCAATAGCGGGTTCCTTTCACGGTCGCCTGTAGCGCCAAACCCGATTCGGTCAGTTGGTAGACCGTAACCTGGTCAGCGAGCGCTTCAGCGCCAATGGCCGCCCCTTTATCACTGGCTTTAGCCGCGGCATCAGCGCCGGCACCGATCGACCAGCCGTTTTCGACGAACTCGTTCATCGTCTCGCGATCATGAAAGACAAATACCAAGCGGGTGTCTTTGACACCCGCACCGAGGCCAACACCGACCTCACCCATCCGCATGTAGGTATCCGCGCCGGTGCTGTTATCGCGCACGATACCGTAACCACCACCAACACTCGCTAACACCACGTTGATGTTGGCGTTCGAGAAGACCGCGTAGCCAGGCGCGGCGGCAATCTCGCTACGGGCGCTGGCTTTTTGCGCATACAACTCAGTCAATACATCGGTGCGCATCGCAACCGTCGCTGTCCGTTGCTCAGCAACGGTCGAGCCGGCGGCGGCGCACCCCAAAAGACTCGCTACAGCCATCAGCACAGCAATAGCACGCATAACGTTCGACATCGGCACTCTCCAGGCTTGGGATGCTGTTACCGCACGGCATGCGCTACACTGGTGGCGTGACGCAATCGACGCTGGCAACACGACCGAGTATAGCGCTGTGGCTAGCCATTCTTGCCGCTTGCGTGAGCGGCTGCGCCACCAGCGCGGATAAGGCATCCCCCAGCGATGCCGTTTCGACGGACCGCGGCAGCTCAACCGGTCACTGGTGGGACGCCCAGCCGCGGGCCGGCTGGCAAGCGTTTACGCCGCTTCCGAAGACCGGCGGTTGGTTCGATGTTTACCGAATCAACCCACGCACGTTCGCCATCCACGAACCCGGCCAGTTCGAGGAGGTTATCTCCTACTTGGTCGTTGGTAACGAACGCGCGTTGCTGATCGATACCGGACTGGGAGTGGGCGACATCGATCAATTGGTCACGCGTCTCACCAATCGTCCCGTCACCGTTGTTAACACGCACTCCCATTATGATCACGTGGGTGGTAACCATGCCTTCGACGACATACACGCCCGCACGACGGCATTCGCGACTGAGCATGCTAGCGGCACGAGCAACGCCGAGGTCAGTGACTACCTAAGGGATGCGTGGCTAGCTCGTCCACTACCGGCCGGTGTCACTCGCGATGGCTACCGGATTCGCGCTTACCAGACACCGATCGATCTAGCGGACGGTGAGCGTTTCGACCTTGGTGGTATTGAGATCGAAACTTTGCTCACACCCGGACATACCGACGATTCCGTGTGCTTCATCGACCGCACCAATGGCATTTTGTTTACCGGCGACACGTTCTACCCCGCACCGCTCTACACGCACTTCGAAGGTGCCGGGCTCGCCGCGTACCAAGCGAGTCTCGAGCGGCTCGCCGGACTTGTCGATACTATCTCGTTGATTCTGCCAGGGCACAACGAACCGGTCCGTGACACGGCGGTCCTGGAGCGAGCGGCCAAATTACTGGCCGACATTCGAGCAGGGCGTCGTCCGGAGCGACACGTTGACGGAATAGACGAACACGATGGCGATGGCTTTTCAGTCTTGGTTAAGCCGGACCACGCAGCCCACGAATGACGGACGAGGTCAGTGATTCACCATGGCTTGCGGCGCCGGCTAACACCGACGTGTTGTTTTTACTCGACGCGACAACCAGTCTTGATCGCGAGCTGCTAGAGGGCTGGATTCAGTCGACACGACCTAG
>JBCDIL010000007.1:0-171512 GCA_038749025.1 Pseudomonadota bacterium | reverse complement strand
GTGAAGATGTCGATTTCACCGTTGCTGCCGGGCGATAGGTACTGGTATGGGTTTTCCCAAGGGTCGACCGGAATGCTATTCAGATAGCCGCCTGCTTTCCAATTCTTGATGCTCGGATCATTGGGGTTCGTGACCAGCGCTTCTAACCCAAGCTCGTTGGACGGGTAGCGGAAGTTGTCGAGTCGAAACAGGTTCAGCGCCGCCTCGATATTGCGAATGTCGTTTTTCACCTTGGTGGCTTGTGCATCACCAACACGGCCAATGACGTTCGGCGCGATCAATGCGGCCAGGATACCGATGATCACGACGACCACCATGATTTCGATCAGCGTAAAGCCGCGCTGGCGCGCGCGACGGTGCGTGTTCATTGCCCGAGACTCCTGCTCATTACCGCACGCCGACGAAGGTCGGGCGCTTCAGATACGATAACGAAAGTATAGCAAAGAGGGGGTTAACGGCCGTCAAGACTCCGCGCACAGAATTGCGTCGGCATTGGTCAATTATCGGTGTGCTAGGCGTTTCGGCGGCCCTGCTCGGGCTGTCGCTGTTCGGCGACCCGGTCGAGACGAGGCTGCGCTACGACCGATCGCTGATCGGTACGGGCGAGCTGTGGCGTCTGATAACCGGCCACGTCGTCCACCTCGGGCTCCGGCACGCGCTTCTGAACGTCGTTGGCCTGGTGCTGGTTGGTCTCTTATTCGCACCGTTCATAACAGTAACCGACTGGGTCCGCACCAGCATTGTTGCGGCGCTGACCATCTCGGCCGGTCTGTTTTGGCTGAGCCCAACCGTTGCTTGGTATGTGGGCTTCTCCGGTGTGCTGCATGGTTTGTTCGTGGCTGGCGCGATGGCCATGGCCGGACGCGAGAGAACGCTGGCAATCCTGTTGTTGATTGGCCTTGCCGGTAAACTGTTCTTCGAGCAAGTCGCCGGACCGGTGCCCGGCTCTGAGCAAACCGCCGGTGGCCCGGTGATTGTCGACGCTCATTTGTACGGGGCCATCGGTGGTTGGCTTGCCGCGACGTTAGGTCGCGTTCTCAAGGGCGGTATCCGCCGTTTATAATGAGCGGCTTTATGTCGAGTGGAGTAGGTGGGATGGCGCAGCAAGCCATTGTTTTCCCGGGTCAAGGATCGCAGGCAATTGGAATGCAGGCCGAATTGGTGGCCGCATTTACGAGCGTCAGAGATACCTACACCGAAGCGAGCGATGCGCTCGGCGTCGATCTGGCCGCGCTGCGCGAGAGCGGTCCGGAAGAGGCGATTAACGCCACGGAGAACACCCAGCCGTTGCTGCTAACGGCCGGTGTCGCCGTCTGGCGGGCCTTTTCCGAAGCGGGGGGGCTGAAACCGGCTTACTTCGCAGGTCACAGCCTTGGCGAGTACACGGCGCTCACGTGCGCTGGCGCGCTCGATTTCGCCGATGCCGTCAGGTTGGTCCGTGAACGCGGCCAACTGATGCAGTCGGCCGTACCGGTGGGTTCCGGCGCGATGGCGGTCGTACTGGGCCTTGACGATGCTGCGGTAGGCTCGATTTGCGAGTCGGCAACCGACGGCGACGACTTGGTGTCGGCCGTGAATTTCAACGCGCCCGGACAGGTGGCGATTGCCGGTACTCGAACCGCCGTCGAGCGAGCTGCCGAGGCGGCAAAAGCCGCTGGTGCGCGCCGCGCCATGCTGCTGCCGGTCAGCGTGCCGTCGCATTGCGCGCTGATGCGACCCGCGGCCGAGGCTCTCGCGGGACCGCTAGCCGACACAACGATCACAGCACCGACGGTACCTGTATTGAACAACGTGGATGTGGCGGTGGTGAGCGACCCGGACGGCATTCGTGATGCCTTACTTCGCCAGCTCTACAGCCCGGTGCAATGGGTTGCCTCGGTTGAGTGGCTGCGGGACAACGGCGTAACAGCGCTGGCGGAATTCGGTCCATCAAAAGTGCTCGCCGGTTTGGTTCGCAGAATCGATAAACAACTGCAGATGGACGCCATCGATTCGCCTGCAGCGATTGATGCGCTCGTCGCAGCGCAGGAGGCATAACGATGAGCGAGCTGTTTCGCGATGACGTCTTGGCGGGTCAAACCGCGCTGGTAACCGGCGCTAGCCGCGGTATTGGTGCCTCCATCGCTGGCGCCATAGCGGCGGCCGGTGCGACGGTGATCGGTACCGCGACGAGTGAGTCGGGTGCCACGGCGATCGGCGAGACACTCGGTGATCGCGGGCAAGGGCGCGTCTTGAATGTCGCCGACGAGGAGTCGGTAACGGCCTTGTTCGCGGCACTCAAAGCGACCCCACCGACGATCGTCGTCAATAACGCCGGTATCACCCGTGATAATTTATTGATGCGGATGAAGCCGGCGGAGTGGGATGACCTTATCGCTACTAATCTGTCGGGCGTCTATCGAGTCAGTAAAGCTGCGCTTCGCGCAATGATGAAGGCACGCCAGGGGCGAATCATAACCATCGCATCGGTGGTGGGGGCGATGGGTAATCCCGGGCAAACCAATTACGCTGCGGCGAAAGCGGGGGTCGTTGGCTTCTCGAAGTCGTTAGCCCGCGAAGTCGGTTCACGCGGCATTACCGTCAACGTCGTGGCCCCCGGCTACATCGAAACCGACATGACGGCAGCGCTCGGCGAAGACCAAAAAGCGGCGCTTGGTGAGCGGATTCCGCTCGAACGGCTTGGTTCACCGGACGATATCGCGGCGGCTGTCGTTTACCTTGCGTCGCCGGCTGGCGCGTACGTAACCGGCGAGACCTTGCACGTAAACGGCGGTTTGTGGGTCGTTTAGCGAAAAATCGGCTAACTTCGGCGAACGTGAAAGACTCGCTAAGACACTGATTTGTGCCGATTTTGTGTTGGCGACGATGAAAAATTGCCCTACCATCGGCGACGGGTATGGCGCTCTTGCTTGGTTGCAGGTACGCTCCCGCGCCCTATGACATGGCCAGACGGCCCATCCATCAGGAGAGAGTACGACCATGAGCAGCATTGAGGACCAGGTAAAAGCGATCGTCGCCGAACAACTGGGTGTTAAAGAAGACGAAGTAACGAACGAAGCCTCGTTCGTCGATGACCTGGGTGCGGATTCCCTCGATACCGTAGAACTGGTTATGGCTCTCGAAGAGGAATTCGATACCGAAATTCCAGACGAAGAAGCCGAGAAGATCACTACGGTTCAGCAAGCCATCGACTACGTGACCAAACAACGTAGCGAATCGTAATTCGTCGACAAGGTGAATGAAGGCGCGGCGCTGTAAGGCGCCGCCGCCGTTTTTGTGGGAGCGTAATCAGCGTTATGAACCGCCGTAGAGTAGTCGTCACCGGACTCGGCGTAATCTCGCCGGTCGGTAACACCGTCGCCGATGCCTGGCAAAACGTCTTGGCCGGCCGTCCGAATTTCACACCGATCGAATCGTTTGATACGACCGGGTTTACGACGACGTTTGCGGGCCAAATCCACGAGTTTGATACAGCGGCCTACATCCCGCCCAAAGAAGCTCGGAAAGTTGACACCTTCATTCAATATGGCATTGCGGCGTGTAAGCAAGCGCTCGATGACAGCGGCATTGACCTTGAGGCGACCGATCGCGGCCGCGTTGGCGTCGCGATGGGGGCTGGAATCGGCGGTATCGGTACCATTGAGCAAAACCACGCGAAGTTTACCGCCGGCGGCGCTCGCAAGATCTCTCCGTTCTTCGTGCCCGGCAGCATCATCAACATGATCTCCGGTCACGTAAGCATCATGCACGGTCTTACCGGACCGAACTTGTCGGTTGTCACGGCTTGCACGACGTCGACACATTCCATCGGTATTGCCGCGCGTACTATCGCTTGGGGTGATGCCGACGTCATGCTCGCGGGCGGGTCCGAGTACGCGTCGACACCGCTCGGTATGGGCGGTTTCTGCGCGGCGCGGGCACTGTCTACGCGCAACGACGACCCACAACATGCCAGTCGGCCGTTTGACGCCGACCGCGACGGCTTCGTACTAAGCGACGGCGGCGGTTGCCTCATGCTCGAGGACTACGATCACGCGAAGGCTCGCGGCGCTACGATGTACGCGGAGCTCATTGGCTTCGGCATGAGCGGCGATGCGTTTCACATTACGTCGCCACCGGAAGATGGTGCCGGGGCGGCGAAGAGCATGCAAGCGGCCTTGGCCGACGCCGATGTGGCCCCCAGTGAGCTCGATTACCTGAACGCGCATGCGACGTCGACGCTCGCCGGCGATATCGCCGAAACACGAGCGATCAAGTCGACGTTTGGTGAGGACGCCTACAAACTCGCCGTGACCGGCACGAAATCGACCACCGGCCATTTACTCGGTGCAGCGGGTGCGATCGAGGCAATCATTACGGTACTCGCTTTGCGTGACCAAGTGATTCCGCCGACGATCAATCTCGATAACCCAGATCCGGCGTGTGACCTTGATTACGTGCCAAACGAAGCGCGCAAGCAATCGATGACGGTTGCCGCGTCTAACTCGTTCGGTTTCGGTGGTACCAACGGGACGCTCGTTTTCAGGACCGTTTGACGTTGCACGTGCGTGCGCTAGGGCAAGCGGTGGACTTGCTGGCCCTGCATGCCGATCAGCCCGACCGTTATCCGTACTTGCTGCAAACAGCAGCGAGCGCCGACCGGCAGCCCGGTTTCGATATTCTGTTTCGCGCGGTCGGTCCTGCCGAAAGGTTTTCAGCGTCGACACTCGATGGACTTCGCGACGTTTTGCCCCGGCGAGTGCGCGAACCGGCCTCGGTCTCGTTGCCGTTTTACGGCGGCTGGTTCGGCTATTTCGGTTACGAATGCGTTGGCGCTTTTGAGGCTCATCTGACGCTGCCGTCGACAACGGCGTTACCCACAGCGCTGTTGCATCGCGCGCCGGCCGCGATCGTTATCGACCGCTCTACGGGCGAAACTTATGCGGTCGCGGAACCGGGTGCGGAGCGTCTACTCGTCGAGATTGAACGTGACTCGAAGATCGCGCCGTATCGGCGCTGCCAAGCACTAGGCGCTCATCAGCTCGACGAACCACCGCCCGACACGTTCATCGCGGCGGCAGAGAAGGCGCTCGACTACATCGGCGCCGGTGATGTGTACCAAGTGAATCTCTCGCGGCAGTGGCAGGCAACCTTTGCCGAGGCTCCAGCGGCTGCTGATTTGTACGGCCAGTTGCTGCGCACCAACCCAGCGCCGTTCGCTGGCTTGATGCGAATCGATGAGCACGCGGTCGTGTCCTCATCACCGGAGCGGCTCCTACGTGTAAAAGGGCGGTCGGTCGATACCCGGCCGATTGCCGGTACGCGACCGCGAGGTCGCGCCGACGCTGCCGATCAACAGTTACGCGCCGAATTGGTCGCGAATGAAAAAGAGCGGGCTGAGCACGTCATGCTGATCGACCTCGAACGCAACGACCTAGGGCGTATCGCCGAACCCGGCTCAGTTGTCGTCGACGAGTTCATGGTGGTCGAGTCATACGCCCACGTTCACCATATAGTCTCAAACGTAAAGGCCACGTTGGCGAAGAATCTAGGGCCGGTCGATGTGCTTGAGGCTGTCTTTCCGGGCGGGACGATTACGGGCTGCCCGAAACTACGGTGCATCGAAATCATTGCCGAGCTCGAGCATGAGCCGCGCGGACCGTATACGGGAAGCTTCGGTTACATCAATCATGATGGTTCACTCGATCTGAATATTTTGATTCGGACCGTGCATTTGCACGGCGCGACAGCGACGTTTCGCGCCGGTGCCGGGATTGTCGCTGATTCGATTCCGGCGGCTGAGGTTCGGGAAACTCGCAGCAAAGCACTGGGCCTCATTAACGCGCTGTCGGCGGAAGCGGCATGAGCTGGCTATTTGACCCACCAACGCCACCCGGAAACGATTCACGCGCCTTGGCGTACGGCGATGGCGTCTTCACGACCGCTGCCATTCGAGCGGGCGATCTGCTGTTTCGAGATCGCCACATCAGACGGCTACAACGCGGTTGCGAGCGACTTGGCATGCTTGCACCCACCCGGGAGCGAATTGAGAGACTGGTGGACACATCGTTGCACCAGAGTGCCACGCGAGCCGGCATGGCGAAGGTTATCGCTTATCGGCCAGGGCAAAAACGTGGTTACCGTCCTAGCGCAAACGAGGCGCCGCACCTTGGGGCACGCTGTTACCCGCTCGTCGACGCTGATGAGTGGCCCGAACTCAAGCCGATGCGAGTCGGGCTTGCGAGCATGCGCTGGGCTGTTCAACCGGCATTGGCGGGCATCAAGCACCTCAATCGATTGGAGCAGGTGCTGGCAGCCGCCGAGATCGGTACCTGTGACGACGTGCTATGCCGAGATACCGAGGGTCAGGTTGTTTCAGCCACGAGCGCCAATGTGTTTGCGGTTGTTGCCGATGCGCTGCAAACGCCAGCGGTCGATACGGCCGGTGTCGCCGGCGTTACGCGTGCCGCCGTTATCGCTATCTGCGAGCGTGATGCGATCCCTGTCGAGATAACGGCGCTGGCGCATGACGATTTGATACGCTGTAGCGAGATGTTTGTGACGAGCTCTAGATACGGAATCCGACCGGTGACGGTGTTTGCCGACCGCGACCTGTCGGTCGGTCCTGTGACACGTGATCTGCACCGGCGATTGCTGCGCGAGGCGTTGCCGTGCGTTGGTTGATCGCTAGCGCAGTAATTCTGGCCGTCAGTGCGGTTTGCGCGGGCGGCTACGTATACTCACAGCATCGATGCTTATGTGCTGTCGGTGACAACGACGACGATGTGGTTGTCACCGTTACGCGTGGACAGTCGTTCGGTACCGTGCGCGATACCGTCGCCGACGCTGGGTTGCTTCGCTGTCCCGATGCTTGGTATTGGTATGCGCGTTACAAGGGCCTGGATCGGCAACTGAAAGCCGGTGAGTTTTTGCTCAATCGCCAGTTGTCCGGATACGACATCTTAGACCGGCTGATCGAAGGCAAGGCGGTGGAGTACTCGGTGACACTGATCGAGGGCTGGACAGCGGCGCAAGCCATCGCCGCTATCCAAGCACACGATGCGGTCGAGACAACCTTGCCGGCCGACGCTGCGGCGAATGACTGGCTTATCGCTATTGGGGCTGACGAGGATCATCTCGAAGGCTTGTTGTTCCCAAACACCTATCGGTTTGAACGCGGAACGAGCGACGTCGAGGTTGTGGGACGTGCGTATCGGCTGATGCGCAAAGAACTCGCTGATGCGTGGCAACAACGCGCCGACGATTTGCCGCTCGAGAGCCCTTACGAGGCACTCACACTGGCGTCGATTATTGAGAAAGAAACGGCGCGTGACGATGAGCGAGAGGCTATTGCCGGCGTCTTCGTGCGCCGTCTTCGCAAAGGCATGCGCCTACAAACGGACCCAACGGTTATTTACGGTCTGGGTAATCGGTACGACGGGAATATTCGGCGGCGTGACCTAGTGACGGATACGCCGTACAACACCTATACACGCAAAGGCTTGACGCCAACACCGATCGCGTTGTCCGGCCGTGCCTCGTTGCGCGCGGCCGTCACACCCGCCGATGGCGATGCGCTGTTCTTTGTCGCGACCGGATTGCCAGACGGATCGCACACGTTCTCGGCAACCGAGCAAGAGCACAATGCGGCCGTTGCCGTCTATTTGCAGCGTCTGCGGGCGCGTGACCAATGATGTCTGCGGGTGGCGAACGCGGTTACTTCATTTCGCTCGAGGGCATCGAGGGGGTTGGCAAAACGAGCAACGTTGCGTTTGTTGCCGATTTGCTGCGCGCCGCGACTATAGAAACGGTGGTAACCCGCGAACCGGGCGGCACACCGCTAGCGGAGCAACTGCGAGCGCTGATGCTGGCGCATCGTGATGAGGTGGTCGACCCGTTAACCGAGGTCTTGCTGATGTTCGCTGCGCGCCGGCAGCACCTCACCGAAGTCATTGAGCCGGCTTTGGCAGCCGGGCGATGGGTTGTCTGTGACCGGTTTACCGATGCAACGCTGGCCTACCAGGGTTACGGCCGTGGTTTCGATATCGACAGGATTCGTGCACTAGCGACTTGGTGTCATGCCGACGGGTGGCCGGATCTGACGTTGGTTCTTGATGCCGATATCGACACAGCACTATCTCGACGCCGCGGCCGCGGCGACACGGCCGACCGCTTCGAAGTCGAGGATGTCGATTTCTTTAGCGATGTCCGTGCAGGGTATCTACGAGCCGCTGCCGAAGAGCCGGAACGCATTGCTGTCATCGACGCCAGCCGTGAACTCCGGCATGTTCAAACCGCTATTCGTGAACAGGTCACCGGATTTGTTGAGCGAGTACTCGTATGACGGGCTTACCGTGGTTGGCCGAGCGCGAGCAGGCCTTTAGCGACGCTGTAGCCGCTGATCGCCGAGCCCATGCGTACCTTGTCAGCGGGCCACGAGGCGTCGGTAAGCGCGCGTTAGCGGCGACGATGAGTGCCATTTGTTTAGGTCAACACCGTGCGGACAGAAGCACGCCTGGCGCTTGGCCAGAACACGCCGATTTTCACCGGATCGCGCCGGCGGAGGATAAGACAGCGCTGTCTGTCGAACAGGTTCGCGAACTGATTAGCAATTTGGCGATGACCGCATACGCTGGCGCTACCAAAGTGGCCGTCGTCGAGGCCGCCGACACGATGTCGATCGCAGCGGCGAACGCGCTACTAAAGACGCTTGAGGAACCGCCAGGGGATTGCTGCATCGTGCTGATTGCCGATCGCTTGCTGAATATTCCGGCGACGATACTGAGTCGCTGCAGCCATTGGAAAATTGCGGCACCACCGGAATCGGAGGCGTTGACGTGGATGGCGTCCAGCGATCAGAACCAAGCGAGGCGGGCGCTGGCGATGGCGGCCGGGGCGCCGCTGCAGGCCCAGCGATGGCTCACTGATGGCACGATCGATACCTGGGATCGACTCGAAGCGGAATTGGCGGCGCTGGTCGCCGAGGCTAGCGATGCCACCACAGTGGCGACTGCCTGGGCCAAGCTTGAAGCTGCGATCGTGTTGCGCTTTTTGATCGCGATGACAGAAACCGCTTTGCATACCGTACTGAAAACCGGCTTCGTCACTCAGCAAAACCGCGTTATCTCGCAAATTGCTGAGCGCAACGTAGACGCACGGCACCTGTTTTGCTATCTAGACCGATTACGACGATTACTGTCGCAGCCGAAGGGCAGCTACAGCGAGCCCGCCGTGTTCGAAACACTGTTGTTGGCCTGGCAAGGTGGATTTCAGTTGGTCGACACCGAGATACCGTTGTTGCCAGGGATGGCGGTGGGCTAGCTGTGAGGAGTTCCGATGAGTAAACCCGGCCTATTAACGCTGACTATCAAGGACAAAAGCGCGTTGTATCTCGCCTACATGCCGTTCGTGCGCAATGGCGGTCTGTTTATCCCAACCAACAGCTCGTATCGACTTGGCGACGAGGTTTTCATGTTGCTGAATTTGATGGGCGAGGAGGAGAAAATCCCCGTTGCTGGACGCGTCATCTGGACGACCCCAAAAGGTGCGCAGGGCAAGCGAACGGCTGGCATTGGCGTGCAATTTTCGGAACAAGATCAAGGCAACACGCAAAAACGCATCGAGAATTACTTAGCCGGAGCGTTGTCAGGCGATAAACCGACGCACACGATGTAGTGGCGAGGCCGTGCCTTAGTCGGCTGTTTTGTGTATACCGCCGCGCAGCACAAACGCCTGGAACCCACGCTCCGCAAGTATGAACGCACCTGCGGAGCTGCGTCGTCCGGTATCACAGCAGACGACGTACGGCGTATCTTCGCTCAGCGCGCCGAGTTTCAAGCGAATAAAGTACAGCGGGATATTGATCGCGCCATCCTGGTGATAGGTTTCAAACTCGCTCGGTAGTCGCACGTCGAGCCACTTGCCACCTTTCGAGACGATCCGAAACGCGTCCTCCAAGTCCACCCATTCGAGCATTGGCTCGTTCAGCAGCGTGTTGAAGTCCGTCTTTCCGAGCCGCATGACGGCGCCGTCGGTCAGCATCGTGACCGTTGCATTGCGCTTCGCGTCGGAGATAAGGGCTTCCTCGCCAAACGTATCGCCGACGACCAGCTCGGCCAATTTGATGCCGTCCTTATTGAGTGGCGTTTCGCGAGTGACCAAGGCTTTGCCGCGCGTGATCACGTAGAAATAATCGCCTTCAGCCCCTTGCTTGATGATTTGGTCGCCCGCTTTGTAGTTGATCTGCTGCATTCGCATGAAGATCGCCTGGATGTTGGCAGGCGGGATCTTATGAAAGGCCTTGGTCTGTAGCAGTGTCGTCATCCAATCGTCATCGGAGACGTTTTGCTCGCCCCGAAGCTCCGCAACTTCATACGATCCGGTCTGATCCCAGGTCAGCATGACATCGAGTAGATCGCTGTCGATCGACAAAAACTGCACCTTGGTCCGAGCCCGCGCGCCAAAACGCCGCGGCAGAATCGGGGAGATTGGGTTGCGGGCGTCGTCGCTGCCGCCTTGGATGGTGCGCGCGACGTTATCGGCTTCCAGTAGATCGACGGAACCGCTAACGATATAGACCGTCCGTTTTTCCGTATCGCCTTCCTTGAACAAGTACTGGCCTTGGTCAACTTCGCGGATTTGGGTTTTCTTGGCCAATGCCGCCAGATTGTCGCGTTTGAGGCTGCTCAACGGCGAAAAATTGGCGAGTAGGCTTGATTGTAATTCTTCTGTCATGCGACTTTGGTTCCACGGGCGCGTCGGCCGGATGCCCCCCGAGAGGCTCTCTCAGGTGCCATTGGGCCTCAACCCGTTTTATACGTTCCTATTGTAGAGCGAACCCTCTACAGGTTGACCGTATACCGGTTCTCATTTCTCCACAATAAACGGCTGATTTGTCGTGGAATCTGCGATTAATCGGTCCCAGCCCGGATGCGGCTCAAAACGCTCACCGTGAATGCCCGCTAACCACTCGAGTCGGCTACGAACCTCGTTCAACCCGCGTGTGCGGGCGTAGTTGATCGGTCCACCGCGAAACGGCGCGAACCCCGTTCCGAAAATCACGCCAGCGTCGAGACTGTCTTCGTCGGCGACAACGCCGTCCGCAAGGCAGGCCACCGCCTCATTGACCATGACGAGGATCAGTCGGTCGGTTAGCTCATCAGGGACTGGGGCATTATCCGCCGCTGGTTTTTGGGCTTTGCCGTCCACCCACTTGTAGAAGCCTTGACCATTTTTGCGGCCCAACTCACCCGCATCGACTTTTTGAACGAGTTCTTCGGCGACTGGGCTACCGTAGGCGCCCGCGAGTATACGGGACACGTGAAGCGCGACGTCGAGGCCAACGGTATCGGCGAGCTCCACCGGACCGACTGGCATCCCGAAAGCGACTGCCGCGTCGTCGATGGTGCGCAGCGCCACGCCTTCGCGCGCCAGGAACAGCGCTTCGCCCATGTACGGTGCCAGAATGCGGTTGACCAGGAATCCTGGCGTGCTGCTAGCCTCCAAAGGCGTCTTGCCAATGCGTTTGACGAAGCCGTGGCCGACGGCCAAGGCCGACGCTTCGGTGTTCGGTGCACGGACAATCTCCACCAGCGGCAGCAGCGCGACGGGATTAAAGAAGTGAATACCGATCAATCGATCCGGCGCTCGTAACCCTACTGCCAGTGCCTCTAGCCGAATACTCGATGTATTGGTGGCGAGAATGGCGCCCGATTTCATTTTCGGCTCAAGCGTCCGGTACAGCGCTTGCTTTGCTTCTTGATTTTCGTAGATCGCCTCGATAATGAGGTCGGCCCGGGCGGCGCCGTTGCCTTCGACATCGCTTTGCAGGCGCTGCATGGCGGCATCGACTTTGTCGGCTTGTTTCAGGCGCTTCGTAAAGAACTGCCGTGCTCGCTCGATTGCCGGGTCAATGTATTGTTGCTCGCGGTCCTGCAGTGTGACGTCTAAGCCGCGGTAAGCACACCATGTCGCTATGTCACCGCCCATAACGCCGGCGCCGACGACATGGACCGCCTTAATCGGCGGCGCCTCTTTGCCGCCTTGGCGCTTGAGGTTATTTTGCAGAAAAAATACCCGTACCAGATTGCGTGCTGTCGGCGTGACCATCAGCTCGGCGATCGAGTGCGCTTCCGCCTCGAAGGCGCGTTCGCCGGCAGCGCCATAGCGTCGCCAAAGATCGATGATGGCGTACGGCGCGGGGTAATGTTCCTTGCGCGCTTTTCGTGCGACCTGTTTTTCGACCTGACCGGCTACCAGTGGTCGCAGTGGCGACCAATTAAGCAACCGATCGAGTAGCGGTGCCCGCCGTCTAGCTGGGCGTTGTTGAATCAAGGTCAGAGCTTCGGAGACGGCGGCAGCGCTATCAGCGGCGACGCGGTCTACAAGGCCGAGTCGTAGCGCGTGGGCTGGCTTCAGTGAGCGGCCTGTTAACATCAATTGCAGCGCTTCGCGAGCGCCAGCGAGCTGCACAGCGCGTACCGTTCCGCCAAATCCAGGGTGAATGCCCAGTTGAACTTCGGGTAAACCGATGATGCCCTTATCGCCGGCGATGGTGACCCGGTAGTCACAGGCCATGGCGAGCTCGAGTCCACCACCGAGTGCATGGCCTTCGATCAACGCAACGGTCGGGCAAGGTAGCTCAGCAACGCGGTCGATCACCTGTTGGCCGGACCGAATTAACGTGTAAGCACTGTCTGCGTCGGTCAGCGTTGTGAACTCGTTGATATCGGCGCCCATGACAAACATGCCGCGCTTGGCGCTGCGCACAACGACGCCCTTTGGACGTTCAGTGGCGATGGCCGTTAATAGCTCATTGAGCTCGGTCAGGACGCCAGCCGACAAAACATTAGCGCTAGCCTCATGCTTGTCGATGTACAGATGCACGACGCCAGTCGCGTCCGTCTCGCGTTGCCAATGCTGAAAGTCAGTTTGCTTCGATGAATTGCTCATGGCCGTTGGGTCGCTAAACGCGTCGCTGCGCATTGTAACCGCAAAGCGCAGCTGCCGGCGGCTTGGTCAATCGATCTCGAAATCGCAAACCAATGGCAAATGGTCGGATAGCTGCACGTTAGGGATTGAAAAGTCGGTAACCTGAATCGGCTGCTGGTAGAGCACGTAGTCGAGCTCTCGCCGTGGTGCGTTGCTTGGGTACGAAGGCAGTTTAGCGGTATTCGCGCTGGTTAGGCCGGCCGCTTCTTGAAACAAGTAGATCTCGTCGCCCCCCCAGAACGTGTTGAAATCGCCGGCGACTATCACCGGCTTTTTGGTGGCTCGAATCAGGTCGTATAGATGGCGCAGTTGCAGATGTCGATGGCGGTACTTCAGTGACAGATGCACGAGAAAGATCGCGCAATTCTCGAGTTCGAGTTCGATGACGAGTCGTTTGATACCGGTATCAAAAAAATGGTATCGCTCGTGTTGGACGTTTGGGCCGGCGAGGATCGCATTGCCTTGCTTGCGCAATATCGGGACGAGGTTGTTGACCGACGCACCGCCGTATTTGATTTCATAAGACGATTGATAGCCGAGCGCTGCGGCGATCGTTTCGGCCTGGTTAACCATGCGGGAGCGGATCGAGCCGGTATCGACCTCGATCAGGCCGCAAACATCGGGTTGCTGCTCCTTAATAAAGGCGATCAGGCGCTCCAACTGCTGCGGATTGCCGAGCAGGTAGCCCGCGCCGGGAACGGGAACGTGCATCGATGGGCCACTACCGACGCCGTAGCGGATGTTAAACAGTAGCAAACGCATTAATTATGATCCGGTTTAGCCCCGATTGATGCCGTCTTTCCATGGCGGTTACCTGCCACCAGCCGAAGCGTCTCTGGTCGCCACAACTCGAGGTCGGCTACAATTGTAGCAACGGAGCCGCAGTCGAGGGACTGATGTCGGAGAAAGAACCCATCCGTGTGTTCGTGAGCCACGTGTTTAGCGAGAGCGACGACTACCTGCGAATTTTCGAATACCTGGAAAGCGTCGACAATTTTTTCTACCTCAACATTTCGCGTCCCGAAGATAGGCCAAGCGGCTCCACCGAGGCGTTTAAAGAAACCCTGTTGGCACAAATCAAAGACTCCGAGGTCGTTTTGATGCTCGGCAGTGTCTACGAGCAAAAAGCCGATTGGGCGCAGTATCAAATCGAGGCTGCCAAAGCCAACAATATTCCGATCGTCGCTGTAAATGGATTCGGTGGAACGATTGTTTTGCACCAACGTCTGATCGATCAGGCCGACGTCGTTGTCGACTGGAATGCTCGCGAAATCGTCGATGCCATTAGAAACAAGGGTCGTGATCAAGACACCAACCGCTGGGAAGTTATCGACTTTCCTTGAGAATCCGCAAGAATGACTAAACAAACCGATGCGCTGATTGTCGGCGCTGGACCGTGTGGGCTGTTTCAAGTGTTTGAGCTAGGCCTACTGGGTCTGAAGGCCGACGTCGTTGACTCGATGCCTGTTGTCGGTGGGCAGTGTGCCGAGCTGTACCCCGACAAGCCCATTTATGATATTCCCGCGATTCCGGAGATTTCAGCGGCGGGCCTAATTGAGCAACTGATGGCGCAAATTGCGCCGTTCGAGGCCGGTTTCCACCTCAACGAGGAGGTCACCGAGGTTGAGGGGGATGGGTCTGGGCCGTTTCAGGTGAAGACATCGGTCGGAACCGAATTCAGCGCGAAGACTGTCATTATTGCCGGCGGTGTCGGCTCGTTCCAACCGCGCAAACTGCGCTTAGCGGACGCTGAGCCGTTCGAGGATCGTCAAATTCATTACCGCGTTCGCGACCCGGATCGATTCAACGGTAAACGCTTACTCGTGCTCGGTGGGGGTGACTCGGCACTCGATTGGTTACTCGAACTGGGCCCGGCGGCCGCCGAGGTGACGCTCGCCCATCGTTCCGATCAGTTCCGTGCGGCGCCAGCGTCGGTGGCCACGATGCAAGCTCGAGCGGCAGCGGGGGAGCTTGCGATCCACGAGTTCGCGACGCTGTCAGAATTGCATATCGAGGATGAGCGAATCGTTGCCGCGACACTGGCTATCGACAACGCGGACCCGGTCACGGTTGCCGTTGACGACATTCTGGTGTTTTTCGGCCTGGCGCCAAAGCTCGGGCCAATCGCTGATTGGGGCCTCGATCTCAATCGCAAGACGATCAATGTCGACACGGAAAAATTCCAAACAAACGTGCCCGGTATTTTTGCGATTGGTGACATCAACGCTTACCCCGGTAAAAAGAAGCTAATTTTGAGCGGCTTTCACGAAGCCGCACTGGCGGCATTCGCGGCAAAACAGCACATCGACCCAAGCCGCAAAGTACACCTGCAATACACGACCACCAGTCCGCTGATGCACGAGCGGCTGGGCGTTGACAATGCCAGCGACGGCTAGCGGCGCGTCGCATGCCGACCTCGCGCCCTGTTGTCATCGCTCACCGCGGCGCGAGTGCGTATTTGCCGGAACACACGTTGGCGGCGAAAGCGCTGGCGTTCGGTCACGGCGCTGACTACCTCGAACAGGACCTGGTCGCGAGCCGCGACAACGCGCTAATCGTCACGCATGACATTCACCTGGATCGAATCAGTGACGTCGCGACTCGGTTTCCGGGGCGTTGCCGGGCGGATGGCCGCTACTACGTTCGGGACTTTGACCTAGCGGAGTTACGCCAACTGTCCGTTTCGGAACGTGTCGATGCGGCCGGCAAGGCGGTCTACCCGCAACGCTTCCCGGTTGCGAGTGGACGTTTCGGATTGCACACCTTTGACGAGGAGCTCGACCTCGTGGAAGGGTTGAGCCGCTCCTCGGCGCGCCGCGTTGGCATATACCCCGAGGTAAAGCGGCCGCAATGGCACCATGAGGAAGGCGTCGATCTTAGTCGCTTGTTGCTCAATGCGCTTGGGCGGCGTGACTTACGCCGGCGCACCGATCCGGTCTTCGTGCAGTGCTTCGATTTCGGTGAATTGTCTCGCTGGCGCCACGAGTTCGACAGTGAGCTACCCTTGGTGCAGCTCCTGGGTGAGAACGACTGGAATGAGTCGCCGACCGATTTTGACTGGGCGCGAACCGAGCAGGGGCTCGCCGATATCGCTAGCGTTGCCGACGCGCTCGGTCCGTGGATCGGTCAGTTGGTCTCCGGAGGCGGGGATTCGAGAACAGCACAGCAATGGGTTATGAACGCCAAAGCCCGCGGACTGGCATTGCACCCGTACACGCTTCGCAGCGATGACATTGTCGATGGGTTTCGCGACTTCGCCGATTGCTTGCACTGGCTAATCGACATCATCGGAATCGACGGCGTGTTCACCGACTTTCCGGACACCGCGGTTGAATTACTGTCCTATTTGCCGCCAAATGCCGGGATTTCGCGCGGGTAAGCGCTGTCATTTGGTGCGACAACGACCAGCGCTGATATAATTAGCGGCTGGATGGCAGGGGAGGCTGAACAGGGATGCTCGACGGATTGGAGACGTACGGCACATTGCTGGTTGTCGGGTTTCTGCTCGGCATACTGGTCATGATGTTGCTGCGTAATCGCAAAGCAGGAACGCTGGAAGAACGAACCCTCGAGCTCGGCAAGAGTGTTAATGCGTTAAAGGCTGAGAAGAACGTGTTCGAACGGAAGCTCGCCACGGCCGATCAGCGCATTGAAGAACTCGATGAGGCGTTGAAAGAACGCGATCGTAAAATCGAAGAACTCGAAACCGCGTTCGAGGCACGATCCGACCAATTGGAGCAAACGCGCACCGATCTCAAGACCGCCGTGCAACAGACGCAGGAGTTGCGTCGTGATTTGGCCGATCATGCGGAGGAGACGATTCGTGCGGAAGCAAAAGCGCGCGACGTTGAGAACGAATTGAGCATGCTGACATCGGGCGATACGCTCGATGAAGAGCTTCGCGAGGAGCTCTTGCAAACGTCCGAGAAAGACTGACTGGCAGCGCGGCCGTACCCAAGACCACCGGCACCTCGGTGGCAGATCTCATTTACAACGGAGTAACCGATGAGACTACCGATTGTATTGAGCTGTGCGCTGGCCTTGGCGGCGTCGGCAAGCCCGGCCGATGAGTGGCCGTATCCGCAAGACACGCCGCGTCCGGGCACGGTTTCTTTGGGACTTGCTGGGACGAGTCCGGCCGATATCTCGCGCTATCTACTGGCTCAGGGGGCGTCGGATGTGCAAGTGGCACCGGACGGCCAGCACATCGGGTTTATTTGGTCGATAAGCGGTGCACCGCAATTGTGGCGGCTGGCAATCGACGGTGGCGCGCCGCGCCAGGTAACGTTCGGCGGTCCGATCAGAGACTTTCGGTGGGCCCCGGACAGCCAGAGGCTTTTGGTTGCTCGCGATATCGGTGGTAATGAGCGTGAGGGCTATACGTTAATCGCGAATGACGGACGCGAAGAGCACGTTGTGCTGCCACCAGCAACCGCCTATCGAAGTTTCGGTGAGTTTTCAGCCGACGCCGAGCGCATCGTTTACGCATCGACAAAACGCAACGGTACGGACTTCGACATCTACATCACCGAACTCGCCAGTCTCGAGACTCAGCGAGTCTATGAAGGCAGCTACGGGTATTTCCCGGCGGCGTTGCACCCCGACGGCTCAACGCTGCTCATCACCGAAACACGCGGTGAGGATGCCGATGACCTGCACTCGCTCGACCTGACGAGCGGTACGCTAACGACCTTATTTGCGCCAGCCGTTGCCGCGGGATTCGACCAGGCCGTGTGGCGTAGCGACGGGCGCGGTTTCTACGTTCTCAGCGACTTAGGGCGCGAGCAAGCCGCGGTTATGCTGGTCGATAGCAAGACCGGCGAGGCAGAGACTATCGCTGCCGACCGATGGGGCATCGACGAGCTGGCACTGTGTCACAACGACCGGGTGTTGCTTTACGTCATCAACGACAATGGCTACAGCCGCCTGGCCGCCCTCGACACCGAAACGCGGGATCCCTTGCCGGTGCCTGAGCTGCCGGAAGGTGTCTATCAGATCGACTGCGCTAAGCACGCCGCCGCTGCTGTCATCCGTGTTGTTGGGCCGGCGATCTCCGGCGACATCTACACGTGGGATTTCGTTGGCGCCGACGCACGACACGTTTTCAGTGGTTCGCTCGCGGGTCTCGATCCCAACCTCCATTTTGTCGTACCGGAAGTGCGCAATTTTAGCGCCCGCGATGGCGTTCAGTTACAGGGGCTTTTGTATTTGCCGCGCCGCGCCGCGCCGCTAAACGGGTTTCCGCTAGTGGTCGAGGTGCACGGCGGGCCGACAGCGCAGCGGCGTCCATCGTTTCGGCCGATCGACCAATACTTGGTCAACACGGGCGTAGCCGTTTTCGCCGTCAACGTGCGGGGTTCAACCGGCTTTGGCAAGACCCATGCTCGACTCGACAACCAAGAACGACGGTTAGACTCGGTCCGCGATTTGGTCGATACCGTCGCGTACTTGAGTAACGACGAGCGCCTCGACACAGGGCGTGCGGCCGTTATGGGAGGGTCATACGGCGGCTACATGGTGAACGCAGTCCTTGGCGCCTATCCGGGCGTTTTTCGGGCAGGAGTCTCTTTCGTTGGCGTGTCAGACTGGGTTCGAGCGCTCAAAGAGACGTCGCCAACGCTCAAAGCATCGGACCGCATCGAGTACGGCGATATCAACGAAGCACGCTGGCAGACCTTCTACGCCGCAAACTCGCCGATCAATACGGTTGATGCCATCGATGTGCCCATGCTCTTTTCCCACGGTGTCAATGACCCGCGCGACCCGGTTGCGGAATCGGACCGTATGGTTCGGCGACTGCGGGACAACGGTCAGGAAGTCGTGTACCTACGATTTCCGGATGAAGGACACTCGGTACGCAAGGTCAACAATAAGGTGGCTTTGTACCAGGCCGTGGCGGGTTTTCTTGACAAGGCAATGGCACTCGATAGCCCCAACGAATAAAGGCCAGGCATAACGCCTGGCCTTATCCGTCGGTCTTTTACGCGGCGGAGTTATTTACAGCTTGTAATCAACGCCGACGAAGAAGAACCGTCCGCGAGCACTGGCCGGGTAGGCCAGATTAGTAAGGAACGGTTGCTCGTCGGTGACATTGCGGATACCGCCGTAGATCAACAGTTCGTCGTTAACCGCATAGTTCGCGCTGAAGTCGTGAATCCATGTTGGGTCTTGGAAAACGACGTCCCCATAGAGAGAGCGCGCGGTTTCGATTTCTAGGAACTGCACCAGTTGCTCATCCAGGAACTGAGCCTGCCAGCCGAAATCAAACTTACCGACACCCCAGCCCAGGTAGATGTTACCGGCCCATTCCGGACGGTTAACTTCGCCCAGTTCCGGGTTCACCTCGGACAGATCGTTCGGGTTTTGGAAGAAGTCCAGCTCGTTGACCTTCGTCGCTTGCACGCGAATGTCGACTTGCGTCTCGGCGACATCGAAACCGTAGCTGGCTGATATGTCATAGCCCGACGTCTCGATACGCGCGAAGTTTATGCTGGTTTGTTCCAAAAAGTTAAAGCCACCCGCTTGGAGCGACGCAGGATCATCGTTCCTTGTGAACAGCTCACAAAAGCCATCATTCAATGAGGCTCCTTGGTAGCAACCGTCGACAATGTTCTGTGCCGTGATCGATTCTATGGCGTCATCGATCGATATATCCCAATAGTCAATGGTCAGATTTAAGCCGGGTATGTCCTCTGGCTGGAACACGACACCGAGCGTTTTCGTCTCTGCTGTTTCCTCCTGCAGCTCCCTGTTACCACGCTCAATACCGCCGAACGCAGCCGACAATGGATCTGTAAAAATATAATTGCCAGCACCATCGGTTGGATCGATCCCGATAGCCGCAAAGTCAGCCACACAATTGGCTTGGGTTTGTGCGGCCAGTGTCGGGTTATCGGCGGCGATTGCATTGATTTGGGCTATGTCGCAGGGATCGACTGGGCGGAACGTCGTACCGGTTTGCGGCCCGAACAACTCGGTGATATTCGGCGCTCGGACCGCTTCGGAGATTCCCCCACGGAACGCGACGCTCGAAACGGGCGCATACGAGACGTTAGCCTTCCACGTGGTTTGCGTGCCGATGGTCGAGTAGTCGGAACCGCGAATGGCCAGATCGACAACCAGCGCTTCAACACCGGGCATATCGGCGAGCAACGGTAAAGACACCTCGACAAACAAGTCGGTGGCATCGAACTCGCCCGCCTCGTTGCGTACCGAAAGTGCCGGGCGGAATGTCAATGACGAATTGCCGGATACGGTTTCGAGTAACTGACCCGGCGCGCTGCCACCGGCCGGGATAACGCCGCGTTGCCACTCGTCGAAGGTCGCGTCCGATTCTTCTTCGCGGTACTCGAAACCCGCCGCGAAGCCGATCGGACCGCCGGGTAACGAAAAGAAGCTCTCCGAGTCGCCGACGATTGTCGCGGCCAGTACCCGTTGGTCGATGGTCAATTTGTCCCACGTCGGCACAGTCACAAAGTCGACCGCCGCTTGCGTTATACCCGTTTCACCGGCCCAGATATTGATTGGGACACACGAACCGTCACCCGGCTGGAACGAGAAATAACCAGGGTCATACGCGGGAATGTTAAACGGCGTTGTTAGGGCCGGCGCCGCCGGGTCTACCGACGAGCGACAGGCGGGTTGACCGGTTACCGGGTCGGTAACGGCATCCAATGCGGCGAAGAAACGGTCATTAATCGTCGAGCGATTACGGCTGATTGTTTGATCGAAGCGTCCGATATTTGCGCTGACCTCGTAAGTCCAGCCATTTTCAAACTCGCCTTCGAGACCGGCGACGAAGCGCGTCGTTTCGCGCTCTGTTTTCCGATTGGCATTAAAGAACAACGGATCGACTGTGATGGCGACACCACCGGTCGCCTGTGCCGTCGGCTGAATGAAGGCGGGCAGGAATGGGTTGTCCGGTGCGCCGAACAGGAGATCCCAAAACGAGTTGGGATCGATGTTCTGATCAGTTTCCTGCGTGACGTACTTCGCTTCAGCGAACACGGTCATCGAGTCGGTTAAATCGTAACTGCCGAGCAAATTTACCGAGATTTTGTCATCCGGGATCAATATATTGCTGCGATCGTTGCTGATCGTATTGAACGAATCACCGCCGAAACCCTGGAAATCGCCAGCGACCAGGCCATCTTGAACCGGTCGGTAGGTGCCATCAGCCGTCACGTTCCAGCAACCACCCACCACGCCAAACGACGCGGCGCCGAACACCGAGTTGTAACCGGTGAATGAATCTAAGCAATCGGGATTACCGTTATTGTCGAGATCGATTGCGGTTTCCGGATCAAAGCCGGCAAACGTAAACGGGTTGCCGGGAATGATGTAGCCATAGCCCGACGTGAACGGGAAAGTACGGCCCGGCAGTACCGCACGCTGCGGTGCGTTGGCCGCACGCGTAAACAGGGCTTGCTCGGCTGCGGTTAGTACCGGGTCTACACCGAATTCAGCGTTGTAGTCTGCGATGAAGTCCGTGGACGTCGGAATTTCCAATCCGAAATTCGTGAGACCGGTATTGGCAAAATTGTAGAAAGCCGCGAGGTTCGGCGTGTCAGAACCGATATCACCTTGTTGAAATCGAAGGTCCGGGTTGACCCAGTCGCGGCCGGAGCCAATAAATGCACCGCGGTCGCGGTCCGTCACCATCAGGCCTTCATCGGTGCGGTAGTCGACCGCGACAGCAAAATTGCCGCGGTCGTTAGCGAAATTTGTTCCCCAAAGAGCTGACAGCGACAGTTGCTGACCGTCGCCTTCGCTCGATAGACCGTAATTCGCATCGATCTCGAAGCCGTCGAAGTTGTCCTTCATGATGAAGTTAACAACACCGGTGACGGCATCAGCCCCGTAGATGGCCGAAGCACCGCCGGTCAATACTTCAACCCGTTCAACGAGTTTGATGGGTATGGAGCCGACATCCACTGCGGCTTGCCCCTGAATGCCGCCGACATGGCGGCGACCGTTCACCAAGACGAGCGTCCGATTTGCGCCGAGTGCACGCAGATTGAGGACGTTGGCACCGTCAGCCCCATCATTAAACGGGCTATCTGACTGCTCTGCCGTTGCGGAGGCGAGTAGGGCTGGGACGTCATTGACGACGTCGGAAATATTAAACTCACCGGACGCCTGGATATCCTCCGCCGAAATGGTTTGAACGGGCAATGGACCACTGAGGTTAGCGTCGCGCGCGATACGCGTCCCGGTAACGACGATCTCTTCGATACCTTCGCTTTCCTCCTGCGCCGCTGCGCTGGTTGGCAGCACCGCCGCACCGGCCAGTGTGGCGAGCGCGAACAGTGGTTTTAAATGACAAGTAAATGGCAACTGGTTAGACATCCTCACGTTTCTCCCGCTAAAGCCTCTGATTGGGATGAATTAGTTGCGCGAAAGCCGCAGCCCCCTAGTGCCATCGACGCAATTATCCGACAAATTCACCCCTGTTATTGCTGTGTTTTCTACAAATGTCAAATTTACGGCCGTTGACTTGTAGAGAAAAAACAACAAATTGTTTGGAAGGAGTTAGGGCGCTTTTAGTGTCTCTTGAAACAATGCCAACACGTCATCTGCGCGAACGTCGTAGCAAGCCTTGTGTTGAGGGCGCGAGGCGATGGGTAGGTATCGGTGAGTGCTTGGGTCCGGAACGAACACGGTCTGGCCACGACTGGCGCCGCAGGAGTGCGCCAGCATGACCCCGCGGCATGTCTTAAAGAGCGACGGATCTAGCACGTAGGCGATCGCGGAGGAGTCATGAACGGGGAAGCCATCGATGCCATGGCGATCGCGGTAGAACCGGTCGTAAAACGCTGAGACTTCGTAAAGATAAGCGCCGCTGTCGCTCGCGTGCCGCATGGCAGTCCGCGCGTTGTCGTCCATGATCGTTTGCATGGTGACGTCGAGGCCAACCACCGTTAGTGGCCAACTCGCCGCGAAAACGAGATCTGCGGCTAACGGGTCGCCGTGTGCGTTCGCTTCGGCCAGTGGGGTAACGTTGCCCGCTTCGCCGCCAAAGCCAAATACGCCGCCCATAATGACGATGTCGGCGATCAGTGTCGGAAGCTCGGGTTCGAGTCGTAACGCCAACGCGAGGTTACTGAGTTGGCCGAGGGCCACGATCACAAGTTGCTGCGGGTAACGCCGCGCCGTCGCGACGATCAATTCGGCGGCCGATTGGTTAGCCAATGCGCCTTTACCCGGTGTTGGTCCTGTATTTCCCAGCCCGTCGTCACCGTGGACGAACGTCGGTGGCGTTGCCGTGACACCGTCAATCGCGCAGCTCGCGCCACGTGCGACCGGAACATCGAGTTCGAACCGGGTTGCCAGCGACAAAGCGTTGTACGTGGTTGTTGCGATAGGCGCGTTGCCGGCGACTGTCGTTAGCGCAACAAGATTGACGGCCGGTGAGCACGCCGCGAAAGCGATGGCCATGGCATCGTCGATGCCAGGGTCGGTGTCAATCAGTAAGGGGCGCATAGGATCTCGGTTTCGCGACGACGCTGCAGAGTGCCAGTCGACCGGTCTAGTTCGCAATCCATGTGTTGGTTATTGATGCGGTCCGGTGCTAGCGTCACCGGATGCTAAACGCGATCGCTCTCACGGTCATTGCCTTTCTGGCGTACATCGTTACGGCTGCCTTGTTAATGCCCGCGCCAATTTTGGTAGCGCCCGTCGGTGCGATGTTGTCCTTGAGTGCGGCGGAGGCAGCCCGCGCGTTGGGTACCGTCAACCTTGGCATACTGGCTGGAGCCGTCTTCGCCGTCGGGTTATTGCTCAAGATCGGGACGCGCGCGGCGTTGTTATTGGCGTTTTTCGCGATCTTGGCGGCAGTCAGCATCGTGATTGCCATGCCGACGGTAAACATCGTTCGGTCGGCGCTGTTCGTCGCCGGTTTCGCTTGCGGCGTCGGTCTGCCAGCCGCAGCGAATGTAATCGCGACGATCCACGCCGATGAGCGGCGAGCGTCGATGCTCGTCATAACGGACGGCGCTTTCAGTCTTGCCGGATTTGCCGCGATTGCCTTAGGGGGTTGGTTACTTAGCGCCGACAAAGCGTGGCCAACCGTTTACAGCCTCGCAGGAGGGGCGGCGTTGCTGGCGCTAGTGTTGATTGGCAGCGCGAATTTTCGCGGCATTGCGCCGCCGCCGGGGAACGCATCACCGGCTGATTGGCCGGCAGCGGTGTGGTGGTGCGCACTCGCGCTGACGAACTTTACACTGGGCCAATTTACGATTGTGTTGTGGCTACCGACCTACCTTGAGACGGCGCACGGCGTAGCCGCGATCGCGAGTGCGGAGCCCGTTTCCAAGTATTTTATCGCCTTGTTCGGTGGCCAATTACTGGCGGCTGTTGTTGTGCTTCGCGTCGGACTTCGGCGTTTGCTACCGCTGGCCGTGCTGTTGACAGCGACGTTTGGCATCGGCTTGTCTTTCGCCACCGACGTTGCCAGCGCGACGTGGCTTGCTATTGCCTGGGGTATTGCGACCCTCGGTGTCTTGAAGCTCGTTGTCACACTGGGCTCGCAACTGGCGGACGGTGAGCAGGTTGCCGTGATCTCGACGTTGCTGCTCGCCGCTACCGTCGGTACAGCGCTGGCGCCTTATGTCAGCAGCCTTGTGGTGGACTGGTTCTCCGTGCGTACGGCGCTGTGGTTTGCTGGTGCTGCATTGTCTGTGACAGCACTGAGCGTTTTCGCCGCTCTCTCCGAGCGGCGGTTGGCCGTGGCATAGTGCTTATATGCTAATCGGCCAGGTCGATCTCAGCGCGGCGGATGCCGCTCAGCGATTCACGGCGACATTGCGTGAAACGGGTTTCGCTATCGTTCGACACAGATCCATTGACGTCGCTATGTTGGCGGAGCTCGAACGCGGGTGGCGTCGTTTTTTCGACGCCAATACAGCCGCCAAAAACTGCCTCGCGCATGACTCGCCGGGACAGCCACCGCTGTGTGGGTACTGGCCCACACACGAGTCCGAACAGGCGGTGGGTGCGAGCACCATCGATCTCAAAGAGTTTTTTCATGTCTTACCAGGCGCGTTTTTGCCGGCTGGCACCGCTCGGGCAACGTTTCGATACCGTGAGCACGCGCTGGCAACCGGGCGGCTCTTACTCAATTTCTTGACGGACATCGACCCCGCGGGATTGGCGCGGTTATTGTCACCTAACGACAGCGTTCTACGCCTCGTCTACTACCCGAAACTGGCTGGGCAGCTACCCGCGGGTGCCTTGCGCGCAGCCGCGCACGAGGACATCAACCTGTTGACGGTATTGCCGGTCGCCAATGAACCGGGTCTTGAGGTGCGAGACCGCGATGGGACCTGGCATCGCGTTGCGGGTAGGCCGGGCGAGTTAGTCGTGAACGCGGGCGATATGTTGGCGGAGCTCAGCGAGGGACGCTACCCGTCGACGACGCATCGCGTCGTCAATCCGACCGCTGACAACGTCGCTCGCTTCGCGGCTCCACTGTTCATTACGCCATTTCTCGACACCGTGCTGTCATCGCGATACACGGCGGGCGCGTATCTCGCTGAACGATTGCACGCGATCAGCAATGGATCGCAAGCCCCATCGCGGGATTGGCAGTCATGAGCCGTCGTGTCGTCGTATTGGGTAGCGCAAACGTTGACTACACGTTTCGCGCGGAACGCTTGCCGATGCCCGGCGAGACGGTCGGTGGCGATACCTTCGCGGTCGATTTTGGTGGCAAGGGTGCCAACCAAGCGGTGGCGGCTGCGCGATTGGGGGCTGACGTTTGCTTTCTAGGTTGCATCGGCGATGATGCCGCGGGCGAGGCGTTATTGGCCGCGCTGGCCGCCGATGGCATCAATACCGAGAGCGTTATCAAAGCGGCCGATGTGCCAACGGGCTCAGCCGGTATCAGCGTCGATCGGGCGGGCAGTAACAGCATCATCGTTGTGGCAGGCGCGAATGGCTTGGTCGACCCACAGCACGTTGCTCGCTGGCAAGACACGATTGTCCACGCCGATAGCCTGCTAATGCAGCTGGAAGTGCCGGTTAATGCAGTGTCCGCCGCGGCGCGCATCGCGACCGATGCCGGCGTACGCGTTGTGTTGGACCCCGCACCGTTAGATGGGCCGCTACCGTCGACTCTGAGAGGCTGCGTCGATCTGCTGACACCGAATGAAGCGGAAGCTAGACGGTTGCTCGGTGATGCCGTCGGCCCCGAGCACGCGGCGCTGGCGCTGGCGCGGCAATTTGACGCGACAACCATCCTGACTCGGGGCGAGGCAGGGTGTGTTGTCGCAACCGCGGATGGTTCGATCGAGGCATTGGCCGCCAAGCCCGCTGACGTTGTCAGCACCGTCGCAGCCGGCGATACGTTTAACGGTGCTTTGGCAACAGCACTAGCTGACGGCGAGGCGCTTGTCGGTGCCATCGAGTTCGCGCAGTACGCGGCCGCCTTATCCGTTGAGCGCGACGGTGCGCAACGATCGATGCCCTACCGACACGAATTAACGAAGTTGAGCCGCTGACGAATTTGACGTAAGTCGTTTTTACGCCAAATTCTTGCCGGTTTTTTCACGCTTCTTGTGAACTGTGACACGGTTCATCGCGGGACTTGTGACGCCATTGGCACATTCGCTGTGACGCGCAACAGAACGTAAATCCGCCATTTCCTCATGAGGCATACGATGAGCAATCCATACGATTCGCACAATCGCAAGAAGTCGGTGTTAGGACCGACGCTAAAGTTCAAAGGTGAACTGAGTGCTGACGAAGATCTCCTGATCCAGGGGCAAATCGAAGGCAACATCCGCCATTCTTCCAACCTAACGATCGGTGAAGAAGGCAAATTGAAAGCGAACGTCGACGCGGTCTATATCGCCGTCGAAGGTGAGGTCCGTGGTGATCTTCGCGGCAGTACATCGATTATTGTCAAAGACACAGCCGATATCGAAGGCAACATCATTAGCCCGACCGTTTCGCTGTACGAAGGGGCAACCTTCAATGGTTCGATTACGATGAAGGATCCCGCTGAAGTCAAGGTGGCTCCGAAGCCGCCGGTCGAAGAACCGGTGGCGGCAACAGCCACAGAGTCCTCTATCGCGACGAAGCCCGCTGCAGCGGACAAAAAAGAGCCGCCTGCCGACGACAGTAGTTCCACCCGAAAACGCCGTACGTCCCGCAAATCGGCCAGTGCCGCCTGACTAGGAGTCCATTCACTTATGAGCAACCACGACTATCTCAGCGGTGCGCCGAACCGAGATGAAGAAGTACTGACGGAGTCGCAAATCATCCCGTTCAATGAAGCCGCCGAGGCCGTGCGTAACGATGCGGATTCTGGGCCGTCTGTATCGGTTATCGGTGAGACGCTGCACTTTAACGGTGAATTATCGGCAGACGAAGACCTTGTCATCGAGGGCAAGGTCGAGGGCACCATTAACCAGGGTAAATGCTGTTTAACGGTTTGCCCGAAGGGCGAGGTGATCGCTAACGTCAACGCGACGAAGATTTTTATCGAAGGCAAAGTGACAGGGAATCTGACCGCCACGGTCAGTGTGACCATTCGCGATACCGGTAACGTTGAAGGCAATATCATCGCCCCACGGGTTGTCATTAACGAAGGCGCGACCTTCAACGGTGGCATCCAAATGCGCGATCCCAAAGCAGCAAAGTAACCGCGTTTAATAAGCTTGACACAAACGGCGACCGTGACGGTCGCCGTTTTTTTTGGGGGTGACCATTGGCGACTTTAGGTAAAGCTCGCGCACTCGGCAGCGGGTCCGTATGCTGCAACGACGATAGCAGCTGAGCAACGATAAGCGCTTATGTGGCGACGTCTCGCTGTGCTCTTTGTGGCGCAGCTCTTTTCGGTTTCCGGATCGGTATCGCTCGTTCAGCTCGGTGGGCTCGTCGGCCTAGAACTGTCTCCCCGGCTCGATCTCGCCACGCTGCCGTTGTCGTTGATGGTGGTTGGCACGGCGGTTGGAACGGTTGTTGCTGCCGGGCTAATGAAGCGTATCGGTCGTCGCTGGGGCTTTATGGTCGGGGCATCGATCGCATCGCTCGCGATGCTCGGCTGTGCGGGTGCGACATCAGCGAGTAGTTTCGTCAGTTTTTGCGCGTGCGCAACAGTCTTCGGCATCAGTTTGGCGTTCACCCAGCAGTATCGATTCGCCGCCGCCGAGTCGGTCAGCCCAGCGCGCGCGCCGATGGCGATTGGCGGTGTTTTGTTCGGTTCGATCGGCGGTGCCATTCTGGGTCCGCAGCTCAGCAATATTCTCGCTGCAGCGACCGTCAGCACGACGGGTAGTCGGGTGTTTATGACGCTGGCAGCGCTGATGGCGATGTCCTCTGTGTTGTTCGCGGCCGTTTTTCCGCGCACGCCGCCGCTCAGCGACTACGACCGCCAGCCGACGAGCTTCGCCAGGGGCGTTGCCTTATGGCGCCGGCCGCAGTTTCTTATCGCACTGCTGGGTGGGGCAGCGTCATACGGCGTCATGACCCTTGTCATGACGGCAACGCCGATCAGTATGCATGCGCATCACGGCCACTCATTAGCAACCACCGGGGTGATCATTACGAGTCATGTAGTCGCCATGTACCTTCCGTCTCTCGCGACCGGCGCTGTCATCGCGCGCTTGGGGACGACGGCCGTTATGCTTGGCGGTGTCGTAGCCCTCGCAGTCAGTCTAGCCGTCGGGTGGCTTGGCCAAACGGTCGGACACTATTGGCTGGCACTCGTGCTTCTAGGGCTCGGTTGGAATTTCCTGTTTGTCGCGTCAACAACTCGCTTGACGACGACGTACAGTGAGGAAGAAAAGTACCGGGCGCAGGCCATGAACGACTTCTGCGTATTCGGTACGGCGGCAGCGGCGTCGTTGGCGTCTGGCGCCGTGCTCTACTACATTGGCTGGGTGTGGTTGATGGTAGCGCCGATGCCGTTGTTGGTTGCCGTCGGCTGGATCCTGTTACGCCGGGATCGCGCGGCTGATAGCGCCACCGTTCGGCCGGAAGCACAGTAAGCCTAAACGGCTCTGAGGGAGGGCGAGTGCGTAAACTAGCAACACTATTGACGGCATTCGTCGCGCTGGAGCACTGCGCCTTTGCCGCGCTGGAGATGATTTTCTGGCAAGAACCGATTGGCCTTAGAACGTTCGGTATGACCGCAGAACAAGCAGCGACGAGCGCTGTCCTAGCCGCGAATCAAGGCCTCTATAATTTGTTCTTGGTGGCAGGGCTCGTTTGGAGCTTGCTAGCCAACAAGCGTGATGTGCAGGTTTTCTTTCTGCTGTGCGTCATCGTCGCGGGCGTATTCGGCGGGCTCACTGCCAAGATCACGATCTTGTACACGCAAGCGTTACCGGCGCTCGTCGCGCTAATCGTCGTGATGCTAGCCGGTCGGGCGCAACAATCGGCTTAAAGGTCGCGCACGTACCGGTTGTTTTCGTCGACCAAGATCGCCGTCGGCGTAATCGGCGAATCGCTCCATTGAAACGCCATGATGATGATTTCCTCGCCCTCGCCGATGAGGTGCGCGGCTGCGCCATTGACGCAGATAACGCCAGAATGGCGCTCGCCTTCGATTACGTAGGTCTCTAACCGGGCCCCCGAGGTATTGCTCACAACCAGAACTTTCTCGCCCACCCACAGATCGCAGCGCTCGAGGAGGTCTTTGTCGATCGTGATGCTACCGACGTAACTGACGTCGGCCTCAGTTACGGTGGCTTTATGGATTTTGGCACGCAACAGGCTGCGCATAACGAACTCCGCGGGGTGAGGCAGGCACTGGGGTGCCGCGGCGATGGACTACGATCAGACATGGGGGCTCAGACGCTTGGCTACAAGCCGCCACGCCGATCGCGGCGCGAGATTGTAAACCACCTCAAAGAATTTTGCAGCGCAGCAAAGTGGCGGTCCGCCCCAGTGCGAGACAAGCCAATTCGCCCGCTAGGTCGGCCGGCAGCGACGCCTTCGGTCCAAGCGGACACCGTTGTTGGCTGCGGGTCCGCTAAGACGCGGTGCGAATTACCGCCAGACCTTTTGCATTTGTAGAAAAGCGAAGGACGCCGACCACGTGATTAGCGACAAGCCGACCAACGCTTCGGTCGCGACAAGCAGTCGCATCGGCCCGACAGGAACGATGTCACCGAAGCCGACGGTCGTGTACACCATGGCCGAGAAATACACGGGGTCGTACCACTCCGGCGTTGTGGCGTAATACTCAAGTTGCCCGAGTTCAAATACCGACATTGCGAGCGCATACGCACCGCCGTATAGCCAGATTTCAACGATGTGGGCAAACAGCAAGCCACCCATCGCAACCAGCAATGCGATTCGCGGTGAATGCAGCCGATTAAGCAGCGAGTTAAGCGCACTGAGTGCTTCGTAGTGGACGAGAACCGATGCGCCAGCCAATACCAGTGTTAGCCCGAGAATGGTGAAGTCTGCGACGTCCACTGGCCGGATCCGTTAACGACCGCTACCAGGAGCCGATATTGCTCATCGATTGCCACGGCTCGGCCGGGGCGAGTGCCTCACCTTTTTGCAGAAGTTCGATCGAGATACCGTCGGGCGAGCGTACGAATGCCATGTGACCGTCGCGCGGTGGCCGATTAATCGTGACACCCGCGTCCGCCATTCTCTGGCAGGTCGCGTAGATGTTGTCCACTCGGTACGCGAGGTGGCCGAAATTTCGGCCGCCTTGATAGTCCTCTGGGTCCCAGTTGTAGGTCAGCTCAACTAACGGCGCATTATCGGTGCAGGCGCGGTCAACATCGCCGGGGGCTGCGAGAAAAACGAGCGTAAAGCGACCTTTCTCATTCTCATAACGGTTGGTCTCGGCAAGTCCGAGCGCGTCGCAATAAAACGTCAGCGAGGCGTCAAGGTCGCGAACACGGACCATCGTGTGTAGGTATTGCAAGGCGTATCTCCTGGCGAGCGCTACGTCGATTTTTTGATGCCAAACCGCGGCCGCCAAATGGCGAGTATGACATTCGCGGCAGACAGCGCGAGGATAGCGTACCAAGCTCCCCACTCGTTGCGCACCAGGCGTTCTAGGGCATCAGGTGGCAGCTCACCGGCGACAACCCGCGCGGCTGCCTTGGCCGCATCTTGCGCCGGTTTGTCGATGCTGCCGAGCGTCGCTTCGAAGATCAAAACACCGGTGAGGGCTTTCACCCAAACCCATGGCGCCTCCATGTACGGCGTGAACGCGGCGAGGGCGAGCAGACCGCTGATCAGTACCAGCACCATCGATGGCGTGATCATCCATTCCGCGACCAACGCGAGCGACCTTCGCAGGGCGGCGTATTCCTCGACTGAGCTAATGTCCGGTGCGGCACTTAACGCCACCATGTAGGCCGCCAAACCGCCGGCTAAACCGATTGACGCCAGCGTGTGGGAAATTTTGAGTAGTTTCCGAATCAACATACAGCGGTCCTTCCTCAATGCCCTTCGAAGTATAGAAACCCAGCACTGCCTGGGGAAACTTGATCCTTGCGTCGGTCTCTCGACAGCGGTTTGGGGCCGGCAAAAATGCTGTTCAGCGGAGGCTGAATCGCAGCCGAGATTCGGTATAGTCCGGGTAATGCTGGGCGCTTCTCTAGACCGTAACGCCATCGTTGGCGTGGCCCGGCATTGCGTCGTTTATTTCCGTGCTAACTTACTTTCGATAAAGCACATAAAACATTGGCAAAATTACTTAAATGGAATCTCTTTCGTGTCTATCCGAGTGCTAGATCGGTACCGATGGGGGGCATTGCGAGACGTGAATCCGATCGTTCGACGTCGTTCCGCTGCTTGGCAATTGACCCACGTACTGGCCGCGGCCGCCCTGGTAAGTGCCTGCGGTAACGGCGCGCAACCACCGGGCGGCCCACCGCCAGTCGGTGTCGACGTTGCCGTCGTTGAGCAGCGATCCATTATTGAGTGGGATGAGTTTAGCGGCCGTATCCAGGCCGTCGACACGGTCATCGTGCAGCCGCGTGTGACGGGTTATCTCGCCGCTGTGCATTTCGACGAAGGCTCGGTGGTTGCGGCCGGCGACTTGCTGTTCACGATTGACGATCGCGAGTTCCGGGCGACGGTCGCAGCGCAACAAGCGGATATCGAGCGGGCTGCTACGCGGCGCGATCTGGCCCAGCTAGACCTCGCGCGTGCTGAACAACTGGCCGCGGCGCAGGCGATATCGGCTGAGGAATTTGATCAGCGCCGCGGTGAGTTGCGCCAAGCCAATGCGGATCTCAATGCGGCTCAAGCCGCCTTAGACAGGGCCCAGTTGGACCTTGGCTTTACACGAATCGTTGCACCGATTGCCGGGCGTGTTGGTGAGGCATTGATCGAACCTGGCAACCTGGTTGTGCCTGCGCAATCGCCGCTAACGAGTATCGTGTCGATCGACCCAATCCATGTCGTCTTCGAAGGGGACGAGCGCATCTATTTGAAATACCAAGCGCAAGCAGCGGCCGGTGAGCGGCCCAGTTCTCGCGATGTGCCCAATCCTGTTCATGTTGGTTTGGCGGGCGACGACGACTACCCGTTTGAAGGGGTTATGGATTTCGTCGACAACCGGATCGACCCGGCGACGGGGACCATTCAAGGTCGGGCGGTATTGGCCAATCCCGATGGCTTTTTGATTCCGGGCCTGTTTGCTCGGGTCCGCCTGCTTGGCTCTGGCGAGTACGACGCGCTCTTGATTCGCGAGACTGCCATCTTAACCGACCAAGATCGGCGTTACGTCTACATCGTTGGTAGCGACAATACCGCGCAACGACGCAATGTCGAGCTGGGACGCAGTGTAAACGGGCTTCGCGTCGTAACCGCTGGGTTGAGTGGTGACGAGCAGGTGATCGTAAACGGTGTACGCAAGGTGTTCTTTCCGGGTGCGCCAGTCCAGCCATCGGTTGTTCCTATGGACCCGAGCCACGAGCCAACCACGGCGAGCAGTGACTAAGCGGTGAACCTGTCGCGTGTTTTCGTCGACCGGCCGGTCCTGGCGACGGTGTTGTCGGTCTTTATCGTTATCGCCGGTGCGCTGTCGATACCGGTATTGCCGGTGTCCGAGTACCCGGAGGTCGTACCGCCGACGATCGTTGTCAACGCCAGCTACCCGGGGGCGAACCCGACGACGATCTCGGAAACGGTTGCCGCGCCATTGGAAGAGGCAATCAATGGCGTCGAAGACATGATTTACATGAAATCGGTAGCGAGTTCCGACGGCACGCTAACGATGGAAATCACGTTTGCCGGTGGATCTGATATCGATCTTGCGGCGGTCAAGGTGCAGAACCGCGTTGCGCGGGCGTTGCCGCGACTGCCCGACGCGGTTCGCGCACTGGGCGTGTCGACCGACAAGTCGTCGCCGACGCTGACGATGGTCGTGTTTCTCACCGCGCCCGATGGGGAGTACAGCGCGGATTATTTGTCGAATTACGCTGAGCTCAAAGTGATGGATGAGCTCGCTCGCATACCCGGCTTGGGTCAAGCGATTATTTTCGGTGCGGGTGAGTATGCGATGCGTATTTGGCTCGACCCGGAGAAAGTCGCTTCACGAGATTTAACGGCAGGCGACGTGGTTGCGGCGATTCGCGACCAGAATGTTCAAGTATCGGCAGGGACGATCGGCGGGCCACCCCAGCCTGCGGGCAACGTGGTACAGCTATCGGTCGATACCAAGGGTCGATTGGCGAGTGTCGATGAGTTTGCCGACATCGTCTTGAAAACGGGCGAGCCCGGCGCCGTTACGACGTTGCGCGACGTTGCACGGGTTGAGCTTGGGGCGAACACCTATGCTTTGCGGGCGATGCTAAGCAACGAGGTGGCGGCCGGTATTCCCATTTTCGCGAGCCCAGGCGCGAACGCGATCGCCTTGTCAAATGCAATACGCGAACGGATGACCGAACTCGGCAAGGACTTCCCGCCAGGCATGAAGTGGGAAGTCGGTTACGATCCAACCGTTTTCGTCCGCGAGTCGATAACAGCGGTCATCAGTACGCTGTTCGAGGCAATTTTGCTCGTGGTGCTGGTCGTCGTGGTTTTCCTACAGACGTGGCGTGCATCGATCATTCCGCTTTTGGCGGTGCCCGTCAGTGTCATCGGCACGTTTGCTGTTTTGCTGCTGCTCGGCTTCTCGATCAACGTCTTAACGCTGTTCGGCCTGGTGCTGGCGATCGGCATTGTTGTTGACGATGCGATCGTTGTCGTCGAGAACGTCGAGCGGCATATTGAGATGGGCAAGTTACCGCGTGTTGCGGCTCACGATGCCATGCAAGAGGTCTCGGGCCCAATCGTGGCGATTACGCTCGTTCTGGTTGCGGTGTTCGTGCCACTCGCTTTTTTGTCGGGTGTGACCGGTGAGTTCTATCGGCAGTTCGCGGTATCCATCTCGGCGGCCGTCGTGATATCGGGCTTTAATTCGCTCACCTTATCGCCAGCGCTAGCGGCCGTGCTGTTGAAGCCTCAAGGGGCACCAACGCAGCGGATCGGACGCGTCATCGAATTCTTGCTGGGCTGGCTGTTCAAGCCGTTTAACCGCTGGTTTGATCGCGGCGCTGAGGGCTATGGTCGGCAGGTTGTTAAGAACCTCGGCCGCGGCCGGCGACTGGTTATTATCTACTTACTGTTGGTAGCGGTAGCTGTTGCCAGTTTCCGAGCAATACCGCTCGGTTTCATTCCTGCGCAAGATAAGCAGTATCTGTTTGCTGTCGCGTTGCTACCGGAAGGGGCAACCATCGACCGTACAGAAGCGATGGCGCGCCAAATGACCGAGCAGGCGATAGCTGTACCGGGTGTCGAACGGGTCGTCGCGTTTGCGGGCTTGAACGGCATTCAGTTCGTCAACACGCCGAATATGGCGACAATGTTTATCGGCATTGCGCCGCCGGATGAACGTGAACTGAGCGCTCAAGAACTCGCTGCTCGTTTGTCCGGCGAATTTGCAGCGATTAAAGACGGCCTTGGCTTTGCGTTAATGCCACCGCCCGTCATTGGCCTCGGGAACTCGACGGGCGTTGAGATGTACTTACAAGACCGTGACAGTCTTGGGTTCGGCGAGCTCAACAATGCCACCCAAGCCTTCGCGGCTGTGTTACGGCAGACGCCGGGGTTCGCACCGGCCACCGTTTTAAGCTCGTCACAGTCAAACGTGCCGCAACTCGAGGCGGTGGTCGATCGACGCAAGGTCCGCGAGCAAGACCTGGCGCTCAGCGACGTTTATGAGGCTCTGCAAACTTACCTAGGCTCGGCCTACGTCAATGACTTTAACCTGTTTGGGCGTACCTACAGTGTTTACGTGCAAGCCGACGCGCGGTTTCGCGACGATGTGTCGGATGTGTCGCGACTGAAGGTCCGTAACAGTGACGGCCGGATGATTCCCGTGAGTAGCGTCGTCACGTTGCGTGAGAGTTTCGGGCCGGACCCGGTCGTGCGTTACAACGGTTTTCCGGCGGCTGATTTGTCGGGGGCAACCGACCCGTCGCAGTTGTCGTCGGCTCAGGCACTAACGACGGTCGCTGCCTTGGCGGAATCGGTCTTGCCGCGTGGTATCGGGATTGAATGGACGGGATTGACATACCAAGAGGCCAATCAAGGTAACGCGTCACTGCTTGTTTTTCCGCTTTGCATCGTTTTCGTTTACCTGATCCTGTCCGCACTTTATGAGAGTTGGTCGTTACCGCTTACGGTGATTTTGATCGTACCGATGTGTTTGCTATCGGCGATGGCCGGCACGTGGGCGCTAAACTTCGTCAATGAGCTGATCTTTGGTTTGCGATTGGGTATGGGCCAGATTCCGCCGCCGCCCATGTCAGTCCCGCCGACGTTCCTCGACAACAACATCTTTACGCAAATTGGTTTGGTCGTTTTGATGGGCTTGGCCTGCAAGAACGCCATCCTCATCGTGGAATTCGCGCGTGAACTGGAGCGCGCCGGTCGTTCGATTGCCGAGGCGGCGATCGAAGCGTGTCGTATCCGGCTGCGGCCGATTCTGATGACAAGCTTCGCGTTTATTGCCGGCGTCATACCGTTGGTCTTCGCGTCCGGTGCGGGCGCGGAAGTTCGTCACGTACTGGGCGTGACCGTGTTTTTTGGCATGCTCGGCGTGACCGTGTTCGGCTTGATTTTCACGCCGGTGTTCTACGTCATCATTCGTCGGTTCGCGACGCGCCATGACGACCCATCAAGCAGTGGTAACGGCGATGCGGCTAACTGACGTACGGGCCATAGTGATGGTAGTGGTGACCATAACGGTGGGTACCGGTTGTACCGTTGGTCCGGATTACGTTCGCACATCGGATGCCGCTGTGCCGAAGACGTTCGCCGACGCATTGGCAAGCGATACCGACCGCGATGGGGCACAACTGGATAGTTTGTGGGCCAGTATGCAGCTGGCCGAATTGGATTCGCTGATATCGACGGCGCTCGAGCGCAATACGACGATCTCAATCGCTGCGGCGACGTTGGACGAGACGCGGGCATTGAGTGGCCTCACCCTGTACTCGTGGTTTCCGACAGCGGGATTCCTTGCCGAAAGTGAGCGCAACCAACAGTCCCGTGAAGACCCGTTCGCGTTTCCAGGCCCGGCGATTACCGAGCGGTTCCGTTCGGGATTCGACGTCAACTGGGAAATCGATTTGTTCGGTAGTCTGCGACGCCAGTCGGAACAGATCTACCGTTTGGTTGAGGCCGATGAGGCCGAGTTAGCCGCGGCGCGTTTGTCGGTGACTGCCGAGGTCGCGCAGACCTATTTTCAATGGCGCGGCGATCAACATCGATTCGATGTCCTGCAACGCAATCTGACCAACCAACAACGCAACGTCGAGATTCTCGAAGATTCGTTACGCGCTGGTCGCGGAACCGCACTCGATGTCGCGCGCGCCCAAGCTGTTGAGCGATCGGTCGCCGCGCGTCTACCGCAGGCCGAAGCGGCGATAGCCCGAGCCGAACAGCGCCTGTCGGTGTTGACTGGGCTATCGGTCACTGAGTTGTCGCAAACACTTTTAGCACGACAACCGTTGCCGGGCTTGCCGCGCCTAATCGCCGTCGGCGAACCGCTGGACTGGTTCGCGAGGCGGCCCGATATCCGTGCTGCGGAGCGGCGACTTGCGGCTGCAACATCCGACGTCGGTGTCCAGACAGCGCAGTTTTTTCCAGTTCTGACGCTGCTCGGTGATTTCGGCTGGAATGGTCGCTCTGAAGCCGCGTTTGGCAACGCCGCCGCCGAGCGATGGCGAGTCGCGCCGTCACTGAGCTGGCGTTTGCCCGACTACGGTCGCATTCGCCAGCGTGTCGTCGCCGCTGAAGCCCGAGTTGACAGCGCGATGGCCACGTACGAGGCAACCTGGCGATTGGCACTCGAGGAAACGGAAAACGCACTGACGGCTTATCGTGCGGTCACCCGGGAGGAAGCGGCACTGATCGCGGCAACCGGGCACAGCCGGCGGGCGGCCGAACTTGCGCGTCTGCGGTTCGATGCGGGCGCCGACTCGTACCTGGCGGTCCTTGATGCCGAGCGCTCATTAATCGAATTTGAGGATCAGCTGGCAACCGTCAGTACGGACCGCGCGACGGCTCTGGTCGGCTTGTACAAAGCGTTCGCTGGAGACTTTGCCGTCAACGTGGCGAGTCGCTAACGATCGGGTTAGCACCGTCGTCGTCCCGAGTCGCGGTTGGCGGCAAATTCACACCGAACAGCGGATGCAACCAACGTAGTCGGCGAATAACGAGCTCGTAGCCTACGGCGCAACCGACGACGGTGATCGCTAGCACCAGCAACGGCTCGACAAGCGGTCCTAACGCGAACGGCGCCAAGTTGTAACCGGCGATAACGGTCAGGCTCTGGTGCAAGATGTACCAGGGGAAGATCGCTGCTGTCGCATACGTCAGTAACGGTGACGGTCGATTGAGATGGACGTAGCCGAACGCCAGGATGGTCAGTATCCATGTCCATCGGTTGAGGTAGATCGTGACATACGACAGCACTTCCACCGCCCGAGTTGGGTTCTCACCGACCCACCAGTCCTGGCTGCGTAGCGCGGCGTAGGCGATGACGGCGACAGCCAGCAAAGCGACTCGCGCGCCGGCGAGAGCCTGCCACGGTGCCGTATCGCGACCGATCAGAAAGCCGCAAAGGAACAGCGTGCCGTACAGTGCATGCGCGTACATGTCGCCTTCTAGCGCGTGGCTGATGAACGGGTAGTGCGGAAAAACCCAAATCCCGTAGCCAGTCAGCACCGCGACGGGCAGGGCAACCAGTCCGACAACCGGCAAACGACGAAATGCCTGCCCCAGCGCAGCCAATAGCGTCGGTGCGAGGCCGCCGACGAGCGCCAACAACAGCGTATAGAAGAGCAAATAGGGCAGGTACCAAAGGTGGTTCCAAGTCCATGTTATGGCGTCTTCTCCACCATAAGCGTTACCAGGAAAATCGTAGAAAGTCAAATATTTATAGTGAAAATCTAAGTATCCTGGCGAGATTGTGTTATCGGCGACCATCTCCGCGTAGGGCTGCGGTGCGACGATCACAGCCATCCCGAACACCAGCGGTAGCAGCAGACGCCAGGTGCGCCGACCGGCTAGTCGCCAAGTGCTCTGGCGCCCCCAAACGAAACGGAGTGCTAGGCCGGAGATCACGAACAGCAATGACATGCGCCACTGATTTGTAAACCGCATTGGCTCTTGCAGCCACTCGGCCGTGTAGGCGGATTTGATATGCCATTCCCAGTCGGCTACGTAGTACATCCCAACGTGATAGAGAATCAGGCAACCGAAGGCGAGGACGCGCAATGCATCGATATCGTAGCGGCGCGGGCTGTTGGGCGCAGATGGATTCATCGCTGGGCTCAGCCGGACAAAGATCGCTAAGTCTCCGAATTCTATCGTGTTCGGGTAGCGCCAAGGGTCGAATGGCGGGCGCCAAGTGACAACCGGTGGGATTGGGGGATCAATGGTCGCACGGCGCGGTTTCACGACGGTACGATGCGCAGGTGAATGTTCAAGATTACCTGCGTCACCCGCAACGCAACGCGGCGCTCGTCGCCGCCACTCTGGTGCTAATAAGCTGTATCGCCAACGCACTCGTTGTCTGGATCGACCTGGATCGGGCCGGTCGACCCTACTCGGTTTGGCTGCCTTGGATACTGGAGGTCACCAGCCACGCTGCCGTGGCTGTTTTAATCCCAGCGGTTGCCGCATTCGATCGACGGTTCCCATTGGCGGCGACCACGTGGCGCCAGCATCTGCCGGTGCATGTTGCGTTCAGTGTCGTTTTCTCTCTCGCACACGTCATCCTGTTTTACTGGCTGCGCAAAGTCTCGTTTGCGTTGTTCTACGAGGAACAAAGCTACTACTGGCCTAATTGGTTCGCCGAATTTGCTTACGAGTACCTCAAAGACTTCCGGACGTACATGTTGGCCCTTGCAATCATCTATTTGTACCGGTTTGTCGTCCTCCGACTGCAGGGTGAGGCGGGATTCGTCCCGACCGGGGAGACAGCCAGGCCCGATGAACCCACTGACCGGTTCTTGGTGAAAAAGCTCGGTCGCGAGTTTCTTGTACGTGTGTCCGACATTGATTGGATCGAAGCGAGCGGCAACTACGTCAACCTGCACGTCGGCGCGCGGGTTTATCCGCTGCGCGGCACAATGGCGTCGATTTCCGCGAAGTTGTCGGCGAATGGCTTCGCCCGCGTGCATCGGCGTGCGATCGTCAATTTGGATCGTATCGCTGAGATGAAAGTATTCGACAGTGGCGATGGTGAAATTCGCCTAACCACCGACGGTTCCGTACCGGTCAGTCGCCGGTTTCGGCGCGAGCTGGCTGCGCAGCTTGGTTAGCGCTGGCCCAGCGGTTGTGTAGTAGCCGCAACATAAATGGTCGCGTTGCTAGCATCACGAAATAGATGTAACCGGCGCCGGTAATCCAGATACCGTCGGGTGTAAACGCGGCGATAGCAATCGATACGATCGCGAATACGTTCGAGTATACCCAGCTCAATTGATCGATTCGCGTCTGGCGACGCTCGACTGTGTCCAAGCCCAATTCGTCTGCGCGTAACGTGGCCGCTGCGTAGAGCCGTTGCATCAAAACGCTCATCGCGAGGAAGCCGATCGAATAGAAGCCGAACATCAGTCGCAGCGTAAAGAAGTCGTCAATGGCGAAAGAGGATTGCAAGAAGCCCCCCGAAATCGAGTCAAACATGCCCTCAAAAATCGCCCGCAGTGGGTAGACATAGACCAGCACGACAAAAATAAGCGACAGCGACATTATGACGGTGCTACGCGTCTCCAGTCCGTAACGGCGACTCCACGTGCGATGCGATAACCAAAACATCATTAGCGTCGCAAAACTGGCAGCGAATGCGGGTATCCGTTTTGTCGCTTCGACGAGCTCTTCACGATTGGACGGAATGTCATCGAACGAAATGACGAGCAGCGTCAAAACAAAAGCAAATGCGGCATCGATGAACGTATCGAGTCGTGTGGTCTCGAGACCGCGCAATCGAAAACCGTCTTCTCGTTGCAGCTTGTCGAGTTCCTTGTTTGTCCACTGGCGCGTCGCCGTCGCGTGGGTACTCATCGAGGGTTATGCTCCGACGTTGCTTCCTTGAATTCGGTGTAATTGACCTCGGGGGGTTGTAATCGACTACCCGCCATCTTTATCGTCCCGCACGCGGCATCGCTTTTAAAAACTCTCGGACAGTGTAAACGACGTGACTACCCGTCCCACAGATTTATGGACCCTCCGGGGGCAACATACGCAACTCATCGTTGATACCCGTGGTGGTCAGCCTGTGCTGCGTTATTGGGGCCCGACGTTGGTGACCGACTTGACGGAGTCATTGCATACGCTGTGGCGCCGACCGGCGGCGCCAGCAAGTGCCGATTCTCAGGCGGCGCTTGCGCTGACGCCGCAACGCGGCTTTGGGTTCGCGGGCGCGGTCGCGCTGGACGTCAATCGCGGCGGGCAAGGGTGGGGCACCGCCGCGCAAGTGTGTGCCGTTACCGAGCATGAGGACGCGTTGGCGTTTACCTCGTCATGCGCGACGACCGGTATCGAATTGACCCATCGGTTGACGATGGACCCTGTGACCGACGTGGTTACCGTCACCGTTACACTTACCAACCAAGGCGATGCCGCTGTGTCAGTGCATCGTTTGCCGTCACTGTGCGTGCCGGTGGATGCCGATTGGTCTGTCACGTCGTGGCACGGTCGCTGGGCGTTCGAGAGTCAACTGCAAACGGTCGAACCGTTCACCGGTGCCTGGGTTCGTGAAAACCGCGCCGGTCGCACATCTCACCACACCGCCCCAACGGTTTGGTGCCACGAAGCAACGGATAGTTTGGCGAAAGGTGCAACACTTGGCTTACACCTCGCCTGGAGCGGAAACTTTCGCGATACGGTTGAATCGTTGCCGGATGGACGCCGGTATGCCGCGCTGGAGTGCGTTTGGTTGCCGGGCGAGCTGTCACTGAAGCCCGGCGAGTCTGTTACGGCCCCAGCGGTCATCGGTTCGTTCTCGGCCCGTGGCATGGATGGCGTCGCGACAGCATTTCACCGCTATGTGCGCCGTCATGTGTTGCGGCCAGCCTTTCACGCCAAGCCTCGACCGGTTCACTTTAATACCTGGGAAGCGGTCTACTTCGACGTGAACGCGAAGGTGCTCCCCAGCTTGATCGATGCGGCAGCCAGGATCGGGATCGAACGATTCGTCCTTGATGATGGCTGGTTTGTCGGTCGCAACGACGACACGGCGGCGCTAGGTGATTGGACCGTCGATCGACACAAGTTTCCCGATGGCTTGGGGCCAATTGCAGAACGCGTAATTGAGGCCGGCATGGAGTTCGGCCTGTGGATTGAGCCGGAAATGGTCAATCCCAATAGCGAGCTATATCGGGCACATCCGGACTGGGTCCAGTCTCTACCGGGGGTAGATGTCGTTATGGCGCGCAACCAGCTACTGCTCGATTTGTCGCGCCGCGAGGTTTGCGATTACCTGTTCGGTTGTATCGACGCCTTGTTAAGCGAGGTACCCATCGGCTATTTGAAATGGGACATGAATCGCGATCTTGCGCAACCCGGCGGCGCGGGTGGAACGCCGATCGCCTATCGCCACACGCGTGAACTGTATGCGTTGCTCGATGCGCTGCGCGATCGTCATCCGGCCGTAGAAATCGAAAGCTGTGCATCGGGGGGCGGACGCGCGGATCTCGGTATATTGGCGCGAACTGACCGAATCTGGACCTCCGATAGCAATGATGCGCTTGATCGCTTGTCGATTCAGCGAGGCTTCGCGACAGTTTTCCCACCAGAGGTCATGGGCGCCCATGTTGGGCCTCGTGATTGCCACATCACGGGCCGGCGTTTTGATATGGCGTTCCGCGCTGCCGTGGCCATGTTTGGGCATATGGGCGTTGAGGCGGATGTTCGTGAGCTCGACGACGACGAACGTGCAACTCTGATGGCGGCCATTGCACTCTACAAGGCCAACCGGTCGTGGATGCACAACGGCGATACCGTGTCGCTCCAGACACCAGCCCACGAGCATGCCCATGGGATTGTCGCGGCGAGCGGCGAGCGTGCGCTGTTTTTGCACGCGATCGTCGCTAGTGCTGCGGTCGCGTGGTCGCCTAGACTGCGCTTGCGCGGCCTTGATGCCCAGGCGAACTACCGCATCGACACGGTATGGCCGATGTCGATCGAGGCGGACACGATCGGCGGCGAAGCATTCACCGGTGATGCGTTAATGCGTATCGGTTTGCCGATGCGAGTTGCAAAGCCACAAACGGCTGTAATTTACTCACTGGAACGCTGTTAGTCTGTGACTGCCTGACCGGGTGGTGGTTCGTCGTGGTTAAGGCCGACATAGCGTGGTCGCGTACCGAAACCGATTCGACTGATCCAAATCGCGACCGCGACGCAGCTGATGAGCGTGACAAACATCAGATGAATGTAATGCACGGGCTCCCACCACGTCAGTAGACCGTAAAAAACAACCCCGAAGACAACGGCGATAATCGCCGCGCGATAGTCGACATCGCTGAACAGCAGGCCGACAATAAACGCGGACAAGATTGGCATACTCAGCAGCCCATACAGTTGTTGTATTAGATTTATGATGCTCTCGGCCTTGGCGTAGATCGGCACGAGCGTTAGCCCGACAATAACGATAATCGCCGTGATAATGGCATTTAGCCGGGGCACGTTTGGTGTCTTTCCAACGTATTTTTCATGCAGGTCACACACGTACAGCGCCGTACTGGCGTTTAAGATCGAATTGACGCTCGTCAGGACGGCGGCCGCTATTGCCGCGGCAAAGGCGCCAGACAAGGCGCTGGGTAGCACGTCGGCAACAATTTGACCGTAGGCTGCATCATCAATATCGCCATAAAGCTTGTACGAGACGATGCCGGGCAGAACAATCATTGGTGGTACCAACAAGAAGCGAATCCCGGCAGCGACAAAGACGCCTTTTTGGCCTTCTTGCAGCGTGGGAGAAGCCATCGCACGCTGCGTTATCGTTTGGTTCGTACTCCAGTAGAACATTTGGATAAAGATCATCCCGGTGAACAGTGTATGCCACGGTATCGGGCTGTCGTTGCCACCGACGAGCGTCAATCGCTCTTTTGGAATGCCACTGAAATCAAAATTGATGGCGGCCAGTGCGAGGTAGACGACCAGCAAGCCGAGCGATAAAAGCAGGATGCCGCTATACGCATCCGATACCGCAACTGCGCGCAAGCCACCAAACACGGCGTAGGCTGCGCCGACCAACGCGAAGCCTCCTGCAATCGCAATGATCGGCGCATCGAGCCCGAACATGCTTTTCATGAAAAGAGAGCCGGTATAGAGCATCGATGGAATAAAGATGAAGACATTGCCGAGTAAGAATAACACGGCGATGAGCGCACGAATGTGATGGTTGTTGTAGCGTTTCTCGAGCAGCTCCGTCGTGGTTGTGCAGCCGTAACGGTAATAAACTGGTAGGAACACTTTGGCGAGAATCAGTAACCCAGCGACGGCCGCGAACTCCCACCAGGCGAGCAGGGCCATCTGGTTCCCATTCATGCCGACGAGCTGATCCGTGCTGAGATTGGTCAGAGTGATCGAGCCCGCTACGAAAAACCAAGACAATCCACCGCCGGCAAGGAACACTTCGCGATTTGCTGCTTCTGTAGATTTTTCCGTCGCCGGTCCCGCTTGTCGACACTTAAGGTAGGTCAGAAAAGCAATCAACACAGTGATGCCCACAAAAATCAGTGCCTGTAGCGTCATGGTTAGTTTCCGCTTGTCTTGTTATTGGTATTGCGCCAGACCGCGAGGTCTTGTGGGCCGATCGAGCTGTTACCAATCACAAATTCGCTGTTGGTCGGAACCTCGATCGTGTAGCTGCTATGGCTATAGTTGAACGCGAACGTTAGGTCTCCACGCCGCCGCAAACGCACGCCGTCCGGCAAGCGCTGCGTCGCTATCCCGCGTTGCTTGCAGAAGGCTGCAAAATAGTCGACGAGGAAATCTCGGTCCGGGAGACTGGCTAGGTAACTAAGAGAACCCACCTGCACCACCGCGGGACCCCCATCGTCAAAATGGGCGGCCACGTGCTGTTGGCTGACCTCGAGATGCTCGCGCCACAGGCTGGTACGGTATGACTGCCCTCGCCATTGGAACGCGTCGCGCGCGCCGGGGCGAAGCGTTTCAACTTCAGTAACCACAAGCCCCAGCGGTTTTTGCAGCGGGCCGGGCGCGAGTTCCGCAGGGATACAAAACTCGCGCGTCTTGGATCCACTTCTGGGACCGAAGATAATCTGGGCCTTACTGGCCTTGGCACGCTCAACGAATGACGTATCGATCGATGCCAAGCAAGGCACGGCAACCAGCGCGTAGTGATCGAGCGGGTCGTTCGCCGAGACGATGTCGATATTGAGGCCTAGCTCTCGAAACGCCCGATAGAACTCCAATTGGACGTTGCCCAGGCGGTAGTCCGCGGACTGGCGCTCGATGTTGGTTATCCATTCACTGTCGACGTCGGTTAACAGGGCCACGGGAGCTTGCACAGTCGTCGGTGCCGAAAGGGCTGCGGTTTGCACTTCGGCAATAACCGCCGCAATTTCTGGCCAGCGCCGCGCTGGCGCATCGTCCGGTCGTCGCAGGCCCGCGTGCATTTGTTCTTGTGCGAACGGCGCTTGGCGCCAGCGGAAGAAGCTGACGCAATCGGCGCCGTGTGCGAATGCCTCGATCGTCCAGAGTCGCACCATCCCCGGCAATGGTGAAGGATTGGCGGGCGCCCAATTCACCGGACCGGGTTGTTGTTCCATGATCCAAAAGGGGCGGTCACCGAGCGCCCTAACTTGGTCGAGCAAAAATGCAGTCAGGTCGGGGTGACCTGTGCGCTGGACCGCGGCGAACTCTTCGGCCGGAACACGGTCGTGAAGAATCTCGTCGGTGCGTCCGAGCGGATAGCTGTCGTAGCTCGGAAAATCGAGCGGCGCCGCGAGTGCGGCATTGTCCGCTGCGGTGTCGCTCATCGGAATGAAGTTATGTGTAACGAATTGCTGCTGATCGATTCGAGCGCGCAAAGCGGCGACCATCGCACCATGAAAGTCGATTAGTTGATCGGACGCGAAGCGCCGATAGGCGAGTTGGTGTGCTGGGTTAGGTTCGGTCACGGTGCCATACGGGGCGTCGATGGCATCGAAGTCGCGGTATTCCATTGACCAGAACACGTTCCCCCAGGCGGCGTTGAGTGTGTCAATCGACCCGTAGCGCTCGGCGCACCAAACGCGGAACGCGGCGACCGCGGCCGGTGAGATACTGAGGGTTGTGTCATGACAACCCAGCTCGTTGTCGGTCTGCCAACCAACGATGCGAGGGTCCTGACCGTAACGATCGGCCAGCATCGCCGTTATGCGTAGGCTTTCGCGCCGATAGTCAGCGCTCGAGAAATCGTAGTGACGACGCGATCCGAACCGACGAACGCGACCCGTCGACGGGTCCGTCGCCAGGATGTCCGGGTACTGATCGATGAGCCACTTCGGTGGGGTCGCGGTTGGCGTACCGATGATCACACCGAGGCCTTCGGCGGCGAGCGTGTCGAGGGCGCGATCCAGCCATTCGAACTCTAGCTGTCCCGGTTGAGGTTCTAGCCTCGACCAAGCGAATTCACCGATTCGTACGACACTGAGGCCGAGTTCGGCCATTCGCGTGGCGTCGGTCGGCCATTGCGACTCGGGCCAATGCTCTGGGTAGTAACAGACTCCGAAAATGCGTGAATCCCCCTAAATTCTCTCGCAAACAGGTCGATTTATACGGTGCTTGTGCGACGGAATTTTCCGCCACCATAACGCACAAAGGCCCGTCTGATTAGATGTTTACTATTTATATGATATATACTAGGATTCAGCCAGGTGCATCGTTTTATGCCCTGTTTGGATGACGCCAGTCACACACAACGTCCCGGGGGGGATCACAATGAAAGTTCGACATCGCAAGGGTGAGGTCTATCGGAAGACCGCCTTAGCTACAGCCATTTCCACAGCGCTGACGGGTGGGATCGCAGCTCCCGCACTCGCTCAGAATCAAGCACCGATTGAAGAGATCGTGACCGTCGGTATTCGCGGCAGTCTCGATCGCGCCATGGACGTCAAACGCAATGCAACGGGCGTTGTCGATTCCATCGCGGCTGAAGATATCGGTAAGTTCCCGGATCTCAACGTCGCTGAGTCGCTACAGCGGATTACTGGCGTATCGATCGATCGAAGCGGGGGCGAGGGCCAGCAGGTCACCGTTCGCGGATTAGGTCCGCAGTTCAACACCGTGTTGGTCAACGGTCGGCAGATTGCTACCGATTCATCGGGTCGCGAGTTCAATTTCGATGTGTTGTCAGCCGATCTCATTACTGGCGCCGACGTTTACAAGAGCAGTCGGGCAAATCTGCAGGAAGGCGGTATTGGCGCGACGATTAACGTTAAGACAGCCAAGCCGTTCGATAACCCCGGTTTCCAGCTCGCTTTCTCGGCGAAGGGGATGTACGAGACGTTGTCTGAAGAGACTGCGCCGTCTGCAGCGGTTCTGATCAGTAACACATTCAATGACAACTTTGGCGCGTTGCTGTCTATCAGCCACCAAGAGCGCGATGTTCAAATTAACCGTATTGAGACGGCGGGATGGCGCCCCGGACAGACGATTTCCAACCGAAACGATGGCGTTCTTTTTACCAACGTTTTCATTCCACGCAACTGGGATCAAATCGTTGATAACCAAGAACGGGAACGCACCAACGCCAACTTGGTCCTGCAGTTCACGCCATCGGACGATATTGCGGTAACACTCGACGGCTTTGTCAGCGAGTTTACCGTCGACTCCCTGGTCACCGATCTGGCCTCATGGTTTGAGCCTGATCGGGTGGGCAGCGGTACGGTGGATGCTGCGACTAACACGCTGGTGAACTTTACGCAGGAGATTAACCTGCACCAAGGCTCGGGCGACCCGGCCACAGACTTCGTCTCGAATACCCGCAACTCACGCGACGTCAGCATGTCTGGCGTTGGCTTGAACGTGGAGTGGGGTATCAACGAGCAACTGACGGCAACTTTCGATGCGCACACGTCGACAGCAGAGAATGATCGTGCCGGCCGCGATCGTTTCAACGTCGTTGGTATCATCAATAACTACGTGTTCGACGGCACAGGCGGTACGCCGACCGTCGCTCATGATGGGTTCGGCGCTGGTGCGTTACCGGACCCCAGCCTGACTCGATTGCATTACAACGAGCAGGGTAACCGCTTTAGCGATGAAGACGAGATCAGTGAAATCAAAGCCGATTTCGTCTTCGAGCCGGACACCGACGTATTCCGCGAGATGCGATTTGGCGCGTACTTCCAGCAACGTGAGAAGAAGAGCTTCCAGGTGTTTGCATCGCAGTGTGCATTCTGCGGGTACGGTACGCCGGCACCCAACGACACGATCAACCTGCAACCGTTCACGGCGCAGAACTTCTTCCCTGGCCTAATCGATACGTTCTATACCTATGACGGTGATGCGTACGTGCAATTCCTCGCCGACTCGGGTAACCCGATCGCGCCGGCGCTGCAGAACAACCGTTACCAGGTCAACGAAGATATCACGTCGTTGTACATGGACTTCACGTTCGATTTAGAACTCGGCGATATGCCGTTAACCATTGATGTCGGTGCACGCTACGCCCAAACCGATATCGATGTTGACGCCGTGCAGAGCTTCATCGCTGACGTGGTACCGACAACCGACTTGACGTTGTTCCGCAATGTTTTGGGTCCGGCGACAAATATCAACGAAGGTGACAGCTACGCAAACCTGTTACCGAGTTTCAGTGCGAAGCTCGATATCACCGACGACATGGTGTTGCGTTTCCTAACCTACGACTCGATGACGCGGCCGACGATGTCGCAATTGTCGCCATCGACCGTGTTCGCCGAGCCGCGTCGCCAAAACTTGGCGGCGAGTGGCGGTAACCCGAGTTTGGAGCCGTTCCGGTCCGAGAACTGGGATATCTCGTTCGAGTGGTACTACGGTGACTCGAACGTCGCGTCGTTCGCGGTGTTCAACAAGGAAGTCGATGACTTCATTACAACGTTGACCGGTGAGGAGACGTTCACGCTGTTCGATCGAACGGCGGCCGATGGTTTTCGCTGCAGCACCGCGAACGAGCCAAACTGTGCGCCGGGCATCGTTCTCGACCCAGCCAACCCGGGTCTCGATGTCGTGGCTTCAACGGAAGAGCTGAACGGTCAGACAGAAGTCTATACCGTGGCTCGACCGCGCAACGGTGAAGAAGCTCGAATCACAGGTTTCGAGTTAGCGTTGCAGCACGTTTTTGAAAACGGCATTGGATTCCAAGCAAACGCTACGATTGTTGATAGTAATGTCAGTCTCGGCGCCGACACGACACAGCGATTTGCACTGGAGGGCTTAGGCGATTCACAGAACCTGGTTGTTTTCTATGAGAACGAAGTGTTCCAGGCACGCGTGGCGTTTAATAACCGGGAAGGTTTCCTACGCTTAATCGATAATGGCTTTAACGGTGAACCCGTGAATACCGATACGTTCGGTCAGTGGGATATCAGCGCAAGCTACAATGTGAATGACAACTGGACCGTCTTCTTTGAAGGGATCAACATCACCGAGGAGGAACTCATACAAACGGGTCGCTTCGGTACACAGATCTACAACATCGAAGACAACGGATCGCGCTTTGCGATTGGCTTACGCGGCGTCTTTTAGTCGGACAAAAGCAGTGCAAGCGCCGGCCGGTTGAGTTCCCCCGTCAAGCGAGCCGTGCAAACCGGCCAGCCTGCGATATCATTCGCAGGCTGGCCTCTTTATTGATGCCATTCGGGCGGGGGAGAACCGGTGCACTCAACAGCCATAAATCACGTTGCAATCGTCGGCGGCGGCACGGCCGGCTGGCTTACTGCGTGTGTGATCGCCGCACATCACCGCAGCGCTGACGGTGGTGTTCGTGTGTCTTTGATCGAATCGTCGACCATTCCGACGATCGGCGTGGGCGAGGGCACCTGGCCGACAATGAAAAACACGATCCAATCGATTGGGATTCGTGAATCCGAACTTTTCCGACGCTGTCATGCCGCGTTCAAACAAGGCGGTAAGTTTGTCGAGTGGGTGCACGGCAACGGCGACTTTTACTATCACCCCTTCACGGTACCGCTTGGCTACGGCCGCCTGGATCTTGCCCCCTATCTGGATGACATCGAGCAGTTCGCCATAGCGGCAAACTACCAGCAGCAAGTGTGCGAAGCCGGGCTTGCGCCACGTACGCTGGCAGAGAATGAGTACAGCGGCTCGTGCAACTACGCCTACCACGTTGATGCAGGCGCGCTGGGTGAGCTACTTCGTGATCACGGTATAGAAAAACTGGGAATCGAGCATATCGTCGATACCGTTGCCGATGTACATATCGCCGCAAACGGCGATATCGCTGAATTGCAGCTTGAGTCGCGCGGTACTTTCACGGCGGATCTGTTTGTCGATTGCACCGGCTTTCGCGCCCGTTTACTCGGTGATGCGATGGGGGTTCAATTTCGCGATGTCGACGACGTTCTATTTAACGATCGGGCATTGGCCATGCAGGTGCCGTATGAACGCGACGACAGTCCGCTCGCTAGCCATACCATTGCGACGGCCCAAAACGCCGGTTGGATCTGGGATATCGGTCTAACGCACCGACGTGGCGTGGGACACGTTTACGCGAGTGAGTATCTCAGCGACGACGAGGCTGAAAACAACCTCCGTCGCTACGTTGGACCGGCAGCGAACGGACTCGATGCACGTATGATCCGCTTCCGTTCCGGTCATCGCGAGCGGTTTTGGGTCGGCAATTGCGTCGCGGTCGGCTTGTCAGCTGGCTTTGTCGAGCCGCTAGAAGCGACAGCGATCATGCTCGTCGAAATTTCGGCGCGTGCGATCGCCGATAACCTACCGCCTTCGCGCGCGACGCTGGACATTACGGCCCGTCGCTTCGATCAACAGATGCATTACCGCTGGCGACGTATCGTCGACTTCTTGAAGTTACACTACGCGTTGACTAAGCGGCCTGAACCTTACTGGCAAGCGCATGCGAATCCGTCGACATGGCCCGAGAGCCTGGTCGAGGATCTCGCGTTGTGGCGTAGTCGCGGGCCGATCAAAGCCGATTTTGACAGCGCGATCGAGCTGTTCCCAGCTGCGAGCTACCAGTATGTCGCTTACGGCATGGGTTTTAAGCCAGAATTTGAGCGGGCAGCCTATTTGCACCGGCAGACCGATCAAGCGGTACAGATACAATCGCGCAACGATCAACTGGCTGAGCAGATGCTGCGGACATTGCCGCCTCATCGCGAGTACATAAAACGCTGGCTTGCTAACGACAAGCACTGACCGGAGTTACCGATGACAACAGTAGTTACGCCTGAACCGCTCAACATCGAGCAGCACGGATCACTGCGTATTCGTGAATCGGCGCGCGTCGATTTTGCTGCTAAGCAACACGTGATGCTGGTCCGAGCCGGAGAAATTGGGATGGCTGGTGCATGTTTCCCGGTATTCCTGAATAAGCATGCGGAATCAGGTACGTGGCTATTTTCGGCGATGACGAGCTTCGTGCCGGGATCGAACCTGTTCGTCAACGACGGCCATTGGGGCGGTACGTTTGCGCCGTCGTTTATGCAAACTTACCCGTTCTTCTTGGTTCCAGCGGCTGAGGGTAGTAAAGACTTGGTGACCGGTATCCTGCCCGGCAGCGATGCGTTTTCGGCCACGGAGGGCTTGCCGCTGTTTGACGATACCGGGGCCCTTAGTCTCGAGGTTGCCCAGGTGGACAAGGCATTGCGCGCGGATACCGAAAAAGACGTTCAGTCACGGGTGTTCGCTGAACGTCTCACGTCATTGGAGCTACACCGGCCGGTCGATATTGTCGTATCGATGACATCAGGGCAGACCAACACGATTCGCGGCTTGCACACTGTCGATGAGGAGAAGTTGCGCGCGCTCGACGATGCGACAGTGCTCGACCTGAACCGCAATGGTTATTTGATGGCCTTGCACGCCATGTTGTTCTCGATGGGCCAGATCAACGCATTGGTTCAGCGTCACGGCCAGCGGTTCGATGACGCGGTGAAGCAGGTAAGAGTAGAGACGGCACGCGACCCAGGCGTCGCGGCGCACTAGTTCGTGTGTCGGTACGGTGTTTCGGCTAAGCCGGTCACGTTCGTGTGGTAGATCAACAGGGAGCCGCCCTTTGTGTCGGCAGCCGCCTGGGGATCTAATCCTTCTAACGCTGTCGTTACGAATAGAAGCTGTCGGTCGGTACCGCCAAAAGCAACGCAGGTCGGTTGTTCTGCGGGGACAGCCAGCGTGAAGTCCACCGTCCCATCGGGCGCGTACCGCACGACTTGGTGGGCACCCCATTGCGCATTCCAAAGGTAGCCGGCCGCGTCGGTGACCGAGCCATCGGGGTAACACCCGGCGTCGGTGGTAACGAAAGTATCGGCGGGTCCGAGTTGGCCGGTCGATACGTCGAGCGGGTAACGATCGATGCGCCGCGTCGGCGTGTCGGTGAAGTACAGCCACCGCCCATCGGGACTCGTCGTTAGGCTGTTACTGATAGCGATATCGGTCCGGTGAACGACCATGCGTTTGCTTGTATCGAGTGAGAACAATTGACCGGCAGGTTGTCGCCCATCAATAAGCTTCGCCTCTTGTAAAGACCCGCACCAAAATCGACCTTGCCGGTCCGTACGGCCGTCGTTGAGTCGTACATCGGGGTACGTGTCGAGCCGTGCTATCCAAGCGATGTCCTCAGTTCCGGGTTGCCATGTCCCAAAGCCCGACTCGAAGGCGCACAGTAAAGCGTTGTCGTGTTCTATCGGCGTAAACGCTGAGAGCCGTTCAGGGGTGCGCCAATCCGTCAGTCGGCGTTCGAGCGGGTCGTACCGAAACAATCGACGCTGTTGGATATCGGTCCAATACACCGCGTTGTCGTCGGTGTTCCACAACACGCCTTCACCCAACGTATTCTGGGTGGTGACGACATCGACTAGCTCGGCGTTGACCGACACGCTCATCCGCGACGTCTCAAGGCGGCTACGCAATCGATGGCACGCGCTGCAATATCGTCGACAGAACGGTCCGGCCTGTAGAGCTCACTACCGATACCGAAGCCATCAATTCCGGCTGCTAACCATTCGGCGCCATTAGCGGCACCAACACCGCCTACGGCGAAAACGCGAGCGTCGCTTGGCAGGACGGCCCGAGCCGCTTGCACGTGGCCAACGCCGACCGTGCTGGCGGGAAACAGTTTCAGAAAGCGTGCGCCTGCGGTATATGCCGAGAAGGCCTCCGACACGCTCATCCAGCCGGGAAACGGTTCGAGGTTGACGTCAATGGCGGCTTTGATAACCGCGGTATCGGTATTGGGTGCTACGACGATTTCAGCGCCGCTGGCGGCAACGCGATGGACATCGTCTACCGACACGACGGTGCCGGCCCCCACGATCGCCCGGTTGGCGAAAGCCGTCGCTAATCGCGCGATCGAGTCGAACGGTTCTGGCGAGTTCAGTGGCACCTCGATAACGCGGATACCAGCGCGGTAGATCGCCTCGCCGACATCAACAACGTCGCTTGGCGTCACACCGCGGAGAATCGCGACGATCGGAACCTCTTTGAACGCCGCTGCAAGGCGCATCGATAGATCAGACATGGGCGATTCCCCTAACTCTTGTTACAGGCGTCCAAGAAGCGCCGCAACCCAGCTAGGCTCGCTCGCCAAGCGGGTACGGTCGTCGCATCAACACCGGCATGGCGAAGCGCCCGAACATAGCGTTCGGCAAGGGTGGGCTCGGCAACAACCCGCAGGTTGATTGTTGGCCAATTTGAGCGCTCAGCTAACCGCAAGCCAAGTCGTACGTCGGTGCCGATCACGAGTCCGGACAAGTAGGCAGCTGCGGAGGTTTTTTGCAGCTCCCCGGATAGCTGGCAGGAACGCGTCGAGAACAGCAATGCGAGCGCATTGTCGATCCCAGCGGTGGCGACGGCGTCTAAGCCAGCATCGAATGCCGCCTCGTCGTCGCTTTGTTCGGCGTCGTTAGCGACGAGCACGCTGTACCGCGTGAGTAACGCATATAGCTCGCCGGTCATGACGGTCACGAAGCTCACAATTCGGCCGTGGCGGACAGCGACCCACTTGTTATGTGTACCGGGTACGATGACCAACGATTCTTCGTCCGCCGTCGTCACCCCGAGAACTTGTAGCTCCTCGCCTCGCAAGACATCCGGCAAAGCCAGCGGGTTTGTGCACCGTGCACCGCCAATCAACGTGACGTCGGTCGTGTCGAATGGGAGGGTGTGGCTGGTTGCGACGAGCGCATCGATATCCGCCGGGCAGTCGACGTATGGGACTTCGTGCCACCCGAGCGTCGACGTCACCATACCGCTCAGTAAAACAGGCAGCGGCTGATCGGCATCGAGCCAATCGTCGATTGTCGCGCGCAAAGTGGTGGCGAAGGCGTTGCTCGCAACGGCCGTGACGCCGGGGCCACGGCGCTGCTCGATCTGGTCGATGCTCGATAAGCGGCCGAGGTCAGCGCCGATGCGGTAAGCGCGAAGATGCGTTGTGCCCCAGTCCACCGCAATGAACGGTGTGCTCATGTGCGACCGCCGTCAATGATGAACTCTTGTCCGGTAATCAGTGCACTGTCGTCAGACGCCAAGAACAGCGCCAGCTTGGCGACGTCTTCCGGTTGAATTCGCCGTTGCAACGCAACCTGTTCCATCCAGGCAGCTTCCGCCTCCGGCGTTAACCAGGTATCCAATTGGCGTTGCGTCACGACCCATCCTGGCGAGATACAATTCACTCTGACGGCGTCAGGACCAAAGTCGCGCGCCAACGCCCGTGTCATTCCGAGCAGCGCCGCTTTCGCTGTGACGTAAGCCGGCATGTTCGCGGGTCCAAGGTGGGCGTTAATCGAACTGAAATTGATGATAACGCCGCCACCGGCCCGCGCCATTTCGGGGTGCACGGCCTGCGCGGCGAAAAAGGCGGGGTCTAAGTTGACGCTCATGGCCTTACGCCACGACTCGGCCGTAACGGACGCCGGCGTGTGCCGGCGGTCGTTGGCAACGTTATTGATCAGCACACGGACCGGGCCATAGTCTTTGGCGAATGCGTCGATTGCGTGTTGCAGTGCCGCTGTGTCGCGAACGTCGACCGGCTCAAACCAAGCCGGCGCCTGACCCATGTCGGCCAATCGTTCGGCCAAGGCCGCCGCAGCGTCGTTGTTAAGGTCAACGAAACCAACGCGCGCCTGCTGGTGGCTGAATGCCGTTACCATAGCCGCCCCGATGCCGGTGGCTCCGCCGGTTATGAACACGCTGAGGTCGCGTAGGCTAGGGTATATGGTCATGGTCGTGGCGCCGGATCAACCGGTAGGCGAATGGTCAATATTACATATTTATCGTATAATTTCGCAACGATCGGAGCGATAATATCGATTGGTCGTCGCCACCGGGGCGGTGACCCATAATAAGAGTTTGCTTGGCGATGAAAATTACCGGTTTGCGTTTGTACCCCGTACCGCCTCGGTGGTTATTCCTGGCGATAGACACTGATGCGGGTGTAACGGGTTGGGGTGAGCCGATCGTAGAGGGCCGAGCCGCTACCGTTGCGGCAGCCGTCGAAGAGCTTGCCGAATACTTGATCGGCCGAGATCCACGAGCGATTAACGATATTTGGCAAACCTTGTATCGAGGTGGGTTCTACCGAGGCGGTCCGGTTCTGATGTCCGCGATTGCCGGAATCGATCAGGCCTTGTGGGACATCAAGGGTAAAGACCTTGGCCAACCCGTCGTCGCGCTGCTGGGCGGTGCACTCCGCGAGCGTATGAAGACTTACACGTGGGTCGGCGGCGATGACCCGGCCGATGAGTGTCAGCACATTGAGTCGCTGTTGGCGCAAGGTTGGGACACGTTCAAGCTCAACGGCTGCGGCCGTTTACGAATGGTCGACAGCTTCCGCGCGATTGAAAAAGTGATCGAGCGAGTGGCGGCAATTCGCGATGCGTTTGGCAGTCGTATTGACTTCGGTCTCGATTTCCATGGGCGCGTCTCGGTGCCAATGGCAAAAGTGCTGTTGAAAGAGCTCGAGCCATTTCGGCCGATGTTTGTTGAAGAACCGGTGCTTCCGGAGCAGGCCGAGCAATACCCGATACTCTGTCAACACACCAGCATCGTCTTGGCAGGGGGCGAGCGGATGTACAGTCGGTTTGACTTCAAGCGCGTTCTCGAGCGCGGTGGGCTCGGCCTCCTGCAACCCGACTTATCCCACGCGGGCGGCATCACCGAGTGCGTAAAGATCGCGGCGATGGCGGAGGCGTACGACGTGGGCATTGCACCGCACTGTCCATTAGGTCCGATTGCACTGGCCGCTTGTCTCGCGGTCGATTTCGTTGCGTACAACGCGGTTATCCAAGAGCAATCGATCGGCATGCACTACAACGGTGGCACCGAGTTCCTCGACTACGTCAAGAACAAAGACGATTTCGCGATCGACAATGGCTACATCGGCGCGCTGCCGGGCCCGGGATTAGGGGTCGACATTGACGAAGCCGTGGTTAAGCGCGCCGCCAGTCATCACCACGAGTGGAAGAACCCCATTTGGCGCCACGATGATGGTGCCATTGCCGAATGGTAACGGCGATCGCTTAGTTCGCGTCAGACTGGAGCGCGGCGTTTATCAAGCGCAAGGCTTCCTCGACGAGTTGTTCGGTTTGTTGCTTGGCGCCGACGTCATTGCCGGCAACGATCGCTTCGTAGATCGTGCGGTGTTCGTCGTAGTCGGCGGCTTGCACGCCTTTTAGTCGGTTTGTGTAACGGATGCTGACGCGTAGCGTCGTGTCCGTGATTCTGCCGAGCTGTCCGAAAAAGCGGTTCCCGCTAGCCGTTAGGATGCTGGTGTGGAAGTCGATATCCGCTTCGAGCGGATCCTCTAAACCGGTTTCTGCACGGCGCATCCGTTCTAAGGCGGCGCCGATGGTTTTAATCGCGCCGCGTTCTTGTAAGCGGGCAGCGAGTAGGGCTGCCTCGGGCTCTACGGCGAGTCGAAGTTCGGTGAATTCACGCAGCAGTTCAAGCGACGGATTGGATTCTCGAATCCAGCCCAATACGTCGGCATCGAACAGATTCCAGTCCCGCTCTGGGCGAACGCGAATGCCCTGGCGAGCACGACTCGTGAGAAGCCCTTTGGCGGCGAGTGATTTGACGGCCTCGCGGGCAGCGCTGCGGCTGACGTCAAGCTGCTTGCACAAATCCGCTTCGCTCGGTACCGGGTTATGCTTGCCGTATTCGCCACTGATTATTGCTTTGCCAAGAAAATGAGCAACTTGCTGAGTTAAGTTTAAGCCATTTCCAGAAGAGATCATCGACCCACCTCGGGCTGGGCACCTCCCTCGCGGCGCCGCCGTTAAATTAGATAAATAGTATAAATCAAGCAACGAGGTGTGTCGCGATCTTGTCGATGGTTGTCCGTTTATTCGTTGACGACCGTCGCGACGACTTTAACGGTGACGCTAACCGTATCGCCGACCCACGTCGGGTCTGCCCATTCGCCAGTGCCAACGCCCAAAGCCAGTCGGCTTAGTGTGGCTGTTCCGCTCAAGACACGGTCGGCGTTGGATTCGGTGACGGTAAAGGTGAGCTCAGTAGGCGTTGCGCGATCCTTAATAATCAATTGACCGGCGGCAACAAACAATCCGTCAGCCGATAGTCGGAACGTATCGGCGAGAAAACGTGCTTGCGGGAATTCGTCCACGGCAAACCAGTCGGCTGAGCGGATCGTTTCCTCTCTATCGGTGTCTCCGGCGTCAACAGCAGTCGTTTGGATCACGACCACGAACCGGCTCTCAGCCAAACGTTCGGCGTCGAATTGCAAATCGGCGCTCCATTCGAGCCACTCACCATCGAAGGAGGCGCCCGCTTGCTCGCCGGAAAAGCGAATAAAGCTGCTCTCGTCATCTATCGACCACGTCGGTAACGACGATGGCACCAACGCTTGGACCGGCAGGGCTAGCTCCCCAGCCGATTCGCCGGTTGCTGGGCCCGGCAACGCGCTATCCGACGCAGCGCCAACGCGGCTCAGTTGCCAAGCGCCGACCGTTAGAACCACGATTCCGATCAGCACTGGGGTTGTGGATGCCATTCTTCCCATCACCCCATCACGATCGACAAGGCCGTGCTTACAGGCAGCAAGAATGTGCAGTAACGCAACTAAAAACAGTGCCTTAGCGAGAATTTCGTGGATGCTTTCTAGGTTAATGGCACGCCCTTCGTTCGCCTGCATGAGGTCCGGAAGCTGCACGGCATTGAACCAACTGACCGAGTAGCCGGCGGCGGATGACATCAGCCAGCCGCTGACCGGCAACGCCAGCATCAGCGCGTACAGCGCCACGTGCGCGACCGTCGACAGACGGACCTGCCAGCGCGGCATCGTCCGCGGCAAGTCGGGCGGTGAGTTAGCGAGACGCCAGGCGAGGCGAATCACCGCGAGCCCCAGCACCGTAATACCGACCGACTTATGGTTGGCGATTAACCCTAGTGCACGGGCGGTTGAGTCGCTGGCAGTCGCGCGTTCGGCCAACTCGTGGAGCAGGTATTGCAGCGCGATGAGCGCGGCGATCAGCCAATGCAACAGCCTCGCGATGCCATGGTATGCCGGTCCCTGCGTTGTCATCGAGTCGGTGCGATTAGTCGGCGTCGGCTTTGGCAAATTCGACTTCGATATCGATCGAAACCTCATCACCGACGTTCGGTGCGTAACGACCAAGATCCCAATCCGAGCGCAACAGCGTCGTTGATGCAGACATCCCGATCCACGGCACACGGCGCATTGGGTGGTTAGCGGCTTTGTTGATCGTTGCCGCCAACGTCACCGCTTGCGTGATGCCTTTGATGGTCAGGTCGCCGGTAATATCGTACGTATCGTCGCCAGTCGCTTCGATCTCTGTCGATGTGAACGTGATCGTCGGGTTTCCTGCCGTTGCAAAGAAATCGTCACCATTGAGGTGCTCGTCGAACGTGGCTACCCGACTGTTAACACTGGTTGCATCGATAACGACGGACACGGCGCTTTTTTCGGGATCATCGGCATCGAGCGTCAACGTCGCGTCGAAGGCATCGAAACCGACGTGTGGTTTCGAAAAACCCAGGTGGTTGTAAGAAAACGTAATGTAGGCGTGAGTTTTGTCGAGCGTGTATTCGCCCGCCGGCAAGCTGGTTAGATCGGCAGCATTGGCACTAACGGCTGTCATTAATACCACGGCGGTGGTGGCGAGGGGGCGCAGAGGCATGAGGGAGGCTCCGAATGGTCTAAGTGACGCTCGCGATCATTGAGCTAGCGTCACAAAATTGCAAGCGGCGCTATCGGCGACGACCCCGGTCTTCGTGGTGCCGGTATCGGGCCTCGTACAATCCCGGCTATAGTGGCGAGACCAATCTGATTCGTGGTGTCTGTATGCCGAAAATATCCAAGGCCGACTTAAAGCCGCGGCATCGTCAGCCGTACCCCGGAAGATTGCAGACTCGAACCACCGGCTGTTGGAAATGGATGCTGTCTGACGCCGGCGGGCTGACCCAATTCGGCGCCGGTGAAATCGAATTGGCACCGGGCTCGGCGTCAAGCCTGTATCACTGGCACGTAAATGAAGATGAATTTATTTACGTGCTAAGCGGCGAGGTCGTCTTGGTCGAGGGTAGCGCTGAAACAGTTCTTCGTGCCGGCGACTGCGCGACGTTCAAGGCGGGCGACAGCGTGGGCCACAGTATCGAAAATCGCGGTAACGGTCCGGCAAGATTGTTAGAGGTTGGGACGCGGGCCAGCGCTGGAGAAACGGCTCATTACCCGGGCCTCGACCTCGTTTACCGTCGTACGCCCGATGATCGCTGGTTTGATACACGCGCCGGACATCGTTTGGCCGCCACCGATGAAGTGGCCGTGACTGGCGACGGTCCCGGCGTGACCGACGACTAAGCGACCAAACCTGGCGCACAGTTTTCGAGCTCACCGTGGCTGGCGAATCGCAGCCGTGGGATACTTGGCGGGTTCTGTAATTCGGACGTGGATACTGCAGTGATTAGTGTGTTGAGACGTGGCGTCGCCTGTTTGACGGTGCTGGCGAGCGCCGGTTGTGTGACTAACTCCAATGTCATTTTTGTTCCCGAGGTGGGTGCAGACGTCCCGTTCGACTACTCAGCCACCGGCGTCGTCACCATTCAAGTGGCTGACACGACGCCGTTCGGTGGTGCTTACCCGATCAACCAAGTGACCTTCGCGCCCGAGGATGTCGAGGCGAGCGAGGAGAGTAAATACCTGCGTGCTCGGCCGCTCGATGGGATGGGCGATACCAGTCGAGTCTTCATAGCCGAGCTACCGGCCGGTAACTATTCGATCTCATCGTTGCGCACCTTCCATCAATTCGGAGAGAGCTTTTTTTCGCAGTTCTATCCCGGGGGTGTTGAACTCGGAACCTTCAAGGTCGAGCCTGGCAAACTGACCGATCTGGGGGTCATCGTCGTCTACATCAAACGCTCCGGTGACGACTACTCGTTTTCAACGACTCGAGGCGCCAGCCCAAACCGGGCCACGGGGCATTTGCGCAACGCCTTGCCCGGTCGAGCCGCTGCGATTTCGAATCTCGCTGAGCCGCTGCAGTGGGATGAAGACGGTCTCGAGGACGATCGCTACAACGCCTACCTGAACGCGGTTAATCGGCAGATCGCGCTCGGCTTACCGGATATCGATACAACGACGGGTGCATTGACCTTTCCCGGCCCGCTTGGCGTTATGCTGACGCGCACGGCTGATCACGAGTGGTTCTTAGACGCCTTCGACGACGATGTTGAGATACGTTTCTACAACAAGACCCACCAGGGTCAATGGATGGTGACGGAGTTCAACGAACTGTATCAGCGCGACACGGCAGAAGACGATTGGGCTGCTGTCACACCGCCAGAGGGCGGCCGGGCCGATATCACCTTTGTTGGCGACAACGTGGCTGGAACACCATTTGCCGTTACCCGTAGCGGTGACTTTGTCACGATCTACGCGGGTACCGGTCAACCAGGCGAATGGCAATCGGTCCACCAGATCGAGTCGAAAGTGAGTTTTTGGACCGGTGGCGCGGATCTTCGCTTCGCGACTTACGCGCGCAGTGGCGACTATTTGTTCTTGGCGCTACGCAACAAACTTTATCGCTACGGAATCGACTCGCAGTCACTAACAGAGGTCGACGGCATGTCGCCGGCGTCGTTGCAGACCCGTAATGGTTACATCACCGCAACAGCCGCCAATTTTCTGGGTAGCGAAAAAGTGTCATTCGACAGCGGCGGCAATTGGGCGCGTTACCGCGGTGACCTCATTCCAAAAGCGGACCCAGAGCCGAAAAAGAACAGTCGCAAAACTCGGCTGAAGAAAATCAATATTGTCGGCCATCCTATCTTTGTCGATGAAAAATTGGCTTACGCCATCCATAAGGGCAAAGGCAGTGCTGAGAACTACCTGATCTCGTCGGTCGATGGCGCCCTAACGTGGGCGGCACGCGAGCACGCGCCCCTACCGGACGGTTGTTCGAGTCTCGTGCTTGCAACCGACAGCGAGATTTTACTCGGTTGTTTCTTGACCGGTGAGTACTATCGCTCGGAGGATAACGGGGCAAGTTGGGTCCTTGAGCGCGACGTTTCTGAGACCTAAGTTGGCGAGTCCCCTGTTGCAGCACACTCTGTCGGGCGTAGCAGCGTTCGCCCTGATCCTGCTGACCGTTAACGCATATTCCGAGGAAGTGCCGAAATTGCTGGCGAGCGAGGGCTATTTACTCATCGATGCGGATATCGGTAGGAAAACGGTCGGTTGGCGCCTGTCTAAAGAAGTCGTCATCGATGAGCTGCCGTTGGGGCGATCGCTCCGGCTGATCAAACTGAAGCGCGGCAACTACCAATGGCAGGAGATTAGTGTCCCGCATTTCGATCTCCCACACCGGGTGGACATCAGCGATGACAGTCGCTGGTCGTTCCGTATCCAGTCGAACCGAATCAACTATGCCGGCACGCTGCTGGTAGGTGACGTACGGCAACGCGAGAACGTCGATGTCTGGTACGTCAACAGACTGTCCGAAGTTCTTGAACGGTTGGCAGAAACCTACCCGGACCTGCTGGCCGCGCATCCATTGGTCTACGCGGGCCGCTCCCGTGACGATTTCCTTGAGGAATACGGAAATGCTGCGCTCCAACAATAAGCTCGCTGGGCGAATTGCAGCACTGCTTAGTCTTATTTTTGCGGGCGAAGTCTTTGCTGTTCCCGTTGAGGATTTGTATCGAGCGCCTCGCGAGCGCGCAGCCTATCTGAGTCCCGATGGGTCACGACTCGCGGTCATCGCCGGCGAAGGCGACATCCGTTACCTCGATATCATCGAGCTTGCGGATGCATCGCGCACCACCGTTTTTTCAACCGAAGTTCTGAAGGCGGACGAGTCAACTATAAGCCGCGTCTCGTGGATCGATAATCAACGGGTCATGTTCTCGGTGTACGAATTGGTCGAAGGTGTCGCGAAGCTGAGCGATACCCGTAACGTTAGGCGTTTGTTCTTTACCGATGTAACTGATCCGGACAACAAAATTCGGTTCCTACAATCGAAGGGGTTGCTCTTATCGGCGCTGCCAAATGAACCCGACAGCGTCTTGTTTTCGGTGAGCGGTTCAAAATCATACGTCTACAAGATTCGGCCGAGCCTTCTCAACGAATGGGGGTATCGGCGTACGAAGACATCTCGAGTCGATAACGGTCAGGTGACCCGAACCAATCGTGTTGCGCAGATCGATGGCATTGCGATGCGCTGGGTGGCAGATACGAACGGTGACGTACGGGCTGCCATGCGAATGTCGAAGGAAGGGGTTGTTGCGATGTTGGTCCGTGAGCCCGGCGTTGAGGAGTGGTCGACACTTCGCGAGTGGGACCTGGACGAGATGGCGAAGGGCAGAACGAAGGCTCGCAAAGAGGGGCGGGAAGAGGAGTTCGACGAGTTACCTGAGAACACTATCTACTTTCCGTCGGCGATCATTGATAACAGCCAGGATTTCGTCGTCATCAAAAACGATGACGATGATCGGCAGCAAGTGATTCGTTACGACTACGAAACAGGCGCTGAAACGGTCATCTACGAAAACGATCAAGCCGAAATCGTCGATATCTCTCTGAGCTACGATGGCCAGTCGGTGCAGGAAGTCAGTTACTTCGAAGATGGCGCCATCAAGTTCTTCTACCCCGATAGCCGCTACCAAGATGTCCAGGCTGAGTTAGCGAGTCGATATTCGGACTACAGTGTACAAGTCGCGTCGTCCGACGCGGCAGGCGCTACGTTCGTTGCCCACTTGTCCTCATCGGTGCAGCCCGGTCGGGTCATGTTGTATCGCCCTGCCAGTGGCGAAGTTTTGCCCCTTTACGACACCAAGCCGTGGCTCGATGAGAGCGCACTACGGGCCAGCACACCCGGTACCGTCAACGTTGATGACGTCGACATCGAGTACTTTTTAACCAAACCGACGAGCGATAGCGCTGCCCCGTTAGTCGTATCGCCGCACGGCGGTCCAGTGGGTGTGCGCGATCTACGCGTTTTCGACCCACAGGTCCAGGCGCTTGCTGCAGCCGGTTTTGCGGTGCTGCAAGTCAATTTCCGTGGGTCATCGGGGTACGGATCAAAGTTCGAGGACAGTGGTCGCGGCGAATTTGGCGACAAAATACTCATCGACATCGAAAGCGCAATCGACGCCGTCGTCGCTGACCCAGCCGTTGATGCCTCGCGTATTTGTATCGCGGGCGGTAGCTACGGTGGCTATGCCGCATTGATGTTGCCGACGCGTTCGCCAGGTCGGTACCGCTGCAGTGTCGCGCACGCTGCACCGACCGATCTTGGTTTGCTGGTCGCATCCTCGGAGCGCCGCGAGCGCGTTGATCTGCAGGAGTTTCTTATCGGCGAGCAGGATGATGAGGACATCGCCTACGACAAGCTCAAGCGATTGTCGCCCGTCTATCAAGCGACGGCGATCGACGCACCGGTCTTGCTCTCGCACGGGCGCAAGGACACCGTTGTCGACCTGGAGCACGGCCTGCGCTTAAAGCTTGCGCTAGAGCGCAGGGGCCAGCCGATCGAGTGGATCGAATACCCCGATGAGGGGCATTCTTTTAGCGAGATAGAGAACGCTATTGCCTACAACAAAGCCGTTATCGCGTTCCTGACTAAGCATCTGCAGCCATAGATCGACGGCTCTCGCTTAAGCAATTTGAGAGGTGCGCTCACTCCGATAGACCCCGGTGTGGTCAGGCTGTGGGAAGCTCGGCAGTAATACCTCCGGGCGGTGAATGCCATAACCCTGCACGTAATCGACGCCCATGTCGCGAACGGCTTTTAGGACATCGCTGTTCTCGACGTGTTCTGCGATCGTTCGAACGTTGAGTTTATGGGCGATATCGACAACTGATTGCAAGAAGATTCGATCGACTTCATCGACCAGAATATTTTTGACAAAGCCTCCGTCGATCTTCAGGAAATCGACGGTCAGCGTCTTCAGGTATGCGAACGACGAAAGACCCGCGCCAAAGTCATCCAGCGCTACCTTGCAGCCGAGCCCTCGTAAACCAGAAATCAGTTGAACAGCGTCTTCGAGACTGCGAATGACCACGGTTTCAGTAATTTCGAAGTTAATCGTGCCCGGTGGGAGGTGCATCGTCGACATCTGTTCAAGCAACAACTTGCGGAACGCTGGGTCACCAAGGCTGGCGCCTGATAAATTAACCCAGTACTGCACGGAAGATTCATGAACAGCGTGAAACAGGTGTAGCGACTTTAGTAAGTTGGTGACGACCCAAGTATCGAGTTCAAGCATTAAGCCGTAGCGTTCGGCGGCCGGAAGAAAGGCCCTAGGCGGAATCAATCGGCGGGTCTCATGGTCGCGCAAACGGAGCAAAATCTCGATGTGTTCTGCCTCAGTACCGCTGGGCGTAACGGCATGGATCTGTTGCCCGAATAGCGCAAAGCGATTGTTGGTCATCGCGTCGCGTAAGCGTTGTACCCAGCGCATTTCGGACCGATGGTCTTCGACTTGCGTTTCATCACCGTGAACGACATGAACCCGGTTGCGACCGGCCTCCTTGGCGGCGTAGCAAGCTGCGTCCGCCACCTGTTGCAGTTCGTTTATGTCCTTATGCCGTTGCTCAACTTTGACTACACCAATGCTAACGCCGATACGAAAGACGTCATCGTCCCAGACGAATTGTAGATTTTGGATAGCTCGCCGAACGTCCTCGGCGCGCTGGAGCGCAATGTCTTCATTGCAGCCGATCAGCAAGATCGCGAACTCATCGCCACCAAGTCGGGCGACGCAATCCGATTGGCGAACTTTACTCACAAGAATATCGGCGACCTGTTTCAGCAACTTGTCACCGGCCGCGTGACCGCAGGTGTCGTTGACAACTTTGAATTGGTCCAAGTCAAGGAACAGCAAGTAGTGCGAGCCGTCGCGGACGGTGAGTTGCCGCCAAGTTTCTTCCAATTTGGTGGTAAACGCGCGCCGGTTCATCAGTCGGGTAAGCTCGTCGAAGTGCGCCTGGTACGTGAGTTGCTTGGTCATCTCGCGCGTTTCGGTGACGTCTTGGACTAGCATTACGAAGTAGCTGACTGTGCCTTCGACCTGTACCGGCGAGAACACGAAAACCATCCGTCGATCGTCATCGTTGTAAGTTACGCAGTCGAACTCATCGCTCAATGCGTCTTCTGGTGATTGCCGCAGCTGCTCGAAGAACTCATCGAAGCGCTCCCGGTCTTTCTCGTTAATGACCGGTTTGATGGGGAGTTCGTCGTCCGGGCGGGAGCGAGGCCAGAATACCTGCTTCAAAGCCGGATTCGCGTCGAATACCCCAGCATCGAGGGTCACGAGTGCCATACCGATGGGCGCGAAATGATAGGCCTGACGGAACCGCTCCTCGGCTTCGCGAAGTGCGGCGACGGCTTGGCGACGCCCGTCCAGTTCACGTTCTAGCTGGCGATTTCGTTCGCGCAGTTCTTCGTTATTCGCCTCGAGTCCGGCCACTTCGGCGTTCAGCGAGGCGTTAGTACTTTCCGGCACTGACAAGACCCGATACGTCTACTCCACCATCTATGGCGTATCGACGATAGACACCAAAACTTTAATACTGCGAGGGGGTTACGTGCACCTCGCTGGCGTTACTTGTTTTCTGTGTGAATTCAGGATGCTTGCCAACGCCGGCAGTTCCTATGCGGATGTGCCGTTCGATTATCAGTCAAAGCCGAATTCAGAAGCTGCACGACGCCGGTTTATCTGTAAACCGGACATTCTTAGACTGAGTCATCGTTGAAGTTATGGGCCCGGTCCGGCGTCCCATCACGACCTTGTAGAGAGTTCATCGTGACGACCCAGTCTTATTTATTCAGTGCGTTGGGATTGGCCGCGCCTGCAATCTGTATGCAGTGGTGGTGCCGGTGAGTGCTGTACCGCAGACGTCGCCAAGCACCGCTGGATTTCGACCGATCAACGTTGCTTACCAGCGCACGTTCATGGCCGAGCAGCTAACGCTGGGCTTAGTGGTACCCATCGAGCAATACGCCACATCTGCAGTGCCGACCATGGCGGCAACGCCGGAGCGGATCGAGCTGGCTGATCGTCTGGGCTTCGCGGCCGTATGGTTACGAGATGTCCCATTTAACGTGCCGTCGTTCGGCGACGCTGGCCAGATCTACGACCCGTTTGCTTATCTTGGCTTGCTCGCCGGCAAGACGACAAAGATTGCGCTAGGTGTCGCCAGTATCATATTGCCGTTGCGACATCCCGCCCATGTTGCGAAAGCCGCAGCGACCGTCGACGTGCTGTCCGGCGGGCGACTGTTGCTTGGCATTGCATCGGGCGATAGACCGGACGAATATCCCGCGCTTGCGGTCGATCCGGTCGTTCGCGGCCAGCGGTTCAAAGACAGTTACGACTTCATTCGCCGCGTCTGCGAATCGCAGCCGGCGTTCAGCAACGCGTTCGGGACGGTGGGGCACGGCATCGATTTGCTGCCTAAGCCAACCGCTGGCCGCCTGCCGTTACTGATCACCGGCAGCAGTCAGCAGAGTTTTGAATGGCTCGCCGAGCATGGCGACGGTTGGATGACCTATCCACGTCCCGCCGCGGTCCAGTCGGATTACATCGGGATGCTCCGCGGGCAACAAGGTGGGCGCCAAGCGTTCGATAAGCCGGTGATGGAGCCGCTTTACATTGATCTTGTTGCTGACCGCGGTGAACGGCCGAAGCCGATCCACTTAGGTTTTCGGCTAGGTATCGACGCATTGCGCGACTATTTGTTCGAGCGCCAGGCGATCGGTGTCAATCATGTAGCGTTGAACCTGCGGTTTAACGAGGCCGATGTCGATTGGGCACTGCATGAGTTGGCGGAGCACCTACTACCATTGTTCCCGACCGGGGAGTTGTAAGCATGACAAAGACTATTTTGCTGACTGGCGCGACCGACGGTATCGGTTTGGAAGCAGCGAAGCGCTTGGTTGCCGCGGGTCACACGGTGCTTTTGCACGGTCGTAGCACGGAAAAACTGGCAACCGCGGTGGCGACAGTGAATGCCGTCGCGAGCGGTGTCAGCATCACCACGTACCGAGCCGATCTTAGCGACCTACGTGAAGTCCAAGCGCTCGCGCAGCAAGTGCAGAGCGACGGTCATCGGCTTGATGCCATCATCAACAACGCTGGGGTATTCAAAACATCGACTACGACGACAGCGGCCGGCTTAGATACGCGGTTTGTCGTTAACACGATTGCACCTTATTTGCTGACAGCGTTGCTGCTACCGTCTTTGGCCGACGGCGGTCGGGTCGTCAACGTTTCTTCCGCTGCGCAAGCGTCGGTCGATCTTGCGGCGTTGCGCGGCGAGCGCCGCCTCGGCGATAGCGAAGCCTACGCGCAAAGTAAGCTCGCGATCACGATGTGGACACGTCATTTGGCGGCCCAGCTCGGTTCGAATGGCCCTGTTATCGTAGCCGTTAATCCGGCATCGCTGCTCGGTAGCAAAATGGTGCAGGAGGCCTACGGCATCGCGGGCGGCGACATCGGTGTCGGTGCCGATATGTTGATCGAGGCAGCGTTATCGCCCCGGTTTGCCGAGGCGACGGGCCAGTACTACGACAACGACAACCGGGTATTCGCCGATCCGCATCGCGACGCATTAGATGCGACGAAGAACGCCGCGTTGGTCGACGCTATCGAGGGGTTGATCGGCGCTGCGGGCATTGACCTGGCGCCGGCGTCTTACTCCTGAAATAGCTCGACGTCGGGATTCGCTACACAGTCGTCGGCTGCCTCGATGGCGCCGGCCGCCCCGAATTCTGTTCGCCAGCATTCAGCGAATACGGAGCAAAAACAGGCTGCGAATCGCAGCCGCGGTTGCTTGGGATTGGTCGCGATCTTCGCCAGGTTGATCGGGCCGGTGTACTCAAACATCGCGACGTTACCGCCCGGTGGAATGGTCCGACCGTTTATCCACGATTGGACGTAGTCTAGCCCCTCGTCTGTCTCAGTTATGGCGCGCATCGCCGCTTGCCAGGTTGGCTGATGAACACCGTCTACGAGTACCACAAAGTCCCGTACCGTCGCTGGGCCGATACCGACATTGGCGGCGTGCAGTGAAAACTTGTACACCGCGGTGTTTGTCTGCGTGTCGGCAAGGTCAGACGACTGCGAAAGTTCCACGATCGGCAACACAGCGGCGCGTTGCTCTTGGCGCATCAAGTTTGCTTCGAACAGCGAAACGCCAAGGGCTGCTAGCCCGATGAGAACCGCCGATAGTCCGACGAGCATCTCCGGATTACGAAACACTGACGCTTGCTGATCGCTCATCGACACTAGTGTAGCGAGCAATCCTACTCGAGCAAGCGCGCCGTGCAATGCACGGCGAGACTCGTCGTTGACCTAGCCGGAGTGGACGGTAAGCAACGGCCGCTTGGTACCTGCCAGCATTCGCTCGGTGACGCCACCAAATATGCGTTCGCGTAGCCGGCTACGACTGTAGCTGCCCATCACCACCAAGTCGGCATTCGATTCCTTCGCTTGAGCTTCGATATCCTCGGTTGCCGTTGTCTTCGCGTTGCGAGTTTGGACACGCTTCGCCTTGATGCCCCAGGCTGCCAGATAACTAACAAGTCGCGCTGCTTTCGGTCCATCTTCTTTGCCGGCGCCGCTGGTCAAGACCGTGACAGACTCGGCACGCTGCAGCAACGGCAGCGCCGCGACGACAGCAGCCATAGCGTTATGCGTGCGATCCCAGCCGATCACGATGCGATTGCCGACAGTGCGAGCGCCCCGTGGTGGCAGCACCAGCACTGGGCGCGATGAGTCGAGTAGGGCGGCTTGAAGAAATTCTTTCGCCTTATAACTCTTTTTCGTTTCCGGTCTTGAGACCACCAGCAAATCGGCAAAAGGCCCCTGGACTCGCATCAAATGCGACGGATCCCCGACTTGCTCGGACCAGATGACAGCAGACTGACTCGAACCGGAGAGGCGCTTAACGAGCGTAAATCCTTCCTCTGCAACGACGGTCGCTAACATCTCCTCTGCCGCTTTCGCGGCTTTCTTGGCTCGGGCATCAGCCGCTTTACTCGCCTTGACAGTAGAGGCGTCCGAGATCGCAAAGCCACCTTCCGGGGGCAAAGCGACCGCTGAATAGCGGTGCGGCCGAATGTGACATGCCTGGATACAGGCGTTGTGCTCACGAGCTAGGTCGAACGTGGCGCGTAGAGCCGCTACGCATTCGGGACGGTTAGCAACTGGGACCATCAATACTCGCATGGCGAATCCCTCGACGGTGTACACGTGAGTAAACTATCAACGATTCGTTTTTGTGACGCAAGCGTGCTCTGCATTGAACGACAATACGATCGATTACCTTTTGCTTACTTGCGCACAATTGCAATTACAGATGGCAATGCTGACCATTGAGTATCTTTGACACCGAGTGGAATAGGCGGGTGACCATTCAGCAACACCATGTCGCCGTAACGGCCGCCGCCGCGCGCGCTGTCGAGCTCCTCGCCGAGGTGAGCCAGCTCCCGAAGCAACGAATCAAAGTGGCGATGCAACGTGGTGCTGTATGGCTGACCCGCGCCGGTCACACGGCAAGACTGCGCCGCGCCAGCCGCTCATTGCGCATCGGCGATGAGCTACACCTCTACTACAACGATTCGATATTGCGGGAGGAGCCGGTCCTCCCTCGTTTGGTTGCCGATGAACGCTGCTACTCCGTCTGGGATAAGCCGAGCGGTCTACGATCACAGGGGTCCAAGTGGGGCGACCACTGCACCGTCGTCCGCTGCGCAGAGCGCAACCTTGAGCCGCAGCGCACCGCCTATACCGTGCACCGACTCGATCGTGCCGCTACTGGACTTATCGTGGTCGCACACGCTAAATCAGCGGCGGCGAACCTGTCGCAGCAGTTTCGGGAGCGGCGCGTTCGAAAGCGTTACCGCGCCGTTGTCCATGGTGATTTCTCAGTGCATGCGACGGCCCTTCGGCTGGTGATGCCCCTTGACGGTAAGTCGGCCGATAGCGAGTGCCAATTGGTGACCGTGCTTGGAGATCACGAGTGCTCCGTCGTCGATGTTACGATCAAGACCGGACGTAAACATCAGATTCGTCGTCACTTGGCAGGGGCGGGATTCCCGATTGTTGGTGACCGCCTATACGGTAGCGCCGCCAGCACCGACGTTGACTTACAGTTACGGGCGATTGAATTGGGCTTCTCGCATCCCATTGACGAACGGTCCGTCGTCTATCGGCTTGCGACGAACGACGGCAATTCTGGGAACCTCGGCAACACCACCGAGTCGTAACGCCAGGTCGTTGCCGTATTCGGCGGCTGTTAGTTAACCGTGATTGAGGAATCGCATGATCGATGTCTTTGCTCGTGTTGTTTTTGGTGTATGGGTAAGCGTTTGCAGCATCGTTATTGCCAGCGCCGCGGATAGCATCGAGCCAACATTCCGCGTGCAAACTAGCGTCTTGCCGCTACAGTTCGACGGCCAAACGGGGGCGAGTCTCGCGTTCGCCGGTCGCGATTCGGCGGGTAGCCCGATGTTGGGTTTGCTGAGCTACGAGCGTGACCAACTCAATTATCGAGAAGTCGTGCTACCGGACACGGCGGTAGCGATTGATGTCGGCCCGCTACCCGACAACCACGACGCGCTGTTTGTCCTGATAGCAGGCGCAGTTCATGCTTTGGAACAATTTGATGGAGAGCTACGGGAGGTTGCCAAGATTAGCAGTCTTTACCGTGGTCGGTCGTTCGCAGAGCTGGTCGGAAATAGAGACTTCGCACGCGATATTGACGGCGACAAAGTGGCCGATTTCGTCGTGCCGGACTTCGATGCTATGCATGTCAGCGATTCGCGCGGTCAGCGAACGCTCGACCTGCCGAGCTATCGGCGCGGTTATGAGCAAGTCGTCACCTATAAGGCACCCACGGTCGCTGCAGCGCCGGTTGGTCGTGATGGGTCTGTTTACGCCGTGCGCGGCAATACGCTACTCAGTTTCGACCGCACGTCGGCGATAGCGCGGCAATCGACGTTGCCGTTACAACTTAGCAGCGAGTTGGAACGAGAGAGTTTTTATAACAGTTACGAGGACATCGACCAGAACGATATCGTAATTCGGGAAATGGACAGGTTTACCGATGTCAACGGTGATGGTGTTCCCGATATCGTAACGCTCGAGACAATCAGCGAAGGTGTCTTCGATAAATCAACCACCTACCGTGTCCACGAGGGCCAGCTGTCTGATGGTCGCTTAACCTTCCTAGCAGAGCCTGACTCAACGCTGTCGAGTCGAGGCTTCCAGCTGGGCGTTCGGGTCGCGCCGCTCGATCCGGAGCGTAACGTCATTGTTACCGCCAGTGTGCAAGTGGGTGTCCGGGCTATCATCGGTGCTCTGTTTTCACGCTCCGTTACCATGCGGGTTGAAATTTACCCCCCGGCTGCCGATGGGACGATTGCGTCCGTACCGAGCACAACGATTAAAGGGCGCGTACGGTTCGACTTCAGTACCGGGCAAGCAGAGTTTCCGACCATTGAGTTTGGTGATGTCGATGGCGACGGCGTCAACGACCTAATTTTGAAGGAACGCAAACGCGGGCTCAGTTGGCGTCGGGGCAACAGCGATGGCAGTTTCGAGACTCGGTCAACCGATCTCAATGCGACCGGTCCCGCCGACGGCTCCGATGTTACCTTGGCCGATCTTACCGGCAACGGAGCCGACGAGGTGATCGTCTTGTTCGGCCGTGCCGACGGCGCAGATCGGGCTGGACAGCTGACCGTATACCGACCGCTGGTTGATCCAAGTTAGCCGCTAGCGTGTTTCTTGAAGGTCGCTGGCATGACCGATCAGTGAGAACAGTGCCCGCTTCGACAGCTCGGCCGCCCAATCGGTCGACAGTCTAGCGTCGGCGATTAACCTCACAATGAGCTGCTCGTTGATCCCGTTCCAACAATGAACGGCAGCCGCCATCTGCGGTGTTTGTTGTTCAGCAGGGAGAACTTCGAGTACGAGATCGACCGTCCGGTTACGAAAATCGTCGACCAAGGTCAGTACTTCGGGAATCGCGGTACCGCTGTGGTTTAGCAGCCCGCCGAACGGGTGAGTTCGCATAAAAGCAAAAAAAACCGCCATACTTCGGCCGAGATCGGCGACCGTTCTACCCGGCGCCTGGCGGTCGGTTGCTTCTTCGATGGCGTCAATGCCGTATTGGACCACGGCGACAAAAAAGCGTCGTTTGCTGCCGAAATAGTGCTGCAGTAAGGGCCGACCCACGCCAGCTTCGGCGCAGATTGCCTCGACTGACACGTCGTCATAGGCACCGGTGCCAAACATTCGCAGTCCAACATCGAGCAACATCCGACGGCGCTCATCCGGCGCAAAGCGGCGCGGTTGCTTGGGCGTCGTGTTTATGGGGTCGGGCACGCTGGTCTCCGGTCTGACCAGGAAGCCTATTGCATTAGGGCGGCGGATGCTTATTGTATTTATGCATAATAAGCGATCAAGGGTGCTTCGATGGACGCATATCACGGAATGATCAAAGCGCTCGTTGCCGTGGTGCTAGTCACGTCGTTACTAAGCGTCGATGACGCGTCCGCTCAGAGCAAGCTCGACCGGCAAGGAGAAGCGCCCGTTAACCCCTACTCGGCCGGTGACGTTTGGGGCCATTTTCATCGCAACGGTTACGCGCAGGCGGCCACGATCGCCCGCGGATTGGAACCTGGCGACGACGTTGACGTGCAGATGGTGCGCTTGCCACGCCGAGGCGGTGCGCCGACGCAAATGCATATTTCCGACGCTTATCCCGATGGGTCGCGTACGGCGTGGTCGACCACACTGACGCACATCGTCAAAGCGCGTATCAAAGGCGCGACGTTCGAGTTGGCCGATAGCTATGAAATTACGCGACGGGCGCTCGATTGGAACATCCATTGGAACATGCAACTAGGGCGGGGTAACACGGCGTTCGTGCCGTCACCGAAAACGCGTGAAATTTTGCGATTTGGTGAAGCGGATGACAGTGATCCACTCTCGGATATCGTATTGGAAGCGCGATTTTCGCTGCCAGAGTCGATACGCGGTAACCCGGTCGTACTCAACCTGTCCTACGACGGTTGGGTTATTTTTGTGACCGACGCGGCCTTCATCGGCGCCGTAAAACAAGACTTTTCCGACGTTCGCGGTTTTGATCTCGGCGCTGCGACGAATGACTTGTCAACCCACAACTCATTTCCTATCGATGAGTACGGCAATATTTTTATCGCGTCGTTTTTCGCGATGACGAAAGTCAACTGGAATGGTGAGCGTTTCAGCGTTGTTTGGCGCGCTCCTTACAACTTTCGGGGTGAGGGCTGCGACGAGGCGAGCGACGAACGGCAGAAAGAAGTGTTGCGCGCGATCACCGGTGGCTCCTGCACCGGTACCGGCACGACACCAACGCTCGTCGGGCGAGGCGAGATGGACAAACTGGTTGTCGTTGTTGATAGCCACAAGAAAAATAACGTAGTGGCCTTTTGGCGTGATGAGCCGCCGGAAGACTGGCGTGCGTTGCCGGGTCAAAATCGACGGGTGGCCGGTGTGGTAGCGCTGCCGTATTCTACCTGGGATCGGCGCGGCTTTACGGCCGAGAATTCACCACCGGTTTCCGGTTATGACATTGCCGTCGCTCAATACGCGGGGCTTGGACTGTCCAGTCGTTGTCGGCGTGATGCGCCGCGTGGTGTGCAGCTTGTTCGGTGGCAACCGGCGAGTCGCTCACTCACGTTGGTCTGGGCGAATGCAGCGGTACCGTTCAACAACATCATGACGATCAGCTCGGGATCGAATCTCATCTATGGATCGGGTCGTGACCGTGATTGCACGTTTGTCTATCGAGGCCTTAATCGAGACACCGGCGAAATCGCTTTCGAAAAGTCGCTAGGGCGCTCGGCCAAGTTCTTGGACGGTGGCAACACCAATGCGTTGCTACCGGATCGTAGTATCGTTTTCGGTACCGGCGGCGGTATTGTTCGACTAAGGCCGAAGTAGACTCGAATTCATGATGATCAGCGCTCGTCGTAAACGTTGAAGCGGCGCGGGTACGCTCGGTACCATCATCGCCATGAGTTTTCCGACGATCGATACGATTCGCGCGGCCGCTGCGCGAATTGCGCCTTACGTACACCGGACACCGGTTGTGCGCTCACATACGTTCGATAACGAAACCGGTGCGCACGTTTTCTTCAAATGCGAAAACCAGCAGAAGATCGGCGCGTTCAAGGCGCGCGGCGCGGTAAATGCGGTGCTGTCACTGCCGGAGTCCGTTGCTGGACGCGGCGTTATTACCCATTCGTCGGGAAATCACGGCGCTGCGCTTGCCTATGCGGCGACGATACGCGGCATCCCCTGTACGGTTGTGATGCCAGACGATACCCCGGCAATCAAGGCAAATGCGGTGCGCGGCTATGGAGCCGACGTCGTTGTTTGCCGTCGGCCAGAGCGCCAGTCCGTTTGCGAAACGCTGCAAGCTGAGCTTGGGTCGGTCCTTATTCATCCATTTGAACACCCTGATGTTATCGCTGGGCAGGCGACGGTTGCGCTTGAATTACTCGATCAAGTCGAAGCTCTAGACCTCGTCATTGCACCGGTCGGCGGCGGTGGACTCTTAGCCGGTACGTCGCTAACAGTATCGGCTTTGCATGCCCATGGCCGGGTGATAGGCGCGGAACCGGAGACGGTCGATGATGCGTACCGGTCGCTGCAAAGCGGCGTCTTGCAGCCAAGCGTGATTGATCCGAAAACGGTTGGGGATGGCCTAATGACCGGGCTCGGCGCTATCAATTTCGAGATCTTGCAGCGCGGCAATGTCAGCGTCACGACGGTCAGCGAGATCGCTATCGTTGACGCCGCGCGTTTCGTTCTGGAACGAATGAAAATCGTTATCGAACCGTCCGCCGCAACCGTTGTTGCGGCACTGCGGTTGCTAAGTCCGCAGCTACGTGGGTTACGTGTTGGTGCCATATTCAGTGGTGGTAACACAGACTTTCGCTGGCTGTGCCCGGAGGCAGGTAAGCGCTAGAACCACGCACCGTGTGGTCGATAGCGACCCTGACGGCTCGCGTTGTGTAGCGGACGGCTCACGAGAAAACGCGCCGGTTGAAGAAACTTCGCGTGAGGGTCATGGGCAGCTCGGCTATCGTCGTCGACGGCTCCAGTCACTGAACGTTTCGCGCATGGCTTTGCTAGAAGAACTCAAGCGACAGGGTGATTTTCTGTTTCGCTATCGCAGCTATTTACCGTTGTTATTGCTCGTCGCCGCCGTCTGGGTACAGGTCTATCAGGAGCGATTCGATGTTGTCGCCCGCGAAGCACTCATTAGCGAGTGGGTTGAGGGTATCAGTCTCGTTGTCGGTCTTGTCGGTCTTAGCATTCGCGTATTGACAGTCGGCTACGCGCCGGCCAACACATCGGGCCGAAACACGGGCCAGGGACAAGTCGCTGAGGTATTGAATACGACAGGCTTGTATTCCGTCGTTCGAAACCCGCTCTACGTCGGCAACTACTTTATGTGGGCCTCGGTCGCCATGATGACGGGCAGTATCGGATTCGTTATCGTCTTCTCACTCGCGTTCTGGATTTACTACGAGCGGATAGTCTTTGCTGAAGAAGCGTTCCTGCGGGGCAAGTTCGGGTCGCGGTACCTTGCTTGGGCGAGGCTGACGCCGGCCTTTGTTCCCCGTTTTGACCGCTACCGAGCCCCGCAACGGCGGTTTCGCTGGCGCAAAGTCATCAAACAAGAAAAAAATGGTGCCGTCGCATTGCTGGCGTTGTATTGCCTGTTCGGCTTGATTGGCGACCTGGCCGAGGGCGAGCTTTCGTTTGAGGAGGAGCGCTACTCAATCGGTGCGGCGTACACCGGTGCAGTGGTGTACCTCGTGGTGAAGTGGCTAAAAAAGCACACAACGGTATTGGTTGACTGATCCGTACTTCGGCACGTGGTGCGCTCTACAGTCGATGGTTTTAAACGACGGCAGACCTTGCTAGCGTAAGGGCGGATTAGCCAATTGGGACCGTCATGCGTCTGATTACCGTGTTCGTGTTGATCGCGTCATCAGCTTGCGCTGCGCAAGAGCGGTGGCCGGAACTCAGCGGGCCTTACTTAGGGCAACCGCCGCCAGGTACCGAACCGACGGTGTTTGCCCCTGGCCTGATTTCGCTGGCGGGGGAGCGCGAACTCAACGCCGTGTTTTCACCCAACGGGCGAATTTTCATGTTTACCCGCTCGATCGATGGTGTTTTCAAGATGTTCTTCAGTTCCCAACGGGCCGATGGCACGTGGCAGGAACCGCGCATGGCAGCGCCTTCGAAAACCTACCCAAACCATCGGGATGCCGACATGGCTTTCTCGCCCGATGGCTCTTGGGTCTATTTCATCTCGGACCGGCCACTACCCGGTTACTCACTGGAGCGCTACAACATCTGGCGCAGTCGCGTCTCGTCGCACGGTCTCATGACACCGGAGCCGCTTGGAGCGCACATAAATGGCGCCGGCCATGAGCTTTACCCATGGCTCGTTGCAGATGGCAGTCTGTATTTTTCAACAACCCGCGATGACAGCCTCGGCGGTCGTGACAGCTACCGGGCGCAGTGGTCCGACGGCACGTTCGAAGCGCCGGTTAATCTCGGCCCAGCCATCAACACGACAACGGACGAAGGGGACATTTTCGTTAGCCCCGATGAGCGTTACCTCATCCATGTCGGGGCCGGACGTCCAGATGGACTGGGCGGTGCTGACCTTTACGTCAGCTTTCGTCAGGACGATGGCTCGTGGAGCCCGGACAGGCACTTAGGCGGGGGGATAAACAGTGAAATGGCCGATTACTGCCCCAGTGTGACGCCCGATGGTCGGTACTTTTTTTTCACCCAGGGCGACGACATCATGTGGGTGGGTGCTGGCGTTATTGATACCTACCGGCGCTAGCATTACGCCAATCCGGTTTCAATAACGATCTTGCCGTGACTGGTGCGCTGCGTACGCATGTAATCCCATGCCTCGATGTAACCGTCCATTGGGAAGACGCGGTCGACGTTTGCACACAGTTTGGTGTCGGCGAACGCCTCGTAGATGTAGTCGCAACCCTGGCGGCAAAGCGCTTCGTGCTCCACGTAGTTAAATACGGAGTACGGATGAAACGACGCATTGGATTGAAACATGCCGACCAGCGGCAGCTCGTCCGGAAACGCGCCGCCTAGCAGTCCGTAATAGTAGATTCGCGCATCGCGGGCCAACCGCGATGCGTACTGCGTCATCAGATCACCAGCAACACAGTCAAAGATGATGTCGACCCCGGCACCATCCGTTGCTTGGTCGATAAAATCCACCAACGACCCGTCTCGCGATGCGGCGAATACATGGTTCGCGCCGCTGACCTGCAGATACTCGTCGTTCGTAGCAAAACGCGTTGTGGTCAGCATGTTTGCACCGCAGAGCCTACCGATATTGAGAGCGGCATTGCCGGCGGTGCTCGTTCCGGCTGTCACCAAAATATTGCGATCGGCGCCAGAGCCCGTTAACGCGGCAACCGGGTAGTAAGCCGTCATGAAGGCCATCCAGACCGACGCACTTTCGACCGCCGCCAGGTTTTGCGGTGCTCTAGTCACGTAGCGTGCTGGAACGACGACCGAGTCTGCGCTGGTTCCGCGTTGATAATAGAAATACGGCAGCGTGCAGTAACGTTCGCCAACGGCAATGTTGTCGACATCGGGACCGACGCTGTCGACGATGCCAACGGCCTCAATGCCAACGCGAGCGGGCAGGGACTCGAAGGTAAACGAGTAGATTCCGCGCATCAGATCCATGTCACCCCAATTGAGCGCGAACGCTTCAACGCGCAAACGGATGTCGCCAGACCCCGGTTCTTCGAGTTCGCATTCGCGCAGTTGCAGGCTTTTGTAGCCGCTCTGGTAATCCGTAACGACCCATTCGCGAGCTGTGCTCATTGTTACCCCCGTAGTGAAAATGCGTGCTCGTTCAAACCGAATTGCATCGTTACGCTAAACTCCGTGTATTAAAAATTCAAGAAAAGTTAAAATTTTAAGTGAATTGCTTGTTTTTTACGGGCTGGCTGGCCACCCGCAACAAGCAGATAAATACGTTTCGGACTAGGCTTCTTCTTATTGATATCCAACAGTATTTATTGCCGGCATCGCTGTTGGAACGGGATCGCAATCAGTGGCCTTGGCGGGCTCGGCCTTCGCGCATCAATCGAGTTGAAACACGCGCTTTCTGACAGCCTCGAGCTTAGCCAGCGATGTGTCCACATCCCCGGTTTCCAGAAACTTGGAGAATACGATCACGCCTTCGGCGGCCATATCTTTGTGAGTATCCCTGTCATAGAACTGTGAGATCCCTGCGGCGTTCCTCAGAGTCTCGGATCCGACCCGAACGAAATAACTGTCGCTGGGTGCCGATCGAATATTGGGTGGAATGTAACCCAAGCCTTCATTCAGTCTGGCCTGAACCTCCGGCCTGCCCACGAAAGCCAAAAACTGTTCCGCGGATGCCTTGTTTGCAGCATTTTTAGGAATCAGAAAAACCTCTGTCGGGGCCTCTTCATAGACGGGTACATTCGCATCGATCTCAGGAAAAGGAAAAAAAGCAATATCGTCGACCAGCGTGCCGGGTAAGTGTTCCTTCAAAAAATTGCCGATCAGGATCATTCCAACCCGATCCCGATACAAGTCCGGAAGCCCGTGCTTCCAGTCCTTCGTCGACGCGTTCTCTGCAAAATAGCGTTTATCAATTAGAACTTTCCAAGTCTCAAAAACCTTTCGCACCTTGGCGTTCTGATAAGAGATATCGCCTTTCATCAGCCGCTGATGAAAACTCAAACCGTTAATTCTGAGGTTAAGGTAGTCAAACCAGCCGGCTGCAGGCCAGTGATTCTTGGTTCCAATAGCAATCGCAGACAGTCCGTTGGACTCGAGGGTTGCGCAAACGGACAAAAACTCATCCCACGTGGTAGGGGCTTTGATACCTAACTTCCGGAATAACGATGTCTTGTAATAAAAGCCCCACTGATAGTAAGAAAAAGGCAAGCCGTAAACCCTTCCCTCGAGGCTGACTGCGTCCTTTACACCCGATGTGAAATAGCTATCCCATCGTTCCTGAAGCCACAGATGATCCAATTGATGAACCAGTCCTTGCCTAGAAAGCTGGCGTAATCGTTCGCCCGCTTGCCAGTACAAAACGTCTGGTCCTGTTTCAGCGGTTAGCCACTGGTCTAAGGCAAGTTTGTATTCGGCGTCGTCTCGGACGATGAAATTGACTTTGATTTCTGGGTGTTCTTTTTCAAACTCCCGCGCGAGCTTGTGGTAGGAGATGCGCTGTCCTTTGCTCGCTATCAGCATCCCGACTTGCAGAGTTTCAGAGGCCAGCGACCCGAATGAGCAAAACAGAAGCAGTAAGAAAAGTACGACAGACCCGATAGGCTGTTTCATCTGAGTGTAATCCCGGCCCAACTAACGTCAGCAGCCAATACTGGTATGAGGAATCACTGCAAAGTCAGTCTATGTGTTTCCTCAGCTCGCAGGCCGTATTCCACGTACGTACCCTGCAAATTCAGGTACCCAAGTGATCGGCGAGCCGTTAGCAAAACTTGAGTACAGCGAATCGGGTCGTTTGCCGGTTGGCTCGGCGCTAGCGCCTAAACGCTCACCTTCGAGGTTCGGACAGTTTGCATTGAGGCTTCGGACCAATCCGGTGCGGGAAACTCTGGAATCAGCAATTCCGGCTTGTGAATCCCGTACCCCTGGACATAGTCGGCGCCGAGCGCCGTCACCATCGCTAGAATTTCGTCGTTTTCAACGTATTCAGCAATTGTTTTTATACCGAGTGTGTGAGCGATATCGATAATGGATCGAACCAGCACTCGGTCGGTTTCGTCGGTCAGGATGTCTCGAACGAACATGCCGTCGATTTTCAGATAGTCGACTGGCAGTTGCTTCAAGTAGCCGAAAGAGGAGAGCCCGCTCCCAAAGTCATCCAGGGCGAATTGACATCCCAGCTCCTTGAGCGAGTGCATGAGGCGTCCCGCGTCTGCGAGGTTGCGAATGACGGCGGTTTCGGTGATTTCGAAATTGATGGTGCCCGGACTAAGCGGCGACTGCTGGACCGTTTCCAATAGGAACTTCCCAAATCTCTCGTCACTGATACTGGTACCCGAAAGATTGATCCAAAGACGCTGCTCTGCAGCGCCGACAGCCTGATGGACGAACAGCGTCCGGGCCAGATTACTAACGACCCATTCGTCCAACTTGACGCTGACCCCGTACCGTTCCGCCGCCGGCAAAAATGCGCCAGGTGGGATCAACTCGCGGCTGACCGGGTCGCGCATTCGCAGCAGAATTTCAAGACGCGCTGGCTCTGCAGAATTCGTATCGGTCGGTATGACTTTTTGACCGTAAAGCGCAAAGTAATTGTGTTCGATCGCCTCTCGTAGTTTCTGTGCCCAGCGAGCTTCGCCGCGCTGCGCGTTAAGCCGTTGCTGGTCACTACCGAGCACGTGTACCTGATTGCGTCCCTTGGACTTGGCTTCGTAGCATGCGGCGTCGGCCAGTTGCTGAATATCGGCCACCTCGCCCAATGACGGATCGATAGAAACGACGCCGATACTGACGCCGACTCGATGAGTCTCCTCACGCCACTGAAAATGCAGATCCTCAACCTGGGCGCGAACTTGTTCGGCGATGCGGTGGGCGACTTCCGGCGGGCAGGTCCACAGGATAATCGCAAATTCATCACCGCCAAGTCTGCCCACGACATCGTCTCGGCGAACCGCGTTGCTGAGTAAGTTGCTGATGACTTTCAGGAGTTCGTCACCGGCGGCGTGGCCGGACGTGTCATTCACCACTTTGAACTGATCGAGGTCCATATACATCAAGAAAGCGCTGGGACCTTCCCGGTGGGCGTCTCCATAGGCCTTCTCGAGCGCGCTCTCAAACACGCTGCGGTTGCAGAGGCCTGTGAGCCCGTCGAAGTTTGCCCGGTACTCCAGTTCCTCGGTCATGCTCCGCTGTGCTGTAACGTCCTGTATCTGAAGAACGGAGTAGGCGTGTGCGCCGCCCGTATCCCGCACTGAGGCCAGTGTGATCACGGTACTCAGTTGTTGGCCACTGGTCGCGATACATCGGAATTCGGCTTCTCTGGAGGTCGTTTGGCGATCTTGTGCGACGGCCTCTTGTAGCTCTCGAAATCGGTCGCGTTCATCGTCAACAATACGTTCCAGAAACCGCTGCCGATCGCCTGTAACGCTTTCGGTCGGCCACAGCATTGCCCGGAGTGACGCATTGAGCTCAAGAATCTCACCGTCGTCTTGCAAGATCGCCATACCCACTGGGGTGTGTTTGAAGGCTTGTCGAAATCTGGTTTCGAGCTCGGCCCGGGCTTCGTCAGAACGGCGTCGCTCATCAACCTCTCGCAACAAAGATTTATGCGACTCCTCGAGCGCAGATTGGGCTGCCTGCAAATTGGCGGTGCGCTCGGTCACCCGTTTCTCTAGCGTGACGTTTTGCTCGTGAATGACCGCCGTGTGCTCGGCAATGGCGTCCTGCATCTTGATCAGCGTGTTGGCTAGCGTTGCGACCTCGTCATTGCGATCGGAATTCGGCAGCTTGGAGCGAATCTCTCCATCGCTCTTCTGCGAGTGATCGGCTGGGTCAAGTGCCCGTGCCAGCTCGGTCAGGGCATCGAGTGGCCTGCTAACTATCCTGCGCAAGAAGAACAGGAAAATGAACCAAAGTGCCGCCGTCTTAATCAACGAATTGATGACGATGACCAGAATCCCGGACATGACGCGCTCGACAACAACGTCATGGTGGCTGTAAAGGTAGAAGTGTCCGACGAGTCGGTCGATGCCGTTTTCTGCGTCGACGAAACGGATAGGTGCCTTGTACTCGAACACGGTGCCGCTGGCACCGGCTTGTTCGTACGTTGCCCGAGTGACCACCCCGTCGCCGTAGGTGCCTTCCAACGCGGCGCCCACGATTTCGTCAGCTACTTGCAAGCGGGGTCCGGTAGCGGCGATCGGCTGTCCGTCATCGCCAATGACGAGGGTCGCGGCGACCATGGTCACTTTCTCAACCCCATGCAGCGTCGCCGCGACCTGGTCATTGTCAAGATTCCAAAGTGCCTGCGACAGGCTGTCGTCGAGTGTCTCGCGCAGGTGAGAGAGTTCGTTGAAAACCCGTTCCTTTTCTTTAAGGTATTCGAGCCCCAACTGAACCAGCGTCGCGCTAGCGGCGATTGCGAAGTAGCAGCCAAAGACGCTTGTGAGTAAGCGATGACCAACGCTGGTTTTTGAGTCTGTCATTGGCTGAAGCCCCCAAGAGAGCCTTCGAAAGCCCGAAAAATCAGCGGTGTTAATCGTCACTGACTCTGCCTCCTGCGGAGGCCGTGGAATTCTTCAGTCCCACGCAACGTTGCCCGGACGTGCACAGACCGGGCAATCGGTAACCTAAGGTATCGACTTTTTGCTGTGTTTCTGTAGTGCGACCGGAGGGTGCGCTTGTTGCGAGCCAACGAGAAAATCACCGGCACGAGGTGGTCCCTACGCTAGGTCATCTCGCTCAGTAACCGCGGACAACGGCGGAATCGAGCGTCTTTTTGAGGGCGTCGCGCTCTTCGTCGGTTAGCTTCGCCGCGTTTAACGCGCGTTCGGCGGCAGGTCGATCACGCCGAGCGATGTTGATCAGAACCTGGCCATAGGTGTTTTTTCGCACATCGGCGTCACGGATCGATCGGACGAGCTTGAGTTCGCGTTCGCCGGGCGTTCTCCAGTTCGCTGCCACCATTGAAACGACTCGATCGAATTGATCATTCCGCGGCAGCGCCTCCAGGTACCTAATCGCCTCTTGCGGTTCGGTCTGCGAAAGCGTGGAGATAGCAACGCTCATCGCCTGGGACTTCGAGTCACTTGAGGAGAATCGCTCGAGCATAGACAGTGCGCCCCAGGGATCTCGCCGGCTGAGCTGGGTTGCAACGCTCGCTAGCGCTTGGTTTCGGGATTGTTCCGTTGGGAGCTGTAGTGCGAGTTCTTCGGCACGACCGATATCCGTTTCAGCCGTGCCACGGACGACTTGGACCATCAAGTCGTCACGATTAGCGTCACTCGACCAGCGGTCAATAAAACTTATCGCGGCTTCCGGTGACTCGCGCATGGCGATGCTGTTAGCTAGTAGTGGTGCAAGACTGTTTCGATTGTCCGGCGTTAAACGCGCGATGATCGACTGGCCAAGATCGATGTTCCGGCCTATGGCATACATCGCCTGGGCATCCCCGACCAGTCCATTGATGCGCTCACTGCCAAGTGTCTGCAGCCATGCATCGACGGCAACTGGGTCACGCTGCACCCAACCTTGCAGCAGTCGCCCTTCGGCAGAACGACGCATGTCTGTATCGTCAATCGTGTCGAGTAGCGCCGCTGCAGTTTCTGGCTCGCGATACGATAGCGAGGACACGATCATTTCGACGCCTTGATTCTGCAACTGCGGTGTGGGTAGTGCGAGCGCTTCGGCAAGGGCCCGCGGCGGATCGTACGCCGCGATACCTTGAAGCGCATTGACGATCAAAAACTCGCCATTTGTTACCGATTGACTAACCTCTCGTGCCCAACGCAAGGCTTCATCCGGATCTTGCTCGGCTAGCGCCTGCGCGATGACCGTGCCCATTTCGTACTTGACGAACCGGTCGGCGATGCTGTCGAAAATAGCCAGTGCAGCGTCGCGGTCTGTGGCGGCGAGTTCTTGCATCGACTGATAGTAAGAGCGGCTACTCAGGCGACCGCCGAGCCGGACGAATTCGGCCATTTTCGCCGCAGGGTCGATGTAGGCGAGGCGCCGTTTCGTTGAGCTTATGTACTGACGTTTAATCGCGAGATTCGTAAATCGTTCGGCGTAGCTTAAGGCGTTATCGGGGTCGAGCTCGACCAGGTAGTGAGCGAGCCAAGCGACGGTCTGGAGACGCTGGTAACCAGGCGGTATTGCATCGGCGTAAGCGATTGCCGAGTGTATCGATTGATCAGCGAGACGAAACAGATGCAGCGTGCGAACCAGTCGGTCCGGTTCAATGCCGAGTGTTGTCTCGATAACCTCAGCCTGTTCGCTGCCAATTGGGCCCGTCGAAAGATACAGGCTTTGCGCAGCGAATCGCCGTCTTTCGAGCGGCTGGTCACTCGCAAAGGCCAGTGCAGCATCGAAATCGTGGTGTGACCATGCCGACCAGGCAACTTGCTCGAGGCGCTTACCGTCATCGACTGCGCCACTTCGCACCAACGCCAATGCGGATTCTGGGTCCAGGTCGGTCAATCGCTCAATGAGTACCGTTAGCGCGACTCCGCGTTCGGCATCGTTATCGATGCGGCCGGCATCAAATATCAGCGCCTGGACGGAGTCGACATCCGCTCGACCGGACAACACATACAAGGCTTCGCGCCGTGCAAACGACGACGGCAGACCCATGACGGCCTCGATGCTCGTCACGCCAGCGTAGTTCTCGCTGCGAAGGTCCTCTGCCTCAGTCATGCTGATCCGGCTCGCCACGGCAATGTCGCGAACACTCGGTTTGTTGTGCTGGCCAGTGGGCGCGCTCGCCATGAGGGCGTAGGTAGAGCCTGCGCCAACCAGCACGGCCAGTGCCAATGCGAGTGGGGTCTTCGGCACGACATCACCTCTGCTGAGTTGAGCGATGTCGGTAGTTTACCGGTTGCCGGTTACAAATCGGGGTCCGCCGGGCTGCCCGGCGCGTGAGCATAAATACTAAAGAATTAGTTGACGGGCGTGCCATTCGCCGGTACAACGGCTTTATCAACTAAGGAAATAGTTAATGGCCCGAAAACGCAAAACTGAGCTGACCGAAGCCGAGCATCGCATCATGGCCGTGCTATGGCGAACCGGTGAGGCTACGGTAAGACAAATCACCGACCTGCTCGACGCCGAGCATGGACTCGCTTACACGACAGTTCTAACCACTATCGGGATCATGGCGGACAAAGGCTTCGTCGCGTTCCGCAAAGAAGGTCGAGCGCATGTCTATACGCCGCTCGTTAGCCGGGAGGGAGCGCAACGCAAAGCCCTGGGGTCGTTACTGGTGTCGTTGTTTGAAGGAAGCCCGCAACAGCTGGCACAGCGCTTGGTGCAGGATGAGCAACTGTCGCTCGATGACATTGAAGCGTTGCGAGTCGAGCTGCTCAATCGAGCAAAATCGCAACAGGAGACAGACAAATGATCGGTGCCACGTTATTGCCCGCTGCGGGTTTAGTATTTCTCGTCGCGCTGGCGTTCAGTGCCGTTATCTGTCTTGCTGACCGTTGTCTACCTAGCCGGTGGGTTCGCGAACGCCACGATACGGCGGTCATTGCGATCATGGCACTGCCACTTGTTTTGCTGATAGCGATGCAGCCAGGGCCACCGGCGATGTCCCCGGTTGATGACCCCACTCAAGGCCGTGACGTAGCACTCTCTCAGCCAGTGGCAATGCGTGACGCGTCCGAACGAACGATCATGACGGCACGGGCGCCAGTCTCGAGACCTGCGGTTCCGTTGGCGACTCTATTTATTGTGTTGTGGTTGGTCGGTAGTGCGATCGGCGCTGTACGCGTCGTGCGCGAAACGTGGTTGCTCCGACGTCTTCGCGCCGAGTCGTACCGCGACGAGCGGTTTGATCGGGTGGCTTTATCTCGGCCGACGCCGATTGCCGTTTCAGCGGCGCTCGACTCGCCGATGTTGGTCGGTTTTCGCCACCCAATGATTTTGGTACCGGACAACGGCAAGCCGATCCCACGGGCGGTGCTCGAGCATGAGGTCGCTCACTTGGTGCGAGGTGACGTCTGGATAGCGCTTGCGCTGCGCTTAACATTGGTGGCGTTTTGGTGGCTCCTCCCGGCGCGCGCCTTGTTACCGATCATCAATCGAACGCGCGAAATGCTCGCGGATAGCTACGCGGCGGAGGTCACCGGCGAACCGATAGCTTTAGCTCATGCGTTGCTAGATGTGGCCGCCGACGCACAGCGGTCGCCGGTTCCGGCTATGGCCGCAGCGGTGCACGGGGCGGCGCTGCCCGCGCGCGTTCGCCGCTTAGCGTCTGCGCAACAATGGCGCTCCGGTAAAGCTTGGGTGCGCTTCGAGCTGATCATTCCTGTTGCGCTTGCTGTTGCCTGGGTTGCAACGCCGCGGTTAGGTGAAGCGCAGTCAGTCGATACCGATACCGACGCCACCGAGAGGACGGAGGTCGGTCGCGAAGATGACACAAACCTGCCTCTTTACGCGGCGGCACGACGTGGCAGGCTGGATGAAGTAAAGCGCCTGGTAGCGGCAGGCTACGATCCCAGCGCCGCAGCAACGGGGGACGGTACCGCCCTCATGGGCGCGATCGAGGGCGGCAATGGCCCGGTAATCGACTACTTGTTGGCCGCCGGTGCGAACCCAAACACCGTAGCACCGGGCGACGGTACCGCGCTGATCGCCGCTGTCCGCCAAGGCGAGTCCAAGTGGGTGCAACAACTTCTCGACGCCGGGGCTGACCCGAGTCTTGCGGTGCCGGGCGATGGCACTCCACTCATCGTCGCGGCACATCGCGACCATCAACAGATTGCTGCTCTATTGCTGCGTGCCGGCGCCGATCCGAATGGGCCGAGTCCGCGCGACGGCAATCCCCTTATCGCCGCGGCACTCATGGGCAATGTCGCTATGACGAAGCAGTTGTTGGCGGCTGGCGCTGATCCGAATGGTTACGTTTATCGAGACGAGACGCCGTTGATCAACGCGGCTCAGCAAGGGCACCTCGATGTCTTAAACGTGCTTATCGACGCTGGCGCGGACGTATCGCTTACGGTGGCGACGCCATTGCATGACCCCGGTGGTGCCTTCCGCTCACCCCTCAGTGAGGCCGAAAGGAACGGTCACTCAGCCGTCGTCGAACGATTGCGCGAGTTAGGGGCGAAGCACGATATGCCGTCTGATACTGAATAAGCGCCAACTTGTCGGCCGCATCCGCGCTGCGGTATTCCGACTCTTTTTATAGGTGGTTACCACGGCACTGGTGTCGGCGGGCGCCAGCGCGACAACCTCGTGATACAGCGCGGTTCGAATTCGCGCCAGTGCCGGTAACCGCGTATATTTTTACGCGTTGGCGACGGATTTTTGGGGGAATTCGATGACTGAGACGGATCCGCTGAGCGCCAAACGGCAACCGATCGACCGAGATAAATTGCCGTTTGTAGCACCGTGTCGCATCGTATCCGTTGCCGCGCCGCTCGGTTGGCTACGCAAGGGTCTCGCGGATCTTAGGCGCGCCCCCCGAGAGAGTCTTCTCTACGGGCTTGTTATGGCCGGAATGCTCGGCGTAGTCGCGTTGGCCGCGCGTACGTTCGGTACGCATTGGTCAATGGTCGCGATGATCGGTGGCTTTGTATTTCTGGCGCCACTCGCTTGCGTCGGACTGTACGCGATCAGTGCCCAGCTCGAACGCGAGCAGGACGTGTCGCTCGTTCGGAGCCTGCGCGCCGCATTCAAGCGGCATCTCGGCTACGAAATGGTCTTCGCGATCGTATTACTCGTTATCTTCATGGTCTGGGCGCGGTCCGGGATGATCCTTATTGCGTTTTTCCCGACTGTGGGTGAACCATCGCTCGACACGCTGGCGCCGCTGCTCGGTGTTGGCACCGTTGTGGGTGGCTTTTTTGCGATCGTTACGTTCACCGCGAGCGCTTTTTCATTGCCGATGATCATGCATCGCGATGTCGATACGGTGACGGCGATTGTGACGTCGGTGAACGCCGTGTTGCGCAACAAGGCTGCCATGTTGCTGTGGATGTCGATCATCGTCGCGGGCCTGGTCATCGGGCTTTTCACCGCCTTCATCGGCCTGATCGTCATCGTGCCGGTACTAGGTTACGGTGCCTGGCATGGCTATCTCGACACCATCGACAGCAGCGCGTTTCCAAGGCACAGCGTCGGCATTACCTCGGTCCCGAGACCGACGCGTGGGTCGAGGAACAACAACAGCGAAGACCCGGGGCATTCGGCGGTGAGCTAAATCACATGAGATAGCGTCACCACGTCGATGCGCCTGCCTGGCCCTAACGAGCAATGCCAGCCGCGTATCGCTGAATCGGTTCGATCGGTGGCTACACGTCTCGCCGTCGTACTGTGTTCGCTGGGGGCGAAAACGTCGCTGCTTCTGCTGACGAGAACTGTCACCATAGCCGGTGTTGCCTTGTAGGAATTAACGCGTCATGCGATTCAGTACCAAAGCGCTTATCGGTGTTGCAATGGTTGCTATCGGCATCGTCTTGGTTTGGCGAGCCATCACGCCGCTGAATGAGCGACAAACCGCCGGCCAGCTCCGATTGTCAGGTCTCACGGCCCCGGTTCGAGTTATGCGAGACGGCAACGCCATGCCCTACATTTACGCAGCCAACCTAAGCGATGCATTCATCGCGCAGGGTTTTGTAACTGGCCAAGATCGTCTGTTTCAGGTCGAAGTCGCCAAGCGGGCTGCCACAGGTCGACTCGCTGAGGTGTTCGGTCGCGGTCCCAACGACGTTGTACTCAAACTCGATCGCGAGGCGCGCGTTATCGGGTTCCATCGATTGGCCGAACAACAGGCGACTGCGTTGTCCGCTACCGTGCGCAATCGACTGCAAGCGTACATCGACGGTTTAAATGCTTACATCACGACGCGGTCCGCAACACACCCCGTCGAGTTTCGTCTTGCTGGTTTCGAGCCGGAACCGTGGACGATAGAGGACCTATTGGCGATCGTCTTTTACTTAGGATGGGGAAGCGCCGCCAACTTTGATGCTGAACTGGTCGCACACCAAGTTATCCAACGCATTGGCCCAGATGCGTTCGCTGAGATCGCACCGCTTGTCGTTAATCCGGACGTTGCAGAACAGACCGGCGTTGCCGATACGGTGCAGCACAACACGGAACGTTGGACAGGATCGAGCCATCCGCTGGCCGCGTGGACTGACGGTGGCGTTCGGCAATTCGGTTTAGGCGGTAGCAATAACTGGGCCCTCAGCGGTGCGAGAGCAGGGCAAACCGCGGCTATTGTGACCAACGATCCGCACCTCGATAGCCGCAATTTGCCAGGACCGTGGCACCCGGTTGGGTTGTTTACGCCGGACCTGCGCGTTGTCGGTGTAAGCGCCGGCTTGCCCGGCGTCACGATCGGACGAAATCAGTACATTGCGTTTGGCGTGACGAACGCCTATGCGGATACGGTCGATCTATACGTCGAAACCGTCGATCCGCGAAACCCCGACAACTATCTGGAGGGTGATCAATCGTTGCCGTTTACGACTTTAATTGAACCTATTCGGGTGTTAGACAGCGAGGCGGATGGCGGTTTTGTGACCGAGACGCTGACGGTGAAATCGACGAAACGCGGTCCTGTCATTAGCGATAACGACTCGAGCACCGTGACCAATACGGTTTTGTCGTTACGCTGGGCGTCGGCGGAGTTCATCGGGCCAGAGCTCGGTGTCGATCGATTGATGAACGCCCGAAACGTGACGGAGGCGCTTGCCGCGATCGAAGCCACCGGCATTATTTCGCTGAATTTCGTTGTCGGTGACACCGACGGTCGCGTTGCTCGCCGCGCCAGTGGCGCTGCCCCCGTTCGTCTTCGTGGCGATGGTATGGCGCCATTCGTCGTTCGTGATGGCAATGACAATTGGGCTGGGCGAATACCCGCTGACGAAATGCCAGGTGAGATTGACCCTGCACGCGGTTGGACCGGCAGTGCCAATCATTTCACGGCACCCGATGACTACCCGTACCTCTACACAACGTACGCGTCGCCCGATTTTCGCTACCGTCGAATTCGTGAACTGCTAAGCAGCGGAACGATTTCAGCCGACGCCGCGTGGCGTGCTCAATACGACACAGTGAACGTCTTCGCGAGAGACACCGTTCCAATCCTACTCGGTGCGTTGTCGACGGTGGAGACGACCGAGCTGCGCGACTTAGCGAGCATTCTCGATGATTGGGATTTTCAGGATGATGCCGACGCCGTAGCGCCCACGATTTTCCAGGAGATTATCCGCCAGCTTGCGCAGCTAACGTTCACGGATGAACTCGGTGACGAGGCGGCTGCGGCCTATCTGTCGAACTGGTACGTCTGGCAGCAGCGATTCGACAAGATGCTCAGCGAAGGAAACTCTAAGTGGTTCGATGACAAACGAACGCCCGAGATCGAAGACTTGCCCGCGTTGATTCGCCGAGCGGGGTTGGCGGCCTTGGAGAGACTGACGGAGACGTACGGTACTGACCGATCCGCCTGGCGTTGGGGCGATGTCCATCGAATCGAATTCAGCGGGCCACTTCGCCGCGAAGGTCTCGTTGGGCAACTGACTGGCAATCGTAGTGTGCGCATGGCGGGCTCCGGTGAGACCTTGCTGCGAACCTTGTATCCCTACGACGAACCGTTCCATTCGAAGTGGTTCGCATCGTTGCGGATGACCGCCGATTTGGCGGATACCGAAAAAGTGCGCGCGGTGCTGCCGGGTGGGGCGGTGGGTCGAACCTTGCATCCCCACCTTGATGACCAGATAGACCCGTGGTCTCGCACCGATGCGGCGGTTTACTGGTGGTTTAGTGACGAGGCGATTGAGACCAATGCGAGACAGACGCTAACGCTAGTGCCGAACTAGTGGCCGCCCGGCTTGCAGTAGGGAGGTGATAATATAACATTGTGACCATACGCCTTTCTTGGAACTGTCGATGAGCGCAGCAACACCCACTCTCTCAACAAAACTTCCTGTGACCGTGCTTTCCGGGTTCCTTGGTGCCGGTAAAACGACGGTCCTGAGCCACGTTCTCAATAACCGCGACGGGAAGCGTGTCGCCGTCATCGTCAACGACATGAGCGAAATTAATATCGATGCCGCTCAAGTTCAAAACGAGGTTTCGCTAAACCGCAGCGAAGAGAAACTTGTTGAGATGAGCAACGGCTGTATCTGTTGTACGTTGCGTGAGGACTTGCTGGAAGAGGTTACCAAGCTCGCACGCGATGGCGAGTTCGACTATCTGCTCATCGAGTCCACTGGCATCTCCGAGCCACTGCCGGTGGCTGAGACCTTCACGTTCGCCGACGAAAACGGCGTTTCATTATCGGACGTTGCGTCGCTCGATACGATGGTTACGGTTGTCGACGCGGTCAACTTTCTCAACGACTACGACGCGGCGAAGTCGTTGCAAGATGCCGGCGAGTCGTTGGGCGACGAAGACGAGCGCAGCGTCTCAGATCTGTTAGTCGATCAAGTCGAGTTTGCCGACGTTATCTTGATTAGCAAGACCGATCTCGCCTCGGCGGAAGATGTCGACCGACTCATCGCCATCATCAAGACGCTCAATACCGATGCTGAGATTGTGCCGATTCAGAACGGTAACGTTGCTCTCGATACGGTCTTGAACACGGGGCGCTTCGATTTTGCGCGGGCGCAGTTGGCACCCGGTTGGCTGAAGGAGATGCGCGGTGAGCATGTGCCTGAGACCGAGGAATACGGAATCGGCAGCTTTAGCTACGCGGCCCGGCGACCGTTTCACCCTGAGAAGTTCTACCGCTTTCTTCATGAGGCGAAGAAATACGGCAAGCTCATCCGTTCGAAAGGCTACTTTTGGCTCGCGACGCGGCCGGAGTACGCCGGTCATTGGAGCCAGGCTGGCGGTATCGCGCGGCACGGTTTCGCCGGGATGTTTTGGAAAGCGGTGCCACGAGAAAATTGGCCGACCGAGCAGGAATACCTCGATTCAATAGCGGAACAATGGGAAGAGCCGTTTGGTGATATGCGCCAAGAGCTAGTATTCATTGGCCAAGGCTTGGATCAAGCGGCCATGACGGCGGCGCTGGATGCATGTCTGCTCAGCGAAGAGGAGCTTCTGCGCGGTAAGGCGTTCTGGAGAACATTGCCAGATCCATTTCCGGCCTGGGAGCGTGGCCAATGATGCTGGTTGACGGCGTTTACAACGTCGCGACTGGATCGGCTGCGTGGGCGACAGGGAAACAACGAACGTTCATCGAAGGCGATGAGGCGGGCGTGCTTGGCGACATCTATCGAGACGATGTCAATATGGTCGTTTGGCAACGGGAGTTGCCGAATGCGGTTCAGCAAGACGTTGACTGGTTATTCGCGAACCGGCCGGGCTTTAACCTGACGATGACGGTAACGCCCAAAGATGTTCAAGCGCGTCTCGACGAAGCCTTCGGTGTCGACACGGATACGGCGCTTAGTCGAGACATCACCGAGGTTGTCGACATGTTCTGCTATCTGTTTGACCTGCCGCGTGCGGGGCTGCGTTTGGCCGAGCTAACGACAGCGATGTGCCCGAAGTTTCATGTCGACCGTGTACCGTGTCGGCTGATTACAACTTACCGAAACGTGGCTACTGAGTGGTTACCACACGGTGCGGTTGACCGGACTAGCCTTGGGTCGAGCGAACGTTCGGTGGCTTTCGTACCAAGGGCGATCAGGCAGCTGCGAAGCGGTGATATCGCTTTGTTGAAAGGTGAAGCCTGGGTCGGCAATGCCGACGCTGGGCTTGTCCACCGGTCGCCTGCACTGCTGCCGGGAAGTAAGCGCTTGCTGTTGACTGTCGACTTTAGTCGCTGAGCGCCGGTCGGCTAGGGCTCACGCTCGGCATAATCGACAACGAGGCGACGAAACGAGACGGACTGACTGAGATCGAGGTCATCGAAGCGGGTAGGGTCGCGAACCAATGTGAAATCCGCGAAGTTGATTCGTCGACGTACCGAGTCATTCACCATGCTGGCAACGTCCGTATCCGGTCGTAACTGTGTGATCTCGTCTCCGACATAGTAGCGCGCCAAGTGGGCGGCAAGTTCATGCGCGATTTGTTGCTCAGTGCCGAAAAAATAATCCCGCACAAAAGCCGTCTGCGCCCAATGTTCTGACCCCGTGTCCATCTGTTGCAGTCCCCAAATTTATCGGCCAGCGGCGAACATAAGACGTGGTTCCGGTTGGTAGTGTGACGCAGTTCACAATATGCTTGGAACTCACCGAGATCGGGGGCAATCAATGGCAACGACATCACGACGGGGTTTCTTACTGGCGGCTGCGAGTGCGTCGGCGTTAACCGCCGGCTGCGCGGCACCGAAAACGGCGGCGGAGGCGGAGGCGCTAGGAGCGTTTCCAGTCTTACCGGGTGGCACCGACCTTATCGGGCCTGCCCACGGGGTCGCTCGGCTACACAGCAATGAGAACCCGTATGGACCCGCGCAATCGGCGATACGGATGATGGATTACGCGTCGCGCAAAGGTGCCTACTACGCCGATCGCGCGACCAACGTGCTAACCGGCATTATCGCTGAGCAACACGGTGTCGAGCGAACACAGATTGCGTTATCGACAGGTTCCGCCGAAGCGCTATCAGCCGTCGCCGTCCTCTACGGTCAACAGGGCAACATCGTTACGCCGCGGTTGTTTTTCGATGCAACGGTGATGTATGCCAACCGCCTTGGTCTCGCCAATATCGTTAGGGCCCCTATGGATGAGAACCTCGGTATCGACTACACGGCGTTAGAGCGAATAGTCGACACGGAGACAGCGCTCGTGCAGGTCTGCAACCCAAACAACCCAACAGGCGTCTTAAGCGACACGGGCACATTAAAGTCGGCAGTAAGGCGGATGGCGGCCAAAACCACGGTGGTGGTCGACGAGGCGTACATGGAGCTTACCGACAATCCCGAGCATCACAGTTGCATCGACCTTATTCGGGCCGGTCATAACGTCATTGTCTCGCGGACCTTCTCGAAGCTTTACGGGATGGCCGGTATCCGGGTCGGCTACACCGTATCGTCGGCCGAAGCAGCCAGCAAGATTCGCCGAGCGAAAATGTCGTGGATGGCCGGCACCAGTCTCGCCGCAGCGATCGGGTGTCATGACGATGTTGGGTTTATGACGCGTTCGCGGAATCGGATCGTCGAGGCTCGCGAGATGGTCATGAGTCGTTTACGTGCACTGGACCTTCGCGCTCTGCCGTCAAGCGGAAATTTCGTCTATTTCAACAGCGGCCAGGATGCCAATACGTTGCAAAAGCGACTGGCGGAGCAGGGCGTTCTAATTCGTGGCGCGTACATGGACTACACAAACTGGAGCCGTGTCTCGATGGGCAGGATTGAAGATGTCGAGCGGTTTTGTCGGGCGCTGCCGAAAGCACTGAATGCTTGAGCGCTAGGCGTTGGATTCTAGGTCGCGCTGCACACGGCGTCGTGGTTACGTATTGGCTTGCTGTAGCGGGCCGGATGCGCTGGTGTGGTCGCCGGCGACCCCTTCTGCCAATTGGTTAGCGCACCACCAACAACTAACCCCTCTACGTTCCGCTAAGGGCAAATAGCAGTTATTCCGGAGGGTGGAAATACGTGACGGAGTGGTGGCAGTTGTACTTACGATTTTTGTCTTCTTCCCGTAACCGATAGACCGCGGCCCACGTTGAACCCCAATCCGACTCATCGGAAATCGGTTCGCCGGGGTACGTATCGTCTCCGGACCTAAACACGCGCCAAATCGGCAGATCAGCACTCGCAAACGATTCAAAGTACGCTTCGACGAAGCATGGATACCAAGCGCAGTCCATGCCCATCGACAAACTGTCTTTTGGGCCTTCCAGGGTCACCAAACCCCATGGGTAACTGGGACCGAAGCCGTAGTCTGAGAACGCGATACCGGTGTTCGACTTTTGGTGTTCGAGCACTGACCAGCATGGGTACTCGGTATCTGGCTCGCCGTAATCCCACGGTCGCATGACAATAGACGGGACAACCATCAGTGAGCGAATATGTTGGACAACGCGTGGATCAGAGACCTGATCAAGTTCGGTCTCTATCGCTGCAATTAGTTTGTTGGCGTCGACGGTCAACTCGGAATCACAACTTGGTGTTGCGCGAACAACTCAGAAATCTGAACGGCTGTCATGTTTATGGCGTCCGCAGTCTAACAAACACATTCGTTGACCAGAATTCCGACGCGTTCGTGCCCGTGCCGTTCTGCGGCACGCGCCCAGTAGTGCGCCGTCGGGCAAGACTTATAGGCAATCAGTGTTGTTTTTTGGGTGCCGAGGAGCTCGGCAAACTGCTTGCGTGTGAGCGCGCGGTTTGAATGCTCCTGGCCCCTGCTGTTCACGGCGGAGCTATGAATGGCGTTCTTTGCTAAGTCGCCCCCGACTGTTGTTGAAAAACACCTGTAAGGACGCTCCCTAGGGTTTTGGTCGACCTCCCACCTAGACCGCTGGGTTGGGGGAGTCCATGCATAGGGGTCGGTACCGGCACGTTTTCGCCATTTGGCCTCGCACCCAACATCTCTTTTAAGGATTCTGCGACGACCTATGAATTTACCGGCCCCGAACCGTCTGTTGGTGCCGATCTCAGCAATACCGAACACGGGCCGATTTAACAACCGCTCAGTCCGGCGACAGAACAGAGCGCCGATCCGCTAGCGGCCGACGATGAATCGAGGCCGTATTCGCGGCGCCGATCGGTTCGTGGGTTCTATGCCGTTTCTATCGGCGCTCGATCGGCCTCAGCGTTTACGCCGTCTCTACCGCTTGCAGAGACGCGCCCTCGGACATCGCGTCGAGCTTGGCATAAGCAATTTCAGGATCGACGGCGCCGTAACCGGCAAAGGTTCCAAAGCCGCAATCGGTACTGGCGATCACGCGGTTTTCGCCGACAATGTCGGTGAAGTGTGCAATTCGGTCGGCAACCAGCTCGGGATGCTCGACGAAGTTCGTGGTCGTGTCGATAACGCCGGGCAACAGCACCTTGTCGCCCGGAATCTCGTCCGCACGATCGCGGAATACCTTCCACTCATGCCCATGGCGCGGGTTCGCGTTTTCGAACGACAGGTATTTGGCGTCGATCGACATCAACGTGGCAAATACTTTATCCATCGGTAGATCCAGAACATGCGGGCCTTCGTAGTTACCCCAGCAGGCGTGCACGCGAACCTTCTCCCGCGGCACCTCGCGCAGAGCATGGTTCATGACCTCGACGTTCACTTCGGCGATCTTGATGAACTCGTCGTCCGATAACTCCGAGAACAGCATTTGGCGCGATAAGGCCAGATCCGGGCAATCCAGTTGCACATCCAGCCCCGCAGCGACGATGGTCTCGTACTCGGCCTTCAGCGCATCGGCCAATGCTTCCAGATAGGATTCGCGAGACGGGTAATGTTGATTGGGAAGGAACAGGGCAACCACACCGGGCGAAGCCGCATTCATGAACCCGCGCTGGACACCGTGCTTTTCCATTGCCCGCTTGAGGTTGGCAATGTCTCTATTGAGTTCGTCGTGGCCGAGCGTTCGAATCTCACCGGTGCATTGGGGGCGGGAATAGGTCGCTGTCCCACCGCTACTGGCCAGCCGTTGCATATAGCTCGGAAAGAGCTTGAGGTCGGCGGGCGCGTTGCGTGGGCTGTCGCCAGAGAAACCCGTGTAGCGATCCTTAACGTAGGTGGAGTACGAGATCTTTGAGGCTTCGCCATCGCTGACAATGTCCACACCGGCTTCGACCTGGCGGCGTACATTCTCGTCGACGGCCTTTGTCATTGTCGCGTCGAACTGCGCCTGATCATAGTCCTCGCCTCGTTCGCGTGCGAACAGAAAATCCACGACCTCTTGAGTCCGAGGAAGCGATCCAACGTGGGTGGTAAGGACTGGCATGGTTTTCCCCGTGTTGTCAGTTGTACGTGCCGTCGAATCGACGATCGGTGCTGGCGTGCCGTCCATCTTACAAGTTATGAACGTGCGATTCTAAGTGCGGTTCATGCCGTCAATCGGATCGCGCCACGAGAAGATCTGAGTCTTGCCTTTTGGGAACTTCGCCAACACGAAGTCACCGTGGTTTGAACATGAACTTGGGCCGCGGATTCAGCGATAGTCTGCCGCACTGTGTCGACTAGCGAGCGGTCGGAGAGGGTCCGCCCTTAACCAATGGCAAACGCTCGACTTATACCGTCGGAGTCGGCCATAGGCAGCCGTTCAGCCCGATACTGGTGTTCCCTGAGGCTGCCAGGTCGACGGCCTTACATTGACGCCTCTGCCGGCGATTTCCAGCCACTCAGTTGATAACGCAAGCATCACTACATCGTCCGGATACTCAGGGAATAGTTGTTCCTTAAGCTCGTCGTAGAAAAAGAAATGCTCATCGATAACACTAGGCTCGGTGTAACTGGCAATCGTCCCCATGAAGGTGACGTATCCCCACTGCTCCGTATCGACGAAATGAAGTGTCGCCTTTTCATTAGCGGCGATTTGATCCAGTTTCCTGCTGCCGGGTCGAGTCGCCATCCAAAACCGTTCAAAGTCATCCGATGCATCTACTGACATCGATCGTAATCGTGGCATTCCGTTAGTATCGACTGTCGCCAAAACGCCGTGAACATCCAGCGCCAGTATCGTTGCTGCTGCCGTCTTTAATTCCGAAGGGTCTTGTGTCCTATAGAGCGCGGGCTGATGTTGGGCATCCGCTCGGGCTTTGCCGCAAGCCGCAACCGCCGAGAAACACGCGGCGGACAAGCTGGCGGTCAGTACATCTCGTCTACCTACTTTTCTATCTGTCACAAGTACTCCATTAACGTGCTGCAACTTTTCTTGTTTAATGATGGTTCATACTGCGTTATCTGGCGAATAAGCGATCGCAATCGGGTTCGGCCATAAGGAGACATTTATTCTGTTTCTGGATGATCCAAAAAGCATAGCAAATCAGTCGCTCACAACGAGCTATTCCAAAACCGGATTCGGTACCAATGCATCGAGCTTGCCAACTATGAACTCGGGCCATTGGTCGCGCTCCCCCTCTTGCTGCAATGCGACCACTATAGATTCCAAAACCAACGCTGACGTCATTCTCATTTCGCTCAAGCCCTGAGCGGCAGCCACCCTAATCGGATACTCATGCATACGTTTCTTGTCCAGCACTTCAAGAAAAATGCTCTCTACCGCGTTCCCACGACGAGTTGCCAAGTGCTCGATGATTGGAACGTATATGCGTACGCTTCCTTCATGCCGAAGAACTTCAATAAGACGTCTCTGTGACCTGGTGTTATTAACGTCGATCAGGCCCAGCAGAACTTCTTCGTGAAAATAGAGCGATTCACGCTGTATTTGATGGTCGATCATTGCGTCGTAGGCATTGAGGATAAAATCTTGTGCGTGCTCCGATGCGCATAACTTCGAAAGGCTTCTAGCAGCCGCCAGCCTTGTGTGTGGATCAACGACGATGTCATCAAGAATCACAGATAGCGGCTGGCAGGCCCCGGGATTGTTGACACCTTTTAGCGCAAGAATAGACACGATAGTGAGCGCATCACTCTCTACAAAGGGTGACCGCGAATCTAGAAAGGTTAGCAGTGCTCCCATGCCTTGTTCCGATCCGATACGGCCAAGTGCGACAACCAAAACCATGGGAAAATCGACGCCTCGCCCTAAGGCGTAACCGATTGCGGGTACGGCGTCTGGACCAAGAGCAACGAGTCGATCGACAGCCTCTCCGTCGTAGGACTGAGGGGACTTATAGGCCTCCCTAACTAGCTGCTCATAGTTTGGTGCGGCAGTTAGATCGCCGGCAATGAAAAAACAACCTACTACGCTAAGTAAGGTAGCGTGTCGTGCCACAGCTCAGTCTCCAGAAGTCGGACTCTGATCTTTCGTTGTCGGAAACTCCGTTAAGGACTTCATGAACGATTGACGGATACAAACCGCAAGATGCATTCAGAACACCAAGATAGCATGTCGGGATGCCAATGCCCGAATTGATTGACACCACGAAATGAAGGAGAAGAGTTCGGTGTCGTAATAGACCTATTGCGTAGGCGTGTCCCGCTCACTCAGCACTAGTGACTCCGGTTGCAAATCTGGGTAGGCTTCAAATATCGGCGCCAAAATATGTGCGATCAGATCGGCACTACAGTTTCTCAAGAGCTCAATGACGCTCGTCGATTCGTTAGTGTCTTCGAATTTCGACGTTACTAACATTGCGTGTTCGAGATCGGTCAGAGCGCCGCGTAGGGCATGAACCAAAGTCTCCGCTTCGTCTCTTTTAATGTATCTCTCTCATTCGTCTTCTTTCGAATCCGGGGGATCACGTAGGGACCTGACCTGGTTTTCCTTCTTTCTGGTCAGTCTTTTGCTGCGCAAAAGTTTCAACTGCGGCCAGTCATCTTCCAGAAAACGCTTTGAGTCATTCGATCCAGCGGCGTTGCTGAGCTCCAGAATACATTCAATCAACTCAAGCAGTAAGTCGACGTCGAAATCCGGCCCATGACCCAGAAGCGAGTAAGCTATGGCCAAGCCGACATCGGGATCGCCGGTCTTTCGCAATTCATCGAGTAACATAGAGGCGAAATCGCGCGGCGAAACTTCGTCACCGTTTGGAGTGTCTCGACTGTTTGTCACGTCTCGTTTCCGGATAGCGCCTACTGAGAGAACGCAACTCAATTCGTCTTCATCTTCAATTCGACAGTCTTGGATACACAGCGAGACCAGGCTCCCCACGGCGGAAGATCAAATACTTCCCCTTGGGGGTAATGGACGGTTAGTTCAGATGCTGCAGTCCACTCCAATCGCAGATCGACGCCAGGGTCGTAGAAAGTGACGGCGCTGTCCGAGCAGCCACGAGTGTCCTCAAAGTCGATCACGACTTGTGTTATCCCTCCGCGCAGGCTGTTGTATCGAATCGCATAGGCCGACTTATCTGCTCTAGGCGACGCTGTGAGATTTGTGACCGTGGGCTTTGTAGTCGATCGCCCGGACTGTGTCGCGCGCCCGCGGGGCACCATTATCACTCTGACGAAGCCATCGCCACAGACTAGAAAGTCTCCCGACGCATTTTGCCGATAGGACTTTCCATCCGGGTAAGTGACTTCAAGCGTATTGCTATCTACCCAATGTAGTTCGATGCCGAGATCAAACTCCGGCCATGCCGCTGATCCTGAACCACAGCCCGATCCTACAAAATCGAACATGAGCTGCGATTGACCGCCGTGACGCGAGTCTTTGTGGTACACGAACGCACTGATACGCCCGTCGGGCGATAGCGTCCGACCGTACTCTGCAACAACGCTATCAAAGGGAGCGACTTGCTCACTACAACCGCAAGTCAGTAGCGTCGCCGATAAGGCGAGTATGGCTGACAGACGGTACTGGCTGCGGTGGGCAACACGGGAGGCTGCATACAAAGAGGAAGTCTCTATCAATAACCAATAAAGAGATCCTAACTCAGTTCTGTTTCTACAGGCTGCCTCCGCTCTGCAATGCGTGGTCATACACCGTGTGTTTTTCGCCAGTTCCGAACGGCTCTTCTTATTTGAGTTTCATCTTCGAAGTGCGGTGGGCCATTGGCCCAAACGAGGAACTCTGCTACGGCAAGGCGTTGTTGTTCGTTACAAAGGAACTTGAAATTCAGATAAGAATCGGAAGGATCTTTGCATCGTCCATATTCCGCAATCGCGTTAATCGTGCAATAGGCGACAAGGGAATCGTCTTGAGGATAATCAATGCAGTACTGGATATAGCAAGGCACAACGCGAAGCAACGATTCCGGCTCGCGCAGCTCCATCGGATTTTGAGTGCTTCTTATCTGCTCATCGGAGATAGCCCTACCATTGAGGATCGCTCCAAAAGCTATGGAAACGGTTTCATTTATCGACAAGGGAGATACGCTCCACTTCGTTCATACAGGTTTGTATCTGCAACGGTGAGGTAATGCGTTCACAACCTCTACAGTGCGTCGAGTCTTCGTCTGTATTCGGCCAGAAGCATATGTAATCGGGCGAGCTCTGAAGAGCTTGGTACCCAGTACGATGTGAGAATACATCAACCGGGAGACTGCCATGACTTACTACGCTGGACTGGATGTATCGCTGCGCTCTATCCACATCTGCGTAATCGATGCTGACGGCAAGATTGTTGCGGAAGGCAAGACAGGATCCGACGCGCCAGATCTGATCGCGTTTCTGGATGATGTCGGCGTCGGTATTACACAGGTGGGTCTCGAGGCGGGCACGCTGACACAGTACCTGACCTACGGTCTCCAGTTTGCTGGGTACAACGTGATCTGCATGGAAGCGCGGCAGGTCAAGAACGCACTCTCTGCGATGCGCAACAAGACTGACAAGAATGATGCTCGGGGTATCGCGCAGCTGTTGCGCTCGGGCTGGTATCGGCCCGTACATATCAAGAGCATGGACAGCCATCACATCCGTGCACTGCTCGCCAGCCGCAAGGCCGTGCTCGACAAGTGCGTTGACCTGGAGAATGAGATCCGTGGCCTGTTCAAGGTATTCGGCATCAAGCTGCCGCCGACGCTCGGGCACGGCTCGTTCGACGCCAGGGTTCGTCCACTGATCGAGGCAGATGATGCGCTTCGGGCGTACCTGCTGCCCGTACTCGATGCCCGGCTGATGCTCTACAAGACGTTCCGTGAGCTGGACAACCGAACACGGCATACCGCCCACGACGATCCGATCTGTAAGCGCCTGATGAGCGCGCCCGGTGTTGGCTTCGTCACGGCGTTGACGTTCAAGTCGGCGGTCGACGACCCGACACGCTTCAAGCGCTCACGCACCGTCGCAGCGCACTTCGGCCTCACGCCCAGGCGCTTCCAGTCCGGGGAGCTGGACCTCGAGGGACATATCTCCAAGTGCGGGGACTCCGGTGTTCGATCAACACTGTACGTCGCCGCTAACGCCATGATGACCCGATCCAGCCAATGGTCGCCGCTCAAGGCTTGGGGAATGAAGCTCGCCAAGTCCCGCGGTCATCGACGGGCTGTGATTGCCGTCGCCAGAAAGCTGGCCGTGATACTCCACCGTATGTGGATCGATGACACCCAGTTCCGATGGAGTACGGAGGCAGCAAGGTCATGAAATAACCGCTGCCCCCGACTCCAGAAGAAGCGTCCTGACGCGGACGTGGTCCGGATGAAGCCGAAGATGACTGCTGTGCTCGAAAGCACGTCCAAAAGTCTGGCTCCCCGCACCGTCTGACCTATGCTTGCAGCGGCTGGTTGCACCCAGTGCCGACTGCGTAGAGGAGCGTGACCCGCGCCAGAACGCGACCACTACAGTCTACAAAACTTGAGGAATTGACTTGTGGGCCCGATTAGAGGAGCTGTCGTTCATTCATCCATTGGTTTGTACGGTTCCCAGCCGAGAAACTCATGCTTGAGTTCGCATGCCTCTTCCCACGAAGCAGCCTCAACAGACCAGATCAATCGCGCATCAGCCGCCAAAGCGCCTATGCTTCGGTCATCTCCCTCAAGGAAGAATGAAAAAGAGCTATCACTTTCTGACTGATAAAGGACGTACTTCATATTCGAACATGGCGAGCCGGCGAGAACCACGACCGCCAGCTAAGGGTCATTGGCGGGCTTACTAGCCCGCTGGTTTCCGCCTCACTACCGACGAGCAGGCATCAACTCCAGGACGTCTCGACTTGGCATTGCTACTCAATGCCGGGCGGACGCTCAGTCTTTGCTCGACGTGTAACTGTTTGTTGATGGCTTGCTACGCGAATCCAAGTGGGTCGCCTACGGCTTAGGGTTTACCGGTGGCAAACCTATTGAGGCGCGGGTTAGTCCGTAGATGAGGATCAAATGACCATCGAAATCGATAATTCCGCCTTCAAGGCCAGGCTTGCCTGCCTCTCTACTCATAAACTCAATGGGTGGGATCACTTGTAATCCTAGATTGGCGGCTTCGCTTAAAGCGCCTTCCACATCCTCCACCGTTTGCACCCACGCCACTGCCCGAAGACCGTCTGGGTCATTGCGCGAAAAGCCCGGTACTTCGGCGAGACCCAACACGTCGCGCTGGCCACCTTCTCCGTTTAGGTAGGCAAACCGCTTCATTGCGCCGGGTTCAATATTGAAGAAGACATACGAGTAAGAATCCGATGAGGTATCGGAAACGCGTGACAGCGTCATGCCAAGAATGTCGCGATACAGTGTTAGCGAACGGTCAAGGTCAGACACGAGAATCGAGTGACGGTGCACCGGCGCGAGTCTTTCGACCGCCTTCGTTTCCGCTGCCAGGTTATCGAAGACAGACAACAAAGTGACAAACACTACCAACGGTAAACTGTGTCTCATTGGGCAGTCCCTTTACGATCGCGAGACGCTTAGCGTACCAGGGGTTCGCTTGTAGATCGTAACCGCGACGCGGATTGGCGTGTCAACGAAGCGGGCGCAGCGTTTGTAATCAGCTGCTGCTAGCGGGCGTTCGGATTGCGCCGGAACAGGCGTCTTAGAAAGTCGTATTCAGCGCGCTGAATTCGTGCGTCGGAACACAACGTAACGGTGGGAAGCGCCCAAACTAGAAAGACCCACGTCAGCCAAGTGGGGCGGGCCAAGATCAGCCCGGCGCATAACAAAGAATACAGCACTACGATCGTTGTCAGTTGGCGTGTGCTGAAACGACCGATGAGGCGACGTTGCCATCGCTGGTCCCACCGGAGAAGGCGCTGCGGCCAAGACAGGTCCGCTTCGTAGGCCGCTCGAAGGTCGCCGCGTTCGCCCAGGCTTGATACAGCGGCTGCAAATGCGCTCTGTTCGTCCAATCCCGTTTCCTGGTAGCGTTCTATCAAGCAATAGAGATGGTCTTTGAGTTCGGCGACATTGACGGATGCTGCGCAATGGCCGGCTATTTCGTGGGCGTAGTCACGGACGGCTCGGTCAAGTTCAAACATCGATGCACCCCTGTTACGCATGAGCGACATCCGCGCCAAGCGTTTTGATTAAGTTATGAAGGCGTTCCCACAATTGCCTCTGAGTCGTTAATTCTCGCCGACCGATACGTTGCAATCGGTAGTACTTGCGCTTGCGTCCATTCGGTGCCTGTCCGGCGTACGACTCGATGAGTTTACGCTTTTCCAGCCGATGCAAGATGGGGTAGAGCATGCCGTCCTCCCATTGCAATGCGCCGTCTGAAATTACCGCGATGTCCCGAATGATCGCGTAGCCGTAGCTATCGCCCTTGGCGAGGATGGCCAAGATAAGCGGTGTCGCGGATGCCGCCATCAGATCTTTTGGAATATCGATAGGCGAGGTCATAGGTACCGTCTGTACATAAAACTTCTATGTATTATACCTAAAACTGTTAGGTACACAAGTGGCATAGGCTATTACGGAACATGCGCGTCTTGCTGCGCGTGATTCGGTTACCGAGATGCAGCTGCTTTGTTCCGGTCCGGATATAGCACGTCATGGGTCACGAGCAACCTTGCAGTCGTGGGCCGGTTGCGTAGCATCAAGCCTTCGCGTTACCGACAACCGCCAGACTCGTTACTCAATGCAGCTATCGCCCCTTCCGTATCACGACAACGTCTGCGCGCACCTTAAACAGCATGAATCGGGCTTATGGCAGTGGTTTGTGTCCGATAATTTCTCAAGTGCTGACTCGGAGCACACCAAACTTGAATTGCTAAAGTCGTGTTACCGAATGAGCGCGGATCACCATGCAGATCTTTATCGGCTCGCTGAGGAAGCGGCAGATAGACTGGAAATCGATTGCCCGATAACGCTCTACCAAGCGCAAGTTGCAGGGGCAGAGCCAAATGCCGCACTGTATTTTTTCGCTGATGAACTTTGTGTCGTTTTAAGTGGCGCGATCGAAGAGCTTCTGGCGCCCAACGAATTGCGTTCATTGTTCGGGCACGAGTTTGCCCACCACAAGCTCTACACCGACAAGCACGGCGAATACTTCGCCGCTTCACGGCTATTGGCTTGGTGTGCAGCACAACCGGATTGTCACGAGGCCTACGTCGAAACGGCGCGCCGCTATCAGTTGCAAACCGAGTTGTACGCCGATTCGGGGGCTGCGTTCGCCTGTGGCAGCGCCGAAACCGTAATGTCATGCCTAATTAAGGTCAGCACCGGCTTGAAGTCGGTTGCAGTGCTCGACTACCTCGCGCAGGCCGAAGAGATTCTGAGTAAAGAGGGTGGCGGATCAGAGGGCAGCTCCCACCCAGAGGTCTACCTTCGGGTGAAGGCGCTGCAGAGCGGCGTAGCTGACCCAAGCGACTACACGAAACTCGTACGCGGCAAGCTCGATACGCGTCGATTGGATGTGTTTGACCAGCGTGAGTTGGCGGCACTGACGTATCAAATTTTCCAAGTCCTCGGCACAGATGAGCGCTTTCAGACCGATGAACATCGCGTTTTGGCCCGCCAATATTTTCCGAGTTTCACGTGGACAGACGCCGAAAGCACCGCCTTTGAGTTGTGTGCTCAGATAAAGAATACGAGCGAGTTAACCCAAACCTACCTCGCTTACCTATTGCTCGACCTTGTTACCGCAGACCGCGATGATAGCTATCCGCTACTTGGACCTGTTCTGCTGTTTGCTACCGAACTTGGAGTTTACAAGCCAGTCGAGAGCACAGTGCGCAAAGAGCTAAAGCTTCGTAAAGCTGACACGGACAAGGCGCTACAGGATGCCCAGCGAATGACTGGGGAGAACGCTGACCATGACTGAGCGTCGTGACAACGATGACATGGGCAAGAGCTTCCTTGAGTACCTAGCAGAGCTCCGGGAACTCGGGGATGTCGGTAGTGACGATATCGTCGGTTTGATGGCGCCGCTGCTTGAACAGGTCATCGCGACGCACGAGCAAAACCTATTAGCGCCGCTCAATGGTATCGACGCGCTTCGTGTGTCCCTCGGCCATCTTTGGTACGCCAACGCCGATGCACGCGAACCGGCTTCTAATCTCCGAGCTATTCGTCAGCATAAGACGTCGCAACGGCGCGACGGTTTTGAGATCACTCGTGAGATCAGCGTTGAAGACAATGCGAGCAGGACGCTCGTCGATCAGCGGGTCGCCGAACGGGGCAGCGAACCACGCAAGGCCTATTTCCCAGACTACATCGCGTGGGAGCAGTGCTTTGAGCATCACGATGCACTGACCGATACGTTTGTCTTGGGTCTTGTCATGGGCAGTGTGATGACCGGATTGGACCTGACCGAGCCTGACGAACTGGCACAGTTCGTTGCGGCTCGCGACAACCTCTGTTTACTCAATGCTCGTGTGTCCCCGGTTATCGGGCAGCTGATCGAACGCATGACCGAACTAGAGCGCTCGCGAAGACCGCAGGATTTGACGACGGTCGCGGAGGTATTGATTCAATACCGGTACCAAGAGCTAGATGAGGACATTGACTTCGAGCTGCCGACCGACGGTCAGCAATCGCGGCGAGCTGTGTTGCTGGCGCGGCTGCGCAACCGCTTGTTCGAGGTGAGTCGACGTAATCGCCTGTTGTACTTTCGTGAGACTGGCGGAACGGCCAATCTCACCGAGGCATCGGTGCCGCATGTTCTAGACGTTGAGTCGATCCGGATGCAGCAGCTGCTGTTCACAAACAGCGAGCTATGCCAGTTACTGCAGTCCGACAAACCGATTCGGCTCAGCCGCTGGCTGCGCTTTGAAGACTACCCATTTCTTGCGCCGTCTTTAGATCAGATTCGCCTGCAGGCCAAACGAGATGAACGCGAATATGGGTTTTCGCAATTGCGGCTCGTGACAGCCTTTTTGCGTTGGCACAACCTCAAGGATGCGCCGCAGGAGCGTATCCATTCACCGTTGATCCTGGTTCCAGCCGCAATCGTTAAGAAAAAAGGGGTCCGCGATCATTTTGAACTCAGTGTGGCTGTTGAGGATGCTGAGATTAATCCAGCCCTTCGCCATTACCTCAACGAACTGTACGGCTTGCGCTTACCGGAGAAGATCGATGCCGGCAATTTCGGCGCGATAGAAGCGTTGGCCGACGCCTTGCAGCAGCAATTGGCCCGGTCCGATAGTAGCGTAGACCTGGAGCTCGTAAAGACACCGCGTATTCAGTTGATCAAGAGTCGAGTCACGCGGCGTCTGGATCGATACCGCCGGCGGATTCGTGCAACTGGACGTGGCCTTAAGAGTTACTCCGGCATCTCGTACAGCTACACGGGACAACGATTCGAGCCGTTGGGGCCGCAAATATTCGCGCGCGATATTCGCCCGGCGAACGCGCCAAACCGCGAGTACGTCGAAGACGAGGGCAAGCCAAGGGTTATCGAGCGGATGGTCGCTGCTGCGTCAACCTCGATCGAACGAGATTTTTTCAGCCTCGACAAGGGTGACAAGAAAGGGCCGCGGCAGTGGCAAGTCGATCTTTGTGCCGTCACGTTGGCCAACTTTAGCTACCGCAAGATGACGTTAGTTCGAGACTACACCGAGCTACTCAATGCAGAGACCGCCGAGGCGGTGAACTTCGAAAGGCTCTTTAGCGAGGCGACCCGGCCGCTGTTCGGACCGCTTGCGTTACCGCCATTGGCCGAACGCTACAACGTGCTACCTGCCGATCCGAGTCAGCGCGATGCCGTGTTGCGTGCCCGTGATCAAGACAGCTACGTCATTCAAGGTCCACCAGGAACGGGTAAGTCGCAGACGATTACCAACCTGATCGTTGACTACGTGGCACGGGGTAAGTCGGTGTTATTTGTCTGTGAGAAGCGCGTCGCGCTGGATGTTGTTTATCATCGCCTTCAGCAAGTTGGCTTAGAGGACGCGTGCTGTCTGATACATGATGTACGCGAAGATAAGAAGCCGTTCATCATGGCGCTTAAACAGCGCTATGAGCAGGCGGTAGCTGCGGCGCCTAGCGATAACCTCGACGAGCGCCGACAGGATTGGTTAAAGGCGCTCAACGCTCAGATAAAAGCGCTGGAGACCTTCTCCGCTGCCATGGTCGAACACGATGCGGACGGTACGGTTCCGCTGCGCCAAGTGATCGGTCGGTGGATTGAAGGCGGCGCCCAGCGATCCTCGCTCGATCGGCGGGCGAGCCTTGCACTGCCGGACTGGGAGCGGTTCGCCACGGTGCGCGAGCGTACTGCGCCGCTTCGAGACGTCTTGGGCCGCAACGGCTATGACGGTATCCTTGCGCGCTCACCGGTACGGTACTTGCGAGCGGATATCAGTGAGCGTTCTGACTACATCAGCTTCATTGAAGAGGCGGCGAATCGTTCTTTAGCAAACCTCGCCGATGCACAACCTGCGCTCGATGTTATCGAGCAAACCGTAGGCCGCCAGGACCTCGAGTGGGCGGAATTAAAGAGCGTTGCCGACTTCAGCCGCCAGCTCGCGGCACTCGCCGAGGCTGACCGCCTTGATGTCCTCGATGTCGATAGCCCTGGCACGGCTCGCCTGCAAAAACTGTTCACTAAGCTGGAAAGTAAGGAAGACTTATTGTCGGAAGCGACGGTTCGAGCAACGGGCTGGGACCTGATTGAGACCGTCGATAATGTCGCGGAACTCACGGCCGTCGCCAAAGCGAAAGAGGGCAGTCTATTCGCCGTCTTTAGTAGTGCCTGGCGACAGGCGAAGCGACTGGTTCGTGACAACTACAGCGGTTCTACCCCATCGGTTTACACCGCGTTGACCTTGCTCACGGCACGCCAGCAAGCGCAAGCGGCCGTGCATGGGGTCTGCGACAAAATCGCCGGCGAACTTGACCTTGAAGAACTCGACCCCGTTCGCCGGTTGTTAACGGCGGTTTGGCACTCCGGCGCCGACCTACCAATGCTGCACCGAGATATTATTCGCTATGCAAGCGAAGCGCCCGATGCGGCGAAGACCCTACTGAAAATCGTACGACTAGGCGGGTCGCTGCGCCGCGCGAACGATGAAATCAGTAATTTGCTTTGTGACTACGATGAGTCAACAGCGCTGGTCCTCAGCGACACGTTGCAGCGCTTAGCCAACAAGGCGGATCAGTGCGATGAATACGCTGATGAGCTCCGGGTGCTTGGTGAGCTCGATCCGGTTGCCGCGAGAGCGCTACGTCGCGTCGACTTACCGTTCGATGCGCTAGAGCTGGCGGTTCTTGACGAGACAATCCATCGGCGACTTCGGCGAACCCGCGGCATGGTTCGCTTCGACGCCGCTAAATTGCGAGGCATGATAGACAAGCTCAGCGAACTGGCATCACAGGGCCGCGAACTGAATAGCGAACTTGCTTTGGATGTCTGCGCGCGTGTTTTGCATGAACACCTCGTTCGGGCCAATTCGCCGATGACCAAGACGACCCAAGAGGAAAAGGACTGGCGCCGTGCCTACACGCGGGGTCGCAAATTACTGGAGCGCGAATTCGAAAAAACGCGGGCCTACCGGTCGGTACGCGAGTTATTTGCGGCGGACTCTGGCCCTGTTCTCCGCGATCTTCGACCGGTTTGGTTGATGAGCCCGCTGAGTGTTGCCGATGCCTTGCCGCTCAATGAAAAACTGTTCGACGTTGTTATCTTCGATGAGGCCAGCCAAATACCGCTTGAAGACGCGATACCGACTGTCAGTCGGTCACAACAAATGATCGTCGTCGGCGACGAAATGCAATTGCCGCCTACGGCATTCTTTGCTGGCAAAGCGTCACATGATGACAGCGATGCCGTCGATACGCCCGATGTTGTCCAGTTCGATTTAAACGCGGATAGCTTCCTGAATAGGGCCGGGGCCGCTTTACCGAGCACACTGTTGAACTGGCACTACCGCAGCCGGCACGAGAGTCTAATCGGGTTTTGCAACCGAGCCTTTTACTCCGGCGAGTTGAAGACAATTCCAACGCCTGGAACGATAATTCGCCGTGAAAAAACAATAATTAACGATCTCGATAACGTCTCAATCGAGCCGTCGCATGTTTTTGGTCAACCCATAACGTTCCACAAGCTTAACGATAGCCCGTACAGCGCACAGCGAAATGCAGGCGAAGCGACGTACATCGCTCATCTAGTTCGTATGGTCCTGACTGACGAGCGGGATCTAACGGTCGGTATCGTCGCTTTCTCGCAAGCGCAACAACTAGAGATTGAAGGGGCATTGGCTCGCTTTGCCGCCAAGGATAAAGACTTTGGCAACACGCTTGAGCAAGAGGAAAGCCGTGAGGAGGACGGCCAATACGTCGGTTTGTTTGTCAAAAACCTCGAGAACGTTCAAGGGGACGAGCGCGACATCATTATCCTCAGCGTCTGTTACGGCCCCGATCCGGACGGGCGTATGCGGATGAACTTCGGCCCCATAAACCAAAACGGCGGCCATAAGCGCCTCAACGTCATTTTCTCGCGTGCTAAGCAACACATGGTTGTCGTGTCGTCTATCGACCCAAGCCAGATCACGAATACGTATAACGAAGGAGCGAATGCGCTTCGGCAGTACCTTCGTTACGCCCAAGCGGTTTCGATCGGAGATCGTGAGGGTATGCAAGCGGCGTTGGTTGATTACGGTCAGCCGCGCCATGGCATCGATACGAGCACCAGTGCAAGGGCCCTGCAAACGCAAATCAAGGCGGCCATTGAGGCGCGTGGCTATGACGTCGAGGAGAACTACGGCCAGTCGGATTTGCGTTGTCATCTTGCCGTGCGTCGACAAGAGCAGGAGAGTTATGAACTCGCTGTCCTGATCGACGACGGGACGCATTACGCTAACCCCGACATCTTTTCGCGCTACACGACCGATACCGGCATTCTCCGCGCCTTCGGTTGGCGAGTTACTACAGTGCTTGGCAAGGACTGGTATGCGGATAAGGAGAAGGTCATCGAGCAAATAATGGACGCGTTGTCCACAGACCGCGAATGATTGTTCCCGAATTCTGGGCGGAGGCGAAAGAGCGCCTCATTGACGATGGCCGAGCAAGAACTTACAAACGGTTCGGCTGGTCTGACGAATCAGAAGACGCGGCGCTCGAAAGCGCCAAAGAACGACTCGCCGCAGCTATCGCCGAGGCGAAACGCGGGAAGCAAGTCCGCCTCGTTGACCACAAAACCGCTTACAACGGCGCGGAAGGCCTACCGATTCGGGAGGAGATCATCAGCCGGCGTGGGGATTCGGTCATAACACGCAATGGCTATGGTGCTGTCTGCCTCAATACGCCGGATGTCATGTTTGCCGATGTCGATCTTGGTAACCGGGACGCACGCCCCTATGGATGGGTGTTGTTCGTCGTGTTTTTTTTGCTCGCCGTTTTCTCTGGCGTTGTGGAAAATCTGGGTGACAATCGAATGTTGTTGATTCTCGCTGTCGTTGTCGCCGTCCTAGCCTCAATCATCAGCAAAGTCATCAGAGTCGTGCTTGATTTGGTGAGTGACGATCCGGCGGATTCATCGCTCGCGCGAATCGAATCGAATGCCGACAAGTTTCCTAACTGGATCCTGCGTATTTATCGAACACAAAACGGCTACCGGGTCCTCGCCATGCACGACACGTTCGACCCGACTCGCCATGCAGCCCAGGATTTCATGAAAGCAATCGGTGGTGATCCACAGTACGCACTAATGTGCCGCAATCAAAATTGCTTCAGAGCGCGGTTGACGCCCAAACCATGGCGGATCGGCATCGATGAGCATATACGGCCACGACCTGGCGTTTGGCCAATCGCGGCAGAACGGATGAGCGAACGTCGCCGCTGGATACGCCGCTACGAAACGAAGGCAGCAGGCTACGCAGCATGTCGCTATGTGAAAACACTCGGCAGTGGGAGAACGCATCGCAAGTGCGAAGACGTACGTCGTCTGCATGATGAGTTATGCCGGGCAACACGTGAGCTACCGATTGCGTAAGTCCGTCGCGCTAGGGTGTTAGCCTTACTAATGCAATGAGATCAAAACGACGATGAACAAACCAATCGCCAAATTACGAAGCGGGCTCAGCTCGCTGCTGCGGGACTACGAGGATATCTGGTGCCGACTGAAACCCACGGAGTTGCGTTCGTTGTGGGATCCCGCGGAAGATGCGCCTTTCTACATTGCCGAGGAGATCGCTGAGCCTATTTACGATTGGCCAACGCTCGAGCAGTACTGGGCTGACGCTGAACAAATCCTAATCAAATTCTCGATACGTACCCGAGACCTTCGTTGCAAAGAGGTTGCACCAGGGCTAGCCGTGCTCAATTTTGTCATGCATTGGAACGGCGTCTTACGCGGCCTTGAGCACAACCCGCTTGGTTTGGATGTGCGAGTCTCAGCACTGGCTAGAGATGTGCAAGGCGAGTGGCGGTTTTGCCACTACATCGAGTCGCCGCTCGGACCGCTCCCGTACCTAATGAATTCCTACAGCGGTAACGTCGATAAAGACTTTCTGTGAAAAGTCTCTCAGTGGCGGGGTTGACTTCGAACCCGGAAATTGCGCGCAGACCTACAGCGAAGCGACGCCAGCCGTCTCGGATGATGAAAGCGGCCAGACGGCACCGTGGTGCAACATAACGAAACAACGGCAAGCGCTAAACACGGTACTGCGGAGCACTCATAGCGTGAAATACGGCGATAGCCGGCAGAGATCCGCGCGAACGGCTTAGATCCGCGGCCACGCGTTGGGGTGCGGGCTCGCGCCAATCTCGTCGCCACGCTATGCTGTGCGCGGCCTGAATCTGCAGTCTCTCTACATTAACGCTCAACCCATCACCCAACGTATCGATGAGCTCGACGTCTTACGCGGCGCGGCGCTGCTCGGCGTTTTTGTCGTGCATTTTGTCGGTGTAGCGGTTTACGAACTACCGCTCGATGAGGCGACCCGAGATGCATTTCTTGAGCGACTCGACCACCGCATCGCCTTGTTCATCTCCGATTTCTTTTTTGAGAGCAAGGCGAACACGTTATTCGCAACACTGTTCGGCATGGGCTTTTGGGTCATGCTGCAGCGCCTCACAGCGCGCAACGCTGATTTCGCAACCATCTATGCGAGACGCCTAGGCACGCTACTGCTAATCGGTCTGGTCAACTGGTTTTTGTTCTTTCCTAGCGATGTACTGCACGACTACGCGCTGATCGGACTTGTGCTGTTGGCGCTACGGCAGTGGCAGGTTAGGACCATGCTGATCGTCGGTGTTGTGCTGGCGTTATTCGGCTCGCCGATCGGTGGCCATGTCAGTGCAGCGCTCGGTATCTCGGACGAAGCGTTCTACGAAACCCAGCGCCTCGCCTTCGAGCAGGGTGACTACTGGACCTACGTTCGCATGATGGGCGCAGCGTTAATGGAGCGGGATTTTCTTCAGGCGGGACTCCTCGGATGGGGGCTCTACATCTTGGGGCGTTTTCTGATCGGCGCCTGGGTAATGCGGGAGCGCTGGATTGAGCGGGCTCGGGACAGGCTGCCGCAACTTAGGCGTCTGCTGTGGACTGTACTGCCGGTCGGCGTGCTTACGGAGCTCTGGTCGCTACTCGTCTTTATGAAAGTCCTGCCCGGCGGCGAGTTACTTGACGGCACATTGCACATGATAGGTGCGCCGCTGATGGCCTTAGGCTATGCCTTAGTGCTAATCAGTCTCTGTCAGTCGGCTGCATGGCGAAAGACCGTGCTGTGGTTTGCGCCGGTTGGGCGTATCGCACTAACGGCCTACGTATTGCACGGCATGGTGTTCACGCTGCTCTTCATGCCGTTTGGCCTCGACGCGCTCGGTGCGATCGGGCCATCGCTTTGTTTGCTGCTGGCCTTCGCGCTATATGCTGCGCTGACGCTATTCGCCGTGCTTTGGCTGGCGAAGTTCCGCTACGGGCCGCTCGAATACCTGTGGCGCTGGGCGACCTACGGACAGCGCCCGGCATTTCGCAAGCTCCGCGATGCGGCGTCGACTAGCGTGTCGGCTTAGAACTAAGCCCCTCAGATCATTCGATCGCGGATAACTGCGGTTCTCGGTACCCTTTTCAATACCCCAGCGAAACCCGTCGCGGTTGCGCTCCGTCAGGCGCAGATCCGAGTCGCTCTCCAGAAAGCGACTCGGATCCGTGCAGTCGATATAGCGAACGGTGCCGCACAGGTTTTGTTCCCAGCCGTTCGACCAAACGACGTCATAGCCGCCAGCGAGCTGGCGGTAGCGCCGTGAGAAAGCCAGGCTGCCGTTTAACGGGAAGCCGGTGACGTTCTCGTTGACAACGGAATCGAAGCCGCGATCTTCGTCCCGCTAGGCGTTGGCCAAAATGCCAGGGGTTGCCGAAGCGTTTCCTCTTACCCTTTTTTCTCGAGAACCGGATTACAGGCCTCTTGATACGTTGCGCTGTCCTTGGCGCGCTCGGGTATTTTTCCCGAACCGTACGCAAGTGACCCCCGCGCTGACTGCGACGCATATCGGGCGATAGAACTTCGAGTCTGAGCTTCCTAACGCGCGGTCCGCCTTCAAGGCGTGCTCTTTTGGGCAAAACCACGCGTCGATCCGGCTTCTCTGTGTATGGCGCGCACGAACAAAGGAGTCAAAGCCATGCACGTGATAACGAGAACACCGGTCTTCGTGGCCACAATGAGCCTGCTGTTGACCGCCTGTGGTGGCGGGGGAGGGGGCGGCGATAGCGGTGCGCCCGTACCTGCGCCAAGCAACAACGCCCCAGTCATTAGCGGCAGTCCTGCAGAGACGGTCAGTGCCGGCCAACTGTACGCGTTCACACCCATGGCGAGTGATGCCGACGGCGATACGCTGACCTTCACCATTGAAAACCAGCCGCCTTGGGCCACTTTTGATGCGACTACCGGGCAACTCACCGGTACGCCGTTTACTGCCAATGTCGGCACGACGGAAGACGTGCGTATCAGCGTGAGCGATGGCGAGGCGGCGGCATCGCTTCTGCCTTTCAGCCTGATGGTTACGCCCCAGCAATTGACGACAGCGAATTTTGTTCCGCTGGGTGTTACGACACCGATGGACAATGGCTATCGATCGGTTGGAACGCTGACGATGAATACGGGTGAGCGTGAGCAAGTCTTCGAAAATGCTGATCTGACGCTCGAGTTTGACGAGGAAGGTAATTTACTCGATATCTTTGGTGATACGGATTTGCCGCCGACGCTTGCCGACAATGTCGCGGTCAACGTCGGTGTTCGCGCTTTTCTTCGCTTGATGAACGGTGCAGAGATCAGTGCTGACCCGACATTCGGTATCCGGCTGCCTGACGACATCGATTACTTTGTCTTCTTCCTGGGTGCCGGCGTTGAACTGACCGTCACGAACCCCGTCGACCCCACGATCGTAAACGTCGAAAACCTAGAGGTTCCAGTGGTCGAGGGAGAAATCCACATCATTTCAGACCCCACCGACACGATGCTCTACCGCTACGGTGAGCTGAATGGCACCGGTGGGGGGCGCGGCGAGTCGTTTAACCGACTCATTCGGTTTGAGCCTGTTCAGGCGTTCCCCGGCCTTGACCCGTTCAGCGGCGACTCCGTCGAACGCGGCCAGATTACCTTTGGCTTAAAAGGTGGCGTAGAGCTCGTGCAAATCGAAGGCTACCGGGTGATGCGTGAACCGAGCTTCCAAGATATCAATTGGGATGATGTCTTGAACTCCGAGATTGAGCACCGGACTGGCACCAACGGTATCGCCGACTTTGGGGTTAGCGTTCTCAATGTTGGCCTGTTCGATTTCGCGGATGCGAGCCTTAGCGCGGTGTTTGTCTCTGAACCTCTCCGCCGAGAATCTGTTTGGTCATTCTCGGTGGATATCGCCGCTGGTCAGCAAGACGTTTGGGTGCCAGATTGGTTTCATGTCCTGCCACGAGGCGGGTTTTTCGCCAATGCCAACTTCGACAACATCGGCAGCTTCTTTTTCGATATCGGTGGCAACTTTGAAAGTACGATACCGGCCGCGGACATCAGCGGTAGTATGCAGCTCTCGAACGATGGTGCCGTTTTTCAAGGCTCAACGGCGGGCGAAGGCGAACCGCTTGTGCTGTCACTATCGTTTTTGAATCTCGAGACCATTGGTCGTGTGGAGTACCCAGAAAGCTTTGAAGAGAGTCTTCGCACCGATGTTTCCGCCGCGCTTGACCGGGAACTGGTTCGAATCGACGAGGCGATCGCCGACCTTGAAGCGGCCACGGCTGATTACGAGTTCGAAGTCAGCCTAAGGGGCCTTCGCGAATCGCTGCCAGTCATGATGGACACGGCGATCGCCAGCGCACAGGCGATCCCGGGTATCGTCGAGGACCGCGCTGAAACCGCGGCGCTGAACAGGATGCGTACGACCTGTACAACGCCGGTCTTGATCACCGTCTGCGTTGATGATTTCGTTGACGAGAACTCGATTGCTCGATCCGTCGCGGCATCGGCACGCGCACAGGCAGCAACCAACATCGTACCGCACGTCGCGGCGATGCAGACGCTCAAAGCCCGCGCTCTGGAAGACGATGACGAAGCGCTGCGCGAGGCGTTGCGAGCTGCGCTGGCTGAGGCGTACAACCAGCGCACGTACTCACGCCGGATCAGAATTACGCGGCGCATCGAGGCGGGCCCGTTCAACACAACGCTTACCATGTACGACGAGACCTACACCCGCGCTGTCTTGAGCAGCAGCGATGCCGCCGCAGTCGCCGAGGCACGTGACAACGCACCGCAGATTCAGGTCACCAGCGACCGGCGGATAGCGGCGCAGGATGTGGTGGACAGCCTACCTATTCGAGAAAATGTCGAACAGACCAAAGAGGACGTCAACAACGGTACCGAGACGCTGCCAATACCCACTGGTTTTGGCTACAGCGCGACCGGTCTCAACTACTCCGCGTTTGTGACGGTCGGCGGTCGAGACTTTGCGACTGAGTTAAACGTGCTCAGTCCAAAAGAAGCACTCGAAGCCGGTGCAGATGCCGTCGCGGAGCTTTTGCTGGACGACTAACGGGCTTTGCGCTCACTCGCCCCACGTCAAGTGGTGCGAGTGAGTGACTCGTCGTACTGCTGGAATGCTGCTGTGAGGGAGAGCAGTGACACTACGCAGTGACTAAACCGCTGGATCGATGGAGACAAAGACGCGGGCGGCGCGCTGATACCATTAGGGTACGACGAGCTGCGTCGTCGCGCTGGCCGCGTATTCGCCGGGGAACGGCCTGGGCACACACTGCAGCCAACGGCACTGGTAAACGAAGCGTTCGCCGCACTCGTACGTGTCGATGTCACCTGGCAGGACTGTGCGCACTTTTATGCACTGGCGGCTCGCATGATGTGCCGCATGCTGGTGAATCACGCCAGCGCAAAGCTCGCCGACAAGCGCGGTGGCGGCGCTCTGAAGGTCACGTTAGACCCGGCAGCGGTTAGCGAAGAAGACCAGAGCACGGAACTGGTCCGGTTGAATGACACGTTGCAAGCGCTTGCCGAAATCGATGAACGCAAGGCCGAATTAGACGATGACCTCCGAGTGCAGGCAGTGACGTTATAAGATCGCCAGGAACATCTGCCCGGTTATCGCACGAACCGCGCAGGTCGGTGCGTCAGTTCCGATCGGAATAGGAAGAACCAGTGGCACTCAGCTTGTCTTATTGTTACCGGGAGTAACGAGGAGAGAGCTGTGTATTCGTAAAGTTATACAAGAGCGGCGCTGCTAGTCGCTCAACAAATAAGCCCCGCCCTATTCAACACGCATCGGCACGGCGACTCACACACCGAGCCATCATCGGCTGTGCGCAAATAGTGGAGGACTCGCCGGCCCAATGCTTTATTGTTTACCCGTAATTGGATGAACGACCCGTCAAAGGCGCCCTGCGACGATGAACTCACTGTTTGCCACCGTAAGTCTGTTTGTTTTCTTTGGTCTCGCGTGGTTACCGCTCGGCCAACAGGTGTTTATGGTCGACCATTGGATGAAGGTCGGCGCCTTTGTCGCTCCGATCGTGGTGTTTTTCGGATTCAAAGGCAGAGCTGCCGCGTCGTCTCCATGGTCGGTAGATATTGGCTTGATGGCCTGTTTGCTGACGGCCGCCTACCTGGGACACCAGGTCGAGGAGCATTGGGTGGATTTCCTGGGTCGTGAGTACCCCTTGTACGACTACCTAAACGGATTGATCGCCGGGTTGTTCGGTGAAGACAAGTACGGGGTATTGGATCGAAGCGGAATTTTCTACGTTAACGCCGGGATGGTCTGGACGGCCGGCTTCCTGGCCATTCTGACGGCACCGCGACGCGTGTTTCCGACCCTTGCGATGGCGGGCATCATGCTCGTGAACGCGATCGCGCATGTCGGTAATGCGCTTGTTACGACCAGCTATAACTCTGGTCTTGTCACGTCGGTGGTGTTGTTCCTGCCACTTAGCGTTGTTGTTTTCGCAGCGGCGCATCGGTCGGGCGCAGCCACGACGAGGACGCTTGCGCTGGCAATTCTGTGGGGCTTTCTAGCGCACGTCATTCTATTCGCCGGTTTGTTTGCCTCCGTTGTCCACGGATTGGTACCCGTTCGGGCTTACTACATCTGCCTCATAGTGTGGGGCGTTTTGCCCAGCGTCTTTCGTCCGCGCGCCGCATAGACGATGTACGGCACCGAGGTAGTGCACACAGTGCTAGATAAGCGTCTCCGTGGAATAGCACTGAATGAGGGATGCGCTCGCGTAAGTTCATGCGAACCGACGGGAGCCTGACTGCGGACAATAAACGCTCAATTTCCTGTTGTAATCTGTAGATCGTGATGCCGGCGGGCCGACAGTCGAACAGACTGATCTTCTAGCGTTTCGCGGTTGGCAGCGATACCCACGCAGCCGCGGCCGCACCCGCAGCGGCGGCCGCACAGATCAGAACAACGATTCGATAGGCGTACAGGTAGCTCTGATCGATTGCCGCAGCAATTGCGGAGCCACTCGCAAAGTCAGGCGGTACTGACAACTCCGCCAGTTCTGCTGCGCTTGCCATGAGTCGGGTTCGTGTATCTGGATCCGTTGCAAGGCCCGCGAGCGCTTCATCAAGACTCGCTGAAAACAATGTAACCGCGACGGCGGTTAATGCCGCGGTCGCCAACATGCCCGCCATGCGTGCGGCGGTGTTATTGATGCCCGAGGCCGTCCCGGACTGCTGCTCGTCGACGGACGTCATCACCACAGTCGTTAGGGGCGAGACGCTAAGCGTCATGCCGACACCGACGATCGTGATACCGGGCAGCCAATGTCTGAGGTAAGTCGTTTCGCTACTCGGGAACGCCAGCAAAACCAACCCCCCGCACGTGAGTGCTGCGCCCGCTGTCAGTAGGGTGCGGGGCGTCATCTGCGTGGCCAGTTTGGCCATAGGACTTGAGCCGAATCCAATCAGTAAGGTCATCGGCAAAAAGGCAGCGCCAGCTTGGAGCGCTGAGTAGCCTTGCACCTGAATAAGATTGAATGGGATGAAATAAAACGCACCGCCGATTGAGAAATAGAGCAACAGCGTCACTAGGTTAGCGCCCCGAAAGATCCTCGACTTAAAGAGAGTCAACGGCATCATCGGCGACGAAGACCGATGTTCGTGAAAGGCGAACAGCGCGAGCAGCGTCAACCCGAAGCCGATATAGCCCCCGTGAATGGTGCCGGTTCCTTCCGCCGCAAAGCCATAGGTTAGTAGCGCAAAGGACGGCGCTAGCAACGCCGCTCCTAGCCAATCAAGCGATCCGCCAAGGCGTGTAATCGGGCGCGACGGAATCCGCCATCCGCCGAGCATACAGGCCGTTGCGGCGAACGGCGCAATTAGCCAAAACACCGCTTGCCAGCCGAATGCGTCGACCAGTAACCCACCGAGTAGCGGCGCCGCAGCCGTCGTCAGCGCCGATGCCCCGGCCCACACACCGATCGCTTGGGCGCGCTCCGCCGGTTCAAAGTACACGCTGATCAGAGCGAGACTGGTCGGAACAAGAAAGGCGGCACCGGCACCTTGAATTGTTCGAGCGGCAATAAGATGGGTCGGATCCGTGGCCATAGCGCAAAGCGCCGAGGCGAGGCCGAACAGACCGAGACCGAACAAAAAGACGGGCTTTAGACCGAATCGATCACCCGCCGCACCGCCAATCAGGATCAGCGAAGAGAGCGCTAGAAGGTAGGCCGTGACAACCCATTGCAAACTGAGCGCGCCGAGTTCCAGATCTTGCTGCAGTGCCGGAAGTGCAAGGTTGACGATTGAGCCTTCGATAAACGCAAGACTGGAGCCAAGTACGGAAATGCAAAGAACCCAGCGTTTTTGGCTCTTATCGCACGCCGTCCGATCCAAGTCTTGAACGAGGTTATCGCAGGGTTGGCGCGTTCCGAAAGCGAGTGTCACAGGCTCAAGCCACCATTGAGATATCTTTGTTAAGAACCGGAGAACGGCACATGCCGAGCTTCAGCAAGGTGGATGACGCGGCAACCAGGGCGGCGGGCGCACCGACTAGCCGCGGCCTAGTGGCGCGAGCGGTACTGGCTGAGCTAGCAATACTGTGGTGGCCGTGTTTTTCCGATAAGCGAATCTGACTGTACAGTCGCGGCATTGCGGGAACCATGGAGTTTAAGCGCCAGATCGACTATGGGCGTCGGTGTTTCGACAAACTAGCCAACGTGCCCGTATCGTTAGTTTACATTGGACACCGATTGCTAGGGTGAAGTTGAACGCCATTAACCGACAAACCGTTGTCGTTCAGGTGATTGCCGTCGTCGTCGCCATTACCGGGGCGTGGCTCCTGAGTCGATTTGCGCTCTATCCTTGGCTCGGTATCCCGGACTACGCCCCGATGATTCTACGGCCCATTGCGGGGTTCTCGATGGCATGGTTGGTGCTGTGGTTGGCCTCTGAACGTTGGGCCGACTACGGGTTGGCGAAACCGCATGGTCCACTGCACTTGGTATTGACGGCTGTCGGCTTGTACATCGCTGTATTCGCTGTCAACCGGTTCGCCGTTCCAGCGATTGCCGAGTGGCTCCAGTTCACCGGCGGGCCGAGTATTTTTGGTTACATACGGGGCAATGGGGTCGCGCTGGTTGGTTGGCTCGCTGTCAGCTGGGTGGTTGGCGCGTGGTGCGAAGAATTGCTGTTTCGCGGTTTCTTGCTCAATAAGTTGTCGCGTCTGGCCGGCGAAGGGTGGCTCGCTGTCGCGGTTGGCGTTATCGCCCAAGCGGTGCTTTTTGGGCTTTTGCACCTGTACCAAGGCCCGTTCGGTTTCGTGTTCGCGTTTGTTTCGGCCTGCGTATTCGGTCTCGGCTACGTTGTCAGTGGTCGCAACCTCTGGCCGCTAATCATCGTTCACGGAGTCTGGAATTCGGTGGGTATCTACGGGATTTACACTTCATAAGTACGTGGGTCCCCTTTTCAAAAGGTGTGATCCGGAGGCAACCGGCCAGAGCACGGCCCGTTTGCCATAAGCGGCGGTGACCGCTAGTGAAGTTTACGCGCCGTTGGTTTAACTCTGGCTTCACGCTCCGCGTTGGCCGCGCTAGCCTCGATCTTGATACTACCTGTCGATGAGGTCATCCATGCTGGCTCGCGCGCTGCCCATCTTTTTCCGGATACCGTCATCCTTGTTGCTTGGCCTCATGTCCGCGCCGGCTCTCGCCGATACTGGTGCCATCGCCGTTGAGATCGTCGATGCCGTGACCCTTCGGCCCTTAGCGAGCGTGACTGTGTTGGCCGAGAACCGCGACGGGAAGGTGCGGTCCGAGACGACGACAAACGGCACCTTGACGATAAGCGACCTTGCCGCTGGGTTCTTCACGGTCAGTGCGCAAGCAGAAGGCTACGTCACTGCGACCGAGCCCCGGGTACGCATCCTCACCCGACGGACAGGCCAGCTTCGATTCGAGATGCAGCCAGTACCCACAACGACGGAAGAGATCGACGAGGTTGTAGTTGTCGCCGAGGCGCGCAAAGCAACCCCGTTCGGCCCGGTTTCCAACACCTTTCTCAACCGCGATGCTCTGCGCAATGCGGCGGGCAGTGGTAGCGATGTTATGCGCGCCCTGAGCGGCTTGCCAGGACTGGCATCACGCGGTGCGTTCGCCAATTTTTCGGTACGTGGCCATGGACCGAAGAACAACCTCATCTTCGTCGATGGCTTCCCGTTCCAGCAGGTGGTGCATTTCGAACAGACGCTGGGCGAGGAGGAAGATATCGTCAACGGCGGCCGTTACTCGATTTTCGCGCCGAACTCGGTCGCCGGCGCCGAGTTCTCGCCCGGCGGTTGGAGCGCCGAGTTTGGCGGACGCCGAGCGTCTTTGTTGCAACTCGATCTTGTCGACGGTGCGCCGAGCCCGGTTGGCAGTATGCGCGTAGACCTTGCCGGCCTTGAGTTTCTGTACGAGGGCCCGAGCGGCATCGATGACGATACGACGATGTTCGTGCAGGCGCGACGCTTCGACTTTGGGCAACTGTTCGAGACCATCGGCGAGGATGACATCGGCTCACCGGTCATGACCGATATTATTTTCAAGACACACACCGATATCGGCGACAACGATGAGTTCGAGTTCCTCGCGATCTATGCGCCCGAGACCTACACACGCGATGTTGCTAATGTGCTTGCGGGGGCGGATGAGGAGGAAGGTATCGAGGATGTCTCGGTGCTTGACGTCGATCAGGATCTTGCCTTGTTCGGTGGTACCTGGACGCATCTTTTCGGCGACGATGGTACTTGGACTAACCGCGTCTATTTCCGCTCTAGCGACAAAAGCTCATCGGAGGGCGAGGCTTTTCCGGATCTCGTGCCACCCGGGTCGCCAGCGGAACAGGTGCCGGTGCGTGAGCGACTGCTCACGGTGCGCGAAAAGGAGTCTGAAATCGGTTGGCGTAGCGACTTGTCAATCGGCAACAGCCTCGGCGTGTTCACGGCTGGGTTACGCCTGACGAGCAATGAACTCGACTTCTCGACCGAGCTTCGCGAAGACTGGATTCGCTACGTCTTCGAATCGGACGATCCGCGCCCAGCCGGTGCTGACTTCATTGTGCTGCAACCCGACCAGATCAATTCCGTTTACAGCGCGAGTGAAACCAACTACGCGGTCTATGGCGAGCAGGTCTTCGACTGGGGAGCGGCGTCGCTGCGTACCGGTTTTCGCTACGACCACAACGGTTTTGGGGACGAGAGTCTCGTGTCGCCTCGTCTCGCCTTCAACTACACGTTGTCACCGCGATTAAGGATGTCGGCGAGCGCCGGTATTTTCTACCAAGCACCGACGAACTTGGTGCGGGCCTCCGACCCCGAGAACTTTAGTCTAAAGAGCGAGGAACTCGCCCACCTCGGACTCGGAATCAACTACCAGTGGCGCGACAACCTGAGTGTCATGGTCGAGGCTTACTACCAGCAGCTTGACAACCTGCTCGTGCCAGACAGTCGAACCAACGGCCGTATTTCCAACGCCGGGGAGGGCACCAATACCGGTGTCGATTTCGTGGTAAACCGTCGCTTCGATCGCGGCTGGTCAGCCGACTTCGTGTATTCGTGGAACCGTTTTCAAGTCAATGATAATGATGGCCTTGGTGACTACGACTGGGACTTCAACCGCGAGCACTTCGTCTCGATGGGCGGCCGCTGGGAAATCAACGAGCGCTGGCAGGTGGCAGCGCGCTGGCGCTATGGTTCAGGTCTGCCGATCGACAGCTACATCGTTAACGAGGACGTGCTCGCGCCCAACCTACCACGACGTTTTTCCAGACAGATCACAGCGACGAACGTAGCGCGATCCGACGCTTTCCACTCGCTCGATGTGCGTGTTGATTACCGAAGGTCGCTGGGCCCGGTCGAATTGGTCCTATTTCTTGATGTCCTAAACACCTACGGTGGCCCGTCGGGCGAGCAGCCGGAGCTGAACTTATTGACGGGTGAAGAAGCGAGCGACGATGGTGACTCACTGCCACTCATCGGCTTGATTGTAGAGTACGCTTGGTGACTAAGAACGCGATCCTGCGAGGGCGAATGCCGTGAACCCCATCAACGGCGTCAGCAACGGCACAATTTTTGGGCTCTGGCCGCTGGGCCGGTCGCTCGTGTTGGTGGGTACGGCGCTCGTGGCGATTTTCGTGATCATGGAGCCTGAGGCGAGCCAAGGGTTGGGCTTTCTGGATCGCATAGCGTTTTGGGTTACCCATATTGGGCTGGCACTGGTTGCACTGTATGCGGCCAGTTGGTTCGTGATGCCAAGAGTCGTACACAGGCTACCGCCGTGGTTGGCGCTGCTAGTCTCCGGCCTCGCCGGGGCGGCCCTGATGGCACCGTTCAGTTTCCTGATTGAGCTGGTCCAACCGGAGTCCTGGGAATTCGCCGATGACGGTGATTGGTTGGACCGCTTCGAGAAGCAGGGAGTGTGGCAGGGTATCGTTGCCGGATTCGTTGAGGTTGCGCCGCAAGTGCTGGCGGTGTGGATGACGATCAACCTGCCGTTCCTGACTTCGAAGCCGACATTAAACGAGCCGGAAGACCCAGGCGGTGACGGTCACCACGACGGGCCGGTCGACCTTGAAAAGGACGAAGCCGGGCAATTCGCCGTGGACGCCCGTAACGTGTTCCTCAGCGAAATACCGGAATCGCTCGGGACAAACGTACTTGCCATCTCATCGGACCTGCATTATCTGCACGTGCACACCGAGCTCGGGCACTGCATGATTCTGGGGTCGCTGCAACAAGCGGCCGATGCGATGGGCGAGGAGGGCATGCGTGTACACCGGGCCCACTGGGTGGCACGGCGTGCCATTGTTAAGATCGTGAAAGACGGTCAACAGTGGTATTGCTTACTCAAGAACGATCTTCGCGTGCCAATTAGCCGACGCAAGAAATCAACCGTTGCGGGCTGGTTCGGTCATTCCACTAAGATCGTGTCTGTCGGACAGTCGAAGCAAGGCGCTGCTTAGGGAACGTAGGCCGCCGGTCAGCCAGGGATTCGTGTCACGAAGCGTCATTGTCGCTAGGTAGCGAAGCGTTACGATCACCGTATCTGGTCACTAACGGAAGGCGGCATCGCATTGGTACGGTTGAAATGAGGGTTTGGCAGTTAGCAATTGCCGGCGTTCGCAGTTCGGTGACCGCAGCAATTGTGTCGATCCGCCCAATTTAACTGTAATTCCACGCTATTCCGTCGGCGAACACCCGCGTAAGTCGTGCTCAACCGCCAAACTCGACGCTTCCAAACTCTGCTTGCTTCATACTCCACTTCTCATGTAGTTTTTGCGAATGAGTCTCAATTAGATTATGAGGGCTCTACTCCACCGCAAAGAGCCTGCTTGCTACATGAGACCCCGAGCAGAACCACGATTTTATCGCTCGATTTTCATAGGCTCGTACGAGCGATGCCTGAATGGATGACTCGCAGGTGTTCGTCGATGCTCGTAATGACGTCGATCCGCTAGCCAGCCCACGCAAAACGCTTAACGCAGAGTCAACGCGGCAGGTTGAGCCAAACGTCGAGATGGCGACGCTTTTTCTCGATCATTCGGCGACGCTGGTTCGCGCGTTGAGAAGAACTTTCGGTTCCGGGCCACCTGACCCCGAGGACATTGCGCAGCAGGCGTTCCAGAAGTTGGTAGAACGTCAGGACCGCTCTGACATTCGGGACTTGCCGGCGTTCTTGTGGCGCACGGCCCGCAATGCGTTCTTGTCTGCCTTAAAGCGTGACGGCGTGCGAGCGCGCTACGATTATGAGGTTGAGCAGCTTTATTTTCCGTCGCGAGGAGACGATTTAACGCCTGAAAGGGTCTTAGAAGTCAGGGAACAGCTTCAATCGATCAACGACGTGCTGCGTCAGATGCCCGAGAAGCGTCGTCACGCTTTTCTACTGCACAAGGTTGAAGGACTGTCCGTCGCCGAGGTGGCGCGACGCCTTGACATTACGCGTACACCGGCGCAAAAACACATCACTCGAGCAGCGCAGCAAATCGATGTATTCCTAGCGGAAAAAAACAAACTACGACGCACCGAATGACCAATCCACACACAGAATCCATCAGTCAGGTCGCGCACGAATGGCGTCAACGTGTGCAGAATGGCGGGCTCAGTGTGGCCGAACAGCAAGCACTGACGAGTTGGCTTGAAAACGATCTTCGGCACGAGGAAGCGTTTGACCGGGCACAGACGGTCTGGTCGGCGCTGGACCACTTGGTGGCAGCCGACATCGACCCGGATCTATTGCCACCACAGGTCGCATCAGCCACCGTATCGCAACCGTCATCGACTCAAACCGTTTTTGCGCGAATACCGATGAGCCTTGCAGCGGTCGTTGTTCTGGCTGCCATCGGCATCGCGTCAGTGTTTGCGTTAAGCGTCGGCCAAGATGACAGTGGCGCGACGGTATCAACATTGGCTTATCATCAGACCGGCGTCGGGCAGCAGCAAACACTGACATTGGACGACGGCACTGTTGCCACCCTTGGCGCTGCAACACGTATCGACACGACGATGTCGCTTAAAGCGAGAGTCGTTGAATTGGCCGGGGGTGCGGCCTACTTCGATGTGGCGGAAGATCCAAGCCGCCCATTCACCGTCAAATCGGGCGATTTGACGGCAACGGCGTTAGGCACCGAGTTTGCGGTGCGCAGTAACGGCGGTGTGTTTCGTGTCGCTGTCGCGGAAGGCTCAGTAGAGGTGGCTTATCCGTTTCTTATTGACACTGCATCGTCCGGCCTACTATCGCGCGAAATCCTTGGTCAAGGACAAGAGATAGCGGCGACGCTCGAGGCCGGCTTACAACCTGTTAGAACCATTCCAACCGCCGATGTTGGCGCGTGGCGTTCAAACAAACTCATTTACGATGGCGGAACATTACGAGAATTGGTCGCCGATGCGAATCGCTATTCGAGCCGCACAATCGTACTGACTGATAGCGCCGAGAAGTTCGCGGACCAAACGATCACCGCTTCGTTTGCTACCGACAACATCGAGCGTATGTTGGCGATGCTGGCTTTGTCGTATCCGATTGAAATCGACGACAGCGATGCAGATTTGTTGCAGTTGCGAGCTAGACAAGAAAGCGTCGACTGAATACGCGAGTACAGCGTCGGCCTAAAAAACTTTTTTTTGTTCTGAGGAGTCGAACGGCACCCGCTAGAAGTCTAAATAACAGGAATGCCAACAATCGGCATTCGTGTGAATAGATTTAAAGAGACGGGGCTCGTGACTACGATAACAACAGTCCAATACTGTAGGGCAGCGCTACGTATCGCCCTTACGATGCTATTTGCTACACAGGGCTTAGCGGCCGATGACGTAAGTAGCAACTACGTCAGCCAACAGCCGGTCGCAATTCCAGCGGGTACGCTAAATCGGTCGATCTTGGCGATTTCCGACGCTTTTGACGTCGATATCCTCGCGCCAAATACACTACTAGATGGGAAGTCGGCACCGGCCGTTGCGGACGCACGAAGGGTGCAAGATGCGCTAGAACAAGTGCTAAACGGCTCGGGACTCACTTATGTATCGACAGAGGGTGCTTTCGTGATTCAGCGCGGCGACGACGACGCGTCAGCCGAGCCGGCACCGATACCGAACGCTCCACCGGATGTTGAGGACAGTTCGCTCGTGCTCGACACCATTGTTGTGACGGGACAGAAAATACAGCGATCACTGCAAGACACGAAGGAAAGCGTCGCCGTAATAACCGCTGAAATCGCTCGCGAGAGGACCTTACTGAACGTTGCCGATGCCGCCTTGCAAACACCGAATATCACGGCCCTAGGCAATAGCGGCGCCAATGTAACGATCCGTGGCGTCACTGGGGCCGTTGGAACGGCGGCCGCTATCGGTGGGTCTGGCGATGTGAGCGTGATTCTTTACGACAACGTTCCATTCATCGCCGAGAGCCGGGTATACGTGCCGGAAAACCTATGGGATGTTGAACAAATAGAGTACTTACGTGGTCCGCAGTCAACCAATGTCGGACGAAGTGCGCTGGCCGGAGCCGTCGTCATACGCAGTATTGCACCGAGTCTGGACGGTTTCGATTCTGCAGTTCGCCTCGAGTATGGAAACTTCAATACCTACGCGGCTGAGGGCATGATTAACGTTCCGCTCACGGACACCACTGCATTTCGATTGACGGCATCACGATCCGATACCGATGGATTTATAGCTAACACCGTTATCGGCGACGAGACAGGCCCGCAAAGCACTAGCGTTCGCGGAAGGTTGTTATTTGAACCTAGCGATGACTTCCGTGCGCTTGCTAGCGTGCAGCTCGTTGATGAAGAATCCGGCGTGAGCGAATACATCGTCCAAAATGGCGGCGACTTCCAGAGTTTTGTTGCCACGAATAATGAGCCTTTGAATTTTGCCTATGAAGGGATAATTGGTTCTTTAGAGCTCAATTACCGAGTCTCCGACCGTTGGGAATTAAATTCGGTAACGTCATTTCTTGACGGTGAGTACGCCAGGCTCACTGATCTTGATCGAACTGCGCTATCACTGGGTTTTCGCGATGAGGCCGTTGATGAGCAGACGGTTACGCAAGAACTTCGACTAAGTTACGAATCCGAACGTCTACGTGGCACGATAGGCGGCTTTTATTTGGACTTTGACAGTGATGCGGATATAAACAACGTTACTACGGTCGATGTTTCACTGGCCGGTGCACCGGCGGTCGTCTTGCCGTTTTACGCTAACCCGACGTTGATAACGGGATTAACTGACACGCAAGGCGGCATAACAAACACTGCCATCTATACACAGTGGGAATTCGACTTAACCGAACGGCTGCGAGTCTCCGGAGGCTTTCGGTACGACCGAGAGTCTATAGAACGAGACTTTGGACAAACCGGTGTTGTCGACCCAAGTACGCCCTTACCGGATCCGATGCAAGCGGGGCAGGTAGCCGAGATGCAACAGCCTGGTTCCGGGGTGCTCGTTCAAGCCGTCGTGACACAAGTAAATGGGTTGCTGCTGTCACTCGCTCCGTCAGCGGAGGAAGTCTTTGAGACAGACTTCTCCGCCTTCCTTCCCGAACTCGGCGTTACCTTTGCCGCCACGCCGAATGTCAGTGTATCGGCGTTTTACAAGCGCGGTTATCGCGCCGGCGGTGCACGTGTTCTTGCTGACGCTACGCTCAATACATTCGATCCCGAATACCTCGATAACTTTGAAGTTGCGTTGCGGTCCGTCCTGTTGGACGGCGACCTTGTGTTCAACGCCAACGCGTATTTCGGCGATTGGACCGATCAGCAATTGAATGTGCCGATCGACGGAGACCCCCTAAACATCGGGACACTGAATGTTGGCACGTCACGCCTTTGGGGGTTCGAATTGCAAGGCGACTACACCGTATCCGAGGGTACGACTGTATTCGCTGGCGTCGGCTATGCGAAAACTGAGTTTAGAGAGGCATGTCGAATCGGATCGTCGTTCGCCGATCTACCTGATTGCGCCATTGACGGCGCGGCCGGAAAGGATCTAAACGGCAATGAATTCCCGTTTTCTTCCGACCTGACCGCAGCAATCGGTCTCCGCCATACGTTCGCAAAGGACTGGTTCGCTCAACTAAACGCCACGTACCAAAGCGGTCGATTCTCAGACGTCGAAAACGACCCGATGTTCGAGAGTGACGGCTACTCGCTATTGAACGCTAGCGTCGGGTACACCGGAGAACGTATGTCGGTAACCGCGTATGGACGCAATCTGACCGACGAGTTTTCAACGCGAGATCTTGTGGGGAGCCTGTTGCCGGGCGCGCTCCGGGTCTTTCCAATCGCTCCGCGACAATACGGCGTCATCTTATCGGCTCGATTCTAGAGCGACACAGGAGGTTACTAGGCGGTCAGTCACGTTCCGGAAGTTACTCGTGGCTTTACGATGGCAATTGGACTCCTATGGATAGCGGAATCGTAGTTTTTATGGCGGTCCTTGCGGGCGCCTTCACCCATGGAGGAGTGCGATCAAGACACCGATCTACGCGATTGGCCTTAATCGCTGCAGCAGCGCTCGCGTTCGGGATTGGTCTGTGGTTTGGGTACTCATTCGGAGGATTTTGGCCTGGTTTCTACACGCTGCTAACGGTGTTTTTTTTGACGACCGCGATAACGCCATGGATCAGCTTTCTGGCTAGGAGGCGCGATGATCGCTAGATCGATCGTAGCAGTCTTGCTATCGATTCCGGCCAGCATGATTCTAATTTCTTTGTTTCTGGCGGCTACGCCGCCTATTACCGCGTTACGTGCGCCTAGTATGCTGTTGGTGTTTCCTCTGTGGGTAGTCATTGCGACGGCCAGCTTTCTTGTACCCACAGCGCGCTTTTCCGCACTGATGTTGTCGGCCATATCACTCGTTGGCTATGGGCTGATTCAATTGCTGGACGCGGTCGGGGTGGGTGGCGCATGAATACGGCGACGATAAGAACATTCACGGCTGTGCATACGTGGACCGGCCTAGCCTCCGGCTTGGCGTTGTTCATCGCTTTCTATGCAGGATCACTCACGGTTTTTTTCCACGAGCTGCGTGAGTGGGATGACCTCCATCCTGTCCATATCAGCCACCAAGCTGATGACCAGGCACAGCAGCTCCTTGACCAGGTATTCGCTGTTCACGCAACGCATCCGCCGCGCTTTGATCTCAACCTTGCCGATGGCGCGTATCACGGACACCGGTTGTACTGGTCTGAAAGGCAGGATGATGGATCGTCCGTTGCTCGCCGTTACGAGCTTACGAACACTGGCCAAGCGGTCGATGTTTCCGGCAATACAGGGCCGTTGGCGGGGTTTATTTACCAGCTTCACTACAACGCGGGTTTGCCAAATAGCTGGGGCTTGTACGCGCTCGGTATCGTCTGCCTGATTTATGGATTGGCCTTGTTGACCGGTTTGTTGATCTTCATTCCCAATTTTATGAAGGATCTATTTGTCATTCGTTCGCGAAAAAACCTCAAGCGATTCTGGCTGGACACACACAATGTCGTGGGCGTTATCTCCCTGCCATGGCACATCATGTTCGCTTGGAGCAGCGTTCTCCTGGCGATCGGAATTTTTCTCGTTGCGCCTTTCCAGGCCCTCGTCTTCAAAGACAACCTTATGGAAATCGCCGCGGATGACTTTGGGCTTGTGCAGCCGCAAAGGCCAGCTGATGAAGTGGGCGCCATCCTGCCGGTCAAGGAACTCACGGCTATTGCTAAAGCGCAAGTGCCCGAATTTAGTATCAGTAGACTGCGCTACCGGCACGCCGGCGATGTAAACGGGATCGTCGAGGTTTCTGGCACCTTGAACGAGAGAACCACACTGGTGTCTCGTGCGGTGGTTACCTTGTCCGCTGTCGACGGTAATGTGCTGGCGGTGTCCGATCCGCGGCTCGCTTCGGCTGGGTCCACGATGTACTTCGGACTCTACGAGCTGCACTTCGCATCGTTCGGCGGCTACGTCACTCGATGGGCGTATTTTTTTCTAGGACTAGCCGGTGCTTACCTCTTTTATTCCGGCAACCTGCTCTGGATCGAGTCGCGACGAAAACGAAGACAGTCCGAGCAGCGCAGCGATGCCCGGTTTTTGGCAAAACTCAATAGCGGTGTTTGCATGGGTTGCATGGCCGGGGTTTCTGCGGCTTTTTTGGTGAGTCGGTTGACGGCCGGGCTAAGTGCTCGAGGGGACTTCGTCGAAGCCGCGTATTACGCAGTCTTCTTCGCCGGCATCGCTTGGGCGTTCCTACGCTCAGTCGCCCACGGGGCTCGAGACCTGCTGTACATTTGCGCGATCCTGACGGCGGCGATCCCGATTGTTGACGCAATGGTCATCGATATGCCGTTATGGCGCAGTGCGGCCAACCAACGGTGGGAGTTGTTAATGGTTAACGCTGTGGCCATCCTCGGTGCCGCTATGTTTTTCGCGATGGGCAGCGGTGTTAGTCGTCGAGCAAGACGAGGCGAGGCGAATAGCGTTTGGGCGGAGCCAGTGCGACCGTCGTCGCCGCCTACCACCGGCTTAGGGACTCAGAAATAGCAAGGAAACAAAAGTGACCTTACGCCACCTAGCGTGAGTACTTGGAATGTGACCTTTAAGGGCCATCAGCTGTACAGGTCGGGTCGAGTAGTCAGACGTTGATGCCGGCACTGCGTTTTCAGGCAGCGAGGACCATACCCCCCGTAATGTTGAGTACGGTGCCCGTCATGTAGCCCGCCGCCGGTTCACAGAGAAAAATGATGGGCCCGGCCACTTCATCGGCAGTGCCGTAGCGACGCAGCGGAATTTTCTGCAAATCGGGTTTATCAAAACCGGCTGTCATGTCGGTATCGATAATGCCGGGAGCGACGGCATTAACGCGGATACCGACTGGTCCACCGTTGCGGGCAAGATGGCGCGTCATCCCGATGAGCGCCGCTTTCGAGGCCGCGTATTCGGTGCCAACGATTAACCCGCCTTGGTAGAAGGCCGCCGACGACACCAACACGATCGAGCCGCGCTGCTGCGCTTCCATGATGGGCCAGGCCGGTGCGATGCAGTGTTGTGAGCCCTCAAGATTCACGCGCATCACGGAATCCCACTGAGATTGGCTCCCGACCGGTTGTCCAGGCGGGCAGACGCCGGCGTTGCACACCAAAATATCCACAGAACCGGCAGCTTCATGAATGCTTTGAATGTGCGCGTTGCAGGCGTCACGGTCTGTGACATCGAGGGTCGCGGCCGTGGCCGATCCACCGCTGTCGCGAATCGCCGCGGCAACGGGTTCGGCATCCAGAACATCGCTGAGAAAGACATGGGCGCCGCGTCGTGCCAGCAGTGTTGCTGTTGCGGCACCGATCCCGCGCGCTCCACCCGTCACTACCGCTACTTGTCCTGTCAGCGCCGCTTTCTCAGTCATAGCCATACCGCCTCAATGCTGGAATTGGTATGTTCTCACTCTCCGCGGCTCGCGCCAAAGCCGGTCGGCGGTTTTTGTTTGGCCATGCCACGGAGTCGCTCACCATGACCGAGAGTTCCCTCGCTGAACAACTCGACGAGATTCGTCGCAAACGCGGCTACCTGTTGCCGCATCACGGGCTCATGAAAGTTGCAATGCCGGAAGTGCTTGAGTCCTACGATGCGCTGTACAGCCGCTTAACGCTTAGCGAGCGTACGTTGAGCAAACACGAGCATGAATTTGTCTGGATGGCCGTGTTGATTGCCATGCACGAAACCCTAGGGACGCACCATATTCCTCGCTATCTCGATAACGGCGGCTCTCTCGACGAACTGAACCGGATTCTCGCCATCACGGCGCTGGCCAAGGGTTCTGACTGCCACGAGTTTGTCGCCGCGCATTGGCAGGATCATCTGCCTGACTACAACGGTGAGCAAAGCTATATCGGCGCATTTGAAGCGGCTGCCACGCCGGTCTCCCTCGCACTCGCACATACAGCCGGTGCCGCGGTGCATCTTTGCACGGGCCGCTGGGAGTCGTTCGCTTGGCATATTCGGGCGGCGTATGCCAACAGTGCGAATGAGGATGGTCTGGCCGAGGCACTGTCGCTCGCCATGTTCCCTGGCAGCGTGCCGAACTTTGTCGAGGCCGCTGAGGTCTGGCGCGAGCAGATCGCGTCCGGTGCGGTGCAGGCGTCCGAGGCCTATTCCACCTGGGCGAAACTGACCGGGCAGGGTGGTTTCAATGAGGCGTCCGGTAAGACCGGTCACGCCGACTAATCAAATGGCATCGCTAGCCGAGCATCGACTAATCATCAGCGGTGCGGACTCCGGTATTGGCCGGGCCGTGCTGGAGCAGGCGCTGGACGATGGCGCTAACTGCGTCGCGCTTGTACGCGATGACGCCGCGTCGGCTGCGTTGGGCGATCTTCTACCCGCTGCGAAACGCCACATAGTCGATCTTGAGGTTTCCGAGCAAGTGGGCGCTGCAGTCGATTCGGCCTTGGCGTCATTGGGCGATGCGCCTACGGGCGTCGTCGGCTGTGCGGGCCGGTTTCTGCACGCCCCTGTCGAAGAAACGCCGCTCGAAGACTTCGATGCGGTGCTACGTTTGAATCTGACTGCGAACTTTCTCTTGGCCAAACACTCGGTGCCGCTAATGCGTGGTGGATCGATCGTGTTCGTATCCAGTCAGATCGGCACGGTGGGTCATGCGCGGGCGGCCGCGTACGCCGCCTCCAAAGCCGGGTTGAACGGCTTGGCCCGCTCGTTGGCCGTCGAACTGGCGCCGCGCGGCATTCGTGTCAACGCGGTTGCCCCTGGGCCGGTCGAAACACCGATGACGGCCGTGGCACGCAGTGACGAAACCCGGCGAAACGCTCTGTTAGCGTCGATTCCGCAGGGCCGTTTCGGCACACCTGGCGAAGTGGCTTCTGTGATCGCATTCCTGTTGTCGGATGCCGCGTCGTTTATGACGGGCGACCTGGTTGCTGTCGACGGCGGTGTAACGGCGGTGTAACGCGGTGCCGAGCCGGGTCTGCGTTTGAGCATCTTCGCAGCCTGCCAGAGCTGCGAATGCAGCAAGGTCTTCTCAAAGCTGGACGACGGCTTACGGCATCACAACGGACAATGCTCATGACTTTTTCGTCCGAAATACCAAGAGGCTCGGCTCGTAGAACACTTTTGATTTTCTGGGTCGGTCTGTCGATGTCCGGCATCCTTGCGATGAATTGTAGTTTACTTGGCCGGCGGCACTGATTCGTAGGGTGCAGCGAGGACGCTGACGTGTTGACGTCAGGCACAGCCCGGCAGATTCTAAGCGAGTTCCGATGGGCAGTCGTCCTATTGCGGATGAATAAAGGACGCGGATGGTAGGAGTCGCTGCCAAGTCTTGTATGGATTAGGTCACGATGATTGAGTTACGCAGTTACCGGAGCTCGGTTTTGTCATGAGCAAACGATGGATCGCAGTTCTTCTATTTGCGTCCGCCTTCGCTGTTGTTCTTGGTAGCCAACGTGGCCAGTACCAATTGCCCGCTGTGGGCGATACACACCGCAGCGCTGGCACAACTCTACGCAACCCTGCGAGCACGACACCCCGGACTCAAAGCCAAACTCATACTGGCGGGAGGGAGACGGTGACGCCGTCGACTGCGACGTCTTCTCAGCCACTCAAAATTTTGAAGCTGATCCACGAAAAAATCATCGATCGCATTGCCTACGACGATTGGGCTAACGAGCGATCGATCGAGCGCTCTGTTGTAGTGAGCCCAGACGCGAACACGATACGAACGATGATTAGAGAATCACCGCTTAACCCCCGCGTTCGCTTCTATTTGTTTGAAGAGCAGTTGATTAACGTTGATATAAGCGACTTCAAAGAAACTCCGTATGGCCTGCTGTACGGAGGTATGTTTGCTACTGGTCGGTTGATTGACGACGCAAATAGCCAAGTCGTGATAACCGTCAATTTCGATGACTCCGTTTCGCTATTGGTGGTGGCCGAATCCCTAGGGCGCATTGAGCTAGCGAAACTGAAAAATTCTGATCAGCACGTGCTGTGGCAGCACGGCGTGTATGAAGTCGACGATTACGACGGTGTTTAACACCAAATTCAGTATTCAAATTATTCTGTTGACGATCGCTGGATTTCGTACTGAGTGACCTTGATGTTACGGGGACACAAAGTACATCAATAGATTCGAGCCTAAAAAAGTTGGCGCGAGCGCGCATGTGAAAGTCATCAACGGCGCGTTATGCCTTTTGAATCAGCAAGGTCACCGATCTCTTTTTTTGTCAGTTCGCGTTCCAAGGCATTCATGATCAACCGGTTCAATTTCGAGGTATTCGGTTCATTCGACGCAATCTATCGAACGATCGGTGAACCTCGTCGGCTGCTTCCCGACGACAGACTACCCGAAGACTGCGAGCGCCAATTCGAAGGCAACTAGCGGTGGTGTTGCAGACTGTTTGCGCGCTTGAATCGTAGTCCTGGCTTTTCCGGAACTCGATTCGGCGAGTGGCGTAACCGGTATTCGAGTCGGATGAGGCTCAAGCAAATTTACTCTCACGGCTTGTTCTCGAGCCGTGTTCGCGCTTGCGGCGCCCAATCGTTTCCAACAAAGCATCGTCTGCGGTACGGGTGTTGCGCCGGCAATTCCGAACTGTCATTCTTCTCGAATGAGAATCATTCGCAAGCCATTCAGATTCACCCGCGCCGCAGCGGCAATGCTTGCTACGACTGGCGCTAATTGGTGTGACTGGCGTATCTGTCGAACAAAAAGCAGATGAGTTCCGCTCCACGCGAGTCTGGAGCGGTTATTACCGAAGCCAATGAAAACAGACCCGAACCCCGTGTTGCCGTAGATCAGTACGCAAGTACAGATAGCGCAGTCGACGGCGAGCGGTCTTGCCAATCATCCGAAACCTTTGACTTTGCAGCGGCCTACGAACATCACTCATTGAATCTCTCGACCTCGTTACGACGGATGTTCGGGGATGGACCACCCGAACCCTCTGACGTAACGCAGCAAGCTTTCCAAAAACTAATGGAACGCCAAGCGAACGAGCCAGTGCATGACGTTAAGGCGTTTTTATGGCGAACAGCCAAGAACATTGTGATCTCCGAGAAACGTCGTCAGACCGTACAAAGGCGGTACGAACCTGACGTTGAGACCAAATTTTTCTCGGGTGGGGGTGTGATTCTTGACCCGCAAAGAGTCCTTATAGCAAAGGAGCAGCTTTATAAGATTAATGAGGTGTTACGCCACATGCCGGCGAAACGTCGCCGGGCATTTTTGCTTAACCGTGTAGAAGGGCTCAATGTGGCCGAAGTCGGCAGACGCTTAGGCTTGAGCCGATCGGGTGCCCTTAAGCACATTCTGAAAGCACTGGCGCAGTTGGACGAATTGCTGACGGTTGAATCAATCACAAACGAGCGAGACCTGTGTGATAAGTAGCAATGCTAGAGATAAGTCGATCGTAGAGGAGGCCTACGACTGGCACTTGCGTGTGCTAGAAGCCGACATCTCAGTGCAAGAGCAGCAGGCGCTCGATGAGTGGGTACGCCGCAGCCCGGACCACGCGCTAGCCTACCGCAAGGCGCAATGCGTTGTTTCGGCGATAGACGGCTTAGCGCTGTCTGATTTTGATGAAGACGTCAGGCAACCCCTGAGATCGGAGTCGTTACGTCACCGCTGGTATAGCCGCGTCGCTAAGCCGTTCAGTTGGCCGCTTTGGGCGACAGCCGGTTCCTCGCTGGCGGCAATGGCCATGGTGCTTGTTGTATTGCAACGCAGTCCCGCGCCTGGCGCGGACCAAGTCGAGGCGCCGGTATCTTCATTGTTCTCCTCAGAGCGGGGCGAGACAAAGACAGTTACCTTACGCGACGGATCCGTGATTACCCTAGGCGCAGCAACGACGCTCAGGGTGACCTACCAGTCGGAACAACGGCACGCCTCTCTCGACGCTGGCGATGCGCTGTTTCGTGTGGCTAGCGACCCATCGAGACCATTCCGGGTGCAGTCGGGCGACCTAACCGTGGAAGTCTTGGGTACGACGTTTGATGTTAGAAACAACGGCGGTGTCGCGCGAGTAGCGGTCGCTGAAGGCTCTGTCGCCGTGCGCCACCCTGTGATCATTGCCGACAAAGTCTCTGGGCTTGTCACGACAGAGCGTCTGCTCCCGGGGCAACAGATTACCGCCGCTAACCGGACGCTCGGCGATATAGCCGTCGTTGATCCAAAAGCTGTTGGTTCGTGGCAAGCCGGTCGGTTTGAGTACAGACGGGCGGCTCTCTCCGAGGTTGTTTCTGACCTTAATCGCTACTCGGTGGTCCCGATTGCTCTAGATGATCCCGACGATTTACTGTCCCAGGCGACCGTGACCGCTATTTTTGATGGCCAGGATCCCGAGCTCATGCTGGAGCGCTTACCAAGGATATTGCCGGTAGCGATCGACCGATCCGATCCGAAACGCCTTGCCATACGACCAAGAACGGCGATTGCAGCGCCTCCCTGAGGCCGAGCCCCTTAAAAAAACTCAATCAAGGGGTGTGATTCCGCCACGACAAAGCGTCCTGAAAATGTAGCGCTAGTGATTCTCATTTGCGCCAATAAGAAAAAGGGGCACCTGTGACAGCGGAAATCTCTATCTATCGGGTAACCGGGGTAGTTCGACCAACGTGGCTTGCGTTGGCGTTTCTCTTCATCGCGGCATTGGCGAATGCGCAAAACGGCGACGTCAAAAGCATCGAAATCCCGGCCGGACCGCTAGAGGGGTCCTTACTTGAAGTGGGCCGACTTTTCAGCGTCGACGTGCTGGTTGCCGGGGATCTGGCGGGCGAATACAGAGCGCCCGCTGTATCCGGCAACCTAACGGCGGAGGCCGCACTTACTGAATTGGTAGAGGACTCGTCATTAGACGTGCAACCGGACGGTGAGGGGTTTTTGATCGTTGCGAGGACAACCGAGCCTGCAACGGATCCGGTGGACAACCCGAGTGACGAATCATCATCAGACAACGATACGAGACCGAGCCCTCTCGAGGAGATTGTCGTCAAAGGTGAAAACATCCTGCGGCCGCTGCTTGATACGAATACCTCGATCAATATTCAAACCGAAGAAGATATCGTTCGAAGTAACGACAAACGCATATCGGAGGTGTTTAGTAGAGCCGCTAACGTCAATGTCAACGGCAGTGGGTTACAGGCGTTTAGCTTCAGTGTTCGTGGCGTAAATTCATCCGGCGTCGGTGGCGCCGGTACTGGGCAAGTGGCGTCGCTGATGGTGGATGGCGCAGCGTTCACAACGCAGCAGTTTGCGCGTGGGTTCAACTCGCTGTTTGATGTTCAGCAGGTTGAGATGTTGCGCGGCCCGCAGAACACGGCACAGGCAAGAAACTCGCTGGCTGGCGGTGTTGTCGTTTCGACCAACGACCCAGAGTTCGAACAGCGCACGACTGGCGTGGCTAGTTTCGGGAACTTCGGCAGTTACGAGTTAGGTTTAGCAAACACCGGTGCGATAACCGAGCAACTGGCCTATCGAGTAACCGTGCAGCGGCTAAGTACGGATGGGTTCATCGACAACCCAGTGTTGGGTATCGATGACTACAACTTCAGTGAGACCGATACTTTTCGGGGTAAGCTGCTGTACAAGTCAAAGGCGCTACCGCTGCAGATACTTTTTAGCCGTACCCACGTAGCGGCCGATGCTCGCAATGACACCAGCGCTTGGTTTCCAGACGAACGAAGTTTCACCAATAGCAATCCGTACGGCGACGGTGGAATGGACACCGAGCAAGACGTTACGACGCTTCGGGTCAGTTACGGTCTATCCGACGCCTGGGGCTTAGAGTGGCAGACTGCCTACAACGAGTTCCTGTCGGCGGACTTAAACTCAAACTATGCGACGACCCTGCCGGATCGGGATCGAGCGTGGTTCGCGACGGCGGATCAAGAAGAAATCAACCATACATTACGTGTTACCTACGAGGGTGAACGGATTCGCGGTTCGGTCGGTCTGTTTTACTCCGACGAGACGAATCGGGCACTGCGGGATGGCGTCGCAGACCCGAATTTCCAAGGCAGTGGCTTCAGCCTGGATTTGGTGACCGATTCACCGATTGATACACAAACCGAAGCGCTATTCGGCGAGTTCGATATTCTGATCAATGAGACCCTGACGCTCACGCTGGGGGGGCGGTATGAACGCGTTGATTTTAATTCGAAAGCGTCCACAACGGCCTCGTTCGTGCTGCCACCACCCGGGCCGTTTGTTGTTGTCGCGCCACTGATTGACGGATTTGAGACTGACGCTAGTACCGATTTTAGTGAGTTTTTACCCAAGGTCGGTGTGACCTACATGATTGATGAGTATCAACGTGTCGGCTTCACTTTTACCGAAGGATACCGTCAAGGCGGGCTAACTTTTTCCCCAGCGACATTTGCTCCGATACGGTTTGATCCTGAGTTCGTCAGAAACTACGAACTGTCTTACAAGAGCGCCTTTCCCAGCGGCGTTACTCTTAACGCTAATCTGTTTTACTTGGACTGGGCAGATCAGCAGGTGAACGACCAGGAGCCCGGTAGCCTTCTCCCCGTGGTACTGAACGCCGGAGAGTCTACCGTGTACGGGACTGAGATCGAGTTAGCGTGGCAAAACCGAACGTGGGATAGCTATGTGACGTTGGGGTACGTCAATACCGAGTTTGACAACTTCACCACCAACAACGTGAACTTTGCCGGCAATACATTTCCTAACGCGCCGGAATTAACGGCGGCAGTGGGCGCGTTCTATTCGTTCGATAACCTGACGTTGGGCGCCGAAGCCAACTACCGCAGCGGCTTTTTCACGAGAGCGAACAACGAGTTCAAGACCGAGTCCCTAACGATTGTGGATTTGTCGGCGGACTACCACGTCGGTGAGGTGACGATACGCGGCTTCGTAAACAATCTCTTTGACGACTTCGAGCTTATCGGGGAAACGTTCGTGATCGAGAGCATTACGCAGGGTGGTTTCAGCGCGCCGCGGACCTATGGCGTTCAGCTCCTCTATGGCTTCTAGATGGTCGCTTCTTTCCTTGCATTCTGTGTCCTGCCGTATCTTGCCGCGGTTTCCTTCTATCACAGTCATGGGCAACGCAGCGCTGCCCGGTTGAGTGGTGCACAGATGCGCGCATTAAGGGTAGCAGCTTGGCTCCTATTGCTTGGTGCAGCTGTTGTGACCACGGAAACATTCGGGTTGGTTCGTGGCGTTTTCTATAGTCTTTTCGCGGTCGGGCTGATCATGTTACTCAGTCAATGGTTCGCCACTCGGTGGCCTCAGTGGCATTGGTGGTCCGGTGCGGGTGTCTCGCCACTGCTGTTGCTTATGATGGTCCGATGAAGTTTCGTAGCTGGTCTTTCTGGCTACTCTCGCCCCTTTGCAGCTTCTTAATCGTCGCCGCACTCGCAGTCCTCGCTACCTTTGTCGCCGAGAGCGGAGAGCGACACATCTCAGCGATTCTTCTCTGGTTGATGCTTGGCTGGCCGTTGGTTTGGGGTCTCGTTATGTTCTTCGTCGATTGGCCAGACCACCCGAAACGCCCTCTGATCTACATGGCGGTCACGGCAGTGCTGTGCGTTGCCGTCTTAGCGGGTGTTGATCCAGCTCCGCTCCGTCCTTGACCCAGAGCATTTTTATCCGTGCAGCGAGACCGACTTAAGCGACTCACATTTCAACACACCGTCGTGGGCGTGGTGCTGGGGTGGCTGTTATACCTGGTGAATTTTTCGGGTTCGGTCGCGATATTCGTGGATGAGTTGTATGTCTGGGAGGAACCCGCGTCCCGTTTAGCGATCAATCAGCCGATCGGCTTGCAGCAAATCATCGATAGTTTCGTAGAAGAAACAAAAGAACCGATTCACTCGCTTCAGGTTTGGCAGCCCTCACCAGGCAGTCGGTATGTCGAGCTTAGCGCCCGCTTTGGGGAGGAGAGCGACCTTACCTTCGAAACGTATAGCTACGACGCGGAATCAGGAGCACCAGTAACAAGGCGTGAGGGCGATGGTGTAGCGCTCTGGCTTAAACAACTGCACCGGTACCTCGCTATTGAACCCAAGATTATCGGCAGGATACTGGTCGGGCTAACCGGTGTTTACATGCTGGTTCTGATTCTGTCGGGAATCGTCACTCATCAGAAGATCGCCAGAGATCTGTTCAAGATACGGTGGCGGCGAGCCACACGCACAAAGATGCGAGATCTCCATAACGCGACGGGGCTTTGGACACTGCCGTTCGCGCTGGTGATCGCATTCACCGGTATCATGGTAGGGGCGCCGCCCTTAATGGCAGTCGTTGCCGGTTTACCCATGACAGGGGGTGATATCGAGCAGCTTGAGACGGTACTGGCTCCGAGCAACGGGCCAACAGACTGGGGCAAGGCCACGACGCTAGTCTCGGCAGACAAAGCAATGCAGATCGTTGCTGATACGACGGACTTCTCGCCTGTCGGCGTACACATCGAACGCTACGGTCATCAGAACGCGGCGTACTCGGTCTTGGCCGACTCTTCCAAAGAAATGCTCTACGTTTCGTACGTTCCGGTTGACGCCTTGACCGGTACCGTGGACCAAGAAGCGTATGGGCGTCTTATCGACGGTCTACCGGTATCGGTAGCGGCGCGTATTTTTTTTGCATCGAGCCCTCTTCACTACGGCCTTTACGGGCCGTTGATACTTAAGGTTCTCTACTACGTTCTTGGCATAGTGGTCAGCCTGTGTATCGCATACGGCATGCTGATCTACTTCGAACGGCGCCTCAATGGATCCGTAGGGCACCTCAGTCAACGTACCTACGAGCATCTTTCCTTGGTGAATTCGGGGCTCTTAGGTGGTCTGCCGTTGGCCACACTCCTGGTGTTTTACATGGATCGACTGTTAATGACTGCTGGTGATAGTCGATACCTGGCGCTTGCGATGTGTTTTGTGTTCGCCTGGCTTGGTTGTGTCATTTTTGCATTTATCGATCGGAACGCTAGGCGAGTAGGACGCCGATTGTTGGCGGCAACAGCCGCCGTAGCAATCTTCCTTCCGATGTTCGATCTTCTGACTGCGGGTAGCGGGTTTTTGAACACGGCAGTCCTTGTCATACACAGCGTCGTTGTGTGCTCCGGACTCTGTGTCGTGTGGTATTTAACTGCCAGTCATGCTGAGTTATCCGGAGATCGCAAGGCAGAAACGGCAGATAGTTTTAGCGGAACAGCTGAGGCGAAAGAGCCATCCGGGCCCGGTTCAGCGACATGACAACTGTGCGGTAACGGGAATAACGCGACAACGAGTGCCGTCGCCGCCGAGCATCGGCAGCAACGACCAGGCGTTACCCTGTAGGCTACAGTGACGCAGGGATGCCCGGCACAAACAGGACGAACACCATAACCGGCGTCGCGAGACCCAGCGCAATGACCCACAGTGAACTCGCCAAGCGGCGACGGTTTTGAAAAACGATTACGACGCCGGTCAACGCAAACAAGACCATGCCGATGGCCGTTATGTCGACCAAGATTGACCAAGCAGTTCCCGCGTCACGGTTTTTATGCAAGTCGTTAAGGACGGCAAGCCAAGACCCGCGCTGCGTGTCGATGTATAAAACGTCCGGACTTGCGATGACTTCTGCGTCCATCGCCGGTGCGGAGTACGACAGCGTAACTTCGCCGTACGTCCTATCGAGTTGAATATTCTCCGGTTCAGCCAGCGCCGTACGCTCAGAAATGAATGCTTGCAGTGCATCGAGGTCCGGGTCCCAGGCGTCCGGATCAAGCCCTCCGGCCAATGCGTCGGGTAACACGATCTCGCCTGAGTCGCTGGTTGACGAGCTGTCGAGATACCAGCCATGGTTGAGCGTAAATCCAGTGATACAAAAAAATGCGAGGGATGCAAACAGCGCCGTAGAGCTGTACAGGTGGACGGTTCGAGCTAGCGTAAAAAAGCGCTGTCGGGTCATAACGCCGCACTGTCTCGGCGTGTGTTGACGATTGCGGTTAACGATTGAATCGCCGTATTAAGCTCGTACGCGTCGGGAAACTCATCGAGTGTCTCCTGAAGCTTTTGCAATGCGCTTGGGTAGTCCTGTTGTGCAATCATCGCCTTCGCTTGCCCGACCAATCCCTGTTGCCGATAGGCGGGAAGGGCCGCCAGTCGTTGAAACGCGAGTAACGCCCTTGTTGCGTTACTGCTCGATAACGCGCCCTCGGCGTATGCCAGCAATGCTTGTCCGTTGCTTCCGTCGCGATCGATCGCTCGGCGGAAATCGGCAACGGCTTGGGCCGTATTGCCATTTTCTTCGGCGATGCGGCCTTTTATGAAGTAGTAACGACTCTGCTGCGAAGGCGAATAGCTGTTCAAGCGTTTACCCATCGCCGCCAAGACGTTATTGGCGTATTCCTCCTGTCCGTTCCGGACCATCCAATCGGCGAGCTGACTAACGAAGTCCATGTCTTTGCTGCCTGCCAAGATGGCAGCCGAGGCAAGTTCGCTGCCACGGCGCGCGTTGCCCAATTGCATGGCCAGTTGCGCTGCTGCGCGCCGATTGTCCGAGGACTTGTTGCCGAGTCTGAGACTCATCTCAAGACTCGCTAATGCGCTGACCTGATCACCAACACGCAGCGATAAATCCGCACGTTGTTGCCATAGCGACGCATCGTTCGGACGTTCTGACAGAAGATTCTCAAGTAAGCTGCGCGCCGTGCTGTAATCACCCGATGCTGTCAAAGCGAGTAGCAGTGCTTGCTTCCAGCCGGTGTTTCGCGGCTCGAGTACCAGGGCACGTTCGTAGGCGCTGACTGCGCCCCACGGATTGCCAAGCTTAACGTTGAGGTAGCCAAGTTGCGCGTACGTCTGTGCATCGCCCGCGCCTAAACGTACCGCTTCGGCAAGGTGCTTGTGTGCCTCCGTCAATTTGCCCTCAATCAAATACAGCGTGCCGATGCCGGCGTGCGCACGAGTGAAGCTCGGCGCTTTATCGAGCGCTGAGCGATACGCGCGGATGGCACTTGCGTTGTCGTTCAGCGTCGCGCTGATCTGCGCGCGAAGCACCTCGAATGGCGCACTCAGCTCAGTGTCGCTCTCGTTTAGGCGCTGCAGAGTCTCGCGGTACTTCGATTGGCGAACGAGCGAACCCAGTTCCTGACTAAGCGCGATTTCGTCGCCTGTTATCGCGGGTTCAGTCACCCAAACAACCGGGTCAATCGGTTTGAAGACGAGCCGTGGCTCTGCGACGCTTATGGTCGGATTCGCTGCCGCGTTCGACCAGAGCAAGAGCAGCATCGCGGCGGATACAGCCGTCAGTTGTGAAAATGCCATTAGTTGGACTTCAAGGTGAGTGGCCATATAAATGCCGCACGGACCCGCTGCCCATCTTTTTCCGGAGGTGTAAAACGGGCTCGCCGGATAAGCGATCGAATCTGTGGTTCCAGCTCCGAATGCGGATTGTCGATCAGACGCCGGAGCGTAACGCCGCCGTTTTGATCGATAACCACTTGCGCTTGAATACGGACGCTGTCTATGCCTTGGCGCCGCAGGCTGTCCGGAAATTGTATCGATAAGCTTGTCAGTAAACGCGGTCGTCCATCTAACTGCGCTAACCCGAATTCTTGAATAGACGCATTGAGGTCCATATCGAACTCGGGCGCGGGCATATCGGGAATCGGTGCTTGTAAATCGGCGACCGACAGCGTTTGTTGAATTCGAGCCGGCGGCAATTTAAGCGCGTTGGTTGTCGATTGGCCGAGGTCCAAGTTGAACGCTTCTTGCGCGGTGCTTTGTTGCCGTTGCCGGGGTGGAGGCGGCGGCGGCGGCAAGGCGGCTGCCATAGATATTTTCTGCAGCTTTACCTCTGGGTTGTTTGGCGCAAACAAACGTTGTATTTCAGCCAACCCTGTGACTAGCAGCGCAACGACGCCGATACTGACGAGCAGAGCCGTTGCTGATCGTTGCATGCTCACTCGTCGGTCCTCGTTGCCAATAAAACGTTCTCGGCACCGGCGACTTTGAGCTGATCGATAACGCGCACCAGTTGCTGTGTCGTCACAGCCGCGTCGGCCTGGATGACGACGGGGTCATCGGGTGACTCAAGAAGTGGTTCGATCGTTGCCGGGATGCCCGTTACACCAATATTGGCACCCGCATGCATGATCTCACCGCGGGCGGTTACGGCGATAATGATCAGGTGCTTATCGATGCGCGATGCGTTACTGGCTTCCGGTTTATCGACTTTGACACCCGCTTCGCGCACAAAAACGGTCGAGACAATAAAGAAGATCAGCAGAATAAAGACGACATCGATTAACGGCGATAGATCGATACGCGTTTCAGCCTCAACGGCATGGTGTTGTTGCAAACGCTCACGAATCACGTTGCGGCCTTGATGCTTTTAATCGACTGCCGAGCAACGCCAGTAATACCCAGCCCGGAATAACCAACAACAACCCGAGTTGTGTCGAATACATTGCCGTGGCGATGCCGCCGGACGCCAGCGTTTCGGGGTTGAAGCCATGTTCTGCCGCCATTTGCCGAAATGTTTGCATCAGTCCGACAACCGTCCCGTACAAACCGAGCAGGGGCAATGCACCTAGCAACGTACGAATTCCGGGCGCCCATTGCTCAAAGCGTTCAGCACGCACCGAAGTCTCGGTGCGCTCGAACCACAGATCAAACAACAGTCCATAGGCGACAACGGCCGTGAGAAGAATCAACCAGATTGCCGGGTTATTCAGTTGCCGTAACAGATCGGTCATTACGGTTTCCGCGATCTCACTACGTTGCTGGCTTCGATTGCGAGCGACTCAAGCTGTCCCGCGTAGTTGTCGGCTTTGCGTTTCAGTAAGGCGTGTACGATCAGTGCGGGTACGGCGACGACCAAGCCGAGTTCGGTTGTGACCAGGGCTTCGGATATTCCGCCCGAGACAACGGATGGATCGCCGGAACCAAAAACAGTCATCGCACGAAACGTATTGATCATCCCGGAGACGGTACCGAGTAAACCCAACAGCGGCGAAACGGTGGCCGTGACGGCAACCGCACCAATCAAATGATGCAGTCGATACCGCTCGCCGACCAAGAAGTCGAACAACGTGTCTTCGCGCTGTTGTGGGATATCGGCTGTTGTGCGGAGCGCGGTTACCAGACCGGCTAACGGTTCGGCGAGTTGTTGCGTGTCGTCAAGTAACGCAGCGCGGATATCGCGGGGAGCACTAGGGCCGATTGCCGGTAGGCGCATAAATTGCCAGGTCTTGACCGCTGCGATCATCAACGACAATAAGGCGAACGACAGAATCGGAATCACCCACACGCCACCAGCAGCGAGGTGGCTGAGTATCGACTGGCGCGACGCCTTGAGTTCCAAGTAACGCCCGAGCGTCGGGTCGAACGTGACAGTAGCCGCCCCGCTCGTACTGAGTTGCTGCAACCCGCCGAGCGCCTCGTCCGCCAACGGCCAAACCAATCGATCCTCATTCTCCGTTGCGAGCGAGCCCAGTAAGCCACCGCCATCGCTGTACACAAACCAGGTAACCGGGCCAGCGGTCAGCGTACGTCCGTCGACAGCGCCGCCGTCCTCAAGAAAAACGGTTGAATCGTTGAAGACTGGATTTAAGCGCTGTTCGATATTTACTACTGCGGCGCTTAGCGTCGCGATGGCCGCGTCAAAGGACGCCGCCGCGGGCGCCTTGCCGCCAGTACGACGCCCGAAGTCGAGGAGTACGTTTTGCTGATAACTCTCTTGGTCCTGCCAGCGCTTTAGCCGACCTTCAATTACTTCAAGCGCCAAGGTTTGGTCATCGCTACCGCGTTGCAGCTCCGCTGCATCGCGACGCAATTCAATAACGCTTTGTTGGGCGCGTCGGATTCGATCATTAAGCCGCGCGCTGGCAGTCGCGATGTTACTCTCTTGAGTGGCAAGACGCTGCCGCGCACGCTCCACTTCGCCATGTAATTGGCCGAGCGTTGACGACTGCGCGTGACTGTCGACGGTCATCCCAATCAGCAAGACCGCGACGAGAGTGCCAGTCAGTCGACACCTGTTCATGGCTGACCCGTGGGAATTGAGATGGGCAAGGCGACTGGCGCGGCGAGGGCTGGGTTATCTAGCATGTCAAACGCGGCTGCTAGCGCATCGGCCAATGGGGTCGTTGGTGGCTGTGCCGCGGCCCAACGCCACTGCTCATCGGCCGCATAGCCCGAACCGACCAAAGCGCGATCAGCACTCAAGTACCAGCCTTGGGCGAGACCAAGATAGAGCTCTCGTACCTCGACCGGCTGACCGTCAGCGTTCGGCATTGTCGTACGGTGCACGGTTACTCGGCGGTCAAACTCGACGGCTGCCGACAGCAGGCTTATGACCGTTTGCAGCCTTTCACTGGCCGATGCGGAACCGGGGCTTGCGGCAATCGCGAGCTCGTCGCGCCACATCTGCTGCAGCGGCGGCGGCATGCGCGGTAGTGTGGCCTGCAGTGCGGTCTCTGCAGTCAACAGTGCTTCGTTCAACGAACGCTGGTTGGCTTCGAAGGTCACTTGCTCGGCGGCTAGTTCAATCCGCCGCTGGTCAACTTCGTCGCTGGCCGTTCGCCGACTGTCAATGAACAGCTGTAAGGACTTGCGTTCTTGCTCAAGCAGTTCAAGCTGCAGTCTGAGTAATGGTTCACGCTCGCGCCAGCCGGCCGCCAGTGTTGAGTGTTGGCGTTCGAGCGAGTTCCATTGGCGGACAAGCTGGTCAACCTCGCGCCAGGGCTCATCCGCGTTGGCGGAACGCTCCGGAAGCGCAATTCCGGCAAGGATCAGCGCGGCCGATACGCCAGTCACGAGGCCAAGACCGTCTTTGATCGCTGGTCGTCGTGTTATTCGTCGCATCTTCAAATGCCTGAATTCACTAGTGTTTCCGATTAAAGAGCTATACGTCGCTAAGCGAATCGAATAGTTAACGAGATTTTCGGCGCGACCTTACCTCACCTACAGTCGAAAAACCAAATGCGAATCATTTGCATTCGCATTACCGACGTGCCATTCTCCGCCTCGACGTGTACCCATCGTGAGACTGCAATCATGATTCGCTTTTCTATCATTGCCGCTGTGCTCGGCATAGTTAGCCCCGTATTTGCTGATGATTACGCCACGCCGCCAGACGCCGGTAAGTCTTCTACGCTAACCACCGAGCAGCGTATGGATCAGTGGCGCCGAGAAGGCCGCCGACTCAATTTCATCGCAGATCACGACCACGACAATGACCAGCGCGTCAGTTCGATTGAGTTTGAACAATCGCGGCGTGTACGTTTCGACGCAACCGACACGAATTCGGACGGGGTGGTAGATACGCAGGAATATGTCTATGAGTGGGAGGACCGCCTCGACGCGCAGCTAGAGGAAGATCGCACTGGCCGTGTTCGACAAACCTACGTTCGGTTTGCCGCAATGGACAAAGACGACGATGAGTTTATGTCGTGGAACGAGTACGCCGCGTCGGGCGAACGCATGTTCACAGGCTTCGATACGAACAAAGACGGTACGGTTAACGCTCAAGATCCAAAGCGCGTTCGGAATTGGACGCCGAAGGCGGACAACGAGCTAACCGCAGAAGAACGCGAGCAACGGCGTGAACGCAAAATGGCCTACGCACGCAACATGCTAGTGATGCCGACGACGCACAACATGGACGGCATGATGGTCCGTTATGACCTCGATCAGGACGGAGAAATTACCCGCGAAGAGTTCGACGGTAAGCGCCGCGCAGACTACGACGGAACGGACTTTAATAGCGACGGAACGCTCGACGCCGACGAGTACGCGAGTGAGTTTGAAGACCGCATGGACGCGGTCATTGAAACATTTCGCGCTGATTCCGTGCGGCAAAGCCAGCGTCGCTTCGAGTCGTTGGACAAAAACGACGATGGCACCATGACATTCGCCGAATACCGCGAGTCTGGGAATCGGATTTTCGCGCGCTACGACGCGAGCCACGACGGCTACGTCAACATCGACGACCCGCTTCCCGCGCCATTCAGCGATGCGGATGTGCAAGAGGTAGTTGCGAACAGCGCGGACTAGCTAGCGGCGATACGTCGCTCCATCTCTAGGGAAAATCCGATGTTGAGTTCTGCTCTTCGTGGCACGGTACCGGCTGCGCTGCTATCGCTCGCGCTACCGGTATTGGCCGACTCGCACAGTCGCCACTTCGATAATGTCCTAGGCACGAGCATGGACCTATCGATTGTCGGCGTTCGTTCGGCAGAGGCTGATAAAGCATTTGCTGCGGCGGCCACCGAGGCGGCGCGTCTCGAGGCGCTGTTGTCGGACTACCGGCCCGATAGCGAAGTATCGCGCCTAAACCGTGATCGGACGCTGCCGACGCTGTCGCCTGAGCTGCGTGAATTGATCGGTCACTGTCGTCGCTGGGAAGCCTCGACGAGCGGGGCGTTTAGTTGCAAGTTAGGCAAAGCCCGCGCTATTTGGCAGCAAGCCGTTTCCGAGGATGCCGTGCCGGATCGACGTGCCTTGCGAGCAATGGCGCGGCAGTTGCGCTCTACTGAGCTTCCTGAACCGGCCGATGGTGCCTACAAACTGCCCGATGTTATCGAGCTCGATATCAACGGTCTCGCCAAGGGTTATGTGATCGACAAGGTGCTTGCTGCAATGCGCGGTGCGGCACCAACGGCAAGCGGCATCAAGGTCGACATTGGCGGCGACGGACTTTACAGCGGTCGCAGCCCCGACGACGAGCCGTGGCAGGTTGGATTGACCGATGCCAATACCGATAGGGCTGCCCCCAATGGCGTTGTCGCAGTGCAAAATTTGGCGGTCGCGGCCAGCGGGCATCATGCGCGCGGTATGACAATTCGACGACGTCAGTTCAGTCATATTTTGGCGACTCGCGATGCGTGGCCAACGCAACCTCAAGTGGCTAGCTACGTCATGGCGCCAACTGCCATTACTGCGGATGTTGTTGCAACCCTGGCGGCCAGCTTAGCGCCGTCCGACAGTCTCGAGTGGATCGGCGCGCAAGCCGATATCGAAGCGTTACTCGTTCTACCGAGTGGACGGCAAATTGCCTCGGCAGGCTGGCGGCAAAGTGAGGTACTGAATAACGCGGGACCAATGCCACAGTTGTCGGTCACCTACGAAATTCCGAAAGTGAAGGCGGGCAAATACCGGCGGCCATATGTCGCGTTGTGGATTACAAACGCAGATCGGCAGCCGATTCGTCACCTCTTGTTGCTGGGTGACAGTCAGCGTTGGGCGCAGGAGAACCGTCGCTGGTGGCGCGCTGCTGGGCGCGATGACAGTAGCTTGCTCGACGGCTACGCCCGATCGACCCGTCGCCCAGGCACGTACACGGTGCGCTGGGACGGGCGCGATGACCGTGGACAACCGGTGGTTGGCAACCAATTCCGCCTGCATCTCGAAGCCGCTCGTGAGCACGGTGGCCACACCTACCAGACTATCGATATCGATTTTTCAACGCCTGCCTCTGAGACGCTTACGGCCAGTGGTGAGTTTGGCGATATCTCGGTGCGTTGGCACCGCGATGGCGGTAGCAACACTAAAACGGCGGCGGTGCAAAACGCACCGCTGCGCTAGAAACGACAACGACAAAAGCATGGGTCAACCGAAATCTTAACGATGATTTAACAGCGGGAGACACATAATGAAATACACAACAGCGACGGGCGTCGCGATGTCGCTATTACTGTCGCAGGCAGCCTACGGGCAAGAGGATCTTGAGCGTCTCGACGAAACGGTCGTCGGCTCCGAGGAAGCGCCGGACAGTGACTGGCGCACCGGGTTATCAGCCGATGACCTCGTTCGCGAGATGACCGATTCGATCGAAGACACCGTGCGTTACATTCCTGGTGTACAGGTTAACGATACCGGTAATCGTTTCAACGACGATGGCTTCAACATCCGCGGTCTCGAAGGCGACTTTGTTGCCGTCAGCGTCGACGGTATTGATCAGGGAGAGACGCTAAATCCACCGTCCTTCGCCCCGTACGGTATGTTCGGCTCTAGTCGCGGCGCGATTGAGGTTGAAACCGTCAAAGCCGTCCGTATCGCGAGAGGACCAAATTCGGTGACCGATGGTAACGGTTCGCTTGCTGGGTCGGTGACCTACATTACCAAAAGCCCTCGCGATTACTTGAGCGGCGGTGACGATTCTGAACTGCAAGCGAAAACCGGCTATGACGCGCGTTCTAACGAGACGATGCTGTCTGGCGCGCTCGCCAATCGTATGGGTCGCTTTGAAACATTGTTCATGTACGTCTTCCGCGATGGCAATGAAACAGAAGCGCACAGCAGTGGCGCTGATATTCTCGGCCCAGACCGTGGTCAGGCAGATCCGCTCGACCGCGAAGCACAATCGCTGATGGCGAAAATCGACTATTACGTGCGCGACAACATGCGTCTTGGGTTCGTTTACGAGGACACCGATCGTGAGGCGCAGGTCTTACCGTTATCACGTCAATCCGATGCGTACTACGATTTTCGGACCGACGATACGAACAACCGAGCTCGTGGCGGACTTGCGTTCGAGTGGACCGACACCGGGTTGCCGATGTTCGACGCGTTGTCGATTCGTGCCGACCACCAAGAGCTGATCACTCGCGGTATCACGCGTTTCGGTTTCAGCGGTTTTGATGCCGATCCGGCCAATGATTACCTTCGTACCGAAGATCGCGCGTTTCGCCAGCGTACCAATACCGTAGGTCTCGATTTCAACAAAGGCTTTACCGTCGGCGACACCAACCACGATCTCGTGTACGGCTTGCAATACCGCGACGCTACCGTCACCAATCGCTTGTACGACCAGCGCTTTAACACACTGGATATCAACAGCGGCGAGCGTTCGTTCAACGTAGACAACACTTGGGTGCCGGATACCGACAGCACACGTTTCACCGTTTACGCACGCGACGAAGTCGCGTTGAATGAGCGGTGGTCGTTCGTTGCTGGTGTGCGATACGACAACACGGAATACGAGCCATCCGTGGCACCGTTCTTTACCGACCCGACGGGCGATACCGTCCAAGGTGCCGACTTTGGCGCCACGGTGGGTGAGCTTGGAGTTGCATTCGAGCCTGTGCAAGGCCATCGGCTCGGCTTCTCAGTCGGGCAAGGCTACAAAGCACCGACCACACAGGATCTGTTCCTTGGCGTTGGCAGCGGCATTATTGTCGACGTGAACACAGGGCAGGAATTCGCCGACTACGATGAAATTTCCAACGCCAATTTGGAGGCGGAACGTTCAACCAATTACGAGTTGAGCTACACGTATACGTCCGAACGCGCTCGGGTCGCCTTGACGACATTCCGCAGCGACTATGACAACCTGATCCAAACGGTCAGCTCGTCGACGCCATACAGCCAACCGGTCACCTTTGAGCAATGCGGTCGATTCGGCTGCTCGACGCAAACCGTTACGGCCGATGAATTTAACCGTGCCGAAAACGTCGGTGAGGTTGAAGCGTCTGGATTCGAAATCGATGCGCGCGTAAAGCTCACCGAGCAGTGGGGCATGCGTTTCGGCTTCGCACACGTCGACGCAACGCATGAGACGGACGGTCCTAGCTTTACCGCCGGCGATACCTTGGCGTCAGAGTCGCCGGATTCGGCGGTATTGGGTCTGAACTACCGCTCGGCCGATGGCAAGTGGGGAGTTGAGACATTTGCGGTCTGGACCGATGAGCGCGAGCCCTCCAACGACCTCAGTATCACTAGCCTGAATAATGGCGGTGGCCCGGTCGTCTTCACGGAAGAATGGATGACGGTTGATCTGTTCGGCTACTACCAATTCGAGGCGGCCAACGCGCGCCTATCGATGGGCATCCGCAATATCTTCGACGAAGACTACCTTCGCTGGGAGGTCGCCAATAGCGTACGTATCGGTAATGGCGGGTTTTTCTCGGGTGTAGCGCCGATCGACGGGACCAACCCGCCAGTCGCCGGACCGGGGTTCCAGCGCTTCTCGGAGCCGGGTCGCACCGTTTCGGTTGATCTCAGCTTCGCGTGGTAAGCATGAAAAGGCGGGTGACGGCCTGGGGAGGGCAGTGCGGCGGCAGGGGGTCATTTTTTGGCCTTTTGCCGTCGCGCTGCGACTTTGAAACGGGTAAACTCCGCGCGATCGAAATCCGACTGGAGAAAAACCTCGTGAGACCGGACATTCACCCCGACTATCGCGATGTGCTGTTTCATGACACCACGGCCGACGTTTACTACGTCGTCGGATCAACGGTCAGCACGTCGGAAACCAAAGTGCACGAAGGGCAGACCTACCCGTACGTGACCATCGATATCTCAAGTGCTTCACACCCGTTCTATACGGGCAAGCAGCGCATGTCGAACAACGACGGTCGCATTGCGAAGTTCAAAAAACGCTACAACCGCGACGCCAAGTAGCGTTTGCAGGGGCAGCGTGTCGGGGCCGCCAAACCAACGGCGCCCCGAACCGAATAAGAAAACCGCGCCCTGGCGCGGTTTTTTTGTTGTCGACAGTCTTCTAGCCGCGAAGGTCGCCACCGGTCGGAACACTCCCTAGATCGAATCAACCGGTTTTAGGTTTGTTGGGACTGCTGGCCGTGGCTGATGGCCGCTATGCAGCTATGTCGGTACTGGTGGCGCGGTAAGAGGAGGGCACTGTTTTTCCCAACTCGTCGGCAAGAGTTAGGAGTGACTATGAGCAGTCGCTTTATCGTCCACTCTCAATTGCGAATGAGTCCCATTTGTACGACGATATCTCCATCGTCTGTTCGAGGGTTCATTTTGACGTCTCCACCACAGCGAACCAGTCAAAGTGGACTGCTAGAAAAGTGGTACTCAGAGCACTTCACGGCTTTAGTCAATTTTCTGCGGTCACGATTCGGCGTCGGACCGCCAGATCCAGAAGACATCGCGCAGAGAACATTCACCCAAGTTCTCGGTAAAGTGGACTTTCAGACAGTAACCAACCCGAGAGCGTACCTCTGGCGCGTCGCGCACAACTTCATGGTGTCGGAACACCGTGCAATCGGCGCGGCCGAACGCGGTGTCGGTAACCTGACAGCCATAACGGACGTCGACGAAGGTTATCTTTTGGTGCCCGAGCGCGTCTTAGAAGCAGAGGCCCAAGTGCAAACTGCATTAAGGGTGATAGGAGAAATGCCCGAGCGCAGGAGAGATGTGCTGATTCTTGTACGGGTAGATGGCTTAACGCTGCGAGAAACAGCGTCTCGCTTGGGTATTTCCTCGGCGGCCGCGTCGAAACACTTAGCGAAAGCCACCGAGACTCTCTATTACGCCCTGCTTGATACGGAGATCGATCCAAACGATGGCTGAGCAAGAGTCCAACCTGATGCGTGAAGCGCTGAAGTGGCGTTCGATTGTGGACTCCGATTCTGCAACGCCCAAAGATCAAGAAAACTTCCAGGTCTGGCTCGAGACAGATCCTTCGCACCACCGAGCGTTGGCAGAAGCGCGCAGGTTCTGGAATGAGTTACGTCCACTCAGTGATATTGACCTCAACCATTTGCGATCAGAGCAGACGTTCGCACGCGTCAGGCCGGCAGTTCCCTATCTATCGTTCCTTCCACTGGCTCTCGCGGCTACGGTTCTCGTGGCTGTTTGCGTGGTGACATGGGCGCTCTGGCCAAACGCGGTTGACGTAGAACCCACTCGATTCGCAACCAATGTCGGAGAGGTACGCCTCGAGTCTTTGCAAGACGGCAGCGCAGTCACACTCGGTCCGAAGACTCAGTTGTCTGTGTTGGTCACTGACCATCGTCGAGAGGTTCAGCTTATCGGTGGCAGCGCGCACTTCGATGTTCAGTCGGAGCCGCGACCGTTTCAAGTAATCACCGAGGGTTTGATTGTCGAGGTCACTGGTACCGAGTTTGAGGTGCACCGATCAACGAGCGGAACGTCTGTGGCCGTGGAACATGGGGCGGTCGACGTCAGCGGTGGGAACTCCCTCGTCACGGTAGAGCAGGGGCAAAAAGTATTCGCTGACGTTCAAGGACAAATGGGAGAAGTTCGAGCGTATCCGGCAGAGAAAGTGGCATCCTGGCGTCACAACCGCCTGGCGTACGAGGAAGCGCCACTTCAGGAACTCATCGATGACCTCAATCGCTACCGACACCGTCCGGTCTATCTAGTCGACGAATCACTCGCCGAGTTGACCGTGACCGCCACCTTTAATGCAACTGACGTCGATTTGATCCTGAATACGCTGACGCAGCTATACCCGTTGGACATCGTTGAAAGCGCGGACAAGACCGAACTCAGAAGGCGTTAGCAATAAAATTGACTGCGCCGGTTAATTTTTGATGGGCTCGTGCGTCTTATCGTAAATGCGAATTTGAATCATTTGCGATAACGAACACTGAGACCGCCCATGCTAATCAGAAAAACCTTGGCAGCCCTTTGCCTCATCGCCTTTGCGCTTTGCCAACAAGCACTCGCGCAGCCCACAGAGCAACAGCCGGTCGACATTCCAAGCCAGCCTCTCGCCAGAACGCTGACAGCGATAGGGGATCAGTTCGGGGCGACGATCGTAGCGTCAGGGGAGCTGACCGCGGGTGTTTCATCTCCCCCCATTTCTGGCCAATTGACTGTATTCGGCGCTGTCGAGAACGCGTTGGCTAAGAGCCAACTTAGCGCGCGGCGCCTCGATAGTGGCGTCATTCTCGTAGAGCAGATCACCGAAGCGAGTGCGGAAGCCTCTACAACAAATACGGATTCTGCGGAACCTACACCTCGCGAAGTGTCGGCACCCAAAGTTGATGAGATAGTTGTGAAGGGCGAGCTGCTCGATAGAACGCTCCGGGACTCCCTTACCAGTGCTGTTGTCTCGAGCGGTCTAGTGCTTGAGCGACGTGGCGAAGCTGATCTCTACGATCTGATTGAGAGGACGCCTGGCGTCGGAATTCTAGGCGGCGAATCGGGATTTAGCATTCGGGGAATCAGCCAGCGGGGACCGGGCGGAGGCGGGGGACGGACAGTCTCGGTAACCGTCGACGGCGAGGTTGTCTCCAACTCCAACCGGGCGACGTTTCTGGGTTCTTACTCCGTTTGGGATATGGACCAGGTGGAAATTTTGCGCGGGCCACAGTCGACCCAAACCGGCCGCAACGCGCTCGCTGGGGCGATTGTTATGCGCTCCAACGACCCTGTCTACAGAACGGAAGGCAGGATCCGTCTAGAGGCGGGCAGCAATGACACCATGGGGGCCGCGTTCGTATTTAATTCCCCGATAATCGAAGACAAACTTGCCGTTCGCATCTCCGGCCAGTCATTGGAAACAGACGGTGAGATTGAGAATGTCACGGTTGGCGGAAATGCGAATGAAAGACAGGATCAGACATTGCGAATAGGACTGCGTGCTGATTTTACCGACCGATTCAGTGCAATCCTTAAACACACAATCTCGGATGTTGATGCCGGTGATGACTTTGTTGACGTCGCGCAGTTCGAGAGCCGGGACCGCAAAAACACAGCCAATTTCCAGACTGAAAGGATCAATGAAAAGGAGTCGACCAACCTTCGGCTCAGCTACCAGTTCGACCCGGATTTTCGTTTGGACTGGGAGACAACGTATTACGAAACGGACTGGAGCTACCTAACGGATATTGACAACAGTCCCATTGCCGGTGGAACACAGCTAAGTGCGGGGACTGTTGAGGCCATTCAGCACGAAGCTAGGCTGCACTTCGAGGGCGAGCGTTACGTTGGCGCGGTCGGAGCGTACTACACCGACGTTGACGAGAATGTTGTGCTCGCTAACGCTATACCGAACAGTTTTCTGGATGCATTACTAGGCTCTCTTGGGTTTCCCGGCTTTCCGATTGGATTGCCGCCAGGTTCGGTTGATTTCAATTCTACGAACACTTTACGGACGGAAAACTATGCGCTGTTCGGCGAGATACAGTATCAGCTGACGCCTCAATTCGATCTGACAATCGGTGCTCGCTATGACTGGGAGGAAAACGGAACGATTAATGGAAGAAGTGAAAATACTTACGATCCGCCTGATCTTGAAGCGCTTCTCGGATTTATTGGGGGTCCATCAGGCGTCAGTATGGAGCCAGACAGATCGGCGAGCTTCGAGGCATTTCTGCCTAAGCTCGCACTGGGGTATGACGTTACTGATGATTTGCGTATCGGGTTTACCGTGCAGAGGGGTTACCGCGCCGGCGGTGCAGCGACGGCTATCGGAATTGGCCCTTACGAGTTTGATCCAGAGTATGCGTGGAATTACGAGTTCGCACTGCGATCCGCGTGGTATGACGATCGCCTCATTGTTAATGCCAATGCCTTCTTTCTGGACTGGACGGATCAGCAGGTTACTCAGGAAAATCTTGGCTTATCATTCGTTATTCAAAACGCCGGTGAGTCCGAATCGTACGGTATGGAAATCGATGTAAGGGCGAAGCCATCGGACAACATAGAGGTGTTTACATCGTTCGCCTACGTCGAAACAGAGTTCACGGATTACGTTGTAGAAACAGCGGGCGCCATCACGGACTTTACCGGCAATGAATTTGCTGGCGCGCCAACGATCACTGCGTCAGCCGGGATAACAACCTACTTTCCACAAGGTTGGTACGCGAGCGTGGATGCCAGCTACACGGACGAGTTCTTCAACGGCGCAGCAAACACTGGAACCTCCGGTGATTACACGCTTTTCAATGCGCGGGTAGGATTTGATTGGGATAGCTTATCCGTATTCGCTTACGCCCGAAACGCCACCGACAGGTTCTACCAGACAGCTGGCGGCAGTCTTTCGACGCCAGGGGCTAGGGTAGGGGAAGGACGTATTGTCGGGTTAGTTGGGCAGTACTCGTTCTAGCGAGAGCAAATGCTCGATTACTTCTGCCCACATTTGACGAAAGGCGCTTTCGGTCAGTAGTTGAGCGCTTTTGTCTGTGGCTTTGTGCCGCTTGCTGTAGGTACACGCGTGGAGGTCTCAATTGGTCGGGGTCAAGTCCAGTTGCTGCAACTACTGGTAATGCTGCGTTGTACTCGGAAACTGCCGCACGCACCTTATCCGCTTTCAATCAATCTACCGTGACGTCTTCAAATTTCACTGGTTGGATGGTTGCATTGCGTGCCAACGCGTCGTTGGTAAACGCGGTTGGATCGGTGCCGAAAGCGCCAAGGCTTTGACAATCAAGAGCGAACAGTTTCGCTTCTTGAGGTTTGGGTTGGCGTCGACAATGCTGACCTATGATTGCGAAATAGCCAACGGCGTATCACAGGCAGACGGTGAAGAAGCAGACCGATCAGCGCTTGCTCGGTTCTGCGCTTCCAGTAAACACGCAATCGAGGCCTCGCCCAAACCCACGCGCGGCAGAGGCTGAGGAGAAGTTAGCGCCGACAGGTTCGACAATGCTTACGTCGCGTTGTAATTTAAATCGTCTCGGGATTGGCCAACTGGTGATGTAAGCAATCAGACCTAAACGGTTGTAGGTCCGATGGTCGCCTGAGTCTCGCCGATCCGACGTAGTACAGAAATCGCGTAAAACACACGGGTCTTTGGGAGCCAATGTGGTCGACAGCAAACGTGCAGGTTTTGAAATATCGTCGTTGTACGGATTTGATCTGGACGCGTCAGGTTGCGCAAGGACAATCTACGTCTACGGATCGGCGCCCGCGACCGGCACGGTCCATGTGCGTTGGCCATTTAGTCAAGACACTGTATGGGCTGAGATTCTGGACGCTAAGGAAGAGTTTGAAGACTTCGATATCCGAAATGACATCAACCAATTTCTTGGCGAACCTTTCGAGAAGAACAGAGTTTGGTTGGCGAAATTCGACACCGAGCACACGCCATTAGCGAACATGCCGATCGGAAAGCTATCGGAGGCACTTTCAATCACAGCGTGGTTATTTGATGAGTCGTTAGACGAAAACAATCGACCAATTGAGAACAGAAGCGCCTATGCCGAAGCTAACTTTAAGGAGATTCGGCAGCATAAAGGGTTTGATGTCGGTGTGCTGTTTGTGCATGGCATCGGCACACAGATCCGCTCTTCGACGTTGGCTCGTTTCGGCACCAAGCCACTGGAGTTGCTGAACGTCTTGTTCGCTGCAAGTAGTCGCGCCATTACTGGTATGTATGAGGAGATAGCACAACTAAAATGGGAGGAATTCGCTCAGAAAGACAAAGAAAGTGATGGACGAATTTGGCGCCGATCCGACTTAAGGCAACGATTTAAATGGACGGGACGGTTGCAACGGATCGCATCGGGCGCCGATCACGTCGCGGATAGTGGCACCGACAGGGTCAATCTCAAAGATATCGAAATTCCGATTGCGGGCCGTGCGGATATCGTCGATGTCAGCAGCCGCGACGACGAGCCGGCATCGGCCACGATACAGGTTCGCACGTTGACAGGGACCAACCAGTATCGGGAGTCGCAGTGGTTATTAGCAGAGAACCATTGGGCAGACCGGTTCGCACCGCCTACTGCGTCGCAGACTCTGCGTTGGAGTTTGATGAGCATCCCTATTGCAATGACGTTTGTCGCCGGTCGCAAGGCGGGTGAGACGAAAAACCGCTGGGAAGTACCTCCATACATGTTGGTCTGGTCGATCATCGGCGTGCTTCTGCAAGCAATGGTACTGGTTCTTGCACTACCCGCACTGTTGCCGTTTCAAGCGCTCGCCGAATTCGCACAGCGTTTGCAATCCCGGTTGATTGCGGTTGTTGGCGACAGCCTTGCATTTGTCGATTTAAAATTCGACCGAGCCCACCTTATTGGCACTTTTCAAAAAGACCTCGCGTGGCTGCGTTCACGCTGCCAGCGGGTGGTTGTCGTGGCGCACTCTCAAGGGGCCGCCATTGCTGTTAATGCATTGAAAGGGTACGACAATAAAAGTCGTAACGCGGTTGATGTACTCGCAACGCTGGGATCAGGCGGTCGACTGCTGGAATCGTTCGAACGTGATAGCGACATTTTTCAGAAAAGCTCGATAGCTGGGTGGTGCGGCTTGCTGAGTGTTGTTGTATTGGCGGCTTCTTGGCTTGTCAGTAGTGTGGCGAGCACGGTGTTTTTGATTTGCATCGGATTGATACTGTTGGCAATCGCTTCGGCAGGCGCTTGGCGATTGCATGGCAAGGAAGATGAATATGAAATTCCCGATTATTCACTGCCGAAGTGGTTTGATTTCCATGCAAGTCACGACCCGATAGCGCTCGGGCCGCAAGCCAGGCAACGAGAGTCCTTCCAGGAGAATTACAGCGCGGTCCGTGTCTTCAACAACGGCTCGTTTCTATCCGATCACAATGCGTACTTTGATAATGAGCCCGAGTTTGTGCAGCCGCTTGTGCAGATCATTGCGAATCAGTGCGGCGATGGTCTGCTACCGTTATTGCCAGATTGGCCGGCGGCATCGGTCCCAATCACGAAGTCTCGAAAGAAAATGGTGTCGCAACTTAATGTGGTGCGCGCAATTGTGGTTGCTAGCACATTAGCGCTGATTGGGTGGTTTGCAGAACCGTTGACGCTGGGTATTGATCGCTGGCTCGATGCATCGGACCCTGTCGCGTCCGCCAACGCACGCATACTGTTGGTCAGGCATAGCGCAATAATTGCATCGCCGTTATTGACGTACTTAGTGTTGCTTTTTCCGTTGTGGCGGGCTCGTGCGCGCGCGGTGTATCGCCGAGACTTGGCGGAGTATCTCAAAAGAGCAGTAGACGAGAAGACCAGCGGACCGTGATCGAGCAATTACCTCGGAGATAGTGTTTATACGGTTTTCAGCGGTCGATCAATAATCGACCGTAGCGAGTCGAATACGACACGAGCCTATCGGGCCTCGAATCCATGCTGTCGTAGGCCGGCTATCAGGCAGCGGTCGGCCCACGCCCGTATTTTGAAAGCCTGGTGGCGCGTTAAAAATGTATGGTTCGAGGCGGTTTATGGTCATCACCTCGATAATCGACTGTTAGCAACACCTATCAGAAGGTTACGCTGTTCATACATAGCTTTGCTCCATTCAATAGTTGCGCCACATTCAACAGAGCGGGAGTGAGCCCGGAGTTTGCTAAAAAAAGACTGCGCCGCGCGGCACGGCGTTCGCCAAGCTTACTCGGTGGTTAACAGATCCAGTTGAGCCTGCAGATCAGCCTCTTTGTCGGCGTCGCCGAGCGCCGCGGCAGCTTCTATATAGCGCGGCAAGATGGTGCGCAGGATCGGGTCGTGACTACCGTCGCGACTCGCCAGCGACAGTGCCGTTGCATAGGCTTCGCTGGCGGCCAAATGATCGCCCTGATTTTGGTGCACTAGCCCAATGCCTTCATAGGAAAACAGGACCTGCAAGTGATTAGGCGCCAGTCCCTTTGCCGCCAGCTCCAAGGCATGCTCGAACGTTCGTAACGCCGCGTCGTAGTTTTCCTGCTCACGATAAATAGACGCGATCGACGTGTGCGAGTAAATCGCGTAGACATGGTCCGGCTTCAGGCTTTTGCCGTAAATATCGAGCGCCTCACGATAAGCGTCGAGGGCAGCCTCGCGGTCTTCCCGTTGGCGCCAATGGAACGAGCCGAGGTAATGAGCGCTGAGGCCAACGCGCGGGTGAGTCGGGCCGAAAACGTGCTCGAAAATAGCTGTTGCTGCACGAATGTCTTGCTCTGCGTCGTCGAAGCGACCGAGCGATGCCAGAGCGCTTGATCGCGCCAACCGCGCGTTCGCTGTCTTGTCACTGTCGTTGCCGACAACTTTCTCAAACAGCGCTACCGCGCGGTCATAGCGTGGCAACGCTTCCTCATGGCGTTCGAGTCGCTGCATTGCGTTCGCCAGCGCCATTTCGGTCAGTGCCAGGTTGTAGTCGGACGCACCGTCGTCGGCGGCGAGCATGGCCGATGTCTCTTCCAGCAGTTCGATTTGCTCGACGAAGCGAGATTGAGTCGCCAGCAGCAGGCTCAAATTGTGTCGAGTCGATACCTCGAAATGCGGTGGATAGTCGGTGCGCGTCGCCATCATCGCGAGCATCTCTCGGTAGATGGCTTCGCCCGTGTCGAGCTCGCTCAGCGTATCCATCAGCAAGCCATAGTTTGACAGCGCCGTTAGCAACGATCTGAATTCGGTGTCTGGATGGGTACGCAGCACGGGTAGCGCTACCTCAAACTCCTTGCGGGAGCGCGCGTTCTCACCCGCTGTCTGCAAAGCCATTGCCAATCGCATGCGCGCCAGTGCCACCTTGTGAGGTTGATCCGCACCGATCTCAAGCTGTTTGGCGAGTCCGGCCTCGGCCAGTTCGATGCCTTCATCATGCGCGCCGATTGACCGATACGCACTCGACAACACGCCGAGCAGCGCGGCGTGCACGGCGGGGGAGTCTTTGAGCTCATCGCCAATACGATCGCGGCCGGTATCGAGCAATAGGCGTGGCGAGATGTCCTCCGGGTTGTTGCGTGCCGGGTTCGCGGCCTCAAAAAGCGTGACAACGAAATTGGTGACCTGCTGCGCGGTGCTCGCCTCGATCCTTGCCACGTCACGCTCTTCGGCCAGCTGCGTGGTGTAATAAGCGACAAGACTCGTGATGAGAATCAGGACTCCGGCTGTCGCCGTAACCGCCGATCGATGTCGCCTGACAAACTTCTTGATGCGATAAGCCGCGGACGCTGGGCGTGCCAGCACCGGCTCGTGCTGCTCGTAGCGTTCAATATCATCAACCAGGGCGCGGAGACTCGAGTAGCGTCGCTCCGGTTCTTTTTCCAGCGTCTTCAGTACGATGTTATCGAGGTCACCTGCCAGGTCTCTTCGCAGTAACGCCACGGATGTCGCACGTCGCTCGCTGATTCGTCGATCGGCGTCGTCGTTGGTGCTGCCAACGACCGTGCTTGGGCGCGTCGGTTCTGTATCGCAGATCGCCGCCTCAATATCCTGCGGCCGCGAGCCCGCGAACAGGTACGGCATCCGCCCGCTCAAGAGCTTGTACAGCAACACACCGAGCGAATAGATGTCGGTCGCCGTTGTAATCGGTTCGCCCCGGACTTGCTCGGGGCTGGCGAACTCCGGCGTCATGGCACGCGACGCGGCCTGTGTGACCGCAACGGTATGTGCTAAGGATTCGGGTTGCAGTGGCTTGGCAATGCCAAAGTCAATCAGCTTCGGCGTACCGTCTGCCGTGACCAGAATGTTCGAGGGTTTGATGTCGCGGTGCACGATCAGATTTCGATGCGCGGAGTCGACCGCGCTGCAGACCTGCTTAAAGAGCGCCAGACGCTGCTGCAGGTTTAGGCGGGCGCTATCGCAATAGTGATCAATGGGCTCTCCCTCGATGTACTCCATCACGAGATACGGCAGTCCGTCGTCTGTCGTCCCGCCATCCAATAGCTGGCCAATGTAGGGGTGCTTCAGTGAGGCCAGAATCTGCCGTTCCGTGCGAAAACGAGCAATGGCATCGGCAGACTGCAGATGGGTACCAAGGACTTTGATCGCGACCTGATGCTCGAACTGCTGATCCACGCGTATGGCGCGAAACACGGCGCCCATACCGCCGGTCGCGATGCGCCCGACGATTCGGTAAGTCCCAAGCTCGCGTCCGATCCAGCTATCCTCGACTTTATCGCTGAGCGCCGCAGCCGATGCGCCTATGGGATCTCTAAGGAAGGCGTCGTCGGCCCCCGCCGTGCCGAGCAAACGCTCCATTTCGGTCGCGAGTTCGTTGTCATCGGCGCGCAGTTGCTCAAGAAACGCGTCTCGCTCGTCGCCCTGCAGCGACATCAGCGTGTCGTAGGCTTGCTCTAGCTTCTTAAGGTCCATCGAATTCTCGTTCGTCTTCGCGCACCCAGATGAAGCAGCAACCCGCGTTCAATTTGCCCAGCGCCGCTCGATATTATCACCCGATGCGCTAACATCGTCAGGATGTCCGACCGCCAATCCATCACGCAGCTCTTGAACCGTTGGGGTAGTGGGGACAAGGCGGCCGAGCTGGAATTGACGCCGATTATCTACGCCGAACTCCAGCGCATGGCCAACAGGCTGTTTCGCGGCGAACGTCCCGGTCATACGCTGCAGCCAACCGCACTGGTCCATGAGGCATTCGTCAAGCTTGTCGACGTCGACGTCACTTGGCAGGACAGGGCGCATTTCTTTTCGTTGGCCGCACGCATGATGCGTCGTTTGCTTGTGAATCATGCCAACTCGCGTAATGCGGCAAAGCGAGGTGGTGATGCGATTAAAGTGACGTTTGCCGAAGCTGCAATCGCCGATGGGGATGCGGATGCACAATTGCTCGACTTGGAAGAGGCGCTGAAGGCGCTGTCTCAGCTTGATGCGCGCAAAGCCGAATTGATTGAGCTGCAGTACTTTGGCGGGTTGTCGTTTAAAGAAATGGCAGAAGTAACCGGGCTCTCAAGTAGCACGCTTGATCGCGATCTGCGCCTGGCCCGGGCGTGGCTCAAGGATCAGGTGAAAAAAGAGGGGTAGGCGCTGTTCGCCGGTGCGACCAAAGCGCATTCATGATGACGAGCTCGGATCCAGATATATCGATCGTTGGACTCTAGAGGACTACAGCCATAATCCATGGGATCACAGTTGTAGTCCTGGGCCAAGCCCCCGATACAAAATCGATGGGCCCAAGCGACGAACGTCGTATTGCATCAACCGGAAATACGTGTAGCGAAGTAAACTCAATTGGTCGGTATTGGCACCTGTGGTCAGAAATGATCAAACCAACAATAGCGACGATCCACGCTGACCGCGTGTTCGCGGTCGCTGACACTACGAAATGAGACGATTGTCTCTGACGAACGCCAGCCAATCGGCGCGCGATGGCGTTGTTAATCTTTCGTTAAGGTTAGACTCATAAGATAAAGCGAGGATGCTACGTCTACTGTTGTTACTTCAATTGGTCGGTCTGGTCGCTTGCGCGTCGAGTAATTCGCAGGCGATTAGGACTATTTCATGGCCAAGTAGTTGCTTCGAGATTCCGATAGGCCAGGGTACCAACGGTCAACTACCAATCGCCTGCACATCCATAGATCGCGACGATCATGACAAGGCAATCGCCGATGATGAGAACGAAAGGCCCGAAGATAACTGATCCATTTCTGATGCAAGAAGCGCTACATATGGCGTCTTTCCTTATGCGAAGTGTAGACACCGAGCTGTTGGAACATCCGGCTATTCGCGACAATGAATCCTGGTTAGCTCTGGCGAGAAACGCTCACGACTCGCTTTTTGATCTCTATCAGGCCATTGGAGCAAAGGGACCGTCTGACGAAGGTAAGGACCCATGATCAGTTTCTAGGGTTCGGCGCGACGTCTGGCGGCTTAGCAGTAATTGTTTCATCTGACTGGAATCTACTCCGATATGATATTGCGGCTAGCATCCTCATCAACCGCCGTCCTTCGGCCGGCATTCTCGAATGGCGTGCGAAAAGCTCACGAAGGGATAGCCAGGTTGAACACTATGTTCACCGACCCCGAACACACTTCAACCGGTCAGACGGACCGCACTGGGAATCTCACTGTGCTTGGCGGGATCGTACTTGTTTTCGGCTGCCTAGCTCCCTGGTCGAATGTGTCAGCACAGCAAGCTGCCGAATCGGAGCAGAGAGACTGGATTCCCTACACTGATTCAAGATCGATTCGCGTTGAGGGTAGAAGCGGCAAGCGTCGACCACTAAACAAAGACGAGATCCTGGCGTTGGCTACGAGTCAGTCGTCTCAGGATCAAAGCATTGTCGTGATCTCATATTTTGACGATACAGACGACAAAGAGGTTTATCTCATTGCCCAGAAACTCAAGGAAGAAGGCGCGAAAATTTCAATGTGGATTCGAGCAGCGCATGATCCTGAGAATGAGATCTTTGTACTACTCCACAAAGGCGACGCCTGGACCGACGAGCGAGGCTTCGCGACGGGCACTGAATTGCGGCAACTCGTGCGCTATATCAGGGATAAACATGGAGAATGAGTCGCACCGCGTGGTCGTTCGCCCCGCCATCTCGCGAAGCTCGGCTTCACTGGTGCGTCACGGCCACAGTCTTGCAGTCTTGACCGTTGAAGGAGTTGTGTGTTGATGAACACCCTCTCAGATATACCTGACCTGCGCCAGTTGCTCCTCGGGTTGGCAGCAATAGGTTTGACTCTTTCGCAGGCGTTTCCGCAATCGGCCACGGCTCAGACAGCGCCGGCGAGCTCGCCATCCGTGGCGGACTGGCAGGCTTACTACGAAGCGGTCGCTTTTGGCATCAGCACGACGCTGACGGCAAGCCACAAAAAAGAGATTGTCGGGTCGCCACTGAAATCTGTCTTGACGTTGAAGAAGGCAAACGATCCGAGCTATGAAACTTGGATCCTCGAAGGAACCAGTGCTGGTTGCCGAATGATTCTGCAGCCGATCGGTGGTGATTCTCCGTTCGGCCGGACCAGCCGGGTAAAGTTGTTTGACATACAGCTGTGTACGCTCGAACGTGCCGGTAAGCGAGCCCGCCAGATAGACACCGTGCGAATAGACCCCCACACGAGCGGCGGTGGATTTACTGTGACCGCGTCCGCACGCGGCGAATTGGTTGCCTTCGGTAGCCTCATTGCCGTCAAGACGAAGGAAACCGATCGCAGCGACCAGACTATTCTGCAGACGGAGTGGCCAAAGCTCACGTCGGTGCACGGCCTATACAGTATTCAACCGTCCGGAGTCTTTCTCCTTAAGCGTATTGGCTCGCACTCGGGCTCAGAGCAGTTACAGTTGGTTGTTGTGCAAGCCAGCGACGTATCACGGTTCGGCCCTGGCCAAGTTCTGGCAACCGGCAGCTGGATACCAGAGTCTCAGCGCCTAAATCGCGCCGACCGGCACTTCGGCTCGCATTGCTCTTTTCCGCAGACGTCAAAGCTCGTTGCGCCGGTTGTCGATGAAGCCGGGAGGATAGTGCGCGATCTTTACCAACTGACAGTAAATCCGCCCGATTGGCCGCAAGAGCCAAGACGTTGCATGGTCGGCGAGTATCACCCGACGAGCTGCAGGTTGATCCAATGTCACAAGTGGGAGGATCACCCTGACTATGCCGTTACGACACCAACATATCTGACCAGCGATCTTGTCAGAGCCAAGCGACTTTTTGCGCGTATGGAACAATGGACCCAGGACCGGCACGGCATAGGTGTGGTACAGCGGGAAGAGCGCGATAGAAACTCATCACTGACGCGAGACTATGCTGGAGAAGCTTCGAAACGTGCGGTTGAAGACTACCTAATCGACCTCTGGAACCGCCCGGCGCAGCGCTAGCCACCTTAGCTTGAGTTACATGGCGCCAACGAGAACGTTAACTCGTTGCTGGCAGCGGCATCACAATACACCATGCTCTAGACTATCCTGGTCCGATGAAACTAGGCAGGTAATAGGCGGAAATCCCACTAGAATTGATAACAGCCATGATCGCTTGCTACAGAGATGCTAGTGATCCGGCACGTTTTGCATAGCAAGCGTATTGGTTGACGTGCTCGTTAGGCTAGTTTTGAATGTCTGGTAGTGACCCATTGGAGTTCCCAGAGTTTCGTGGACACTATAGATCACTAGCACAACGTGCAGGGGGATCAAGTGTCCAGGAAAAAGAATGATCGCAGTGTTCGACGGAAATACGATTACATAAAGGCGAACAGCCACAAGCACGATATCAGGATGATGTGCAGACTATTGGGTGTTGCCAGAAGTGGATACTACTCTTGGCTGGAGAAGCCGGAGTCTGATCGAACAATAGAAGACAAACGCCTGCTCAGGTTGATCAAGGCCTCATTCGCAGAAAGCCAGGGTGTTTACGGAGCACCCCGGATATTTCTTGATCTCCGCGAGGCTGGGGAGACTTGCAGCAAGCATCGAGTCGCGCGACTAATGCGAGAGAACGGTATCCGAGCTCAGCCAGGATATCGAACAAGGCGATATGTTGCGGGCAAAACAGCCGAGCTAATCCCTAACCTTGTCAAGCGCAACTTTGAAGTGTCGAGACCGAACCGGGTCTGGGTATCAGACATCACTTACGTCAGGACTTGGGAGGGGTGGCTCTATCTCGCGATCGTCATGGATCTGTTCTCGCGGAAGATCGTCGGCTGGGCTGCTCGATCGACTATGCACAGAGATCTTGCATTAGACGCCATCATGATGGCTGTCAAAGCCCGAAATCCGAAAGACACAATCATCCATTCCGACCAAGGTAGCCAGTATGGCAGCGACGACTGGCGACGATTCTGTCGAAGCAACAGTCTAGAACCAAGCATGAGTCGGCGTGGAAACTGCTGGGACAATGCTGTCGCTGAGTCCTTCTTCAGCAGTCTGAAGAAAGAGCGTATCAAGAAGCGGATTTACAACAACCGCGAGGCTGCAACAAAAGACCTCTCAGATTACATCGAGTCGTTTTACAATCGGAAACGGCGCCACCAGTATCTTGGAGGCGTCAGCCCTCAAGAGTATGAAGATAGCGTGACGAAATGTTGAGATCGGTGTCCACAAAACCCTGGGAACTCCAATCGGCCAGAAGCGGACGTTCCCGAGCGCTAAATGGAATCGTTGTTGGAAACGTCCGAGGGCGAGAATTGACGGCAAGGTCTGCGTCTTGGTGTTGAAGCTACCAGTTCATGTAGAGCGGCGCGTCGTTTTGCATTTGCCTGACAGCTGCTTCCCAATCCTTGTCAGTTTCCTTGATGATTTTCGAAAGGTACTCACCTTCTATTTCTAGACCGACAAGTAGAGCATTTAGCTCTATGGTTTCTCCCTCGGAGAGTTTCAAGCCGCCTGACAATCTGTTTCCGTTGCAGACTAGCTGAGCGAGATAGACTGATTGAATTGCGCCGCAAGAAACATCTGAATCCGCCTCAGCCTTCAGAGTCACTAGAAGTTGTTTACCTGTGACGGTGGCTTTGCCCAGTCCGTCGATCTCCACATCAGTTTCTCGGACGACTTTCGACGTTTCGAATGACTCCAGAGAGAAATTGCCGCTCTGTGTTGCTAACGTCGAGAGCTCCGTCTCTATCGCATCTCGTATTAAAGACTCCGAACCTGAATCAGCCCCAGCAGTTTCAGCCGAGCAACCAATCCCAAACATGCATAGCACAGGTACAAGCAGTGCTGACGTTCTGTTGCGCCCCATCTCTTTTCCATCTGATTGCTGTTGTCAACGTACTATACCTGTAGTTTCTTAACACCGCCTGAAGCGCTTCTGTTGGTTCTAGATACAGGTTTACTGCGCGTGTTTGGGATCTGTCAACGGCCGTGGGCGGTCACTCAGGACAACGTCGGGCGAATTCGTACAAAACTAAAGGACGGGCCATTGGTTAGCGGATCAGTCCTTCATAGACAATCGGTTTGCCTGCTCAACCGCCTCGGAAGAAAGCGGACTTTAGAATTTACGTTTGATCGGCCACGGCCCGAAACTGCATGCGAAGTTCTTCCAGCAGCGGCGGCGGACCGGTAACTAGCAGTCCAACGTATGTTTCAGTGGAAAAATTCAACGACCCACGAGACCCCATTGCAATCCATTGGCGTAATTCTTGCGACACTGCGACCACACAATGGATCCGGTTAGAAACGGCTTAGAGATCTCATACGCTGCGCTTCAGTATGAGCAACTCATTTCGACGTACTACCGTAGGTAACAGTCATTCATCGCGCGATGTAGCGAACTCTAGTAGTTTGAGCGTTCACTTCGGCTAACTAGCGGGCGCTATATCGAAAGAAAGTAGTGTGTCATCTATCGGCCAGAAGCGGACGGTCAGCGTGTGCGTGTAACGACGGACCTTAGATTCCAGGCAAGTCAATCCCACCAGCTTGTCCATGGTAATCTGGCCGGCGAGACACGCAAACCTGATATCAATGCATCGGATACGATCGTTTCAACCATGATCAAAAACAATGATAGGCAATGGATCACCGTAGTAATTGTTTTTGCCAATCTTTTTCTCGCGCCGAATGCTGTCGCTGGCTACTACAGTCTCTGTAACAAAACATCGAATAGCCTGATGTTTGTTCAGTTGATCGAGAACGTCGAGGGATGGTTCCCAGCCCCTACGACAATTGGCTACACCGCTTCGGGGCACTATGAGCTTCCCCCCGGAAAATGCAGCAGTGTTTTCCTACACAACTATCAGTGGATCTACTATGGAGTTTTTGATCCCGATGTAATGAGGACAATAAAACAAGCGAACGGTGGACGATACGACCAGAGCGTTTACGAAAAACTCGATGCTAGCTCGCAAAGATCCATTAATCGAAAACTGTTTCCGTACCAACCGCGCAATCCTCAGCCAATACCCTCTGTGTGTGCCAGCAGCACGGACGAGTTTGAATACACGTACAGTGAAAGCAATAAGTCGAAGTTTAAGAATCGCTGCATCGACGGGTACTTTCGTATTCCTATTACTTTTGGTGCCCGTGGCGGTGACAACGATGGGACTATGAATCTAGTATCAACAACAGACCCCGTGGATAAGAGCCCGCCTTTGGACCTTGGTAAAGTTCTTGACGGGCTGCTGGGCCCGCGGCCCGATAAGGCTACCGAAGAAAAGCCACGCCCGCGTACCAACAAAACCGATAAAACACCCAAACCGGCGCGAAACTCTTTGGTGTGGAAGCCAGGACTGCGCGACTTCACTATACAGTCGGAAGAAACGGTGATCTCTGCGTCTGATATTGCGAAGGCGTACGACGATTATAATTTCGTCTGGTCACCCGAGGAGTTTCAACGAGCGCGATTGACCGATAATGTCAATTTCCAATCGTACATCGCCTTTAGAGAAGGGGGTCATCAATACGTAGCAGCGATAAAAAGCAAGTCTATGATTTTCGCTGTTGAGAAAATCGACGTAAAAGAGCTACGGAAACTGATGGCCGCACTTTACGAGAAAGGATTGACCCGAGAGGAGGTCTATCGGGAATTGCGTGAAGCGGATGCGGGGTTTGAATTGCTTAAGCCAGCGGAAGGGTCAACAGCGGCGCCGTCCAACGTATCAGACATGTTTCAAAGTCTAGAGAAGGCGAGCCGTAATCTTAGCTTCAAAGAATTCGCCGCAATTTACAGTAAACGAGCAGCATCTATTCATGGTGGTGAACCGTATCAACGTAAGAAAGGTCATCCATTAGCTCACCAAGGTGGATAATCGCGATCGATCGTCAAGTCAACGGCTAGTTAATGCGCTTCAATGAAATTTCGACGACCGCGTACAGCCTCTCCTCAGGCTACTGTTTTGCCTGTTTTCTCAGTAGCCATTACTGACAAAAACCACCCAAGCTAAGGCTTTCCGGAGGTCGCGAACGTCTACTTTCGGCCACAACCGGTCATTGGAAAGCACCTAAGCCTTAGGCGACAGCGCCAATTCTCCCCGGTTGTGATCCGCCCACTTAGTCAGCCTCACTAACGCTGCCCCACTTCCTGATTCGATGTCATCGGCCAATTCCGATGCTGC